>JAVJSU010000042.1:0-280033 GCA_040219275.1 Aggregatilineales bacterium | reverse complement strand
TGTGTTGGCGGTACAATCTTCCGGTTTACAGGGCGAAGTCTTCGTGTTCGGCACGGATATGAACCTGCAAATGGCGCAGATGCTCCAATCAGATGACAACATTCTGCAAGCCGTCACCGGACAAGCGCCTTACCAGATGGGCTATGATGCCTTGATGGCGGCAATCACCAGCCTGAATGGTGGCGAAGTTGAAGCTATGGTCAACACCCCTACCATTCTCTTTGGTCGTGGAAATGATGCCATGATTGATCTTTTTGTCGAAACAGAAGGTCTGGCGTTGTTCGGCGAGTAAACCAACAATAAATGTGATGGCGGCATACATCTTGAAAGGTGTATGTCGCCGTTTTGGAAATAGAGATATTTATGACCCCAATATTACGATTAGAAAATATCTATAAGCGCTACCCCGGCGTACTCGCGCTGGATAACCTGACATTCGAACTGAATGCTGGCGAAGTGCGGGCGTTGTTAGGCAAAAATGGGGCGGGCAAATCCACGCTGATCAAGCTCCTCAGCGGTGCGATCCAACCGGATGAAGGCACAATCCACATTGATGGCTCACCTGTTGCACTGACCACAACACAGGATGCGTTCAAAAAAGGGATTTACACGGTTTATCAGGAGATGAGTCTCGTACCTGATCTGAGCGTTGCGGAAAATATCATGCTGGGTCGCTGGCCTCTTACGCGTTGGAAAATGGTGGATTATGCCGCGCTCAGGCGCATTGCAGAGGAAGCCTTACAGCAACTAAACATCACGCTTGACGTGAAAATGCCCGTCAGTCGGCTCGATGTCGCTCAACAGCAAATCGTCGAAATCGCAAAGGCGCTGTCGTTTAATCCGCGTCTGCTGATTCTTGACGAACCGACGAGCGCCCTTGCCGCAAGTGAGGTTGATTTGCTCTTGCAGATCGTCCGTGATCTGGCGAAAAGCGGGCGGGCGATTATTTATGTCAGTCATCGCCTGGCGGAAATCCCTCGCATCGCGGATACCGTTACGATTCTGCGCGATGGTCAACTGGTAGATACCATCACAATCGCGGAAGCCACGCCCCAACGCATCACCGATATGATGATCGGGCATGAGTGGACGCGTATGACCCATGCCAACGTAAAAATGCAGGATAATGCTGAGGTGCGCCTACGGGTGAGCAACCTGTCTCAGGAAGGGCATTTCCAAAACGTCACTTTTGATGCACATGAGGGCGAGGTTATCGGAATCGCCGGCTTGTTGGGTTCTGGACGTACCGAACTTTTACGCGCTATTTTTGGATTAGAGCCAGTCGATACAGGCACAATAGAAATCCACGGGGCAACTGTAGAAAAACCGTCACCGCGTATGATGAAATCGCTCGGCATGGCGATGACTCCCGAAGATCGCAAAAAGCAGGCGCTCCTACTGATCGCGTCTGTGCAGGATAATCTTACGCTGGCGAGTTTAGATCGGCTGAACTCATACGGCATAATTTCCCCCAAAGCATTGACCGATGCCGCACAAGAAATGATCGTCGATACGCAGATCAAAACGCCTAGTTTGGACGTAGAAATTAATACGTTAAGCGGCGGTAACCAGCAAAAAGTTGTCGTTGGCAATTGGCTGAGTATTCGCCCAAAAATCTTACTGATGGATGAACCCTCACGCGGAATTGATATACAGGCAAAGGAACAAATATTTTTGCTTATACGGGACTTAGCTAAAGAAGGCTTAACGGTACTTTTTGTATCGTCGGAAATTGAAGAAGTGTTGGATGTCGCAGATCGTATTCTGGTGATGAATCAAGGAAATATCACCCATGATTTAAGCGCGGGAGAAATCGGTCTGGATAAACTCATGGCGTTGGTGATGGGCGGCACATACGGAGGTATTCACAATGAATAACAGCTTGAGCAGTCCACCACAAGAAAACAATCTAAACCGTGAGAGAGTCATGCGGTTTGTGTCCTCTTCCGGCTTATTGATCGCGGTTATTCTTTTATTTACTTACTTATCGGTTGATGCGCCGAATTTCTTATCATCGCGCAATTTGCTGAACATCATGCGGGCGGTGTCGTTTAGTGGCATTATCGCCTGTGGCATGACCCTTATTATCATCTCCGCAGATATTGATGTCAGCGTGGGGTCTGCGGCGGCATGGTCGTCCTCATTATTGGGCGTACTGGCAATTGATCTGGAATTTCCGTTGATTGTGGCGGTTATCGTTGTGCTTTTACAAGGTGCCTTGATTCATGGTATCGCCGGATATATCCGCACGCGCTGGGAGATTCCCGCATTTGTCGTCACGTTGGCGATGTTCATCAGCTTACGTGGTGCGGCACGCCTGATTACCAATGCGTATCCCATCACACCGTTTCCGGATTCGTTCAATTTTTGGGGCGGTGGATATGTGTTGGAGGGTATTCCATTTCTGGAACGTGGCATTCCTGTGCCTGTGGTCTTTATGCTGGTGACGTTCGTTATCTTTTACTTCGTCACCCAGAGAACGGTATTCGGGCGGGCGGTTTATGCTGTTGGTGGCAACGAAGAAGCCGCACGACTTTCCGGCATTTCGATTATGCGTACCCGTCTAATTATTTTCGGCATTACCGGCTTTTTGGCGGCATTTGCGGGTGTGTTAATCTCCTCCCGCGTGATGTCCGGCTCATCCAATATTGCAGAAGGGCTGGAATTTGAAGTCATCGCCGCTGTGATTATCGGCGGGACGAGCCTTGCTGGTGGTAAAGGATCAATCTGGGGCACATTTTTAGGTGTAATCTTCATTGGCTTATTGAGCAATGGCATGGTTTTGAAGGGCATTTCGCCATTTGTACAGGAAGTCGTACGCGGGTTAATTATCTTGTTGGCGGTGTTTATCAGCACATGGCAACGCTCTTTACAGAAAGGCTAGATGATGTGGCAGGACGATAACGAACTCTTCAACCTGATGAAGACCGAATTGTTTACCGCCGTCGTCGGTGATGTGCTGGATACGATGGGGCTGACGCATCAATTTTTGCCGCCCCAATTTGTACCCCTGCGTGATGACATGCTCATTGCCGGACGGGCGATGCCGGTCTTGAATGCGGATTACTTCGGCGCGAAAACAGGCGGTCAAACCGACTTGAGCGATAAGCCGTTTGGTTTGACGTTCCGTGCTTTGGATGATCTAAAACCGCATGAAGTCTATGTTGCTACGGGTGGCTCACGACGCTACGCCATGTGGGGAGAGTTAATGTCTACGCGGGCACGTCATTTGAAAGCGGCAGGCGCGATTCTGGATGGTTACGCACGGGATACGCGCGGTATTCTTCGCCTAAACTTCCCGACGTTCTCACATGGGCGTTACGCACAGGACGCGGGTGAACGGAGCAAGGTGGTGGATTTTCGTGTTCCCGTAGAAATTGGCGGCGTACGCATCATGCCGGGGGATATCGTATTTGGTGATATTGACGGTGTGTTGGTTATCCCGCAACACGCAGAAGAAGAAGCAATCCGTAAAGCTATCGAAAAAAATAGTACAGAAAATTTGGTCAGAAAAGCGATTGAGCAAGGCATGAGCACCGTCGAAGCGTTTGAAAAATTCGGCGTGATGTAAATAACGAAAGGATATCCTGATGGAAATTAAAGCCCCTTTTTATCAAGCTAAAATTATGCTTACAGAAGAAATTCCGTTACATGTTTTTCTGGTTAAAGGTGCGGATTATGCCGTGTGGATTGATAGCGGCATCAAATCAATGTTTGACGACCTCGTACAGACGATGCACGCGGCTGGTGTAGCGGACAGCGACCTAAAATTTATCCTCAATACCCACTCGCACCATGACCATATCGGCTGTAACGCCTCAATGAAAAATAAGACGGGCTGTTTGATCGCCGCACCTGCACACTACGCTCGCTGGCACAGTAGTTTTGAGGCGCATTATCAAGAATTTGCTCGCCCTTTTCCAGAGATTTTTCCAGATACGCCGGAACTTCGCGCAGAAGTACTCGACCCGCTGGATGCTGAACATAAAATCGACTTCTATATAGACGAAGGGGCGAAATTTGATCTCGGTGGCGGCGTGACCCTAACCGCCTATAGCTTCCCCGGTCATATGCTGGCGGAGCTAGGCTGGTTTGAAGAATCGACCCGCACATTGATCGTTTCCGATGCGATTACCGGTTTAGATTGGGCGCTGATCCATGGGCATCTCTCCGTCGCGGCATATCGCCATACCATCGAGAAGATTGATAGTCTGCTGGGAGAATTGAATGTGCAACAGGTTTTGATGGCACATTTCCCCGCCATGACACCGGATTCAATGCGTAACCTGACGCGCAAAGCCCGCGCCTATCTGGATGGAATCGAGCGTACGCTCATCAAAATTGTGGCACTCAACGAGTCTACAACACTTGAAGATCTATGGCGTGAATTCCTGAATCGCTACGAAAAATTGACTGAATTTCGCTCACTAAGTACCGTTGCCGCGCATGTTGATGATCTTGTTGAGCGACGTATCTTTAAGCGGGTTGACACAAGCAAGATCGCGCTTATTTAGGGGAAAAGCCCATCAAGACAGATTGATTTGATAAAGTTAATTAGCGGCATATGCGGCTTATAAGGAAAAGGGATCATGAAACTAGGCATAGGTTTATACCGGCACATGCTCACACCGGACAATTTTCAATTTGCACGTCAAGCCGGTGCAACACATGTCATCGCGCATTTGACAAATTATTTTCAAGACACCACAAAGTTACCGGTAGCGGATGAATCCGGAGGGAATTATGGTGTGAGCAGTGGTGAACCCCCATGGACATTTGAGCAACTGCGTGAGTTAAGAGCGCAGGTCAATGACGCGGGTTTAGAACTGGAAGCGATTGAAAACTTTGATCCTGCCCACTGGCATGATATTCTGCTGGACGGTCCGCTTAAAGCCGAACATATTGATAATATTAAGCTGATAATCCGCAATATGGGCAAGGTGGGTATCCCGATAATGGGCTATAACTTTAGTCTGGCGGGTGTCTATGGCTGGACGAAAGGACCATGGGCGCGGGGTGATGCCATTGCGGTGGGCTATGTGGAAGAACTCGCGCCGCCAGAAACGCCCATCCCCAATGGGCAAATCTGGAATATGACCTATAACGCCAACGCCCCTGTCGGCGTGGTCTCGCCTGTTGATGAGGCAACCATGTGGGCACGCCTGCAAGATTTTCTGGCGCAGATTATTCCCGTCGCTGAAGAAGCGGGCGTTCGTCTTGCCGCGCATCCCGATGACCCACCACTGCCTGTTATCCGCAACACAGGGCGTTTGATTTATAGACCGGAACGCTATCAACGCTTGCTAGACCTTGTGCCAAGCCAGAATAACGCGCTCGAATTTTGCGTGGGGGCGATTTCTGAAATGGATAACAGTGTGATGGACATTTATCAAGCAATTGATAGTTACAGCCAGCAGAACAAAATCGGGTACATTCATCTGCGAAATGTTCGCGGCAAAGTGCCCAATTATCATGAAGTGTTTATTGATGAAGGCGACACCGATATGTTCCGTGTGCTGGAAATTCTAAAGAAGAACAAATTCGACGGTGTAATCATTCCCGATCATGTACCGGAAATGACCTGTGATGCGTCATGGCACGCAGGTATGGCACACGCGCTTGGATGGATGAAAGCGGCGATTACCAGTCTTGATCGGAATCAGTCGTAAAGTTTAGAATCGTTCCATAACGCGGGATTTTGCGGCACTAACCCTTCTCCTTCAGGTGAACCCTTCTCCTTCAGGCGAAGGGTATAAAATACAGCCAAACCAGTTTTTTGAAGTCCCTCAGCCCCTTGTGGGAGAGGGATTTAGGGTGAGGAAAAAAAGATATTTAATACCTGACTCGTGTATTTCCAATCTAAAATTCATCCGCCAGTAAATAATCTTCGAGAAAATGTTCAGTTGCCCCTAATGCCGCGCTGTTATAGGAGGATAAACTTGCCTGCTCGATAATGGCGCGATTGGCGAAGAGCATCGGCAATTGCGCCAATACAGCCTCGCGTAATCGCTGGAATACAGTCGGTGGCATATCCCCGAGCGCCCCGCCGATCACCATCGTATCTGGCTGGACAAAGTAAAACACATTGGTGATGGCAGTCGATAGAACAGAGATTAACATGCTGACGATCTCACCACAAATGGGAAACTGTGCATCATTAGCGTATTGTAAAATCATCCCGAAGCGCCGATGATTATTGACTTCGAGAAATGGCGCATAAATTGCAGAAGTGGCTTCATCCAGCGTTGACAAAAGCTCCTCAAAAATATGGTTTACGCCACTCATTGTTAGCAATCGGTGGATGGTGTCCTGCGTATGCGGTTGATCTTCAAGATGCAAGAATCGGCTAATAATCAACCCGGCATTGCCAAAAGAGCCTTTGTACAACTCGCCATTTAAGAACAGGCTGACCTTAATGCCTTCATCAAACCCCAGATACGCGAGATTATGTTCAAATGATTTTCCGCTAAACTGAAATTCTGCGAATGCCATGCAATCCACATCGTTGGCAATTTTCACGGGCAGGTTCAGCGCCGCGCTTAAACGGCGACAAATCGGTAAATTTTCCCACCCCTTAACGCGCCCGATCGTCAGAATATCCCCCGTGTTGGGATCAGTGAAGCCCGGCGCGGCGAGTCCCAACCCAAGCACGTTTCGGTTAGAAAAGCGACTTTGCACATCAACGACATAATCAATAATCGCCTGTATCACCTGAGTCGGTTCTGGAATCGTGCGGGAAGAAATCACATGCTCATCAAGGATATTGCCCGTTAAATCCGTAACGATAAGACGCAAACCGGGCAATTGCATATGCACACCGATCACCACATGCACGGTATCGTTCATACCAAATAATTTGGCAGGTCGCCCGCCATTCGCCTCTGCCTGCCCGACCACCTTAATCCATTGCATATCGGTTAGGTCCTGCACGGCTTTCCGCAATGTGGGTAGGCTCACCTGTGTGATGGTCTGTAATTTCGCTAATGAGGTCGGATGGATCCGCATTTGCTTCAGGATCGCGGAATATAAAGACATTGCACACCAATCAGTTAGTTTTGACAAATCTTTTATAAAAGGTATAATAAAAGCACTGGAATAAACATTATCTTAAAATAAAATTGGTTACAATTAAATGCCACTTCTTACAGACCCGGCTTATCATGGTCTTACCGCCTTTTTTGGCGATTTACACAATCATTGCAATTTGAGCTATGGGCATGGCTCCTTAGAAGATGCGCTCTATAATGCCCGTCTTCAACTCGATTTTACCAGTGTAACCGTACATGCGGTCTGGCACGACATCCCCCGAGATGATCCTGAACTCGCATATCTCATAGATTATCATGATGAAGGCTTTACGCGGGCAAAAGCCAATTGGCAAGACTACCTCACAACGATAAACGCGCATAACTACGCCGGTAAATTCATCACGTTACCCAGCTTTGAGTGGCATTCGATTAAATATGGTGATTATTGTGTGTACTACAAAATAGGCGACAGCGCGTCATCAGTCGATGCGCCGATCCTTGACGCGCCCGATTTACCCGCACTCAGGCAGATGATCCGTGAGTTGAAAACGCCCGCGCTACTCATCCCCCATCACATCGGCTACAAGCAAGGCTCACGCGGGATCAATTGGGAGACGTTCTCAGACGAATTGTCATCCGTGGTAGAAATTTTCTCCTTTCACGGGCTTTCTGAGAGCAGTGAAGGTGCTTATCCGTACTTGCACTCGATGGGACCGCGCCATGAGCACAGCACCGCCCAATATGGGTGGGCGCAGGGGCATATTTTCGGCGTGATCGGCTCAACAGATCACCATAACGCCTTTCCGGGGAGTTATGGGTATGGGCGATTGGGCGTTTGGGCGGACTCTCTATCCCGCGAAAGCATCTGGGAAGCGATCAAACAGCGACGCACCTATGCCCTCACAGGTGACCGCATCGAACTTGCGTTTGCGCTCAATAATGCACCGCTTGGGGCAATCACCAGCGCAAACCCCGAACGCTACATTGAAGTTGACGTTCTCGCGGGCGACTCGATTGATTACATTGATGTCCTGCACAACAACAAGATTATCCATCGAGAGAGCGTCTTGCCGCAATCCGCTGATGACTCGTGCTACAAGGTCTATATGGAGCTTGGTTGGGCGGAACAGGATAACCCGTATGACTGGCATGTGGCATTACAGGTGGAAAACGGCAATCTGCATCATGTAGAACCCCGTTTGCGTGGCAATGGACCCACCGAAGCCACCTCCGAAGATATGGATTTTGCCTATACAAGACTGGATTACACGGGCGGAAATTCCCTACAACTACACACCCGCACCAGCCAGAACAAATCATTGCATACGGCATCCACCGAGGGACTATCACTCACAATCGAGGGAACGGCAGAGACGCGCATCATCGCGACGATCAACAATGAGCAATATGCGCTTACATTGGGCGATCTGTTGACGGGGACGCGGACATTTTACACCGGTGGCTTTGTGTCTCCGGCGATCTGTTTTCATCGTGCCATCCCGCGTGCGGAGTATCACCATCATTTTGCCTTTACACACATTAACCAGACCTCGCAACGTGATTGGTATTACGTGCGTGTTCGCCAGCGCAACAATCAATGGGCATGGAGTTCCCCCATATGGGTGGAAGGTTCATCCGATTAATTTGAGATGCCCCCGTTCGGCAATAAAGACGACACGGGTTAAGTATCAAGACGAACTGACGTTGTAAGTAGAAGGGAGCCACATATAGGAAAACATGCAATCAATATCAGACACCATTCGTATTTCGTAAAATAAAGAAAGGTATTTTCAAGAATGCGTAAATTACTTGTTTTAGCCCTTATCGTGCTGTTCGTTGTGCCGTCCGTCGGCATCACCGCGCAGGAAGAAATTGATTGTGGCACAGATGAGGATGTCACCATTAACTATTTTGGTGATCCTGTAGGGACTCATCCAGAAGCAGAAGCCGCGACAATCGCCCGTTTTCAGGAATTATGCCCCAACATCACCGTTGAGCTTAATCAGGGCGCGGCAAGCGTAACCGATCTGCTCGCGTTCTACTTAACCGCGTTTGAAGCGGAAAGTAGCGACCTTGATGTGATCCGTGTTGATGTCATCTGGCCCGGTCAGCTTGCCGAACATCTGCTTGATATGACCCCGTTTGTATCGCAAGAACAAATTGACGCACAATTACCGGCATTGATCCAGAATGACACCATTGATGATCGTCTGGTCGCTCTGCCATTACGTATCGGCTTCGGTATGCTCTACTATCGCACCGACCTGCTCGAAAAATATGGTTACGATGCACCGCCTGCAACATGGGCTGATCTGGAAGAAATGGCGGCAACAATTCAGGCGGGTGAACGTGAAGAAGGAAACTCAGAATTTTGGGGTTTCGTCTGGCAAGGTAACGCCTATGAAGGTCTCACCACCAATGCGCTGGAATGGCATGTGTCTGAAACAGGTGACAACTTCCTGACAGCCGAAGGTGAAATCCTCGTCAATACCGATGCCGCTGTTGCCGCGTATGAACGTGCGGCTAGCTGGGTAGACACCATCAGCCCTCCCGGTGTTGTGAGCTATGCAGAAGAAGATGCGCGTGGTGTATGGCACGCAGGTAACGCCGCCTTTATGCGTAACTGGCCCTATGCTTATGTGAGCAGTGGCGAGAGCGAAGATATTCCGGGCTTTGATGTCGCACCCTTGCCCGCAGGCACGTCCGGTACAGGCGCATCTGCATTGGGTGGATGGCACATCGGGGTTTCCCGTTATTCAGAACATCCAGAAGCCGCCGCCGCGTTTGCAGTCTATATGACCAGCGTTGAGAATCAAAAGAGTTATTCGATTGATACCTCATCGCCACCCGCCGCGCTCGAACTCTACGATGATCCTGACATTCAGGAGGCGATGCCTTTCGCTAGCCCAGACATTGTAGAAATCACGACTGCGCGTCCTTCTAACTTTGCACGCGATCAATACAATGCTGTTTCAACGTTATACTTCGAAGCGGTACATTCAATTTTGACGGGCGAAGAAGATGCTGATGTCGCACTTGAACTCCTCGAACTTGACCTGATGGCATTGTTTGACGAGTAATTCTGCTACACGGTATATCCGCTAGAATTTTCGGGGAAGTGACGGTCAATTTGGCTAGCACTTCCCCGTTTTTGCAGGATTTTACAATAAAAATTGAGTACCCAAATTAGATCACCTTCGTTACGTCACATTACCGGCACTTACGCCGATAGTATGGAACAATGAAGTGACCTTTTTACTAACAAAACGACCCGAAAAAATTATTCTTTGGAGACGCGATGAACGCCCCCACCGCTCATAAAATTGGCGATGCTCCATCCAGACTGCCTCTACCTGTATCTATTCAGTTCATCAGTTTTTTGATGATCCTGCTTGGCATAGGCGCGCTTGCACTACAACTCATTGCCATTCAGCGTGATCCGGCTATCCAAATCGCACTCACATGGGAATCAACCGGCGACGATAGCACCCGCCCGTCCGTTATTCTGGCATTCTTAGAGCGATTCGGATTAATCGTCCCGCTACTCACCCTCTATCTTAGTGGCTTCCTGATCGTAATGGGTTATCGGCTTCGCTCGGCGAGTAGCACTATCGCCCACTGGTCGCGGATTGTGCTTCTATGGTTGACCATCGGGTTTGGCATGATGATCCTGTTCGCCGCGTTCAGGACAATTCAGGCGAGCAACGATGATGATGTCATCACAACAGGGATGTTGATGGCGCGTTTCTTACCGCTGATTGCCGGAATGCTCGTCACAGGTGGAATGTGGATGTGGCTCGGAATGACGATGTCGCGCCATTTTGTTGACGACGATAAGCTGGTCGCCCGTGAGACCCGCCTCGCGTGGAATTTACTTATCCCCACATTGACCATCGTTATTCTCGTCGCGGCACGCCCCTTAGAACAGACATTTATCCGTAGCTTAACTGATAAACGCTTCGCCGGTTCGGAGGTTCCGCAATTCGTCGGGCTGGATAATTATACAACTTTACTCGGCGTGCGCGTGGATGTTGTGCCGTGCCGTACCGATGAGGATACGGGCGGATGTTCGGTGCGCGATAACGGCTCGGTACGCTGGGAATCGATTGATCGTGGCTTGCTACAGGACGGTTATCGTACCGTATGGAATATCGGCGTTCCCTTTGACGGTGATCGGTCAGTCGCCATTAGTGGACGCGATGATGACTTTATTGAGGGGATCTGGACAACGCTCATATTTACCGTCGTCTCCGTGTCATTAGAGCTGACCATCGGGCTATTCATGGCGTTGATCGTCAATTCCAAATTCAAAGGCAGGGGGATTATGCGGGCGGTTATGCTCATCCCGTGGGCGATCCCGACTGTGATTTCGGCGCGATTATGGGAATTAATGCTCAAAGATACCAGCGCGGGCATCGTCAATAAGATATTTATGGATTTGAACATTATTGACGCACCGATGGCATGGCTATCAGAATCTTCGCTACAGCTCCCGACAGCGATCATCGTTGATGTCTGGAAAACCGCCCCGTTTATGGCGTTGTTGCTGTTGGCAGGCTTACAGGTCATCCCGAAGGATTTGTACGAGGCGGCTTCCGTTGATGGTGCCAATCCTGTGCGGCGCTTCTTTTCGATCACCTTACCGCTACTGCGTCCGGCAATTGCAGTCGCGCTGGTGTTCCGCACATTAGATGCCCTGCGCGTGTTCGACCTGTTTAATGTGCTTTTCGGCAGACAGCAACTCTCTATGGCGACCTATAATTATGAAACCCTCGTCAGCAATCAGTTGGACGGTTATGCCTCTGCGGTGAGCGTGATTATCTTTATCATCATTTCCGTTTTCGCCGTCTTTTATGTACGTATGCTTAGTGTGGAGACAGATTAATGACCCTTAATCGCAAAAAAACCATCCAATTTTTACGTACATGCTCTCTTTATCTGGCGGTAGGGTTCATCGCCCTGTATGCACTGTTTCCATTTTATTGGGCATTCATGACCTCTTTCAAAGAAGAATCGGAAATGTTCCAGACGGCAACCTATCTACCCCGTAACCCGTCCATGAAAAATTACGAGTACGTCTTTAGAGATGATCGCTTTCTGGTGTCATTACGAAACTCGGCGGTGGTGTCCGGCATGACCTCGGTTTTATCGCTGGTGGTCGGTTCATTTGCCGCTTATGCACTGGGACGCTTACGCTTTCGTGGGCGAACAATTTTGCTGTATCTTGTGTTGTCGATGACCATGTTCCCTGCCATATCGATTCTTTCTGGCTTATATACGATTGTCCGGCAGTTAGGTGTATTTGGCACGCCCTTTTCGCTCATCGTGACCTATCCGGTGTTCACTTTGCCGTTTACCGTCTGGGTGTTAACCAGTTTCTTTCGTGGTTTACCGGCAGAAATTGAGCAAGCGGCGATTGTAGACGGCGCGACACCCTTCCAGACCTTCCGGCTGATTTTACTCCCACTGACCGCACCGGCGCTGGTCACAACCGGATTGCTAGCGTTTGTCACCTCATGGAATGAATATCTGTTTGCGTTGAACTTCACGGCGACCAATCCCTCCGCGCAGACCGTTCCAGTCGTGATTGCTCAATTCTCAGGGCAATTTTCTGAGCAGGAACCCATCGCGGAAATCATGGCGGCGGCAATGGTCGTGACGATTCCGCTAGTGGTGCTTGTGTTGATCTTCCAGAATCGTATCGTTGAAGGCTTAACGGCTGGCGCGGTGAAAGGCTAAGTATGACAAATATTGTACTAATGGACTGCCATGATCTTGGACAACACTTAAGTTGTTACGGCAATACGAGTGTTTCGTCGGATAACCTCGACCAGCTGGCGCGTGATGGTATTCGCTTTGCAAACAGTTTTTGTACTGCGCCACAATGTAGCCCCAGCAGAGCGGCACTTTATACCGGGCGCTATCCACACAATAACGGCATGATGGGTCTGGCACATCATCCCTTTAGCTGGCGTTTGCATGACGATGAAATTTATCTGGCGGAATATTTGCAAACGGCTGGTTACGAAACCGTGCATATCGGGATTCAGCACGTCACCGATTGGAACGAAAACGCGGTCAAGGCATTAGGATTTGACCACGCTTTACCCGCGCACTTAGCATCAGAAGTTGCAGACAATGCGATTAAATTTCTGGAACAATCCCACGAACGTCCGTTTTTTCTCAATCTTGGTTTCTTTGAGCCACACCGCGATTCAACCGGTGGATTTAAGGTCGCGCCGCCGGATGATTCTAAAGGCGTGACCCTCCCGCCATATATTCCCGATACGCCCGAAGCACGCAATGAATTCAGCGAGTTACAGGGCATGATTAAACAGATGGATACCGCCGTTGGGCAAATTATGGCGACGTTGCGGCATCTGAATTTGTTACAAAATACGTGGGTCATTTTCACCACCGATCATGGATTAGCCATGCCCCGTGCCAAATGCACCATGTATGATGCGGGCATTCAAACGGCGTTAATCATGTATGCTCCTGCTTTACAGATTGAAGGCGGGCGCATAATTGATAGCCTTGTCAGTCATGTTGATCTTGTGCCGACCATTCTCGATACACTCGAACTGCCCATCCCAGAGAACATACAGGGGAAAAGCTATCGTGCAGTATTGCAAGGCGAAAAGCAAGCAACGCGGGATGCGATATATGCTGAAAAAACGTTTCATACAGACTACGAACCGCAACGCATGATCCGCACACAACACCATAAACTCATCTGGAACGCGGAAGTCGATATTATCAACGTTCCCGCAGATATTATGCACAGTCCCATCTACCCGCAGATGGTTGACGTGCTCACGGTAGAGCGTCCACCCTTCGAGCTTTATGATCTGCAAAGCGATCCGAACGAGGTGGATAATCTCGCCGGAAAGCCTGAATACGCCACTATAGAAAATAACTTACGGCAACGGTTGCTGGCATGGATGCAAGAAACCAGCGATCCTTTATTGGACGGTCCAATTAGCTCACCATACTATGCGAGGGCGGTTAAACAATTGAAAGCGAACGGCATAAAATGACATACGATGTGCTGGTTTATGGTCCGCTTTTCTGTGATTTAATTTTCACAGAATTGCCCGAAATGCCGGAACTCGGCACGGAAATTTTCGCCGGTAATTTCACGATGACAGTGGGCGGGAGTGCGATTGTCGCGGCGGGCTTACAAAAGTTAGGCGCGAAGGTCGGGCTGGTCGCCGATATTGGCAATGATGCGCTTAGTCGTGTGGTCGGGCAATTGTTGGATGATCTCCATATTGACCGCACCTTTGTGCGTGAGCATCCCCACCCCTTAACCCAACTCACGGTTGCGCTGTCGTTCCCACAGGATCGCGCCTTCATCACACGCTTCGAAAAACCGGATATACCAGCAGATTTAGCCGCAATTTTACGCGAACATCCAACCCGCCATGTGCATATCGGGAGCTTTTTAGGCGCGTTTGATGTGCCGGATGCCTGTCAGATCGCGCATGATGCGGGGGCGACAATCTCTTTAGACCCCGGTTGGGATGAAACGGCGTTACGCGATCCCCGCTTACACAATATGTTGACCGATCTGGATTTTTTCCTGCCAAGTCGCTCGGAATTATGCTACATGCTGGACGAACCCGACGCGAATAAGGCACTCGAACGCGCCACGAACCGGATGACTCATGGCACGGTCATCATGAAAAATGGCGCAGACGGTGCATCTGCGAAAAGCAAAACGCTGGAAACACAGGTGCCAACTTTGACGGTAACCCCGATTGATACAACCGGCGCGGGCGATGCCTTTGACGCGGGATTTCTGTACGCCTTAACACACGACTACGCGCTACAAGACTGTATGCGATTTGGTGCGATCTGCGGCGCGCTGACGACAACGAGAATCGGTGGCGCGACGGGTACACCAACCTTAGAGGAGGTAAAAAAATGGCTGTAAAAATTGCAATCATCGGTGGCGGAAGTGCTTACGCGCCGGGGTTGATAAACGCGTTCATCCAACATGGTGACGCATTCAACGGTGCAGAGTTGGCGCTGATGGACATCGCGGGCGATGAGCTTGACATTGTGTATCGTTTAGCCCTGAAAATAGTCGCTTCTGCCGGAGTTGACCTGACGATTACCCGTCACGACACTCTGGAATCTGCCATTAGTGGCGCGAATTATGTGCTCACCACGTTCCGTCAGGGTGGCTTCGAGGCACGCCATCAAGACGAGGCGATTCCGCTACAATACAACGTGATCGGTCAGGAAACGATTGGTCCCGGCGGCTTCTTCTTTGCCATGCGTACCCTGCCAGTGATTAAGAAAATTCTTGAGAATATCAAGCAGTTTGCGCCGGATGCCGTGCTGGTGAACTACACAAATCCCACGCAGATTGTCGCGGAAGCGGTCAACCATTTTAGCGATATTCCGTGCATCAGTATTTGCGACCAGACGAACGATGACCAGCATAAGATATTATCTGCGCTCAACCTAACGCCCCAACACGTCCGGCTGGAATCCATCGGACTGAACCACGCAACATGGAGCACACATTTCATGATTGACGGTCAGGACGGCGTTCAAATCATGCTCGATGGTTTTGATCGGGTGATGGCACGGGACGATGTTTCTGCGCGGGTTAAACGGCAATTCCGCCTGACGCGTGACTATGGGCGCGTGCCGAATAGCTACTTGCAATACTATTATTATCGTGAAGAAACGCTCGCAGAAGCCAAAGCCAGCCCCAAAACCCGCGCTGAGGTGATTCTGGAGGAAATTCCGGGCTACTATCAACACTTCAAAGAACAAATCAACGCCGATGCGCCTCGCTTGACTCATGTACGCGGCGGGTCAATTTTCGGTGATATGGCGGTTGAAGTGATGAAAGGTCTGGTGACTCAAAATGAGCGCATCCATACCCTCAATGTGCCTAATCGAACTGCCTTGCCAGATTTTAGCCCGGAACGCATCGTCGAAGTCCCCGCGCGTTTAGAGCATGGCGGCGCAACTACCCCGCTAACACAGAATAACCTCCCCTCAGAAGTCGTTGGCTTGCTCCATATGCTGGCAGAATATCAGTGGGTGGCGGCGGATGCCATCTGGAACGGCACACGGCAAGACCTCACCCGCGCTCTCGCCACAAATCCGCTTATTCTGTCATTGTCATTGGCTGACGACCTGCTCAATACAATCATTCCTTTGCAAAAAGCATATCTGCCGGAGGACTTTCTTGGGCGCAATAACGTTTAGCATGGAGTAAATGCCGGAGAATCAGAAGAAACTATCGTAGAGATGTTGCCGTGTCTGCCTACCCTTGTTTGTGATTGACCTAAAAAAATTGCTCACCGAATCATTCGAGCGCAATCGTATAAAGTTCTCCGACGATTTGCGTAAGACCGTGTTCACCCCAGATAGGTCGCCCCGGCGTGCCCTGTCCGGTGGAGATATATAACATGCCGTCGTGATAGGTAACGTTCGTGGGTTGATCAAGTCCATCGGCGAGCACAACCGGCTCAGAATGATCGGCTGGAAATAATGTGACCCGCCCTGTAAAACGTGCATAGCCGCCCGCATCCGGTAGCGCGTTCGGATCATAGAGATCGAAGTCATGCGACATGGTAGGCGTTGCCCAGACCGTCGTCATCTCTACCACATAACGATTTCCATTGTCGTCTGTGGCAATGTCGACGGCAGTCGTTAATCCGGTGATCTCGTCGCTATAGTCGCCCGTCTCCGGATTGATGCGTATCACTTTAGAAGCCCCCGGCACAAATGACAAAATTGAGCCGTAATAATCCCACAGTTGCCCTGAAAAAAGCGTGACGAGCATATCCCCCGTGAGTGGATCAACCGCAACACCGGACGGAACAGATTGCTGATTGTTTTCCATAAGTGGCAGATACACCGTGCTCAGGATGTCGCCCTCCATGCTGACCACGCTGACCCCGTTCGAGGTACTCAGCGTGACGTACATCACATTCCGGTTTTCGTCATAGGCGATAGAGTTCAGCGACCCGTCACTTTCAATGAAGTTGCCGATGTGCTCAAAGGTAGGACTCACTTCTACGATGGATAAGACCTGAAAATTATCGTCCAGTGTATAGAAAATGCGCCCATCGTCTAAGACCAGCACATCACCGATGCCCACAATTTCATCCCGCCCCGGATTAAAGTGATAGAGGATGTTATACCCCGGCAGACGATTAAAAAGCTGGGCTATTTCGCCAGCATCATCATAATCCCCATCATTGTTGATGTCTGTAAACAGGCTAAGTTTGCCCGTTTGATCTGCGACACGTCCTGAGACAAAACCCGTTCCCGCCTGCGCCACAACCAGTCGACCATCCGGCAAAATCGCAACCCCGCGTGGATTTTGTAATCCGGTGGCGATGCGCGTAAGGGGATATGTCTCTGATTGTGCAATCGCCGGAGAAATTACCCGTATCGCGCAAAGTCCGGCGCAGATAAAGATGATGCCAACGCGTAGTATGTGTTTTGCATAGCGTCTAATCATGAAAATCCGCCTCTCCATTTAACGAATCTGCGATCAGGACGCGACACTCATGCCCTTCAAGCTGTAGTTTGTTTCCGGTGAATGGCGTACTCTCGCTATAAGGATCAAGCATGATTATTTCGCCATTCCCGTAATTGCTGATGGTAACTTCACAGGGCGCACTCGCTTCATTAAAGAGGATGTACCAATCCAACCCTGCTTTTTGCACATGCCGAACACGTAATCCGTTAGAGTCAGTTTCGATGCGAAGTCCCTGCTGTCGCGGTAACAGTTGACGCGCTTTTTCGATACAAGCGCCCGCTTCCTCTGTCCAATACACGATGTTGACGGATGATGAATGAGTATCCAACCATGATTGTGCTTCTTGGTGGAGGTCGCTGTCCACAATCAATATGGGATAGTGCTGTCCGGCAATATGGATTTCGTCCCCGACCACTTGCGTATTATTCAGCAAATCATCGGCATCAAGGTAATGAAAGTCAATTTGATTCTGAAAGCAGGCTTTTGCGGCGCGAAATGGGAGTTGATGGTGTGCGCCTAAAATTGCCACATGGCACACCGGCTGACTATCCGTATTGAGCCAGCACAAACGCCGACAGGCACGGGCGAACGCCGTAAAATGAGTATCCCACCATGCACTATGCAAGCCGACATCCGGCGGGCGTTCATGTTTGCGCGAGCCGCGTACCGAATAATAAAACGCATGGGGAATCAGCAGATTACACCCGCGAATCAGCAACCAATTTGCCAGCCAGCGCATTTCCTCAAAGGTGAGTTCATGCCCGAACGCGCCACAGAATTCATTGGCGTTACGTCGACGGATGCCATGCACCATCATGGATGCCGCCGCTTTTGCCTGTGTGGATTGGCGACCTTCTAAGGCGGAAACGTGATCCGGCTCAACCTGTCGCCATACGATGTCCTGTCCGGGAATATGAAAATAGCGCAGATGACGTGTCGCGTCAGGTTCGGCAGGATGTCCCGTTAGCGCGATTTGATGCGCCGCGCACCATGCGTAAAGTTGGGTGTAGTAGGTTGCTTCAAAGCGGGCTTCTACAGCGCGTTCGTACGCTTCGTGGATCGTTTGTGGCGCGTCAACCTCCCAGAGTGCGGGCAGATTGGGCGTAAAATCATAGCCAAGATAAGCGTTCACATGGTCAAGAATATCTCGTGTTCCGGGTAAAATATCGCTTTCTCGTGGACGACCCAAGAGCATGGGTTCATCGGTGAAGATGGCGCGGATGGTTGTGCCGAAATACGGTTTGAATTCCTGAAAATACCGCTCATACACGAGGCGGATAAAGCACGCGACCGCATCCGGGTTGAGTAAATCCGTCGCGGGCGGGTTATCTTCCGGCGGTTCGTCTGTGTCTTCATGCTCGAAGTGCAAACCGCGAATGACTGAATCTACCGGACGATCTACGATGGCATAACGTTGACCTTTGTAGCTCACTTCTGCCACGAGGGTTTGCTCATCCGTGAGCGTGATTTCACCATTAGCATCAATTCGCACACCGGATTGCATCGACTCCGGTTGTGCTGTGTCGAGATTGATGCGTACCAATCCGCGACAGTGATAATCAGGATTTTCCGCCACCACCTGCCCTGAAGCAGACCCGCTTGGATACATGCCTTCGTCATACAGGATGACCCACATGCCCCGTTGTTCTGCCTGTTTGATGGCAAAGTGCATTTTCTCCAATAACGCTTGGCTCATCCATCCCATATGACGGGGCAAGCCAACACGCGGATGGAGCACGAAAGCATCCACCCCATGAGATTGAAATTCGTCAAGTTGACGCATGAGTTCTGCTTCGGTGAGTTCGTCATTCCAGAACCAGAACGGTGCCAATGAAAATTCTGTCGGCGGGGCGCTCCATTCGGATGGAATGCTGACGTTACTCATTTTTCAATTCATAAGCCATCGCTTCAGCGGTTAGCGCAAGCTCCGAGGCGAGAAAACAATGGGCGTGGGTCATGGCTGTTTCCGTGCGATTGAGCACATCGTAAATCAACTGTTCGCCAAAGGGCATATGGACATTGGTGCAATCCACATGATGCATCCCCTCATGATTCACGAGAAATAAATGGTTATCCCCTTCTCGTCCGGCGATGTCCGTGTTTTTGCGGACTTCAATGTAGCCTTCTGTGCCGAGGATGAAGAGGCGCACATCGCCCCATGTATCGAGTCCTTTTGGGGTGAGCCAATCCACACGCACGTAGCCTGTAGCAGTCGGACTGCGGACGATCACATCTCCATAGTCATGAATTTTCGGGAATTGTGTGTGCTTAAAATTACCCACATGCGAAGCAACCACTTCCGCAGAGGTACTGCCCGTAAAAAAGAGGAATTGTTCCATCTGATGACTGGCGAGATCGTTGATGATTCCGCCGAAAAATTGGCGATCAAATGTCCAATCTGGACGATGCACATGACCGAGCAGGCGATGCGGACCGAAGCCAACCGTCTGGACGACCCTGCCAATCGCATGACTATGCACCAATTCACCGGCTTTTACGGTGGAGGGATTATGAAAATGTTCGCCAAAAAAAACCGAGTAGATTTTTCCGGTTTCAGCCTGCACCTTTTTTACATGTTCAAGCTGTTGGAAGGTCGTAAAGCCCGGTTTGTCGCTCAGATAGTCCTTATCATGTTGCATCACCTGTATGCCGAGTGGTGCGCGTTCTGAGGGGATGGTCGCGCTGGCAACCAGCTGAATCGTCTCATCGTCCAGAATTTCCTGAATGCTATTCGCCAATTTTGCCTGCGGATAGCGGTTGGAAAATTGTTCGATACGTTCTGGTTCATCATCATAAAAGCTGACAAGCTCCGCACCCGCATCCAACAACGCAGAGACCTGATTATAGATATGACCGTGTGCAAAGCCGATGGCGGCGATTCGGATTGTCATGAGCTACTCACCATTTCTGATTGACCATTATTGGCATAATAATAAGGATCGTCTGACGTAATTTCGCCTTGTTGCACGGGTAAACCGGTGAAGGCAGATTTATATAAACTTGAAATAAATTCGATGATGCGTCGGGCTTCTGCACCACTAACAAGCGGGCGTTCGTTGCGATCCATCGACTCGATCAGTTCGCCCAGTTGTTGGCTGTGCGACCCTTGATAATCCTCGGTTAGGGCTGACCAATGGGCGGCTATTTCTGGATCGTCGACATTGGCGGGCTGGTTAAATGTCCAGTGTTCGTTGGTGTAGCGATAAAGCGTGCTACATTCCAGCGTCGCTTTCTGGAAATCAAGACGTAAATAGCTTTCTTGATGGGGCGACAATGCGCTATTGATGACGCTCCCCATCATGCCATTCTGAAAGCGAACCATCGCCATGGAGACATCTTCGACCTCAATATCCCGATCAAGCGTACCCACCATCGCGCGGATTTCCTGCCAATCACCCATCAGCCACAGATATAAATCCATCAGATGAATACCCAGCGTGAGGGTCGGTCCACCGAACTCGGTTGCAAATTTCCCGCGCCATGGCACGTCATAATAATCCTGCGTGCGATACCAGAGCGTGTTGCAAACGCCGACCATCGGCTTGCCGAGTGCATTCGTCTGAACGAGCTTTTTGATATGTTTGCCCGCAGAGCCGAAGCGCCATTGAAAGACCGTGCTGACATAACGCCCTGTGCGCTGTTCGGCGGCGGTTATTTCGTCGAAGTCTGCTAATGAACCGCATAGGGGTTTTTCACAATAGACCCATGCGCCGGCTTCAAGACATTGGATGCTGAGGGTTTTGTGTGTTGAGTGAGGGGTGATGATATGGACGAGATCCGGTTGTTCCTGCGTCAGCATATCGCCAATATCGGTGTACCACTTCGGAATATTATTTGCCTCACAAAGTGAGCACACGCGGGCTTCGTCAAGGTCAACCATAGCGACCAACTCTGCCCGGTCACTATGCGCCTTGATGGTTGCGATATGTGTATTGGCGATATTGCCTGCGCCAACAATCGCCACACGATACATTTTCATAAAATAAATGTCCTATTTTTGTATTCGGTCATGCACATAAAGCTACATAACCGTCCCAATATTGATAAATTAACTTGTGACTTTGATTTCTTTTTTAATCGCCATGACCTGCTCATATTGCGGCGAGTCTTTGTAAAGGGGATCAAGCGGATAACAGCCGGATACCATCCCGTGCCGCGGTGCAGTGGTGCAATCACTGAATGTTCTACAAATGCGTTTACGTTGTAATGCGCCACCTTTGAGGATGTCCGCAGGCATATCTGGATACGCCAGAATCATCCTGCCCAGCCCCACAAAGTCGGTCATATCCTGACGCACGGCGCTCTGCGCAACATTCGGCAACCAATCCTGCAAATAGGAATAGCCTGAGCCTACAAAAGCGAGTTCAGGGCGATGCTGTTTGAGTTCAGCCGTGACCTTTAAATGACGGGCAACACCAATCAACGGATCTTCCGGCGGAAGGTAGCCATCTGAGGGCGGGAACATCGCCGGACGAATCAGATGCGGGGTGTAGTATGGGCTACCGGCGGTGATGCACACCAGACGAATATCCAGCGACAAAAGTAAATCGAGGAAGCGTTTTGGTTCGCTCAATTCAATGCCAATACCCGTGCCGTCCCCACCAAAGGCGTAGTTATATGATCCATTGGGCGAGGGTTCAGGTTCACCGCGATTATTTTCATCAGGGCGATAGGGAATAGAATCAATCGCACTGAGGCGCACGCCCATCTGTAAGCCCGGTGCTGATGCGCGGATGATCTCTACGATGTTGCGTAAGAAACGCGTGCGATTTTCAAAGCTACCGCCATATTTACCGGGGCGGGTATGGGCGCTCAGAAATTCATGCCCTAGATAACCATGACAATGTTTCACATCCACAAAATCATAACCGGCTTTTTGGGCAAGCACGGCGGCTTTACCAAAATCTTCTACCAGCCGATCAATTTCATCATCCGTCAGCACATAGCTATCATCATCAACATGAAATTTTTTATCCAGAACGGGGTGACGATACGCCACTCTTGGTTCCAGTTCATGGGTGTTGGGTCGGCAGAAGCGCCCTGAATGCGTTAATTGCAAACCGATCAGCATATCATCTGCGGTGTCATTGGTTTCTGCGTGAGCACTGAGGATGGTTTCTCTCAGTCCGGCAATATCGCTGACGGTGTCTTCGCTCATAATCAGTTGCCGCGCATTGGCACGCCCATCATGCCGTACTGCGACTGCCTCGCCACCCCAGATGAGTTTTGCACCACTTTGACCAAACCGTTGCCAGCGCCGACGCGTGAGATCGGTGGGATGACCGTCCTCTGTGCCGTCCCACCCTTCCATGGGAAGGACTGCAAAACGATTGCTCATGGTTGTGTTTTGATAGGCGTAAGGGCGTTTTAGGGGTGCATCGTCGCTGATGTCAATGGTGTCATCAATCGGAATCTCGATGCCAAGGCTGACGCAATAATCACGAAATTGGTCAACCGTGCGTATTTGTGCAATCCGCTTGTAAGTCATTATTTTTTGTCCTTAAAGAAGTTCCAGACGTTCCACAATATCGCGCAAAATGGCGATGTCGCTTTGTGGACGACGTGGGGATAAAGGATGCGTTTCATCAGTTTTGATCCAACCAAGTAACTTCAGAAATTGTGCCGCGCTGTGTTTATATGCCGGCACAGGGGGGCGAAATGCGATAAAACCAAGATATTGGAGCACATCATTCAATGCGTAAAATTTAGGATCGCCACTTTCCCACATTGCATCACGTTTGGCGAATAATTCTGGTGAAAATGTACTGAGTCCGAGCAGATAATCGCTCCCGTACATGACCATATCAATCGCAAGGTCGTTGCCAGTAAAGACCTTAAATTCTGGTCGAACTTCATTACGCAAAGTTAACCGTTGCCACTCAAGCTCACGACTAAGCGACGAATGTTTTGCGCCGATGCACTGTGAAATTTCCATCAGACCCTGATACACATCCAGATCATAGATTTTCCCGAAAGGCGCGAACATTGTGCCTAATTCAAAACCGATAAATTGCGGGCAAAAATCTGCCAATTGAGCATAAGACTCCACAATGGCTTCTGAGGATTGGGAGGTCAATCCGTACGACTGAAAAATAATCGGTGTTCCATCGTAAGCATGGATTAAATCAATTTGCTTACGATAAGCCTCCAAATTCCAGCCATCATTCGGGGTATCCGCAACGAACGCCCCCGCAACAAATCCCGCATCCCCCGCGGTGTCCTGCGTTCTTTTGAGCACTTCTTCGCGGGTAGGCGCATCCAGCAGGTTTACATAGCCCGTATCCATATTCACCGCAGGGATAAGACCAGCATCGGCAGTTCTGGCGACGTGCGCGCAGAAACTATCCCAATCAATCGAATGATCGTCGAGAAACGGGAGCAAAATCGCGGAATATCCAGCAATCCGGCGATTGGTTTGAATGAGTTCAGTCGGATTTAACGTTGTCTCTATCATGATTATTTGTCTTTAATTTATAAGGGCATTGCCCACAGTAAATCGTGTTGATGATCGTGTTAATGAATGATTGAAAGCGCCACTCCTATTGCCCGCCATCCGTTGTTGGCACGAGATGCCCCTCGGACTCTAAGTGTTGGATGTAGCTCTGTAAAGCACGCTGATTGTGTTCGCGGATAATGCGCTCAACCTCGTCAGGATCACATTGAATAAACGCTTCGAGCAGTTGTTTGTGTTGATCCTGCGCTTCCAGAATGCGATTCGCGGAGACATCCTGTAGATAGTGCAAACGGAGGCGATCCCAGTGATCGAAAACTTTTTGCATCATTTTCATGACAAGATCAGTCTGGGCAATTTCGCAGATATACAGATGAAATGCCTTGTTTTGATTTGACCATTCATCCGGTTTAGTAACGACCTGATCCATCTCCGCCGTCATCTGAACGAGTGTCTCCAATTGTTCATCAGACATAACACGGCACGCAGAACGGCTACCAATGATTTCCATCGATTCTAAAAGTGCGAACACTTCATAGATAAAGTTGGCATCAATTTGGGTGACCGTAGCACCAACATAAGGTTCTGTGGTGACAAAGCCATCAGCTTCAAGTTGTCGAATGGCTTCGCGAATAGGAATTTGGCTGACATTCAATTTGGATGCCAGATCATCAATGACTAAACGTGAGCCGGGCTTATATTTCCCCTTGAGAATGTTGTCACGTAATAGGTCATAAACGATTTCTTTTTTACTACGAAACTCAAGTGACATAAGAAAATCCTTGCAAAAAATCATATATCCTATATGATATAGGAAAATCACGTAATTGCCAAGTTAGATTTGCTAACCCATGACAAACCACATTTTAGCCGATATTTACCGTGATTTGCGGATTTACTTAAAGAAATGTGATGGGTTTGGCAGACCAGTGTCCGTTCAATTTAGAGGGGGAACATATTTTACAAAAGAAAAAGACAACACGATCTACAAGCAATATTCAAACGTATAGATTTTCACAAGTAACTAAGGATTGATGCAAAAATGAAAAACTCGAAAATCGTTATTCTTATTACGACCATGATTTCGCTTCTGCTTCTGTTTTCTGTAAATGTTATGGCACAAGATCAGGTCGAACTTACAATCACATGGTGGGGTTCACAGAATCGCCATGATCGTACAATTGAAGTTATTGAACAGTTCGAAGCCGAACACCCTGAAATTGATGTCGTGTTTGAATTCTCCGGCTGGGCTGACTATTGGACACGCGTGAATACACAGGCGGCTGGCGGCAACGTCGCTTGTATCATGCAACAAGATTATGCCTTCCTGACAGAATGGGCATCCCGCGATTTACTGCTTCCGATGGACGATCTTTTTGCATCTGGCGCAGTTGATGTCTCAAATGTTAGTGAGTCCATCCTCAATAGCGGTATGGTCAACGGCGAAACCTATGGTCTCAGCCTTGGTACCAACTCACAGGTTTACATCCTCGATGCAGATGCTTTCGAAGCCGCTGGCGTTGAATTACCTGCATGGGATTGGACATGGGAAGATTTCGAAACCATTTCCACACAAATTCATGATGCGCTGGGAATCTGGTCAATTGCATATGGCCCGTGGGATGATGCCAACATGAAATCCGTGCTTCTCAGTGATGGTCAGTGGCTTTTCACTGACGATGGAACCGCCATTGGTATCGAAGATTCAACAGTGTGGATTGACCATCTGAATCGTATTCACAGACTGATGGAATCCGGTGCAATCGCCAGCATGGAAGAACAAGCTGATGTTTCCGCACCCGGTCTTGAAGGATCACCGATTGTTGAAGGTACAGAGGCGATTCGCTATCAGTGGAGTAATCAACTGGTTGCACTGTATACCGCCGCCGGTGAAGATCGTAACTTCGTGCTCTACCCACTGCCCCGCGTCGCCGGTGGACAGTCCGCAAACTACCTGAAACCGTCCATGTTCTTCTCCATAACAGAAGGTTGTGAAACCGTAGAAGAAGCCGCGATGTTCATCGACTACTTCACCAACAGCTTAGAAGCAAATGATGTCTTATTTGCTGAACGTGGTGTGCCGGTTTCATCTGTCGTACAAGCACACTTAGCAGAATCAGTTGATGCGGTTACAGCCTCAATCTTCGAGTACATCGCGCAGGTTGGTGAATCCGCCAGCCCGGTACCGCCGCCCGATCCTGCTGGTTGGAGCGACATTAACACCAACATTTTGTACCCGCAATATGTTGAACCAGTTCTCTTCGGTATGTTAGATGCGGCAGACGGCTTTGACTTCTTCGTTGAAGAATCAGACCTGATTCTCGCACAGAACGCTCAATAGCGGACGCATCCCAAAATTGTAGAATAATAAGTAGTGGAGATGATGTCTGTCTCCACTACTTAATTTATTAATTGAAAATAATTTTGAGGATATTTACTTATGGCGAATACGACGTTATCTACGTCTGAAACGGTAGAGAAACCCAAATCTACTGCTAAACCGCGCAAGAAAAATCGGGATTTTAAGATGAACAACCTCGCGGGGTATTTGTTCATCTCCCCGTGGTTGATTGCCTTCCTATTATTCACGATGGTTCCAATGATTATCTCCGCAGGACTGGCATTCACGGATTTTGACACACTCAGCAATCGGGGTAACTTCATCGGTCTGGATAACTTTACACGTATGTTTTCTGAAGATCCCCGCTACTGGCGTTCGGTAAACGCGACGATCAAATATGTGATCTTTTCCGTACCTTTACGTCTATCCGCCGCGCTTTTCATCGCCATGCTCCTAAACACACCCCGTCGTGGTGTGTACTTCTATCGCGCCGCATACTACATCCCGTCGATGATCGGCGGCAGTGTCGCTGTTGCAGTCATGTGGCGACAGTTATTCGGTACAGAGGGGCTGGTAAATGCGTTCTTGATGATCCTCGGACTTGACCAACCGATTCGTTGGCTCGGTAATCCAGATACTGCCATCTGGACATTGATTATCCTCGCCGCGTGGCAATTTGGGTCACCCATGCTTATTTTTCTCGCTGGATTGCGGCAAATTCCGCAAGAATTTTACGAAGCGGCAGAAATTGATGGCGCAAGCGCGATCAGGAAGTTTACGCGCATCACCCTGCCATTGCTCACACCAATTATTTTCTTCAATGTGATTATTCAAATGATCGGCGCATTTAGAACGTTTACGCAAGCCTTCATTGTCACGGGTGGTCGCGGCGCACCGCTGGATACAACGCTATTTTATGCGATCTACCTGTATAACCGTGCGTTTAACTCCTTCCAGATGGGGTATGCCGCGTCAATGGCGTGGGTCTTGCTGTTTGTGATTGCCATTTTGACGGCGATCAACTTTAAGTTGTCCAGTCGTTGGGTTTACTATGAAACAGATGTGGAGTAAAACGATATGGCAACTGTGATAGATACACCTGAACGCAAAACGTCCACTGCGCAATTGAAAGCGCAGAAAAAGCGCGAGGAACTCATAAAGTCAATTCTCTATCATATTGGCGTGGGTTTCTTTGGCTTTATTATGCTCTACCCTGTGTTGTGGTTATTTTCTAGCTCACTCAAAGCACCGGATGAAATTTTCACCAGTATTACCACCCTCATTCCATCTGAATTGCGTTTTGAAAATTATGTTGAAGGATGGCGTGGGTTTGGTGGCATTACCTTTGCCACATTCTTCAAAAATTCCTTCATTTATGCAGGGTTAGGAACGCTCATACAGGTCAGTGCGTCTGTGGTTGTCGGGTTTGGCTTTGCACGCATCAAGTTTAAAGGCAAGCGCATCTGGTTTACGATTATGCTCCTGACCTTGATGCTCCCAAGTGAAGTTTTGCTGATTCCGCAATATATCATCTTCACACAGCTGGATTGGATAAATACCTTCCTACCGTTGCTCGTTCCACGTTTTGGCGGGAGCGCATTTTTCATCTTTATGATCGTGCAATTTATTCGTGGAATTCCGCTTGATCTGGATGAAGCGGCGATGATTGATGGTGCAACACAATTCGGCATCTTCCGCTATGTGATTGGACCTCAGCTAAAGCCCGCCATCATCACCGCGGCGATCTTCTCATTTTACTGGACATGGGATGACTTTCTGGGTCCGTTGATCTATCTTACAGATCCGAAGTTATATACTGTCTCTGTGGCGCTCCGGTCTTTCACGGATGCGAGTAGCATCACGAACTGGGGTGCGATCTTTGCCATGTTGGGGTTATCATTATTGCCTGCGCTCTTGCTGTTTGTTTTCTTCCAGCGGTATCTGGTGCAGGGTATTGCAACCACAGGCTTAAAAGGGTAATCAGATGGCGACAAAAATATTCAAAACAGGGTTCAGAGATGACCTTGAGGTTTGGTCATCCCCTGTTCTTGCGAATATGCTATGGATCATGCTTTGTCTACTGGTCATTACCATCCCGCTTGCCTTCGTCGGGTTATTGGCGACGATGTTCCACTGGATGGATGATCGAAACACGCGGGTCTTCACCATTTTCTTCAGCGCAATCCGGCAAACATGGCAAAAAGCCTACGCCGTTGCGCTGATGGATATTTTGATTGTATCGTTTTTGTACTTCAACTTGCTCATCATTCAGGCAATGGATTCGTCGGATATTCTGGTATTTCTTTCGCGTGGTGTAACGCTGATTACGCTGGTGATATTCCTGATGGTTAATGTGTATATCTGGGTATTGGTTGCGATCTGGGATGTACCGCTAAAACAGATTCTGAAATTTTCCATACAGCTTGTTTTTGCCCAACCGATCTGGAGCTTCGTTACCTGTTTGGGGTTCATCGCAACGTTTGTCTTTTCAACCATCTTGCCATCCGCCGCATTCATCATTTGTGTTGGGGCAATTGCCGCCTATGTTGCTTGTCGGGGGACGTGGTTTGTGGTGACGAAGTACGTTCCCGCAGACCAATTTGCACTTATTAAATATTGAGTAATTAGACATAACGCCTTAGTTGATAATTAAGAGGGTTTGTTTTAAATGAGCACCAAAAAACGTTATGCACTCGTAGGTACTGGCTCACGCGCAGGCATGTTCGTGGAAGCCATAACCAGAACCTATGCAGACGAAGCCGAATTGGTCGCCTTTTGTGATCTCAGCCAGACACGCATGGACTGGTATAACAAGCAACTGGGTGAAAATCTAGGGCTTGCACCGCGTCCGACCTACCTCGCGTCGAACTTTGATGCGATGATCGCAGAAACGCACCCCGATACCGTCATTGTGACAACCATGGATGCAACCCATCACCTCTATATTGTCCGTGCGATGGAACTTGGTTGTGATGTCATCAGTGAAAAGCCGATGACCACCGATATTGGCAAGGTCAACGCAATTTACGATGCCATAGATCGCACCGGACGGTCATTGCGCGTCACCTTTAATTATCGCTATGCACCCGCCTATACAAGATTCCGCGAATTAGTCATGCAGGGTGTTATTGGTCGTCCGTTAACCGTCGATTTTTCATGGATGCTGGATACCAGTCATGGCGCGGATTATTTCCGGCGCTGGCATCGTGAAAAGCACAATAGCGGCGGGTTACTGGTGCATAAATCCACCCACCATTTTGATCTGGTGAATTGGTGGATTGATTCGTATCCCAAAGATGTGTTTGCGATGGGCGATTTGCTTTTTTATGGCAAGGAAAACGCGCAAGAACGCGGAGAATCCTACAATTATACGCGCTATACCAATGTGCCAGAAGCCAAAGACGATCCCTTCGCCCTGTCTCTTAATGATAAAGCGATCTACAAGGAACTTTATCTCAACGCGGAAGCCGAAACAGGCTATCTGAGAGATCGTAATGTGTTTGGCGAACCGATCACCATCGAAGACACGATGAATGTTTCCGTTCGCTATCGTAACGGCGCGTTACTCTCTTATAACCTCATCGCCTATTCCCCCTGGGAGGGGTTGCGCGTCGCCATCACGGGGACAAAGGGGCGCATCGAAATGGACATCGCCGAAAACATCAACCATTTGCAGGGCGATGGTTCAGCGAAGGCAAGCAAGGGCGCGTTCAAAACCGCCCGGATGCGTGCATATCCTATGTTTGGTGAGTCCTATGATGTCGATGTGCCGATGGGCGATGGCGGGCATGGTGGCGCTGATCCCGTGATGCTGGAACAGATTTTCTCGTCAAATCCGCCGTATGATCCCTTTCATCGAGCGGCTTCGCATATCGACGGCGCGGCTTCGATTCTTGTGGGCATTTGCGGTAATATCTCCATGCAAACAGAGCAGATGGTCAAAGTGGCGGACTTATTTGAATTACCAGAACGCGCACCCACGAAACCATAAGCCCTCGCAGTTTTTTGATCTATAACTCGTACCCAAAAAGGGATTTTTAGATGCCCGATCTGTATTTCTCGCCTGATCCTGCACAGCGAAATATCGCAAGCGATTTGTATGAAACGGTGAAAGATTTGCCGTTAATTTGCCCGCACGGGCATGTTGATCCCCGTTTATTCGCCGATCCAAATTATGAACTCGGAACGCCCGTCGATTTGCTCATTATCCCCGACCATTACATCTTCCGTATGATGTATTCGCAGGGGATTTCGATGGAATCGTTAGGTATTCCACGCAAAGACGGTGGCGCAGTCGAGACCGATCATCGCAAAATATGGCAGACCGTGTGTGATAATTGGCATTTGATGCGTGCCACACCCACCGGCATCTGGCTACGCGATGAATTGCGGGATGTGTTTAGCGTTTCGCTCAAAATAAATGGCGCAAACGCGCAGGACATTTACACACAAATTACCGAAAAACTCTCGCAGGATGAATTTCGCCCGCGCCGTTTGTTCGAGCGCTTCAATGTCGAAGTGCTGGCGACCACCGATGCGGCAACGGACACGCTTGAGCATCATCAGAAAATTCGTGAGTCGGGTTGGTCGGGTCGGGTTGTGCCAACCTTCCGCCCGGATGCGGTGGTGAATCTGGATACAGAGGGCTGGATCAAAAATATCGACACACTCAGCACCGTTTCTGGCATTACGATAACCGATTATCGCTCCTACATCCGCGCATTAGAACAGCGCCGCGCACATTTCAAATCAATGGGCGCGACTGCCACCGATCACGCCGCACTGACCGCCTATACCAGTCCATTAAGTGACCAGGACGCTGACGCGATTTTCCAGCGGGCGCTTAAAGGTGATGCCAGCGCGGAAGATGCCCGTCAATTCACCGGACACATGCTGATCGAAATGGCACGCATGAGCATTGATGACGGCTTGGTGATGCAATTGCATATCGGCTCCTATCGCAATCATAACCCGTCTATTTTCGAGCGTTTCGGGCGAGATATGGGCGCGGATATCCCGCTTACCAGCGAATTCACCCGCAACCTCAAACCGCTGTTAGATCGTTATGGGAATTCACCGGATTTAACGCTCGTCCTCTTTAATCTCGATGAAACGACCTACAGCCGCGAACTCGCCCCCCTCGCCGGACATTATCCGATTCTACGTTTAGGACCGCCGTGGTGGTTCTTTGATAGCCTTAAAGGGATGCGAACGTTTCTGGATGATGTTATTGAAACCGCCGGACTATATAATACAGCAGGCTTTAATGATGATACGCGGGCATTCCCATCCATCCCTGCGCGTCATGATGTGTGGCGACGTGCCAGCGCGGATTGGTTAGCGGGGCTAGTCGTGCGCCAGATCATCGACGACGAAGATGCGCGGGCGATGGTGCATGAGATGGCGTATGGGTTGGCGAAGCGTACTTACAAACTCTGAGGAAAATCATGCGAAAATCATTAAATAGACAGACCGTTTCATCCCCTGCGGACGCGTATCCAGAACGCATTGTGCAATTTGGGGCTGGCAATTTTCTGCGCGGATTCGTGGATTGGGTCATTCAGAACCTCAACGAACAGACCCCGTTTGCGAGTCAGGTAGTGGTCGTCAAAGTGACCCCTAACAGCACGTATGAAGAATTGGACGCGCAGGATGGCTTGTTTCATGTTGTATTGCGCGGCTATCAGGCGGGCGAGCTAATAGACGAGGCGAAGCTCATCACCTGTGTAAGTCGCACCGTGTATCCCTATCAAGATTTTGACGCGTATTTAAATCTTGCCACGCAACCGGACATCCGCTTTATTTTCTCCAACACAACCGAAGCCGGAATCACCTTCGTCGAAAGTGACTCCGCGACAGATCAACCGCCATCATCGTTTCCGGCGAAATTGACCGTTTTCCTGCATCATCGTTTTCAACATTTTCAGGGTGCGCCGGATAAAGGCTGTATCATCATCCCGACGGAGCTTGTCGTGCAAAATGGCGATCAATTGCGGGAAATCATCCTTCACTACGCCGATTTGTGGGGACTATCCTCAGAATTTAGCGCGTGGATCAAAACGCACAATATGTTTTGCAATACGCTGGTAGATCGTATCCTTCCGGGCTTCCCCGCGCAGGACGCGGAACAAATTATGGATCGTCTGGGATTTGATGACCGTCAGTTGGTCATGGGCGAACCCTACCATAGCTGGATTATCGAAGCGCCCGCCTCACTAAAAGACGAATTTCCCGTTCAACAGACCCAACTTAACGTCAAAATCGTGGACGATGCAAATCCGTTTAGAGAAACGAAAGTGCGAATTTTAAACGGCGCACATACGTCGATGGTGCCACCCGGAATTTTGTTGGGTCTGGAATCCGTTCGGCAATCCATTGAACACGAAACGCTCGGTCAATTTATAAAAGACCTTGTCTATCATGAAATTATCCCGTCAATGAATTTGCCAGAGGATGAGCTTCGCGCCTTTGCAGATGACGTGTTTGATCGCTTTCGTAACCCGCACATTCATCACCGTTTGTTGAGCATCATTGTGAACACAGTACCCAAAATTAAGGAGCGCATCGTCCCCACCATTGTGGATTATCACGCTAAATATGATGCATTGCCGGAGCGTGTTGTGCTGGCATTTGCCGCTTTTATACGGGTTTACAAAGGCGAGTGGCACGGGCAACCCATCCCGCTCAATGATGACCAAACCCACATTGATTGGTTCGCGCAACAATGGAGCAATACGGACTCTGTGCCTGAGTTGGTAGAGATTATCCTCAAGCGAGACGACCTATGGGGATCGGATTTGTCCACAATTGACGGGTTAAATGCACTTGTTAGTGATGACATCCGCGCGATAGAAAACAATCAACTCCCTGATCTTCTGAGTAGAATGGTAAAGTAGACCTATGCCTGTCCTATTCGATGAAATCGCCCGTTTGCCCGCCCCTGATGACAACGTGGCAATCGCTACCCGAAATTTGGTCGCCGGTACACAGATTTCACACAACGATGTTGACTATACCCTCTCGCACAATGTTCTGGTTGGTCATCGTTTTGCGGTGCGTCCGATTGCGGTGGGTGAAGCCCTGTTAAGCTGGGGACAGACCTTCGGCAACGCCATTCAACCTATTTCTGCGGGCGAGTATGTCTCTAACGCCGATGTCTTAAAAGAACTTGGACGGCGCGAACTTGATTTTGAGTTGCCCACCGCGCCGAATTTTGTGGATGACCTTGCCACGTACGCATTCGATGAAGCGACCTTCACACCGGCATTGCCCCTTCCCCGTTACGACGACGTGCGCACCTTTGCAGGTTATCGGCGTGACGGTGGACGGGGTGTAGGCACGCGCAACATGATCGTTCTACTAGGCACGACCTCGTTGACTTCCGGCTTTGTGCGTACCCTCGAAGCGCGGTTGCAAGAAACACTCGTCAATTTTCCGAACATTGATGGAATCGTCGCTGTCGCCCATACCGAAGGCGGGCATGGCGAGCCGAATAATCGTGATCTGTTGTTGCGAACCCTCGCCGGATTTATGGTGCATCCCAACGTCGGCGCGGTATTGGCGGTGGATTATGGGCATGAGGCGATCAACAACGCCGTGCTTGAAATGTATCTGATGCAAAACGATTATCCCATCGCGGATATTCCTCACCACTTTATGAGCTTATCGAACACATTCGAAGATGATCTTGCGCGTGGGGATACCCTCATCCGTGATTGGCTGGAAACGGTCAATAGCTTTCCGCGCACCGCAGAACCGCTTAGTGAACTCAAAATCGCCCTGCAATGTGGTGGCTCTGATGCCTATTCCGGCGTGAGTGGCAATCCGCTGGCGGCATGGGTGGCGAAGCAGGTGATTCAATATGGCGGGAGCGCGAATCTCGCCGAGACAGACGAGTTGATCGGCGCGGAAACCTATGTGCTGGATAAAGTACGCGATAGCGCGACGGCAAAGAAATTTTTATCCTTCGTGGAGCGTTTTAAAGAACGGGTTGCATGGCATGGACACAGCGCCCATGGCAACCCCTCCGGTGGCAACAAATATCGCGGATTGTATAACATCTATCTAAAATCGCTCGGCGCGGCGATGAAGCGTGATCCTGAAGTCCCGCTCGATTTTGTGATTGAGTATGGCGAACGGATGCAAGACGGCGGCTATTATTTTATGGATAGCCCCGGCAACGATTTAGAGAGCATCGCCGGGCAGGTTGCATCCGGCTGTAACATGATCTTCTTCGTCACCGGCAACGGCTCCATCACCAATTTTCCGTTTGTGCCGACCCTCAAAATTGTGACCACCACGGATCGCTTCAATTTGCTTTCCGCTGAGATGGATGTCAACGCGGGTGCATATCTGGATGGCACACCCTTAGAAGAATTAGGCGCAATCACACTCGAACAGACCATCAATGTCGCATCCGGCGAACGGTCTGTCGGGGAGCGGGCGGGACATGCTCAGGTGCAAATCTGGCGCGATTGGCTACAGGTCAGTCCGGCGGATGTTCAGCAATTGCGTTCCATCCACTTCAACGGAAAACCGCTCGAAATTGTCGCTGATGTCGATGTGCCGGATGTTCACTTTCCCGTGTATCAAGCACCCCAAGGCTATACAACCGATCAAGTCGGGTTAATTTTGCCCACAAGCCTGTGTTCCGGTCAGATTGCCCGCATGTGTGTCGATCAACTTAATAAGCACCATCTGGCGAATAAAACCGTACTTTCGCACTTTGTCACGCTTGTGCATACAGAAGGCTGTGGCGGTTCGGTCAATAATGAATTTCGGGATACTTTGCTCGGCTATTTATCGCATCCGTTTGTGAAACATGCGCTTTTGCTGGAACACGGCTGTGAATCCACCCATAACGCCTTTTTTCGTGAGGCGATGATGGAACGCGGGTACATGCCGGAGGATTACGGCTGGGCAAGCATTCAGATGGATGGCGGTATTCAGAATGTGTTGCTCAAGATGCGCGATTGGTTCGACGCACAACTTGCCAATGATGCCCCACATATCATGACTCATGCTGGCTTAGAAGCGGTGCGGCTTGCACTGGTAACGCAGGGCGAGCTTGATGCCGTGACGACAAACGCACTTGCCACCTTGACGAAGATGATCGTCTCTGCGGGTGGCACGGTTGTGATTAGCGAACAGGACGCGCTACTCAAAAGTGAGTTTGTGGCGCAACTCGGATTAGGTGCTGATTTCCGTCCCAGCGTCGGTTATGGTCAGGTCATTAACGCATCCGGCTTTCACATCATGGCGGCACCGACGAAGGATTGGGGCGAATTACTCACTGGCTTAGGCGCAACAGGTATGGAGATTATCCTCGCACATACCGGCACACAAGCCATGCCCGGTCACCCGATGATTCCGGTGTTGCAGGTCGCCGGCGCGGATTTAATATCAGGGTCGCCGGATGTGGATTTACAATTGAGTGGCTTGGCGGATGAACAGGTCAAACAGGTGCTTGCGGGTATCGTCAGCACGTTGTCGCATGAATACACGCCAAAATCCACACAATCCGGCAATGTCTATTTTCAGATTACGCGTGGTTTGCTCGGCGTGTCGCTGTAATGTGATGACTTCCACCGATAACACGCCCTTTCATCTTCAAGGTCACCTCGATCAACTTTATGACGATGGTGACCGTCAATTTGCGTTTCGGGCAAACGATCAACAGGCATTTGCGCGTTGGCAGGCGCAATTTCGGGTTGCGTTGAAACAATGCCTCGCTGTATCGGACGATTCTCTGCCGGAAAACCCTTCAACGCGTCTGTTATCGTCAACGAACAAAGGCACGTATACGGAAGAAAAATATGCGCTTGATGTGGGTGATGTCTTCGCGCCAATGTATATACTCATCCCCAATCAACCACCGCCTTATGTACCCGTACTCGCCTTTCATGGGCATGGATCAGGCGTGCAACTCATCCTCGGCAATGATCCCGCAGAAATCCAAGCGCGTGAACAAAGCGCAAGCGATGACAATTTCGCCCAACGCCTCGCTGAGGATGGCTATCTTGTGTGTGCGCTGGAACAACGCGGATTCGGTGAGCGCGTGACCGATCGATTCAACAACGATAAGCAAAATGCGTGCCGTCATCTGGCGTTTGAATATATGCTCAACGGGCAGACTTTATTAGGCAAGCGTATTCAGGATGCGATGATCGCGATTAACTATCTACAACAGCGCGCCGACGTTCATTTTGATTTACTGGCAAGCGTCGGTTTTTCTGGTGGTGGGACTACCGCGCTATTTTTATCAGTACTCGATGAGCGCATTCATTCCACAATCGTTGCGTCCTATTTTTGTGCGTTTAAGCAGTCCATCCTCGGCGTGGCGCACTGTGAATGTAATTATGTGCCGGGGATTTTGACCTTGGGCGAAATAGGAGACATCACCGCGCTCATCGCCCCACGAAATTTGTGTATCATTTCCGGCGAACGCGATCCCATCTTCCCGATTGATGGCGTAAAGTCTCAGCTAACAACCGTCGAACGGGCGTATGCGCTTCTGAACGCGACCAACGCCTGCACCTGCTTAATCCATGATGGCGCTCATGTGCATCGCCATGATCTGTGCAGTCCGTGGCTGAACGCACACACCGTAAAATGAGTGCCATCTTCTATCGTAAGTCCCGATTGCTCAATGTTTGCGTTACGTCACAATGCCCTGATAGAGATTTGACGGTCAATTACGCAAGAAATCTCACGGTTACAATCCTCATCTGCCTTCTACATCATTGCTTGTAAAACCTATCAAATAACGATCCCCCAAAAGTAAATAGACGAAAATTTGCATAAATCAATTGCCTATGGATATAATTTTTTTGTAACATACTGACCGGTTAGTATGTTGGTAAACTTGAATATATGGGTGCAAATGTGATAATTGCATATCGTTCTTAAAAATAAGAGAAATTTGATGATGGTAGAAAAAAGTGTAGCACCCAAACAAGACCAAAAAGTGCGCGAAGTCCTCATACGCGCAGGCATCGAACTGATTGCTGAAAAAGGCTATGACGGCGCAAGCATCAGCGATATTGCCTCTAAAGCAGAAGTCACCAAAGGCGCGGTCTATTATCACTTTGGGTCAAAGGAAGATTTTGTTCTGGAAATCATTCAACAACGCGCGATGCACAATATTGGTCGCTTCAAGGAGCGTCAGGGAAAACCGATTTCTCTCGCACAGTGGATCAAGACATCCTTCGCCATGATTATGGGCTTTCCTGATCCGGCACAACAGCAATTTTCCCTGCATGTCATGATGGCTGGGATGCGCCCTGAATATGAACGCATCGGTAACTTGATCGCAGAGCTACACAAACAATGGCGCGGCTTAATTGCAGAAATGGTCACACAATCCATTGAGTATCGCGAAGGGAATGTAACCGCCGATCCAGAAATTATCGCGGTGGGCATTATGGCACTCGTTGATGGTCTGCTCATCCACTCTCGCCTTGAGTCGCAAATATTCACCGAAGACGCATTTATCGAACGCCTGGAACCTCTACTTGAACTCTGGATTATGCAAAATCCCGTAGAGGAATAACCCTAATTCATCATCATCCGTCACTTTGATTTGACCAATTAGACAAGCGAAAAATCGTATGCAGACACTGATTAACGCCTCAACCTTAATTGACTGTACCGGAGAAGCACCCTTGTCTGAGTGGTCGCTTCTTGTGCGTGATGGCTTGATCGTCGATATGGGACCGAGAACTCAATTTGAAGGCATAGACGCACAGATTATTGACCTCACGGATGGCGTAGTCGTACCCGGCTTTATAGACACGCACACCCACTTTTGTTACATCCACGAAGCGGGTTTTCAACAAAGTGCCATGCAACCCAACAAGGTCGCCATGATGAGTGCCGGTGTTGATAACGCCGAAGAATGGCTGAATCAGGGAGTAACCACTACCCGCCTTGTCGGGACACCATTTGATATGGATATGGAAGTGAGAAAAGTCGTCGAAAAACACAACCTTCCCAGTCCACGCATGGTATGTGCCGGACGCATGATGACGATGGTCGGGGGCAGACGCACGCCCTGGGATTTCATGAAAGAAGAAATTAACGGCGCAGATGAAGCCCGCCGATTCGCCCGTAAGCATTTCCAGAACGGGATGGACGTGCTCAAACTGTATTGTACGACCCTGCTTGAAGCCAATGTCGCGGATTACCTCACGCGGATTCTGTCATTACCAGATGGCGCACCTGATCCGGGACGCTGGAGTTCACTGACAGTGGATGAAATTAGCGCAGTCAGCGAAGAAGCACACAAGATCGGGCGGACAGTTGCCGCCCATGTTGCGCCAACCTTTGGCATCAAAATAGCCTTGCGCGGGGGTGTGGACACGATTGAACACGGCACCAACCTCGATGATGAGTGCATCTCATTATTTTTAGACACAGGCGCAACGCTCGTCCCTACGCTGAGTGTGACTCATTTCCAGATTCAACAGGGCGACTCGCTCGATATTCCCGCCGTTTATGGCGAATTTTCCCGTAAAACATGGGATAAACAAATCACGATGTTGCGCCGCGCCTTCGATGCCGGCGTTCGCATCGCTACCGGAACAGACAGCATCATTGATGGGATGGTCTTCTACGACGAAGTTGAATTGTTGGTTGACGCAGTTGAAATTAGCCCGATGCAGGCGTTGATCGCCGCCACCCTAAACGCGGCACATGCGCTGGGGATGGCGGGCGAAAAAGTAGGCACGCTCGAAAAAGGCAAATATGCAGATATGGTGCTCCTTGCAGAAAACCCGTTAGACGATATTCACAATATTCGCAAAATTACGTCAGTCATCAAAGGTGGCGAGATCGTCGCCCAACCCTCAACCTCAAAGAGCATGGGAAAGCGGGGACATCGTGGCTAAATCAGCGATTTTTTCTACTGGATTTATTGACCTCACCAACAACGGTGTTGATTATCACGAAGACGAAGCCTTGATTATTGAAGACGGGCATATCATCGGCTTCGATAAACGCTCCAATCTGGCTGATGACACCAACGTGATTGACTATTCGGGTTATTTTTGCCTGCCCGGTCTGATAGATACAGCCTTTTTACCGGGATTGATCGTCAGTGAGGATGGCGCACGTCCACAAAGTTTCGGCGAAAGTGCATGGCAGGCAATACAGGCGGCGAAAACGTGGCTTATGTCCGGCGTTACCAGTGCCGCCAGTATGGGCGCAGTCGACAATCTGGATATTGACCTCCTCCGCAGTATCAATGACAGGCGGTTTAAAGGATCACGCATCTACCCTGCCCTTACCCCGCTTGCTCCGGTAGGCGCATCCAACTTTCACACACTGTATGGTGTGAGAGAAGTCAGTGGCGCTGAGGATGCCCGTCGTACCGTGCGCGAGTTGATTAAAAATGGTGCAGAACGCGTTGTTATCTATGCCGATGTGCCGCTTGAATTTCATACCGACCCCCACGAAACAAGTCGTCATCGGCTGGTATTTTCTACCGATGAATTATCCGAAATGGTCGCGCAGGCAAAACAAGCAGGCTGTTTCGTCCATGCACAGGCAATTTCTACAGCGGCAATTGAAAATTGTATTCAAGCCGGTGTGCGCTCAATCGGGTGTGCCTTCGGCTTGAAAGAAACTCACCTTCCCGCGCTGGCTGAAAAACGCATTGCGCTGGCACCGAACTTCGCGCTCGGTGCGACGATCAGCGAAAAAGGGATCGCCGCTGGATTTTCTGAAGGTGTGATTAGCATGGTCAGTAGCCAGCGAATCACACCGGACTTATTAGTTTCTGCACATCAGGCGGGTGTGGAAATTGTCTGCGGGACGAATACGGCGTTTCTTGCCGGTGACGTAGTACGCGAGTGCCTTGAACTCAACCGTGCAGGATTAAGCCCCGCAGATGCCTTGCGCGCCGCCACACAGAATGGTGCCGCCACTTTAAAACCTTACGTAGAATGCGGTTCTTTCAGATCACATCACTTTGCGGATCTGGTTTTTGTTGAAGATGACCCGATAGGTAATTTAGAAGCCCTAAATCATATTCATAACGTGATGGTAGAGGGAACCGTGCAATAAAGGGAGGGGTTCGCAGTCCTATGGTGCACCGCAGGACTTTTATCCAGCTCACAATCGTTCGATAGTTTAGGAGAAACAGCATGAAAAACACATTGTCACGCTATTCCGCCTTGATGTTGGTCGTGTTATTCAGCCTTGTGCTGATGACACTCGCTCCTGCATCTTTTGCCCAGGACGACGATCTTGTCGTCTTCAGACAACCGGCTAACGAACCGGATAGCCTTGATCCCGCACAGGGTGGTTTTGGCTATCAGGAAATGTTCAGCTTATACGAACCCTTAGTAGATGCTTATTCATCTGCTGAAGTCACCCCACTCGCCGCAGAAAGCTGGGAAGTCTCCGACGACGGCACAGTCTATACCTTTACTTTGCGTGAAGGACTGCAATGGAGTGATGGCGAACCTGTAACCGCTGAAGACTATCGTCAGTCATTTTTACGTCAGCTTAATCCGGCAACCGCGTCCTATTCTGTCGAAGAATTCTATCCCATCCTGAATGGACAGGCGTTTAGCACGGGTGAAATCACTGATCCTGAATTGGTCGGGCTTTCCGCACCGGATGATCTAACACTCATCATCGAATTAGTAGAGCCGACCCCCTTCTTCCTGTCCTATCTCGGCAATTCAAATTACCTGCCTGTCCGTGTTGATCTGATCGAAGAATATGGCGATCAATGGATGGAAGCTGGCAACCATGTGGGTAACGGTCCCTATATGTTGACGCAATGGGATCACGATCAATTGATGGTATTCGAGAAAAACCCCTTCTATACCGGAATCTGGCAGGACAATCGCTTTGTAGATCGCATCGAATTTGTCCTCATGGCAGACGCGTGGAATCAGGCTGTACCGGCTTTCGAAGCGGGTGAAGTTGATGCCGCTATCGCCCCTGCAAGTGAGCTACCGCGCTTGCTGGACGACCCCGAATATGCAGACATGATTAATCCAGTGCCGATTGCCGGTTCTGTCATCCTGATTATGGATACAGACAACGCACCTACGGATAACGTACTCGTTCGCCAAGCACTGTCCCTCGCAATTGACCGTGAAGTGCTCGCAAATAGTGTGCTCCGTGGCGCATTTGCACCGGCTGTCAGCCTTAGCCCGCCCCAGCTTGCTAGCCATAATCCTGACGAAGCCTTCGGGTATCAGTATGACCCCGAACTCGCCGCGTCATTATTAGCAGAAGCCGGTTATCCGGGTGGAGAGGGCTTCCCAGAATTTGAAGTCACCTACTGGAGTGTGGATCGTGCACAACTCGTTATGCAGGCACTTCAAGCGATGTGGTCAAGCACCCTCGGTATTGACGTTATTCTGAATCCGCTGGAACCGGGTGCAATGCGTGATTGGCGTATCTCCCGTAACGAGCAGTCCTATAACATGCAATATGGGCTGAACTGGGCAGGTATTCAGGACGCAAGCCAATTCCATAACGCGCTATTTGATCCTGATAACTCGCTCAAACGCTCCCGTTTTGATGATGCAGACTATGTGGAGTTGATCCGTACCGCGCTCGTTGAAATTGACCCTGTAGCACGCGCAGAGATGTATCAACAAGCAGAGGCGATCATCAACGAACAGGTGCCGATTATCTCACTCTTCTACGAAGGGCAAACCTGGCTAACACGTCCTTATGTTGAGAACTTCGTGGAAACGACCACCTCGGTGGGTCTGATCTTCCGCTATGCTCAACCGCCGGGATTACAGATCAACGAATAAACGCTTAACGTCCAGTGGAGGGGGTAGATGTTACCCTCTCCACTGCTCACACCCATCCCATTTCACGCATTCGATGGAAGGTTTGCTAAATGACAGGTTATGTTGTCCGGCGCGTACTGTTGATAATCCCGACTCTACTCGCTGTTTTTACCATCACCTTCTTTTTAATGCACGCAACACCGGGTAGCCCATGGGATGAAACGGGTCGCCCGCTTCCAATCAATGTTGTTGAGACTCTCAATGAAAAATACGGGCTGGATAAGCCAATCTGGGAACAATACGGCATTTTTCTGTGGGGAATCGTCACGCAGGGTGATCTGGGCGAGTCCTATATCCGTCAGGGACAAAACGTAAGAGATGTGCTGATTGATCGTTTCCCTGTGTCGTTACAACTTGGCTTATATGCGATGGGCTTTGCGCTGATATTCGGCATCATTCTGGGCGTTATTGGGTCGATCAAACCGAATTCGCTATTAGACAACTTCACGACATTTCTTTCGGTCATCGGAATCTCGACCCCAAATTATGTAGCCGCCACGTTGATGGTCATTCTGTTTGCAGTCTGGCTGAATTGGCTCCCGACGGGCGGTTGGGACGGCGCATTATCCAACCGTGTCATTATTCCGGTTATTGCGCTGGGTCTCGGTCCAATGGCGATCATCGCCCGCTATACACGCTCATCGGTGCTTGAATCCCTGTCACAGGAATATGTACGGACGGCACGCTCAAAAGGATTGAGCGAAAGACGCGTGTTTATTTCACACGTCTTGCCCAACGCCCTGATCTCAGTCATCACTGTCGCGGGTATTGGTCTGGTTGATGTCGTAACCGGTTCGTTTTTCGTCGAATCCATTCTGAATATTCCAGGCATCGGGCGTTATTTTGTGACTTCGGTGACTGCGCGTGATTATCCGGTCATTATCGGAACAACGCTCTTATATGCGACGCTCGTGATTATCATGAATCTGGTCATTGATCTCGCTTATACCGTTCTTGATCCGCGAATCAGGTACAACTAAAGATGGAAAACCAACAGAAAATCCTTACATCACATAAAGAAACCGTGATTTCGATTGAGGAATCTCTGCCGATTTATAGGTCACAATCCAAACAGATGTTGCGGCGCTTTGCTAAAAATCGCGCATCGGTGATTAGCGCCATATTTATATTCTTGTTGGCGATAACAGCCATTTTTGCCCCGCTCACCGCCCCATCCGGTTATGATGAGGTTGACTTCGCGGCAATAACGCAACCGCCATCCGCCGAGCATCTGTTTGGGACGGATGCACTGGGGCGTGATGTGTTGTCGCGTTTGATTTATGGTGCGCGTGTATCACTGATGGTGAGCATCATGGCGCAACTTGTGATCGTGTTGATTGGTGTGCCTGTTGGCATCATCTCCGGTTATAGCGGTGGCTGGGTGGATATAGTTATCCAGCGGATCGTAGACACGCTGTACGCCTTTCCTTCACTCCTCTTTATCATCATCGTCATGACCTATCTTCAAGGAACGCTCCAGGAATCTGAAGGCGTAATAGCGACGGCACTCTCAGCACTGAACGAGTCTACCGGTGGATTGTTGGGCGTGTTGATTGCGCTCGGTCTGGTTTTCTGGCTGACCGTTTCGCGGATTGTGCGTGGCGAAGTGTTGTCTATCAAAGAGAAGGAATTCGTACTCGCGGCGCGGGCAATCGGTGGCACACATCGCCATCTGATGTTCCGTCATATCCTGCCCAATGTGATGGCACCCGTTCTGGTCGCTGTGACATTCGGCATCCCCAACGTGATTATGCTAGAAGCGGGGCTGTCCTATCTTGGGCTTGGTACGCGCCCACCCGTTCCCTCATGGGGTCTGATGATTGCAGAAGGGGTGAGAAATTTCAGATCATTTCCACATCTATTAATTGCACCGGGGTTGACGTTGTCGCTGACGTTATTGGCGTTCAATTATCTCGGTGATGGTATTAGAGAAGCACTCGACCCATCAATGCGCGGTAAATAATGGGCGCTTGTTAGAGAATATTTTGCCTGCACAATAAGGGAGTAAATTTGATGAAACTTTTATTTAATGTCGGTCAACTCATCGACGCAACGGGTGGCGCTTTACAAAAGAATATGTCTGTCCTTGTAGAGGATGGGCGCATCACACAAATTGGCGCGCAAGGTTCGATTAATGCAGATGGCGCTACGGTCATTGATGCACCGGATCAGACCCTCATCCCCGGACTTATTGATCTGCACTTCCACCATTTTTTGTTATTGCTTAACCCCATTGGTGGTGCAAGCGAAGTCACCCACATGACCGATGAGATGGTCGCTACCAAGGTCTTCAAAGCCGCCAATGCCGCCAAAGTGTGGTTGCAAAGTGGCGTGACGACTGTACGTGATGCGGGCGCGGGCGATTTTATGGCGGTTGCGATTAAAGAAGCCATTCGTGATGGCTACACACCCGGCGCACGGGTCGTTGCCAGTGGTCCCCTGATTGCACAGACCGGTGGTTTTCGCCCCGGTAGCGGCAGTCATGGCGTAGAGGTCACAGGTGTAGACGAAGCCCGCCGTGAAGCACGTATCCACCTGCGGGCGGGCGTGGATGTCGTCAAAATTTATGGCGCATCGACCATCGGCGGTGGTGGTGGTCGCTTAATCTCCGAACCCGGCTGGACGCAATTCACCGTAGAAGAAATGAAAGCCATCGTTGATGAGGCACATAAGCCCGGACGCTTAACCTCATGCCATACCGGTAGCGCACAATCCATCAAAAACGCGATCCTTGCCGGTGTTGATTTTATCGATCATGCCGACTTTATGGATGACGAATGTATCGACATGCTATTAGAGACCAACACGCCCATCGTACCGACTCAGGCAATTGCATGGAGTCTTGAGCACTTTGGCGAGAAAATGGGTTTCGGACCGCATATCGCACGCGTGAGTGGTGAAGTCAGTAAAATCGCTACGGAGCGTCTTGCAAAAGCCTATAAAGCGGGCGTGACCATCGGCGCGGGAACAGATGCCGATAACCCCAATGCCTCACTCGCAAAGGAATGTGAGCTACTCACACAAGCGGGATTATCCAACATGGAAGCCCTGCTCGCCGCAACCAAGACCGCCGCGGAGATCCTGCGCCTCGATAAAGAAATTGGCACCATCGAGACAGGCAAAATCGCTGATCTGGTGCTTCTGGATAAAAATCCGCTGGATGACATTCGTAATTTGACGACGGTATCACGGATATTTCAGGCGGGTAAAGAAGTTCAACTTCCCCTCTATGACCTCACAGACTTCTACGAAAAAGTCCATTAATAATACGGAGACTTACGGATGACTGCGCGTAAAATACGGATCGAAACTGAAAACGCACCCCCATCAACCGGATTCCGCTCACAGGGACTCATTGCGGGTGGCATTTTTTTCGGAGCGGGGCAAATCGGCGCGGAAATGCCACAACCCGGTGTACTCCGCGAGCCGACTGAGGATATGGCGGATTCGGTACGCATCACCCTGAATCATCTCGATCAGGTGACGCGTGCCGCAGGGTTAGATCGCAATAACGTGTTTGAAGTCGCCGCATTTCCAAAAGTAACGGGCAGTAAGGCGATAATTCAACAGGAAGTGGCTGATTACCTTGGTTTTGAGCCGCTTCTATTTACCTATCATGAAGTGTTTGATGTAGCCATGCACGCCATGATTGAAATGGATTGGATGGCTGTGGCAGATGGCTTATCTAAGCAAGAAGCCGCAGAAATCATGAAGCCCTTAGGAAAACCGTCTTCAAGCGAGGCGATCAAAAGTGGTCCCTTCGTCATGTGGAATAAACTTGCAGGACATGGCGATGATCTAGGCAAAGCATCCGATGCACTCCTTACGGATTTAACAGCACGCCTCAACCGTGTAGGCAGTAGCCCTGCTGATCTCGTCAAGTTGACTGTTTACCTGCAAGCGTTTGATCCGTATCCCATGTTCAACGAAGCCACAAAACGTCACTTTGCGGAAATCATCCCACCGGCACGCTCGGTACTCGTCGCACCAGAAATCACAGGTGATGCAAAAATCGTAATTGATGTGGTTGCCTTACAAGCGGATACACAATAACGTCAGTTCTGGATAAGCAAACGATCACGAATGGTAATCATTTTGGGATAAAAAACCTTGAATATCAGAGTTTTTAGTGCTTAGTTTTTAGTAAAAACGGTGTTCTTTTTCAGACTGAAAGCCAAAAGCTAGCGGCTAAAAGCTATTTTGTTGCAAAGTGCCGCCAATGGCTGAAACCCATTGGCTACGCTAGTATAAAACCCTGCTGAAGCAGGCTGTTCTTCCCGTACATTTGTGAAAACAGCCCACTTCAGTGGGGTTTCAAAAATCATTCTAGCATTGGGGTTTCAGCCCAATGCGGTTTGGTTAAGCCACTTTTACGACCTTGCAACAGAGCGGCTAAAAGCTATTTTTCACGATTGTTCACCTTAAACAGCATTCAGGTTAACAAGGGCGCATTTTGAATATTATGCGCCTTTGCACATTGCTATAACGTAATGAAGGAGTCACCAGAGTTATGTCATCACAAGTTGATTTAAAACCCGGCGCAAAAGTCGCCGTTGAAACCTGCCTTGCGATCAATGCGAATGACCGCGTCATTGTTTTTACGGATGAACCGACACAGGCGATTGGTCAGGCACTGTTTGATGTCATCACGGATACCGGTGCAGAAGTCGTTTTCAAAACACTGGAATCAATCGGATCGCGCCCATTACTAGAAGTTCCAGACGCGCTCTGGGCATTTCTGGATGACTATGCGCCGACGGCAACGTTCTATGCCGCCAGTAGCCAGAAAGGTGAGATTCGCTTTCGCATTCCGTTAATCGAAACCCTGCGCGAAAAGTATAAAGTTCGTCACGGTCATATGATCGGCATCACGCCGGAGATTATGGCAACGGGCATGTGCGCCGATTATCATCGTGTTGCAAAGCGCACGCATGAAGTGTACGAGATCGTCAAGAATGCCCGCGAAATTCGAGTCACCAACCCCACCGGCACCGATTTAACCGGACGTTTCGATCCTACGCGCCTTAATTGGGTCATCTGGGATGGATTTTATCAGGAGCCGGGAAAATGGGGCAACCTGCCCGAAGGCGAAACATTTACCTCCCCTGTGGAAGTAGATGGTGTCATCACAGCCTCTATCATGGGGGATTTTTTCAGCAAAAAGTACGGCTTATTAAGTGAACCGCTCCGCTTAGAAATTAAAGAGTCGCATCTGATCTCCTGTACACACCCTGATAAAGCGATGGCGAGTGAATTCTGGGAATTTCTCGATTCGGTTGAAAATGGACGGCGGGTCGGTGAATTTGCAGTCGGCACTAACGAATTTCTGGATCGTTTAATCGGCAATCTACTTCAGGACGAAAAATTTCCCGGCGTGCATGTTGCATTTGGCAATCCCTATGCCAATTATACGGGTGCAAAATGGGATAGCCCCGTTCATGTTGATGTAGTCATGGAACAAACCAGCGTCTGGGTCGATGGGCAACAAATCATGCAGGACGGAAAGTTTATCTACTAACGTCAGGCAATGGATTACCATGCGTCACATTATTCTCTGACGCATCATCATGAATACGAATAGCCTCGCTCAAAAAATACAGGCTGGAGATCATCAAAAGCATGATTTCCAGCCTGTATCGTTAACACCATCTAGCTTTTAGAACGGGCAAAACCTAATTGATGGTAATCGTCCGTACTTCGATCTTCTGGTCAGGACGGGGTTGCCAGTCTAATGCGCTGGAAACGCCGTAAAGATCAACCTGTTGGAACAGGAACAGCCACGGCACTTCTTCGTAAATGATCTGCTGAACTTCCTCATACAATGCGAGCCGTTGTTCCGGGTCGAAAATTGTACGGGCTTCCAGAACCAATTCGGTGATGCGCTCATTTTCGTAATTGTTCTTGGTGGGGACGTTGGCAAATGCGCCGAAGAACACATCGTCCGCGTCAAAGGTGCTCGTACCCCAACCCATAAAGTGGGATTCTACCAATGCCGCACCGTCACGATACTTGGCAAGTTGATCTGCCCACGCGTTGATGTTTAACTCCACATTGATACCCACCTGTGCCCATTGACCAACCAGCGCCTCGGCGACTTCTTGATCCTGTGCGTAGCGTCCGGTGGGTGCGTCCATCGCAAACGTAATGCCATCGGGATAGCCAGCTTCCGCTAACAATTCACGCGCACGATCTGGATCGTAGGGATAGGGTTCAATCGTCTCATCCAAACCGAATGTACCGAAAGCTAACGGCACGGCGATTTGCACGGCGTTACCATCAAACAGGAATTCGACGATTTCCGGTACGTTGGTCGCATATTGTATCGCCTGACGCACGCGGACATCAGCCAGCACCGGATTCTTCGTGCCGTCTAACGCGACATATTGGAAGAAGGTACTCGGTACGGAACGAATGTCGATAGCCTCATCACTATCCAATTCCGTCGCCTGGAAAGCGGGCATATTCACCGCAATGTCAACCTCGCCAGATTGCAGGGCGGCAACACGGGTGGAAAGCTCTGGAATTGGGCGGAAGGTTACAGTCTGAATGCTAGGCGCACCACCCCAATAATCGGCATTAGCGGTCAATGTCAGATGATCGTCGCGCACCCATTCAACAAAGCTGTATGCGCCTGTACCAACCGGCTGTTCTGCCAGTGTATCGAGGTCGGTTGCTTCTGCATATTCCTGCGGCAAAATGAACCATTCGCTCAGACGGGCAGGCAATAGCGGATACGGAATCGTTGTGCGGATTTGAACAGTCAGCGGATCAATCACATCCACGCCTTCAATAACGGTGAAGCGACTGGCAAGCGGTGAGCCTAAATCAGGGTCAAGCGGACGTTCCAGTGAGAATTTCACGTCGTCAGCGTCGAAGGCTTCACCATTGTGGAAGGTAACCCCTTCGCGCAAAGTGACTTCCCATGTTGTGTCATCCAGTAACGTCCATTCTGTCGCCAGACCGGGTGTCAAATTAAGGTCAACATCACGATAAACAAGGGTGTCGAAGATGTTGCTGAGGATACTGGTGCTAAAGGCATCATTCTGGCGCTGAGGATCTAGTGACGCGGCATCCGTTCCCTGTGCGATGACGATACTGCTTTCGTCCTGTGCGCTAGCAAACGAGATGCTAAATACCAACACACTGAATATGAGGATTAAGCGGCGAGTAAACTTTGAATTCATTGATTTTGCTCCTTAAGATAAATAGGGTTGAAATTGGGATTCAAAAATTGCATCGTCTGTCTTTCTCTCTACCAACAACATCGGTGGTTGCTGGCATGTTCAATATGTTGATTCAGTTTCAACAATAAATTGCCCTCCATACTAATGAACGTAATTGCATGAAAACACAGCGTATCTTGATTGCTAGTCAGCTAGTCAGTTTCTCAGTAAAAGCATTCATTTAGCACATTACGACCTGTTTTAGCTGAACTGCTGATAGCTGAGACGCTAAAAACGTCTTTCTTACATGAGTTTCTGAAAAAAATAGCTTTTATGATACAACTAGCAATCAGCGTAGCCTATTAATCGCCGCGCAAAGTCGGGTCTAGCACTTCACGCAGTCGGTCACCAACAAGATTGATAGACAGCACGGTAATGAAAATCAAAATTCCCGGAAGAATACTCACCCACCATGCCGACGAGATATAATTCCGTCCATCCGCGACCATCCCGCCCCATGTGGGTGTGGGTGGCGGTACACCCATCCCCAAAAAGCTAAGCGAGGCTTCCGCTAAAATCATCGTGGAAACGGTCAATGTGCCGATCACGGTAATGGACGACATCACATTGGGTAGGATGTGGCGTAAAATAATCCGCAAATGTCCACTGCCAAGCGCACGCGCCGCCTCCACAAATTCGAGTTCACGGACGCTTAATACCTGCCCGCGCACCACTCGCCCATACGTCACCCAACCGGACACACCCAACACAAAAATGATATTGGTCAGGCTCGGTCTAACCACAGCCGCCAGCGCCACCGCCAGAATGAGAAAAGGGATGGACTGTTGCACATCAGCGATTCGCATCAGCGTGTTATCCACCCATTTGCCATAATAACCGGAGAGCAAACCAACGATCACGCCGATAAATCCCTGCAATAACACCGCACATACCCCGACAACCAGCGAGATACGCGCCCCGTAAATCATCCGACTCAGTAAATCCCGCCCCAGCGCATCCGTGCCGAGCCAATAGCCGGAGACTGACCCCGATTGCCAGATAGGTGGCTTAAGCCGTAACGGGAGCGATTGCATAGTCGGGTCGTGTGGCGCAACCGCTGGCGCAGAAATTGCGGCGATAATCACCACACACAGCACCACAAACGAGATCAGATGCACCGGATTGGCGACCAACGCCCGAAAACCTTGCATCAAACCATGCAAGCGACCTTTATCCGGTTCGCCTTCTTGGAGTAGTGAATTACTGGAAAGACTCGTCGTATTATTCATATCGGTTCATCGGTCTAATAGCGAATTCGCGGGTCAAGGTAGGCATAAAGCAGATCAATCAGCAGGTTAATGATAATGACGATAACGCCCACCAGAATGACGAACGCCTGCACCACCGGAAAATCACGGTTGCCGAGTGCCTGCACCAACAGCAAACCCGCGCCCGGATAGGCAAAAACGGTTTCCGTCACCACAGAACCACTCATCAATGAGGCAATCTGCAAGCCCATCACGGTCACGACAGGAATCGCGGCATTTTTCAGCGCGTGGCGAAACATGATGTAGCGCTGTGAAAAACCCTTCGCCTGTACCGTGCGGATATAGTCCTTCTTAAAAACTTCTCGCAGATTTGCCCGCAACAGACGATTTATCACCGCCGCCGAATACGGTCCTAATGTGAGTGACGGCAAAACCAGATACTCAATGCCGCCCCGCCCGCTAGATGGCAACCAGCGCAGTTGCACCGCGAACAATAAAATCAGCAGGATACCGAGTAAAAATGTCGGGATCGCCTGACCGAAGAGCGCCATCAAAACACTGATGCGATCAATCAAAGAATTCGGGTACATCGCGGATAAAATACCCAGCGGCAAGGCAATCGCCAGCGCAATCGTAAACGCTGTAAAGGTAAGCTGAAGGGTCGCAGGCATCCGTTCCAGAATCATCTCCATCGCGGGCTGACGATGGCGAATCGAAATCCCAAAATCACCCGTTACAGCCCGCCCGATAAACTGCACATATTGCACGGGCAAGGGTTGATCCAGCCCCAGATAACTCCGCATAACCGCTTCATCATCGGCGGTGGCATCAATCGGGAGCATCAGCGCAGTCGGATCACCGGACAAGCGTGCCAGCATAAACACGATAAACGACAACCCAAGCAGGACGAAGATCGAATAAAACAGGCGCTGAAGCAGAAATTGATACACCGTTTAAGGGGTCTCTTTCGCAAAATGCGGAACAGTGTCTTTACGGGATGCCAAAAATTCTTCAAACAATACGCCCGTTTTGTTGTGATTATCAAGGAATGTTTGGCGGCTAGAAAGCGCATCACGCCACGCCACGACATGCGGGAACTGCCCCGCTTCCGGTAGGTCAAAGCGTTGATAACCATACACCCACGGCAGAAGCGCCACATCCACCACGCTAAACTCACCTAGCACATAGGGCTGATCGGTTAGAAGGGTTTCAAGCTCTTGCAACAGCGCGATTCCTTTGGCTTTTAATCGCCGGACTTCATCCCAATCTGTGCCGTCGGCGGGCGGTTCGATGAGTTGCCAGTAAAGATGATGGCTAACATCCCAGAAGTCGTTATCTGCACGTTCGACCCAGACGAGGGCTTCGGCTAATTTATCTTGATCCTGTGGGAAAAAGTGTGGGGCATCGGTGTTCGCGTCAATATATTGCATAATTGCTAGCGAATCGCCGATGACTCCGTTTTCGTCTTCGTAGGCGGGAACAGTGCCATTTGGATTTTTGGCGAGATACGGTTCAGTTTTTTGTTCACGGGTGCTGAGGTTAACTTCGACTCTTTGAAAGTCGATCCCTTTTTCGCTGAGAAAGAAAGCGGCTTTGAGGCTGTGCGGGCAATTATAATTACTATATAAAACAGGTGTCATCGTCATTACTCCCCATTGGCGATACCCCCTAGACACCAGATTATAACGTCATCTTACCTTTAAACACGCAAAGTGATGAAATTGGTAAACATTTGGCAGGATGACATACATATTTCACTTCAGAAAGCGACTATGGCATTCTCGCAAATGAGCAGGAGAACTACTCAGCGATTTTGTTCTGAAATGGGGCTGATTTCAGACCACAATGCTAAAATAAATGATCTGTGGCTTGAGGTTCACGTTACGTCAACGTATATACTGGTTGTAAACGACAATGGAGGTAAAGACAGATGTTTACAGTTGGGGACTTTGCACGGCTGGCGCAGGTATCAAAACGATTGCTCCGCTACTATGATGAAATCGACCTATTCAAGCCGAACCGCATCGAACCATCATCCGGTTATCGCTTCTATAGTGCCGAACAAATGGCAGATTTCAACCGTATTCTGGCGCTAAAAGAACTCGGCTTATCGCTCGATCAGATCAGACAAGCCCTAAACGATCACATCTCAACCGACGAATTACAGGGGATGATGCTCCTCAAAAAGGCAGAGATCGAACAACAGCTACGCGGAGAAATTCAACGTATTCGCAAAATTGAGAGCCGTCTGCAATTGATCCGTGACGATGAATCCGGCAAATCACCCAATGTCATCGTTAAGCACATACCCGATCAACATGTCCTGAGTATGCGTCGCAATGTCGATGATTTTGAGGCGGGCATGGTGCTATATGCCCATCTGCAATCCACCTTGCCCCGTAGATTACGTGACGGCTTTTTCTTCTGCATTTGCCACAGTGATTATGACACCGAAACAAATCTCGATCTGGAAATGGGAGTCATCGTATCGAAACCGGCTGACTCATCATTAATGCTATCTGATGGAACCACCCTCACATTAAACGAATTAACGGGAACGACCACCATGGCGACGACGGTTGTACAGGGCGCATTGGAAACGATCCATCTTGGCTACGCGTCTATCACGAAATGGATCGACACAAACGGGTATCGTCTGGCAGGTGTCCCGCGTGAGCTTCTGCTCCAATTCCCCAAAACACCATCCGGCAACGATCTTGTCACAGAAATTCAGTTTCCCGTTGAAGCCATTCCCAATTGGTAGGGTGTAGAAATTGACTACCCGTGCCGGAAGGTTAATAAAGTCATAAAATCAGTTCACGGCGAGGATGAAGCACAACGTACTGAACAGCGAAAACACAGAACGCACATGATTCCAGCGTGTCCAATCTCTCAGGTAGCGCTTCCAAAATTGGCTCGCTTCATCGCTGTGTGCGTCAAGTGCATCCAGCGCATTGTTCATCGGCACATTGCGGATACCCGTCACCAGTATCACGCCAATCACATAACACAAGCTACCTGAGATCATGAAGATTTCGTCAGGGTGTGATTGTCGCCACAGTAAAGACACCGGTAGCCCGATGCTGAGTAGTGCTGTACCCATAAACACGAGGATGAACAACGGGTTGATAATGACGACGTTGATCTTCTGCATGGTGGCGATGCCCTGTGGTGCATCAAGTCGCCCCAGTGCCGTCATGACAAAATTTGAAAACGTGAAAAATAGTCCCGCCATAAGCGCAGAGCCTAATGCCGCTAGCAGGATAAGCACAGGTAAAACAGTCGACATTGCGTGAACTCCTTTAGTTGTAAACCGTGACCAAAATAAAATGAGCAAATTCTGCTTGACCTAGCCGCGCCAGAATCAAGCAGAATGCAGATCAGTTCAATGCTACTCTGTCACCGGTGCAGGATTCCAAACCCCTGTGCTGGCAACTTCCCTGGCATACGTTGCGAAATCACGCGGTTCACGTCCAAGCGCACGTTGCACACCGTCACTTAAAGAGGCGTTGCGTCCATCCAGAACGGTTGTGAAAAGATAATTGACCAGCCAGATCATATCATCCGGCATATTCATATCGCGTAGTGCCTGTAAATAAGGGTCAATTGGAACCTGTACAAACTGAATCGTGCGGTCAGCAGCCTGTGCAATTTCCGCCACTGCTTCCGTAAATGTCATAAGGTGGGGTCCGGTGAGATCATATAATTGCCCCGCGTGACCCGCTTCCGTTAGCGCCACCGTTGCGACATCAGCAATATCCTCCACGTCGATAAATGGCTCGCGTACATCATCGACAGGCAAAACAACTTCACCGGATTCAATTCCGTCCAGAAAAAACCCCTCGCTAAAGTTCTGTGAAAAGAAACTGCACCGCAAGATTGTCCACTCCACACCGGAGGCTTGTACCACGCGCTCACAGTGCTCGGCTTCTTCCTCACCGCGCCCCGATAACAACACCAGACGACGCACGCCGCTCGCCACAGCAAGGGTCACAAATTTCTGTATCGTGGCTACAGCACCGGGCACGGCGAGATCAGGTTGAAAGGCGATATATACGCTGTCAATGTCCTCTAAGACTTGTTCCCAATTCGTCTGATCTTCCCAATCAAACGGGATTTCAGCAGAGCGCGACCCCTTGCGAACTTCGAACCCACGCGCTTCTAACCGTGGAACAATCCGTCGCCCTGTTTTGCCCGTCGCGCCTAACACCAACACCTTATTCTGGTCAGTCATTTGTATTCTTCCTTCGTGATGTCTGTGACATCCTAATTGATTGATACAATCATCCTAGTCGTTTACGTAGCGTGAACCTCAAGAGGCAATTTCAAAAAGGGGTCATCATCAGCACATGATGGGCTGTCTTCACCTCAAATTTCTGCATTAGTAGATCAAAATCGACTATACTTAGACATATATCGATAGGTAGCGTAGTGAGTATTATGGATCAACAAATATGATGGGTCGTGACCTTCGGATCAAAACATTCGGATCGCTCCTCATTGAACGTGACGGTCACATCGTAGAAAACTTCCTCACCCTAAAGACAGCGTTATTATTTGCATATCTGGCGATGAATCGCGCTGAACACACGCGGGAGAAGCTCGCCTTTTTGCTGTGGGATGAAACCACGGACGAGCAAGCCTTGAAGAATCTGCGTACAGTGCTGTCAAATTTGCGTAAAATCGTGCCGGATGCGGTCAAAATCTCGCGCAAATGGGTGCAAATTGTTGACCCTGTGTGGATTGATGCGCGTGTATTTGAGGATGCGTGTGATGCGATCTTTGCCGGTACGCCGTATACATTGGAGGAGATGCTAGCGATTGCTGACCTCTATACGGGCGAATTTCTACGCGATTTATCCATCCGGCAGGCGGATAGCCTCGATGAGTGGATTCACCATAAACGGGACGAATTGCATCAAAAGTATCTGCGCCTGCTCTATCAGATCGTAGATGATTGTCTTGAAACGGGCAACATCTATACAGGGGTGGATGTCGCCCGCCGCTTGGTGATGCTAAACCCGCTGTGGGAAGCCGCCCAACGTCAGTTGATGTTGTTGCTTGTCCATCTCGACCAGAGTGGCGAAGCACAGATGCAATATGAGCGCGTCGTCACGTTATTAGATACCGAATTAGGGACAGTGCCAGACCAGAAGACAGTCGCGCTGTATGAACAAATAAAAGCGGGCATAATCAAAAAGCATCAAACGCAGACCATGCCCAGAATCATCATGCCTGATTTACCCTATATTGTGCCGGAAGAGGACATCCTCTATTTGCGTGACCTGCTGGATAAACCAGAGTGTCACCTCATCACACTGCTTGGAATCGGCGGGACGGGAAAAACCATGCTAGCGACCTACATGGCACATGAACGACGGGCAATGTTCCGTGATGGTGTTGTGCTGGTCGCGCTGACCGCTGTGCGCGATGTCCAGACCCTCTCGCAAACGATCCTCAGTAGCCTGAACATCTCCGTAAAAGGGGTCGCGTCTGTAGATCAAGTCATCACCGCGCTCAAAGATCGTGAACTTCTGCTGATCTTAGATAATTATGAACAATTGCTCCCCGAAACCGGACTCATTGAGCGCATTCTGGACGAAGTACCACGCGTGAAATTACTGGTGACTTCTCAGATGCCGCTCAATCTCCGACAGGAATGGATGATCCCGCTCAAAAAGTTAAAGATCGAACAGGCTGATAATCAAGACATCGCAGAAAGTGACGCGCTAAGATTGTTCAGACTCACGGCGGAGCGCGTCTTACCGCATTTCGACTGGATGGCATACATAGACGATATTCTGGAGATTTGTCACTTTCTGGAGGGATTGCCGCTCGGTATTGTGATCGCCGCCGGACAGGTCAAATATCTCTCTCCACCGGAGATTTTAGCAAGTCTGCGGGAAGATATGCTGGCGATGGAAACCACCTATCAGGGGATGCCAGCACGTCATCAGGGATTCGCCAGCCTCATCAATTCGACCATCAAGAACTTATCCACAGAAGAACAACATACCCTCATGGCGCTGTCCATCTTTCGCGGCAGTTTCACCCATGAGGCGGCATTGGCGGTGGCAGACACTCCCATGACGACCTTTGTCAGTCTGGTGGATAAATCGCTGATTCAACGCAAGGAAAATTTCAGGTATACGCTTCATAGTTTATTGCGGCGCGTTTTTGTCGAAAAATTTGAAGCATCCAGCGAAAAAACCCACATCCGCCAACGCTTTACCGCCTACTATCAACACTGGTGCCATGCTACCTATCGCAAACGTAGAGAAATCAACGATTATCTGCTGGTCATTGATGCGGAACACACCAACATCTGGCATATTAATTTACTCGATACGCTTGAACAACAACGCTACCTGTTAGAAATTATGCCAGCATTACATCAATATTGGCGTAGTCATGGCTTCGGTGAACAGGTCGTAGCAGTCCTCACACCGGCAGTCACGAATCAAACACATCCGGCATCTTTGCGAGCGCGTGGCATGGTGGAGCTTGCTACAATGGTGATCACAATGGGACAGCAAGCACTGGCGCAATCACTGAGCGAACAAGCCATCGCCACCGCACCAGAAAATCTCTATGTGCGTGTATCAGGTTTGCAAACACTGGGCAGAATTGCCATGCAACGCGGGGAAAATCATAGTGCACGGTCATTTCTGGAACAGGTGCTTGAGTTAGAAGAAAAACGGGATCAAACCGATGATCCCAATATTGATTTCCTATTTATCGGAAATCACACCGGCATGGGGTTGATTGCGATGGAACTTGGCGAAACAGAGATCGCACGTTTACATTTTGATATTGCCATGCGTGGCTGGAAGCAAATGAATGAAACCCAACTGCAAGCGCAGATACATAATAATATCGGCATAGTCGACATGCGTGAAGGAAATTTTGACTCCGCAAGACAGCGATTTATGGAAGTTCTTCCGGTAATACGCGAGTCGCAAAATGACATCCTTCTTGCAACCCTTCTGGCGAATCTGGGCAAGACAAGTATGATGTTGGGCAATTATTCCGATGCACATCAAAAACTCACAGAAGCGATTCAAGTTTCGCACCGCCTGAAAGTAAAAGTCAGTACAATTTACCAGCTAGAAACCTTCCTACACCTATCATTCTTGATGGAACAATTCGCCATCACCGCACAATTGCATGGATTCATCCAGAAAACATGCCGGCAAGACAATATCGCGCTTTCCCCGCCCACCATCGAGCGCATCGCCCTTCAAGTTCAGCACATGCAAACGACGCTCGGTGATCGCTATGCACCCTTAGTGAATCTTGGAAGCAAGCTGTCTTTGGACTCAGCCGTCGCGCTAGCGCAGTCACTCTCCGAACATCTTGAAACCACGCGTGAATAGACACTGCGACTCGCGCCGGTTTTCAAATGTCCCGATAGTAGCCATTCCGCATCAAAACGATTCGCATTTCATTGTAAAGTCCCGGAAGTTTAAAAAAATCACCACAGAGTCACAGGGAACACAGAGAATGAGAGAAAAATTTCTCTGCGTTATGCTTGTCCTCGTTCTTTTCGAGACCCCATTTCATGTCCCTGCTTAAAGTCAACTACCCCGTAGCAAGCTAGCGGGGCTTGCAGTTCAGGCGGGATTTTCACCCAGATCACTGACCGCGTAGGGTGCATTGACTGACACCCGACGACCAATATTGATCGCCGCGTTTACATCAGCATGTTCAGAGAATTGACAGGCTGTGCAAAGGAAAATACTTTGAGACTTACGATTACGTTTATCGACATGACCACAGCACGCGCACATCTGCGACGTATACGCCGGGTCAACATATTCAACGGGAACACCGTACAGTTTCGCTTTAAAGACAATCTTGCTTCCAAGATCAGCGAACGACCAGCTATGCAATTGTGTTCTCTGCGACTTACGAAGCCGTACCCGCCCACGTATTCCGGTCAACTCTTCGAGAGCGACCCCGCGTCCGGTGCGTTTAGCCTTTATCACAATCGCTTTGCTGATGCAGTGATTCACATCGTTGGCAAATCTAGTTTCGCGCCCGCTCATTTTCTTCAGCAGGCGTTTAGCGGATTTCGTCCCCTTCTTTTGAAGTTTACTGCGGAGGCGCTGGTTACGATGGCGCACACTGTTTACATGCTTACCAGAATGGCGTTCACCGTCATCCGTCGTGGCGATATTTGCAATGCCCAGATCAACACCCATATATTCGGTGACATCATCCTCGGTGGGTTCGTCAATGTCGCAGGTAGCGAACAAGTAAAACTCGCCACGAATAAATGCCAGGTCACTCTCGCCTTGCTGGAATTGCAACAGTTCAAGTTGTCGTTTCCCCGCCTGGAAGGGCATACGCTGGCGACCATTAACCGCCCAGATGTTGACCTCTTGAGTATCCAAAAGATAAGTCACGATGCGACTATCGAAGGGAAAGGCGGCGTGGTTTTTGAATGTGCGCTTGGACTTCCGATCCAGCTTGTAACTGTCTGCGACCTTGCCCAACGCACGAACAACGATCTGCGCGGAAAGCTCAAACTGTTCCCGCACCGGGTAGTAGCACAGCTTATGCAAATCGAATTGACGGAATTTCTTTTCCGTCCACGCGACCTCGCTGATGTGATTGCAAGCGGCATTGGCTCGTTGCAATGTGTCATGCAAAAGCTGGCGTTGTTCTTCGGTTGGGTTGAGCTTGATTTTCGCAGTAAGTTTCACAGAACAAGTGTATCACATTTTCACTCAATTGAAAAGACAGAGAGGGGGAAAGCGTGTTTCCTCCCCACAGCAAGCTGATGGGGTTTCCACCCGCAGAGAAAAATGAATAACAGCCGCTAGAATTTGCCTCTTGACCCTCCCCCACGAGGAGTGTTGATAATAGAGCATGAGAAGAGGTGGAACTGATGTTATCTATTGGACAATTCGCGCAGATCGGGCAAGTCACCATTAAGTTGCTCAGATATTATGATCGGATCGGCTTGCTTAAACCTGTCTCGATTAACGATGAAACGGGCTATCGCTATTACGTCATCGAACAACTCGCAGACTTGAACCGGATCATTGCGCTCAAAAATCTTGGACTATCGCTAAAAGAAATCCGTGCCATGTTGCACGATAACGTCAGCTTGCCGGAGATGCGCGGGATGCTCAAGCTCAAACAGGCGGAGATACGCCAGCAACTTGAGCAGAGCCAACGGCAACTTTCCGAAGTAGAAACCCGCCTTTCGTTATTAGAAGGTGGTTCAACCCAGATTGATGTCGCCTTCAAATCAATCGCGCCGCAAAAAGTTATTTCTGTTCGCCGCCCAATTCAGCATGGTGATGAGATAGACCCCACCTTTGAGCACCTAAGAGTCGTCCTGAAAAATCATAACCTGCAATTTGGCAACGCCATCGGTATCTATCATCCCTACACCAACGACACCTGTACATCTCGCCTTGCGCTTGTCCGTTCGGATGGCACCAAGCTCTATTTTCACGAATTACCGGGTAGCGGATTCGCAGACCTTGAAGCCGCGTTTACCGTTCAAAATAACGCCTCATCTGAGCTTCAATTAACGTCGGAATTATGGACAGGGCGAGTCATTCAATCCAGAACACTCCCCGCGATAGATCACGCCGCGACGGTTGTTTTTCATGGCTCGTTCCATGATCGCGGCACCGTGTATCACGCCTTCGCACAGCAAGCGCAGGAAGGTGGCTATCGGCTCTCCGGCGCAATCCGCGAGGTCTATCTGCGGGTCGCTGACGGTGATCCTTACCATCCAGAAAACATCGTAGAAATTCAATTTCCCATAGAAAGGGCATAATATGACAAAAATATTATTTGTTTTAATGGTGAGTTGCTTTTTATTTCCGGTGATTTCCGCGCAGGATGCAATCACTGACGAAGGTTGGCGCGAAGATATTGAAACCCTCGTGACCACTATTTTACGGGTTCATCCTGATCCCTTTCGCACGATCAGCGAAGCAGATTTTACCGCCAGTGTAGATGCCCTCCTCGAAGAAGTGCCCGATTTAAGCGATAATGAAATTTTTGTACGCATGATGCGTATTGTGGCGAGCATTCAGGACGGGCATAGTGGTATGTACGCCTCAGGACAGGAGGGTTTCCCGATACACTTTTATCCCTTACGCTTTTATGTGTTTGCGGATGGCATTTATGTGGTCGAAGCCAGCGACGATTATGCAGAGTTTGTCGGTGCGCGCTTGGTCAGCGTTGATGGCATACCAGCGGATGAAGTCTACGAAATTCTCCGTTTATCTGCCGCCGGAGACAATCCCTCAACCCAAATTATCACCACCGGCATTCAAATCAATGTGCCGGAAATTTTACAGGGCGCGGGCATCATGGAAGCTGAGCCGAATTACGAATTTGAACTTCCCGATGGCGAAATCCGCACCTTAAATCCGGTAGCGCTCGAACTCGATGAACTCAATGAAAACTTTCCCGAATATATACTTCCCCAAACAGGTAATATTCCCTATCTAAACAATGCCGATGAGACTCTGTGGTATGAAGTATTGGAAGACAGCCGCACGTTTTATGTGGTCTATAACATGGTACGCACCAGAAGTCGCTCCGGTCTAACTGTGCGGAATGTCGCCGAGGAGATCGAAGCGCATCTCGAATCAGACTCGATTGACCGCGTCATCATTGACCTGAGGAACAACCCCGGTGGCAATGAAGGCACGTCGCTCCCATTAAGTGTCTTTCTCATCAATAATGAGTTCTTCGACGAAGACGGGCGGTTAATCGTGCTGACAGGTCCGCGTACATTTTCCGCCGCAGTGGTCTTCTCTTTGCGCTTAGAGGCGGGCACTTCAGCCGTTTTCATCGGGGAAGATACAGGTGGTCGTCCCCTCATGTTTGAAAATAACAGTCTGCTCATCCTGCAAAATTCTGACATCCGGTTACGAATTGCATCACGCGCACGGGAGGATGTCCCCGCAGAAGACACGCGCCTCGCCATTTCGCCGGACATCCTGATTCCTTTACGCGCAGAAGACTATTTTGCAGGGCTAGACCCCGCCTTTGATGCCGCGTTGGGTTACTAAAATCGCTCCCTCCTTACGTGCAAGACTGTAAGGAGGGAAATAGGATGATTCAAGCATTCAGGCTATACGTCAGGATTAGTCGTCGAGAATTTCCGGCATCCGCTGAATATCGGGATCGGTGAACAAATCGGCTTCATCAACGCTACGGGTGCTAAACTCACTGACGACTGCGCCTTCCGGTCCACCCTGAAACCAATGCCATGTTTGCGGCGGAATCGTATATTGCTCGCCCGGTTTCAGGATAATTTCATTCCAGACGGTATAGGTATCCTTGCGCTTTTCCGGCGGGGTGGCTTTTGGATTGGAAACTGCTTCGCCGTCAACATACAGATACACCTCGCCCCAACGACAGCGAAACGTCTCCTGCTTTCCCGCATAATTCAATTCGGGAATCGGCGGATGGAAATGCTCAGGGCAGGTCTGACGTGGCATCAGGATCAACTCTTTGGCGCAATACAGCGCGTCATTGTAGTAGGTAATAAGCGCCAGACCGGTTTCTTCGTATTCGCCCAACCCAAGATCAGCCACTTCGATATTTTGCTTCTCTTCATCCGTCAGGACGATTCCGGCTTTGTCGAGATAATCCAATGCGACCTGTTGCCACTTCTGATTTTCTTCACGTGTGAGTGCCATTGTTGACTATCCTCTCGTAAAATATAAGTAGTTTCCGGTTGACAACAGGCGACTATCTGCCCGTCGATAGGAAATAAAAATTCGCGCCATAATGTGCTTTGCATGTCCACATGGTAAGAGGCGTAATTATGGCGTTTATTTGGTTTGAGTGCAACCAATTTTCTACCCATTTATCAAACAATTACGCTGTGAAGTGGGAGCTAACATCCCGCCGTGTATGGTAGATGCTATAGGCGACCTGCGTCATCATCACCACAGAAATAACGGTCACAAACCCGACTGCATCGACTTCCGTCAGCGTTACGCCCAGAATCCCGGCGGCAACCGCGCCAAGCACACGCACCATCACACGTTGATTATCACCAACTTGCGCTTCTTCCTGCACCGTGCTGGCATCAATCAGCGCAACGGCAAGCAAAAAGAGCACGACCGCGCCGGTATACAGCAAACGATATTCGGGGTGCACTGGATCACCGGGATGCTCCCATGTTTCCGCGAATAATTTCTTCGCCGCCACGCCAAACATAACCAGCGAAGCCGCCAACGGAAAGTGCGCGTAAATCCATGTGAATGGCTTCCACGGATTATCAAATTCAACGACTGCATCGGTGGTATCCGTAAAATATAGCCACCAGAGCGAATACAATACGATCAAGCCAAAGGTGCTGAAGATCATCTGTGGTAATTCGATGGCAATGCCCTGTGCATCGTCCAGCACCTTCACGAATGACTCACCCAGCACGATAATCGTAAATATCCCGAAACGCTCGGCAATGTGATGATAATCCACCGAAACTGCTTGCTGTAACACACGGATTCTCGGTACCAGTGGCACGGTAAGTTCAATGGTGATTCCCACCAACCAGCCAACCCAATGAATTTCCGCAGGCAATAAAAGCGACCCTAACCACACCGCAATGCCGAGGCTGAATCCGGTGACATACCCGCGAGAAAGTGCACTACTTTCAGGATGAGCACGCATCGAACGCAGATACATAAAAATCAACATAAGCCGGATGACCACATATGCCAGCGTGAACTGCACGTACAAATCACCGAACGCCATGCTGATGCTTAAACCAATAGTCGCAACCGCGAACATCTGCGTAAAAACGAGGACGCGGTGAATTAAATCATCAACCACATAACGATTCTGATAAAAAGTTTCGCCCGTCCACGCCCACCACACGACAACCGTCAACACCAGAAATTGGGCAAACCCCTGTGTATCAACATTACTGCTTAAAAAGTTGCCGATCTGAATCAACGTGGCAATATACACAAGATCGTAAAAAAGTTCGAGCCAGCTAATAGAACGATTGGTATGCCGATGGAATTCAACATCTTCATGAAAACGGGGCGGGGTAAACAGGGGTTCTTTTTCAGTCATAAGTCTCCTCATCAGGGTCTATAACGATAAAATTACAAAAGGAGGACTTTACCGTTTTGGAACGTGCTCTGCTACTACCTTTTTGGGCAGGAGAAAATCATTATCCTATCCCAATAGGCGAAGGTTCGCGTCGTCATGTCCCGAAAACCCACCACACATAAACTCAATAGTGCTAAAATTAAAAGATAGATTACTTGAACTTGATCGGGAGAAATTCATCATGCAATTTGAACTCAAACATCAACCGGCATATTCCTTAGCCGTCGTCACCCTCAGCGCCAACGAAGACATTAAGGTTGAGCCGGGCGCGATGGTCAGCCATAGCGCGGGCGTAACCGTCGAAACGAAATCTGAAGGCGGATTCTTCGGCGGAATCAAACGGATGGTCGGCGGCGAGAGCTTTTTCCAGAACACCTATAGCGCCCCGTCAAATGGTGGAGAGATCACCCTTGCGCCCGCCCTCCCCGGTGATATGCAGGTGATTGAAGTTCAGGACGGACGCGAAATGCTCCTGCAAAGTGGCGCGTTCATCGCCTGCGAACTGAGCGTTAATTTCGACTCCAAGTGGGGCGGGTCTAAGGGCTTTTTCGGCAGTGGCTCGCTGATTCTGTTGCGCGTCAGCGGAAATGGCAAAATGCTGATCGGCTGTTACGGCGCGATTGAAGAACGTGTGCTCGGCAGTGGCGAAACCTACACCGTCGATACCGGGCACATCGTCGGCTTTGATGCCACCATGCAATTCGCTACCCGGCGTGTGGGCGGCTGGAAATCCACCATTTTAAGCGGCGAAGGCTTGGTCTGTGATCTGACCGGACCGGGGCGTGTGTTGATGCAAAGCCGTTCAGAAGAAGCCTTCCTTGGTTGGCTTATGCCCCATATTCCACAAAAATCCAACTAACATCGTAATAAATCGCTTCATATAGCAACACTTTTTATGCCCCTATCATCCAGATGGGGGTTTTTCATGTTGAACTCAGAAACCGCTTAACCACCGCTTACATGCCGTTGTTATCCGCTTTATCCAGCAGGCTTAAGCTAATTGTGTAGTCCAAGTTATTGAGAGGATCAAACTAAATGGCTAACAATCCTACATGGAACAAAGTACAAGGTAATTGGAAGCAGTTCAAAGGTTCAGTGCAAGAGCGCTGGGGCGAATTGACCAATGATGAAGTCGATCAAATGAATGGCGAACGTGAGCAACTCGCGGGCAAAATTCAGGAAAAATATGGCATCGCGCAAGAAGAAGCCAATAAACAGATCGACGAATGGGCAGATAAGCTCAAGTCATAAGGTCACGTTAACCGCCTTCGGGCAATAGGCTTCATAGAATATGATTACTGAGTAAGCGGGGTGTGGGCGAAGTTCACATCCCGCTTGCGGTATTACAGGGTAACAAAATAGATCATAGAGACGAAAGCGAGGGCAAAATATGGCGCAATTTATCGGTGATCGCGGCAAAGAACATCAGAACGAAAGTTATGATTTAGGCTATAAAAATGGCTATGAGGACGCGGTACAAGAAAACACCAAGACCATTCCTCCCGAAAAGTGGGATCGTGCCTCCTATGATAAGGGCTATCGTGAAGGCTATCAGCGTGGCTTGCTGGAACTAACCGAACGTTGAGCCAGCCTAACATCATAATGATATACCTGAGCAAGACTCTGTAAACGCCGTTAATCATGCGGCGTTTTTTGTTTTCTGCGCCCAATACCAACCGTGTGAGTAGAAGTCCGCTATTTTGCAATTTTGGAGCAGGCTCTAGCGGACTCGTTTAAACCAGGATTGGTATACATAACCAATTACAGATTGGCAATGGAGAACTCCCCCACTTTAGACATACAATAGAGCGCATTTAGAGTAATAATGCTTGGGGGATGTTTATGTTAGAAACTTTACTTGCGGCGATATTAATTTTTATTTTGCGTGTAACGAATTATGCGATTAGTACGGTACGCCTCGTCGCCATCACCCGCCAACGTCGCTATTTAGCCGCCATGCTTGCCGCATGTGAGGCATTTGTGTTTGCGGTGGTTATCGCCAACATCGTCAACGATCTCGATAATGTGATCAACCTCTTTGCCTATTGCGCGGGCGCTTCCGGTGGCAGTCTCATCGGCATGTATCTGGAATCACGCTTTATAACCGGCTACGTCATTTTTAACGTCATCTTACAAAACGGCGCTCACGCATTAGCAGAAACCCTGCGTGATGCGGGTTTCGGCGTAACCGAGACATATGGTGAAGGGCGCGAAGGGCTGGTAACCACCCTCAGAAGCGTCGTGAACAAACGCGATCTCCGTAAAATCAATGACATTGTGAAAAACGCAAATCCTGAAGCGTTCATCACCATTGGCGAAGCCCGCGCCGTCCAACGTGGCTGGATTCGCGCCCCCATGCCCGGGCGTGACCGAGCGTTATAAACCCGTCATATTGTGGTCGCTGGCGCATGTATCACCCCCACAGGAAAACACCTTGCCGGAAACCACTGTCGCGGACATTCCCCACAATGCCCATATAGAGTTATGAGTCCGGCGAACGTTTCGTGCTAACCCATACCTTTGATATGAACATTGTTACGTGGGACTCGGTTTACGTGGGGATGTATAGCTTCCCGTCGCTGGCACGCCTGCCCATCCGGGTGGACGACGATGCACCTATCGGGGATCGCCTGCCGGTTATTGAGGGCGCGGGGTAGCTTGTTAAGTTGTCAGTAAATCAGTAGGTCAGTATTTCAGCCTGTTAGCTTAGTCGAGATGTGATAACGCGCTTTAACTAAATCGAACATTGGATAAATCCCTCCACGCTAACAATACCTTCGCCAATTTTGAAACTTGGGTGAAATTTGCTGGAAAACATCAAAATTGGCACGAAAACCCGGTTTATTAAAGGTTATAAAGTGTCAAATTTTCGCAATCATCGTTCTTCCGTCAATCTGAATTTTGGCGAAAGTATGGGTTGTAAAATCATGGTTTTCCAAAAGCTACCAGTAATTATTTACAATTAGCCACTATATACAGCAATATAAATATTCAATTTTATTATATAATTTCACTAATAAAAATATTCCGTCTAAATCAGACGCATCATTCACTATATAAACAATCAAGGATTATTTCTATGCCTCACAATGCCTGGGAAGTAACCGTCAACGATAAAAAGCACGTTATCACACTCGACCACAAAGCATTTAGTGGAAATTATGTGATTCACTTGAATAATCGCAGTTATAACACTGCAACAAGTTCAATGATTGATTTGGGCAATGTCACGCCAATAAATATAGAATCAGAAACTTATACCGTGCTTTCTGCACCGACACTAAGAGGTTTTCGTTATGACCTCATTCATGACGGCATTTCTGTAGTTACAGGAAAGAAGATTACACCTATTGAGAAAGCTCCAACTTGGGCATGGATTATTGCTCTAGTTAGTATTGGTGCTTTTTCACTGGTTTTGCTGCAATATGGCGCACTCTACACCGGATTAGTGGGTGGTATTGTTGGTATGATTGCATACCTTGGACTTGCAAACTCACGAAATCCATACATGCCAGAATCAACCCGGATAGCAATTTCGCTTGGCTTACTTATCGTCTGCTGGTGTGTTGGACTATTTATGCGCCTTGTTGTTCAATAAATCAGTAGCCATATGATGATATAAATTACTGACAGCATAATTGGCGAAGGTATTGGCTAAAGAAAAGCCTCCCATTGCGAAGCAGGGGGAGATCGAAATTCTGAATTTTATTGTTTAACATCAATATGCTTGCTAACAACTTAGGAACACCCGAATGGCTGCGTTTCAAATCCTTGTTGGGCTGATTATCACCCTCATTTATGCAGGCATCGCAGTGGGACGCTATCCATTTTTACGTATGAACCGCGCCACCATTGCGTTAGCGGGTGCGGCGTTGCTAGTACTCATCGGCGCAATAAACGAAGACGAAGCCATCAATGCGCTCGATATGGGGACGATTTTGTTACTTGGCGCAATGATGGTGGTGAATGTAAACCTCCGCATGGCGGGATTTTTCCGCTTCGTGGGTAGCCGAACGTTGCGCCTTGCCCGTTCACCCAAAATCTTACTTGCGACAGTCGTCATCGCCGCTGGTGTGCTTTCCGCCATATTTCTGAACGATCCGGTGTGCTTAATGCTCACGCCCCTTGTGGTTGATCTGACGAAACGTCTGGAGCGTGATCCAATCCCTTATCTAGTTGGATTGGCGACAGCGGCAAATGTTGGCTCGGTAGCAACCATCACTGGTAATCCACAAAATCTAATCATCGGGCAGGCAAGCGGCATCCCCTATATCACATTTTTAGCCTATCTTGCCCCCGTTGCGCTTATCGGGTTGGGCATTTGCTGGGGAATCATCGTGCTAGTGTATCCAGCAGAATTTCGCGGTCAGTTACCACAGGTAAAGTTGCCCCCTCCCCGCCCATATACACCTCTTTTGTCGCGCACCATGCTCGTCACTCTAGGATTGATGTTCGCCTTTCTCGGTGGCGCGCCGATTGTGACCTCTGCCTGTATCGCGGCGGCGCTATTATTAATTTCCCGCTTGCGTCCGCGTAAATTGCTGGCGTTGGATTGGGATTTGCTGGCATTTTTCGCCGGCTTATTCGTCGTTACAGGTGCGCTGGAAACCAGCGGATTAAGCACCCTACTCTTCGATGCCGTTCGTCCCACACTCCAGAGTGGCATCGGTATGTTCAGTGTGATCGTGGCGATACTAAGCAATCTTGTCTCAAATGTGCCAGCCGTCTTGCTATTGCGCCCGGAAATCTCGAATTTCCCTGATCCACAAACGACATGGCTCACGCTGGCGATGGCATCCACACTGGCGGGGAACTTCACCCTGCTCGGTTCGGCGGCGACATTGATTGTGGCGGAAGTGGCGGCAGTGAGTGGAGTCAAGCTCACCTTCGGCGCGTATCTCAAAGCAGGCATCCCGATTACCGTGCTTACCTTGCTCGTGGGTATACTCTGGCTCAGCGTGATATAGATGGAGTATGCTGATGCTCAACAAATCGTTTCAATGCCAGACGCACTTAACTTTAGAATCATGCAAAGCGCGTTTACAGGCTGAATTCCCAAAACAATTTTTGTCGAATATTCGACTCATGTCACTCGAAGATACGGGCGATTCTCTGTCATTTACGGTGGGCTGGACAGGTAAGGATCAGGGCAGTTTTCCAATTCGCTTAGATGCAACGCTAACGCAAAAATCAGATCACCTTCAGATCATGGGTAATGCCCACCCTACACTTCTTGGGCTGATTCTCGCACTGTACTTTCCAGCAATGTCGCTCATTTTAGTTTTTGTCTTTTTGCCAATTGTGTGGCTGAGTGCATTTTTTCTACTTGTCTTTTGCTTTGCTGCTTTGATAGCGTATAACACGTTTCAGGCGCGCAAATGGTTGATTGACAAAGTCTGTAACGTGCTTGATCGTTAGAATTTCTCACTTACAACCAATGTCCTAAAGAATTGCCCGCCTGATGATCTAGTAAAATAGATGAGTACGCCCTAAGCGGGTTAGACTGAGGTTTGACCGTGATTGAAGCGATGGGGTAAACTAGACAAGTTATTGAAGTGAAGAATAAACACTATTCTCATTGGGTCGTCGCAGACACGCTAGGGTGCAAATAAGCTATAAGGCAGTTGCCCATCGGCATGTCGACGATTCCACTATTAAGAGTTAGGAGTCTGCATGGCTAAAAAACCAACAAAGGAGACACTCCTCGACTGGTATCACCAGATGGTGCTCATCCGTGAATTTGAGGAACGCTGTGACCAACTATACACGGAAAAGAAAATCACCGGCGTGTATATGCACCTTTACAGTGGGCATGAAGCCAGTGGCGTGGGCGCATTAGCCGCGCTTGAAAAACGCGATCATGTCATTACCGCTTACCGCGATCATGGTTTGGCGCTGATCCTCGGTGTTGATCCTAAACGCCTGATGGCAGAAATGATGGGCAAGCAAACCGGCGTAAGCGGCGGTAAAGGTGGCTCTATGCATCTTGCCTCCCGTGAACATAACTTCTGGGGCGGTTACGCCATCGTCGGCGGGCATTTACCGCTGGCAACCGGAATCGCGCTGGCAGACAATTATCGCGGCGAGGATAACGTCACCGTGTCGTTCATCGGTGATGGCGCGACCAATAACGGCTACTTCCACGAATCGCTGAATATGTCCGCCATCTGGGATTTACCGGTCATCTGGATCATCGAGAACAACTTCGTCGGTATGGGAACGCGCATTGAAGATGCTTCCGGTCAAGCGGAACTGCACAAACGCGCTGTCGCCTATGGCATGAAGGACTTCGGGCGGGTGGACGCGCAAAATGTGCTGGAAGTCCACGAAGTCGCTACAGAAGCCGTCAAATATGCCCGCGAGCATGGTCCGGTGCTCATCGAACATCTGACGTATCGCTATAAGGGTCACGGTGTTTCTGACCGTTCCTATGACAAGCGTTTCGCGGAGGAACTGGAAGAATACCAGCAGAATAAAGACCCGATCCAACTGCTTCGCAATCATCTGACCAGTAATTACAAAAATCTCGACGCAGAATTTGAGAAAGTCGCTAACGAGGTCAAGGCGACCATTGACGAAGCGGTAGATTACGCGATCAACAGCCCTGACCCAACCTACGAAGACTTGATTAGCAATGTATATGTGGAGTAGGTAGATAGTTTACAGTAATCAGTTGTCAGTAATCAGTATTGAACTTCCCACCTATTTGCGGGAGCGGACTGTGCAGGATTTCAAAACGCTTGTGGTTTGGCAAAAAGCGCACCAGTTGGTGTTAGATGTATATCGTGCCTCACGACAATTTCCGGCTGATGAATTGTACGGCCTCACATCGCAAATAAGACGGTCATCTTCTTCAATTCCAACGAATATTGCAGAAGGTTGTGGTAGAGGATCAAATGCTGACTTGCGGCGCTTTTTACAGATTGCGATGGGATCCGCATTTGAACTGGAATACCAGATATTGCTGGCATATGATTTAGAGTATCTGGATAAAATGCTATTCGATAAGTTAAGCGAACAAACTATCGAAGTAAAGAAAATGCTTACTGGATTTATCAAATCCTTACGCTAGCTTGAATTACTGAAAACTGTAAACTGATTACTGAAAACTCTCTCCGAAGGAGACACTATGGCATCAAAAAATATACCCATGCGTGAGGCGCTGAGACAGGCGCTTCACGAAGAAATGACAAGAGATGAATCCGTCTTCGTGATGGGTGAGGAAGTCGGCGCGTGGCAAGGCACACATCGCGTCACAGCGGGCTTTCTGGAAGAATTCGGCGAGAGACGTGTCCGTGATACCCCCATCACCGAAATGGCGATTGCGGGTGCGGCAGTCGGCGCGGCGATGAACGGTCTGCGCCCTGTCGCGGAGATGATGACCATCAACTTCGCGTTTCTGGCGCTGGATGCGATTGTGAACCATGCCGCGAAAATTCATTATATGTTCAACGGCATGTTCAAAGTGCCGCTGGTCATCCGTGCCGCATCCGGTTATGGCAATCAGGCAACCGCCACTCACTCCCACACACCGGAGCCGATCTTCGCGCATTTTCCCGGCTTGTATGTGGGCTGTCCGTCCACGCCAGCAGATGCAAAGGGGATGCTCAAAGCCGCCATCCGTGACGATAATCCGGTGCTGTTTACCGAAAGCATCGCCCTCTATCCGAAGCCCGGACCCGTGCCGGACGACGAAGATTTTATCATCCCCATCGGCAAGAGCGACATCAAACGCGAAGGAAAAGATGTAACCCTCATCGCCTATGCACGCGGTGTGGAATGGGCGCTGGCGGCGGCGAAGGAACTTGAAAAAGACGGCGTGCAATGCGAAGTCGTCGATTTGCGCTGGTTGCGTCCGCTGGATATGGAAGCGGTTTTTACCAGCTTCAAAAAGACCAACCGTGCGGTAGTGGTAGAAGAGTCGCTCCCGATGTATAGTTTCGGCAGTGAAATCGCGGCGCAAATTCAAGAGCATATGTTTGATTATATGGATGCACCCGTGAAGCGTGTAACCGCAATGGATGTGCCACTACCCTATTCACGCGACATCGAATTGATGGCACTGCCGGACGCGGAAAAAGTCGTGAAAGCAGTCAAGGAAATCCTGTAAATGCGACAAATCATACTCTATCAGGATGAAGATGGCGTGTGGATTGCGGAATGTCCGAGCCTGCCGGGGTGTGGCAGTGATGGCACAACGCGAGACGAAGCCATCACAAATATCAAAGAAGCCATTGAACTCTGGGTGGAAGATGCCGAAGAACGCGGCGAGCCTATACCGGAAGATTATCCGCCTCTAATGTTAGAATCGGTATGACAAAATTACCAGTTGTATCGAGTAAAGAATGTATTAAAGCATTGGCGAAAGTTGGCTTTGTTGTAAGTCGTCAAAAAGGTAGCCACATCATTTTATATCGGGAAGACCCTTACGCTAAAGTGGTAGTTCCTGAACATCGTGAATTGGCTAAGGGTACTTTACGGCGCATTATCCGAGATAGTGATTTAACAGTCGATGAATTCATAGCAATATTAGGAGCATGAAAGGTATCGAATGGCACAGGAAGTAAAGTTAACAACAGACGGGATGCTCCTGAACTGGCTTAAAGAAGTTGGGCAGAGCGTCAGCGCGGGCGAAATCATCGCGGAGGTGGAGGCAGATAAAGCCACCGTCGAGATCGAAGCACCCTCCGGCGGGACGATTGTCTCGCTCAATTGGGAAGTCGGCGAAGAAAAAGAAGAAGGCGCGGTCATCGCTACCATCGGTGAAGCGGGAGAATCCGCCGCCAGTAGCCCCGCCAAATCAGAGGACGCGAAATCTGAGGAAGCACCCGCCCCCGAACCCTCGGCGAATGGGTCTGCCAACGGCACGGCAAGCAGCGCCTCCAACGGCGCATCCGTCACGGAAGATGGACGCGTTAAAGCCTCGCCTGTCGCACGCAATGTCGCGGAAGACAAAGGCATTGATCTAAGTCAGGTTCAGGGCACAGGTCCCGGCGGGCGCATCGTCAAGGCGGACGTGGAATCCTTTGAACCCGGCAAGGCGGCTCCGGCGGCAAAATCGGCTTCCGCACCGGCTTCAGGCGTGGGCGCAGGCACACCCACATGGGGCAAATTACCGGAAGGCGATAACGTCGAAATTATCGAAATCAACCGGATGCGCCGTGCAATCGCCGATGGCACGATCATCAGCAAGAGCAACATCCCGCACTTTTACGTCACCGTCAGCATAGATGTTGACCCGATGCTCAAATTGCGTAAGGAGATCAACGCCTCTCTAGAAGACGACGGCGTGAAGGTCAGCGTGAACGACATGCTGATGAAAGCGGCGGCGCTGGCATTACGCAAATTCCCGAACCTTAACAGCCATTATTATGGCGATAAGATCGTGCGCTATAAGGACATCAACATTGGCGTTTCTGTCGCATTGCCGAACAACGGCTTGATGAACGTCGTCGCGCATAATGCGGATAAACGCGCACTGAGCGACCTCGCAGTAGAGAACAAAGCCATGTATGAACGGGCGCGTGAAGGCAAGATCAAACCGGCGGATCTCAAAGGCGCGACCTTCACCATCAGCAACCTCGGTCCCTATAATGTCGATCACTTCTCGGCGATCATCAGCGCGCCGGAAGCGGGCATTCTGGCGATTGGCTCCGCGAAGAAAGTGCCTGTCGTCAAACCCGATGGCACACTCGGCGTAGGCAACATGATGAGCGTCACCATCAGCGTTGACCATCGTGTGAGCGACGGCGCGGAAGGCGCGGAATATATGCAGGAATTCCGCTCCCTCGTGGAAAATCCCATGCGCTTGATGGTTTAGCGCGTAGATTTTAGACGCTAGATTTTAGATGTTAGATCAAAGAGGCGGTCACGAATCCAGTGATCGCCTTTTCGTTTATACTGAGCGTATAGACCAACGAGGACAACCCGATGTCGGACGCGATTATTTCAACGACTTTTGAACTATGGATCAAATATCTGATCGTCATCGAACCCCAACTAGACTACACAGACATCGAAGTCCTGAGCCGACGCTACGATTGGGATGCCTACCCTGAGGTTGAACTAGACTATCTCTCACGCTTATTCGCCAAGCCAATAGAATCCATAGAAGGCTACTCGGATGCACAGATCAACAAGGGCTTGTGGACGATTGTCAGCGATTGGACGCACTGTCTTTTTGACAAAAACCTCCCGCTTGAATCGCGTGTAAAAACGCTGAAGCACACGTATACCGTGTTCGAGCAACTCTTCGCGCCACGATGCACACCTGATACAAGCGCCTATAGGATGGAAGTTGATGAGCATATGAATCCGCTCAATTCCATCTGCTATATGTGGTGGGATGTTATCCCGCTCTATGGCAAATCCGGTGATCCAAACCGTGAAGTGCTTGATCCCTGTTGCATCGAAGTCATGGAACGCACTTTACAGTTAAACTCCATCGCCTGTCAGGAATCCGCATTACACGGCTTGGGACATTGGGCACGCGCCTATCCCGAAAAGGTTCAGCCGATCATTGACGCCTACCTCACACGCGAAAAGAATCTACTCCCCGACTTGCGAGACTATGCCCTCGCTGCTCGACGTGGCGCGGTGCTTTAACATTTATTGAGGACATACCGTGCTACGAATATTCAAATTTCCTTACATTCTCTGTCCAATAATCATTATCGCCGTTATTGTAGTCTTGTTTTTCGCAACCAGACTACGCATCTCAAGCCCACAATATCCTCCATGTGAAAGTGTGCTCTGCTGGCGTGCATTAATCGACAATGGCGAACTCAGCCTTGAAGAAGCCCGCGATATGCTTGAAGCTTGGGAAAGTGTCACGGATGTGCGAATCGAGGATGAAGACTACCTGCTGTGGTCGTTCGCAATTGAGGATAGAACCTATTATGGATCGCTATATAGATGGGGCATTTTTACAGTTTCTTCAGGCGAGAACTTCTCAGTTGCTGATCTCGTTGAAGAAATCGGGGAACCCTCAGAAGTGTATGTTACACGCGCATGGTCATCAGAGGTAAACTGTGCGGGTGCATTTCTCTTCTATCTCGAAGAGGGAATAAGAGCATTCATCACACCACAAGATGAATTTGTAGGTGTTTCTGAAGATCAACGTGTACGGATAGAGTTACTCACTAGGGAAGTCGCACGCAATCATTACATGACCGATACTGTAAACGTGGAGTGGCGGGGATACATGGACTATTGCGAATTCATGCCCGACCTCACCGGCAGATCATCTCAGGATCAATAACAAGGGGGTCAGCCCCCACACAGAGCCGACCCCCAAAGTCGTTAGTTGCAGTTGAAATTCAAATCGGCTGGAGCTGTCGCTGGCGTGTTTTCATGATGACCCCCACCAGACCGACGCAAACCATACCGAATGCACTAAAACAAATAATAAACGCTCCCAATTCAAGATCAACAGTGATGAATTGATTACGAGTCGGAAGCGCCTGATAGACATCATAACCAGCAATGCCGAGAGCAACGAATCCACCGATTCCGGCAAAGGCAAACCGTTTGAGAAAAAACAGGATTGCACTAAAAACAGCTATCGCCAGTACGATCTTACCATCATCAGTTTCGATATAATTAACACTAAAACCAAGGGCAGAGACAAACGGCAGAAATAATCCAACCACCAGCAAGACCGTAGCTACCAGACCAATCCCTTGCTCTCTCATCATTTTGAATGTTGAGCTAGTTTGCGAGTCCACATTGTCCATCGTCCACCACTTTCACCATGAGGATAATCTCTATAGTATATATAGTCTTTAACTCTAAAGTATTAAATTATGAAAAAGAATTATCCCCACTGTTTACACGACAATCTCCCAACCCATCACAATTGAGTCCATTTGGCGGAGCATTTGGCTCACCTCGCCCGAACAATCTGTGCTATCCTGAGCAAACAGAAACTGTACGGATTACTGAAAACTGAATACTGTTTACTGAAAACTGCCAACCTTTGTGGCATAACCGCCAACCTTTGTGGCACAAACCGCCATCACCTTTGCCCTATCCTTCCCTCAAAATTGGGAAAAGGTTGGCACTGTGGCAGAAAAATTTTATTTTCATGGCGTGGCACAACAAATCATCATGAGAAACCTATCACCAACTTTACACGCTATGCTTGCTCATCGAACGCCACACGGACAAACGCTGACGGACGCGCTAATCTGATGTATCATGTGGGGGAGTATTCAAATGAGCTAACTTTGTGATATTTTATGCGTAAATTTGCTTTGATTTTGACGATGTTTGCACCAACCCGCGATATAAACCTAAAAAACGGTTTCACTACAGAGCCACATAGGACACAGAAATTGGGTGAAAAATTTTCTCTGCGTTTCTCTGCGTTCTCTGCGTCTTTGCGTTATGCGTTTCTGCTGTTTTTACTCGGCGTATCCTTCGCGCCCACAACCGCCGCGCAGGATCAATGCCCGACAGCCACGACCATCAGCTATCCGGTGGATACAGAATTGTTCACCATGGCGCAGGATTACGGCGTGGCGAGTCCGCGTCATCAGGGGCGCTTCCACACCGGTGAAGATTGGCACCTCGCGCAGGGTCAGTCTCTCGGTCAGCCGGTACGTGCCGCCGCGTCGGGAGTCGTCACCTATAGCGCACCCAACGGCTGGGGACGCGATGGCGGGGTGATTATCCTGCAACACACCTTTGAAGATGGCACAATCATCTACACGCAATACGGGCATATCGCCGAAAATGACAACGTGACCTTCCCGACGCGCTTTAGCTGTGTCGAAGCCGGACAGGTCATCGCCGTGATTGGAGATGCCCGCCCCGCGCCACACGTCCATTTTGAAATCCGCGTGGCGAGTGATGGCACACCGGGTCCCGGCTACAGCAGAGAAGACCCCTTCACGCTCGGCTGGCGCAGACCGGCGCAATATCTCGACAACTTACGCGCATGGATGCAACCCGCCCACCGTTGGCATGTGGTCAACAGCACCTTTTATCCCACCGTCCCGCCGCTGTTATTCAACGATAACAGCATGATGGTGGTTGATGGCGCGGTCTTGCGGGGCATCACCTATGATGGGCGGGTGCTGTGGCGAGCCTCGCTAGAAAGTACCGCCGTGAGCATTCTCGGCTATCAAGGCAATCCCTATATCACCTACGCCGACGGCACGATCACCGAAGTGGATTTACAGGGCGCACCGTTAGACCGCTGGTCACTGGATTTTGCGCCGGACGATCATCCCTTCTATGTTGGTGATTTGCTGGTTTATCACACCAGCGATAACGCCTTTGTCGCGCTCAGTCCTGATCTACGTGAAATCGTCTGGCGCGCAGAAAACATCCCGCCCTATAGTCGCGTCCATGTCTCGGATGCCCTGATCGCCCTCATCAGCGAACGACAGGACGAAATTCTGCTTTATACCCACACGGGTGACCTCATTGATCGCGCAGATTTACGCAACGGCGCGAACATGACGACCACCCCTTCCGGCGAACTGCTCGTCTATACGCAGGGCGGCTTGTGGACGATAGACGCGAACGGCATCTGGTCAGAACGTCTGTCGGATGCGCCTGCGGGTGGTGGTGCGGGTGCGGTGGCGACCTTGCCGGATGGCAGTCTTTATCTGCTCGATGGACCGAACATCTATGCCTATGCGCCGGACGGCGTGCTGGCGTGGGATGCCCGTCTGCCGTTGGAAATCACCGGACAATCGCAAATGTTCCCCATTATTGACGATCAGGGCGTGGGAACAGGCTTGCTCATCCTCAGCAATAACGGCGACATCGTAGCGGTGCGGGCAAGCGGGGGAATTTGTGGCTTCACGCAGATTTATGGCGATGACCGCGCTGATGTCTGGCACGAAATCGGTCAGGATGATGTGCTCCGTGTAGCCATTGGCGATCAGATCATCGGCATCGACTGGCGACAATTCGCCGGCAGTTGCGCGGCTTAGACAAACAAAAAGCGTCCGGTAAATCTACCGGACGCTTTCGATTTAACGCTATATTGTGATTAGTTACCCGGACGGGCAGATAACGTGACCGGAATAGTCACCATGTTGCCGTTGCGGTAGACGGTCAATTGTACAGTCTGACCCGGAACAGTGTTGCGTGCCAGATACGAAACCAGTTGATTAAATCCGTCAATCGGTTCGCCCTCAATGGCGGTGATGATGTCTGCGGATTGTAAGCCGGTTTCAAACGATCCCTGCGGTGCTTGCAAGCCTGCCTGTTGCGCCGGACCACCCGCCAATACATCGCCAACGACCACACCACGCAGGTTATTCGGCAAATTCAGCGCCTCGATCATGCCGAGGTTCACATCCCCATCGGAGATTCCGCGAATGCCGATGCCGATGCCGATGTAGCTATATTGCACCGCGCCGTTTTCGATCAACTCATTTGCCACACGCACCGTTAGATCAGACGGAATGGCGAAACCTACGCCTGAATTTGACCCGCTCTGGCTCAAAATCTGTGAATTCACACCGATAACCTGTCCCGCAAGGTTAATCAACGGACCACCGCTGTTGCCGGGGTTGATGGGTGCGTCGGTCTGAATAGCCGAGCCGATAGAGAAATCAGTCAGGCCGGAAATCCGACGATTGACCGCGCTCACGATGCCGGTGGTCAGCGTCCAACGTTGCCCGAAGGGACTGCCAATTGCCAGCACAGTTTGCCCGACGATCACATTATCAACATTGCCAAATGTCACCGGTACAAGCCGATCCTGTGGTAAATCCACCTGTATCACGGCTAAGTCAGAATCTAAATCAACACCGACGACATCTGCACGAACAATCGTGCCATCGAAGAAGTTAACCACCAATTCCGTCGCACCGTCCACCACATGAGCGTTGGTGACGATATGACCGAGTTGATCGATAACAAAGCCGGACCCGCTCCCTTCGACGATCCCGCGTTGTCCGCTTACGATGTCGGTGCGTTGTGCGGTCACGCTAATGGCGACCACCGATGGACTGACATTTTGATAGAGTGACGAAAACAATTGATCCTGCGGCGTGAGCGTGGAAGCCACCTGACTCACAGCGACTTCTTGATAGTCAATCGTATCCGCCATATTCGGTAATGCGCTCGTTCCGACGAAAAAGCCAAACGCGATTAGCATGACCGCAAGTAAAATTAGACTAGCTTGTCTTAAAAGACGATTCATAGAAGCTCCTCACCTCTCGGTTGTGAGTATCGATTATCCATAAGTAACAGAACACGGCGATGTTTTGTGCCATTGCTCCGTATTCATTATAGACTAACGGCAATTTGTAAATTAAGTTTTACGTCCATGTAAATCATCTATGAGAGTTTTGTCTGAATTGTGTTTGACGACTTCTACCCCTTCAACGGTAAAACAAGGTCTTTGCGGAATGGTGTGATGGAAATCAGTTCACCATTCTCGTTGACATAGCAGGTATCCTCCACGCGCACACCGAAACCGCCCTGTTCGCTCTCAGGATAATATAGCCCCGGCTCAATCGTGATGATATTGCCGACCATGAACACATCCTCTTTCCCAATATGGTTGATCCCCGGCTTTTCGTGCACCTGTAAGCCGATGCCATGCCCCAATCCGTGCACATAACCGTTCGTCGTGCCGGGCTGATTGCGTGCCGTAGGATGCCCCTGCGCCTCGAAGTACCCCTGCACGGCTTCCTGCATCATATGGGTGGGCTTACCGACGGCGAAAGTTTCTACCGCAATGTCAAAGGCAGACATCACCTGTTCATAGGCGTTCTGTACATGCGGCGGCGCATATCCGATGCACCATGTCCGCGTCATATCATGATGATAACCACCGCCCATTTCACGCGGGAATAGATCAAAGACGATGCTCTCGCCCGTTTTCAGCGCCATATCGTCCTGCCCATGACTATGCGGAATCCCGCCGTCCCGTCCCTGCGCGAAGATCATGCCCGTGTCTTCTAAGTTACGATCCAGCAATTCCCGGCGCACGAACCGCTTGACCGCGCCAATCGTCAACGGTTCGCCCTGTACGTTGACCACCACGCCATCAGAATCAGAATGCCCGCTGATAAATTGCCACGTCGCCTCCATCACCGCACTCGTCCGTTCAGCGACAGATTGCATCCGTGCGATTTCGTCAGCATCTTTAGTGATCGCCGCTTCTTCAAACAGGGTCGTCCCCATCTCACCGACAAACGCATATTCGGGATACTGTGCGTCCATCAAACGCACCAATTCGAGAATCAGATTCAGATCGCTAACGCCGTAAATGCCAATCTTACCGGATTCAACCCCAAGCTCCTTCAAGCAATGCCCCCAGAAGACGATTTCCGCCGCCACACGATCCCCGTCTGCACTTTCCAGCATATCCAGCCAGCCCATATCGGTAAATGTGCGTATCGGTAAGCCCGTTGCGGAGGCTTCTTCGCGCTCCATCGGATCAACGATCAACACAGGTGTTTCGCCCTGCTTCTTGATGGCTAACCCGCGTGAGATATGCACCCCATCCGTCAGATAATCCAACGGCGGGCTGTAATTATGGTCAATGGCAATCACAAACGCGGCAAGATCACGCGCTTGCATCAAACGGTCAAGATCAGATTTCATAGTGAATTTTCCTGTTTAATTGAAATGCTATCACGCAGAAAATGATAACCTATTGGCAAGGAGATTGCCTGTGCAGTTAATGAACTATTTAGACCAGCGTAGACTTGATCGTTTCCAGCAGAGCGCCCGCCTGACCGGGGAGTACGGTGCGCGGGTCAAACAGCACACGTCCATCGGAGATGCGCGGAATCACGGGCGTGTGTGCCTGACGCAAGGCGTGGGCGAAATCATCAGGACTGTTGACATCCAGCGCGAGTAAGGCAGTCGGCAGAGTCGCGCCCGGCAAACTCCCCCCGCCAACGGTAGATTCCCCGCCGATAACACGCACCTCGACTGTCAAACCGCTTGATCTGAGTTGACGCATCCAATTGAGCGCCGTCGCCTGTAATTCATCCAGCCGCAGACCCATCATCCGCAACACCGGAATTGCTTCCAGCGCATCACCGCGCCGATAATGGTCAAGCGTGGCAGTTAAGGCGGCGAGACAGAGTTTATCCGCACGGATGGCACGCGCCAACGGATGCTTTTTGAGCGGATCAATCAATTCACGCTTGCCGAGTAGAATCCCCGCCTGCGGACCACCGAGCACTTTGTCCCCGCTAAACGCGACAACGCCCATACCCGCCCGCACACTTTCCTGAACCATCGGCTCATGCTCAAGCCCAAATTGCGCCGTATCAATCAGCGCGCCACTGCCGAGATCATCCACCGCGTGGATATTGTGCCGTAACGCGACCTCCACAAGTTCCTCGATAGATGTTTCTTCGGTGAAGCCGATCTGCTTAAAATTTGAGGAATGCACGCGCATCAACAGGGCGGTTGCTTCAGTGATCGCGTCTTCATAATCTGCCTGTCGGGTGCGGTTGGTCGTGCCGACTTCGACCAACCGTGCGCCACTCTGTCGCATCACATCCGGCACACGAAATCCGCCGCCGATTTCCACCAATTGCCCGCGAGACACAATCACTTCGCATCCCTGTGCCAACCCCGCCAGCAATAGCACCGTTGCCGACGCGTTGTTATTGACAACCAACGCCGCTTCCGCCCCTGTGATTTCCGTCAACAGCGCTTCCGCATGAACCAGCCGACTGCCCCGTTTGCCGGTGTCGAGGTCAAATTCAAGCGTGTTATAGCTTGCCGCAACATCAATGATTGCCTGCTGTGCAGATTCCGAAAGCGGGGCGCGTCCTAGATTGGTGTGGATAATCACGCCCGTCGCGTTAATCAGTGGGCGCAAAGTGGGCGTAAAATGGCGCTCCAATGTGCCGGAAGCGGTTTGCAGTAAATGCGTTTCCGCGAAGATTTCCGGCGAGGCGACTTCACCGCTGAGGATACGCGCCCGCACATCATCCAGCACGCCGCGTAAGGTTTCCACCACCTGCGCCCGCCCGTACTGTTCGATCAAATCGAGAGCGCTCTCATCACCAATCAGCTTATCCACAGACGGCAAACGACGCAGTAAATCACTCATCGGCATTAATCTCCCGAAGTCTTAAAAATCCCTCTAAAACGATGAAGACCAGCAGGAGGAAAAAGACCACCGGAACCGACAGCACACGCGGAATTTGCATCCACGCACAGACGACGACGAATAAACCGACCCACACACTTTGGCGCACAATCACACCACCGGGCGGTAGCGGACGGTCTATGCGGGTGAAGCGCACGTTTAAGTAGCGGACAATCGGCAACACCGTGCCAGTCACCGCAAAATGTAAAAGCAGGAAGAACAGCCAGATTTCAGGACCGAGACTGACGCGCTGAGTCGTCACCAGCCAGAATAAACCCACCCAGCCGAAGACCATCATCACCACACCGGTCAGCAGTGCGCCAATATGATCTGATGGTGTGCCCTCGGTGTAATCCTCTTCTTGCGAGCGAGGATTTTCACGGCGTTTAAGTGGCTGATTAGGACGATTTTGTGATTGATTTGCTCTTTGTTGTGTCATGAGGGTCATTATACAGCGCACAGAATTATTCACAAAGCAGATCACACAAAAATTTACGCACCAATTTTGTTATGTTGGCACGCCTATTTTGAGCGAAAATCCACTTTATGACAGATCATAATTGACAAACACAGCACTCTGCTATCCAATGGGTCATAATAGGCAACTCAATAGAGGAATTTTCTCATGGCGAAACTCAAACTTGATCTGCACGATATTTACAACAAAGGCGACAAAATCGAGGTCGAACTTAAGCGCATCATGCAGGAAGCCATCGATAAGAAAATCAGCCTTGTGGAGATCATCCCCGGCAAAGGGAGCGGCGCGCTCAAGAAAAAAGTTCTGCGCTTTCTAGACCAGAAGCACGTCCGCGCCATGTATCATCGTATCGAGAAAGACGACAAAAACTTCGGGCGCATCTTCGTCCATTTCAAGCATTAGAGAGTCTCCATTTTCGCAAACCCTCATGTAAGACCTTGCGTGTGGTTTTCGTCCAGAAGTGGTACACATTTTGTTAAAGTTAAAGGTCTATCCACTTATGTCTATCCCATTATCCATTCTGGATGTCGCTCCGGTCACGGCTGGAACAACCACCGCGCAAGCCCTCGCCCGTAGTATTGATCTCGCACGGTTCGCCGATGAGCGCGGTTACACCCGTTTCTGGCTAGCGGAACATCACAACACGCCCAGCATCGCCAGCACAACGCCGGAAATTATGATCGGTCAAATCGCCAGCCAAACCCGCCATTTACGGGTCGGCTCCGGTGGGGTGATGTTACCTAATCATGCACCGCTCAAAGTCGCGGAGTCGTTCAAATTGTTGGAAGCCCTTTATCCTGATCGCATTGATTTAGGAATCGGGCGCGCACCGGGCACGGATGGACGCACGGCGATGGCGCTAAGACGCAATCCAGATGCGCTCCATGCGGAAGATTTTCCAAAAAATTTAACCGATTTACAGCACTTCGCGCACGGCGATTTCCCCGACGGGCATCCGTTTAAATCCGTGAAAGCCTATCCGCAGGATGTGAACCTCCCGCCGATCTGGTTACTCGGATCAAGTGATTTTAGCGCCCGCCTGTCTGCACAAAGGGGCATGGGATTTGCGTTCGCGCATCACATCAACGGGGATTTTGCCGTCTCCGCGATGAACCTCTACCGACAGAACTTCACACCGTCTGCGGAATTCCCAGACCCGCACGCGATTCTGGCGGCATCCGTCATTTGCGCGGATACAGACGAAGAGGCGCAAGACCTCGCGCTTTCGGTATCATTCGCGTTTTTCAGTCTCTATGCGGGATTACCCCACGGACCGCTCAAAAGTCCCGAAGAAGTCAAAGCCTATCGCTTCACGCCACAGCAAGAACACCTATTCAAATCCATCGCGGCACGCCACATTTTCGGCAGTCCGGCAACCGTGCAAACCCGCTTGAATCGCCTGATCGACGAGACGCAGGCGGATGAACTTATGGTGCTGGCGATGGTTTATGACCATGAAGCCCGCTTGCATTCCTATGATTTACTGGCGGAAATTTTCCAGATTCAACCTGTGCTGGAAACCGAACCCTCCATCATGGGATAACCGCGTTGCTCATTACAGCGTATACGTGCAAAAGATCGGCATAATTATCGGTCTTTTTTGTTTCGATTTCGCGTTTATTGCATCAATTCACGAAGGCGATTTTCTAGAAAAGCCCGTTCTGCCTGATTGTCGCACAATGCGAGTGCGCGTTCGTAGGCTTGCTTTGCATCTGGTTCACGCTTCACACGGCGCAAAAGATCGGCACGGGTGGCATGAAACAAATAATACTCATCCAAACGCCCGTGCTCACTGATCGCATCAAGGATGGCTAAACCCGCCGCAATGCCCTCTGCCATTGCAACCGCCACTGCTCGATTAAGTTCTACCACCGAAGACGGAATAAAACTCATCAAACTGCCGTATAAAAGCGCGATTTGTCGCCAATCGGTATCTTCGGGGCGTTCCGCCTGCACATGCAACGCCGCAATCGCCGCCTGAATCTGAAATGCGCCCCGTTGATGTCTCGTCATCGCACGGTCAAGAATGGCAAGTCCTTCATCAATCGATTCACGATCCCACAGCGTCCGTTCCTGGTCGTCCAGCAAAATAAGTTGCCCATCGGGTCCGGTGCGGGCATCACGGCGGGCATGATGCAACAACATTAACGCCAATAATCCGAGCGTTTCCGCATGGTCGCCGGAATCGGTTTTGTACGCCAGTAAATCGTGCAAAATACGCGCCAGACGGATCGCCTCTTCACACAAATCGCGCTCCATCAACTGTTGTCCAATCGGCGCGGTGTAGCCTGCATTGAAGATCAGATAAATCACACCGAGCACCGCATCCAGCCGTTCACCGAGTACCGCAGTCGAGGGCACTTCATACGGGATGCCCGCATCACGGATTTTACGCTTGGCACGCACCAGCCGTTGCGCCATCGTCGGCGTGGGGACGAGGAATGACCGAGCAATGACTTCTGTCGTCAAACCGCCGACGGTCTGCAAGGTCAACGCAACCTGTACATCCTGTGACAGCGCCGGATGACAACACGTGAAAATCAGCTTCAGACGTTCATCGGGGATGTCGTCATCTTCAGCAACCTCAAATTCGTCCTGTCGCTGAAATTCATCTAATGCGTGGAGCGCGGGCAAATAAATTGTGGCAGTATTGGCACGGCGCAGACGGTCAATCACTTTACGACGGGCAGTCGTCATGATCCACGCACCCGGATTATGTGGAATGCCTCTCTCCCGCCATGCGTGTAGCGCCTCTACCAGCGCATCCTGCAAGCCGTCCTCGGCAAGCTCAATATCACAAAGCGTAGCGAGCAAAGCGGCAATCACAATCCGCGACTCACGCTGAAAAGTTTCCACGATCAGGGCATTAATATCCGTCATCAACTCAACCGTTACTCAATCACCTATTTTTCCTGCATGATTATAGATGTTTTCACCTCAACGTCGAATTAAAAAAGGTGACCGGAACAATCCAGCCACCTTTAAATTTTGCTTGCGTTAGCCTATCTGAATGCTCAGGCTTCTTGCGCAAATCCCAGAATCGGGCGCACTTCAATCGAGCCGTGTTTCGCAGATGGGATCATCGCGGCGAGTTCAATGGCTTCGTCCAGATTGGCGCATTCCAGCACATAAATCCCGCCGAGATATTCTTTGGTTTCCGCAAAGGGACCGTCCACTGTGGCGATTTTGCCATCACGTACGCGCACGGTGGTCGCCGTCGTCACGGGATGCAATTGCACGCCATCTCGCAGAGCGCCCCGTTTTTGCGCCTCTTCGTTAAACGCCATGTACGCCTGAAAAAACGCACCCTGTTCAGCTTCGGACATTTTGGCGAGTTCGGCGGGGTCATTATAGATCAATGTCATGTAACGCATAGTTTTGTTGCCTTTCATTCATTATCGGTTAGGTCGATTTCTTGACGAAAACGGTGAAATTCCCGCTTTCTATACATACGACGCGCAACCACCCGCCAAATCGACATTTTTCTACACGAGTTTTCAGAATTATGAATACTGGTGTTGTTGGATATCTGTGATTATGTGACCGTCGACTTAATAGGTCAAACAAAAAAACGCCAGTCATTGACCGGCGTTTTGCGTGCTGTAGAAGTGTGATTATTGGGCGCGTTTGCGCGGGAGGTCGATCTCATTCAGCGAGATCATGCCCTCCCCGATGACCTGCCCCGGCTGAATCACCTGCGGACCGCGTAAATCCGGTGTGGCGATCAGGTCATAGGTGGTCGCTCCGGTGACGCGTACCGGCACAATTTCGCCAACGGGCAATTCGCCCTCGACGATCACATAGCCGTCAATCTCCGGCGCGTCGCGGTAACTGCGTCCGAGACTGAGCGTGTCGCCGGTGTCGTTGCCGTCATCATCTTCGCCCACACCATGCCCCTCCACCAGAATATCGAGCGTTTGCCCGACAAATGCCTGATTTTTGCGTAAGCTGATGCCCTGTTGCAGTTCCATCAACTGTTCCCAGCGGGCTTGCTTCACCTCATCATCGACATGATCCGGCAAAGTCGCGCTTGGTGTGCCGAGTTCATAGCTATATTGGAACGCCCCGACGCGGTCAAATTCCATATCCTTGACGAAGTTAATCAGTTCGTCAAACTCCGCGTCTGTCTCGCCCGGATAGCCGACGATAAAGGTCGTCCGCACGGCGAGATGCGGAATGGTTGAGCGCAATTTGCCGATGGTATCGTATACCCATTCGATATTGGCGGGACGCTTCATCCGTTTGAGCACTTCGCGGCTTCCATGTTGCAGGGGAATATCCAGATAGGGTAGCACCTGCTCATGTTTCGCCATCGTTTCCATCAAGCGCGGTGTCACATAGCCCGGATAGGCGTACATCACGCGAATCCAGGGTATTTCCGTCGCGTTCTCGACAATCGCATCCAACAAATTTGCCAAGCCGTCTTTCATGCCCAGATCATAGCCGTAATCGGTGGTATCCTGCGCGATGAGCAACAACTCCTGTACGCCCATGCCTTGCAGACGCACCGCCTCGGAGACGATGCTTTCAATCGGACGACTAACCGCCGTCCCCTTGATCTTCGGGATGGCGCAAAAGGCACACGGACGGCGACAGCCATCAGCGATTTTGAGATAGGCACTCGCGCCCTGCACACTCGCCCGCAACACACCGCGTTCGTCTAAGCCGACCACTTTTGCATCCGTCGGCAGATGATAGAGCGGTTCGGGATGCTTGCGGTCACGCAGACGGGTCACGAGATCAAAAATGTCCATCCAACGGCGCGTACCGATCACGCCATCCAGACCCGGCACATGCTGGATCAAATCCTGCCCGTAACGTTGCGCGAGGCATCCGGCGGCGATGACCATTTGCTTGCCGGTTTTAATCTCCACAAGCTCGTTCAGCGCGTCGATGCTTTCTTGCTTCGCCGCGTCGATAAAGCCACAGGTATTGACGATCAACACATCGGCGCTGGTAGGATCACCCACCCCGCGCAGACCATTCTGGTTCAATATCTGGGCGATAGATTCAGAATCAACGGTGTTCTTGGAACATCCGAGAGACAGCAAATAATAATTATCCTGACGACTAGCCATGTTTTTCCTCAAGTAAACTACACAACGCGCCTAATCATACCAGAACTTACGCGTGAGGGAGAGGGAATGCTGAAATAGTGGATTCTAAAAAGGAGGATAAGTTAGCGCCTAATACGATATTTACCCGGAGTAATGACCACTAAGGTTTTTCGCAAATCATCTCGATAGAGGTCTTCTAAAGCAGTCTTTAGGCTAAGATCAATATCGGCTTCCACCTGTACTTGATAACGCATTACGATAATTCCAGCGAAATTTGTCGGCGGATAATCCAGAATATTTGAGAAATCCAAGTCCGCTGTTAACAACACAGAATCAATTTTTTGAGCCAGGGCAATGACGTTAGGATCGGATGAATTCGCGGGAATATGTGAACTCACAAGCGAAGCCGAATATCCCCAATCCGCGACTAAGCGTAAGTATCGACGAGGAACACATTGGTCAATCAGAATTGTCATGCGGAAGGCACAATACGATCATCACGGATAATTTGGCTGGCATAGGCAATACATGCACGAACATCTGCTTCGGTCAATTCTGGAAAATAGTCCTCGCCGATAACATCATTCATTGTTTTGCCCGCCGCCAGCAAATCCAGAATTTGATGCACCATAATGCGCGTCCCTTCAACACGCGGTTTACCATGTGTCGTATCACGGGATACAACAATTCGATCTGCTAATACCGTCTCTGCCATTTTGACCTCCAATGTTTGTGTTATTCTGCTTTCTTGCACGGATAATCGCCAAGTTCCGCTAGAAGTTGTCGATTCTCTACCCGATTTTCGTCGTTAATATGAAGCACTTTCACAGTTGTTCGCCCTTCGGGTGTTAAACCCTCAATAAGCATATCGGACTGAATTTCAAAATGCTCATCCCAAACTTGTTCACGCGGATGATACAGCCGGGTAAGCTCATCATTTTCAGGGTCAAAACCGCCGACATTTGAACCTTTATGCGTATTACATTTATAACAAGCAAGGCACAGATTCTTGAGATCGTCAGTACCCTCGTGTTTTAGAGAAATGATATGGTCGATGTGAAAAGTCACTGTGCCACCACTCGAAGGAAAATGACAATATTCGCAACAATCCCCTGCGCGCTCCTGTACAATTTTACGTTGTTGGCGCGTAAGGGTCATTCAGCTTCCCGTTTAAGTCTCAGGCGTGTTTTCGCCTTTAGAAGCGACATCATTTCCTCAATCCGCAAAAAGTCGTACATCTCCTGTTGCTCTTCAAACGTCAATTCGTCTTCGCCATTGCGCTCCAACAAAGTATGGGCGCGTTCCTGAAGTTTATCCGGCAGACGATAATTAATAATTTCCTCTGAGCTAGGATTAGATGCCAGAAAATCTGTGATAATGCTAAATACGGTAGGTGAGGTGACATTTTGCATGAAACTTATCCTCAAATTTTTTCTAACATCAGCATACCGCAAAACGGGACGATTAATCAATCACTCGCTAAATCAAAAACGGGACGGGTTAACCACATCGCCAACCCGTCCCGTCTAAAAGCTAAAAGCAAATCGCCAACAGCTATGACTTAGCTCACGATGCCTTTGGTCACGCTCATAAACATGGATTCGAGGTCTTTGATTTCCTCGTTGAAGCCGAAAATAGCGATGTCCGATTGTCCGAGTTTCTGATTGATCGCCGCCACACCATCATCATCACCCACGAAGTCAATTTTCACACGGGAGCGCCCGCCCTTGGGTTCCATGATGGCAACTTCCAGCACGTTTTCCATGCCAGCGATCATGCCCTTCACCCTTTCCGCGATCTCGTTATCCTTGACCGTCACCACGATTTCACGGTGGGGGGTCAGTTGTGATTTTAGCTCACCCATACTGCCCTGCATGACCATCTTGCCCGCTTCGATGATACCGACATGCGTGCAGATATTCTCGACATCCGCGAGGATATGCGTGGAGAAAAAGATTGTCTTGCCCATCGCCGCCAACTCGACCATCAATTCGCGGATTTCGATACGCGCACGAGGGTCTAAGCCAGAAGCCGGTTCGTCCAGAATGAGGATTTGCGGATCATGCGCGAGGGTACGTGCCAGCGAGAGGCGTTGCTTCATACCACGACTGAGCTTATCCACCATGTCATCACGGCGATGCGACAAATCCACCAATTCCAGCAAGTCTTCAATCAGGCGCTTACGATCTGCCTCGGCGATGTCATAACAGGCGGCGAAAAAGTCGAGATATTCCCACACGCGCAGATCATCATACACGCCGAATTCGTCCGGCATATACCCGATGCTCCGGCGCACCGCACGGCGTTCTTCATCCACCGAATGCCCCGCTACCCACGCCTTGCCGGAAGTCGGGCGGGTGAGAGTCGTCAGCATCCGCATGGTGGTGGTTTTACCCGCGCCATTCGGACCCACAAAGCCGTAAATCGACCCGGCGGGGACTTCCAGCGATAAGCCACTGACCGCGGTAAATTTGCCGAAGGTCTTTACGAGGTCTTTTGTTTCTATAATCAAGTCCATAGCTATTTCCTGATCTACTTGTTATCAAATAAGTATACCTGAAATCCGATTGAATCGGTCACTCTATCCGTTTAATCTTCCACATACCACAACGGCTCGCCCCATTCGATATGCGCGATAGGACTGTCGATGATGTCTGATAATCCTAAATAGTGGATGTATTCTATAAAAATTGAATAATCATCAATCTGTATAGCAACTTTTCCATAGAGGTCATCATAAGCGATTTGTCGCATAGAATCGCCGCTATCCAACGAAACGGCATACGGAATTCCCCAGTATCCATACTGATGAAGGAAGTATCGGCTAACACATATCTGGCGCGTTTCATCTCGACACAATATGAGATATAGACCCTCGTCATCCATCCAATGCCAATCTACTATTGAAAACTCAGAGTAAACATCAGCAAATAGACTCGATTGACTCTCGTTCGTGGACTCATTCTCCGGATCTGTCCCTTGATAGAAACGGACAAAATAGCCTTCATCAGGGCTGATGAGCGTGTTGTTGTAGACTGTTCCGGTGAGCAGATCATATAAACGCCACAGTTGCTTTGTTCCATAGCGCACATAACGCCCCGATTGCGACAGTTCAACCTCAAGTCCTGCGCCTGCATTCGGGGCTACTAAGCGCGGTTCGGCGATTGCATCCAATATATCTACGACCTTCAACCCCTCTGCATCAATATAGGCAAACATGCGACTATTTCCGCTCCATGCGCCCGATCCATATAAAGATTCGGCGGTATTTTCGTCATTAGCGTCTAATTCAATACGTCTAAGCTCATAGGCACGAGGGAAAGCGAGGCGATGTTCAGATTCAGGAACTTCAATGCGTATTTCATAGAGCACTATCTCATGACCTGCCCATGCGATGAAGAAATTACTATCCGGTGAAAATAGAAATTCTTCTCCGATAATATAGGAACCTCGATTACCCGCTGAGGATGTGTCTTCCCAAAATTCAGCATCGAATGCTAATTGCCGTTGATAAATCAGAACATAACTGTGCTCATTTCCAGAAATGGGTTGCAAAAAATGCGTGTAATCTGGTGAACTTATCGGGCAGTTATCTTGACAGACATCCGACACGCCTACAACCTCACGCCGATCAATCGGGAGCATATATTCCGTCCCATTCTCAGAAGTAATTCTTAGTGTGCGCCGGAAAAGTACCCCGTCCATGCCATAATTTTGCGGTACATTCAGCGGATCAGGGGCAACAGCAATTTGCCCTGTGAGGTCAGCAATAGTAGCTTCAAATGCTTCAGGAGTTGTCGTTACCACTTCCATCTTCTCATAATGATAGGCGGCTTCATCATGAATATCGCCGTTGTAATAACGATAGCTGACACCAACCCTTTCATCCATCAGGTAAGGAATGATCGCAAAATTACGCCGAGAGGATAAATCCATATCATACGAGCCATCGGGATTTCGATTTAGCGCCATGTAAAGCTGTGTGCCTACCGGCGCAATCTCGGAAAGTGCGTAATTACAACCAAAGCCGTATTGTCGTTCGTTCTTGCTAATCCATAGCGCCGGAGTCTGCCGTGACATCAGCAAATAGCGTTCTCCGCTCCCCAGCAAGTATCGCTCCACCTCGATTATGGAATTACCGCCGCTATTTTCTAGAATTCGACCAATTACAATGACATCGTATTCAATAGCTTCATTGAGTGTGACAGGTGGTGGACCGCCACTGCAGGCGGAGGCATCGTCAACCTGATAAAACAGGCACAGCATGAGCAATGGCAGGAGAATCAACAGGCGTTTCATGGGCGAAAACCTCTTTTACAAACAGAATTCGCCCGAATAGTAGCGCATCTTTTGCCGTGAATCCGATTCCGGTGAGTGCGCGTGGGTAAGTCGACGGTTTTCACGACACGGCTAGTCTTCCACATACCACAGAGGCTCGCCCCATTCGATATGCGCGATGGGACTGTCGATGATATCCGTGAGGTCAAAACTCAATCCATAGGGATAGAGAATCTGGTAATCATCAATTTGCACCGCTACCTGTCCGTAAAGATCGTCGTAGGCAATTTGCTGAACAGCGTAATTGTACATTTCGTCTAGTGTATAAGTTCCATTTCTATAATACGGATGACCGTTGTGATGATAATACAGGTTACACGCCTGCTGTGACTCATCTTCACAAACTAACAGCGTCAACCGATCATCACCAAACCAGTCGAAATCCATAATTGGTGCGTCGGCGTAAATATCCACAAACAAATTCGAGTAAGTTCGATTTACCGTGTTATCTTCAGGATTCATCCCTTGATACAAACGGACAAAATAGCTTTCATCAGGGCTAATCAGGGTATTGTTATGAACCACTCCGGTGAGCAGATCATACAAGCGCCATTGCTGACGAGTCCCGTAGCGCACATAACGCCCCGATTGCGAGAGTTCAACCTCAAGTCCTGCCCCTTCATTGAGGGCAACTAAGCGGGGTTCAGCGATCACATCCAATACATCGGCAACTTTCAGCCCTTCCGCATCGACATAGGCGAACATGCGACTGTTCCCACTCCATGCGCCGAGTCCATGTAGCGATTCGGCGCTGTGCTCATCATCTACGTTTAACTCGATGCGCCTAAGTTCATACACTTGTGGCCATTGCCCATAAAATGTAGGAAAGTCAGAGCGAATTTCGTAGACAATGATCCGATCATCAAACCATGCTAGGAAAAAATTACTATCAGGGGAAAAGAGAAATTCCTGAGCGGCAATGTGGAGTGGTAGATAGTTGCCCATCATTGTTTCTACGCCCTCATACCACACCGTTGCAATCCAACGAGGAAGGTCTTCGTATGCTAGGGCATAGGTATTTTCACCAACTGGAATGGGATACAACGCATGAGAGTAATCCGGCGCATAAATCGGACAATCGACTATACATGCTGGTGCGGTCTCCACAATGTGCTGTCCATCAATCGGGATTATATACTGTGTGCCATTTTGGGATGTTACGTTTAGCACACGGCGTTGAATATCTGCCGAAGTGCGATAATAGTAGTCGTATGGAAGCGTTGGTGGAATTGATGTTTGTTCGGTCAAGACTTCAATTTCTTCTTCAAACTCAAGTGCCGTTGTCGTCACATATTCCAAATTGTCATAATTAAAAGAGTCCGTATCGGTAATGTCGCCATTGTATCGTTGATATGAAACAACATACTTGTTCTCTTCCCACCGTTGATGCACAACAAAATAACGCGCTTGTACTTGTATTGGTTGATCTGTTGTGTAGGTTCCGTCAGGATTGCGGTTCAACGCGATGTAGACCTGTGTACCCATGCGGGCAATTTCGTTTAAAGGAGTATCACAGCCGTTATCGTAATTTCGTATTCGCCCACCAATCCAATAAGCGGGTGTTTGTCGAAATACGAGTAAATAGGGATCTCCCTGTCCTTTTAAATAGCGCTCTACATGAATAATTGAATTACCCGCGCTATTTTCAACCACTGTACCTAAAACCATGACATCATAGCTTGGAATGTCGTTCACAACCGAAGCGTATGAAAAACCGATGCACGCGGCGGCATCATCAACCTGATAAAACAGGCACAGGACAAGCAATGGCAGGAGAATCAACAGGCGTTTCATGGGCGAAAACCTCTTTTACAAACAGAATTCGCCCGAATAGTAGCGCATCTTTTGCCGCGAATCCGATTCCGGTGAGTTCGCGTCGGTAAATCGACGGTTTTCTTGTACTTAAAACGAGCCGATTTGCTCCACCGCGACCTGCTCAATAAACACCGAACCGCCAGTTTCAGGGCGTTGGATGCGGATTTGCACCGCGTTCAGCGCACCGAGATAACGCTCAGGGTTACGCACAGTCAGCGATTCTTCGCGGTTGAATTGCAGATCATCCCACGTCTGCGCTTCCCAATCCCAGATTTCCACCTGCATCACACTGCTGACCACATTCGGACGCTCAAGAATCACATTGAGCGTGTCGACCTCGCTCAACACGGCATCTGGCAGAGGCGTGAAGCGGAAAGTCACCGCCGTTGCATTGAACAGGTTGAGGCTATAGGGACCCATTTCATCCGTGCCAGTACGATCCAGCGATACCCATGTGAATTGATCCCGCGCAATCACTGTTGAACCCGTCGCAGGGGTTTCCGCGATCACATCCAATTCGATAATATACAGCGTCGTATCCAACGGCTCCCAGCCCGCCCCGCCGATCACTTCGTCAAGGGGCGCGGTATCCGTCCAGCCGACGAGATAAGCGTGATCGCCGCGCGAGGTAGAGGCGTATTGATCGCTGATAAAGGCATTTAATAGGGCTTGCCGACGGCGATTTTCCTGCGTTTGAGCATCCGCGCTGAGGTCAATTTGAATGCCGCTGATGTCGTAATTGTCAGCGCCCAGAATATCACGCGAGGTAATATCCGCCAGCTGTGCATACGATTGGCTGGAACTGCGGAAATACGCCTGCGAGAGAGACAGCGTGCTAAATTCACCACTGCTCAACTCTAAAGCTGAAGGTGCAGGGGTACGGACTCCGCCACTCGTATTGAGCGTCAATCCGTTGGCGTTAAAGGTCTGCACATCGCCGGGGGCAAGCGGATCAGCGAGGCGCAACACCCCCGCACGCGTCAGAATAACCGCATCGGTCAGTGTGAGGTCGCTATTGTTTCGGACAGACCCCTGCACGGCGGCGAACGTCCGTCCTTCATCGTAACTCAAGGTCAGACTCCCGCTAATCTCAGGGCGCGGGATCGTCCCCATCGTGTTAAATCCGGCGATAAAGCCCGCATCCAGCGGAAAATCTACCGCCTCGAAGGTTTCGTTCTGCACGATATTCACGTTAGAAAGTGAACGGTCACTGAGCACGCCAAAATCGAAGGCGTTATCAGGAATAGGACGCAACAGACGGTCATCGTCCACGCCGAGCGAATAATTATCACGGCGCGGCGCAAGTAAGCCGATCAGCTGGTCAACCTGCGAAACGTCCGTATCCGTCCATGTTTGCACCACTGATACACGGCTAAGCGTGATCTGATTGCCGCGCAGACTAATGCCGATTCCCCGCGCCACCACACTAAAAACAACGATAAAAATTGGAATCGTGATCCATGCCCAGTCCAGCCGATTGATGCGCTGAAGGACGAGATAATTCAATGGACCGACCAGCGCGACGTACCCCACCAGAAACGCCAGCAAAAGCAAAATTGATGGCAACAACTCTAAACCGGGCAAAATTTCCACGGCGTTGTTGGCGCTCTGCCAATCGGAAAAGCCATTCGTCCAACTCGGTTTGGCATCGACAGAGGCAAGCTCGGTCAGCCAGAATTCGGACAGATTTTGCCAATCGCGCAGGGGTTGGGCGTTGGGGTCAACCGTCAAATAATCCACTGTGCCGTTACCCAGTGCACGACGCACGAGGAGCGGTAAGCCATCCGCATTGCTAACCAGCACCTGTGCCCCGTCTATCGGCTCGCCGGTAGCGATGATAAATTGCTCGTCAAACGTGGTGGCATAATCCCCGCCAAAACGCAACAGCGCGTCCAGATCAGTCTCGGTTTCGCTATCTTCCGGCACAAACGGCAAAAGGTCTTCTAAACCAGCGGCGGAAGATTGCCATGATGCCCCGCCCGCCACGATTAAATGTCCGCCAGAAATCACCCAATCACGGATGGCGGAACGTTGCGCGAGCGAGAGTGTGCCTGTATCAATATCGTTGAAAAGCATCGCATCGACGGATTGCAGGGTCACGGCGCGTTCCGGCAAACTGTTGATCGCCCAATTCGCCTGATAAGACGTATTCCCGCCCGTGTTGACCGCCGCAAGGTTAATCACCGAGCCACCCGCCGCCTGCGAAAGCACCACAAATAAGCGATCTCGGGTGGCGATACTCCGCAATACCGTTTCTTCACTCGCTACAACACGATCTGTCTCGTCCAGAATTTCGACGCGAATATTACGGGCGTTGCTGTAGGCGGTGATGTAGAGCGTAATCACCTGAGATGAACCCGTCGGCAGATCAACCGGCGTGCTAAAGCTATTGGGCAAACCGCTACCGGAAGTCTCCGGACGGACGACCATGCGCCCGTTGATGGGGTCGCCATTATTCTCCACACTGACGCGCACAGGCAACCATTGATTGCTACGGAAATAGCCATCAAATCCGGCGTTAATCGACATCGAGAATAAATCAGTCAGGTCTTGCGCGGCGACAGGGGCATTAGGGGCACTTAATCCAGCGAAAAGCACAATGAGGGACATGCCCATCATCAGCAAAAAACGTTTAGACCAGTTCATACACAGTCAATCCGTCTATCATGTCAACAATAAATCGGGCTTATTGTACCATGAGTAGCCTTTACGACGATCATTCAAATTTATTAGAGTGATGAATGAAATTGACAGCGCAAGGGGACGTAAGTTGAAACGCCCAGAATAGTAACCGTTTAGCCTAACGGGTCCGCGCTTGTATCGGGTTAGTTACTTTGTCCCAACTCAATTCTGCATCGGCTTTTTTCATAAACTTTATAGCATCTTCAATACGCTTATAAGTCCGGTTGCGGGATTTAAAAACCGCGGTACCAAAAGCCACACCCATTTTTATGAGAATTGACTTTTCATAGAGGATGATCGTCCAACCGAGACGGGCATGTGTACCTACCTCACGAATCAGTTTAAGAGATTCCACCGGACGGAGTGGTTTAGTAATATCTCCAACATCGCTAATGACATGCACCAGATGGCGTGGACTACGAGCAATAAAATTATTGCATTCAATGAGGGATTGACGCACTTCCTCGACAGTCTGTACGCCAGAATAGCGCGCATAAATGATTTCGTTCTCGATATACCAACTGATCTCGTATGGCATTGCCAAATTTTCTCTAAGTAGTTAATCGGTGAATGGAGATTATTATACACCAATAATGACGAAATATTACATTAGAGGATTTTTAGCAACAACCCAATATTCATCCGCAGGTGAGACGATTAACCCGTTCAGCTAGCGGTACGCTCATCGTGAACAGTGTTCACAGCGTCCCAATTGAGCGTGGTATCCATGCCTTTAATAAACTCTACAGCTTGCTCAAGTGTATCAAATGTCCGGTTACGGGACTTAAACACCGTAGTACCAAGGGCTACACCAAATTTGATGAGGGCAGATTTCTCGCGCAGAATTATCATCCACCCTGACTGTGGCGAGTTACCAACTTTACGAACAATCCCCAATGACTCTAACGGTTTAACAGACTGTGTAACGTCGCCCACATCGCTTATCACATGCACTAGATGACGCGGGCTACTTTCAATCATCTCCTTAATTGTGTAGAGTGACTCCTCTAATTCTTCTGCAGTGGTTACTCCAGAATACGCGACGTAAATGATTTCGTTCTCAATATACCAATCAATAGTATATGGCATGGTTGGATTATCCTATATGTGACGATTTTCTATATTACGCAATATTATACAGCAATAATGTCAAATTGTTACATTAAGAAATATTCCTCGACAACAATCTTCCTGATATGACAGAAGGCAATGACATAGTTAGACGATAGCCCTGTTATTCCGCGATGATCGTCTGCTCCATCATGATCGGTTGTTCGATCAACAACGGGAAGCGATAGCGGCGGACGAAAGTATCTTTCTCAGTCAATGTGACGAGATTAAATCCCGGTTCACGCAGAAGTGAATCCCGACCCGGCTCGATCTGCCCATAATGTGTGCGCGTCTGGAACCAGCCACTGACGACGCTGTAGTAGCTTATCCCCTGACGCACAGTGACGGTATTCTCGTGGATATGCCCGTAAAATACCCCGCGCAGACGATCCCGCACCGGAAGCAACAATTCATGCAACTTGTAGCCATTCTTGAGCACGATGCCATCCAGCCACGGCGCACCCAGAGGCAAGGCGTGATGATGCACCGCCACCACCAACGGGCGCGAATCAGCGGGATTCAGGCGCTCCGCCAGCCAATCCAGTTGATCGTTCGTCAATAAGCCGAAATGCACCCCGCCAGCGTTGGGGTTGCTATCAAGGCAGATGATCTGCACACCGTTGACCTCTAATTCATAGTCGTGAAATTCGGTGATCGTACTCGCAGGCTCACCAACCAGATATTCCTGCACGGCGCGGGAACGGTCATGATTGCCCACCAGATAATGCACCGGAAACCGAATCTCGCTGAGGATGCTTTTCGCAATCAGATAATCTTCCGGCTTTTCGGGGTCGGTCATGATGTCACCAGTGTGCAGGACGAAATCCACATCAAATTCCACCGCGTTGATCTGCTTGATGAGTTCGGCGACGGCGGCACGCGACGTAAAATCGACATGACTGCCGGTAAATTCAGGGTCGGCGTGGATGTGTGTATCGCTGATGTGGATGAAATTGAGCATGGGTTTGTCGAGCATGGTTTGTCCTTATCGTAGGGTCTTTTGTCGGGTCAACTCGCGCCAGCATAGCGCACAGAGTTTAAGTCAGAGTAAAGGCATTTTAGACCTGCTAATGCCAATGCGATATGGTAGCATAACGCCCACGACGATTTGAAACGAGACTTTTTCACTTATGACGACCTCTGGCGATCCAACATGGCAAGCACGCTATACTGTCTCTAAATTCATTTCCTTACAAATTGCGGCACATAATCCCAAACGGTGCGTTGTTATTGTTCAGGTCTTAGGTAAGCCAACTATTTTGGTATGGGATTTGGCTGTATCAACATACACGTCGGTGGCTGATGTGACCTTGGCAATTGAATTTGGCGGAATTAGCCCGGATGGAATGTTTGTCTATTATCATGATGGTCAACGACTACAAAAAGTTGAATTTAGCGCCACCCATAAAAAGCACGCCATCACCGACTCAATCGCGCCATTTTCCCCCGTCAGTATGAGCGCGAGTCTAAATGGCGAAATGCTCGGATTCAGCGCCGCACGGAGCGATGGCTTTTCACTGTACACACTTGAAACACGAAATGGCGCAACGCCGAAATTGCTTTACCGGAGCGCCCATCCCGCTTTCGGTCCGTTATTGTCTTATGACGCGAAACATGCTGTCATTGCCGTGACCGAACGTAAACATTACGGCGATTTGAGTCTGCTGGTGTTTAACCTCTTGGCAGAGTCTTCACAGCAGAATGTATCTGTCTTAGAAGAACACGAAGGCAGTATTCAGCCTATCATGTTCTCACGCGCACAGGGCGACCCACGCTTACTCGCCATGACCAACGCCACCGGAGAGGTGCGCCCGCTCATCTGGGATGTGGTCAGTGGTGACCGGACGGATTTTCCTTTAGAGGAAATTGAAGGCGACCTTACACCGCTCGATTGGTCAGTGGATGCGGGTCAAATTTTGCTCATGCAGGTCGAGAAAGCCATCCACAAGCTCTTTATTTACGACCTAAACCGGAGCACCTTCACACCACTACTAAACCTACCCGCAGGAACCATCCACAGTGCGGAATTTTTAATCGACTCCAATAAAGACGATGAACTTGTGCTTATGCTGGAAACATCCGAGCACCCCCCACATGTGACCGTCGTAAGTTCAAAAGATGGGGCATTTATGCGCGAACTCCTTGCGCCGTCTGCACCCAAAGGTCACGCATGGCAATCGGTCAATTTCACGTCATCGGGTGGCGTAACGGTGCAGGCATGGCTGGCAAAACCGGAAGGCGACGGACCCTTCCCGACCATCATCCACGCGCCGACAGGACCGGATTCGGTTCTCACGCCAACCTATGATGCGGACGCATCTACATGGGTGGATGCCGGATTTGCATGGCTCGGAGTCAATTATCGTGGCTCGGTGACATTCGGTGAGACCTTCCACAAGTCAATTTACGGCATACTCGGTCTGCGTGAAAGTGATGATTTATCGGCGGGCGCGGCGTGGCTTATTGCGGAAGGGATTGCCCGCGAGGATGCGCTGATTGTGGAGGGATCGCGCTATGGGGGCTTTGTGGCGCTGATGGCACTCGGCAGACGACCCGATTTGTGGGCGGGCGCGCTGGTAGAGTCTCCTGTGACGGATTGGCGCGAACTCTATCAGACTGCGCCGGACACGCTCAAAGCGCATATTCGCTCCATGTTCGGCGGCACACCGGAAGCATTCGCCGCACAATATCGCGCCAGTTCACCTGTAAATTATGCGGAATCCGTCGAAGCACCTATCGTTATGTTCAGTCAGCAGGATGACCCGACACTCCCAGCAGATCAGATCGAAAATTATGCGAAGCAAGTGCGCGAAAATGGAGGTCAGATTGAGGTGTATTGGGATCAGAATAGCGCAATCGAACGGCAACGCATTCGTTTAGAGTGGGTCAACAAGTGGCGCTGAGGCTGACTAAGTGAATTGGGCGAGATAGGCAATCGCTTTTTCACGCGAGGGGAACAGACCCGCAGTTAGCGCCTTTGTGATGCTTGCATTGTTGTGATGGTTCATCATCTCGATCACCTGCTCAAATGACCGTACAGACACAACGACGGCATAATGTCCGCTATAGAATTGGGCGAGCGTTTCCAGATGTTTGCCCCAATAACGCAGATGCACCGTCGCAAACCGCAACTCAGAAAAATCGTACAGCGCCAGATAAGCACGCGTCGTCGGGAAATAAGCCAGCGTATCACGGGTTGCAGTTTCCCAATCGCGTTCAAAATCAAAAGTGGGGTCGTTGTCATATGCCATAAAACCCATCACACGACGGGTATTATCCACCCATTTCTGCCCCACGCTTATCTCTGATACGAACTCATCTGTTAATTTCACCGCAACACTCATTGTATTTGCCTTCACCTTACTTATACGCTCTACTGTAGTTTGTTACGGTAAAGTTTTCAAACGGTTTGTTATGAATTTTTCCGAAAAGTCGTGCATGACGCGTTAATAAATACGTAAAATGTAAAGAATTGCTTTGGCGTGCATGAAGATTCGCATTATGACGGTGACAACCTTTACACTTCATTTGCGCTTGCTAATGCAGTTTGCACAAACATCCGCCGGAAATGTCGTTGCATGTTAGAAACTGTGCGTTATGCTTTCTCAATGATTTACCGATTTAATGAATGAACCTCACTGACGAGCATTACTTCAACTATTTTGAAGAGGACAAAAAATGTCCGCACAAACAGGCACAAATACCGCACTTTTACCCGACGAACACGCTATCCCGAACAAATGGCGCACACTCATTTTGCTTTCGCTGGCGGAATTATTGGCGATGGTCGTCTGGTTTTCTGCCTCCGCCGTTGTGCCTGCCCTCACGGACGTGTGGGGATTGGATGATTCCGGCAAGTCATGGCTCACCATGTCGGTACAGATCGGCTTTGTCGTCGGCGCGTTCGGATCCGCCGTGCTTACTCTGGCGGATCGCATCCCCGCGCATCGTTTCTTCACCGTGTCTACTGTGCTAGCGGGCACATTAACACTCATGATTCCCCTGCTGGCAAATGATTTACCCGTCGCGCTCATCCTACGTTTTTTAACAGGCGTGGTATTAGCCGGTGTGTATCCTGTCGGCATGAAATTGATGACCACCTGGACGCGCAAAGATCGCGGATTGAGCATCGGTCTGCTGGTCGGTGCGCTGGCGATTGGCTCCGCAACGCCCCACTTGCTGAACGTCTTCGGCGGCGTGGGTAATTGGAAGACCGTCATGATTCTAGCGGCGGCATGTGCTTATTCTGGCGCACTCATCGGCTTACTGTTCATCAAAGAAGGTCCGTATAAAACGAAATCACCACGCTTTAATTGGCGTGATATCGGCAAAATCCTGCGTGATCGGGAGGTCATGCTGGCGAACCTCGGCTATCTCGGTCATATGTGGGAACTTTACGCCATGTGGTCGTGGATGCCCTCATTCTTGCTGGCGAGCTTCGCATTACAGGGCGTTTCGGCGGAATGGGCGAGTCTCGTCGCGTTTTTAGTCATAGCGATGGGTGGCGCGGGAAGTTTATTGGCGGGCAAATTCGCAGATACGCTAGGACGCACCACCATGACAACACTTTCACTGGTGACAAGCGGTATCTGTGCGCTTCTGATCGGCTTCTTCTACGGGGGCAACCCGATTCTGCTCTCAGCCGTCGCGCTTTTCTGGGGATTCGCAGTTGTGGCGGATTCCGCGCAATTTTCCGCCTGCGTCAGTGAATTGGCGCAATCGCAATATGTCGGCACAGCGCTCACCTTACAGACCAGCATGGGATTTTTACTCACGCTCATCACCATTCGCCTCGTCCCGCCGATTCAAAGCGCGGTGGGCTGGGAATGGGCATTCGTGTTTCTGGCGCTCGGTCCGATGGTCGGCATCTGGGCGATGTTGACGCTCAGACGATCAGAAGCCGCTATCAAACTGGCAAACGGAAATCGTTAATCTGGAGAACACGACTTATGCACACCGCGCCGGACATTGACATCAGTCTCTTAAAAAATGTGGTTGAAGCAACTTACAATCTGACTGTGCGTGAGCTTCACTTTTTCCCCGGCGGTGAGGATGGTTACGGCTATCGTGCAGTGACGGACACAGACGCGACCTATTTCTTGAAAATCTATGCGCGTGAACTGGCGTGGGATGCGATACTCCAAATTCCTGCATGGCTACACGCGCAGGGCTTTAACGCAGTCGCCGCCATCCCGACCAAAGAGGATTCGCTGAGCATCAAAATCAATGAATTTACAGCGGCACTCTATCCGTTTATTCATGGCGATACAGCAATGGCACTCCCTCCAACCACCGACGAATGGCGCGAGGTCGGGCGAACATTAGCCCGCCTGCACAGGGTCACACCACCGGAAAATATCGCCTGCACACGCGAAGGTTTTGATACTTCGTGGCGGGAAGACTTTCAGCGCATCATGCACGCCCTACCTACTGCCGCCGACAGTGAAAACCCGCATCAGCGTGATCTGGCGGCGTTGATGCTCCCAATCAAAGACCGACTCAATCAAGAACTCGCCCGTTTTGAGTCTACTGCAAGACAAGCACAAGCCGAAAATGCGCCTTTCGTGCTCTGTCATCATGACCCGACCATCGCCAATCTGATCTTCGAGCGTGGCAGTCGGCAATTGCATCTGATTGATTGGGATGGGCTGTTAATCGCGCCCAAAGAACGCGATCTTGGGCATTTCTTCGCGGGCAATCGAGAGTTAGTTCAACAGGGTTATGCGGAAGTCGCCGGAGATGCCACACTGAATCCGGTCATACAGGCATTTTACGAGGTGCAGTGGAACATTCAAGAAATTGTGGATTACGGCACGAAGTTGTTATTTCAGGAACACTCCCTTGAACAGAACGCCTACGACCTCAACGAAATGCGCGCATGTCTGCACAACGCGGGTTTATTGGACGAATAATTTCATCCTCAAAATTGCCACTTTTCAATTGATACGGAAGAGATTATGATTGCGTCACGTAAAATATGAGTAAAAGCTCACAAAAAACTGCGACTATAAAGAGCACGTTAAAACGGAGGCATACAAATGGCAAAAACCGCATTGATTACAGGGGCATCCGGTGGCATCGGTGAGGAATTCGCAAAGGTCTTCGCCCGCGAAAAGTACAATCTTGTCCTTGTCGCCCGTAGCGAAGATAAGCTCATCAAGTTGGCGAACGAACTACAATCCAAATATGGCGTGGCGGTACAGGTCATCGCCAAAGACCTCGCCAAACCCACCGCACCGCAAGAACTTTTCGACGACCTCAAAAACACGCAGATTGACGCGCTCATCAATAATGCTGGCTACGCGACTTACGGCGAATTCGTCACTATTGATCTGCAAACCGAACTTAACGAAATGCAACTCAATATGGTCACATTGACCCACCTGACCAAGCTCGTCCTGCCCGCGATGATCGAAAATGGCTTCGGGCAAATCCTGAATGTCGCCTCAACCGCGGCGTTCCAACCCGGTCCGCTCATGGCGGTTTATTACGCGACCAAAGCCTATGTGTTGTCATTTTCGGAGGCTATTGCTAAAGAACTGGAAGGCACAGGCGTGACCGTATCCGCGCTCTGCCCCGGACCCACAAAATCCGGCTTTCAGCAACGCGCCGATATGACCGACTCACGGCTGGTACAAAATGGGCTGATGACCGCGCAAGCCGTCGCGGAACGGGGTTATAAGGGGTTGGTCAAGGGCGAACGGGTCGTTATTCCGGGCTTCTCAAACAAAATCGGCGCATTAGCCATTCGCTTCTCGCCGCGCAACATGGTGACCAACCTCGTCATGAATATGCAAAAGCGCGTGGAACACTAACGAACACTTAGCGAGACGATGTATATTTACCGCTTTGCCTGATTTTGCGACATTTGCTGGAAGTCATGGGCATTGTCTGTGAAGTCACTCGCCTGTACATCATCATCCATCAGATGCGATGTGCTCCGGTAGGCATCTGCGTCAAGGTGATCGGTCATGCGTTGCGCCAGAAAATACGCGTATTCTTCGGTTACGTCGTTCACAATCACCCGCTGACGACCATCTGCCGTCTGCGCCCACACCCGATAGCGCGGGGTATCATAGGCTTCTTTTTTGGAGGTGGGTGTTTCCCCACAACGCACGGCGACCACATCAGCCAGAGTGATCTCTAATGGCTGAGTGAAGGGTATGGGGAGCGGTTGGCGCGAGACCGTGATGGCATCTTCATCCATAACGATGTCGGTTTTGTTGAAGACAATACTCGCCAGCCAATAATACAAACTGAGTGTTAAAAGCATAAAGCCAAGTGGCACGAGAACGATCATCTCACCCACCAGGAATTGGCTTGTGAGTATCAGCGTGATGAAGGTGAAGACGAAACTCATAATTGCACCGAAAAGAAACGATTCATCTTTATCCAGCCGGAAATTCGTCCGAAACGCAACATGAAGCGTATCAGATTCATTGAGCATGAGGTGCTTCGGTTGCTTTACTTTACGGCGCTTGATCTTGGCGTGGGGTGTATCAAACTGAAAAACTGTGTCACAAACTGCACAGACAGCGACCATCTTCTGAATGTTCACATTATCCGCACTGATCTGTTCTCCACAATTGGGGCAATTAAGGTGCATAGTCCACTTCCACTATTTATAGATATGGCTATTACCCTATACGCAATGGCACATGCGCTAGTTGCAGAACCGAACACACTACGCCCGATTCGCGTTCGCCAGTGTATAGCGCGTGCTAAACGTCTGTGGGTCAATATGCCACGGTTCCCCCCGCTGACCAATCGCCAGCCACATCCCCGGCGGGATAATCGCCACATCATGACTTTCCAGCCCGACAATCGGAGTCGGCTCTTTGAGGTGACGCGCCCATACCCCTGCTTGCTTAAAATAGGGTTGGCATCCGTGTTCCATCAAATAGCGTTCCTGCGGGTTAGGATACCAGCCCGTGACATCCCATTTACGATAGGTATTGACGAACACATCCGGCTTTACTGACCAGAAATCATAGCCGCCTAGCCGACGCATAGGCATCATCCCCGGATCGAAAATGATAATATCGCCCGCCTGTGCATAGACCGTTTCTGATGGATAATCAATCCGTAACGGCGCTTTATGGTTCGGCAAGCGTGCCGCCATCACAAGCTGTTTCTTGCGCTCGTAATATTGAAAGCCCTCTGCGATGAGTTCTTCGTCTGTCCATTCCCTTTGCCGGATTGGTTCGACCATCAGTTATGCCTTTAAGTATTTGTCCTACATTGAGACCGCGCCATCAAAAAGTGAACAACGCAATCTCTTATATTATGACCGTTTTTGCTTTCAATCCCCCCATTTTTTGAGGGGATTCCATGAAGAAGTGGTATGAGTCTTCAAATTATCGCCATTTTCGCTGATTTTATGGCGACCAATTCGGCGCGTAGTCTCTGCGTTGATGAAGGCTAATATTCGTCATGTCACCCGTTTCCACATTGACGATATACACCTCGGAATTGCCATCCCGATGCGAAATAAACGCCACGTATTGCCCATCAGATGACCAGATTGGATCGGTATCCGGCGCGGGATCGTTCGTCAGGTTGATCGGGTCGCCTTCTGTCGCCGGAATCAGATAGATGTCCACGTTGCCGTCTACATCCTCAGCAGAGACAAAAAATTGCCCATCCGGTGAAATGCTATAGGCTGGCGACGCAAAACCGTTCGCCTCTATCAACGCACCATTCTGAAAATCTTCCGGGCGAATATCCGCAAAACGGGGGAAACCATGAATATCACGCACGACCACGCGGATTAAATTGGACTCCGCGCTCACATCAACATTGGGAGATCCGCCGAACTCCCAGCCTTCGAGCGTCTGTGGCGTAATGAACGTCCCCATTTCTACATCGAAAATCCGAAACTGAAATCGGTCATCCACACTCGCATCAGGGGTGTTGCCACGCAGGGCGATCTTACGGCTATCCGGCGACCACACCGGACGATAGACATTGCCGATTTCATCTATCGAGGTGATTTGCCATGAGCGTGTGTTGACGATATAGGTAGAAAACGCGTCACCTCTACCCGAATTAAACAGCAACCATTCGCCATCCGGTGACCACTGCGGCTGATTATCCAACGCCGGATGATGGGTGGCGTTCACCAACAATCCCCGTTCAATATGCGCGACGTAAACCTCCACATTACCATCCCGCTCGGAGACAAACGCCAGCCGATGAACAGGGAACGAATCCGCAATCGCCAGCGCCACACCGCTCAATACTACACACAGCAACAGGCAAACAACGCTAACTTTCAACACGCCACGAAACATCATCCGCTCACCCACATAATACGATCACCTACGAAGTTCTCATCTATACGATAGACTACCTCTTGTGTGTAAACATCCATGATGCGAAATTCCCGAAACGCACCCGTTTGCGCTAAATAGGCGATATAACGACTATCCGGCGACCATATCACTTCCGATTCTTGAACGCGATCATTCGTCAGATTGATAACTTCGCCCTCCCATGCCGGAATTAGAAATAGATCAATCTGCGTCTCCTTATTCAAAGGCGCAATAAACCATTCATAATCAGGCGATAAAGTCGCATACTCGCTGAACGACGGATCGTATTCGGGAGGTGGATCACCGGAATTTTCATCATAAAACCGTATAAACCCATCCGCATCAAGCGTCACGATCTGGTTCGCCTGTACACCCTCATCAGTGATTATCGGGATCGTTAGCCCCGGCGCAATATACTGAAAAAATGCACTGGTAACGGGAGAATAAAGATCAAATTCAACTTCTTCTATCTCATCATGCGCGACATCATAAACGAATTTCGCCTCGACCATGTATGTATCACCAAAAAGCATGAATCCAATCAGGTCTGGATCTTCCATCCAGATCACAGAAACTGACGAGAGGGGCGCGGGCAACTCCGGCAAAGTTCGTACACGCCATGTAGTTAAATCAACGAGTGAAAAAGCGGTGGCATTAGCTGTCGTCCGAAAAAGTAATTTATCACCGTTCGGAGATACCTGCGGACTCATATCCGCGACTCGTTGCTGGCTTGCGCTCAGGGAGAGATGACGCTCAAGGTGCAAAATATAGATTTCCCGATCATAACTATGCCCTTCACTGGCAACATAGGCGAGCAAATGCGCCGGCACACGATCCCCAATCGCTAGCGCTAGCACGGTCAAGCCCAATAGACTCACGGCAGATAGCACGAATATTCTCATTACTAATCGACTCAAGCTGTCTCCTAACCCTCACTCGCCCATACAATTTCAGCACTTGTTAAGTGTTCATCGCTCCGGTAAACGATTTTCTGGCTGGAAACCTCCATAATCCGAAATTCCAGTATTGTCTCATGCTCAACCAGCACATAAGCGAGATAACAGCTATCCGGTGACCACGCGACGAACGATTCAAAGTGGTCATCGTTGGTTAAATTCAACGCGTTACCACCCTGTGCAGGCTCAAGATACAGGTCACGCTGTCCCGCAAGATCACGCATTACAGCAACATGTCGGGAATCCGGCGACAGATACTCATACACCTCCATTTGCGCCTCTAAGAAAACGTCATGGTGCTCCGTTGCATCAAGCGTATGGAGATCATAGGTGATGTTGTAAAGCTGACCCTCCTGAATAAAACTCACGCTGATCTGGTCGTTCTCTAGCCATGTGACAGGCAACATCGATAGTTGTCCCGGCAATTCCGGCAAAATTTGACGTTCGCCAGTGTTGAGGTTAATGAGCGAAAAACTGCGCGTTTCTGTGTTGGGACGGTAGATGATCCACTCCCCATCCGGCGATACAATCATTTTCCCGTCAACCACCCGCTCATGTGTCGCGCTGATCGATAAACCGCGATCAACATCCAGCATGAAAATTTCACTATCAGACACCCGCCCACGCGTCGCCATATAGAGAAGTCGATGTGACGGTATGGGCAGTGATTCACCAAACGACAGCGCGATTGCACACACCGCTATAGCTATTGCTATCACGGTTATCATTGCAATCATAAGTAGTTTGACCATCAGATTTTCCTTACTCCTCACGGTATCCATGTTGGCGGGGTGTTATCAATCATCGTGGTTGCGCCATAATAAACAACATAGGCAACAGAGCCAGAAGTGACATCGTAGACTCGCAACTCATTGGTGGCTGTACGGCGGGGATCGGATTGCGAGGTATACGCAATGTAGTTGCCATCACTTGACCAGACCGGCAGACCCTCATTATCGCTATTATGGGTGAGATTGGTCGGCTCACCCGCCCATGCAGGCACCAGATACAGGTCAATTTGACGATTCCGATTCAGCACCGCCACCAAAAATTCGTTGTTTGGCGAGATACTTACGGGTTGAAGGTCTCTGCCGATTTCAAAGCTGATAATCGCGTCATCAGAGGCATAATCATACAGGCGCGGGATATAAGCATCATCCAGCGTAACGCCTAATTGCGGATCGCCCGTCGCATTCATTGATATGGGCAATCCAATCGTAATTTGATCGCGCATGATCGGCGGATAAATGGGCGGTGCATCGTCCGTTTCGATCAGTTCCGCAGAGGGCAAATCATAAATATAGGACGTGACGACTGTGCTAGCCCGATTATAGACATTAAGCCAGACCTGTTGGCTATCGGCTTCCCATTGGGTACTCACGAAAGCAGAATTGGGTGGTAATGCTGGCAGAAAACGCGTTTGCCATGTGCGTAAATTCACCAGCGCAAAGCGATCATTCGGCTCAAGCTCTGGACGATAAATTAACCAGCGACCATCCGGCGAGACACGAATAAAATAATCTCCTGTCGAATAGGGGGTTGCATTCACGCTTAACCGACGCTCAACATGCAACACGTAGATACTGCGCGCCCGTTCACGCGGTTTCGTCACATTATATGCCAGCAAATGCACCGACATTTGTTCGCCAAAATAGGGCGCAACACCACATAGGGCGATCAACACACAAAGTATCACCACAATGGGTTTGAAAATTAGGCGTGTCATCTCATCCCCTCACGGTATCCATGCCGGTGGATTATTGCCAATCACATTTTGCGACTGAAACGTGAATGTATAGGCAACTTGTCTCGCCTCTACATCATAAACACGTAACTCGATCCGAACACTACCAAAACGAGTACCACGCGACTCGCTCGTATAAGCGATGTAACGCCCATCCGGTGACCAGACTACATCATGTTCAAAATTAACATCATCGGTCAACTGAACAATATCGCCCTCCCATGCCGGCACAAGAAACAAATCGACCTGCTGATTGCGTGTCAAGATCGCCGCCAGATATTGGTCATCAGATGATAAACTGAGGGGAGGCGAGTTCAGACCAAGTTCAATACTGGCTACCGGTTCGTCCGAGGTGTAATCATAAAGGCGGGGAACACCTTCGTCATCAACGGTGACTGCTAAAACGGGCTGTTGAGCATCATTAAAGGCGATGATTGATCCTATAATAATGTCGTTACGCCGTATCCCTGCATATGGTGACGGTTCATCATCGCTTTCGGTCAGCTCAGTTGACCGTCTATCATAGATAAAATAACCTTGCGCTGTCCCAAAATCATCGTAAGCGATCAGCCAGAGATGCTGACTATCAGCTTGCCACTCCGCCCGTGTAAATGATGAGTCATAGGGCAATTCCGGGAGCACGGTCGTTTCCCATCTTTGCAAATTCACCAGCGCAAACTGAGCGTCTGCTTCGTCTACCAACGAGTAAATGATCCATTCACCATCAGGCGAAACATTGATCCGATAATCCTTCGTGAATAAGCTCGTCGCAGGGACGGTCAATCCGCGCTCAAGATGAGTAACATAAATTTTCTGTCCATTGTCGAATGGATTGGCACCAAAAAATGCCAGCAAATGCGGAGAAAGTCGATTCCCCAAAAACGGCATCAGCAAACAGATAGCCACAAGAATCACCACGATAGGCACAGCGCCTTTTACGATTACGCGTGTCATCTCATCCCCTCACGGTATCCAGACAGGATCGCCGTCCGTTGCCGGATGACGGCTGATGTTGGTTGTCGTGTCTGTAACGAAGTCATAGACATACACCTCAAAATTGCCATCACGATTGGACACAAACGCGATATACCGACCATCATGCGACCATGTGGGGCGATTATAGATGGCGGGATGGCGCGTCAGGTTAATCGGCTCACCTTCCCACACCGGCACACGATGAAGATCAAAATCACCGTTCGCATCAGGCAAGGCAACCGCGAAAAATTCTTCATCATACGACAGCGCAAATGGCGGTAATGACACGCCTGAATCCCTCTCAAATCGAACGAAAGCATCCACCAGCACAAGGCGCGGAATGCCGTCCTTATCTACCGTCACACCGCGAACCGGATCAAATGGTGTTGGCTCATCCAGTAGGACTCCCTGTTGAAGGTCTTGAGTATCAGCGACGATTGAGGAATAATTCACTTCGCCTGAAGTAGTCTCTCCGGTAACCGGATCAAAATAGGTTGTATCGGATTGATAATCGGCAAAATAGATGATGCTCTCGTCCGGCATCCAACGCGGTACAGTCTGCGAATTTTCTGATCCCACACGCGGTAAGTCTATAATCGAGAGCGTATTCAAGTTCATGAGCGCATAAAACCCCTCGGACGACTGAGAAAAATACACCATCCATTCACCATCAACCGAAAAAGCAGGTTGTCGATCCGTACCGATGTTGTGTGTCATGTTTACCGAGAGTTGCCGTTGCACATCTGCAAAGTAAATTTCATTATTGCCATCACGGTTAGAGATAAACGCGAGGCGTGCGCCATCAATCTGAGCGCCTAATGACAGTGTTAGAGTTAGTAATATAGTGAACAGCAAAATGCCAAACACAAACCATCTCAGCAGAAAACGACTCACGACTCTTCCTAACTACTCCACATCCTGCAAATTTTCCACCCGATAGATAGGTTTTACGTAGTCGTCTTTGTTGTCCAGCGCAAAGAACGCATCAATCAGCGCGTCACTCGTGGCTTCGTTGGGATGATGTTGCGCCTTCCAGATATTAAACGCATACACATGAGGAAAGCCCCGTTCAAAATCCGCCAGCATCAAACGCGCTTCAAGTGGCATTTTCTCACTATACCCTTTAGCCAAATAGGCATCAAATAGCGCCTGTTGATCGTAGGGGACACGGCGAAAATTCACTTTCCAGCCCTGCGCGTTGCCCTCAAGAATCACATAACTCGTCGCGGGATTACGGTCAAAGGTCATGCCCACCGAGCCGGGATTGATAATCAGCCAATCATCCACCCGCCGACGCAACCGTAAATGCGTGTGTCCGGCGATGACGACTCTTTCCGCCACGCCCGCCAGCCAACCGCGAATCTCGTCGTCTGTCGAGTCATGGTAAATCCCCTGCCAGTGATTGTTCGGCGTGCCATGCACTACGCGCACCGATGGCGCATCCCGGAAGCGTAATTGCAAAGTATCCGGCAGGCACGAAATCCGATTCAGAACGTCCGCGGGCAGATTTTCCGCTAGAAGACGCGGCATCGTAAAGCCGTCCCATCCGGCGGGCATTCGCGGCGTGTCGATGTCCAGCAGATACAATTCGTGATTGCCCCGCATGACCGACGCATTGATTTCATGCAGGCGGTACATGACTTCCAGCGAGAATGGTCCCCAGTTGATGCTATCGCCCGCCACAACGATATGATCGACCTCAAACGGGCGCATATCTTCTAATACGGCATCCAGCGCGGGCAAATTACCGTGAATATCCGATAAAATGGCGAGTCGTGTCATTGTTAACCTTTCTCCACGATCAAATTCCGGAATCCGTCCACCCGCGCAGACCATTCCGGCGCGATGTAAATGGTGCTATCCAGTTGAAAGACCAGCGCCGCCCCGTTGATTTTCGCTCCGGGTAATAAGGATTCACGCTCATATAAATTCAGCATGATTCCATTTGCACCGATTTTTTCACCGATAGCTTGTGCCACATGCGCCGACTCTGCTTCTGGCAAAATTTCCGGTGGCGCGGTAACTCCCGTCGCTTGCAAGCGCAAATTAACCACTTCCACAGCCCGTCCGTGCAAAGCATGTCCATAGGTGCGCTCATGTTCGGCGTGAAAATCGGCGATCAGGTCACTTTCTGGCGCGAACGGGAGCGTGAGTTCATACGCCTGCCCCTGATAGCGCATATCCACCAGTGGCGAAAACACGCGCTCATCTGCGCTCACGCCTTCGTCCCCTAAATCTGTATTTGCTTGCACGACCATTTCCGTTACAGTTTGCGCCAGTTTTGGGTAGGTCGATTCATCCACCACGCCCAGCACAGACGCGGCATAATCCAGCGCAACATCCGCCACCAACAAGCCAAATGCACACAACACACCCGGATAACGCGGGATCAACACACGCGGGATTTCCAGCCGTTCCGCCACTGCACAGGCATGGAGCGCCCCCGCACCGCCGAAGGTCACCAGCGTAAAATTGCGCGGATCATATCCCCGCGCCACCGAGACCCGCCGTAACGCACGGTCAATATTGACATTCGCCACGTCTAAAATGCCCTGCGCGGCGACCTCCAGCGAACTGTTCATGGCGGAGGCAATCTGCCCGACAGTCGCTTGCGCCGCGTCCACATGTAGAGTCATGCTCCCGCCCAGAAAATGGTCAGGATCCAGCAAACCGAGCACCGCATTGGCATCGCTGACCGTCGCTACCGTGCCACCACGCCCATAACACGCCGGACCAGGATCAGCGCCCGCGCTCTCAGGACCGACGCGCAACGCGCCGCCTGCATCCACCCGCGCCATCGAACCACCTCCCGCGCCAATCGTCTCAATATCCAGCAAGCGAATGCGTAAGGGCAAGCCGTCAATCTCCGACTGTGGACGACGCAACGGCGCACCCGCACACACCGCCACATCTGTCGACGTGCCACCCATATCCAGTGTGATAATGTGATCGTACCCGGCGAGTTTGGCAACATGAAACGCGCCAATCACGCCAGCGGCAGGACCACTCAGCGCGGTTTGGATCGCCTGTTGTTTGACCCGTCCGGCGCTAATCACCCCGCCATCGGATTTCATGATGCGTAAACCGACATTTTCCGGCAATTCGCTCTCGAGCTGACCGATATACCGCCCCATCACCGGACGCACATAGGCTTCCAGCGCAAGCGTGCTCGCTCGTTCGTATTCGCGGAATTCCGGCAGAACTTCGCACGACAGCGCCACCCGCCACGCCTCTAGCACGCCACGCGACACGATGCGCTCACGAATCGCCTGCTCATGCGCGGGATTGACGAAGCTATACAGCAAACACACCGCCACCGAATCAACCCCTTTGGCGGCGAGATCGTCGATAACTGCATCGAGCGCGTCCATATCCAATTCAATCAGCACATTTCCGTGATGATCGAGCCGTTCCGGCACGTCATAACATAATTCACGCGGAATCAATGGCGGTGGCAATTGCGGTTGGAGCGCGTAGAGATCGGGGCGATTTTGCCGCCCGATGAACAGCACATCACGGAAGCCCTGCGTGGTGATGAGCGCCGTTTTCGCGCCTTTTCGCTCCAAAATGGCGTTGGTCGCTACGGTTGAGCCATGCGCCACGCGTTCTAAATTTTGGGTCTGATGATGGGTGATGGCATTCAATCCGGCAAGCATTGCCAGCGCCGGATTGTGGGGGGTGCTAGGGAGTTTGTGGATGGTCAGTTCGCCGTCACGGTTCAAGACCAGATCAGTAAACGTCCCGCCGATGTCTACGCCGACGCGCATGGAATCGCCTTTCGTTACGATGCAAAATCCAGCGCATAGTATAGCATCCTGTTTTTAGTAGGTCGCTAACTCACTTTCTCAGCGACAACCTAATCATTCAATCCTTTGCCATCAAGAATCTGCGGGATGTATTTTTCAACCCGTGCCGTGCGCGTTTTGGATTGTTTTGCCCCTGCGAAATACAGCAAATAGCCGCGTTGCCGTCCGGGGGTCAATGCCTCAAACGCCGTCTGCAATTCCGGCATTTCATCCAATTTACGCTGAAATTCTTCAGGCATGGTGAATTCTTCCGTGTCTTTGAACTCGACTTCCAAGCCAGATTCTTCTACTTCAATCGCTTCTAAGATGTAGGCGTTCAAGACGGCTTCCATCTCGACGATTTCCTGAACCTTCGTGAACCGAATCTGACGCGCTGATTGCACGTTCTCCGTTTGTTGGATCAGAATGTCTTCGGGGTCTTTTAACAACACCCCTTTGTGAAAGAGGAGCGCACAATACTCATTAAATCCGTGCATGAGGACGACGTTTTTATCCTGAAACGTATAACAGGGTTGCCCCCATTTCAATTCTTCCGTCAGCGGGCAGTCCAACAGGATTGTTCGCAATGCCTCAAATTCTTCTTGCCATTGTTTCTCCCTGCCCATAAACGCATCAACTTTAGGATTGGTTCTACTTTTTGTCATAGCATGAATCTTTTCTATGCTTACGCCAAATTTCTTTCATGATTCAGCACTTTCAGTCTGTGGCTTTACGCACGATCTCAGCAATTCTTTGTTCCGTGCTATCGTCCAGCGAGGTCAAGAACCATGCACATGCCATGAGTTGATCCGGTGCGCCGTCCTCGACTGTGAAATTCGCCTTTTCGGTGAGACCAAAAGTCATATAATCATCCACGCGGAAAAAGCAGAGAACCGGACCCTCCTTCGCATACCCCGGCGCACCATACCACAATCTCGGATTGAGATCCGGTACCGCCTCTGTGATAATTTCATGCAGGCGCTTGCCGATCATATTGTAGGGTTCGGGCATTGTGGCAATCTTTTCAAGCACTGCGGCTTCGTTATCAACCTTTTTCTTATTCGCCATAGTGGATTCCTTTTTAAGTCCTGCGTACAAAAAACGATACTTATGTTCTAACGAAATAAGCGTACAGTCAGACGCTCCATCAGTCAAGATGCCGCCCGTGCACACACCCTAATTACGGCGCAAAATCGCGGTGCAGGCATTCTGCAATTTTTCGTGGTCAGATTCGCGGCAGTCGATAAATTGAATCAAGCGCATATAAGTGGGTAATTTCGCAGATTCCAGATAAATCGGCACCAGCACATCCCCTTCTTCACGATGGCGCATCAGGGCAATATTGTATTCCTCCTTGCATACCTTAGAACTTAAATACGTCGGGGAATAGACCGTAATCACCTGCCGGCAATCATCAATCGTTTCGTAAAGTTCCTGTTGCCATGCCGCGCCCACTGTGAGGTTGCGCCGATCCATAAAGATACGTGCATCAGGGTTAAGACTCACGAGTGCGTTATATAAATAATCGACCTGCTGAAAATCATCATGCGAGTAGCTGATGAAAAAATCGTAGCTAAAGTCTCCACTCAATTTATGCGCCGTTTCAGTCGGCGTGCTGTACTGTTGCTTTAATTCAGCAAAAGCGTCTTTGATCGCCAGCGCTTTAGCCTTCGAATACTCAACAATTTTGATGACCTCCACCGGAAGCCCTAACGCCAACCAATTCACAGCGGCTTCAAGCAACGGCGCGAGTATCTTATCGGGTGCAATTCCCTGCCTGCCTGTCGCCACTAATGGCATGGCGATACTTTTGACATGAGGAGTCGTGTAAACGAAGGGCATCAAACTCTGAAAAATATCACCGACTACATCCGCAGGCTTGCCACGAATGAACGGCTCAAATACCAGAATACGCTTAAACTGCACCTGTGGGGAAGTCGACACAAGCTCTTTAGACATCCAGCAGGAAAATGACTCCCGCAAATCCGCATCTTTCTCGTGTGATAGCGCCTTCACATCCACGCCAATTTTCGACAACGCGCCAATCAGAGAGAAACGTACAGGCACATAATTATCAGGGTAGGCGGAAACAACCAGAACATCAACAGCGTGTTCAGGGGGCATATCCGTAAGGTCACCATGAAAAAGCTCAATCCGATGTGTCGCTAAACCGGATGAAACTTCGATGTAATCCAGCAACTCCATACGTCTTGATCCTTAATTCACCAGCCGATGAACACATTCTAGCGTCAAAATCCGCTTTTGCACCACTAGGCGTACGATAAGTCTATTGAATTGCGCTTAAAATAGATTATAATACCCGTATAGAGTTCACAAGGGGTCATAATAATGAGCTATGAAGGTCTAACAGCCAGCCAATTGGTGGATTTATTCGCTGATAAAACACGGCGCAACCGGGCAATTGTCGCGTTAATCGGTGGCATCACCGCAACGGAGTTACGCAACTTAACCGTCACGCCGGAAGCACGGCAAGCACTCATTAATGGGCTATCCCATCACAATAGCAAAGTCAGATGGTGGTGCATCCAATTGATGGATCATATCGCGGATGACTCCTATGTCCATCCGCTTCTGAATGCCGCCAAAAGCGATCCCACGCCCAAGAATCGCCGTCACGCCATCCACGCGCTCACCTGTGAAATCTGCAAACCGGATCGTACCGCGCTAAAAATAGACACGAACATCCGCGCAGAATTAGAGACCATCGCCGCCCATGACGAAAACGAGTCCGTGCGTATCATGGCACAACACGAACTCAAAGAACACAACTATGCTCATTAAAGCGAGGTTACACGATGGGGGATGAAAGCAACAGCACACTTGAAGAGGGCTTTTTTGAGTATCAGGTCACCAAAGACAACAAAGTTTTCATCTATTGGTACAACAAACTCGTAACTACGCTTTCAGGCAAACAGGCGCAAAAATTCCTCGCGCAGATTGACGGACTCACTGACGTTGACGAGCAGCTTGTCATGGCACGCTTCACCGGAAATTTTAAGCGTGGTAATGAGCGCGACGGCAAGAACAAACGCGATTAATTGGAAATCAGCCTGATCGCCCTTCAAAATACCCCATACTTTAGCCCCTTAGCAACTTCACAAAAAGGGGGATAAAGTCTCCCCTTGCGAAGCGGGGGGAGATTTAGAGGGGGGATTTTGTCAATTTTCAGGATCAACATTACCTAAAAAGCTTCATCTGAACATGCTTTCAACCACTCAATCCCCCATCGCCACGCCCAGATCACGTGCGGATTCCACCCACGGATGATCCATACTCACACTCTTGCGCCGTCCGACAACTTCTTCAAGTGGCACCGCTTCGGTAGAATCACCACGCGACGCAACCATGATTCCAAACACGCCCTCGTTGATAAATTTTGCGCAACTCGTCCCCAAACGCGTCGCCAGCAGACGATCCGCCGGAGAGGGTGTACCCCCACGTTGCACATGACCGAGAATCGTCACACGGGATTCTAGCGCGGTCAATTCTTCTAGCTGTTGCGTCAGCACATGGATATTCTGTGTGCGCTCTACTTCAATTTTGGCAATCGCCGCCTTCAGCTTTTTGCGATCTTTCTTGGTAGATGCCCGGTCTTCAACGGCTTCCAGTTCGGCGAGTTCGGCTTGTTTATCACGCAGTCGCGCCGCCAATTCGATAGACATCGCGCCTTCACTGACCGCAACAATGCTAAAATGCTTGCCGCCCCGTTTACGCTCATTGATCGCCTCGGCGACTTTCTCAATGTCATACGGAATTTCAGGAATCAGAATCACATCCGCGCCGCCCGCAATGCCCGACCCTAGCGCCAACCAGCCCACATTATGCCCCATGATTTCCACCACGATGATGCGATGATGACTGTGCGCCGTACTATGCAGACGGTCAATGGCTTCTGTGGCGATGGTCAGCGCGGTATCAAACCCGAACGTCACATCCGTCCGCACCACATCGTTATCAATCGTCTTTGGCAACGTGATGATGTTCAAGCCATGCTCGATCAACCGAAAAGCATTCTTCGCCGTGCCACCCCCACCCAAACACACCAGCGCATCCAGATTATGCTTCTGATAGGTGTCGACAATCACATCGGTCATATCCAGCATTTTGCCACCAATCGGCATCTTATGGGGCTTATCCCGACTCGTACCGAGAATTGTCCCGCCGATGGTCAATATGCCGGAAAGCGCCGACCCATTCAGGCGGATCGTCCGGTTTTCCATCATCCCGCGAAAGCCATCCCGAAAGCCGATGATGTTCATGTCGTAAGTGTTCAAGCCCGCCTTACCCACGCCCCGGATCGCCGCGTTTAAGCCGGGGGTATCTCCACCGGAGGTCAATACGCCAACGTATTTCGTCATCATCGCCCTCTATTCGTCATTTAAATATCAGGTGGATTATACCGCCAATAGAAAAAAGCATATAACATTGCTCGAAAATTGCGAACAAAAGTTCTTGACATATTAGAACGCATGTGCTATTCTATACAGGTTGATGTAAATAACTTGTTGAGCCAAATTTACAGAATCCAGCCAAGGAGATTTGCCATGATTATGCCCATGCTTGTTGTTGACGATATTAAAGCCACTATGAAGTTCTACATCGAAAAACTCAACTTTACGGATGGTGGCACGCTCGATTTCGAGGATGGTCGCTTAATGATGGGTTTCCTGAATTTGGGAAGCAATTTGCTGATGATTGGCGTATCGGAAACGGTTACATCTCCGAAAGGTAACGGGGTTGAGTTTTATATTGGTGTAGATGACGATGTCGATATTGATGAATATTTCAATCAGGTCAAAGCCAATGGCGCACCTTTAGAAGGTGACATCAAAACCGAATTTTGGGGTGATCGTACCTTCTCCCTCAAAGACCCCGATGGCTACAAGATGATCTTCTGCAAGACGGTCAAAGAAGTTTCTATGGAAGAAGCACAAGATATTATCAACACCCAACCTGTCTAACCGATTGCGTTACGCGCACCGTTAGACACTCCTACTTTTGAAGTATCCCCACGTTTCCGTGGTTTTACTTGCCTGATACCCTATCCTCAAGGACGGTGATTAACCTGCACCGTCCTTTGCTTTTTTTAGTTATCAGTGATTAGTTTTCAGTTTTCAGTAAAGCTGTTTTGTATAAACGGAGACAACTAGAGGGTTATTTCGAAACAGGGAAGACCTGCTCAGTTGCAAGATTATAAAGTAACTCGACAAAACCGCATTGGGCTGAAACCCCACTGAAGTGGGCTGTTTTCACAAATGTACGGGAAGAATAGCCTGCTTTGGCAGGGTTTTACACCAGCATAGCCAATGGGTTTTAGCCATTGGCGGCACTGTGCAACAGAGCATCTAAAAGCCACAAGCTAATGACTAAAAGCTCTCTTATTTCCGAGTTTCAACCACGACTTTACCCGTTGCCTCACGGTTCGCCAATGACCGGATCGCATCCTGTGTTTGCGCTAATGGATACGTCGCCGACACATGTGGAGCCAATTTGCCCTCGCTGAACCACGCGAACAGTTGCATCAACGAACCGCCCAACACGGCAGGATCGCGCAGGGCATACGCGCCCCAATACACGCCGACGATGGACACATTCTTCACCAATGTCAGGCTCACAGGCACTTCAGGAATGCTCCCGCTCGCAAAGCCGATCACCAGCATCCGCCCTTCCCAGTTTAGAGAACGCAACGCTTGCTGAAACAGGTCGCCGCCGACGGGATCATAAACCACATCCACGCCTTTGCCGCCCGTAATCTCTTTGATCCGGTCACGCAAATTTTCTTCGCTGTAATTGATAACGTGATCCGCGCCTTTTGCCTGCGTTAGCGCCAATTTTTCCGGTGTACTCGCCGCCGCGATGACCGTCGCGCCCATCAATTTGCCGATTTCTACAGCAGTCAACCCGACTCCGCCCGCCGCACCCAGCACCAGCAGAGTCTCGCCACTTTTTAGCTTACCACGATGATCTAGCGCAACGTGTGATGTGCCATACGCCAGTGGAAACGCCGCCGCCTGCACATAATCCATCTGCGGTGGCAACGGGATGGCTGTCACAGCATTGACGACGGTTTCTTCCGCATATCCGCCTGTGCTGGCAATCGCCACGACACGATCCCCAACTTTCACATTTTTCACGCCCTCGCCGACTTCGATGATCTCTCCGGCAACTTCCGCCCCCGGAACAAACGGCAACGGCGGTTTTTCCTGATACTTTCCGGCGACGATCAACGTATCCAGAAAATTCACCCCGCAGGCATGAGTGGCAATTCTTATTTCGCCTGCTTTCACCGCCGGACTTTCGACCTCTTCCAGCGACAAATCATCAATGCCGGTCAATGTGTTACAAATAATCGCTTTCATAAAGAATCCTTTTTTAAGGTTTACTTCACTATAAACTGCTATTCTACCGTTCCATATAGCACACCCCAACTATGAGGTGGCTATATGGAGTTAGATTAATTTACATCCGCTGATTGCGAACGCTAGTCGTCTGATTCTTTTTGATATTCTTGTGACGGGCATTCCGCGCACGCGACGCACGGAACAACCCGGCAATGGCGAACAAGAACGACATCACCAGAATCACCGGCGCAACTGCCGTCCCGACTGCGTTCAAAAAGGGCAACACATGGTCGATAATCAGCGGTGGCACAATCGTGGTGTTAAGTTGATCCACATCCGCCCAGAACGAAGGCAACGAGAATAGAATAATGCTCAACGACAACGAAGCCAATACCAGCGACAGCCAGAAAGTCTCGCGGTTGTTATCCTCGGAAAGCCCCGCCAGATACAGCTCATCAATCTGATTCACCAGCGCCGTCAGACTGCTCACATTACGCTCGGTGTGTTCCAGCAAAACAGAGAGCTTCATCTCTTTCAGCAAATGCTCGGCTTTATCCGCGCCATATTCCGCACGGCTCCACACTTCAGGATTGCTCATGCTCTGGCACACGCTCACGAGACGGCTAAGGTTGGCAGATTCGTCAATCAAACTGACGAGCACTCCCCGATGGCGGTCTATATGCAGATAATCGTTGAGCATATCCTCACGCATCCGGCGCAGAGTGACGACAAAATCCTGCAAGATATTTTCACTCGCCCGTTCCAGAATTTGCGCCAGCACATGCACTTCCACCACAAACTCGACCATACGCTCCATCGCATCCCAATATTGCGGATACATCAGGCTGGCATCGCCCGTCGTCGGCAAGGTGGAGATGTACAATTCAGAGCCAGTCGCCCTGCGCGATGGCATCACGATAGACGTACGCGACGACAGCAAACACAATTCATCGTCCCACCCGCCGAGGTTGCAATCCAGAATGCGCTTTACCATCGCATCGCTGTGAATCGGGAAATAACGCGTGCTTGCTGTTTCCGGTTTGTTGGGTGTTTCCCGCCGCAACATAGAGCCTTCCAGCAAATTGGTCACTTGCTGGCGAACCTCCCGCGAATGCACAAAATCTTCCGGCGCAACCACACGCGAAGTCCGCTGTGCGCTGTAGTCACGCTCCGGCGAATAGCGAGAAAGCGTCGTCAGCAATTCGTCAATATGATAGATGACGTGGGAATCATGCACTGTCTGCACATCCCCCGGCGAAGGGATCGTCAGCTTGATGTGTCCGTCGCCGTTGTGCTCCGGCAGATGAAACGAATCGCCAATTTCCCGCACGAATGCCCGCGCCACTTCCGTCGCCAATTGCCATTGTACCGGCGCATAGCGGAGCAGAGGCGGATTTTTTGCATCTACGCCCAGCCATTCCAGCAATTCGTTCACAGACCGTTGCTTGCTTGCCAGTTCTTCCGGTTCGTAATTATAGGTATTCGCCTGCAATTTGTGCGATTCATCAATCGCGCTATGCAGATCAAACGCCGTTTGGAGCTTAATCACATCATGGGCGATGTTCAAAATCGGCGCGGCTTTGTCATAGCGACGCGTTAACCGGATGATAAACATGCCCGTCATGGTCGGACGGATGAAGATATCCCACTGCTTCCAGACCGGCTCGAACAATTTCTTGAACTGCCAGTTGCGGCGCAGGCTGGAATAATGGCTCAGTGCCGATTTCTGTAGCTGATAATCCGGCGCGGAATAATAATCCAGCATGTTGCGACGGAAAACACCCGTCATATAGCCGATTTCATCCGCCGTCATCGCATCATGCCCGTTGATGCCCATTTTGACATCGGACAGTTTGAATATTTTGCTGTTCTTGAGCGTCTCCGGCACTGCATCGCGCAGGACATTCGCAAACCCGCGCGAGCCACGCACGCTATTGAACATTCCCTGACTTTCCGGTGCAACAAATTCACGCATGTTAATGGCGAGGATCACCGTGGTATATCCTCTGGCTGTAATTTTATCCGACATAATGTTGATCGATTTCTTAACGTTTTGTTTGATAGTCCTTTAACATTCTAAACCCATTGTCAAGCCTGACCACACACCGTAGCTCATTCGTGCAAAAATCAGTGGTCAAAAGCCTGTTCAAACAACAAAGGATCAAACCCGTTACTAAAACTTACGATAACCATTCGATCATTCTACTAAAGGTTTTAATGGTTCATAAGGGTTTATTTTCATTTTCAAGCATGTGTTTGAAAGTTCAAATATTAGGGAGAGGAATGACTTTGACGCAGGGATCACAAGAACTCACATTGGGCGTAGGAGATTACAGCTATTCAACTATATTTCATCCATCAAAATTAATCGATAAGTGGAAATTTAAAATATGTACTTCATGTCGCGATAGAATTTCAGTTGAGGTAGAAATGTTAAGCTTTGTAGAGACAATAAAATCACGTATTCATAAACAGGCAAGACATTCAAAAAATTATGTAAAAATAACAGATGAAAATCGTTTGAAAATAGAAACAGCCGCTGAAACGGAAACAGGTGAAATTCTATGCGGTCTCTTTATACCTGTTATTCACGAAACAGCATACATTCTGTTCACAGACTTAGGCATGCACTGGGTAGAAAATGAGCAAAAAACCACTTTCTTATATGCAAATCTAAGTGAAGTTGATATTGCACGCTCAAGAAAAAAGCATTTAAGAACCATAGTGTTAATAACTAAATCAGGGCAAGAAATCGATTTTCCTAAGATGTATGAGTATCCTGTTTTAGAGTTCCTAGCCTTCTCAATATTTGTCGTCAGAGTATTGGATGCGTATAAAGCGAGACAGTGATAAGACGATGAACCAAATGTTTCATTGCTTTAATAAGGCGAACTTTTGTCGCAACAATTCATCGTGTAGAGCTATGAATATGCCTGTAACAAAACTTATTTTCTCAAGAGGTAAGCAATTGTTCGAGGATATCTGGAGTTAAGCCACGTTCTTCCGCATGATCACTGAGCATGTCCATCACTGCTGAAAGTGAATCACCATGTGTTACTGCGCGGAGTATAACCCCAAATAACTGTTGGATTTGTTCCTGTTCGATGACTGTTGCATTCTCATACAGATTAGCAAGTTCAGCTTCCACAGGCAGGTTAAGTGTTACAGTGTTCATTTTAGATTCTCTTAGTACATTCGATAGCCACATTATACCGCAATAAAAAAGCGCACGTCGATATGACATGCGCTCCATAGTCAATATTATCGCGTGGATTTAATCCCCAATGGCGGGCAGAGGCGAACTTTCACTCGCGCCACGCCGCACGGATTGCGACACGGGGAAATCTTCCATGATGAGGTTCTCCGCGATGATGCTGGACGACAGCACCCCCGGCAACCCCGCGCCCGGATGCGTCCCCGCGCCGACGAAATACAAATTCGGAATGTCCTCGCTCCGGTTGTGCGGGCGGAACCACGCCGATTGCATCAAAATGGGCTGAACGCTAAACGCCGATCCCATGTAGCTGTTGAGCGTGTTCTGGAAATGCAACGGGTCGATGTAATGCTCGGCGACAATGTTTTCCTGCAAATCCGGCAGATAATTGTCCTCAAGGAATTGCATAATCAAATCGCGATAGGGCTTGGCGGCGGTGTTCCAATCAGTGCCACTGCCCAGATGCGGCACGGGCGACAGCACATAAAATGCCTCGTGTCCGTCCGGTGCCATTGAAGGATCGGTCAGCGTGGGCATGTGCAGATACAGGCTGAAATCGTCCGTGAGTTCCTTCTTTTTGAAGATGTCTTTCAGCAATTCTTTGTAGCGTTCGCCGAGGATGATGTTGTGATGCGCCAAACCAACATCCCGATAGCGGCGTTTCGTGCCGAAGTAAATCACAAACAGCGACATACTATATTTCAGGCTTTTCACGCGCCAATCCCGCCACTTTTTGCGATATTGGCTGTCGATCATGTTCATATACGTAAACGCAACATCGGCATTACTGACAACCGCATCGGATTTGTGAATCGTGCCGTCTTTCAAGCGGATGCCGGTGGCTTCTCTGGTCGTCGGGTCAATCAGAATTTTATCGACTTCCACGTTGACGGTCACTTTGCCGCCGAGTTCCTCGAAAAGTTTCGCCATGCCATCGACAATCGCGCCTGTCCCGCCCAGCGCATAATGAATGCCCCATTCACGTTCCAGATAATGGATCATCGCGTAAATCGAGGGCGAATCAAACGGATTTCCGCCGATCAACAAGGGATGAAAGCTGAATACCTTGCGTAAAAAGTCATCTTTGATGAACTTGGAGGCGTATTGATACACGCTCAAATACGATTGCATTTTGATTAAATCCGGCGCGACCTTCAGCATATCCGTGAAGTTCAAAAAGGGCTTATCCGCTAATTCCACAAACCCCTTCTGGAAAATCGCTTTGGTGCTCGCCATGAACTTCTTGTAGCCTTCCACATCACCGGGGCTACGCTGGCGGATTTGCTCATGGATAAATTCGGGGTCGCCGTTGTAGTCGAAGGGTTTGCCGTCTGCGTCGAAGATACGATAAAACGGATCACACGGCACGAAGGTGATGTAATCCTCACGTTTTTTGCCCGCCGCCGCCCAGATGTCATCGAACATAAACGGCGCGGTGATGACCGTCGGACCGCCGTCGAATTTAAAGCCGTTGATTTCGTATGTATAGCCCCGTCCGCCGAGTTTGTCGCGCTTCTCGAAGATTTCGACCTCATAACCGCGTGCCGCCAAACGGATCGCCGCGCCCAACCCGCCGAAGCCACTGCCGATGACGATGATTTTTTTGCTTGTTGTGCTCATAATACTGTTCACATCCACTCGTTAAAACAACATACTCTCATTATGAAGCATTACGAAGTCTAAAGGCAATCAAATCTCACAGACCTCTATGCGATGTGTTAGGTCTTGCTCATGTTATCGCCTCAAATTTTGCCGGATTTAAGAATTCCCCTACGCTCATCCTAGCGTTACAATATCAAAGCAAGCAGTCAAAGAACGAGAAAACAAATGCGCGTAATTTTACAACGGGTCACACACGGTAGCGTGACGATCAATGATGAAGTGAACGGCGCGATAGATAATGGCTTTGTCGCCCTCGTCGGCGTGACGCATGAGGACACTCAAGAACACGCGGCACTATTGGCGAAAAAGGTCGCCAATTTGCGTGTGTTTGATGATGCGGACGGTAAAATGAACCTGTCCCTGCTCGATGTGGGTGGCGGGGTGCTGGTCATATCACAATTTACGCTTTATGCGGATGTGAAAAAGGGTCGCCGTCCGAGCTTTATCCACGCCGCCCCGCCAGAAATTGCCGCGCCACTGGTCGATTATTTTACGGCACGGCTCAAAGACGAAGGCATTCAGCAGGTCGCCGAAGGCAAATTCGGCGCGATGATGCTGGTCGAGATTCATAACAACGGTCCCGTGACGATTATTCTGGATACAAACGACCTATGACAGACCTCACACTGGAAGATTATTTCGCCCTACTTGCAAACGGTGACATAGACGAGCGCCGGAATGCCGCATGGTATCTGGGTCGTCAGCGGGATGACCGCGTGATTCTGCCCCTTATCAGCGCATTAGCAGACCCTGACGACGATGTGCGTTTGCGCGTGGTGGAGGCGCTCGGCAATCTGCGCGATGATCGGACGGTGATGCCATTGGTCAGCGCACTCGCAGAAGACAACCCGAAAATCCGCGCACAGGTCGTCGCATCTCTGGGCAGACAGCGCGATTTCCGTGCATTTCAGGCGTTGCTCGATTTGCTCTACGATGGCGATGCGGGTGTGCGGACAGCGTCAGCGGAGGGACTGGGCAAATTGCCGGATGACCGTGCCATCATGCCGTTGATTTCTGTGATGCTGGACGATGAAGACGACGATGTGCGTTATTTTGCCTCGAAGAGCGTGCTGGCAATCGGCGGCAAAAACGTGGTGGATGGTTTATTGCTCGTCCTGCAAAGTCAGCCCTCCGCCGGGAGCATCATCACCATTCTGGAAATCCTCGCGGAACTCAAAGACGTGCGCGCAATCCCGCAGATTGAAGCCCTGAAAACCCACCCTGACGATGGAGTCAGCGCAACGGCAAAATGGGCGCTTACACAATTAGGCTAACAACCTACTTTTGCATCATGAAACTACGCCAATTTCTTGAGAAAGATCATCACAGCGTTGATGTAGGCTTCAAATTGGTCACGGCGGATACTATGTCCGGCGTTCGGAATATTGACAATCTCAGCAGTCGGCATCAGTGTCTTCACCTCTTCGCTAATTTCGCCTGTCATGATCGCACCTTTGCCCTCCACATCACCGGTGAGCAATAACGCGGGGCATTTGACCTGCTTCAGTGTCTCACGCCACTCATGTTCCGGTTGGTTGCGGATGTACTCCGTTAAATGCGGGCTGGCTTTACGTTTAGAATCCGCCCATGTGGTGGAATCTTCTTCGCTCCACCGAAATTGTGTCTGCGCTTCTTCGATTAGAGAGGCAAATGAGCGTTTTTTCTGCTGGATGATGCTGTTTTCCCACCAGTTAACCGTCGCTGTGATCTGATGTGGTGTCGGCTTTTTTGCGCGAAATGGCGGGTCTTCTAATACAAGCGCCTTGACGAAACTTTGCCCGGTAGAAGCGATCACGCTGGCGGTTTCTGCGCCCATCGAATGCCCGATAATAATGGGATGATAAACACCGAGCGCGGTAATCAGGCGAACAATGTCATCTGCGAAATAAGAGAGTTCGTAGCCCGTTTTAGGCGCATCAGACTCCCCATGCCCGCGGCAATCCGGCATAATGACATCATATGTGGCGGAAAGAAGCGCACCGACGCGCTTAAAACACGCGCCGCTATCGGTGATGCCGTGTAAAAGAATCACCGTCTGCCGATCATCGTGTTGCCCGTTACGCAGATAGTGAATTTTGATGTCTTCGAGTAAGCTGGTGTATGTCGTCCACGTCATTGTCTGCCTCACCATCTAGAATTCAGAGAATAGGAAATGGGCTGTCAGTTGAGTGACTTTAACTATTGCCACTTTCTCGCTTTACAAGTAAACAGTGCATCCCATCACCATCATGCAAAAAGTCGACAATCTGGCGCATTTCCGGCTCGCTACAGCCAAGCAAAATCTTGACTTCGGAATCACGCTTGAGGAGATCAACGGTGCAAACGATCCCCACAACCGATTTTTCACCACCTTTGCCGATGAATACATCAATCCCGCCACCATCCGCGGAAGTCGTGCCTGCCAGATAGCCATAATCCAGCGGATAGACCCGATTTTCGTAGTCTGGATGGGTGCTCCCGGTCGCACTATCAATGACGATGGAGGTCGTGGTAATGAGCGAGTCTAGTGTTTCCCAGTAGGCTTCGTTATGAACGGTAGTCATGTGTTTACTCCGGCACAATGGACAAACTGCGTTCAGTATACAGAAGATTTTCGCAGTTTGCAGAGTGTAAGACCTGTATCATCAACCCCTATCTTCCATATTACTCGGTAATATACGCAGGGGCAATTGCACGGCTTATAAAGACTGTAAAAAATTAAATGCAGTATTTCGGGCAAATTCGCGTTTTAGTAGATGAGAAACAACAGGATTCCTGAATACTGCTCGTAAAAAGTTAGGTTGAACAGATGGTGTTTGGATGGTCATGACCGAAACAACCAGCACTGAAGCAACGGACAGCACCGACAACGCGCCGAACAAAGAAAACGCTGATGCAGAGCGTGTGCTCATCGAACGGGCGAAAACTGATGCAGAAGCGTTTAAGGTGCTGTATCGCCAATATTTCCCGCGTATTTTCGCCTATGTCGCCTACCGCGTCGGCGATAAGGTGGATGCGGAAGACCTTGTCGCCGAAATCTTCGCGGGGATGGTAGAAGGCTTGGAGCGCTTCGAGTATCGCGGTGACGGCGCGTTCGCCGCGTGGCTATTTCGTATCGCCCATAATCAGGTGGTGAAATATTATCGTCGGCGAAAGGGGTATTTACCGCCCGTTCCGCTGGATGATTTGCCGGAATTGCACAGCGACACGCCCACGCCGGACGAACGCCTGATGCAAAAAGAGCGCCTCGCCCGCCTGCGAGACACGATCACCACGCTGTCGCCGCGTAGGCAGGAAATCGTCACCCTGCGCTTTTTCGGCGAACTCAAAAATAAAGAAATCGCGGAGGTACTGGGCATTGATGAACGTACCGTTGCCTCGCATTTATGTCGCGCTTTAGAAGACCTTGCAAATAAATATGACCGTGATTGGGAAGGAAGAACCCCATGAATCCCAACGGCACCCATGACAAAGCCTTATTGGAAGAAATCGAACGCCTGCTGAATCAACGGAAGCAAAAACAGCTTGACGGTATCAACACGCCGGAATCCGGCACATCGCATCCGATTCTGGACGAATTGACCAGCCTTTTGCCGCAAGCATCGCCAGAATTTGAGGAGGCGCTAGAAGCCCGTTTGTTGGCGCGTTATCAACCGAAGACTCCCATAACCACAAAAGACTTAACCGATCTGGAGGAACACAGACCGATGACCACTGACAATTATTTGAGAACCTATCAACCGGATACAGCCCACGCGCAACGCAATCGCCGTTCGCGTCGCCTGCCGCTCACCCTCGCCGCCGCAGTGATCGCCGTGCTGTTCAGCGTCGCGTTATTGCTGACACTCAGCGCCCAGCCGGAAGACGAAACACCCGTTTACAGCGCACTCCTGACCGCAACCACCGCGTCACCCAATGCGCTGAATGCAGACGACTGCCCGCCTGTTGAAGGTTGGACGGATACATATACCGTGAGAAGCGGGGACACATTCGCCTTTATCGCCGCCAGATATGGCATTGATTTTGACAATCTCTACCAGATGTTCGAGGCGAATTGCATTCCAGAAGACCCGAATTATGTTCCGAATGTGGGCGATGTTCTACGTGTACCGGATGCGGTCATCCCGAAGGCAACCGCCACATTTACCATCACGCCGACCATTGCTTCCGGTCAATTAGACGCGACGCGCATTCTTGCAGAAGCAACTCAACGGGCGTTAGATGGGACCCCTACGCCGACCATTTCTTCCGGTCAATTAGAGGCGACACGCATCATCGTAGAAGCCACTCAGCGGGGCGTAACTGCCAACCTAACACCAACACTCGAAGCGGGACTACAAACCGCCACGCAAGTGATTAATGACGCGACTGAGTCTGCCCGTAATGAAAACCTCAGCGCCGATTTCACACAGCAAGCGGTCATTAATGCCTGCAACACAGAAGCGACACAGGCGGCGCAATGTAGCGAGTCCGGCATCGCGCAGACGGTAGAAGCGGCAGTACAGGCGACTTTAAGCGCAATGGGACAATTTGCTGGCGGAAACGCGACAATTGATTCCTTACAGACAGTGGCCGTTCGTGACGGTGCAGGGACGGATTTCTCAGCATTTGAAGCACTCGAACCCGGCACATCCGTAGACATTAGGGGTCAATCGGCTGACGGCGCGTGGTATGAAATTTTGCTGGCTGATGGTCGACGGGGTTGGGTACCTTCTGAGTTAGTCAGTTTCAACCGACTACCCGTGCTCCCGATATTCGTAGCGTCGCCAACAGCGACAATCACCGCCTCCGCGACCTTCACGCCGACAACAACATGGACCATAACCGCCTCGGCGACCTTCACGCCGACAACGACACCAACACCGACACCTTTCGCCACATTTACGCCAACTCCGGCAGGCGAAAGCGTGACGCAGATCGTGGTTGCACGCCGAAATATCCGACGTGGTGAGGTGATTACTGAAAATGACATTACAGAAGGGATCATGCTCACAAGTCAGGTGGTCGAATATGCGGTTGAGTCAATGGACGATGTCGTGGGGATGATTGCCCGTGCGGACATTTATATCGGTCAGACGATTGAGAGTTGGGCGCTTGTAGATGATCCCGATGATCTTCTTCAAGGTGTAGTGGTGCCGGAGGGACGAAATTCGATCCTAATACCGTTTGATACCATGTTGAGCGTAAGCTATGGTGTCCAACAGGGAGACCATGTAGCTCTTGAAGTTGTGCAAGATGGATCTACTGTTGAGACGTTCGAAGACGCGATCATTCTCGGTGTTCTTAGTGACCCTGACCGTCTTGTTGTCGCGGTTTTGCCCACCGATGCAACAACCTACTTCGATTTGATTGACTCCGGTGCAGATTTCCAAATTTCAATCAATCAAATTTCAATTCGTAGCGGAATGCAATCCGTTAGCATACCCATAGATCAAATTGGAAGCGCGTCCTTGTGGATTGTAGAAGGTGATGTTGTCGTCATTATCTCGGATGATGGACTAACCACCGTTAGCCCCTCAGCGACGGTGTTGCGGAAAACACAAGAGTACCTTTATGTAGAAGTAACGCCACTTGAAGCCACCCGGTTGACCCGTATTATTGAAGCTGGGTCTCCTTTGACATTTGCACTTTTATCAGAGGACCTAGCAGAAATCGTGACTCAAATCGTCGTTGCGACACAGATCATTGGACGCGGTGAGGTAATTACGGAAGAAGATGTCGCCTTGCGAGGTTGGTCGAGTAATGCCGTTCCTGAAAACGCCATTACGTCTATTGAAGATGTTGTCGGAATGCGGGCGCGTACAGATATTTTCACCCAGCAACCCATTCTCACCTCAATGGTGATCGAAGATTTCACACCGTCAATGAGCGACCTCGACATTCCTGCCGGAAAACGCGCCGTCGCTATGCCATTCAATACAGACAGCATGAGCTATAGTGTTCAAGAGGGTGATTATGTCTCGATTGGCATCGTCCCGAATGACTCTACTGATGTTGTTGTTGAAAATGCCCTGATCCTAGCTGTAAATGAGGACATCGTTTATGTCGCTGTTTCACCCACAGAGGCAGTCGTTCTTGCGAGTCTAGTGACATCGGGGACAGACCTCTATCTTTACCTGATTCCGATAACAGAGAGTAGCGGAGAAACCCGTCAAATTGTGGTTTCCGTCCAGAATATTCAACGTGGCGAAATCATTCAGGAAGAAGATGTTGCATTACGGAACTGGCAACCCAACGCCATCCCGGAGAACGCTATTACCAGCACCGAATCGGTTATCGGGATGCGCGCCCGCACGGATGTATTCGTAGAGCAACCTATCCTAACTTCAATGGTTCTTCCTACTACACCGGTAGCATCAGCAAATGGAACGTGTTGTGCTAATATTCCGCTTGACCAAATTAGCGATGCGTCCATGTGGATCATGGAAAATGATGTCATCACAATTCGTATTGGCGCGGATGTCCTCACAACCTCGGCGACAGTCGTCCTCGTAACGCAAGATTTTATCAGCGTAGATGTCACAACCTCGATATACACTCTTATAGAACGCCGCGTAGAAGAGGGTAGTGTCTTTACCGCTTTCCTCACAAATACAGAAGACGAGACCAACACAGAAACCCGTCAAATCGTGGTTGCCTTGCGCGACATTGAACGGGGTGCACGCATCGTCCGCGCTGATTTGGAAATGGCAGATGTGCCTATAGACTTGATCCCAGAAGGCGCATACACCGATTTTGAGAGCGTCATCGGGCATCGCGCACGGGTCGATTTTGACGCAGGCGCACCCATCAGTGAGGCATTGCTCGTGCCAACGCTCAACGAAGATTTTGAATACGAGTTCGAGTTTGCTGATAATGCGGAAATTATCGAAATTCCGATGAGGCAGGTCTATATGCCCGGAACAGGCGAATTTCGCAATGTCATCATTGAATCGGAACTGCCTAATGGCACAATCATAACCGTCAGCCACCACGCTTACGTCGGTTATGGCGCTACAGAAGTTGAACCTGAAGAAGTCTATGGGATCATCGTACCGACTGAGGATGCAGACTTGTTGCAAGGATTTGTTAACTCAGGCTTCCCGATTCGGATGTATGGTTTTTCGGTTGAGAGTGATGACACGGAAATTGCAGGAATAATCCCCACCGGATTGCGTGCCATCGCCATCCCTATGCCTGCGGTATTGATGGACGACCCTTTACAAGTAGTCGGTAGTCGCGTGGATGTGTTGGCGGCAATGTATTTTGTCGATGTCGATGGAGAATTTCAGTCAATCGTTCCCGGTCAAGAAAACGTCGTACAGGGCGGACTCAATGCCGCGTGGAATCTAGGTCAACAAGCCACCCTTGAGAATGGCGAAACACCAGAGCTAGTTATCCAGCGAACAATCTTGAATGCGCTTGTTGTTCAGTATCAAGCCGTTGAAATAACTGGTGAAGACGGATGGGTTGAGCCGAACGAAAACGCGCAGACACCCATCGTCACCCTCGCCGTTTCACCACAGGACGCGGTCATCTTGAACTATCTCATTGACGCAAATATCCCGCTAGCGTTCATCCGCTCCGGTGGATAATAGGTAATTCTGTGCTGTTTTCCCTAGCCCCTTCCCCTCTCCGCTGATCGAAATGAGGGAGACAAAGTCCCTCCTTGCGAAGCGGGGAGGGATTTAGGGAGGGGATTTTACGCCAACCGCACAATGATGCCTTCATCCGGGCGCAGATCAAGCACCGACAGTCGCGCAGAAAAATCGGGCTTGCGGTAGCCATCCATCAGCGTGGAGAACAAAATGTAGCCGGAGTCAAAATCATCAAAGTGCAGGGTTCGCACCGCGCCGGTAAAATTGAGCGCGATCAGATAGGTCTCGTCTCCACCCTGCCGTAGATAGGCGAACACGCCCAATTCGGTGGATAACGGCACATAACTCCCCTCACGGATCGCTGGAGTTTCTCGCCGGAGAGTCAGTAAACGTTGATACAAGTTCAGCATCGATTGGCTGTATTCTTGCTCGGTCATCACATTGACCGCGCCGGCATCTTCCGCCACGGGGAGCCACGGTTGCACCCCTTCGTCAGTGAATCCGGCATTGGGCAGATCATCCCACTGCATCGGCGTGCGACATTCATCACGATTAAAGCCGTTGGTACCTTTCGCCTGTGGGTCTTGCACGCGTTCCGGCGGAATCTCGACGTTCGTCATGCCAATTTCATCGCCATAGTAAATCGTCGGAGCACCGCGTAACGTCAGGAGCATCATCGCGCCGACCCGTGCCTGCATCGCTCCAATTCGGCTTGCGAGTCTTGGTTGGTCATGATTGCCGAGCACATAATTCGGTGCACCATAATCCGGCAATAAGCCCTCATAAAAATCAACATGTGCTTTGATCTGCTCCGCCTGCCACACGGTCTCAATCAAGTTAAAGTTGTAGACCATGTGGATGCCATCACCGCGTCCGGTTTCACCTACGGCATCGCCATAATAAGTGACGAGCTTCTCTAGCGGGGCATCATACGCCGTCTCACCGATGATGACGCGATCTTCATATGAATCCATAAATTTACGTAAACGCCGGAAAAAAGGCATGACTTCAGGGCGTTGTTCGCTATACACCCGCCGATAGCGCCATGAGGGTTCATCACCCGTTTTCCAATTCGGGTTCTGTGGATTATCACGGAATTGCTCGTCTTTGATGATGCGGTCAATCACATCCACACGGAAGCCATCCACACCGCGTTCCAGCCAGAAGCGCAATTGATCGTGGATTGCCGCCTCAACATCGGGATTGCGCCAATTCAGTTCCGGCTGTTCCGGCGCGAAGTTGTGCAGGTAATATTGTCCGGTGTGCTCGTCGAATGTCCAAGCACGACCGCCAAAATAGGACATCCAGTTATTGGGCGGTGAGCCGTCCGCTTTTGCATCCCGCCAGATGTACCAGTCACGCTTCGGGTTATCCCGCGAGGCGCGTGCTTCAAGGAACCATTCATGTTGATCTGACGTATGGTTCGGGACGAAATCCAGCAAAATCTTGATGTCTTTCTCGTGTGCGGCGTTCAGCAATGCGTCAAAATCAGCTAGCGTACCGAAGAGTGGGTCAATTTTGGTGTAATCGGCGACATCGTAGCCAAAATCGACCATCGGCGATAAGAAAATAGGGGAAATCCAGAGCACATCAACCCCTAACCACGCCAGATAATCCAACTTTTCGGTGATTCCGCGCAGGTCACCCGTGCCGTCGCCATTGGTATCCAAGAAGCTACGCGGGTAAATCTGATATATAACCCCCGTTTGCCACCAGATTCGATTGTGTTTCATGATATTTTCTCACAGGTCTGTGTTATAGATTAAGATTGGTTGAGCACCAATTTTTTTTGGTTCGATGTAAGTCATATTTTCTCTTACTTTAATTATAACGCAGGATATGCACAGAAACGGGGAATTATGACAGATGCACCGGCAAAAGGGGAACGATTGACGCAAATGAAAAACCCGACTCTATCAAGAATCGGGTGAAAAATAACAAACTGCTAATGAATGATGATGTTTTAGGGCGGTTTAGCTCGCCAATAAAGTAACTTTTGTTTGTTCGATCAACCCGTAGGCTTCATCGAGTGTTTTGGCATAATACACATTACGTTCGGTATCCGGCGTGACGGCATCCACAATATCGGTGATTTCCCGCAGATAGCGATTCGCACCTACCAGAATCAGCAGACCCGCTGTGCCACTTTTCGCATGATGATAGATCAAGCTAGAAAGCATCCCTACCGGAAGTTTGGTGCTCAGGCGCAAATTAATGATGTGATGCACCGGATGCACACTCTCGCAAATCATCATGTTGCTATCATACATTACGGCGCGATAATCTTGCACGAAACAATCGCCCCAGAAGGTATAGGTTAAAGAGTCTTGATGATTGTCTGTCCAATGTACTGTCGCCGTCATAATGCCATTCTCCGTTAAGGTTCAGCTAGTGTTATTTGTGCGTTTAGCCAGCATGAATTGATTGTAGTGGGCGGGTATGACCATGATTGAACCGATAAACCGATTGCGTTTTATAGTCAGTAAAAATTGCCATTGCTTCGTCCACTGTGTCTGCATAATCCACACCCTCTGCCAGCCACATCATCGTAGTATTGAACTTCATGATGGTCTGGAGTAGTAAACTCGCGCCGACAATCATCACCCGTCGCTGGTTGTTGTGCACGTTCGCATTCTTTAACTTTGCGCCCCGTTCCGCATAAGTGAGTAAATCCGCGGTTAGTGTTGTGCTTTGCGTCAGATCAATAATAATGTCTACCGGATGGCTGACTTCTTCCAACATGCCATATACAGTTTCAGTCGCATATTGGTATTCTGCCAATGTCCACAAGTCTTCATAGCTTTGTAAAAGTACGGTCTTTTTTTCGTTTTGCCAGCGAATGTTGATAGTCATGGTGTTTGCCTCACTGATAAATAGTGTATCAAGTTTCTTGCTATAGAATCCGAAAAGTTCATGAAATGTTGTTGATAATGATTTAGTTCTTGCAACAAACAATTAAGAAAATCATTTAAAAACAACTTTTCTACATCCTATCATCGTTTTCAAGAAACCTTAGACAATTAATATAAAATTCATAACTTTTTTACGAACCGAAACCTATAAATGTAAATTTCACTTTTCGGTCTATCAATCTTGTAACAATTAAGAATACATCGGTGATTATAGCGGTAGGATTAATTTATCATTCGTTTCTATTAGTTATTTAGGCGATTCTTAATTATGTCCTCACCCCGTGTTATCATCATAGAAGACTCCGCCACCCTTGCGGCGCTGGCAAGCCGTGGATTGCGTTTAGCCGGGATTCATAATGTGGATTTCGCCACCAACGGGCATGACGCACTGGCGCTCATCAATGCCACGAAGCCCGACCTGATCTTGCTGGATCTGCGTCTACCGGATATGGAAGGCTGGGAAGTGCTGGATTACGCCCGTCAGCGTCATGGAGAATTTGCCTTTCATGTGATCGTCATGACGACCTACGACAATGCCGGAACGCGCTCGCTGGCAACGCAATATCATGTAGACCGTTACGTCATTAAACCGGTCATGCCCAATGAACTCGTCACCATCATCAGCGAGGTCATGGGACAGAAAGTTTAGCCGGAACAAGGCAATCATAATTTGAAAACGTGCTTGTGTGTATTGTTTTGATTCGCCTTATGCCCCTAAATCATCCTGAACGTCTGGTCGTAAACTGACACTGGCTGTGCTACATGCTGATTACTATTTCAACGATGGAAGCTATTTTTTGGCTGAAATACTGACAACCTGAAATACTGACTAGCTATTAAGACTGTGCTAAAATTGAGTCATCAGTTTCAGTAACATTCACAGCAGGCGAATTGACGTATGGCAAACCGCTATCAGCACATCAAAGACAAGGCGATTGAACTCCGCGTTGAGCGCAAGATGACGCTTGATCAAATTACCGAGTGCCTCAGTGTGCCGCGTACCACCATCTATTATTGGATTAAAGACATCCCCATCCCCACCACCCAAAAGCAGACCGCCGCCCAACAACGCCGTGCAGATGACCACCGCGAACGTCATGCCAAAAAGCGACAGGTGGCTTATGATGCAGGCATGGCAGAAGCGCCCGAATTATTGACCGACCCACTTTTCCGAGATTTCGTGGTGGCATATATGTGTGAAGGTGCGAAAAGGGATCGCAATAAAGTCTCTTTTGTGAATTCAGATGCCGGATTGATTCGGCTTGCACATCATTGGATGGAGAAATTCTCTGATAACAAAATCAGTTATCGTTTTCAATATCATAAAGATCAGAACCCTGAAGAAGTTAAACAGTATTGGGCAGATATTCTTAAGATTGATCCCGAACAGATCAAGTTTCAGCGCAAGTCGAATAGTGGTAATCTGGCTCGTCGAAAATGGCGCTCAGTGCATGGACTTTTGACGATGGAAACATCAGACACCTATTTTAGAGCAAAATTGCAAGCATGGATGGACTTTGTGAAAATGCAGTGGTAGAATGTTTTTTAAGCTTCGGGGTGTAGCGAAGCCCGGCATCGCGCTACTTTTGGGAAGTAGAGATCTCCGGTTCGAATCCGGACACCCCGACACGTTTTTATGAAGAAGTTGATGAAAAAGACTGGCTTTCCGCACACTTTTTCATATAATAAACTATAGATGCGGGCATAGTGTAATGGTAACACACAACCCTTCCAAGGTTTTATTACGAGTTCGAATCTCGTTGCCCGCTCAAATACACACATCCACTAGGGTGTGTTTTTTGTTATAATCCCACAACACGGTGATTGCAAATCGAGAATGTGCAGAGAAATCATTGGGTTGAGGAGTATTGTAAATGCGAGTAATCATCGCCGTGCTTTTGTGTTGCGTTGGGATATTGATCGGTGGCGTGCAAGCGCAGACCGAAAACCCCGATCCTGACCTGCCTTCAGAAGAAGCGCATGTCATCACGGCAATTTCCAATTTATACAGCGAAACCTATGCGCGTGTGATACAGGAGCGTGACATTGGTGGTTTGTATGATCTGTTTATTACCGATGATATTCCCCTGTGTGTCACCACAAAAACATCGAATGGACCGCAGGCGAATTGTGAGTCGTCTACCAATTGGATTAACGTATTTTCCACATGGAGCGATACGGACTACGAAATCCACCTTAGCACACCCCGAATAGACTTTATCGACAGAGGTGCGGTATCTATCGCCGGGTTTGATGAGCAATTTAACGGGGTATCCACCGCATTCGGCACGGATGTTTTCATCTATGTGCAGACAGAAGCGGGCTGGCGATTAGCCCTGATGAATGTTGTGAACACGGAAAATGGACAAAGCCTGAGTATTGGCGAGACCATGTTGTTTGATCCCTCCCCCGGCGATGTGGTGGAGTTGGTCGAAGATAGCTTCAACGCAGATGATATAGCCACACTCAGCACATTGTTTGCTGAAGACGCGGGTCTGGTTTTAGATATGCGTCAGATCGATAACCCTGACTTTTCATTTGCGCAATCACGCGGGGTGGCTGGATTACAACGCTTCAGGCAAGCCGGGCAAGATGTGACGTTGCAGGTGCGCTGGGCATGGGTGGAAACTTACGATCAGTATATTGCGTCCGCCTTCGCGCATTATCATGTGGAAGTTGACGGAGAGCGGGTAGAAGAAGGCGAAACCCTCTGGACACTCGTCGCATCCGTGCAGAATGGCTGGCAAGTGACCTCGGTTATCATATCGCCAGAATAAAACAGGCGCATTGACTCATCATCAACGCGCCTGTTCGTATCTATTTCGCTATCAAGCGTGATTATTCGTCGTCGCTGATTTCGATTTTGCGCTTGCCATCATCCGGCAGAACATCACCATCATTTAGCTCACGGATAATTTCAATTTTGACGCGGGCAACTGTCGCCGCGATCACACCGAGCAGAGCAAAGGGCAAGCCACCGAGCAAGGCGAATGCACCGCCCGCTAATGTGCCGACGGTCAGGGTGGTGTTCAGTAATTCGCGGTCATCGGCGGTCTTGATGACGACGCGCCGAACGTTACCTTGCTGAACAATTTCCTTCACGCGATCCACTAATTGGTTACCGGCAACCTCTAATTCTTCCGAAATTGTGCGCTTACCATTTGTTTCGTTGGTCTGATTTTCGTCTGACATGAGACATATCTCCTAATTCGTATGGGGAACGTTGTGCGTTCCTGATTTCTTCTAGGTATACTTATTATACGTAACACCTTATTAGAGAGTTGCAGATGATCCCAAAATTAATGAAGCATGAGGGGATGCTACTATGAAAATGAAAAACTTGATCTACCTGTTTATACCGTTATTGCTTATGTTGGGCTTATTCACCCTCAGCATCGAACGGACTTCCGCGCAGACATTCGGCACGAATTGGCAAGCGCAATTTTATAACAATATCTCGTTTACTGATCCGGTAGTGGCAACAGCCAGCTATCCGAACGGCTTGAATCTGAATTGGCAAACTGTGCCAACGGATGGCAATAATAACCCATTAGGCGCAGTTCAGCAGGATAACTTCTCGGTGCGCTTTACCTCGTCCCAATTCTTCAACGCCGGTATTTATGATTTCACCATGACGATTGACGATCAAGCGACGGTGTTAATCGGCGGTGTGCCGGTCACCCAACCGACGGTGCCGGGGACGTATACCTTTTCTGCTAGCTTCACGAGCGCCAATAATTACAGCGTCGAAGTGCGACTTGTGGAAATCTCACAAGTGGCAATAATGCAATTGCAATGGGTACAGCAGGGCGCAGTCGGTGGTACACCGGGCGCACCCACCGCCACACCGGGACCGGTTGGACCGCAAGGCAACGTGGTGAATGTGCGCGGGTTGGCGCTTCGTACCGGACCGTATCTCGGCGCATCGTACGTCAGTGTGTTGCGTCCTGATATTGCCTATCAGGTGCTTGCCCGCAACGAAGACGAAGGTGGCGGCTATACATGGTACAGGGTCAATACAGGTGAACGCGAGGGATGGACTTCAGGGCGCTATCTGACCGTGACCAACGGCACACCCCCGCTAGAAGGCTCTGTGTTTGATAACCTTAGCAATCCGCCGGATATTGGCGTGGTCGCCGTGACGCGTGCCATCATGAACTTCCGGCGCAGACCCAGCATCCGTTCCGCACGTATTGCCGATCTCCCGCAAATTCCGTGGGGTGCAGAGGCGCAATTGGTGGGTCGCACGGTGCAGGGTGGGCGCAATTTCTGGTTCCTCGTGCGCTATGAAGGGCGCGTCGGCTGGATTTATGCACCTTACGTCAGCGTGCGCGGTAATTTGAACTCGGTGCCGGTGTATTAAACGCTCACGCATAACAAGATATTTGTTGTAGAGGCGCAACAAGTTTGCGCCTCTATTTCTCTTGTCTTAATGCGTTTTCTTTGTCGATGAAGTTGCGAGCGAGGAACAACGCCGCAATCGTTGATGCGTTGAGCAATTTCCCGTCAGCGATTAGTGTTTCGATGTCGCTGAGTGGCACGGGCGTTTGCGCTTCAATCCAACCATCGGGTTCGTCGCCTTCGAGAAAACTCACTTCGAGATCACGCGCCAGATACACATGAAATTTCTCATCCACGTATTTGATGGATGAATAAATTATGCCGAGCGAATCAAGGCGATTGGCTTTATAGCCGATTTCTTCTTGAAGTTCGCGGTTCGCACTATCGGCAGGGTCTTCATCCGGTTCGAGCGCACCAGCAGGCAATAATAACGAGCGCAATCCGTCATAGGCGACAGACGGTTCGCTGATGAGCAACACTTCACCCTTTGCGTTAACCGGAACAATGGTCACGCCATCATCCATTTTTACAATCAGTGTGCCGGAATCGTCCTGCCACAAGCTGATCCACTTATCGCCACATAGCTGTTTTTTCGCCATTTGTAGCCTCTCCCTATAGTCGGTCAGTCCGCATCATTGACATAACGTTTGCGGAATTTTGCGAAATGGTCACGTTTGGCAGGCACAGAGACAAAGGTCATATCCGGCAGAATCATCCCCGTCAATGATCCGCCATAGACACAGCGCGTATCAATCCCATACACGCGCTCTCTGTGGATGAAGGGTTGCATCGTCCCTGTCCAATCCCGATGCCCGACGATGAGCGGTTTATCGCCGTCATAATACTCATACCACGGGCGATCATAACGCTCACGCAGATAGGTTTCTGCACCCTTGCCACCGATGAGCACATCAGGGTTCTGATCTTCTAGCGCGACATTCGGTTCAAAATAGGCATGGACGATCAGCGCATCCGGCAGATCAAGATAGGCGGGCAGACTTTCCATATAGGCGACAGCTTCGTTATAGGCATCGCCCAATTGCCAACGCGTATACAGGGTCGATACCGTCGGGCGCGTTTCACCGAGTATCGCCTGAATGTGGCGCTGTTCGTGATTGCCCATGATGCTCTGTAAATTCGGGATGGCGTTTTGTCGGAAAAAGTCGAGCGTTTTGTCGCTGTGCGGTCCACGATTGACCAGATCACCGAGCGCGATAATCGGGTCGTCTTCTGCCATGCCTGCTTTATCCAACAGCGCCAATAATTCATCATGACAGCCGTGAATATCGCCGATAATCAATGTTTTCATAAATTATTCACTCGCAGATGCGGGCGGACGACGAGACAGTGAATTGACCTCAAAAGCATAAGCATAGCCGATGATCGTCGCATCCGTCAGATAATCGCCACCGACAAAGGTCAAGCCGATGGGACGTGTTTCGACAAATCCGGCGGGAACGGTGATCGCCGGATAGCCTGCCACCGCATAAACGAACGAAAAGCTATTATCCACCGTCACCAGCACGTCAATATCGTTATCCGCATACATATCGCGGATATAGCGCCGTGCATTGCCGCGCATGGTTTCCGCCAGCGCCAGATATTCCGCTTCAGTCAGCGAACTTTCCGCCGCCGCGACGATGTGCTCCTGCCCATAAAAGGCGTATTGGTCGGGATCATTGTTATTGAAGGTCGCCACATCCGCCATAGATGTGATTCCGGCGCTTTCGGTCTGTGCGAGATATGCCGCCATACCAAAGCGCATCCCGTTGTGGAGCAAACTGGCAAATTGTTCATAGGTGATGTCCAGTGCCTCTTCGCCCGCAGTACGGACAATCAACACTTCCGCGCCAGCGAGACGCAACGCATTGACGGCATCGGTCATGTGGATTTCCGCGATGGCATCCTCGAAGGATTTTTCAGGATCACGCACGACAATGCCGACTCGCCGCCCAACGAGCGCATTCGGGTCTAAAAATTGCGTGAAATCCGCATCGGCGAGGGGCGCGGTTTGCTGGGTCATGGGGTCGTTTTCGTCCACGCCCATCATGATCGTCAACATCAGCGCGGCATCGCTCACCGTGCGCGTGATCGGTCCGGCGGTATCGAGTTGATCGGTCAGGGGGATAATCAGATCACGACTGAGCAAGCCAATGCTCGGATGAATGCCAACGGTAGAAGTGCGGGCGGCGGGCGCAATGACCGAACCCGCTGTTTCCGTGCCGATGCTGAGGGTCGCCAGATTTGCCGCTGTCCCCACCGCCGACCCTGTGCTCGACCCGAACGGATCAACTGCCGGATCATAGGCATTCACAACTTGCCCGCCGAGCGTTGAATAGCCACTTGGTCCGTTCTCGAACATAAAATATGCCCACTCGGAGAGATTCGCTTTCGCCAGAATCACCGCGCCGGAAGTACGCAACCGCGCCACGATAAAGGCATCCCGCGGGGAGTGTGCTTCGCGCATGGCGGCGGCTCCGGCGGTGTTGTGCATCGCGTCGCCGGTAGCGATGTTGTCCTTGACGATGACGGGAATGCCGAATAACGCGCCGTCTGCTTGCCCGTTGGCGCGTCGTGCGTCTAATTCCCGTGCAATCGTCAGCGCGTCGGGGTTCAATTCGCTAATCGAACGGAAGCCATCGACATCATAGCGGCGGATGCGGTGCATGTAATAGGTGACGAGTTCCTCAACGGTGAGCGTGCCGTTATCAAACGCGCCCTGTAACGTTTCGACTGTCGCCTCGATCACGAGTTCATCAAGCGCGGCGATGCGCTCTGCTGTGAGGGCGTTGAGCGCGGATTCAAAGGGCGTGAAATCCAGCGGGCGCAAGGGACCGGGTGGTGTGCCCTGCCGATATTGGCGTTCTTGTGGGGTGTCTTCGCCATCGGGTGTATCCGCTTCGGGTGTTTCTGCGGTTTGGGGACTCTCTGCATTGGCAAAGGTCATAATCATCAAAGTAACGAGTAATGACGATAACAATTTCAACATAGGTTTCCCTGTCATGTGCTTAAATCTAACGATCAACCACAGATTGTAACGCGCATGGCAAATTTTTCATGTTTAATGTGGAAGTTCGCCGGCGGTTAATGCACCTAAAAAATTTAATCGTGTACGAAAATTCGTGGGCGACCTAGCAGGTCGCCCCTACAGTCACCTGTTTATTTTGAGGTGGCTTGATGATCTATCGCTTTACGTTTAGCCCGGAGCGATAATGGAACATAGGTTGTTGCATTCAATATACAAACGTGAATAAGCGAAACAGGAAATGAATGTCTTACAAAACGTAAGAGGTTGAGATAAATTGCCCTTTCATAACGCAAAGCATATTTGGTGTCATGGGTATTTAATATCAGTAACGTTAGAATAAACACCGAACCCACTCCCCCAAATGACCTACTGCCCGATGATGCCTTTACCTGTATACTTTAGGCTAATATCTTCTTACAACGTACTCTCCTAAAAAATAAACCGCCAAGTTTTGTCATTTACGTTATCGAAGGGTTTATTCATGCTGTCTAATCGTAAAATACAGGTAATTATGTTGGTTGTGCTGTTGTTGATGCTCACCGCCGTCGCCGTTACGCTCACCGCGCAGGATATTGTTGATGAGGAGTGCGCCACGCTGGTGATTGCGGCTGTTGCGTCGATTGACGAACAATGCAGTATGGTGGCGGGCAATAGCGTCTGTTATGCCCATCCCACCGTAGAAGCGGAAGCGATGGCTGGCGTTGATCTCACATTCAGCGCACCGGGCGATCAAGTTTCGCTCGATGATGTGGCTAGTATTCACACGTCGCCCGTCAATGTGGAAACGGGCGAATGGGGCATTGCGGTGGTCAATACCTCGCCAGCGATGGATGAGTCTACCGAAGCCACGCCAGAAGCAGACTCAGATGAGGCGATGGCGAATGAAAATCCACGGCTTGTGTTGATGGGCGATGTGACGCTACAAAATATCAGCGATGAAGTGTCTTCGTTTGATGGCGCATTTGTGGTGGAAACCAGCGGCGATGAACCCTCTTGTGCGGGTGCGCCCAACAAATTTATCCTGCAATCCGAAGCGGATGGGCTAGAAATTATTGTCAATGGCGCGGAAATTGGCATGGATACGCAGACGACGATCCTTGTGGACGCGGTTGCCAATGATAGCATGACCGTCGTCGTGATTGATGGCTCGGCTACCGTGACCGCAGGCGGAGAAACGCAGGTTGTCGTCAGCGGGGAACAAACCGTGATCGTCCTCGGTGGCGATACGGGCTTAATCGTCGTGTCTGCGCCGTCGCTACCCATTCTGATCATCACCGATAATTTACAATTCGTGCCGATCAGTCTGTTTGTGGATGTCGTCGAAGTGGATAGTCTGGAACGATGGACGGATACCGGAATTGAACTGACGGCAGGTCAATCGTTCACCATTATCGCGTCTGAATTGGTCAAAACCGCTGATGAATTGCCGTGGTCATCCCCCACAGGGCATACCCCGCAGGATTGCGCCGCCGCCGGACGTGGCGATTGGGATTGTCGTTGCCGGACGTTGCCAGAATGGGGGACATGCTCCCTGACCGAGACGACCAGCATGATTTTATTGGGTCGGGTCGGCGAGGACGATCAGCCGTTTGTGGTCGGGTCGGGTGGTGTATTTACCGCACGCACGGATGGGGTATTGTATCTCGGCGCGAATGATAATTTCTTCGAGGACAACGTAGGCACATATTCGGCGCTGATTCAGGTGGTGGATTTCACGCCGTAAGCTGAGGGTGTCGGAGGTCGTATTTATTTACCATACGACCTCCGACCGCTTTCACTTAGAGTACAGTTCCAATCAAGCCTACACCCAACACAACTAGCGAAGCCATCAGCAACAATGCACCCGCATATACGATGCGAATTAAACCGTCGGGTCGCGTTTGCTCAGACGAGCGCACAGAGGCAAAAAAGCCAGCCGAAATCAAGATGGCAGAGAGTGGCGCACCAATACGAACAAACCACGCTAACGATGACGATAAGTCCGCGCTATCCACGAATAGCTGAAGCACTAAGCTCAGTATCACAATCACACCCGCGTGGGCATGACCCGCACGGAACATGCTTAATTGTAAGTTGCTAAACCCATCTGCCGGTTTCATATAGAGCGAGAGCAAAAAATAGCCCCCATACTCAATCGTCGGAACGGTCAACAGAATAATCCCTACAGCCAATCTTGCTTCGTCACTCATGACCTCACCTCATTATGATAATTTAAACATGTAAAAATTGACATATAGAAGAACTTATTTAAAGCTCTTCAATCATCTGTATGGTATCATCCAGCCATTGCAAATACATCTGCTCATAACCGACACCAAAACGCAATGTCGCCGTCCAAAACGGAATTTGTGGCGCGACAAGTTCAAGTTCGGCTTCGTCACCCAGAAGGTTCATAGAATCGGCTGATAAGTTGTGATAATACTCCAACTTTTGCTCATGTAACTGGCGCTGTAATCGTAGCTCTGTCAATACGGCATCTTTATCCCGCAATGCAGAGAAAAACAATCGAACCAGCAAATCTTCTTTTACTGCCACTTGCGCGGTTAACGTAGTATCCAGCCATGCTGTCAATTCATCGCGTCCCGCACCGGTGATGGTATAGGTGCGGCGATTTAGCTTATCGTCGCCGTCTTCCTGCACAGAGTCAAGCAAACCCTCAGCCTCTAGTTTACGAAGCGTGGTATAGATTTGGCTATGATAGGCGTGCCAGAAGTGCATTGTGGAGTCGTCCATCATGCTCTTCAGTTCGTAGCCTGTCATCGGCTTATAGTTCAAGAATCCGAGTAAGATAAATTTCAACATGAAAACAGTATACTACCTCTTTGTTAACATGTCAATATTGACATATAAATAGTTTAATTTTCTTAGACCTCTTTGATGCGCGTGGCGAGCCATTCCGCCACTTCTTCCGCGTCGTGCTGGCTTTTGGCGATTTCCAGAATGTAAGTGTAGGCTTCTTCGTCTGTCCACGCGGGTTGTAAATCATTTTCCTGTAGAAACAGCGTGACGGCACGTTGGGCGGTGCGTTTGTTGCCATCGCCGAAGAGATGATGCGCCGCGATGGAATGAAGCAAGGCGGCGGCTTTGTCAATCAATGTCGGGTAGGCTTCCTGACCGAAAACATAGGTTTGCGGGCGATTCACGGCGGAAATCAACAAATGACGATCCCGCACAAAGGGACGATGCCCGACGATCTCCTCGTTGATGCTATAGACATCAGCGGCGGTGAGATAATGCACGCTCATACACGCGCCACCACGTTATTTCCCAACCATGTGGTCAGTACGCTAACATCGTGTGCACCCGTCGCCACCTCAAGGATGAATTCGAGCGCGTCTTCCGGTTGCCATGTGATGTCATAAGCATTCATTTCGAGGAACAGAATCAGCGCGACGGTAGAGGTGCGCTTGTTGCCATCCACAAAGGCATGATTGCGCGACAGCGAATGAAAAAACGCCGCCGCCTTATCGACGATGGTCGGGTAGGCATCCTCACCGAACGCACTCGCCTGTGGACGGAGCACCGCCGCTTCCAGCAAATCCACATCGCGCAATTGCGATTGCTTGCCGATGAGGGCTTCGTTAATCATGATAAGTTCAACGATATTCAAATAGCGCATAAAGTTTGGTCATCGTGAGTAGGTGAAATCGAAGTAAAATAATCTGAATTCTGTTTATGGTGAACATTTGTGAAAAATAGCTTTTAGCTGTTAGCTTTTGGCTTTTAGTTTAAAAAAATGCTTTTGCTAAAAGCTAAGAGCTGCTCTGTTGCAAAGTGCCGCCAATGGCTGAAACCCATTGGCTACGCTAGTATAAAACCCTGCTGAAGCAGGCTATTCTTCCCGTACATTTGTGAAAACAGCCCACTTCAGTGGGGTTTTGAAAATCATCGTAGCATTGGGGTTTTAGCCCAATGCGGTTTTGTTGAGCCACTTTTATTACCTTGCAACAGAGCAACTAAGAGCCAAAAGCTCCGATAGTCAAGGTATTTTGCCGCAAAACGACTGTCAGTTATGATCGCTTGCTTATCCAGAGCTGACGTTAAACTAGGCTCAACATTGCAGTCTACTAGAAATTTACCACAGAGTCGCTATATACACACGACCTAAGCGGAAAAAAAGCGTTATTGCCCACTGAGCACGACACATATGAGTTAGGCTCTTAGAGCATTTTTGTGAAAACAGACATTACGATTGATTCGTCGCATTTTGGTCGCTATCCCCCCTCTAAATCTCCCCCCACTGCGTAAGGGGAGACTTATTACTCCCTAATTGCGAAGCGGATGAAGGGAAAGATGCCAAAATACCTCATATTGAACGCTATATTTTTCTTTACAAACACGTGCTTAACTCACAGGGACGGCATCTGGCATGAGCATATCATCCACTTCCGGCGCTTCACTCTCTGTTACAGCAGGACCTTTGACAGCCACATAATCCGGCATATTGGCTTCAAGGTTGCGGATCGCGGGCAATGAAAGCATAAATACCGAGATCGCCCCGCACGCTACGCCACCGATCACCATCATCAAACCCATCCCTGAACCCGCGCTATTACCGACCAATGGCGCGACAACATCCCAACCCGCCGCCCCGACTGCTGGCTCAAAACCTTTATCCGCCAGCGGACCAGCGGCAAGATATGCGAATGGCGTAAGCAACATGGAAACCTGTCCCATGAAGGCGAAGACCCGTCCCTGCATATCCGGCGGTACTTTCGCCTGCATCAATGACATTGCAGAAGCATTCACCATCGGCATCGGGAACATGAATAAAAAGAGTGTGAGACCAAGGACAACCGGTGTCTGTGCCATACCATGTATCGTCAAAAAGACCGAACCGACAATTACCCCGCCAAGAATTGTGTAAATGCGCGGACGCGTCCCGCCCCATATACCAAACGTAATGCCACCCGCGATTGCCCCAATATTTACCACACTGTTCAATACACCCACAAGAATTTCGTTATTGTCTGTACGGGCGAGGATATAGGGAATATCCAGCCCGATAGAACTGACCACGAGGAAGTTAAGCAAGGCGATATAGCCCATCATCGCCAGCATTGCCGGATATTGGCGCATCCAGCGTAAGCCCGTCCACATTTCGAACCAGACCGATCCCTGTTCCGCTTTGCCTTCGTCGGTTTGGTCAGGGCGCGGGATGTGCATACTAAACACCACCGCCATCGCCACAAAAAAGGTGAGCAGATCAACGACAATCGCGCCTGTGATGCCGACTGTTGCATAAACCACGCCTGCAATCGCCGGAGCAAACACGCCCGCCATCGGTCCCGTAAGTTGCTGAATCGCATTGGCGCGGTCACGCTGATCGTCCGGGATGAGCATGGTCATAGACGCTGTAAACGCCGGACCTTGAAAGACGCTAAAAATCGCCTGTATAAAGGTCACGCTATATAAATGCCACAATTGAAAGCCATCGGTTGCAAAGCTGATGAGCAACAAGACCGTACCGACTGCCTGCCCCGCATCTGCCAGCACCATCACATAACGCCTATCCCAGCGATCAGACATCACCCCCGCCAGGCTAGAAGCGACAACCTGTGGCACCACCGCGAAAAACGACACCAGCAATAACGGCGTGGCATTACCCGTTTCCGTGAATAGCCAGATGCCGATGGCAAGACCGCTAATGCGACTGCCCATCATTGAAAATGTTTGCGTCAAGATGAGCGCGTAAAATGTGCGGAGATTGTGCGCTCGCGTCGTCACCGTATCCCTAATTGTGTCTGTCATGTGCAAATTCCCCTTGAGTGTGTCCCGTTCAACATTTATACGTAAAACAATCAAGAAAGGTTCAAAAGTCGTTAAAAAAAGTTTTTCAATGACTATTTTGTAATTTTATCAAATGGTGTAGATCATTGCAATAATCGAATGTTTGATTGCCATTTCGCGGTGTGTTATGCTCCGCAAACCGTCACAGCAGGAAGGGTTAAACAATGCCACTCGAAGTCCTCAAACATGAAGCCACCGCAAAGAAATCAGAGACACCGATCCTGTTCATACATGGGGCATGGCATGGCGCGTGGTGCTGGGATATGCACTTTCTGCCGTATTTCGCTGAACACGGTTACACATCGTATGCGCTGAGTTTGCGCAGTCATGGCAACAGCACACCTAAACGCGCCTTACGGTTTGCCTCTGTTCATCAGTATGTGGCGGATGTTGCCGAAGTCGCGGCGCAGATTAAAGCGGAAACGGGTAAAACACCTGCCGTCATCGGGCATAGTATGGGCGGATACATCGTCCAGAAATACCTCGAAAAACAGGATGCTCCCGCCGCTATTCTGCTGGCATCCATCCCGATTGCCGGGGCGATTCCGTTTATTATTCGGGCGTTTCGGTTTTTGCCACACGCGCCACTTGTCCCCCTGCGGATGCTCTTCACATTGCGGGGTTATCCACTCGTCCGCACGCCGAAACTTGCACAATTGATGTTTTTCTCAGAGGCGATGCCGCTCGAAGAAATCGAAAAACTGCACCCCTTGCTCGGCGACGAATCATTGCGGATTATCCCCGAATCGTCGATTCTGGCGCGTGCCAATCCGACGAAGGTCAGACCAACGAAAATGCTGGTCATCGCGGCGGAGAATGACGAGGTCTTCACACTCAAGGAACAGCGTCATCTTGCCAACGCGTATGGCACAGAAGCGGTTATCATGCCGAACATCGCCCATGATGCCATGCTCGACATCGGCTGGGAGCGCGTCGCAGATAGGATGATTGCGTGGCTCGGCGAGAACACGATTTAACATCCACGAAGTTGCGTGTATATGAGACTGCCTGTACAAAGACACTGAGCGAAATAACTTTGGAGGCAGGTTAATGCGAAAGATTTTCGTCAGTAATTTTGTACTGTGTTTAGGGCTGTTAGGTGTGATTTATCCGACCTCAGCGGGCGCACCACCGATAGACAATCCGCTGGTTATTGGCACGGGCAATCTGGTTGATGTGTCATGGTCAGCCAATGGCGATTACTTCGCCGTGAGCACCACCGGCGGCGTGATTCTTTATGACAATATGCTCGGCGAATCGCAATACCTGACGGAGGTGGGGGCACTGGGCGGGCGACTCTCCCAGCAACCGGACGGCACCTTATTAGCGATGACGGGTGGTTATGATACTGAATTGCGCCGATACGAACAAACCGCTTACGTATGGCAATTATCAGATAATGCTTTCATTGAGCCTATCGAACCAATCGTTCGTCTTGAGTTTAACGAAGGCACAGGCAATATACATGCGCTATGGTCGCCAGATGGCACAACCCTTGCCTTTCCTGTCATCGATGTAGATGCTCATTATTTTCTCGCGTTATACATCCGTATTCTTGATCCCTTGAGTGGTGATTATCATGATGTGGATATTTCCGCGTTGATGCTCGATGATGTGACGGGATGGGCATGGAGTGAAGATGGCACAGAGTTCATTGGAATCCGGCATCGTGAATTTGAACAGGTGATTATTGATCTTGAGTCAGGAGAAGAACTCAGACACGAACCATTAGTATCAACAAATGGACTGTCTCTCAGTCCAGACGGAACTAGCACTGCCTCTCTAACCGATGATGGTATTGTGATAACCACGTCGGACAACGAATTTATCCTCCAACCGCAACGGGCAAACCCGCGCATTGACGGATTTTTCTTATTCAACTGGTCGTATAACGGCGACTACGCGTATGCGTCGGGTTTGCGTACAGAACCCAATGCGGTCATCGTAAATGTCCATACTGGCGAGATCATTCTAGAGCTATTTTACGATCAGGTGGGGAATGTAAAGAATGTCCTGTTTCAACCAGATGGCGCTTCGGTGATTGTCACGACTCTACTCGGCGATATTTACCTTTATAATCTTGCAACAGGTGACCTCATCGCCCAGCGATGGCTCTCTGGTGGTGGCACAGGCATTTCTCTGAGTCCGGATGGCACACAGGTCGCTTCTGCTACCGCCCGCAGTCAAAATGTCTATATACGCGATGCCCACACAGGCGATGCAGTGCAGATGCTTGAGTCCCCTAATGGTACGGATGTCTATAATCCGGTATATGAGGTGGCGTGGAGTCCTGATGGGCGTTATATCGCTACAGGCGGACGACGTGAGGGAATAGTAGAGGGTGAGTTTGAGAGTCTTCCCATTGATGTGTTTATCCGGGATGCGGAAACTGGCGAAGTCGTTCAGACCGTCCCTGCACTGGCATATAACGGAGATTTTATCCTTGAGTTGGAGTGGAGTGCGGATAGCCGCACGGTTGCATGGACAACACAATCAAATGAAACCGCACAATCGCATGTAGGCGCGTGGGATGTGGATAATGAAACTCTGCTCTATCAGCAGGTATTCGAAAGCAACGTCTTCGACATTGGGCTTCATCCAGATAATACCACACTGGCGCTTGTGACATTACATACGCCAAACTTCACCTACAACCTTGATTTGGTGGATCTCAATTCGGGTGAAATTGCCGATAGTATTCCTCTAGAAACGGAATATGGGGCGAGTATCGACTGGCATCCAGATGGCGATTATTTAGCACTTCTGGAACGCTCCGGAGACAACGACACTGCTGATAGCGTGACCGTATTTGAAGTAGATGGCAACGCGCAATTTTCAATGGACATCACCGATGCGATTATGCTGAGTAGGGTCCCCGATATTGTGTGGAATCCCGCTGGCACACAGCTTGCCTTTAGTTATGTCGTTGAAGGCGATAATTCAGGAACCACCTACGGCGTGATGATTCTGGACGTGTCTCTGGAAACACAGGAAATCACCATTCATAAACGGGTTGAACGCGAGTCCTCACTCGGCTATAGCTTTGGCTTTCCGCCGATTGCGTGGTCAGGTGATGGCACACGTCTCGCCGTTTCCGTACTCACCGAGGAATCACTCATCATTCAGGTCTCGCCCTAAATAAAATGGGGCGGATCGTCGTTATGACACCGCCCCACACATTGCTTATTCTGAAATACGGCTTATTAAGCGCCGCGCATCCGGGGATCGAGTGCGTCACGCAGACCGTCGCCGAGGAAGTTAAAGGCGAACATAATCAGGAAGAGCGCCAACGCAGGGAACAATGCTTGATTGGGATAATCGCGAATCACGCTTGACCCGTCGGCGATCATCGCGCCCCAACTCGGCGTGGGCGGGTTTACACCCAGACCGATAAAGCTCAAAAAGGCTTCGTAAGAAATATATCGCGGGATTGTCAGGGTTTCTGCGACGATGATCGGACCGAGAATGTTCGGCAACACATGACGGCTCATGATGGAGAAAGTCGGCGTACCAATGGATTCCGCCGCCAGCACATATTCGTTTTCACGCACAGAAAGCACCTGCCCGCGGGTGATGCGCGCCATTTGCATCCATGAGGTCAAGCCGATGCCAACGAAGATGAAGAGCATCCCGCCCGTGCTTGCATCTAGCTGATTCATCCGATATGTAAGCGAACCTGGATCCAATTGCCCGGTTGTCGGGCGGAAAAACGCAATCAATAAAATAATCAGGAGCAAGGTCGGGAAAGCGTACATAATATCGGTAAAGCGCATGATGAGGTTGTCTATTCTGCCACCAAAATAGCCCGCAATCAGCCCTAGCGCCACACCCACAATCATGGAGACAATCGGACCGATAAACGCGACTAACAAGGATACGCGCGCGCCATAAATGATACGGCTGAAAAGATCACGTCCGAGACTATCCGCGCCGAGAAAATAATCGTCATTGACCCTGACATAACCGTTGGGTTCGCCTACAGGGACATCATCTAAACGCGGGGTCATCGTGGGGAAGAGGTCGATAATCCACCGCGGTGCAGAGTTATTATCGACCAATGTCTGCTGGCGAAAGCTCTTCGGCGCGACGCTATCCGCAAAGATAGCAACAAGAATAAACAGTACGATAATAACAATCCCGACTACCGCCAATCGGTTTCTTAAGAGGCGGCGCATGGAGGAGCGAAACAGACTCTCGCTTTTTTCGTGTATACCATCCGCTTTTAAGCTCATGATGGTATTTTGATTTTTGGGTATCGCGCTCATAGTCTATCCTTTCTACGGCAACATCGTGCAGTGGAGATGCTTTAACTCGCCCAGCGCAGATGTGACCCCTTCTGTATATTTTAGGTATAGCGAATGCGCGGATCTAACAACGCATAAGTTAAATCCACCAGCAAGTTCGCGATCACGAGGAAGGTCGCATATAGCAAAATTGTCCCCATAATCACCGTGTAATCGCGGTTACTGATGGAGGTCACGAAGAACTTGCCCATCCCCGGAATACCAAAAATAATTTCAATGACGAACGTTCCGGTCAGCAATGCCGCCGCCAACGGACCCAGAATAGTCACGACGGGGATCATGGCATTTTTCATCGCATGTACGCCGATGACAACCCGCTCTGATAGCCCTTTAGCGCGGGCAGTACGGATGTAATCTTCACGCAGGACTTGCATCAAACTCGCACGGGTGAGGCGGGCGATGAGCGCGGATTCTGCGAACCCCAATGCAAACGCCGGCAACACAAGATGCTGGACATCCCCCCATCCCGCTACAGGGAACCAGCCTAACTCTACGGCAAACACATATTGCAAAACGGGACCCAGAATAACGGAAGGGACGGACACACCTAAAATAGCAATCCCCATACCGAAGTAATCAAAGCCAGTGTTCGGGCGTAAACCCGCCATGATTCCAGCAGGCACGCCGATGGTCACTCCCACGATAAGCGCGGCAAGACCTAACGTAATGGAGACAGGCAAGCTATCCTGAATGATGCTCGTCACCGTCCGGCTACGACTCGAAAGCGACGGACCGAAATTCATCCAGCGGAATGCCCTGCCTTCACCTAAAATTGGTGTGTCGATGTTGACCAGATAATCTTCCTGCGTGGAACGTTGAAAATCCGCGCCGGTAATGCGAGGGACGATAATTCCCCCGATATAGTCAACATATTGTTCCCACAGGGGGGCATCTAAATTGTAGCGACGTTCCAGATTGGCTTGAATTGGCGCAGGTACACCCCGCTCCGAGTTAAACGGTCCGCCCGGCACCATGCGCATCAATACGAATGTGATTACCGAGACGGAAAACAACACCAGAATCATCCAGAAAATACGCCTTGAGAGGTATTGCCCCATAGTTAATTACTCCTGAAACAGAGGTGAAACTTAGTCGTATGTCGTTAGGAATCTGTTCGGCAGAAAATCTGCTACTCTATGAACGCATTACTAAGAACGAACGGCTAAACATCACTCACTTCACTTGATTCAATTTATTTAACGAAAATACATAGATTGGTGTTCAAAAACGAGAGGGAGACAATGCCCCCTCTCGTTCTTTAAGTGATAGCTAACGACCTACTGCTTAGCCCGAGATGTCCCACTTTTCGTAGTATTCGCGGGTAATGCGTGAGTAAGTACGTTCGATGCCCGGACGGGTCAGGTCTTGCGTACTGTAGAAGTAGACCGGCGCGATAGAGGCGGCATCATGCACCAGCAGACGTTCTGCATCGGCATAGATGGCGGCACGTTCTTCCGGTGTTTCAGCGACGGCACCCGCTTCAACAATCGCATCATATTCAGCGTTGAGGAAGTGGTTGTCGGGGTCGTTACTGCTATGGAAGACATCAAAATACCAGTTGTTGGCATCAGGATAGTCGAAGCACCAACCAGCGCGGTAAATATCAGCATCACGACGCAGGTCAAGATAGGTGCCGAATTCCTGGCTAGAAATTTGAACATTCACGCCGAGGGTTTCTGCCCACATCTGTTGTACGGCTTGAGCCAAAGCGCCGTGCAGATCGCTGGTGTTATGAAGCAAGGACAGGTTAAAGTCACCAGCAGATTGACCGGTATCGGCGAGATAGGATTCCCAATCTGCCACTGCCGCTTCTGCATCGTAACGCATTGCAAATTCTGGATAATCTGCCTGTTGCGGTGCGGCGACCATGTTCGGCAGGGTGAAGAACCCAGCCGGTGTTTCACCACGGCGGGTAATGTTATCCACAATTGCCTGACGGTCAATCGCATAGGAGAACGCACGGACTGCACGGGCATCATCAAACGGCGGGCGTGTGACGTTAAAGCCATAGTAGTAGGTGCAGGTACCGAAGTCACTGTGTAAAGCGGCGCTGAGTTCTTCGTCGGAACGAATACGATCAATCGCGCTCACTGGCACTTCAGAAACATCCAGATCACCGGCTTCAAAGGCGGCAAGTTGCGGGTCGCTATCAAGGAATTGGAAAACGACTTCGTCAACATTGGCTTGCGGGATGCTGTTGCTACCGGGGAAGAACGGATTCTTAATCATGGTCAGGCTTTCGTCATGAACCCAGTCCTTGACGGCAAACGGACCATAAGACGCAATGTTTTCCGGTTCAATCCAGAAATCACCTACTTCTTCGATCAACCATGTTGGTGACGCGGTGGTGACCCACATGCTGATAACCGACTCAACAGCGGCAGACGCACGCGGCACGGTCAATTCCAGTGTGTAATCATCAAGTGCGACAATGCCCAGCGCGTCAAGCAACGCGGCACGTTCTTCTTCGCTGGCTTCAGGATCACTCCCTGTCCATTCTGCACCGCCAACGACCCATGCGGCAAGCACGCCAGAGTAATCTGAGGCGACCAATGGATCCATTGTGCGCTGGAAGGTGGTGACGAAGTTGCTGGCAGTCACGTAACGGGGGTTGCCGTCCGCATCCATCACCTGTTCAACTTGTTCTGTATCAGCATTGTAGCTTACCCATGGGACTTCCGGGGTGATGCTAAAGGTGTAAACCAGACCATCATCGGAAACGGTCCATGTTGCCATACCGGGTTCGACGACGACGTTTTCTTCATGTAAGCGACCTAGTTCGGGGAAAATTTCTGCAATAACGGATACTGATGGCACGTCCGATGCCTGTGATGGGTCTAATGTGGGGATGTCGCTGGGTCCCATTTGGCGACCTGTGTAGATGATTTTGTAGTCATCATCCTGTGCGAATGCCACACTCATCGATACTAGCGCAAGCGCGAATACCAGGACGAGAACGACGAGACGTATCGACCTTCTCATGTGTACCTCCTAAAGTACGATTATAATATTAAATTGTCTGTTCCTTACGCAGGCGAAGCGCCATACGTTAAGCAACATTTCCTCTTGGTGAGGAAGTTACAACATAGCCCGATTAAGGACTTTTGCTGATAGCTGATGACAATAACACGAATGCACAACATCGTCAATAAATCGGTTTAGGCGATTGAACGGGTAAACGATTACAATCTGAAAATTTTTGTAATCAGTTTGTAATCTCAGAGGGTGTTGGGGAGGTTTGGTCTTCGTTTACAGGTGCGCCGATAAAGGTGTTAATGTGACCGAAAACGGTTTCTCGTTCTATGTCCATTGTGGCGATGTGACCGCTCTTTTCGAGGATGTGTTGTTGCAGGATCGGCGCATTTTTCAGCCCATTGACGGCGATGCTAAAGTTCTCGAACGGCACGGTTTTGTCATTTTTAGAGTAGATCAGGCAGGTTGGTACGTTGATGCCCGGCAGACTTTCACGTACGACGTTACAAAGGGCATACAGTTCCGCGAGGGCGTGCGTCGGGCAAATATCATAGCGTACCCGCCCATAGTTCGGCTCACCGAGGCGCAATTGTTCTTCCCTCAGGTAGCGAGGAAAATCACTATTATCAGCAAAATCCTGATACGGTTGAAGCCGCTTGATCTGATGGGCATAAGGCAATAAACGGGAGCGCATGACTAACGGCGATGCCATCACAGCAATTCCGGCAATCGGCACCGCCTGCGCCAATAAGCACGCCAGCAAGCCCCCCATAGACAAGCCCGCGATGAATACCTGCTCACATTGTTGCGCCAGCACTTGATACGCGTCCAGGGCGCTAGTGTACCAATCGCCCCATGTGACGCGTTCCAGATCATGATAATGGGTGCCGTGTCCGGCGATGCGGGGCGCGAGGACGGTATAGCCCTGTTTGTTCAGATGTTCCGCCAACCAGCGAACTTCATGCGGGGTAGCGGTCAGCCCGTGCAGGCACAACACGCCAATATCAGCATGGTCGCCCTCGCCACGACGAAAAAAAGGTTCTGCACCGGGCATAATGGTTGGCGGAGTGGTTTCGGTCACGTATATGTATCCTTACACTGATTGCTAGGTGGTTAACAATAGCTATTTTTTCAGAAACTCATGTAAAAAGACCTTTTTAGCGACTCAGCCATCAGCAGTTCAGCTACAAACAGGTCATCATGAGCAAGAGAATGCTCTTACTGAGAAACTGACTAGCTGAATTGCTGACTAGCCATCAAGGTATCCCTACTTGACTATCGCGGCGGCTTTTTTAATGCTGTCTTTCGGGCTGATTTTAACTTGTTCGTCGATGATTTTGCCATCTTCGCCGATGACCCAATGCGAACGAATCACGCCCATATATTTTTTGCCGTACATGGATTTTTCGCCCCATGCGCCCCACGCTTCCAGAATGGCATGTTCGGGGTCAGACAGCAAATCATAGGGCAGATTTTCTTTATTCTTCCACTTGAGATTATCTTTCGGTTCATCGGGACTGATGCCCAATACAACCGCATTCGACGCCTCAAAATTCGGGTATTCGTCGCGCAGTCCGCACGCCTGTGTGGTGCATCCACCTGTGCCTGCTTTAGGATAGGCAAATAAAATCACTTTTTTACCGCGATAATCGCTGAGTTTTGTCAGTTTTCCGTCTTGATTCAGCAATTCAAAATCCGGTGCTTGCTCGCCAATGGCTGGCATAGTTATTTCTCCTCTAATAAAGGGATTACCTAAACAGAATTCAGCTTAAAGTGAATGCTCGTGAAAAAGAGCTTTTAGCCGTTAGCTTTTGGCTATTAGTTTGAAAAAATACCGCTTTCGCTAAAAGCCAAGAGCCAAGAGCTTTAAATATGCAAAGTTTTTTCCACAAACGATTATTATTCATGATCGTTTGCTAATTCAAGTTTGATTTTACAGCGCAGAGTTTACCCCTGTTTGCTTAACGCGGGATGATTATTCGGGGTTTATATCAAGCGCGGAACACACACCCTGCACGCACATATCGACGGTGACGCGTGTCTGCCCTGCCCGCAAAATACCGGATTCGTCAATCATCCAATAAGAGCGCAAGGGCGCGGCGAATGAGCGTGCTTTGAACGATAAACCGTCCCATGCGTCATATTTTTCGAGAACGTCATGATCGGGGTCAGCAAGCAAATCGAAGGGTAAGCCGAGTTCACGATGCCACGCGCCGAGACTTTCCGGCGAGTCGATCCCGATGCCCAGAAGAATCACATTTGCCTGCTGTAACGCGGGGAAGATCGTCTCAAACGCGGACACTTGCGCGGAACAGGCAGGCGCACCGACGGCAATAAACGTAAATAGCACCACCTTACGCCCGATAAAATCGCGTAAAGTGATGCTATTTTCTGCCTGATTGAGTAGCGTGAAATTCGGCGCGGGTTTTCCAATTTTGAGCATTACAGCTGTATCCGGTCTTCGATCATTTTTTTCAGTTCTTCAAAATCAGGCACAAGCCATGCCATCGCATCCTGCTGACCTGAGTCAGTCTGATAGACCAGCTTGAGGAGGGGCTTAAATTGCGTTTTTCCTAGAAAAGAGGTCGGTGTTTCGATAGCACGGATTTGTGACAGATTGATGGTGTATTCCGTGCCGACGACCCACTTCTGAAAGTAAAGTGAGGTTGTCGTCAGGACGAGGGTGCCAGTGCCACGCATCTGCATCACGCCTTTTGATTCCTGCCCGAAGAAACTTGCACTGGGAATGATTTTGACCGCAGTCGGAAAACGATTAGCGATTGCGTCCTGCGTTTGGTGGACGTTGCGCCGTAACCAGAGAAGAATTGCCACAATGATAGCAAAAGGCAAGGCAAGCACGACAAAGATTAAGACTCCCAATTCTAAAGGAGACATGGGTCAAGCCTCTCAGCAAAGATGGACGAAAACACATTATAACGAATGTGCGCCATCCAGCGCGAGAGGCACGCCCTTTTATTTTATCGCTTATTTACCACGTCGCCGGAAAAATTCAAATCCTGCCATCGCCACCACACCAATTTGCACACCGATGATGATGTAAATCATAGGCGACATGCCACCGCCATCACCGCCCTCGTCTGCAACAACCATTGACACCCCAAAGTCGCCCCTTATAACACCCTGACCGTCATCCACCATCGCTACCTCGGTCAGCCCTAGTGTCGGCGTGACCGTCGCCGCCGTCCAATTTTGGGCAATCGCTGTGCTGTTCGTCGTATCGCTGACGTTGCCGTTCACAATCGGCGGGTTGGGGATGTCCTCGCGTGGCGTGACGACAGGCGCGACTTCAGTTTCCGCCACCCATTCCGGCAAAACCGCCGACGTTACCACCACACCACCCGCACCGGACGCATCCGCGACGATGATCGGTTCGGGGGTTGCTGTTGGGGGCATCAACGGAATCACCTGTGGCGTGGATACTGATTCGAATTGCTGGCGCACCTGTTCATCTTCGGTATAGGGGGCGCTAAAATCACTAATCTGTCCCTCTGCGCCAACTTCTGTTGCCTGTGCGATATTTTCTGGCGGTCCGCCCGGCGTGGGCGTATAGGTGCCTGAATAGGGTGGCACAAGCAAAACCGCGCCAACGCCAAGGTTGCGCCCCTCTTCCTCGGTCATGCTGTTCAGATCGCGGATATATTGCAGATCATCCCATGTATAGCCGTAAATCAGCGCGATTTCGCCGAGCGTATGCCCCGGTTGAATCTCGTGCATAATGTTGCCGCGATTATCTAGCCCGACAACATAAGGAGGCAAACCGCCTCCACCAGAAGCAGAATTCCCGCCAGAATTGCTCGCAGAGGCAGGCGCAGATTGCCAGCCCGTCGGATTGCCAAACACCAGCACGAACGAGCGCATCCGGTCTGTACTGCCAGACGCGATGCCGATTTCGGTGTAATTTGTGCTGGTGATTCCGCGATAATGAATGGGCGAATTCAGCCACCACACCCATGCCGTTTCCGCTGTGCCGTTCGTCCCCATGTAGATGTTTTCGCTCACCCACGAGGAGGCATAGCCAGCGGCGGCGGCGCGAGAACTGGGCGTGGAGCCGTTGGTTTGCGTATGGCTGACCTGTTCCGTCTGTGCCATCCAATTGGCTTGATTTTGTGCGGCGGCGCTCAATGTTCCGTTCAGCGTATAAGGAGGAAGTCCGAGCGAAGCCCGTAAGCCGTTAATCTGACCAAGAAGATAGCTTACTGTATCCTGCGCCTGTGCGGGTTCGGGTTTGATTCCCACCCCAAAGAGCAAACACAGCGCGATACTTATTGTGATTATTGTCGTTTTTGCATTCATACGGCGTATTGTAACCCAACTATGCTAACCTAACTTGACGTTTACTCAACGTGTTGAAGAGATTAGTGATTAGTTTTTAGTTGCTCTGTTGCAAAGTGCCGCCAATGGCTGAAACCCATTGGCTAAGCTAGTATAAAACCCTGCTGAAGCAGGCTATTCGTCCCGTACATTTGTGAAAACAGCCCACTTCAGTGGGGTTTCAAAAATCATTCTAGCATTGGGGTTTCAGCCCAATGCGGTTTGGTTAAGCCACTTTTACGACCTTGCAATAAACAGCTAGGCGCTTCAGTTATCAAGTTTTTTATAACGAAACGATTGTTGTTCATAATCGTTATTCGCCAACAGACTCACGCGGGACGAGTGTGACTTCAAATAATTGCGACCATTCCTTGCCCGTCAGGTAAAAATTGCCCGTTTCAGGATTATAGGCGATGCCGTTCAACACCTGCCCGGATTGCAAGTCGGCGCGTTCTTCCGGCGTGAGCAACCCGCTAGCATCAATCACACCGTCGACAACACCCGTGAATTTATCAATCCGCAGAATCGTATCGGTGTTCCACACATTGGCGTAAATATAATCGTCCACACATTCGAGTTCGTTGAGTTCGTCCGTCGGCAGATCAAACAGCGTGACCGTGATGAAGTTGATCGGCTGAAAAGTCTCTGAGTCACGCACGGTGATATTGCCACTGCCATCACTCATATAGAGGTTCGTGCCGTCGTAGCATAAGCCCCAGCCCTCACCGCTGTACTGGAAAATACCTGTCGGCTCGAACGTTGCGAGATCATAGACAATCGCCGCTTGATTGCGCCATGTGAGCTGAATCAGGCGATCATCGACCAGCGCCAAACCTTCCGCGAAAATATCATCACGTATATCCACTTGACGGATAACTTCACCTGTAATCGGATCAACCTGCCGTAAGCTGGACTGATTGCCATACGCCGCGCTACCGCCACCACTTTCATAGAAGAAGCCATCCTCATGCAACAGCAACCCCTGTGTAAATGAAGACGAATCATGCGGGAAGCTGGCGATGATCTGCGGGACGAGAATCTCCACATCGTATAAATCCGGCGTGTCGGGTTGTGGCTCAGGCGTGGTTTCCTGCGCCAGTGTGACGATCAAACCCGCCAGAAACAAACAAACAACTAACATCAGAATACGGCTACTCATAAAACGTGACTGTTTCACGCGAATACTCCATGTTCCCTAATCATCACTTCGATATTACGCCAAAATTGTTACAGACTGCGATCATTGTATCTGAATCGTCAGGAAATTCTAGCAGAGTTTCGGTTGCTTCTGTGCCATTGGAATGATAGACTGAAGGCAGTTTAGGGAGACATGGAAAATTGCCCGAACAAGCACTTTACCTCAAATGGCGACCCCTCGCATATGACGATGTGGTGGGTCAGGAACACATTACACGTACACTGATTAATTCGCTCAAAACCGGACGCATCCGCCATGCGTATCTGTTCAGCGGTCCGCGTGGCACGGGCAAGACGACAACCGCCCGTTTGCTGGCGAAAGCGGTCAATTGCACCAATGAAGACCCGGATAAGCGCCCATGCAATGAGTGTCATGCGTGTATTGCCGTCAACGAAGGGCGCTTCCTCGATTTGATCGAGATTGACGCGGCGACCCATACCGGCGTAGATGATGTGCGCGATCTGCGTGACAAAATCGCCTTTACGCCCGGCGAGGGACGCTACAAAATCTATATCATCGACGAGGTGCATCGCTTTAGTGGGAGCGCGTTTGATGCCCTGCTGAAAACGCTGGAAGAACCGCCCGATCACGCGATTTTCGTGCTGGCGACGACGGAAATCGACAAAGTGCCGGCGACGATCAAGAGTCGCTGTCTTCAGTTTGAATTCCGGCGCGTGTCGTTGATGAATGTGGCGGATCGTCTGGAGCAAATCGCCAGCGCCGAAGGTCTGAACATGGATCGTGATGCGCTGGAACTCATCGCACGGCAGGGTACGGGCAGTGTGCGCGATAGCATCAGCCTGCTTGACCAGATCGTGAGCGACCCGCAGGAACACATCACGCTAGAAATCGCCCAGCGCATCCTCGGCACGGCAAATGTCCGCGCCGTCAAGGAATTGGTGGATGCCATCGTTGACGAAGATGTGCCGCGTGGGTTGCATCTCATCAACACGGCGATTGATTCCGGCAGTGATCCGAAGCAATTCGGTCAGCAAGTGGTGGAGCATCTGCGCGCAATTATGCTGACGCAAACCGCCAGCGCCGACCTTGTAGAAGCCTCCGCAGAAGACCGCGAGACCTACGAACGGCAAGCCAAGATCGTCAGTCGCGGCGTGTTGCTAAAAGCAGTCCGTAACTTTAACGAAGCGGTGAATGAATATCGCGGCGGCTGGCAACCGCAATTGTCGCTGGAACTGGCATTGATTGATAGTCTACGCAATCCAGAACCGGAAGCGATGCAGGCAATGCCGCAGATGAATTTCGCTTCTCAGGGCGCGACTGGTGGCACACAAGCCAACGCACCTGCTCCAGCGGATGAGATTCCACAGGAGCCGATGAAAACCGGACAACCGCCCGTGATTCCGGGACAGATTATTAGTCAAAAATGGAGCGATATGCTCCGTGTGTTGTATAAGCTCAATCAGAGTGCGCCGCCCGTCGTGGAAAAATTCCGCGTGCAACGGGTGGATGGCAACGTGGTTTATATCTGCACCAACGAGAAGTTCTATTTTGAGCGTCTGAACTATCCTGAAAAAATCGCTATCGTGGAGCACGCGCTCAAGACGATTCATAGCATTCCCCTGCGTGTGCAACTGCAACTCGTGGCGGAACTTCCGCAAGCGCCCATTGATGGTGGCGGTGGTGGGGATAAAGACGAAAGTGGCGACACACCGATTGATGATCCGGTGCTGTCCATGGGCTTAGAACTTGGCGGGCGCATCAAGACCGATGATAAGCCCGATGGGGGATAACATGTTTAATCCCCCCTCTAAATCTCCCCCCACTTCGTAAGGGGAGACTTATCCCGCTTTGCAAAGCTGGAAAGGGGCTGGGCGACATGGCAGGTCGCCCCTACAAAAGATCGTCCTGATAAAATTTTCGCGGAACGGATTACATCAATCTAATATCGATCATCTATACTTTAATATCTAAACGCAATCACCGAAAAATCGAAGACCGACACACTTCGGGATATAATAACCGTTACAAGCAAATGAGGAGTAAATCACATGGCAAAGCGTAAAGGTGGCATGGGCGGAATGCCCGGTGGACAGGCAGGGATGCTCAAGCAACTGCAAAAGATGCAACAGGATATGGTAGACGCACAAGCCGCGCTGGAAAACGAGACGGTAGAAGTCTCCGTCGGTGGCGGTGCATTGACCATTGTCATCACCGGACATCAACGCGTGCAATCCATCAAACTGAACCCTGATCTTGTCGACACATCAGAAGACGAATGGGTGGAAGATTTACAGGACTTACTCGTCGCGGCGGTCAATCAGGCGATTGAACAAAGCCAGACGATGGCGGCAGAACGCATGGAAGGTATCACCGGCGGCATGGGTGGAATGCCTGGCTTAGGTGGGCTGTTCGGCTAACATCGCAGAACGCATCACTGATAAACGAAACTCTCAGGGCGATCATTGTATCGCCCTTCGTGTCTATCATGAGCTTGATCCCAATGACGCACACAGAAAATCCAGAAACATTTGAAGGCATCATCACAGACCTGTTCGTGCTTAAAGATCGTGGAATTGCCACTTATGGTGAAATCATTTCAGGTACGCTAAAAATCGGTGATTCAGTGCTGATTTCAGGCGGTAATAAACCCGATGTGGTGACACAAGTCGCGGGTATTCCAATCGCTGATTACGCGCATGATGATTTAATGGCTCGTTCTGATGCAGACCACGAAAAAAAAGCTAAACACTTCAGCCTATTTTTTAAAGTTGATCCCGAACAGATCGAAATTGGGATGACAGTTACGACAATTAAGCAGAATTAATTCTTGCCTCCGTGTTTGGTATGTGAACACAAACCAGACCCTCCCACTCTCTAATTTTTGGAGAGGGGGTCGGGGGGTGAGGTGAAAATAAACACCAATTAGCCACTAAAGGATATTTCATGGCGAATGCAATCCCTGAATCCGTCAACAAATTGATCGAATCCTTTGCGCGTTTACCGGGCGTGGGTCCGAAAACCGCCTCCCGTTTGACGTTCTATCTGCTCCGCGCACCGGAAGAAGTGTCGCTCACCCTTTCGGATGCCCTGCGTGAGATGAAAACCAGCACGACGTTTTGCTCCGTGTGCCATAACATCACCGATAACGACCATGATCCGTGCCGAATCTGTGCGGATACCAACCGCGAGGCTGAACTGGTCGCTGTTGTTGAAGAACCGCTGGATGTGCTGGCGATTGAGCGCACGGGCAGTTATCGCGGAAAATATCACGTCCTGCACGGCGCGATTTCACCCGTTAACGGCATCGGACCGGATGACCTCAAAATCAAAGAATTGGTCACGCGGGTAGATGCGGGTAAAATTCTGGAGATCATCATCGCCACCAATCCCGGCTATGAAGGCGACGCAACCGCGATGTATATTCAGCGCCAACTGGAAGGCAAGGGCGTTAAAGTGACGCGCCTCGCTCGCGGGTTGCCCGTCGGCGGCGACATCGAATATGTGGATGCCGTCACCCTCACCCGCGCTCTGCAAGGACGCAGTGAGTTATAAAACAGCTCTTAGCTGTTGGCTTCTAGCTATTAGCTCATAAAACAGTCATTTCCGTAGGGGCGACCTGCGAGGTCGCCCAAAATGTTCGATCAAATCAATCCCCCAAAACAGATAACCCAAACGAACCCTTATGCTCGAAATCCTTGATCCTGTAAACCTGAACCGCCTGCCCCAATACACTGTGTTGCTGATGCTCGGCATCGTGTTCAGCCTCGCCTTTATGGTGTGGTGGATGCGGGGCAATATCCGTGCCGGACGCGTAATAGATGTGTGCCTCGCGGGAGGTGTTCTCGGTGTGATCGTGGCGCGTGGATTTCATGTCGCGCTGAATTGGACGTACTTTAGCGCCAACACAGCGGAAATCACCCGATTGCGTGCCGGCGGGCTGGATTGGCACGGCGCGGTCATCGGCGCGTTGGTCGGCATGTGGATTATGTCCAAACTGCGTGGGGTGGCGTTTCGAGAGTTGCTCATTCCGCTCATGTTCGTCTTGCCGTTCATGGGCTTGATGGGCTGGTGGGGCTGTTATGAAGCCTTTTGCAGTTACGGCGCGGAGGTCGATAATCTATCGAATTATCCCGCGTGGCAGGTGTGGGAAGCGCGGGACATCTTCAACATGATCGAACCGCGTTTCCGCACCCAGCAAATCGGTATGGGCTTGAGCGTGACGCTATTGGGTATTCTGGTAAGTTACGTAGTATGGCGTGTTTATGGGGAAGCACGGCAAATTAAGGGCGACGTGACAGGTTATGCAGACAGTCAATTGCTTCAAAACCCTCACCCTAAATCCCTCTCCCATAAAGGGAGAAGGACTTTCCAACCGACTCTTTCTCCCCCTCGCCCCTTGTGGGAGAGGGGGCTGGGGGGTGAGGGGAACACAAAGGCTAAACAGGACATGTATGATCTGCCAAATCTTCTTGCCCAAATAATTAACCGTCGGCATCAACTCGCCAAAGACATTTCACCCGCCATTTTCTGGCTGAGTCTCGCCGTGTTCAGTGCGGGCATGTTTGGCATCGGTGAGATGCGAGGCGACTTCGCAGAGATCGTCTACGGCATCCGCGCCGATCAATGGCTGGACATTATTTTTTGCGTCGTTTCGCTCAACATCGCCATCGTACTACGGATTACGCGTGATCAACATGAACCGTCTGAGCGCGAACTAAACGCATAGGATGTATCCAATTGGTCGTCCGGCGCGTCAAAATGGGGTATCTTGAAGGCGGTATCATCAAATAAATTAAGTACTAGGGAGAACGTTTAAATGGAATATTCACGTTTAGGACGTACAGGGTTACGGGTCAGTCCCTTATGCCTCGGCACGATGAACTTCGGTCCGCATACCACCGAAGAAGATAGCTATGCGATTATGGACAAAGCACATGATCTGGGGATCAACTTTTTCGATACCGCAGATGTGTATGGCTGGAAAACCGGCGAAGGCGTGACCGAACAGATCGTCGGGCGCTGGTTCGCACAGGGCGGCGGCAGACGTGAAAAAACGGTCATCGCCACCAAAGTTTATGGAGGCATGGGGGATTGGCCCAATCAGAGCAGGCTGTCCGCGTTGCACATCAAGAAAGCCTGCGAAGACAGCCTCAAGCGCCTGCAAACCGACTACATCGACCTGTATCAGATGCACCACATTGATCGTGATACCCCGTGGGAAGAAATCTGGCAGGCGATGGAACAATTGGTACGTGAAGGCAAGGTCTTATACGTCGGCAGTAGTAACTTCGCCGGATGGCACATCACACAGGCAAACGAAATCGCTAAATCACGCCATTTTATGGGTCTGGTCAGCGAGCAAAGCCTGTATAACCTCAATGATCGCATGGTTGAGCTAGAAGTCCTGCCCGCCTGCGAAGCCTATGGATTGGGTGTCATTCCGTGGAGTCCGCTCGGTGGTGGGTTGCTCGGTGGCGTGCTCAAGAAGATTGAAGAGGGTCGCCGGAGCGCGGATCGTATGAAAGACGCGATTGAGAAAAACCGCGACAAGATCGAGAAATATGAAGCCTTCTGTGAGACACTGGGCGAAAATCCCGCCGATGTCGCGCTGGCATGGCTGTTGCATCAGCCCACCGTCACCGCGCCGATTATCGGTCCGCGCACACTTGACCAACTCGAAGGCAGTTTACGCGCCCTCGAAATCAAGCTGGATGAAGAATTGCTCGGCAAGCTGGACGAGATTTTCCCCGGTCCCGGTGGAGCCGCACCAGAAGCCTACGCTTGGTAAATCTTAACGAGTATGCAACCACCCCGTCTTTCACTATCGGGACGGGGTGGTTGTGATTTTTTACTCCAGCGTGACCGTGCCGACGAAGATAAAGCGGCAATCGTCCGGCGCATCGCTACAATCATCGGCGCTGAGGTTGCGAATCTCCGTAAAGGTCTGATCGGTAAAGGCATACACCGCCACGCCCACCTGATATTCTCCGGCAGGCAGGGTTGATGTGTCGATCAGGTGGCTATCAAAATACACTCCGTCTGCTGTCCATGTGGTCGTCGCTGACCGTCCCTCAAACGGGGCGCTATCGTGATTCATAAACGCACCATCCGCGCCGAGTACAAACGCCGAAATCGTGTATTCGCGTGATGGTGTCGCCGCCACAGCCCACAACAGATTGACCGTCACGCCGTCAGGGTGCGCGTCGACTTCCGCCGAACGCAATATGAGCGAATCCGTGTTGTCGTCATTTTGCGGATCGCTATACACGGTCAGCGGGTCTGTTTGTGGCGGACGGTCTAAGCGCCAGACGAACATGCCGCCTTCATCCAGATATGCGCCGTACGCAATTTCCGGCGCGGTCTGCACGTAACCCCGCGCCATCAATTCAGAGCGCACATCGCCATCAAGCGCCGCCCAGCCGAGTTTCGCCACCCAGATGCCATCATGCGCGCTCAAGGTGTCTTGCATCAGCGCCGGATATGCGTCCGGTTCGGTTTCTCGCACCCGCTCGGAGAACACATAATCCGTCGGGTTTGCCGCCTGAGAGAGATAATACGCCATCGGGTCAACATCGGTGTCGAGTTCCAGCAGAATCACATCACTTTCCGTCGCGTGTTGCGTCATAAACGTGCCGATTTGCTCCCACGGGGCGCGTTGCAAGGGTGTTGATCCGGTTTTCGACAGGCTAAACAGCACGATAAACACCAGCACAGCCGTTTGTTCTGGCAATCGAAAACGCGACAAACCATGCGCGGCGAGCACCATCACAAGCGGGATTATGACCGCCAACGAACGAAACGAAAGCGTCGGGTAGAAATTATTGAGCAGAATCGACAACACCGGAGTCAGAATAATGATCGGGAGTGGCAACAGAGTCGCAGGGGTCGGTTTCCATGCCTTCCACACATCGCGCAGACTGTCGAATTTGAGCGTAAACGCGCCAATCGCGCCGACCACACACAGCACCACCCACAAGAGTTCGGGGATGCCGAGCAGTTGAAAGGTCAGCACAGCATAAACTGTAGACGTATTCGGAAGTGCGTGGGGCAATCCGCCCGGACGTTCCAGCGTGATTTGATGAATCAACACCGGAATCCACGGCAGATAGAGCAATCCAATCGCCACAAACGCATAAATAAAGGGCTTGATGTGCTTGCGTTGCGTCAACAGCGCATGAATCGCCAGACCGAGCAGGACGAATCCGCCCCAATAATGTGTGTAGATGAGCGCCGTCCCCGCCAGCACAAACGCGATCCCGCGCCCGCGTGTGGGTTGTTTCCAGAAGCGCCAATACATCCAGACGGTAAGTGTAGAGAGCATCATCTGACCGGAATAATGGCGGACTTCCTGCGTCAACACTTTGATGAGGTCGTGCAGGGTATAAAACAAACCTGCGAACAGCCCTGCCCGCGTTCCATAAAGTGATTTACCGAGCCGGAACGCGACAGCGATGCCGACCATCGAGACCATCACGGAGAAATAACGCAGTTCGAAAATCGTATCACCCGTGAAAACGCGCCAGCCATCCAAGCCGACGAAAAACAGCGGCGGATGCACGTCAATCGCTACCCAATCGCGCACCGTCACCAGCGGATCAGAGGCGTTCGTCGCGCCGATTGTCCAACCTTCATCTGCCCACAACGCGACCTTATCCAGCTGATAGGTCAGCACCAGAAAGCCGAGCAAAAAAATCATCACCAGCGGGACATAAGGAATTGTTTTACGCACAGCCATCAACCAGTATTATCGAACCAACTATTAGAGAACATAATCAGCACAATAACCTGATTTTCAGCGCGTCGCAATGGTGGGCTTAGTTCAACTCACAGAAAACCTGACGCTAACCTAATCCTCGGCGATCTCATCCAGCACACGATCTTTGCGGATTTGAAGCTCATCGTAGGTGATGAGTCCTGAATCGTAGGCTTCCTGTAGCTGTTCGAGCTTTTGCTTAAGCGTGAGCTTTTGCGACGTGTTTAAGTCCTTCGCGCCAGCCATCACCGCATTAATCATCGAATTGACATCTGTGAAATTACCGGCAGGGATTTTGCTTGATTTAACGAACACTTGCCCACTACCATCGGTATATTGCATCTGCCCTAACACGCCGCTCATCACCTGCTGTTGGGTGCGCCGTGAGTATCGGATACCACCAATGATAATCAGCGGGATAGAGAGTATCAGCGGCGAAAACACCAGACCAAGCGCCATAAAAAATTGACCATCGGCGCTTGTGCGTGCGCCACCATCATTTTTCTCACAATAAAAGTTGATGGCATTTCCATCATAAGTCTCTGTGCTGGTACGAATGAGGGTTTCGTTATCCTGACAAAAATAGCCCTCCAAAAACGGAAGCGCATCTTCGCTCCCTGCCATGTAAAACGCGCCCGCCATCCCGCCAATCATCCCGATAACGAACAACAACCAACCCAGTTTAAACATAATCATCATCCTCATAACTATTAGTTGCGGTGTTGTTGGAGTGTATAGTCAATAAAAACGAATAGTTCAATGATATGCGATTTTTAAGATTCGTGCGGGGAAGGAAGATTTTGGGGGAGTTTTTCAACGATAAAAGCCGACTATGAGCAAGAGGCTGTCCAAATGTTTAGAGCAACCTCTTTTGATTTTTACGCCCTACTCCGTCGGGGCGAGCCAGTAGATGCCATCTGCGCCTTCTGCCGTCCAGCCGAGCAGACCGTCATAATCGACAAACCACCAGACGAGATCATCAATACACACCGGACCACCAAGAATGTCAAAAGTTGCCTGCGGTGGAATGGCATCCAGTAGTTCACCTTGCGATGATGGATACGCACGCATATTGTTTGCGCCTAAATCCGGCACGACTGCGCCCGTTGTACCAACGCTCAATCGCGTGGCAAGCGTCGGCGGATTGAGCGCACAATAAGCCCCGGTGACAGGGGCAACATGGTAGGTCATGCCGTCATTTTCAGCGAACCAGCCAGATTCCCCCTGTGCCTGTACACCATGCCACCACAACACATTTTCTACGCAGACGGGGGCATCATTGATGGCAATGTCCGACTCTCTGGGATATACTTCGCCCGTGGTTGCGCCTGCGGGACTATCGGCGAGGGTCAGGGGTGCGGTGAACGATGCACCTGTGACGATTGTCCCGATTCCGACGCGAGAAACGACCCCGCCCTCACAAATACGCGCATCGGCAAAACTGAGGCGGGGATCAGGGGCATTGGCGGGTGCGACGATGAAATTCCATTCGTAAACATCGCTCGCCACCCGAACTTCATGTCCGATAAAATTGCCCTCGTCAAACGTGAGGGTGAGAGAACCGGAGTTTTCGTATAATTGGACGTAATTGAGTATATAAGACGTTCCCTCATCGGAAGCGCCTAATACTTGAAAGCGATCATCAGGGATCAGATACCCTTCCGTGCCGGAACTCCAATTTTTTAAGCCAATCGCGGCGATCTGCTGGATGTCTTCAAAAACGCCAAGTTGAATGGGGCGCGGCGGCTCAAGGGATTGATCGGTGGTAAAGTAGCCATCATCAAGGCTTCGGGTGACCGCTAGCGGATAGAGCATCCACGCGCCCATCACAGTTTCATCAAGAGGGAATGCTTCTTGCAAGGTCGCCACGAATTCAGCGGAAGCAGGTTCATCAGCGAGGATGGAGGCAATCGAGGCGATGTCAAAAGCGGCTTCATCCATCCGTCCCATCTGCGCATAAAATTGGCTACGAGCATACAACAACAAAGGTTGATCCGGCGTGACCGCAAATGCCGAACTAAATTCAAAAGTGGCGGGCTGAGTTTGCCCCAAACGTTGATTGAGCACCGCACGGCTGAGGGGCATCATCTGGTCATAGCGATAGCTACTTGTACGCGTCAACGCATAGGCGCTCAGAGCGGCTTCATCGGGACCATTCCAGAAGGCTTCCAATCCGCGTGGCACGCCATCAATGACCGTTTGCGGTGGCTCCCATCCCGCACTGTCATAGAAGGGATTGTCAAACGCAAGAATGGCGGCGGCGAACAGAATCGCCCCATCGTGGCATTGTGCATCATCCAGCGGACATTGTTCCAGTAGCATCTCGAACGTGGAGAATTGACAGACAGCATCTCCCTCGCTTGTAGGGTCACAGGTGAGATAATGGGCACATGCCGCATGATAATCAAGCACATAGGTGGTGGCGGCGATTTCTTCAATCACAACCTCGCTACAGCCATCATTCTGCCAGAGATTATCCTGTGCCTGCATAGGTAACGGTAAAATCAACAGCAACACTAAAATAATCAGCACCCTTTTTTGCATCACATTCATCCCTCACTACGCTTGTCACGAATCAAAGAGATTACCCGGTTGGCGCGAGCCAGTAGATGCCGTCTGCACCTTCTGCCGTCCAGCCGATTAAGCCATTATAATCCACATGCCACCAGACAAGCCCATCAATACACACGGGACCGCCGATGATGTCAAATGTGCCTTGTGGCGGGATGCTACCGAGTAACTCGGCTTCTGATGATGGATAATCGCGGATATTGTTTGATCCTAAATCCGGTAAGACAGACGCTGTACTGTCTACAGCGAGGCGCGAGGGCAAAGCGGGCGCAACGCCATCACACAGGATGTTTTCCGCTTGAATCGTTGATGGTGCGGCGGTATAGGTCATGTCCACATTTTCCCGAAACCAGCCTAAACGCCCCAAGTTATTGTGATGCCCCTGCCACCACGTCACATTATCCATACATTCCGGTCCACCCAAAACCGTAACAAATGGGCGATCCGACGTACTATCCTCAATAATCACACCATCTGCTGTTTCCGAAAATGACAGCGCATACTCCGGTAGAAAGGAAACATCCGTCACCACAGCGCCGATTTCCAGACGCGAGCGCACACTGCCTTCGCAATAACGCATCTCTGCAAGGCTTATCCGCGGGTCGGGTGCGCCAACCGGAGCGAGCATAAAGCGCCAATCGCCAGCCCCTTCAAAAAAGTTAATTCGCTCCTGCCCATGAAACCCAAAGTCATCGGGAACAAGCGCGATTGAACCGGAATTGCCGTAAATTTCGGGATAATTTAGCCTGTAGGAAGTGCCAGCTTCGTCAAGGAGCAAGACTTGTAAGATGGTGTCCGGCGTGAAGAACCCGTCCGAACTCCAATTTTTCAAACCAATCGCCACCACCACGTCAAGGTTATCGAAAATACCGAGCCTCACCGGACGCGGTGGCACAAGGCTGTTATCGCTGACAAACTCGCCCGCCACGCCACCATTTACATCGAGTACCGGATATAGCAACCAATCCTGCATAACCGTTTCATCCAGTGGATATTGTGCTTGCAACGCCATCACGAAATCGTTCAGCGCATCATCTACCCGACCTTCGGAATCTCTAGCGATAAACGTTCCAATCGTGGCAATATCAAATGAGGCTTCGTCGGTGCGTCCGAGGGAAGCATATAACTGAGCGCGGGCATAGGCGAGCAATGGATGCGCGAAAGTTGCATCCAGAGCCATATCGTATTCAGCGAACGCGTTTTCCGGCTGATTCAGGCGCTGATAAAGCACGGCACGGCTAATAGGCATCATCAAATCGCCGGCATAATAGGATGTATCGCTGGTGGCAGGCACTTGATAGGCGCTCAACGCCCCTGCATCGTCGCCCTTCCAGAACGCATCTAACCCGCGTGGCACAGCGTCGATAATTTCTTGCGGAGGCATAAAGCCGGACGATTCGCCGAAGGGATCGTCAAACACAAGGATGGCGGCGGCGAACAGAATCGCACCATCATGACAACGCGCATCATCCAGCGGGCATTGTTCTAGCATGACCTGAAAAGCGGCAAATTGACAATCCGCATACCCGTAACTTGAAGGGTCACATTCACGATAACGCGCACAACCGGCATGATAATCAATCACATCGGTCGTGGCGGCGATGACATCAATAATGCGGGCATCACAACCGTCTTCCCATGTGTCAGTTTGTGCCTGTGCGGGCAAGGGTAGGATCAACAAAAGTACGAATACAAAAAGCACGCTCGTTCGCATGAGATTTTTCCTAATAAGTTGTTATTGATGATGTCTATTGTAGTGGATTCGGGCAGGCGCTACTTTGCGATCAAAGCACGCCTGCCCTATGGGTATCGTGTGGTGGTGGTTAAATCAAGATTGCGACGAACGTAAATGCAATATAGCCACCCAGCATTAGGCTCGCTTCTAACCGGCTAATTTGGCGGGCGGTTATGGTGATGGGGATGAGCGCGAAGGAAAACGCCAGCATCACGAGAATGTCAAAATCAAGCACACGGTCAGAGATCGGAATGGGGCGGATTATCGCTGTGATTCCGAGAATCATAAGCAGATTGAAGATGTTCGACCCGACGATGTTGCCAATTGCGATGTCGTTTTGCTTGCGGAACGAAGCAACCAGCGAGGTCGCTAATTCCGGCAGAGAGGTGCCAACGGCAACCAGCGTCACACCAATGGCGATTTCGCTCACGCCGATGGTTCGGGCAATATTCACCGCACCGTCAACCGTCAACCGAGCGCCGATCACCAGAACGATCAACCCTAGCAACAAGCGCCCTAGCTCACGTAGACGCTCTTCCGGCAGAATGGTTTTTTCGCCACTCTCTTCGTATTCTTCTTCCTCTTCCTGAAAGGCTTCCGTTTTGCTTTCTCGTCTGGTAAGCACAACCATATAAATATTGAAGGCAATTAAACCAATGAACAGAATGATGCCATCCACACGGTTGATACTTGCTCCCCAGAACGCGAGAAAGGTCGTCAACAAGGTCGCGGCAACCATCAGCGGGATTTCGCGCCGGATGAGCGATGCCCGCACAGCAACCGGAAACACCAGCGCCGTCATACCCAGAATTAGCCCGATGTTGGAGATATTCGACCCGACGATGTTCCCCACCGCCAGATCACTACTCCCGCGTAATGCCGCATCCACACTGACCAGCAATTCCGGCGCGGAGGTGCCGAATGCGACAATGGTTAAACCTACAATCAATGCAGAAATACCAAAATACCGTGCCAACCGCGAGGCACCCGTGACTAGCCAATCGCCACCAAAAAATAAACCGAGCAATCCGATGAATATGAAGATGATATTTTCCAGCACTGTTTTTTTCCTAAAGGTTTGCGAGGTTAAGATTGCGAATAAATGTCAGTGAATCCTAGCATCCACAACCCCCATAGCCTAGTCCGAGAGTGATTTTCCTGCAAGTGCTATGGCTCTATAACGTTTAACATACATAAAGCGACCCTTAAGAAATTATCAATTACGTAAAATTACCGAATAATTCATGAAGGTTTTGCAACAAACGTGTTCTTACGAAAACATCAATGTTATGATAACGTCAGCTTTAATAGCGGGACTCTTGTGGTTTGTGTTTCGCTATCTTTATCGTAAGGACGCTAATAACAGAGTGATTTTGTCACTCATAAGAAAACAGAAAGCAACTTTCGGGGGTCGTTATGTGTGCACTACCTTCCAATTCAAACAACCCATCCCGCCATCGTCGTTGTAAGGACTGCGGTCATTTAAATGCGGCCAGTTTTCTGGTCTGTCAGAACTGTAGCCATGTGCTTTCAGGCAGTGAGTGGGTCAATGTGCCACCTCAGACAGATTTTACGCAGGTTGATGAGATGCGAAATGTGTTGCTTGAGCGTGAGTCAGATATTGCGCGTCGTTCCACTGCGGAGAGTGGCACAACAGACGCTAACCCCTACGAAACGAGGCTTGATCCCATGCGAGAATTAGTGCCAGCGGAAGCGACATCACCTGAACCCGGACTCCTGACGCATGAACTTAAACCCAAAAAGAAAACGACCCGTCATGGCAAGAAAGTCTCTGCGGTGTTGGTGGATGCTACCCAGCAATTGATTAAACTGAGCGAAGTCAACCTGATGGAAACCAGACGGGTGAGTATGCCGACTGGATTAATTGATGAGAGTGGGAATATTTCCACCATCGGGACATCGATTTTTGATCCAAGTGTGATTCTGTGCATTGATATTGGTTCTGATGAAACGCCGCCGATTGTGCTCCGTTTGCCACAAAAACGCGCCATCATCATGGGACGGCAAGACCCGAAAGCGGGTGAAAATCCCGACATTGATTTCGTGCCTTATGGTGCCTACCAGAGCGGGATTAGTCGCCGTCATGCGTCATTGGAACTGAACGGCAAACGCTTGCTCGTGCGTGATCTGGAAAGCAGTAACGGTACGTATTTAAATGGTGATTTACTGGATGCCCATGAACCGCATCAAATCCGTGATGGTGATACCCTGCATCTCGGCAAGCTGAAAATGAAGATCACCTTCCGCAAATAATACAGCGAGCATAATCCACCGTATAAATCGGAAACCCCACTCAACGGATTGTGCTCACTTTTCTAGTGAATTCAATCTCGCCCGAATTGCGTAAAATCTAAATACTCCGACCTGATTAATCCGGCGTTTGCCAGCGTCGAGTATTGGGTTTGCCATTAGCATCGTAAACATTCATAAAGGCGAATTCAACTTTAAGCACAAACAGGATATAGCGATCCCGCGGCGCATATGAGGATGCCTGTACAGCATTCTCCCGCGTCAGTGGATCGTCTGCCAGAAAAGCCCGTCCCCGCACGTAAAACTCACCGCCACCACCACTCGAATCCTCAACCGAGCAATGCAATGTATAGCGTGCGTCACGCTGTAAATCTTTGCCTTTGGGCGAGGTCGGCTCCATAAACAGAAATAACTCGTCTCCAATAATGGGTGTTACCGGATGCACACGCGGGCTTCCATCTGCGCGTAATGTGCCTAGATAGGCAACCCCATTGCGGAAACGATCTGTACCAAATGCCGCCATATCCGGCGCAATCTCTGCGAATGTTTTCCAATCGGTCATGGTGATTTTTCCCTGCGTTATTATCGTTCGTTGATGTGCATGAGTGCCGGTTTAATATCTACAATCGGTGTACCATCAATCGCTTCCATCGGGGCGACTTTTACGCGGTGACCGTCAATCGCTAAGACTGACACACGATGCAACCCGATCGGATTGGGACGCGCCGGAGAACGTGTTGCGAAGACCCCTTTTTTGGGCTGGTCAATCCGTTTGCGTGGATGCACCTGTAATACATCACGATCAGCACGATGCAACCACGTCAAAACAATCACCTCATCGCCGACTGCAATGCCAACCAATGCGTCGATAACCTGTGGCGTAAACTCCAGCCACACGTCGTAACCGCCTTCATCGCCCTGTTTCGGCGCGCCTACAAGACTGACTAACGGGGACCGAATCACGCCGATGGGTTCAATCATATACTGTTCTTTGGACATGATTAATCTATTTCTTCTTCATTCTTTGTTTTAATAACCATTCTGCTGATTAATCCGTAAGCACCTCTATTATAACCGCAATAGGTCATCCAGTCGCCGTTGCAAATAAGCACGCTCCGCAGGGTTGCCACACAATTCTAACGCCCGCTCGTAAGCATCGGCGGCGGCATCGTCCTGATTCAAACGGCGGTGCAGATCTGCGCGGGCGACATGATACGGGTAAAAATCCTCCACCCCGTTGATCTGATAGAGCAGAGTCAATCCGTCTGACGGGCTTCCCGCCATCGCCACCGCCGCCGCACGATTCACCGCCACGACAGGCGACGGACTCATCATCATCAGTGAGCCATACAACGCGGCGATCTGTTGCCAGTCGGTTTCGTCCGGCGTTTTTGCCTCCGCGTGTAATGCGCTGATCGCCGCCTGCACCTGATACGGTCCCGGCGCATATAGCGTGAGCGCGTCATCAAGAATGGCGATTCCTTCGCGGATTTTCCCCTGATCCCAACGTGTGCGATCCTGTTTATCCAGCAGAACAAGCTCACCTCCGGAATCAAGCCGTGTTTCTCGGCGTGAGTCATGCAAGAGCATCAGCGCCAACAGACCGCGTGCCTCTGCGCTTTCTGGTAACAATATGACCAGCACACGGCACAAATGAATCGCTTCCGTACAGAGTTCCTTACGGGTGAGCGTATCGCCAAGCGTGGCACAATAGCCCTCGTTGAAAATCAGGTAAATGACCGCCAGAAGCGCGTCCAGACGTTGCGGTAATAGATGTTCCGGTGGCACACGATACGGGATTCCGGCGTTACGGATTTTGTTCCGTGCGCGTGCCAACCGTTGCGCCATCGTCGGCACAGGGACAAGAAACGCCCGCGCAACTTCCTGTGTGGATAACCCGCCGAGCGTATGTAAGGTCAGGGCGATCTGTGCCTCTAGCGCAAGAGACGGATGACAGCAGGTGAACATCAGCTTGAGGCGATCATCGGGAATGTTGTCGTCCATGTCGGGTTCGTCCTCGATGACACTATCAAGAGGTTCAAGGATGACCGTTTTGCGTTCCAGAGTTGCCCGCCGACGAATGCGGTCAATGGCGCGGCGTTTGGCGACGGTCATCAACCATGCGCCCGGATTGCGCGGAACGCCGTCAACCTCCCAGCGTTCCAGCGCATTCACCAGCGCGTCCTGTAGGGCATCCTCAGCCAGTGTGAAATCACCTAGCTGGCTGATAAGTGCCGCTAAGATGCGTCCGTGTTCTTCACGGAAGGTTGCCTCAATCTGTGCGGCGACGGTCATCCGCTACCTACTGATAATCTTCGTGTGAGTAGAGAGGGCGAATTTCAATCGAGCCGTATTCCACAGTCGGGATTTTTTCCGCCCAGGCGATAGCTTCGTCCAGGTTTTCACACTCGAACACAAAATAGCCGCCAAATTGTTCGTGCGTTTCCGCGAAGGGTCCATCTGTGATGACGGATTTGCCATCACGAATGCGAACGGTAGTTGCATCGGACTCGGGCATCACCCCTTGATTATCAACAAGTGCGCCTGCTTTTTTGCCTTCCTGTAGCAGACCATACCACTTCGGCGCGGAGGCTTCACCTTCTTCTTCTGTTTGCGGACCTGCGGACGGGTTCGAGTACATCAGCATTATGTATTTCATGAGATTGTTCTCCTTATGTTATACAGATTATAGAATGTTTTTGTCTTTCTATAAGAACGTCGAACAAAAACGCGTCAGGATGACAGGTTAGCCCACGCTCTCACAATCTACTCATAAATGTCCGGCATGAATGTCCAATGGCATAGCACAATCCCGCGAACGCCCATAGCCTATAGCACAATTTTCATACACAGTGTACGAAAACGCGAGCGAAATTTAACGTGTCCTGCGGGGTGTATTCTCCTGCAATCTGTGCAAAAATGATGCAGGTAAGGGTGATCTAAAAGACCATCACCCATCGCACTCATTTATCAGTTGTCTTTTGAATAAGGATAATCGTCCTATGCGTCGTTTCATCTCTCAGAGCGTAAAAAATCTGCCCCCGTCAGGAATCCGCAAGTATTTTGATATCGCGGCGACGATGGACGATGTGATTACGCTCGGCATCGGTGAACCGGATTTTCGTACCCCTGACCATATCACCAGCGCGGGCATCGCCTCAATGGAAAGTGGACAGACCGCCTATACCTCCAATTCTGGCATGATTGAACTGCGTGAAGCCATCGCGGACTATATCGAAGGACTTTACGGACTGCGTTATGCGCCTCAAAACGAGGTGCTGGTCACAGTCGGCGTGAGCGAAGCGTTATTTTTGGCGATGAAAGCCATCCTCGATCCCGGTGATGAAGTGCTGGTCGTCGAGCCGTGCTTCGTGGCAAATCCGGCGGCGGTAGAGATGGCGGGCGGTGTACCGGTCATGGTACAGACACGCGTGGAGCACGATTTTCAAGTGACAGGGGCTGATCTTGAAGCGGCAGTCACCCCGCGCACCAAAGCCATCCTGATGAGCTATCCGAATAACCCGACGGGCGCAGTCCTCACCCGCGAACGCATGATAGAGATCGCCAACGTCGCCGAGAAGTATGATCTGGTCGTGATTTCTGATGAGATTTACGAACGCCTCGTCTATGGCATCCAGCATGTGAACTTTGCCAGTTTGCCGGGGATGCAGGAGCGCACGATTTTACTCAGTGGCTTAAGCAAGTCTTTCGCCATGACGGGCTGGCGCATCGGCTATGCCACCGCTCCGGCAGAGATCATGGACGCGATGCGGAAATTGCACCAATATCTGATTATGTCCGCGCCCACAATGGGACAACATGCCGCACTCGCCGCCCTCAAAAACGGCGAAGATGACGTACAGATGATGCGCGAAAGCTACGATTCCCGCCGCCAATTGATCGTTAACGGATTTAATCGACTGGGTTTGCATTGTTTTGAGCCGCGCGGCGCATTCTATGCCTTCCCGTCGATTCAGGATACCGGCATGAGCGATAGTGACTTCTGTGAAACGTTACTGCGTGAGGAACGGGTCGCGGTCATTCCGGGGAGCGCGTTCGGTGCTAGCGGGAACGGCTTTGTGCGTGCCAGCTATACCAACAGCTACGAGAACATCGAGCAGGCATTAGAACGCATCGGGCGCTTCTTGCAACGGCACGGCTTATGCGCGTTCAGCACGGCGCAAGCCACCGCGTAACCTGCTAAATAGCCTCAAACGTCGAATTTCAAACGGACGAATAATCATTTTCGTCCGTTTTTTTGTCCTGGCGGTTCATCATTTTATGCAGGATCAAAATTTAATCAACTAACGAAAATTGGTGGGCGACCAAACAGGTCGCGCCCTACAGTTAACCGTTTATTTTCTTAAAGAGCATCAATTGATTGGTCGGCAAAACATATTCTGTCTACTGACCACTGTCAACTGAAAACTGTTTACTGAAAACTGTTTACTGTTTACTAAAACACCACCTGCCCCGTATCCTCGCAATGTCCGGTATAAACGAGTGCGTCATCCAGATAGAGGCGCACGATATACTCGCCGTCGGTGTGCTTAAGGTCGAGGTGAATATCATCGCCACTAAAATCTGTGATGGTCTTTTCAATCGTCGCGCTTTCCGGCGTGTTGATCTCTATCCGCACGGTGAATCCACCACAATCTGCCGGACGTGCATCACACGGGTTAAAGCGAAAATGTGCCGAGTCCGCCGTCAGGGTCGCTTCATCCACATACAGCCATTTGCGATTGAAGAGATTGTAATCGGTACGCGTGGTGATTTTATCTTTCCAGCGCAACCAGACATCTGCGGGGAGCAAGCTACGGAGCATATCGTATTCTGCCGACGATCTACACCACACATGACTAAGCGCATCCAGATCAAGACGCGTCGGGACGATCACCTGTGCACGGCGGGCGCTCATAATTTCCTCGCGCTCATCATTGCGAAACCACGAATCATGATAAATCAGATCAAACGGTAGATCACGGAAGGCAGACGCGGCTTTATAGGTCTTTTTGGTCTGCGTCACATCGCCATCACTAAAACGTGAATCAGGATGGGTGATGATGGCATCCATATCGAACAACAAGTACACAGGGACGGGACAATGCGCCCCACCGCGTACATTTGCCGGACGCACCCCTTCGCCGCTGAATAAATCCGGCGTGCGCGGACGCATATACAAACGCACATTGTAATCCCAGCGTTCGACGGTCTGTGGCTTGAGGATGCTCTGCTTATGTGCGGGTGGATACAGACTGCCCGCTTTGAGCGTCGCGGCGATTTCATGCACATCGCCGAAATAAAACAGAAAATAGGGCCACCAATAACGCGCACCGAGCCACGGTTCCTCACGCAAGTCTTCCAGATAACGCCGATACGCGCGGGAATCCCGTTTTTCCTTACGGCTTGCGGCGGGCTTCACGCTCGGCAAAGTGGAGGTCGCGGTAGGATCGAGGCGGCGCGAGGGAATTTGCCCGCTAGAGATCGCCTTGAACAAATCCTGCAAGGTCACGCCATAGAGCGTCATATTTGAGAAGTCGAGATAATTTAAATTTTCCAGATGCAAGGGACGATCCGCGTCGGTCTGCACCAGAATGGGGATGATCCGCTTGCCTTTGCGGAGCGCCCGCAATTGTTCCGCACGGCAAATTTCCGATACATACGACCCCGCACTCAAAAGCGCCAGCACAATTTCGCTGTTTTCTATCGCTTCTTCAATATCGCGTGACCAGCTTGCGCCTAACTCAATCTCGGAAAGATCAAGCCACACATCATGTCCGGCAGAGGCTAAATCCGCATGGAGGCGCATGGCAATATCACGCGAATCATCACGCGCATAAGAGATAAAAATTTTCGGCGTATCGTCGGGCATCTGCTGACCTTTGTTTCGTTAGAGTGCCAGTATAGTACGGCTTTAGTTGAACTGACTATTGCGGGATAGAACAATCAATCCTGCGACAGTTATCCAATATTTGCGAGCAAGGAAGTCGCCTCGTTCACCTAATTACGATGTCGCCAGATCAACTTTAATCTGCTCAACCGACCCGTGTTTGCTGGTTGGCGGAATGTAGTGTAACCCTAGCCGTTGCATCCCATCATCGCCCAGCAGAGTCACCGGACGCACATACTCCAGCTGACAGAGCAAGGCGACAATTAAATCAGCGTGTTCATCCAAGCCACCGGGCAAATTGGCGGTATGGGCGTATCCGGCGGAGCGCACATAAATCCACAAATCCACCAGCAAACTCTCGGATAAGAAAAGCGGATTGGGCGCGTCAGACAGTAAGACGAGATTCTGCCCTCTGCGGCGTTTATCCTGCCCCACGCTAAATTTGCGCTCACCATCTAATGTGGTGAATTTGGATTTCTTCTTCAATAAGCGGGTAATGTCGCGCCAGAATTTACTAAAATCCACCGTCTGCGGATCACCTTCCAACCATGCGCGGATGGTACGGATATTGCGATCTTCCGGGAAGAACGGGTCGTCTTCATCGTATTCGTGGATATAAGTCGCCACAGGCAGACGGTGCAGATAGGCTTCCATCAACGGGCGCACCTCGCGATCCCAATCCAGCCCGCCCGCGCCACAGCCTAAGCGCGGAAACGAGGCTGAGGTAATGCCCATCTGTGAATACGTGGCGACAAATGACTGCAAGCCCAATTCGATGTCCGCGATCTGCGAGGGTGAGCGCCAATGTTCTTTCGTCGGGAAGTTGAGCACCCATTTATGTGTGGTACGGTGGAGCATCAATTGTCCGATGGCAAAATCACCTTGCTGACATTGCTCACGGTAAGTTTCAAACATCTCTGGAAAACACAGCTTAAAATCCCGCGCAACACCCTTGCCCATCACGCCGACGGTATTGACCGCGTTGACGAGCACCCGCGCCGGACTCTGCAAAATATCACTGCTGACGTAAGTTATCATTTGATCCGCATTATCATGAATATCACTGAGTTCAGTATACAGTTTCTATGCAAAACGAACACTTAAAATTCGGTTTGGATTTGTAGATACCCAACAAAAAACGGGTAGACATTGCGCCTACCCGTTCGGGGTTACTGATATTGCAGAGCGCGTTTAGCCCTCTTCGGTAGCTTCCGGTGTGGATTCAGAAGCCGCTTCTTCGGTCATTTCCATTTCCGGTGTCGCTTCTGGAGTGGCTTCTTCGGTCATTTCCATTTCCGGGGTGGCTTCAACTTCCACTACGGGGGTGGGTGTCACTTCCGGCGCAGGAGGCGCAGGGGGTTGCCACAAATTCAAACCCTGCAAGAGCGAGAATGTCGCCATTGAGTTCACGACATCCGCATAGGTTTCCCCTGCTTCGTCGCTATTGAGGTCAAGCGCGGTGCCTTCGACGATCACGTTGGCGATATGCAATTGATCGTCTTCACCATTCAGCAAGAGGACTAAACCGCTCACAGCATCACCATCCGGTGTGTTGTAAGTATAAGCGACTGAATAGCCCTCGCCACCGGTGCGGGTGATGGTTTCTACGCTGGTCACTTCTACGCCGGGGCGCAACCCTTCTGCATAGGCGGTAGCGGCGGCTTCATCAGCGATAGGTGCATCGCCCAATTCAACACGCACCGCCACGCCGTCGCCTTCAATACTCGTCGGCTGACCGGGTGCGCTATCGGTAACGCTCCATGATTGCGGGTAGCGCAAAATGTGTTCGTTGGTTTCGTCAAAATAGGCGGTGAACGCCAGCGGTGAATCGCGGAACTGCGGGAGCGGACTGAGCGTCGGGATCATCTGCTCGACCATGTAAAAGAGTAATTCCGTTGCGTTTTCCGGTACCACTACGCGCACAACATAAACATAATCATCGTCATACCACGCCACATGCTGGGCGAAGAAGTTTTCCGGTCCACGGCTTAAACGGAAGTCAATCGCTACCCGATTATTTTCCACATCAAGTTCACGCGAGAGTTCTTCCCAATTGGTATAACGCGCCCAACTGCTGGACAGGCTGGAGAATGTGAATTGTGCGCTCAAGTCTTCAAGTGAGTTAATCGGCACATTGGGCGTTTGTAAATAGGATTCTATGACGCTCAAAGCATCAGGATTATTCAAGTTCGCCTGAGCTTGCACACCGTTATTAAACGGTTGCGTCGGTTGCCAGCCGGTGGGTACGGCAATCGTAAATAAACCTGACGGATGCAAATAAACAGCTTCATCAAATGAAATACTACTAAAATCTGTGATGGGGTCAGGATAATCGGGTGTGGCGGTTGCGGTTGGTTCGACAGGTGGTGGTGTAACGACCTGATTACGATTTTGGTCTAACGCCGGTAGGACGAGCGACAAGCCCATCAACACGGCTAGCCCAATCCCAACGTAAATTGTAATTCTTTCGGTCCAACTTCTGCGGTTATTATTCATCAATATTGACTCCGGGTGATGTTACAAACACGGCGAGTCATGATACACGAAAACCTGACCGTTGTTAAGCCCACTAACGGCATCTTTATGAACTTACGTTACATCTGATGAGAACAATGCAACATGAACGCACCTTTATAAAACACTTAGGGGCAATAAATCATTGTCATTTTACGGGGAAAAATGAAAATTGCCGGACAAAGACGAATCCGGCAATCGCATTAAAAACAGGTATTGAGGAATTCAGTAACCGAAGTTTAGACTAAGGTCGCCTCTAAGCTCATCTCTACTGCGGAAAGCGCACGGGAGATAATGCAACCCGTCTTAGCGCCTTCTGCGTGTTCCTGAAAGGTCGCATCGTCAATGTCGGGGATTTTCGCTTCGGTGATAAGGTCAATCTTTGTGATCGTCAATCCAGCGTCCGTCTTGACCATGTGAACTTTGGCGGTGGTTTTCACATATTCAGGCGTGAAGTCCGCACGACCTAACGCCGCGTTTAATGCCATACTATAGCAGGCGGCGTGTGCCGCGCCGAGCAATTCTTCTGGATTTGTGCCTGTGCCTTCTTCAAAGCGACTGCTGAAGGAATATGCGCCCTCGAATGCACCGCTTTCCAATTTGACGTTGCCCTTGCCTTCTTGTAAGGTGCCGCTCCATTTTGCTTCTGCTGAACGTACTGCCATGAGAAATCAACCTTCCCTTGTATGTATCCATTTAGTTGGTTAGATGCTCCACGTTATTCATAAAGAGCATGAACATCGTGAAAACAATGATTTTATCGAAATAAGGTTAAATAACGAGGACGCTTTTATAAGTGCTGAATGAGCATCCCGTGACTCAACATAAGCTAAAGTGGCGCTTGTATGTGACGTAACGTCATCATTTATACTGTAATGGTGGCGTGTTAAAGAGGTGGGAATGACGCAAAATAAAACACTTTTAAGCGTGGGTGCATTCGCAAAACGGGTTGGTGTCAGTGTGCGGACGTTACAGTATTACGACAAAATCGGGTTATTTAAGCCGAACGCCCATACAACAGCGGGCAGACGCTTATATAGTGAGCAAGATTTTGCACGCTTTCAGCAAATCATCACGCTAAAACGAATCGGATTGTCGTTAGCAGATATTAAAGGCGTTCTCACTACACAGCCGGATGAGATTCCAGACATGTTGGCGCGTCAAAAACAGGCATTAAAAGAAAAAGTGTGTCAATTACAACGACTCATCCGAACGATAGAAAGTGTGGAAAAATCAATCAATACAGCAGAAACGTTCGACATGGAACAATTCGTTCATATTATTATGGAGGTTCACATGAGCAATCAAACAAACTGGATAGAGCAATTTTTGACCGACGGACAACAGGAAGATATCCGCACGATCACACAGGGCACGCTCGAAGAACAGAAGCAACTCGGCGAAATGTGGAAACAGCTATTTCAAGATATTCAAGCACATCTAGCGGGTGATCCTGACCACAACAATGCACAGGAATTGCTAGCCCGCTGGCAAACGTTGATGAAGACCTATACGAAATCTGACGTGCGGTTACAGGCAACACTGGAAAATGCCTATTCACAGATCACCACGCTAGCGGATGCCATGAATTTGCCGGAAGAAGTTCGTAATTGGCTACAACAAATGCAGGTGTCCGCCCATTTCGCCAGCCAAACAGATCAACACGAGAATTAAAAGCCACCTCATACCACCAATACCGAACATATTCACCAAACATCGTATTGATTCAACAAAATATTTTGACGATTGCACAATACAGGTTACAGTTTGGAAATCCAAGCGGTTTCTTTGATTTCTCTTAACATTCCGCTGGCATAATGGGCGCGATGTGCGAGGTTTATGCCTTGCGACATGACACACACAATTTTGGACCCTCCATCGCATATCGCGGTGTAAGATATTGCAAACTCTGGCAAGAGGTGTCGCCGGGGTTGTTAGTCTACCAACTCATTTTAGGAGAGAGACTCAATGCGTAAAAGTTTATTTGTACTTGCAGTCGTCGCACTTTTGGCGATGAGCTTCGTTGTCAGCGCACAGGAAGACCTGTCTAGCGTTGATCCCACCGGACAGACCATCACCTACTGGCATGAATGGGATGGCGCACAGCAAGAAGCCCTTGACGAAATCATAGACCGTTTTAATTCCGATAACGAATGGGGCATTACGGTTGAGCAGGTCGCCCTCGGTAGCACTAGCTCCGTCCGTGACCAGATCAGCGCGGGTATCACCACCGGTGAATTGCCCAACCTCGCTGGCGCAACCTTCGTCAACGATGCGATGGGTTACTTCCTTGACGGCGTGCTCGTTCCACTTGATCCTTATTACAATGACCCTACATGGGGCTTCAGCGAAGAACAAGTTGCTGACCTTGACCAATCTCTGCTTGATGGTAACCGTCCCGTATTCGGACCCTTCAACGGGGAATTGCTTGCCTGGCCCACCGGCTTGTCCTTCAACGTGATGTCCGTCAATATGGACATGCTGAACTCACTCGGTTTTGATGCACCTCCGGCAACCTTAGAAGAATTTGCCGCTGTGTCTTGTGCCGCCGCCGAACTCGAAGGTCCGAATGGCGAAGATGTACAGGGTTTCCCCATCCGCACCAGCGGTACCGACCTTTATTCCTTCATAATCTCCAATGGCGGTCAAATTTTCGACGCAGAAGCCGATGCCTATGACTTCACCAACGACGCGTTCATCGAAGTGGGTCAATTCTTCCAGGATTTATACAATAACGGTTGCGCTTATGTGCCGGATGGTTCTTTCGTCAACACCGCAGATTTCGCTTTCGGTTTAAATCCGATGGCAGTCGGTTCTACGGCAGGTGTCCCTTTCATCAATGGTGACATCGAATCCAGCGGTAGCGGCATCGAAAATTGGGTAAACACTACCGTGCCGTGGACAGAAGGCAACCGCACCCTGCAAACCAGTATGCGTAGTCTGGGTGTGTTCGTCTCCACGCCAGCAGAACAACTGGCAACATGGCTGTTCATCAAGCACCTCGCTAGCACCGAATCACAGGTCACATGGACGGAACTCACGCAATATCAGCCTTACACCCAATCGGGTCTGGAAGGCTTGAGTGAAGAATTCCTCGCCGGCGCACCGCAGTTCAACAGCATCTATGAAGCCCGTATCAGTGGCGAAATCAACCTGTGGAATTTGCCAATTCACCAACGCAACTTCCCTGCTTCCCAAACACTGGATACCTTCATCGCCAACATCACCGTCGGCGAGATGGACGTGATGGAAGCGGCGCAAACCGCGCAGGACGAAGCCAACGAAATCTATCAGGAAGACCTTGAATCCCTCGAATAATTTCGACGGTTCAACGGTACACACAACCTGATTGAATAATAAAGAGCGACCCTGTAAATTATGGGGTCGCTCTTTTTTGTTGGATAACATAAATAAAAAATGGTCTCACTTAAGGAGACCACGAATTGAAATTTTATCGCGCTAAATTAGGGCTACAAATTCTGGGTGGTCGCTTCGTTTAATGCCGCCATCAGCGCGTCGTAATCCGCAAACGGTCCTTTGGTATGGTCAACCGCACCGCTAGAAATTTGCAGATGGTTGGCTTCCATCGCTTCACGGGCTTTATCCCGATCTTTCAACGGGTAGAAATATTCACGCGATTGCCGGATGCGCGATTCAATCCGTTCGCGGATGCGCGTCACATTATCCGGCGTGGTGATGATAATAAATGTTTCCTGTCCCAGATGCCCGATGTAATCACTGGAGTTACCATGCTCACGAACGGCGTTGCGTACCATCAGCGTAACCGCCCGCAGAACGTCGTCCGCCGCCACGAAGCCATACATCTCACGAAATTTGCTGAGGCTACTGATAGAGACCTGCAACAGCGCCCATGCGTCAGTATTCGTGGTCAGGTTGGCGATGCGTTCTTCCACCATCGCCCCTTCCGGCAAATCCGTCACCGGATTGACGAGCGTTTGACGGTTGGCACGGTTCAGCGCATTACGAATTCTGAGGCGTAATTCTTGAATATCAAACGGCTTGGTGATGTAATCCACCACGCCCAATTCCAGCCCCTGTAATTTATCAATCCGATCGCGCTTTTCAGTTAAGAAGATAATCGGGGTATCTTGTGTGCGGCGTTGCTGACGTAGCTGACGGCAAACTTCATAGCCATCAATATCCGGCAAACGAATATCCAGCACCACAATATCTAATTCATGATCGCGGCTGAGTTGCAGAGCCTCTTCGCCCCATGCGGCGGTAAAGACCTCGTAATTCTGCACGCGGAAATAAGCGTTCAGCATTTCGGATAAATCGAGATCATCTTCGACAATCAAAATCTGAGGTTTTTCCACTGTGCTCTCCCTTACTGAACTGACACTCAACCTATTGTTACGAATTGGTTAACGCTTAAGCATGAGTCCAATCGGCTTCTTGTTGATCTTGAAAATACAATCGTCCCCACCAGATGCCCGACAGGACGTTTCCTGTACGTGGAATTCATGCCCAATCGATGACCAATGAAGCGACTCCTGCATCAGACCGACCAGCATATGGCAGGCGGGTTTATCGGTAATGCGCCCCCAAACCATCGGGCTGTTTTCCACCCGCATCAGGTAGGCATCGTCTTCTTCTTCCAGAATCGATTCCTGATCGGTAAAGCGGGTAAAAACCACACTCAACGCTTTTAAACCGATCTCGATGTGCTTCTCAAGCGGCAACTCACGATAGGCGGCGGCATTCATCCCGGAAAACGCACCAAATTGGCGCATCCCCTGTGTAAAGCTCGCACGACCAATCCGTAATGCCATGCCCCGTCCGCCCCGCGCACCATACATATCTTCCAATGCCTGATTCAATGCCGCAATATTGGCAAAATCAAATTGACGCGCCATATCATCAGTTGGGGGGTTATCCGTATAGGATTCCAAACCGGCAAGGCTTAACACCGCGCTCAGTCCATGCTTGCCCATCACATCCGTTGTGGCAAGGAAAAACCAGCGCGCGAAGCGATTCGGATAATACAGACCGCTCTGTTCAAGCAATGGCACGGGATCGGGCTTCTTTCAATTGCGTAGGTCGATGCTTACGGTAAACGTAGTAGCGACGTGTAGCAGACACGCTAGACGATACTTTGCAGGGCTTCAACCGCACGGTTCACATCAAGGAAGATCAACCCCAGCTTGGCATTTTCACGCGCGAGCACGGTTAACACGGCTTCTTCCCCCACCGCAGTGAGAATCACGTAGCCGTTTTCTCCCTTAACCATAACTTGCTCCAGTTCGCCACGCCCTAATTCGGACGAAATACGTTCACCGAGTGAGAGCATCGCGGCTGACATGGCGCTTACACGGTCTTCTTCGATGTTTGCGGGCAATGAGGATGCCATGCTCAGACCATCCACACTGACGATAGCCGCAGCTTCCACGTCGCCAGAGCTTGCCTGAAGGTCGCGCAAGCGTTCAACCAGTTGTTCGGTACGTGACTTTGACAACGGTCATCTCCTGTTGAGCATTCAACGATCAAGGTATACATAGGGTGTGAAGTGTTCGTGCCACCCCACACTAAAATTGTACACTATCTTAACTCAAAACGCATGTATAAATGTTAACGTTTTTCTGATGATCTCACGGTTGCAACAAGGTTTTGTGCATGAAACACACTATAAACGGTGTAAAAATGCCTATCATAAGCCCTGTGCGTGCAACCACTCGCTGACGATTTTGCGGGTTTGCTCCGGCGCGGATTGCGGGAACAGATGCCCATGTCCGGTGATTTCCACAAGTGTCGCGTGGGGGATTAAACGCTTTAACCGTGCCGCCGCACCGCTTAGAAATGTGTCACTATTGCCACCGCGTACAATGAGTAATGGAATATCTGATGGGAAATCATGCGCGTCGTTCCATGTGCCGGTATACAGCGTTTTAAAGACATAGGCTTCCCACGCTTTTGACCACGCCAATTTCACCCCGCCGTCTTCCGCAGGGAGCATACTTTCCGCATAGCCCCGCACCGCCGCGTCATCCCAATCCGCGAAAAGGCGTTTCTTTTTGAACTTTTCGTAAGCGGCTTCCACACTCTCAAAATGATCCTGTCGTCTGAGCGCACCTTTTACAATCGGGTTGCCCCATTCGCCACCCATCAATTGAGACAGACGCATCATCCACATGCCCGGACGTGGCAGAATCACCGGATCAAGCAGAATGACCGCCTTCACCCGTTCTTTTGGTGCGCTGATCGCCGCCAACATCGAAGCCACCCCGCCGAACGAATGCCCGATCAAAATGGTGTTCGTCAGATGTTGTTCTCGCAGTCCATTGGAGAGGTCTTCCGCCACGAGGTCTTTCCAGTTAATCAGCTTTTGTGGCGGTGCTTCTCCCCATAGTGCGCGCGGTAACAAAGACACCACGCGATACTCATGCGTCAGTGGATCAACAAAAGGGGCATACGTTTGTGGCGGGAAGCCGTTGGCAAGCGCGAGGTTAATCACCGTGCCGTTGCCGCCAAAATCATACATGGGAGCCATAGAGAGTTACCAGTTTTTTAGTTTACAGTAGACAGTTTTTAGTTGCAAAGTTGTGCCGCCAATTGCTGAAACCCATTGGCTACGCTAGTGTAAAACCCTGCTGAAGCAGGCTATTCTTCCCGCATATTTGTGAAAATAGCCCACTTCAGTGGGGTTTTGAAAATCATCTTAGCATTAGGGTTTTAGCCCAATGAGGTTTCGTTAAGCCAGTTTTATAACCTTGCAACAGAGCACTTTTTAGTTTTAGAAAAAGATTGAACCAGAGAGAGACAGAGGATACAGAGAAGGACGTATAAGTCTTTCTTTGCGCCTTCGTGTCTTTGCGACTTTGTGTTACGCTTTTCCCTCATCGCTCATTGCTTCGTATCTTCATCAAACGGATTCGGGATGTCGCCTTTGCGGATGGGTTGCTCGTCAGGATGCAATGCCGTCCCCGTGTAGCCGAGATCGCGCATCCGCCTCTCTTCCAGATTTTCCAGAATGGCGGAGACTTTGCCATAATCGGCTTCTGGAATTTTGTGGTCAACCCCGTTTTCGTCACGGTACACATAGCCCGTGCCGTTGCACCAATCGCAATCGACGGTGTCTCCGGTAAAGTCGTCTTCAAACCAGCCATACCCCTCGCAGGATACACAGCGGATGATATTCGTCATAATCGTTATCAATTTTCAGTCGTTAGTTTTCAGAAATGTTCTACGAGTGTATAAAACTTTGAACAGTTTGAACATACACCGCTCAATTTTCGCCCAGAAACGCAAGCAGTTGCGCCGTCGCATCTTCCACGCTTATGCCGTCCCGCGCCCAATCCCATTGCGCGGATTTTCCAGCGGAGACACCACCTGCACGGAGTTCGACGGGTTGCCACAACGCCAGCGAATCCGGTGTATAGGGTGCGTAGCGTTTAGGGTCACTCGGACCGAGGATCATCGCCGTTTTCGCCCCACCCGCCGCCGCGAGATGCGTGAGTCCGGTGTCGTTGCCGATATACACCCGCGCATCAAGTGCCAGCGCGACGATCTCACCGAAGGTCAACTGACCGGCAAAAATCTGCGGACGGGTTTTCATCTGCGACCCCACCGCGTTGATGATGCCCGCGTCCGCCGGACCGCCAATCAGAATCACCTGCGCGTTTAATTTCTCCGCTAAAGTATCCGCAAGGAGCGCGAAATTTTGGGGCGGATAGCGTTTGCTGTCCATCGTCATGCCCGGATTATTGCCACCAGCCGGGTGGATGACGAGATAATCACCGCGCACACCCTGATTTGTGAGCAATCCGCGCACCCGTTGACGGTCTGCCTCGCGCACAGGCACATTGGCATAACAATCATCGGTGGAGATGCCCAGCGCCCGCACCACATCCAGATAAATCGCCGCTTCATGACGCGCTTCCGCCGGATTGACGGGCACGCGCACGGTATAACCAAATCCGCGCCCGTTGCTATCAATGCCGACGCGATGCGGAATGCCGGACATCCACACAGCGGCGCTCATCAAGGGTGAACGCACCAGCGACACAGCCAGATCAAAATTTCCGGCACGGAGATCGCGCACAAAGCGCATAAATCCACCGGCAGAGCGCACCGGCAAATCACGCTTTCCGGTATCGAGAATCGCATCCACGCCATCCAGCAAATCAACCACCTGACGCGACCATCCACCCACCGCCCATGTGATGTGTGCGTTCGGATAGGCACGGCGCAAGGCAGAAAAAGCCGCCGTCGCCAGCACCACATCGCCGATACAACACGGACGGATAAGCACGATTCGCGCAGGGCTATGCGGTGGAGGCGCAGTTGGGAATAAACGGGAGAAGTTTGTATACATAGGGGAAGTGTACCGCCGAAAGCCATCTTACGGCAATGCAAATTTTGGCGAGTCGCATCACCGTGTCTGTTGATTCTGGTGTATAATAGCAGAACGTTTGTGCATAGATTTTACGCGGAAAGACCCGACACGCAAAGGAAAACACGCACATGGACAGTCCATTTGAACAACCCGCCCCCACCGATCCTATTCAACGCATCCATGATTTTGCCCGCGATCTGGCGTATGGCGCGGTCATCGGCGAGTGGAGCGCCAGCATTGGCTTACGTGGCGGTAGAAATCCAAGCGACGACTGGTTTAAGGATCATACTGCTGGCTATGAAACGCTTGATTCACCCCGCGCCGTCTTCTATCGCAAATGGCAAATTGAAGCGAGCAACGAAGTACCGCCATTTAGCAGAGTCAATACCTTCGCCATGTTGATCTCCTTCGGCTATCTGACGCACGAGCGCGAACAGCCCTTCACCATGCACGATTATCTGCTGACGGGAAAAGCCTTCGCTCTGCTGGAAAAACCGGTTGCGCCATTGGATGTATTCGTGTCGTATCGCCGTATGCAAAGCAGTGCGCTGGCGTTATTGGTGGAGGCACGCCTCAAAATCGCCGATAGTGATATGGATGCCTTCGTTGATAAAGACATCCCTGTCGGCAACGAATGGGAAAATGAACTGCGTGAAAAAGTCCGTAGCGCCGATTATTTCATCAGTTTGATCGGCACAGAGACCCTAGTTTCTCCTAACGTGATGGATGAAATCCAATGGGCATTAGACGCGAATTGCCGGATCGTGACGATTTTGCATCCGGGGTTTCGCTTCGAGCACATCACCAATCCCGATGCACGCCAGCAGAAGATCATCGCCGAACTCAATAAACGCCAACTGATTATGATTGACTCTGAGAGCGCCGAACATTACGACTCTGCCATCCGTAAATTGTTGAACACGTTGGGGTATTCGACGTTGTAGGCGAGAAAAGATTCAACGCAGAGACGCAGAGAAAGTGGTGGAATGTTAAAATCGACTGCTAAAATGCAAAACATAATGCTCTTTAATAAGATAGTATGGTGACAAAATCCCCTCCCCCAGCCCCCTCCCCGCTTCGCAAAGAGGGGGTAAGTCTCCCCTTGCGAAGCGGGGGAGATTTAGAGGGGGGATTAAACACCGTCTTGTAGGGAATGTATACATACGATCAACTCGAACTAATTACCAAATTCACGGTTTTCGGAACACAGGTTCTGACAACTGTTTATTGAGAACCGAAAACTGATAACTGATAACTAACAAACCAGGAAATTCCTATGACTATGGACGGCGAAAATTTAGACGAATGGTTCCCGCGGGGCGAAAATGCGGCGACCCTCCACAGCGCCAACGGACTGCTCCAAACGGGGATGCGGCTCGGCGTGGTGGTCGGCGGATCGCTCAGTAAAGGGCTTATGGTCAAGCTCGATGCGGCGCAATCCATCGAAAATCTGGCGGTGGGGCGCTACGTGGTGGTACACGGGCAGACCGGCAAACGCTTCTTCTGTATGCTGACGGACATCACGCTCAACAACACCAACCCGTCCATCGAGAACAACCCACCCGACATTGCCGACCCGTTCATGCGCGATGTGTATAGCGGCACGGCGGCATATGGCACGATTCACGTCTCGCCGATGTTGTCGATTGCCGATGATGGCTCGCCCAAACCGATCAAGACGATTCCGGGGCATTTTACGCGGGTCTATAACGCCACCGAGGAAGACGTGAATGATGTCTTCGGGCATGAGGACGCGACTCACTTTAACGTCGGGGTGCCGCTTGAACTGGAAAACACACAGATCAACCTTGACCTTAAGCGACTGGTGGAACGCTCCATCGGCGTGTTCGGGAAATCCGGCACGGGCAAGAGCTTCCTTACGCGGGTCATCCTCTCCGGTGTGATTCAGCGCGGGCAGGCGGTCAATCTGATCTTCGATATGCACAACGATTACGGCTGGGAAGTCACCGATGAGCGCGGACCCAAGGCGAAGGGCTTGAAGCAACTTTTCGGCTCTAAAGTGACGATTTTGACGATGGATGCAGAATCCACCCGCCGACGCAACGCCAAATATGATTTTGAGGTCAAGCTCGGCTACACGGAAATCGAGCCGGAAGACATCGCCATGCTGAAAGGCACGATGAATCTCTCCGATGCGATGATCGACGCGGCGTTCACCTTACGCAAACGCTGGGGTGAACATTGGATCGCCCGTCTGCTCAAAGGGGATGTGGAGGATTTCGACGAACTCACGCAGGAAACACCGCTCATGTCCGGCACATTGAGCGCCCTGCAACGCCGTCTGGAACGCTTTGAACGCTGGGGATTCCTCACGCCGGAAGCACCGGGAGACAGCGTGGAGCGCATCATCAATTTGCTGGTCGATCAGCAGAAAAGTGTCGTGCTGGAATTCGGGCGTTATGGCAATTCGCTGGAAGCCTATATTCTGGTCGCCAATTATCTGACGCGCCGAATCCACGAGCAATATGTGGAACGGGTCGAGAAGGCGCTCGGTGATCCGTCACTGGAACCGCCCCAATTGCTCATCACTATCGAAGAAGCACACAAATTCCTTGATCCGCTCATCGCCCGTCAGACGATTTTCGGCATCATCGCCCGTGAGTTGCGTAAATACAAGGTGACTCTGCTGGTCGTCGATCAGCGTCCGAGCGGCATCGACGAAGAAGTGATGAGTCAGATCGGCACGCGCGTCACGGCTTTGCTGGATAACGAGCGCGACATCAACGCCGTGCTGACCGGAATCAGTGGCGCGGGTGGCTTGCGGGAAGTGCTGGCGCGGCTGGATAGCAAACAGCAGGCGATCATCATGGGTCATGCCGTGCCGATGCCCGTCGTCGTCCGCACGCGTATGTATGACGAAGCCTTCTACTCCGCGATGACCAATGGCACGGAAGATACCGCCAGCACGCGGAAATCGCTCGGCAGTGGGGGCGGTAAACGGCGCGTATAGGTGCGCTGAGAAACAACGACAGCCATCTTACGCAAAATAAACATAAATCCGGTATATGATTTATTTGGGCGCATCGTTTGTGCCTCTATACAGTCTCTATTTCCTTAAGGAACACCGGTAAGACTAATTGACATCGCCGGAGGAATAGCCTTCGGTGTTGGAAGGAGATCAACATGCCCACACAATCCGTCACGCAGATCATCGCGCAGATCAAAGCGAAAGTTCCCGAATTGGATGCACAACTCCGCGCTATTCATGTCGGCAACGTATCCGACATGCTGGATACCGTCTGGAAAATCGCCCATGACGAAATGGCGATCTTACGATCCGTCAGTGACCCGCTCGACAGTGTTGCTATCGATCAAGCGGTAGCTGTGCTCATCCACGATGCCCGCCGACCCGCATGGACGACCTTCAGTGCGCTATCCGTCCTGCTTGATGACGAAGAATTTTCTGAGGAGTTGTCATCATCCGTTCGCCAGAATATTCAATCGACGCATCAGGTCGCCGGACAGATCAACACACTGTTGGATGAACTCCATGATCTGTATCAGGGATAGTTAAACGCCTGATGTCTGACGAACCGGAAAAATCCATCGCGCAGATCGTCGCCGGGATCAAGGCGAAGGTTCACGATATTGACGTGCGATTGAACGCGATTGAGGTGGGTGAGTTGCCGGAAACTGCGCTTGATATCTGGCAGATTGCCCTTGAATCAGTGGCACGCTTACGCACATTTGCAGACAATTTTCCCCAAGACTTCAAAACACAATGGGATGCAAGAGTTGCCATCTTCGATTTGCATTCTGCGACGGCTCCCATACTTTATAGTTTGGATATATTGGATATTGATTACGCAGAACTCTCCGGTGAGATGCCTGCTGAATTACACGCTATTCTGGCTGATGTAAACCGTCTGCGCGAGAGCTACTATGATTTGGGTAATCTTATCATCGCCACAGAATGAAAATCGTTTGAAGCCGGAGCGCATCATGACCGAAAACTCCATCGCCCAGATTGTTGCTGAAATTAAGGCGAAGGTGCATGAGATTGACACGCAACTGAGTACGATTGAAGTGGGTGAATTGCCGGAGAATTTCAAACCGTTATGGGATAGCATGTTAAAGTCTTGGGATAGAGTAAAGCTCCAGATTGAAGATCTCAATGTGGAAGCGTTGAACAAACACTGGCAGGCAATTTTGTTTGACTTACGTTCGCCACTTACTCATGTACACGGGACCCTGCAATTCTTTCCACGCGCCAGTGAAGCTGGGTTCGAGTGTGAATTATCGCTCGACATAAACGCTAAAATCCACGAAGCTCTGCCTCATTTACAAATCATCGCAGAAGCATTACGTGAGATAGATCATTTCTATAGAGGCGATATTTAGCCTACTTCTTATCCTCGTCGTCGTTTTTGATGCGCGGGAGGGGTGGACTGAGCGGTCCGGTACGGGGCAACGGCACATCCACACGGAACATATCACGCGTTTTGGTAAACCGCGAGTCAGAATCGGTATCGGGAATGTCCGGCAAGGCGTAATCCACTGTCGCGTTCGGGTCAAGCGCGGAATTCGGCGGGATGGGCGCTTTCTCACCCGGCAAATTTTGCGGACGTGGCGTGGCAGGTTTGCTCTCCGGCAATTGGATTTTTGATAACACCTGACCGTCAAAATCCGTGAGTGACAGATGGCGCACCTTGCTCTGGAGCATCCCCGCAAGCAAAGCCACCCCGCTCCGGCGCATTTCATCCTGCACGGCGGGCGGAAATTCCCGCGCCTGTAATTCATCCAGAATCATATCCATCAGCCCACGCAATTCCAACTCAGACCAGCGATCCGACTGGCTCTGGCGCACGGCGAGATACGGTTGCACATAGCCCGCGAAAATATTGGCAATCGGCGACGGTTCGATGGTCAGGACGATCACGGGCGGCATTTTGTCATCGGCATATTGCGCCTTAAAATGGTTCAGCGACGGGAACATCGTACGGGCGATCAAACGATGGAATTGCTGATAGCCCTTCACCCAATTGGTAATGAGGGTCGTTTCGGTGAGGCGCATCTCCGGCGTGAATTCATCGGCAAGGATCACCACCGTGCTATAGCTATCAGCGAATTTACGCGCCAGCATACGCTCCCAATGGGTCGTATTCTTTAGCTGTTGCTCCTTTGCCCACTTTGCGAGATTGGGCGACAGGCGCTCTGCCAATTTGATGAGAATGCGTTCTATCCGTGTGATGTCCGCCATGAGTTCTGTTTTTCTTTTTACGTGTATAGCCTGTTACCTTTTATTATAGCGGAGTTTTTAGCGATAGCAGGTAAGCGCGTAGCGAAATGTGTAAATTCGGGGCGCATCGTCACGACAAAGTCAGATTGATGGAAACAGACTGCCATAAATCAGCGAAATGCCAAGACCTGCCAGCACAAACAGCGCGACGAGCAAGATTGCATTGGTGATGCGTTGATCGACACGGCGCAGACGGTCAAAGATGAAGACCATACCCGTCATGATGCACAGGAACATCCCGTAAAACGCCAGCAAAAATCCGAGCGCGTGCCAGACGGAGTTTTCAAGCCCTTCGATCAGCAACGGTCCGGTGATTGATCCCCAGAAGATATACGGGCCAGGACTGAGGAAATTCATCATGACCGCCTGTTGCAGGGTGCGTCTTCCGGCGTGCTGTTCGGTTTCGATGATCGGCACGTTTACATCGGCGCGGATGACCAGCGTTCCGGCTCTCCATTGGCGCAACATGCCCCATGCCAACCACATCACGAAGCATCCTCCGGCGAATTGAATCACGCGGAGCACATCAGCCGGTAAATTTTGGAGCCAGAAGGTCATCACCAGAATGATGGGGATGTCCGTAATTAACGGTGACAGCACGACCAGAATACCCCGTCTCCAGCCATTGGTGAGCGTGGTGCTGATGAGGTAACTTTGCATGGGACCGGGCGACGTTCCAGCGATGAAGCCGAAGCCCAATCCTTGAGAGATGAGTGAGAGCATGAGTAGTTGTCAGTTGTCAGTAATCAGTTGTCAGTTGTCAGTAAATCAGTGGGAAAAATCGTCCAAAAGACCATCCAGCTATGGCGTGGCGGTTGACTCCGGTATTTCGCCATCGCTGACCGCCGCAATATTCGGCGTGTCTTCGTCCATAAAGCACAGAATCCCGTTGATAACTCCCTGCGCGACCACATCAGGACGGTTCACCAGCAAGTCCTGATCGCCCAACATAAAGCCAATTTCAATAATCACGCCCGGTGTTCGGACATCAATTTCGCGGAAAATATGATAATCGGTCATGTCACGAGTAAGGGAGAAGCGACGTTCCAGAGCGGTTACCGCTTGATATTCATCCGCCAGACATTCCATAAGCCGTGTATCCTCCCCGCCTACGGGACGATCCTGCGCCTGAGAGACGAGAAAGGCGGATGTTTGCGAACCGTCCGCATTGGGATAATACGAACAATCATTAGAATGAATGGAAATGAGCGCGGAGGCTTCATAACCGTCTAAGCGGGCATCAAATTCTTCCAGCAGATCCACCGTGTAACCCCGTCCACGCAGGGCATTCACCACCTGATTCGCAACCGTCAGATTAATCGCTTGCTCGGTGAGGATGACATTGCCGCTAGCGTCTTCACAGACCGCGCCGGGGTCATTGGTGGGTGTGTCTCCGTTCATGAAGATTCCACTATGCCCGGAAACAATACCAATACGCCGTAGATAATTGGGGGTGGCATACACGGTAGGCATGGCGACTAGCGCAGGTTCGTTTTGATCTGAGGCAACTGCACCACCCAGATTTACCCGCAAGTCCGGATTGAGGGCTTCGGGGTCTGTCCACCAGCTGAGGATGGTAGCCATCAACACACCGGAAATCCCGACGACAAAGAGCGTGCGTAAAATGCCCCCAAATACGCCAACAGTGGCATCACGGCGGCGTTGACGGCGACGTTGTACACGGCGGACTTTTTGCGCCTGCATTTTGGCATCACGGCGTAATTCTTCCGGTGTGCGGTTGGTGATGGGCGCATCTTCCGGCTCGTCTTCAGGCGTAAATGCTTCCGGTTCGTCCTCAAATTCTTCTTCGGGTTGTTGTCGTCCGGCGGCGCGACGCATGATCTCCGTGAAGATGACCGAGGCGGAGGTTTCGCGGTGTCCATCGTCGGCGGGTTGTTCTTCGTTGGGCATGTCAGTGTGAAAACGCTCGTCTTCACCCGGCATAGGGCTGTCCTTAAGTGACTGTTTGCAAGTGCGTTAAGTTTACCACATGGGCGGAATTCAGGGGGGATTGTTGAGGTTTCTTAATCTATTTGGCGAGTGGTACGGGCAACGTGTCGATTTATTGTGGCTGTAGAGTCATTCAAACAAAAGCCTTTCAGTTTGTCAGCTGGTCAGTAGATCAGTTTTTTGAATCGAAACGCGAAACCGATGTTGATTTTGTGGTGCGACGTTCTACACATCAGTGGTCAAAGTAGGGGCGATTTGCTAGATCGCCCTCATATGACCTCAAAATTGCGTTTAGTTTTCCGGTACGCCCCACAATTCGACGACTCCGGCGCGACTGAGTGCGAGGAGTTCCCCATCAGGGCTAAACTCAGGATATTCCGCGCCCGCGATGATATTAACGATGGTGTACTCGCCCGTTACGGTATTTACGTCATAGAAGGTCGTGTTGTCATTGTCGGCGACGGCGAGCATCACGTTACCATCGGTTTGAGTTGGAGAGAACGCGACCTGTGGCAATGGATAGGGCGTTGGTACGTCAATGCGTACAAAGGGATCGGCGACGGACAAATCGGTTTGTGTCTCGTCGTCGAGTGCGGCATAGGCGGCGCTCACATCCCATAAGCGCACCCCGCTTGATTGGCACAGTACATTGGGGGCATCTTCCGCCTGTTGATATTCAAGGCAAGAGCCAACCGCCAATGTATTGCCATCGGGGCTAAATGACATGGTAGTGGTCGCTTCATAGAGGTCAAATTCATAGTTGCTATCGGGCAATGCCATCAGCAATGCGCCCGTTGCCCGATCCCACACACCGAGGGTCGCGCTACAATCCCGTATATTAATACTCCTATAGGCTTCTGTGCAAACTGTGGCAACCATCAGGCGATTGGATGGATCAACCGCAATTGGACGGATCGAATTGGACGGCGAATTCGTTATATCCACTGTGGTATTCAACGTGGGATGGAAATACACATTCCCCTCATCCGCCTGTAGCTCTACGGATTCGCGGATTGCTTCGGCATCTTCGTTGCGTATCCAATGTTGTATTTCTGTGTCGCTCATATCTGTCAACATAAATACATCGTTGTTGGTGTCAAAGTAGGCTTCACTGCGATTTTCCCAATAGCGTTGATCAGGCAGGGGTTCAACATCGCCTGTCGCAACATCATGGATCATGAATTGAACCGCGCCAGTCGGAGAAACACTGCTAAATGCGACCTCTGTACCATCTGGGTTGATGTTGGCTAAAGTGACATAAGCGGAATCAGGGTCAATCTGAGGATCATTTATCCGTTGTGGAGTGATCGTTTCAGCCGTTAAATCCCACAAATTGGCATAGGTCAGCCAATTATTTCGTGAACCCGTCACCAGATGCATATGATCTGCGCTAAACGAAAATTGATTCGGCGTATTCATGCTGTATTCGTACAGCAACGCCAACTGAGACGAGTCATCCACATTAAATTTCGCCAATGCACCATTGAGAGAGGTGACGATTTCCGTCCCTGAACTGTTGACTGTTAAAAATGATACGCGACCCGGAGTTTGCCGTGGACCCACCTGCACCACATTGATGAGTTCACCATCCGGCAATGACCATGCCACGACACCACCATCAAAATCGGTAGCGAACACGCGCGAACCATCGGCATTAAAGTGGATATTCCATACCTGATAAATGCCTTCCTCAGCGGGTGACGCGACTTCTAAGGTGGTGGCATCCCGCATCAAATCTATATCGGTATCAACGTTTAACAGTGTCTCTACATCAAATATCCGCAACGCGCCGGCATTGCTCACACTCATGGCAAGTTGTGTGCTATCCGGGCTGAATGCTACCGTGTGTGGAAAGCCACCAGACACAGTCCTGCTCTCAATTTCTCGTATTTGTTCACCCGTCTGGACATCCCAGATGTATAATGAACCACCACCCACAAAGGCAAGCAGTGACCAATCTGGACTGATCGCAAGACTTGTCAGAAATGAATAGTCAATGTCTGCACGGATTTCGTTCGTGAGTTCACCGGAGAATACATTATAGAAGAGCGCGCCGACAGTCCCACAGCCGGAGCGATTCGATCCTCCACGAAAGCACATCAGAACGGCTAAATTTTCACCGGTTGCATCGAATATCAGATCAAACGGAATAGTATCCGCTAAAATGATGCGGGTCAAAACCTCCAGAGTCGCACTATCCCAGATCACGATTTCCTCAGAGTCGCGCAAAGATGCGGCGATTTTAGTGCCATCGTTAGAATAGGTGAGCGCACGGATGGATTCCCCTTCTGTGCCGGGAAGGATGCCGAGGTCGCTAAAATCTAGCGCGCTATGCAGATACACTCCACTGCCCGATGCGACGGCGATGGTGCTTTCGTCCGGCGACCATGCCATATCGTAGAGCGTGCCCCGCCCCAATTGACGCAGACGTTGCATGTCGCTCACATTTGCCAGCGAGATGGGCTGTAAATTGTTCAGGGAGACATCTTCGATTTGCGATAGGCTGTCATTTTGCGTCTGTAGACTATTCACGAGGATCATGCCCGCAAACAGGAGCGCCATCATCGCCGCGACGAGGATGGCAGGCGTGCCACGCAGGGATTGCCCGAGGCGGTAGATGCGATTTTTCGGCGTGACCGAGTGTGCTTTTTCCTGTTGATTCATCGCGTCCAGAACGTTCAGCCGTGCCAATAAATCTTGCGCGAATTCCGGCGACGGGTCTTTATGAAATTGGTCAAAAAAGTCTTGATTGTGTGATTCGTTATTTGTGTTATTCATAGCTTAGTTCCCACTCTGCTCTGAGTTTTTTAATTGTGCGATGCAATAGCGTGCCGACGTTGGATTCCGTCAATCCGGTAGTCGCGGCGACCTCACGATTGGTCATGCCTGCGCCGTATTTGAGGGCGATAAGCTCCTGTTCGCGTTCCGGTAATTGCGTGAGTTTGGCGTAGAGCCGTGCAAAATCACGTTGTTTTTGCACTTCCTGCTCTACGGAAAAATCCGACGCGAGATCATAGACGGCATCCAATGGCACGGTTGGGCGTGACTTACGGAAATGATCGACGGCGACATGGCGGGCGATGGAGAAAACCCACGCCTGAAACTTGCCGATTTCGCTGTTATATCGCTCCCGTGAGCGCCACGCACGCATCATGGTGGTGGAGGTCAAATCCTGTGCGGTCTGGTCATCCCCGGTGCGATAACGAAAGAAGTTGAAGAGTCGGGGCAAGAGTTCCCAGTAGACCGCCTCCCAATCTATTTCTGGCGTGTTGCCATTTTGCATATCTATCCAACCCTTACTGTTGTTGCGCGCAAACTGATTCCGGTTTCATGAGTTATAACGGATTAGTGGGGAATGTATCACAAATTGAGGGCGGGAATTGGGTGGGGTTGGGGAGGAATACAAAAAGTTAGAGAGGAGATAGGGCAATCATGCCGATTAATCCCCCCTCTAAATCTCCCCCCGCTTACGGGTGTAGACACCCCTAGATCGCAAGGGGAGACTTTACCTTCCTATTCAGCTATCAACAGTGAAGTTAAACTCATCGCAGAAAATCAACGAAACGTCAGGAAAAAATTTACTGCCGGACGGTGCGTAGGGTGGCGATGGTCTCGCAGGCTAAGCAGGTTTCGTTGGGACGGATGAGCGCGTAGCCGTTGACGGGCGATTCATATTGCGAGTAGTGCATGTTCCAGACGAGGAGCATTTCGACGGGACTATCTTCAAAATCTGCGGCGATGAGAATGGCTTCCCGTAACCATTCCGCCTGCTCCGCAAGGGTATTCTGATTCGCCCATAGGAATGCCGGAGTCAGTTGGTCGGCGAATTCTTCCGGCGCGTTATAGCCCATCTGCGTGATGCACAGGGGCATGTCTGCATTCATAAAGGACGCGGCGGCACGGCGGAGCATCGGCACGAAGTAGCGCGTGGCATAACTATCACGTTGATCGCCATAAACCAGATCAGGCGAGACTGTGCCTTCGACGTAGGTCACGCCGATACAATCCGCAACGTCAGCGATTCCCGCCGTCGCCATATCTTGATAGTAGGTATCGTCATTGATGATCTGCCCCGGAAAGGCACTCGCCGCGCCAGTGGGGGCAGGTGCGGCGCTAATGACCATTACATTCTCATCGACCGCTTTAATCGCATCATAGGCTTGACGCAACATTTCCACATAGGTTGCCGCGTCTACATCATTCTGGAACCAGACGCTATCCACATTGGGCTGATGCCAGACTTGAATCGCATCCGGATGGAACGCCGCCACCTCGCTCAGAAATTCCGCGAACATCGGGAAATAGTCTTCGCCCATGCGCTCCAATTCCACCGCTGTGCCGGTGACGCGCAACATCAAGCGAAAGCCGGCGCTGTGGGCATTCTCGATCATTTCATAGGCGCGGTTGAGGTCAGCTTCGGCATCCGCCTGAGAAAAGCGCAAGGAATACGCCACCCACGTCATGCCGGTTTCTTGCATCATGTCGAAGGTGGCGGGACTCACCCGTTCCACATAGCCGCCGACGGGCAAGGGCAATGCCTCCGGTAAATAGCGAATTGGCAAAATGTTGTTTTCGTCGGTATCGGCAGTATCGGATGGCGATAAGCTAAACAGCACGGCGCTAAAAGCCACCATGACGACCAGCGCCGCGCCCAATGTAAACGGGATACGTCCGCCGCGTTTGCGTGGGCGAGTATAGAGGTTGATATACGGGAAATCAATCACGCGTTGATTCGGTGGCTTCGTCGCTGATGCAGTGGGAGTCTTGCCCTGCTGCGTGGCGTTTAGTGTGTTGAGCATTTGCGTGTGGAACTCACTTTTGAGGTGAATTTTATCCGCCAGCGCCATCAAATCTTCCGCGAGATAGGCTTCGCCCTGCTCCGGCGTGGCGACGGGGTCGTCCTGTTGACGCGCATGGATAAAGCGATCTAGCAGGGTGCTATTCAGCGAGTCATCATTTTTCGGTTGTACATTCTCATTCATGTCACCATCGTGGGTGTCGTTTTTGTCGGTCATGGGTCATGTTCCATTCATCATACTCATTTTTACCTCGCCCTCAGCCCCCTTTCCGAAAATTAGAAGTGAGCACGAGGCGGTTGATTTGCTTACCTTTCATTGATTTAGTCTTCACCGAGATACGCTCGCAGGTCACGGAGTGCACGATAGAGGAGCATCTTCACCGCAGAGTCACTTTTGTTCATGATCTGCGCAGTTTCTGCCGTGCTCAATCCGCCAAAAATCCGCAGGGCGATGACTTCCGCCCGTTCCGCGCCGAGATGGGTCATGCCTTCGCGCACCTGTGATAGGCGCAAGCGGCGAAAGACAATTTCATCCGGCGGCAAATCAGGATGTGCTTTCGATGCGGCGTGCTCCAAGGGCAGGACGATGCGCCGTTTGCGGTAGAAATCGACCACTTTGTTATGGGCGATTCCGGTGATCCACGCGGCGAATGTCCAGCGGGCGTTGTAATTGGGCAGGCTTTTCAGCGCATCCAGAAAAACCTGCGCGGTGATGTCCTGTGCATCCTGTATGTTGCCGACTCGCGCCATCACATAGCGGAAAATGCGATCTGCGTGACGGCGATACAATTCCGCGAAGGCGGCAGGATGGGTTTGGGCTTCCCGCGCCAACGTCCGGTCATCGGGTGGCGATAGATTAGCCTCTTGCTCTTGCATGGCGTATCCCAACGTTGATTCGAGTACTCGATTACGTTCTTATGGGTTATTTCGTGCGTTGTGGGGTGAGGGTAACATATTCAGGGGGAGTCATTGTAATCATTTAGTGCGCGGGTGGCTTTGCGTAAAGTGTTAACCGTTGTGTGGTCAATATTGAATTGTTGTCTCAGGGAATAGATTGCCTGACTACGTACCTCGACATTGACATCATCAAGAAAAGGAACAATCAATGAGATTGCATGTGTGTCGCCACTGGATGTTAATGTGGCTATTGCCCTTGCTCGGATAAACGCGCGATCATCCTGCAAAAAAATGCTTACCACGTCAACTATATTTGGCGATTTGTATGTTATGAGTAACTCGAAAATAAAGAACGGATCTTCAGACTTCTTTATCGTCTGAAGACAATTAATCAGCGCAGTTTCGAGTTTTTCAGGGCGTGATTCCTGCATCAGAAGCATGTATCCCATAGAAATTTCACGTTGAATAAAAATATCCGCATCTTCACGAACTAGTTCGTAGAGTAACGTGTCTGCTATATCTAGGTTGTGTGTTAAGACTTTGCCAGCTTTCGCCCGTATTCCCATTATTTCCTGTGGATCACGCATAACTTTGAGCAGATGCTCAACATCAAGATCAATTTTAAGAAATTCGATAGCTTCAAGGATACTGTATCGAATTATAGGCGAGGATTGCGAATTCATTACTTCGACAAGAGCAAAACGTTGTGTATCGTTGAGTTCCCTAATCGCTTCATAAAAACTTTTATGGAAACCGGCGCGTCCGTTTGTCCATTCACCTTCTTCTGCAAGCTCAAAAATGTGCTGAAGTTTGTCCATTTGTTACTAATCCGCTGGTTTTGTGCGAGTTTTCATTTAATCATCTTCATCAAGTACTTGTAGAAATGCCTGACTAACATCTTTCTGATCAACCTTTGCGTAGATGAATAATAGGTTGATGGTGATCTCTATCTCATCCTCGTCTTCTGATCGATCTGCTAAACGATACAGTAGCCGAAAACCGCCGCTTTTCCCACGTTGCATATCACTGCTACGGACTCGCACTTTACGGATGGAATAATCCTTTGGGATCACCGTTCCGACTTCTGGATTATTTTCTAAATCCTCAAAGACGAATGTCAAATCCTTCCCAATCTTGGGATAGCGTTTTTTTAATTGCCTGAGGCTACGATCAAATCGAGGTGTGGTTGCAAACTTAGATTTCATCAAGGTATTTGCGCCAATCCTCAATAGAGGTGGCATCCATCTCAGATTCGCCTGCCATGCGTTTTAGTTCGCCGTTAGCAAGAAGCCACATTTCTTCGGGTTCAACATCAGTTTCGCCTTCTGTATCTTTAAGCAACTGTAACCAGCGAACAATCATGTCCAACCGATTATCCGCTAGATTGTCTAATAAGGTGTGTGCTTGATTCCGCAGATCAGTAGTCATTTTTCAGTCTTATGTCCGTTTTACGATCTATTATAAACCCTAATTTCGCACGAGCGTGTTTTGTATGCGTGGGGACAAAATTCACTTTCAGCCCCACACCGAACCTGTGGTACAATTTGCGCCGGAATGATCGTTTAAAAAACGCATATCTCACAATCATCTTGTGTCTAACATCTCATCTAATAGGAAGTCACCATGAGCGAATGGAAAACCATTGTCGGGCTAGAAGTCCACGCCGAAATGCTGACGGAAAGCAAAATGTTTAGCAATTGTCCGGTGGTCGATAGTGTCGAGGCTGAACCGAACAGCGCCGTTGATCCGTTGTCGCTGGGGATGCCGGGGACGTTGCCGGTGGTCAACATGAAAGCGATGGAATATGGCATGATGGTCGGGCTGGCGCTGAATTGCGAAATCCCTGAATTTAGCCAATTCGCCCGCAAAAGTTACTTCTACCCTGACCTGCCCAAAGGCTACCAGATCAGCCAGTATGAATATCCGCTGGCGGTGAAGGGCTATATCGACATTGAACTTTCGGACGGCACGACCAAACGCATCGGTGTGACCCGCGCCCACATGGAAGAAGATACGGGCAAGCTGACGCATATGGGCGATGGCAGTAGCCTTGTGGATTACAACCGCGCCGGTGTGCCTCTGCTGGAAATCGTCAGTGAGCCGGACATCCGCAACAGTGAAGAAGCGGAAGCCTACGCACGGAAGTTGCGGGCGTTATTGCGCTATCTGGGCGTGAACACGGGCGATATGTCCAAAGGCGTTTTGCGTTTTGAAGCCAACGTCAGCGTGATGCACGAGGACGATACCGAATTCCGTATGCGGACGGAGATCAAGAATCTTAACAGCATCCGTAGCATGGTGCGTGCTATTGATTACGAAGTCAAACGGCAGATCAAGCTGTATGAAAAAGGCGATACCGTCAAACCGGCGACGCTCGGATGGGATGAGCAGAATAATAAAATCCTGATTCAGCGCTATAAAGAACGCGCTGACGAATACCGTTATTTCCCTGAGCCGGATTTGCCGATTGTGGTTGCCAGCCGTGAATGGGTGGACGAGGTGAAGACCCGCCTGCCGGAACTGCCGGACGCGAAGAAAAACCGCTTCATGACCGACTTCGGCTTGAGCGAATACGACGCGAATCAGATTGTCGGTGAAGGTGTGTTTGCAGATTTTTATGAGCAGGTCGTCGCCGATGGCGTTGAGTCAAAATCCGCCGCCAACTGGATGCTCGGTGGATTGGCGAAATTGCTGAACAACAATAGCATCAACCGCGAAGACATCGCCACGCTCAAGTTTGGCGCACCGGAATTCGCCGCGTTGGTCAAGCTGGTGGATGGCAATACGATCAACAAAGGCACGGGCGAAAAAGTGCTAGAAACCATGTTCGAGACGGGCGACACCCCGAAAGCCATCGTGGAGCGTGAAGGCTTGGCGCAAGTCAGCGACGAGAGCGCCATCGTCAGTATTATCGACACGGTGATCGCTGATAATTCTGCACTGGTGGAGCGGTTGCTGGGCGGTGAAGATCGTCTCTTCGGCGCGTTGATGGGTAAGGCGATGGGTGCGCTTAAGGGCAAGGGCAATCCGGCAGTCGTCACAAAATTGCTGAAAGAAAAACTCGACGGGATGGGGTAATTTTCAGCGCATAATTTCTAAGCAATGTGAGCGGTGTACAGGGTACATCGCTTTTTTTGTGCTATGATTCGTGCAGAAAAGTAAAAGTAACGTGAGATTAGATGGATGGCACGAATCAACGAAAAGACCGTGATGGTCGATGGGCGCACGGTACATTATTATGAGGCGGGCGAAAAACACGAGGAACACATGCTCCTGTTGCATGGTGGATTCGGCAGTGCATGGGCGCAATGGCAAGATGCTCTGCCCCTACTGGCAGAAACGCATCATGTGATCGCGCCGGATTTACCCGCGTTCGGTCAATCTGACTTTTTGCCCCACATGCGGCTGGAGTCGCTGATTGAGTGGACGCTGGGGCTGATGGATGCGCTTGAGATCAAGCAGGCGGTGCTGGTCGGCAATTCGTTCGGCGGGTTGATTTTACGTCTACTGGCGGCGAACCATCCCGAACGGGCGCAGGCACTGGTACTGGTGAATGGCGGGGTGATTCCAGCGATTCCGATGCTGGCGAAAATCGTTGCACGGATTCCGGTTTTAGGCGGGCAAATCTATCAGCGGATCACACGTTCGACGATCTCACGCAGTAATCTGGAATTGGCGATCAAAACGGAGAGCGTTTTTACGCCGGAATTCCTCGCCAATGTGCAGGCAAATCAGCGCCCGCTCGCATCGCTGATGCACGCCCTCAGCATTTCAGCCATCCCGACAGAACGTATACCGGATTGTCCAACATTTTTACTGTGGGGAGAAGAAGATGCGGTCACGCCACGGATCGTCGGCGAGCATATCCAACGGGAGATCAATGGGGCGAAGTTGTCGCTCATCACCAACGCCGGACACTTACCACAACTGGAAGCACCGGATGTCTTTGTCGGGCAAATCCAGCAATTTTTACGCAATCTATCCCGCCCAAAAACGTCTGGAAGCCGGCGTAAATTGCTTAATTCCGACTGACGAACCGATGCAAAATGACGCTACACCACCGGAAATGTGAGTGTGACGGTTGTGCCTTGATCGAGCACGCTGTTCAGGTCAAACTTGCCACCGTGAATTTCGGTGAGGCGTTTGGCGATGATTAAGCCCAATCCAAGACCCTGATGCTCGTAAAATTCACGATCAAACTGATTATATGCGCCGATGTTGCGGGTGTCTTCCTGTTTCATGCCACGTCCGTTATCACGGATCGAAATGGTGTATCCTCTGTTATTGAGGCTCGATTGGATCTCAATTTTTGAGTCTTTGGTGGAAAAACGGAAGGCATTATCGACAATTTCGCGGACAATTTTTTGTAGATTGTCAGGCGCAATACCGAGTGTGACGGGGGAAAGATCAAGCAGTAGATCGTCCTCGCGGGCCGCTTGCTCCGCAATTTCTTCACACACTTGCCGGATGACAACCTCAGGATAATCCAGCCGTTCTGCACGCATCGCATTCACACGCTCTTCGTCGGCGATGGTGACTTCAATCTGGGCATAGAGCACGTAATTCTCGATGATTTTCTGCAAGCGTCGCCCGGAACGCAAAATGATCTGGGCGGTATCGTGAATGCGGCGTGGCTCGATGTCTTCGTAATCCATGAGCAAGTATTCCGCACAGCCAAGAATGCCGGTTAGCGGGGTACGCAATTCATGGGGGACAGCCTGCACGATATTATTGCGTAACTTGGAAAGCCGTGAATTTTGATCTTCCAATAATTGTTGCTGTTTTTGCAGGCGTGTGCGTACCGCATTAATCAATTCTTGCGGTTCAAAGGGCTTCATTAAGTAATCATCTGCGCCCAATTCCATCCCATGACGCATCGATTCACGATCTGCGCGGGCAGTCAGGAAAATAAAGGGCGTGGTTGAGGTACGTGGATCGTTACGCAGTTCAAGCAATACGCCATAGCCATCTAGCTCCGGCATTTTAATATCGCTGACGATCAAATCTGGTTGATTTGCAAGCGCGACCTTCACCCCTTCAAAGCCGTTTGAGGCGGTAAGAATGTCGAAGCCCTCAAGCGCGAGTAATTCACTCACGTTTTCAAGAATATCGCTTTCATCTTCAATTATGAGAACTCTAGACATTGTGTCTCCCTGTTTGCTGTTACCAGCCCCATGTTCCGTGTCCACCCTTGAAGGGTCCAACAATTTCGGAAGTAATCCATCCGCCATAAAAATCACCTTCCTGTGATTGTACCAGTTCATCGTCCACATAACAGCTATCCACCCGACCAGGATATATGGCTAGAAAACCGGTGATCGCCTCAAAACCTTTGCGTGGCGATTCATAACTCCATGCGATATTTTCTTCTGTTTTGTCGCCTACTGTGAGCGTCCAATAGGTTGCCTGTCCCTTGAATTCGCACATGGTATGGCGGGATGTCTGCGTTAATTTAACGTTTTTGAACGCGTCTTTCGGGATGTAGTAGTTCGGTGGATGGCTGGTTTCCAATACCCGATAGGCATCAGTCGTATCGACAATCGTTTCTCCATTAAGAATCACGCGTACCCGTTTGGATGAAGGCTCAACACGCGGGGGACGGGGATAATCCCATACTGATTCTTGCCCCGGTGCTGGTTTTTCTCGTTTCATTGAACTCATTACACTACCTATAACTCATTACAATAAATGTGTGATTACGTCAGGTCAAAAGTCCGCCAGCCACACTCGCTTTCGAGCTTGGTGCGTACTTCTCCCAACTTTATACCCTGGGTTGAGAATTCGATAATCGTTGGCGGCACGGTATAGAACCTAAAATAGGGTAATGCGGATTCTGACTTTCCGTCCCTAAAACGAAGTCCCAACACATTGCGATCTGCAACACACTTAAACTTTTTTACGCGTGCACTATATTTCTCAAAATCCCCATCCAGCATTCCGGGATTGTGTTTCAAGAAGTATTCAAAGGCTTCGTCGCTAAGTCGCCGTGCAAGATAGTTTTGATAACAATCCTCAAAATTGACGATGTGCTCGCCACCGTCAGAATCAACATAAACTAACCCTTCACAGGTGATTGACTTGATCTGTGAATGGCTGATGACTATCGGCGGTAGTTTTTCAGTTGTCATAGGCGCTACGTTATACTTTAATAATTATCGTATCGTAAATACAATAGCCAATCATGAGGATTGGTGAGTCATTTAATTAATCGTTCTCAATTAATTGTACAACAAGATAACAGTTTGTTTCTGTGCAATGTCTTAATTCTTTTGATAATGACTCATCCATTTACGAGCGTTTCATATTAGGTGCACGCTACAATCAACGCCATTCACGCCACTTCACCGGACGGAAGATCAAGCCTATGCAGATCAAACACAAAGCGATGGCGATTCTCGTCGACATATTCAACACCGCTGACCTCGAAACAGTCAAACTGATTCATGATACCGCCCGCGTGATGGAGTATCCGACGCAAACGGTGCTGTGTCATGAAGGCGAGATCGAGCATACGTTTTATGTCATTCTGGAGGGTCAGGTGGATATTTACCGCACCGAAGACGGCGAAACCATGCTCCTCGATTATCTGACCGAGGGCGATTGTTTTGGAGAAACCGCGCTGATTCTAGATGTGCCCCGCACGGCGCAGGTGGTTACGTCCGGCATTGCGCTGGTGCTGGAAATTACGCGGGAGGATTTTAATGAGTTGATCCGCAGTAACAATCAATTGTTGATGGCGCTGGTACAACTCGTCCTCAAGCGCATCCTCACGCAGGAAGATCGCCGCTTGATGCAACTCGCCCGCCAGAAAAAAACCGCCAACACCGCGCCGACAGTATTCGTCAGTTATGCCCGCGAAAACGAAGGCTTCGTGCGGAAAATCGCCAGCGGATTAAACCAGCACAAAATCAATCTGTGGGTGGATGTGCATGAAATCGAAGCGGGGAAAAGCTGGGCGCGGCAAATTGGCAAGGCGCTGGATACCTGCAAAATTATGTTGCTCGTGCTCTCACCGACGAGCGTGGATTCCGGCAATGTTGAGGATGAGTGGAATTATTATCTGGATAAAGGCAAGCCGATCATTCCGGTGCTGTTTCAACGCTGTGATGTCCCTTATCGCCTGCACAAATTGCATTATATTGACTTCACCGCCAATACGTTTGAGAGCGCCCTTTCACAACTGATTGCCAATCTGCACCACTACATGAAGTGATGCAACCGAACCTTATTCTGGCGTGTTTGTCCGATTGATGATGTCTAACAATTCAGGGTCGTCGATGGGGATGAGCGTACCATCACGGCAAAAAACATAACTGCCGGAATATGTTGATTCTATATCCGACGAATCCTCGTCCACCAGCCGCATCGCACGTTCACGATTTTTGAGTTTGCGCGGTAACCGCAGAGGTTTCGCAAATTTGTCTCCGAACATCGCACAGCCTTTCTTACTCGTTCAACCCTATTATAAAACAGCGATGCTAAAAAATAGGTTAACTCATTGTAAAGGGTGACAAAGCGCGTTGCTAATCCGTGACACTTCTATCCATAAAGCCCTGATGTTACGCCTAGAGGATGCCTTTAACGTGTAACAGTTCGTCAAGCGCATCAATCGTGCCGCGTTGAGTATAAACGACGCGCACAAAGACGTTGATTTTTACAAGGTTACAGATCGCCTCACGCAGGGCGTTGCCTTCGTCCACATATTGATCGAGCAATGCGTCCAATTGTGCTTTCGGTGGATTGTCCGGCGCGATAAACAGGGGGTTGCCGTCTTTATCTCTGGTCTCTTCGCCACCCGTAAAGGTAATCACCACCCGCTTACCGGAGGCGGCGTTAACCATCGCCTGAAAAATATCTACGGCGTGCATTCTACCGGGCGTAATCACCACATCGCCCTCATAGGCTTCGTTGCTAAACGTTACCGTTAAGGCACTGACCGCCTTCGCATAGCGGAGCAGATATTTACGCATGTTGTTGGCGTTCTTTCGCATCTCCTCATAGTGCGCCTTCATCGCCACGTCATTGTCTTCGATGCCATACGGGGCAAAAATGGGAAATCCCTGTGGGGTATGCACGGGGATCATATCCTGATCGTTATTGCCGTCTGAGAAGAAAATAATGGTCGGCTGATGATACCGAAATTCATCCAACGCCACTTCCATGCTGGCAACGCCACAAAATGTTCGCGGTGAAATTTCAAAAATATTGACGCTTGCCGCCGCCCGTGCCGCGATTTCCATATGGCTATGAATTTCAAATTTATATTCCATGCCATGCGTATCCGGGTGAATTTGTGGATCATAAAAGCGAATGCCCTTTTCGGTGATCCATTTGTTGATGTCGTCGCGTTCTACGTTACGGAGCAATTGTCCCTGTTCATCACGCACATTACACGCCCCCCCTGAAAAAACTTTCACTGAACTGGCTTCTTCGAGGGTCTTGGGGAGGTTCCAATTGGCAATCATGGCATCAGTCCTTCTTTTGTGCGGGGCAAAAATAGTTTGCGCCTTTGAAGTTAATATAAACAGTAATGTTCAAAGCGTAACATCTTTTTTTAATTCAGACAATTGATCTTGCATAGGAGGTGTTCTGAGGGAGAGGGGACATATGCAGAAGCGGGTGTGGTGAGTGCGTCGTTGGAAAATTCACACCCGCTTACAACAAACCAGCCCGTTAAAAAACTGAACGCTTGTCTTCGATGAATTCGCGTGATTCGTCCAGCGAAGTGACCGCGATATAGGTGCGTCCCGGTGTGCCAAAACGCCGGTGTGCGGTTTCTAGCAAAGCACGAATACCATCTGATTCCGACACAAACACGACATAATCAATATCGAATTCAGCGTGACGTGCAATCCAGCGTTTGATGTTGTTGAGGATTGACCCCGGCATAAACCAGAAGGCTTCCGTCATGTCGATGATAAGGGAAACTGGCTGTTGGCTTGCCCCTATCATCGGGATAACAACTCCATCGTCATGCTCATGGAGTTCCGACCATGTCCAAATTCCGTAGTAACTGGTGCGTAGGATATTTCGTTGCGGATCGTCCCAGACCGATTCAATCGGCATTTGCATGATGTCCATTCAATAATTCCAACATAATTTATCCGAACACTCATGGCATATCCTATTGCACAATATTAAGAAATAAAAGCAAAATTTATCGTTTTCAGGATAAATTTATAACTTCTTCCGAAACCTAAAGATTTTCTTACTTAGTAGCCCTAAATGTTAGAAAAAACAAGCCGAAGAACAGCAGAACGATGCCTATACCCGCCAAAATTGTAAGGCGTTCTGCAAGTATTAATACACCGAGGAGGGTCGCCGTGAGCGGTTCAGCGAGGGAAAGCGTGACCGCGGTTGATGCCGGGACGGTCATTAAGCCGCGGGCGAAGAAAGCATAAGAGACAGTGGTCGCAAGAATACCCAGATGAAATGTGACGATCAACCCGCTGAGCGTAAAGACCCATGCGAGGTTAGCCGTCAGCAAAATGGGGCTTAAAAGCACTCCCGCTCCGCAGAAAAATAGCGCCATGACCACTTCCGGCGCGTACTCCGCAATTAAGGCTTTGCTTGCCAGTGCATATACCGCATAGGAGAAGCCCGCACCCAACGCGAGCAGAATGCCGATCAGATCAACACCGATGTCGCCACCGCCAACGACTAACAATGTACAACCCGTGACGGCGAGGGCTGTCGAGATGATCCAGCGACGGGTAATGCGTTCACCAAAAATCAGCGCGGCGAGGATGCCCGTCATCACAGGCGAACTGCCGATGGCAACAATCGTCCCGACGGCAACACCCGTTCTAGCAACACCAGCAAAAAAGCACAGTTGATAGAGTGCCACCCCCAGTACACCAAATAACAATGGGAAAATGTGGCTTCTACGATATATTATGGGCTGTTGTGATGGGTTGGTGGTGGGTCTACGAGTCAAAATTGCCAGCAGGAGCAGACCGAACCCACCAACAATCAAGCGCAATGTGCCAATCGTGAGAGAATCAGCACCTATTGGGGCGAGTGCCTGCGTTGTACCCGTTGTTCCCCAGAGCATGGCGGCAAATAGGACGAAAATCGCCCCGTTTATCCGAATCGCGTAAAGTTTCGGTATGAAAAAGGTAAATTCTCCCCAATATCCAGCAAAAAAGTACCCACAGACTGGTTGAAATGCCTTAACCTTAAGTAAGATATTATCATGTGTTATACAGACAAATGCCACACCGGAACATTTTAACAAAAAGCCGGTGTGTTTTACGTAAGTGTGAAACTAATGCGGGTGTGATTATTTCACACAAACGCCGAGGGGAGTTCAGAGTAATGAAGCGAGTGCTAACACTACTCATCCTCATTTTGGTAATTTTGCCGGTCGTTGGCAGAACGTTCGCCCAGGATGATTATGAGTCCATCACCGATGATCCTAAATACTGGCTGATTCAAAATGCGCCACGTTTTACCGCGCAAGCCAATGGGGTTATTGGCAATAGCATCTATGAAGTCTTCGTCGATACGACCCAGAATATCGGCTCCTATACTGCTCGTACCGGGATAGCGCATCCCATTACTTTAGCCACAGGCTCTCGCCAGAACGTGCTGTTTGGTGGGTCAACTGCCAATCCCGGCACATCTTTCAATACCATCCGTTCCTACACCAGTGGCACCGATTATGTGCAACGCGCCAATGTTGTCGGGCTAAATTCGACTTTTGATGTTTTAGGGCTGTCATTCGCCTCACTCAATCCCGCACTGGTTGCCAATTATTTGACCACCGAAACCATAGGCACCAGCGGATTTCGCACGACCTATCGCCTACCCGGTCCACCGCTTACGCCGGATGCCATGACGATTGTGCAGGACATCAACGTGGTGGGAACAACCTATGAAGATTCGCGGATTGTTGTTTCTGTTCGGGTGACGAATACCGGCAATAGTAACCTCAGCGTCGGGTTGCGCTATCTGTGGGATTTCCAGATCGCCGGTGATGATGGTCCGGTGTTTATGCCAAGCAATCCAGCAGGCATTCCGTTAGTCACAGAAACCGCCTTCCCATCGCCGTCATTCGGTTTTTTCCGTATGCAAGATAATGACATCAGCCTGAACCCGCCGACATTTTCGGTTAATGGGTCGGTTAATGGTCCATCATCATTCAACCCCACCACACCGGATTTGATTCAATACGCCGGATGGACAACCGCCGTCGGGCAAGCATTTGATGTCACGGTTGATCCAACACGCGTGGTTGGCTCAGGGACAACGCGCACCAATAACGATAGTGCGGTTAATTATTTCTTTGGCGCGACACAGGCATCGGCAATTAACCTTTCACCGGGCAATAGCCAAACCACAAGCGCCTATCTGTTCGCGATTGAGCCAAGTGCAAATACGCCGCCTGTCGCGGTAGATGATACGCTGACCGTACCCGCCGGACAGACGACCAATATTAACGTGATGGAAAATGACTTTGATCTTGATGGGGATAACCTCACGGTAGGGATTGTCACCACCACCGAAGCAGGCGCGGATGTGCTGATTACCTTCCCTGATTATCAAATCGCGTATACGCCGCCGGCTGGATTTTCCGGTGAGGATATGTTCTTCTACACCATCGAGGATGGTCGTGGCGGAACGGATACCGGACAGGTTTTCGTGACGGTTGATGACCCGAACACCCCGCCTGTCGCCAATGCGGATTCCGCGACGACGATAGAAGGCACGCCTGTCACCGTGAATGTGCTCAATAATGACTCGGATAGTGACGGCAACAGCCTGACGGTAACGAGCATCATCCAAGGAAGCAGTGGGAATGCGGTTATTAATGACAATAACACCGTAACCTTTACACCATTCCCCGGCATCCTCGGTGGACTCACCCCTGCCTTTAGCTATATCATCAGCGACGGTAATGGTGGCACGGCACAAGCGCCCGTGAACATCACGGTGAACTCTGCAAACAATCCGCCCATCGCGGTTGATGATGTGGCGACGACGCTACTCAATACGCCGATTACGATTGACGTATTGGCTAATGACATTGAACCGGACGGCAATCCGCGCATCGTTGAAAGTGTGACCCCGCCCGCCAATGGTGTGGCAAACGTCACAGTCGGCGGTGGTTCGGTGGATTATGTACCGAATAGCGGATTTATCGGCACGGATATTTTCCAATATACGATGAGTGACGGCAACGGCTTGACCTCAAGCGCCACTGTCACCGTTCATGTTAATGCGCCGGTATGTGATCCGGGGAGCGAAGTTTATAATCCAGCAGTGGATTTGAAGCATGAAGCCAGCATGTTGTTACCGGAAACGGGTTTCCTCGTCGGACGGATCGTCAATCGTTCGGCGGTGTGTTCCTACCCTGTCGGTATGGCATCCTATGAAATCATCGACGGCACGATTGATACACAAATCTTGTTCGACGCAACGGTCACCACCATCGCACCCGGACAGACTTTAGAATTACAAATTAGCGCGCCAGTCTGTGCACGACAGATCGACCTGTTCTATGGTGATCTGCTGACCAGCCTGAACGGTGTGCGCTACGGACCACGTTTGCTTTCTGCGGTTGTGCTTGATGCGGCAAACCTGTGTGGTCAAGTCGCCGTCGAAGGTAGCGCACCGGCAGTAGAAGAAACTACACCCTAAGCCGGAAAGACAGTAGTGATTTAGTAAACATAAAAAAACGAGCGCATGATAATCTCATGCGCTCGTTTTATATTTAAGCTATGCGCTGTTATGGCGTGGGAGTGGGAACGATATCATCAACACCGTCGTTCATCTCTGTCGTATCTACTTCTTCGCGGAGAACGATAGAGCTTGCAATAAAGATCGGACCTTCGTAGCCTCCGTAAACGTCATCGTCGAAGTCTACGCCAAATTCCTGTTCAAGACCCGTTAAGTCAAAATCACGTACTATACCTGTCACGGTAACTTCGGGGTCTTCTTCTACCAATTCCTGCACGGGGATGCCATCTATCGTATCATCGCCACTGTAGATAACCATCAATTCCGCCGGGCTGAAGAAATCCTTGTCCTCAATGCGGTAGATGTTCGGAGCGATGAATTCCACCAATTGTTCTTCCAGCGTTAATTCTTGTTCCATCAGCGCGGTGGGATTGTCCAACACATCATGAATATCGGGTTCATCAATGTCTTCACGGTCAACCTCGTCGGTAATAGTAACGGTATCCGCGATTAATACAGCATTACCTTCATAGTCTGCGAAGGTTTCCTCAAACAGACTAAAATCGAGATCAGGGGTGTATAGTTCGTGAATATCCCGGACGATAAACTGTTCAAGCGTGCCAGTCACACGGGCGGTAAGATCGTTATTGGCGATCTGCACAATATCAAAACCTTCGATGCTATCGGTGTTATAGACGACCAGCAGACGGTCTGATTGCAGAAGTTGGCTACGCTCCATCACGAAAATGCGCGGGGCAAGCGCTTCTACAATTTCATCTTCAACTGTAATCATTTGACCGTAGTAGACTTCAGGATCATCGGTGATTGCATCCAATGAAACAGTTTCATCCGCCGTCATGTCATCATCCATACTCATGTCGGCTTCTTCGGTCATGTCCATGTTCATATCGTCGGTCATCTCTTCCGTTGCTTCTGGAAGTGGCGTTTCCGGTGTTTCTTCCTGCGCCTGTAGCGAACCGACAATCAGTGTTCCCATCATCATTACTGCAATGAGTAATCCTAATCTGCGTTTCATATCGTTACTCCTACTATTTTTATTAAACGATGCAATGGATGATAGAGATCAAAATTAAGGGGTAATCTCAGGGCAAAATAGTAGTAATTAAGGGAGAAATAAGCGCAAAATTAGAATTAGGACAAGTAGATTATGGGGTAAAACGATGGGACTATGAGGGGCTGGCAGATGGGGGATTGTGGACTAGGAAGAGTGGTTAATTAATCAAAAAGGACAATCCACAATGGGAATTGCCCTCGCTGAATATCTTCTTTGCAGTCGCAACTTACTGGAACATCAACGTCCCGCGCATTTCCATATCCTGACCGAAAATTTGTACGCTGAAGTAGGCAATCGCCAAAAACAACAGCGCCCACGGCAACAACGCCATCATCCCATCACGGCGATACATACGGAGCGCAATCCGTTGGGCGATCATCACGCTCCAGAAGAAAGTACCGATCATCACGATGACCTGAAGCACATTGACACTCGCTATGGACATCCCGCTGAGTGTCCAATCCGGCTGACCGAGCAGATCAATCCGGTGATCGAGCACAAAATTCTGAAACACGGGGATGATCGTCAATGCGCCGGTTAAAAAGTGGAAGCCATAATGCGCGATCCAGATGCCAAATCCAAGCGGGACGAACGCCGGAGCGAATGCCGCCACACTCTCCCGTAGCGAGTATTTTTTCTCTGTGCGCGTCAATGTGCGGGTAATGGTCGCCGCGCCGAGAGTCAACATTGCAGGGACGATCACGCCGAACACCACGAACAGGATCAACAGCACGATGCCTTCTGTCATAAAATCGTTGAATCCGATTTCACGTAAGCGCAAAGTGCGGGCGATGTCCTGCATAACAGGTTGTACCTCGCCGATCATGCCAAAGGCGTTGAGCATCCCCAGAAAGGTCAGCGAAATAACCAGAAATGAAATGTCCCAGCCTTTGCGCCACGCGTCCGGTTGTAGCAATTCGCGTCCGGGGGTGCGGGTCATCAGCGCGACATTATCATGCGGGCAGGCACGCACACAATCCAGACAGAGCGTGCAATCCAGATTGGTTTTGATCTGCGGGACGAATAAATCCAGCCCACAGCCGGGCGTTCTCTGTGGGGAGTGGACGACCTGCTTTTCCGTTGTACCGCCGTCCATCGTCGGGATCATATCCAGCCGGATGACGGTTTCCGCGCTGTAACTGCCATTGACGCATTCTTTACCGACGCAGGATTTACACACATCCAGATTTTTCGCGGTGATCTGAGTCGGTGAAGCGGTGCTATAAACGAAATTGAACGTCCCCAACGGACACACATATTTGCAAAATGCCGATTCGCCGAAGGTTGCTTCCAGCGCGAATGAGCCGACGAAATACGCCACAATCACCCAGGCGGTCAGCGCCGGACTTGACCACAAATCCAGCCATTCATAGAGGAAGAAAATCACGAACAGGCTCAATATTGCCAGCCATTTGTTGCGTAAGATGCGCGGAAAACGGCGGTTGCTCAGGCTAAAGCGTTTGCCCAATGTGCGTGGCACGGTGAAGGGGCATCCCATACAGAACAGATTGCCCGCCAACAACAACGCCACGACGACGATCCCGCGATAATGCACCCACGGCGCAACGGTAGCGAGATTTCGCGCGGCAAGGTCAGGTCCGGTGAAGCCGTCGTAAATCAGCAAGAGAGCGACAATGAAGAGTGGCGCTTGCAGAGTCAGCCGTCCCCAGCGCCACTTGAGCAAGCGCCCGATAAGGGGCAAACTGAGCACATCCAGCGCCCCTTTTGGACGATAGAGCGACTCCGGCTGATTGCCCACAGCGGAACTAGCCATCGTTCGCGCTTTCTGCTTCTTCGGTCATCTCCATCTCGTCCATATTCATGCCGTCCATACCGTCCATTCCGGCTTCTTCGGTCAGGTCCATGTCGTCCATGTCCATGCCGTCACCATCCGAACTCACGCCGTTGATTTCGACCTCTTCGGTGACCGTCGCGCCATCTGCGAGGGTGGCGGTGATGGTCAAAATCCAATCGCCGCCCATCGTCCACTCAAATGGAACGGTATACATGCCGTTTTCGCCACCGTCTGCTTCGCCATCTACGGGAGCCATGCCCGCATGATTCATATCGCCGCGCACATTCACCGTCGCATCATTGATCGGGTCGCCGTCCGCGTCGGTTAATGAAATCATGAGCATTGCATCACCGACTGCGGGTGGATTGGGGTCATAGCTGACGGTGATGGTCGCGCCTGTGCTGTCTGAGTCATCACTTTGTTGCGATTCCCGACAGCCCGCCAACGCCAGCGCGAGTACCATAAAAATCACGAAAATCCGTGCGGAATGATTATAATTACGCATCGTCATCTCTCCATATTGTTTAAATCATTTGTGAATACCGTCACACATACTCACAATTTACAGTGTAGCACAGGTTGAAGGGTGGAAATGTAAACTTTTTTTGGAGATATTCTATTATTTTAGTGCCTCGAAAAGAACAAGGAAAAAGCGTAACACGAAGGCACCAAGACACTAAGGAATCTTGAAAAGTGATGTTACGCTCACGGTAGGAACAAGGCGCTTCGCATAATTTTACCGCCAATGGCTGAAACCCATTGGCTAAATTGATGGTAAAAACCCTGCTAAAGCAGGCTGATTTGGGCTAACATTTGTGAAAATAGCCCACTTCAGTGGGGTTTTTGAAATACTCTAGCGATGAGGTTTTAGCTTATCGCGGAAAAGTTCGCAAAAAGAGAATTCATGCGTAACATCACTTGATAAATTTTTCTCTGTGTTCCCTATAGCTCTGTGGCAAATTCTTGAACACAGATTTTTATCTCAGCACGACTGTCATTTATATTCGTTTGCTTATCCCGAATCGGTTAGATAGGAAACTCCATGCCCATACGCGCAGTCATCTTTGATCTGGACGGCACGCTCTTAAAAACGGAGATGCTGAAGGCGATTTCGTATGCCCGCGCCGCCGTTGAATTGTGCCCGTATTCGCTGGACGAAGCGACAGTGATTGAAGCCTTTAAGGATGTGGTGGGCTTATCACGGCAGGAAGTCGCCGAGAAGTTGGTCGCACGTTTTGACCTTGCGGAGAAAGCAGAGGCACGGATGGCGGAATTCGGCGTGAGCACCGCATGGCAAGCGTATGTGCAGTTGCGGCTGAACATCTATGACGCGATGCTGGAGGACCCTAACGTCATTCTCAATAATCAATGGGCGCATAATGTGGATTTGCTGAACTTCGCCCGCGAAAAAACGTGCATCACCGCGCTTGCCACCATGTCCTATCGGGAGCAGGTCAATAAAATTCTCAACATTCTGGGCTGGCAGGATAAATTTACGTTTATTGCCACGCGTGATGATGTCGAACACGGCAAGCCCGATCCAGAAATTTACGCGCTGGTTTCACGCCAAATCGGGATTCCGCCGGAACGCTGTCTGGTTATCGAGGATTCCGCCGTCGGTGTGCAAGCCGCACAAGCCGCCGGAATGCACGTCATCGCCGTAACGACGGACTTCACACGCGATCAATTGCACGGCATGGACTCGCTGGATAAACGCTGGCTTGTGGATGATCCAACAACGTTGATGGAGGTGGTCGAATTGTGCTTTAATGCAGTAAGATGAACTCAAATTCTGCTAAATTGCGGCATGAGGAGACAGAAATGGGCATGATGATGATCGTTTTTGCGATAGTCGTTGCGGTGATTTTATTGGCATTTTTTGTGGCGGCGGCGAACGCCAAACCATCTACGCCTGTGCAACTCGCGGATATTGATTGGGACGCTTTACGGGATGAGCGCGTCAGCCAATATTTGCCGGATCAAAAGATCGCCGCAATCAAAGCCTACCGTGAATTAACGGGTGTGGGATTGGCAGAAGCCAAACACGCGGTAGAAGTTGCCATCGCCAACCCGGATTTGCTCAACGACAAAAAAGCCCGCTCCGCCGCACAATCGTTGAGCGATGCTGGAATCCGTGAGTTGGTGGAAGATGGGCGCATCGACGACGCGACAGAACTGTATCGCCAATTTACCGGCGTGGATGAATACACCGCCCGCGATTATGTCGACGGGATCGACAATGAACTGCGCGGACGGGGATAAATCTACCTGAATAACGCGAGTACCTCCAACGAATTTTCCCCCAAACCCCTTGACTCTCACGTTTCGTCATAGTTTATGATGGCTGTGAAGTTGTTACGGAGGTTGTTTTACGATGTACACGGTCAAGCGATTATCTGATCTCGCCGGGGTGACCGTCCGCACCCTGCATTATTACGACGAGATTGATCTCCTCAAACCGACCACAGTCAGCGCGAATGGCTATCGTCATTATGATGATGCCGCGCTTATTCGCTTACAGCAAATCCTATTTTATCGGGAAATTGGGCTGGAACTCATGGAGATCAAGGAGATTCTCGACAGTCGTGATTTTGATGTGATCGATGCCCTGCGCTCGCATCGCACGGTGTTGCAGGAAAAAATCAAGCGGCTGGAAAATCTGGTAAGCACAGTCGACGACACGGTAGACCATCTGGAAGGGAAAAATGCTATGAGCAAGAAAAAATTATTCAGCGCGTTCGACAAAGAACAGCAGGAAGAATATCAGCGCGAAGCCCGCCTGCAATATGGACCGGATACGGTGAATGAATCCATCCAACGCTGGAACAGTTACAGCAAGACCAAGCAGGAAAGCGTCCTCGCGGAGATGGATAACATTTACAGCGACATTGCGGCGGCGATTGATGCTGAACTCTCGTCGACGAGCGCGGAAGTGGGTGCAATTCTGGATCGCTGGCAGGAGAATCTGCGGAATTTCTACGAGCCGAGTTTGGAGATTTTGCGCGGGCTGGGTGATCTGTATAATTCAAATCCCGAATTCATCGCCAATTTCCAGAAGATTCACGCGGAGTTACCCGCTTATCTACAAGAGGCGATCTCGCATTATGTGGATGAATTGGAAACCGCCGAACTGGAACGGATGCTGGCGGAAGACCAACATGCCCGTTTGCGCGATGGCTAAAATGACGCAGATTTACCGCCAATTTGGGATAAATCTGCGATAATTTGGGATAACCGATAGCGACAGGAAAACCGATCAGCAATGGCAGAAAACATATCTATCGAAACCCTATCCGGCGCGACGATCCGTGAGTTGATTGCGCCCCTTTCAGCATTGTTCAGCCGGATCATCGCGGATGGTGCGTCAATGAGCTTTCTCGCGCCTTTATTGCCGGAAACCGCCGACGCGTATTGGCAAAAAATCGCGGATGATGTGGACGCGGGCGAACGGGTTGTGCTGGTGGCTTATGTGGATGGTGTGGTCGCCGGAACGGTGCAATTGGCGTTATCGACTCCGGCAAATGGGACGCATCGCACAGAATTACAGAAATTGATGGTGCATCCTGATTTTCAACGGCGGGGTTTGGGCGCTAAGTTGATGCGTGCCGCTGAATCCGCCGCGAAAACGCATGATCGTCGCTTGATCGTGCTGGATACGCAACAAGGGAGCGTTGCGGAGACATTTTACGAAACGCTCGGTTATCAACGGGCGGGAGTCATCCCCAATTTTGCGATAGACAATAACGGCGCACTCGTGGCTACGGTGCTTTTTTATCGTGATTTGGGGTGAATGACCTCACTCCACCGTCGTGCTGGCTTGCACGGCGAGATTGATATTCTCCGACCAGTTTCCGGCGAGATCCACCGCCCATGCTGAGAATTCATAGGTGATGCCTGTCGTGCCGAAAAATTCTGCGCTGGTTTCGGCGGTTTCTTGCCAGATGTTCCAGCTACCGCCCTGCTCACGCGCAAAGATCATAAAGCGATCAATCCCGCTATCATCCACACCACCCCATTGCACCACAAATGTCGCCGCGCTGATTTCCGGCAAGGGATTTACGCTAGCAGACGGCGGGGTGTTGTCGCGTGCAGGGTCAACTGTCGGGCGCGGAGTCGGTTGTTCGGCGATTGGTTGCGAGGTAATGACCGGCACATCAAAGCTATCGAGATCAATCACCTGCGGAGTCACGTCACCGTCGATTTGCTCGATCAAAATAACGGGTGCACCCCCGATGGCGGTATCTGCGCCGGGTTGGAGCGCCACGAAATTATCGGGAAAGGCGGCGGAGAGGTCAATTTCATAATTACGACTCGGTGTACGCCGGATGACCTGATCGCCATTTAAGCTAATCATCTGCGCGGTATCTCCCACAGCGCGATAGGTCAGCGTGATGTGTTCAAAGGTGCGATTCCACATCACCGTGATGCGCTCATTGGTGCGGGGACGCTCGAATGTGATGACCGTTGCCCGTTCGTCCACGCGCACCAGCTCGCCACGATCAAAGGCTTCTGTGCCGAAGACCTCCGCCAATAAACGGAATGCCCGCGCCGCCGGACGGGGTGTGGCGGGGTTGGGATGCTGGCTGAAACACACCGACGCAATCGTGTTGCGGTAGATTCCGTGTGCATCGCCGAAACATGCGCCGCCATTTGTACTGCACAATTCACCGTCATGGGGCGGAAAATTTGAGCCGGCGGGCTGGTCGCCACAATCATCATACAACTGATGGAACATGACGACTTCCGCGCCTTCAGACCACGCATAAGCCGCGCTCTGGATAAAATACCACGCTTGCTGATCCATCGTCGCCCGCCCGACGCTATCGGATGCCCATGTCGGACCGGGGTAATCATCCCAGACGGGTACGCCGGTTTCGTTTAGCCAGATGGGACGGTCAAGCTCATAGGCGATCAAGGTCTGGCGAATATTTAGCACCAGCCATCCACTGCGCCACGGGTCGGCGTAGCTATGGACGGCGACCAAATCCATGTAGTAATTATTTTGCTCGGCGGCGCTGTCCTGCGTGTATAAGCTCAAGACCTGCGCCAACCAGTTGACTCCGTCCTGCGTAAAGAGCAACCCGCCAAACATAATTTGCGCGTCAGGATCGGCGATTTTGGCGACGATATAAGCCACTTTCAGCAAACGGGCATAATCACGGATGCTGGCATTCCAGAATGTCAGGTGATCGGGTTCGTTCCATACTTCCCACACGCGCACGCCTTCACCGGAGTCAATTGCGCCAGATTGTGCCAGCACCCCTTCCGGCTTATAGCGATTGACCGCCTCAAACACGAAACGCGCCCATGGATTTTCTGGATTCAAGCCCTTGCCTGCGCCGGGGAAATCTGAGCCATCGTCAAAAATCGGCTCATTCAGTCCGGCGATACGCTCGCCATTTTCGCCTGCCGCGTAAAATTCCGGTCTGCCGAGCAAAATGGCGTTGATGCCCAAGCCGTAGTCAATATCCGCGATAATCTGGCGATCAAAGGCGCTCCAATCCCATGTGGTTTCGTCGGTTTGCGCCACGTTCCAATAGATCGGGTAGCGCGTCCAGCCCGCACCGAGGCGGAGGGCTTGCTCGTAGCGTTCCGGCGGAGTGACATCCGAATAGCTACTGACATGGGCGATGCCGAGTCGGGGTGCACGGATATAGTCGTCGTCGCTCTGTGCGGAGAGCGTCAGCGTGAGGATAAATACGCAGGCGAAAATCCAGAGGAGCCGTTTCATAAATCTGTCCCGTTTGATGATTTCGTCACAAAAAGTTTAGCCATTGGATAGCATACCAGAAACGGGACAGTTTGTGGCTTAAAGATTTGCCGATGCGCGAAAATTATTCCCCAGCCAGCAACCAGCACACGTAGACTAATTTCCACGCGCCGTCGTGTTTTTCGAGGATGCGCGTTTCGTGGCTTAAGCCCGGCATGTCCATATCGGGTTCGTTAGTGTCCACGCCATATTGGTCGAACGTCACCCATGCCATGCGTTCCGTCACGCGGATGTTGATATTTTCCCGCCGTACCTGCGCCGATTGCGGATTGGGAATCGGGTTGTCTTGCATGAGGTGTCTCATCTTATCGCTGAGTGCCTGCCAGCCTTCGGTGATGTTGATTCCGCCCCGCGCCCACCAGCCCATCATGCGGATTTCCGGCGCGTGTAACCAGCAGTTTGCCCAATCGTCATAAGATTTCATCCAGAAGGCGTTTGTTTCTGCTTGAATGACGTGCATCACTGCTAAAGAGTCGCTTTGATCGTCTGTGCTCATCGTTGTCAGTCCTATGTGATCGGTTTTGGAAAAGTATAGCTTACTACAATCACTCGTGCCGGAGACAGCGCGCATCAAAAAAGTCTTAGAATTGACGCTCAAATGTGCGAAAATGGGTTATAATGCCCACATAAATCTGACAACAAACAAATGAGGCGTTGATGGACGACTATCACGACTTTGAAGAAGAAATCATCGAAGGCTATTGTGTGCGATGCCGCGAAAGCATCGACATTGAAAATCCGCAGGCGGTATGGACGCGCAAGGGGATGCCCGCCACACGGGGCGAATGCTCGATCTGTGGCGGGACGGTCTTTCGGATGGGCAAAACCGAGATGCACAGCGAACATGAGCGTCCGAGCGCCATCGAAATCGGTGATTCTGCCAAACGGAGCCGACCCAAATTAGAGCGCAACACGGTCTATGTCGCATTTGCGGAAGCCGATGAAGGACTTGCGCGGCAACTCGCGGAGGATTTGACGAATGCCGGGATCGCCACATGGTTGCATGAGCATGACGGCGAAACGGTCAATTGGGCGGGCGGAGTGCATCCGGCGCTGAAAGAATGTAATCAGATGGTGTATGTGCTTTCGGAAACGTCCGTCGGTGATGCGGCGCTCGACACGCTGTGGCAATTCTTCCGTGAGAAGCGCAAGCCCATCATCATCGCGCAGATCGCCAACACCGCCCCGCCCGATCCAATCCGGCGCAGTCCGCGCTTTGATATGGTGGCGAATTACAAAAGTTCCTTCCGCCAGATGATTCAGGCGTTGAGTACATAGGGAGATAGTTGTTAGTTGTTAGTGGTTAGTTATTTATGCGTACCTAACCCAATCCTCTGTAAAACAAAATCAGCCGACCTGTGAAAACGTTCTTCGCGGATCGGCTGATTTTCGTTCTAGTTAGCTGTGATGAAGCCGACTATACACCGGCTGTTGTGTCCATTGGGTTGCGTCGGATGAAATTGGCGTAATCTGACCACACCAACTCCCCTAAGAAGTCCGTGACCGTTCGCACGAGTGCCCGTTCTTCAGGGCTAAACTTGCGTTCACGGGGTTGTGCGCTGGTAAAATTGACTATCCCGAAGAAAATATTGTTGATGACCAGCGGCACACCGATATAAACGGCGACATCTATCTGCTCGTAACAGGGATGGCGGAATTGTGGACTCACCCGCATATCGGTGATGCTCACAAGATCGCCCCGACGTAAAACTAAAGAACAATAAGTAATGCCCAGTGAATAATGCGTTCCGGCAGTGATTGATTTCTCGCGTGAGGCGGTGTAGGCAACGATGTAACAATTGCTGACCGGATCAATACGACTAATCATGCCGACTTCTAAGTTGAGGAGTTCACACACACTTTGTAACAGGGCATTGATGCGTTGGTCTGCATCGCGCATGTTATCCTGTGCGATCCCTCTGAGAACTAATGGGTATAAATGTGAGTGCATACAGTGCTCCCCCAATGTAGTGCATTCATCGTTACATTTAGTAATATAACATTTATGGGTAGTATGTAAATAGATTTGAGGATTTCTTCGGAAATTTTTCGTAAGGTTTGGAAATAGTTAGGTTGATACGCTGGTGATTCAAGCTAGATATGGGAGGACATGATGCCTGATTAAACAATTCGATAGCGGTTGGGTTCGGCGGGAGACCACGCGGGTCTCCCCTACAAAAGACTCTCGATTTTTGTAGCGGCGCAATATATTGCGCCCGATGTCTGTTCTCTATTATTTTTATCAAACGTCAAAAGTGGGCTATTTTCACTTAACGTTCGCTCAAATCAGTCTGCTTCAGCAGGGTTTTACATCATTTTCTAGCCAATGGGTTTTAGCCATTGGCGGGAACAACTTGAATTTTATGCCTGTACTAATCACTAAAAACTACTAACTAAAAAAAGAGACGTGGCAATGTTGCGTCCACGTCCCGTCATTTCGAGTCCGGTTTCATTATTTTACCTATATATGATCGTCCAACACCGTGAACGCCCTATTTGTCTGCACGGTTCATCGTCGATAGGCGTGGTGTTCTGTGTGTACCTTCACCCGTTTCAATCGAAGGCGTGTGTTCATCACTTTGCGCGATATTACATTTATCGGGCGCAAACGAACCCTATGACTCTCGTCTGAAAAGTCAAAAGTACGATCTTAAAACATCAAGTCCTGATCGCTGATGGTGCTCCGGCAGTGATCGCAATGATAGAGATACACTGTCGGCGGCAATCCGGCGGCGGCGGCGATGTGTTTTGGAATATGCTGAACACCTGCAGGTGTGAATGTCGAAATATACTCGCAGGACGGGCAACACGCCCGTTGTTTCCCGGCGGTCATATCCAATTTGCCTTGCGTACCCTGTGTTTGACTGACCGTTTGTGCGTGCATGAGCTTATCCTTTCGTTGTTCCGGCGCTGTATCGCGCCTTTACTTATTTACAATACGATATTTTAGGTGCAAATGTTCCCGCTTGTTAAAAGATGCTAACAACTAACAGGATAACTTAATCAGCATCTTAACAACTGGTCGCCTGTGCATTGCTTACCCTACGCGTGACCTGCGGGGTAAATTCTAGCGTTCTTCGTAAACTGGCTATAGACTTTCCCCTCTCACGCGCTAAAGTAGTTAGCGATGCTAAAGAAATCGCAGAGCGCAACAGCAAAATATGCGGTCTGCACCAGTAGAAAGCGACATTTCCCATGACTTTATTCGTCATTTTTGTGTTCGGTGCGGTGGTTTTCGGCGCGGGGGCGATGCTGGCTCCGGCATTCCCGACACAACAACCGCGTATCGCGCTGGCGGCGGCATTTGCGCTGGCGATCATCGTGGGTGGGACGATCTTCTACGCCATGCTCTTCGGCTGGGATACGCTGGTCATTGATTATTTGCTGTTCGCGCTGGTCGTAGGCATTTTTCTCGGCGGGACGTTATCCGTCGGGCAATCACGGGCGGAATCACGCGGGGAAGTGCTCGAAGATAAAGATCAAGGCTGGCCCGGTCCGCAGGATTTAGCAATTGCGCTGGTCATCGCCCTGATTTTCCTGCTCCCCACGCTGATTTTACCCGTCACGCTCGGCACGCAGGGCGCAAGCGAAAGTTTTCTCGCCGTGGTCGTGCGTGATGGTGAATCACTGGATACCCTCGCGCCGTTTTATCCGGCAGTCACTTATGTTCATGCGCCGGGGATTAGCGCCTTAATTGCTTATCTCAGTCAGCAATTGGCGCAGGGCGTGAACACGGTGCATTTCGATGTCGGCGCGATTATCGGCTTTTTGTGTATCTGGCTGGCGTATGATCTGGGCGGCGAACAGCAAAATAAACGGCTCGGACGGGCGAATGCGCTGGCGATGCTCTTCGGGTTGGCAGTCTTTGGCATGTTCATTGATGGATACACGACCAGCCTACTCGCATTAAGTTTTATGCTGGCGTTCGTCACGTTTATGATTCGCTTCATGAAAACGGGCTATCCGGTGGACGCGCTGATGTCGGGATTGTTGCTCGGCGCGGTGCTGGTGACGCAACTTGATATTTTTGTCGTCGCCCTATTCGGCTGGCTGGCGTGGCTGGTGGCGGTGTGGATTGGCGATGAACGTCCGTCGTCGTCGCGCTGGTTAATCGTCTTAGTCGCGTTGCCGCTGATTGCGCTTGTCGCCACCACGCCGTGGTTACTCAACACCGATTTTAGCGCACTTGGCGATACACCCGCGTTTGTGCGGTCAAGCGATAACCTGACCATTTTCATCCAATATCATGGCATCTGGAGCTTTTTCGCGGCGATGCTCGGCGCGTGGCTCGGCTGGATGCGCCGTGATGCAGTCGCCATTTTCGCGGTGATCTGGCTTTTGTTGATCTTCGATTACAGTGTGACGGGTGGCTTAACCGGATTGTTCCCGTTCTTGCTGAATATCGCCGATCCGGCGTTGGTAGCGCGGGTGGGTCCGGTGATCCCGTATACCATACTCGGCGGCTCGGCACTCTTATGGCTGTTCAATGGCTACGTTACGCCACGCTTCGGCTCAATTACTTATCGCGGCACGTATATGCTCGCCGGAGCAAGCGCGGTGATTATCGTCATCGTCGCGCTAATCGTTCCGTCGCTGAGGAATGTCTCACTCGGTCAATCGCCTGCGCTGGCATCTTCTGCTGATGTCCGTGCGCTGGAATGGTTACGCGAGAATACCGAGCAAGACGGCACTCGCGTGTTGAATTTCTATCTGCCGGATGGGGGTGCATGGGCGGGTGTGATTAGTGAGCGCGACAGTGTTTATTTGCCACCACTCCCCTATTCGCAAGTGGTTTTTGTTGATAGCAACGATGCGCCGGATTTTGAAGCCTTCTGGCAAGACCCTGCAAACGAATCTTATGCCGATGATCTGCGTGACGCGGGAATCACGCATGTGTTCGTGCCGGAAATTTTGAGCGCCGATGTGGATTTGAATTCGCTGTGGCGCTTCGGCGCAGAGGTTGATTTTACGCCGCGTTCGTCTTTTGCTGATGCGGAGTATCTGGAAGCAATCTACGCGGAAGACGGCGCGGTGATTTATGCTGTCCGCGGAGAGTAAACAATTAAGGCGTGTTGTGAAGGGTTAAATTCTGTGGTGTACGGGGTTTGATTCCACGCAACATGCCTTCGACATCTACCCCATTATCGAGATCATCCCAATCAATTGAATAGGCGGAAAGCGTGTAGTTCTGGCGTTGTTCTGAGGTAGCGTTTGCCAGCCATGTGAACCATTCCAGCAGGTTGCTGATGATGCGACCATCGCTCAAGTGTACAGTCAGAAAATCTTCATCAATAACAACTTCAACAGGCTGTGCATAATTTAGCAAAGTGAAGTTTTCACGATAACGCATCATCTATCCCAGGACATATGCACCGTAAACGGATCGGGCGTGTAAGCGCGATAGACTACCTGCCCGACAAATTCGAGCGCGTCTTCTAAGCGCATTTTGACCGCCGGATGAGTCACACGTTGGAGCACATCATCGGGGGACATCCAGACGACTTCGGGGCTTTCGTGACTGGGTGTGAGGTCGCCGTCAACATATTCACCGAGAAAGCCAAAAATCACCTTTGAGGGCGCTTTGAGGTTGGAATACACGCCGACGAGATCGCTAATTTCTGCGGTGATGCCGGTTTCTTCCTGAATTTCGCGGATGAGTGCCTCGATCAGCGTTTCGCCCACTTCCACCTGTCCACCGGGCGGTTCCCATCCCCGGCGCGGACTACGAATCATGAGCACATCGCCTTCCATATTGGTAATGAGCGCGGAAACGGCGACGATATGCGTGGGGTAATTAGGTGCGTCTATAATGTCTCTCCACAACATCTGCGATGGCTTTGAGCACCAGCATCAGCCCAACCAATACCAGCGACATCCCCACCACCAATTGGAACAACAACCCCTCGATGGGAGTCTCTCCGGTGGTCGGCAAGGATGAAACTGCCTGTCCTGTCGCGCAAATATCCTCAATCGATTCCGCGTTTAAGCAAGCCGTGTTATCCAGCACCGCGCCATCGGCGATCACCGTCGTGAAAATGCTGATTTGCACGCTGGCGTTGGGCGCAAGTTCGGGGATAGTCACGGTCACATCCTGCCCTATGATTCTCACCGTACCCTGTGAAGTCCGCACATCGTCGATGCGAAGCTCAGGGCGCAGAGTGTCGCGGATGACGATATTGCGTCCGCTGGCGGTGCCTGTGTTGTTGACCGTAATCATCCATTCTAGTTGTTCGTTTTGTGCGCCAAGCTGACCGGGTGTGAGAAAGCCGATTTTGCTCATCGCCGGATCGAAAACACCGATAGACGTAGACTGATTTTCCGCTGATGTGGATGTATCTGCAACCGCTGTAGGCACGGGAGTCGGTGGTGTGGCTGGCGCGGCGCAATCTACAGTAAGGGAATTTGTCCAACTGTTTTGCTGTAGGTCAAAGTTGGTCAGACCGCCAGCTGTGACAAAAATTTGCCCATTAGCATAGCCTGCATACGCGCCATAAAGTGGTACTGGAAGCGGCGTAAGTTCCGTCCATGTGTCCGTCTGTGGATTATAAGACGTGACATTGGCGACCTGAGCCTGTCCTTCAAGGCTGGCGCTACCGGCGATGATGACGATGCGCTCATTGGCGACAAACATCGCCGATTCATGATGGGAGCGCGAAATAGGCATATCGGCGAGTTGCGTCCAGAGGTTTGTCGCCGGATCATAGACATGAACGAGACGTGTATCCGCATGAACTCCATCATGCCCGGTCTGACCGCCTACCGCGTAGATTCTGCCGTCAATCTCTACCGCCTGAAAATGATTTCTAGCCACAGGGATATTTGCCTGCGCCACCCATGTCGCCACCGGATTGCTGAGGTCTAATGTCCAATGGTCAGCCTGATCGGTCATGCGGTCTGCGGGTAAGCCACTGATGTAGTGCAGTTGGTTGGTCACGCTGTTATGAGCGAGTGCGCCACTGGCACGCGCTTCTGGTAGCGGTGCGCCTGTGATCCATGTATCCGTAAGCGGATCGTAACGCCACAGGGTATCTATCGGCGCGGAGCCGTTCACGTTCGGGAAGCCACCCGCCATGTAAATAAATCGCCCATCGGTTGCCGACTGAATATGAGAGATTCTGAAAGGGGTGGTGCTGTAGGGAACTGCGCCGTTTTCCCACGTCATCGTATTGATATTAAAGACATCCAGCCGATCACCAATCGTGAATGTGCCGGAATCATACCCGCTGATGAGGTGCAAGCGCCCATTGACCGCAACCGCGCCGCCTTCCAGATGAAATGCTCCGGCGGGCAGAGGTGGTGCGGGTTGCCATGCGCCAATTTGTAGCACACAGGCAGGGTCAGTCTGGAAATCAGCCTGAGTCGGGGTAGGTAACCCTAGCAAGACACTGACCACAAAACACCCGAACACGAGTCGCAGAAGGGTTTGGAGATTGAATATACGCATAAGACTAATCGAGAATACTTTGCCAACACTCCCTTGATAATACAAACATTGACGGCACAAAGCGAGAAAATTTACTCGATTCTTAAGGGTTGCGCCAGAGAAACTGATTTTAAGGTACGTTCACCAGCGCCATAAACGGAGCAATTTAGCTGATTTCCTCGCCGGGGTGCAAGAAACGGACGCGCAACACCAACCGTCCGAGCCGTAAATCATCTTCGCTACGCAAAATACGCTCTTCTTTGGGATGGAGCTTCTGCCCGTTGATGAATGTTCCGTTGGCACTGCCCAGATCATAGACGATGATGGTGTTGGCTTTCGGGTCGTGTTTCACGGCGAGATGCAAGCGCGAAACACCCAATTCTTCGCCATTTTCCGCGCTTAAATCGACATCCGGCGTAACCGCGGCAGAGGTCACCCGCCCGATAATCAATTCATGATCGCTACTCTGCGGGCGTAATTCATATTCGTTGCCACTCTTGCGCGACCATAAAACCAGCACGGAGTCCAGATCATAATAGTGTGTGTCAAAAATCTTCGAATTGGCATCCTCGAATTGTTTTGTGTCATGCTTGCCTTTGAAGTCCGCAAGGATATGACCGCAAGAATAGCAAAATGGCTCTTTTTTACGATTCTTCTTACCGCAATTGGCACAGGTGACCCATGCCGCCCCTTCTGATAGGCGCATAAGTTGTTTATTAGGCGAGGTTGCGGGCATTTCAGCCGTCGTTTCCGGTGTGGTCGGCATGGGTGGGACGGAGCGGAATTCCCGCGTGTTTGTGTTGGGTTTTTGTGAACTCAGGCGTTTGAGTTGCCCTACCTGTGTAACAGCATTCGATGACTGTTGATCTGGCTGAGTGTTTGCCTGCACCGATTTTGACTTCGCCTCTTCCAAGCGTTTTTCAAAGGCGGTAATCAACTTTACCAGATCATTTTTTTCGCTGGCGAGGAGCGGTTCGATGTGCGGACGCATTAAGCGAAGGGCATCATTATAAGCGACATCATGATCGCGTAAGTTCCGATATTCACCAAAAATTTCATCAACTGCGTTCATTTGTTTACGCTCACTTTCTGCGCTGTATTTTGAATAATTACAATTTTACACCCGAAATATTCCGTAATGAATGTTTTTCATCCGAAATTCATAACTGGTCGTGAAACAGGCGTTGAAGATCAGCCGGGAGATAAGTATGGGTTATGTCAATGTGGCATGTCCAATAAGGGGGCGTAAACATTTTCACGGGATCAACATTATGCTGAACCTTATCACCTTTATAAGGCAAGCGAATGAATAACTGCTCATCGAAGTCAATCACATATCGAAGCGGTGGTTTGCGAGGAATGATAAGCGCATTACCAAGCTCAGACGATCTACTAGATTCATCAAAGTCCCATTCTTCTATCAAATATTGCTCAGATTCGGTCAAAACATAGGTGAGCTTGGCGACTTCATCCACTGTCAGCTCGGTCTTTTCCATTGCATCAATATATTCTGACGCATTTTCTGTGTTCACTCTGGGCAACGACTTACGCCAATCTGAATAGACCGGATTATTTAACCAATCCCTTGTACCTGTTACTTTCATAAATGTCTCAAAATCGAGATACCACATTTCGGGATGCTCATAAAAGAAGCGCCATTGATCCAGATATTTTATAGCACCTACTGCACACCATCTAAAGATGCCAACATTATTTACATTACCTTCAACAATATGCTTACTTATCCATAATTTCCGCAGGGCATTAGGCAAGAAGAAATAAGGGTTACGCACTAATTTATACTGCCATTCGTTCGGGATATATTCACGGATGCTGATGTGTTCACCGTCTTCACCACTTCCATCGACGAAAAGCATCGCATCAAAGTTAATGACAAAAGTGAGTGGAGGCTTCTCTATTGCATTCTCTATATCTTGTGAAGATATTCTCCGTTGAAAGTTGTCAAGATATTTCTTGACGTTTGATCGGTCTAATTTGAGAAAATCCATGCGGGTTTCAGGAATGTCAATATCTGCATTGGTAAGGTCAATTGCCCACGCATAGCGGTTCCCCTCCTCATAAAATAGCGACCATTGATTGTTGGCGAAAATCGCGCCAATGTGTCCGTATTCATTCAATTTTGGAGGCGGCATTTTGTTTCCTCGTCAAACAAACGGGATTTCACAAACATTTAGTTGCTAAGAATCGTCGCATTTGGCCTGCAAATATTTCATAGGTAATTCATAACTTTTTCTGGTAGAAATCCCCGCTTGGGGTGTACACTAAGACTATCAACAACGTGTATAAAAAATCACGCTAGGTAGACAAATCAATGGACAATTCAAACGGCGAACCGTTTATTCTTGTGGTCGATGACCACGAAACCAATATTGATCTGATGTCCCGCATGTTGCGTCGGGCAGACTTTAACATCATCGCCGCATTTGATGGTCAAGAAGCCTGCGATGTGCTTGCGGAGCAAACGCCAATCTTAATTCTATCCGACATCATGATGCCGCGCATGGACGGGTATCAATTGTTGGAGCATGTGCGCTCGAACGCACATCTGGCAAGTATCCCGTTTATCTTCGTCTCTGCGAAAGGCAATCCGGTTGATATGGAACACGGCATGAACCTCGGCGCGAACGCCTATTTGTCTAAACCCTTCCGTCCACAGGAACTCATTGATGCCGTAAAGCGTCACGCCGCCGCATTCCTATAAGCATTAACCAGTATAGAAATATTTTAATAGCAAATGAGTCGATAGCCTGTGCATAATGTGCAGGCTATTTTCGTTATCCATTCATGATCGCGATCTGATGACATTCTTCCCCTATACATATGTCTTTAAACCGGATTTAATTCCTTTGAGTCAAAATACGGCATAATAGAGCGAAAATTCCAGAATCGGAGAGGATCAGGATTGATGAAACGGGTAGCAGTATTAACAAGCGGCGGCGACGCACCGGGGATGAACGCGGCAATTCGGGCGGTTGTGCGGAGCGGAATTGATAAAGGCTGGGAAATGTTCGGCGTGCGGTATGGCTTCGCAGGCTGTATCGACGCAGAAATTATGCCGATGGACGCACGGAGCGTAGGCGGTATTATTCAGCTTGGCGGCACGATTCTCGGTAGTGCGCGTTCGCTTGAATTCAAAACAGACGAGGGGCAGAAAAAAGCCCTGCGGCACTTCGCGCAAAAAGGGATCGAAGGATTGGTCGTCATCGGCGGGAATGGCTCACAGACGGGCGCATATGCCCTGCATCAACGGGGTTTTCCGGTGGTGGGGGTTGCCTCTACGATTGATAACGACCTTTACGGCTCAGACATCACCATTGGCGTGGATACCGCGCTCAATATCGCGCTGGAAGCGATTGATCGCCTCAAAGTGACGGCATCATCGCATCGGCGGGCGTTTCTGGTGGAAGTCATGGGGCGGGATTGTGGCTATCTGGCGATGATGGCGGGAATCGCAGGTGGTGCGGAGGCGATTCTTGTGCCGGAAGTGGAGACTACGCCGGAAGAACTGACCGAAATTCTACAGGCGGCATATTCCCGCGGGAAGTCGCACGGGATGGTGGTCGTGGCGGAAGGCGCAAAATACAACGGTGATGCTCTGCGCGAATATTTTAAAGAGCATAAAGACAATGTAGGGTTTGATCTACGCACCACCAAGCTAGGGCATGTGCAACGCGGTGGAACGCCCGGCGTGTATGATCGCATTCTGGGGTCGCGTCTGGGTGCGGCGGCGGTGAATGAACTGGCGAAGGGAAATTCCGGTGTACTGGTCGGTATGCTTAATGGTGAAACAGGCACCACCCCGCACGAAGAAGTCGCCGGTAAACACCGTCCGGTGGATCCGAAGCTGTTCGAGTTGGCGCGTATTCTGGCGCGTTAGGGTGCGTTTCAAGGGGCATCACAACAGACGAAAGATTCGATAAAAGCATAACGCAAAGGCGCAAAGACGCGGAGACACAACGAAAAAATCCAAATCTTTGTGTCCTTTGCGGGAAAATTCTTCACAAAATAATTAAAGACTCTGAAAAATCAGAGGGCAATTTCACATTACGCCCCCGGCATCCCCCATACGAGTGGACCGAGATGGGAACGGTAAATCTCCCACAAAATTTGCCAGCGATGAGGCAGGTTAGCGAAATAGGCGATCATCGCTTGGGGGCTGTTGTCGAACATCCATTGCGGATCATGCCATGAATAGACGATGAAGCTCGTCAGATACACCAGCGAATAGGCGAATAGCATGGTTAAGCCCGCATAAACAGCGACCCGCCCATAACGCCACCATTCGCGGGCATGAATCCAGCGCAATAGCCCGCCCACCGCGCAACATGCCAGCACAGCATAGACTACATAGAGTTCACTCATGCGGCGCATCCCGTAGGTTTCGCCTGCGCTCCAATCCAACGCCGCGCCATTGACGACCAATTGTGAAACGATCATCGCGCCGAACAGTAGCGCCCACGCACGATTGATGCGCCACAAAAAGGGCAAGCCGGCGAAGCTCAACAGGACAATCGGCGAATGAGCAATCAGCATCCCCAGCACATCCAGCGCGTGATTCCCCTGCTGGATAAATTCGTTGTCGTTGACGGCATCAAATGGCACGAGGACGGGTGCGCCGAAATACGCATTCCAGATAAAGGGCAAGGGCAACACGGTGAGTCCCGCGGCAAGCGTGGCGAGAGACAATCCGCGCCAGTGACGGGTATAGATGAGTAAAATCCACGCCGGAGCAACCGCCGCCGCCAATTGCCAGCGCACCAACACGCTTAATCCTGCAAAAACACCGAGCAGAATCCACCATCCCCGGAAAGTTGACCTCTCAGGGTCGCGTTCGGGCGAGACTCCCACACAGCGTACAAGGGCATAGACGAAGACCGCGAGGGTGAACGCACCCGGATTATGTGAGTTGATCGGCATGACCGTGCTGTAATAAATGATGGGCGTGGCAAGAAAGGTCAAAAATGCCAGCACCGCCGCCAACCAATCCGCGCAAAAACGCCGCCCGATCAAAAATGCCAGCGCACAGGCAATCAGCGCCATCAGATTCGCGCCGAGCATGAGCGCAACACTTTTCGCCTGACTTACGCCCTGCATCGCGTTGAAATAGTCAGGATTTGCGTCCAGAATGCCGAGCGATTCTGCGCCCGCGCCCAGCCAGTAAAACGGCGCTTGCAGATAGGCGATGCCAAACGGGAAAATATTCACCCAGCGTTCGGTGTCATAGTCCCATTGAATTTGATAGGTGTTGATCTCTCGAAAGCGATCATGCTGATTGTTCAGGTTGATGTCAAAATCACCGGCAAGCGTATCAATCCAGACGAGATACGATAGCCCATCGCCGCGAATGAGCGGGCGATCTAGCAAAATCATCGTGCAGAGGACGGTCAGGAGTAAGATGAGTATCACACGGCGCGGTTGCCGGGGTGGGATGATCGGCTCAGGTTCAATTTTAGGCTCTGGACGCGTGGGCTTAGTATCATCCGGTATCCCGCCGTCTGAAAGCACCTCATCCGGTGGCGTATCAAATTCTTGCTCAGGTATTGCAACCAGAACGTCTTCCCGAAACATACGATTCTACTCCCCTATAGACGCAACCATGAACCGGGCACTCCCGATTCATATAAACGCCTGATGCAACTCTCCTATTGGATATATTCGAAAAATAACGAAAATACTTACATAGCGTAGGGATTCCGTAGGGTAATGTTAATATTTATCCCATATAGGTTAAGTGAGGATTTCAAATTGATTACGGGGTTGTAATACACAAATTCCGCACAGATTGAATTCCGTTAGAGTCCATTAACGTCACCCTTACCCACACGGGACGAACAGCAATTTGAGACATGCTGATTTTAGAGCTAAATTTATTTTTGAACTATAATAAAGGAACTTCAGCATACTTCATCGCCGCGAGGTAAAACGCATGTCCGACGTATTCATCTCCTATTCGCGCAAAGACAAAGACTTCGTTCGCCGTTTACATGATTCCCTAACGAAAGCAAATCGTGAATCGTGGGTGGACTGGGAAGACATCCCCACTGCGGCGGATTGGTGGCGCGAGATATGTAACGGCATCGAGGCGGCGGATACCTTTATCTTCGTGATTTCGCCGGATTCAGTCGAATCAAATGTGTGCCGTGATGAAATTGTCCACGCGGTACAGCACAAAAAACGCTTCGTACCGGTGCTCTATCGGGAAATTGTGAATGCGGAAGATCAGCGCAATATGCACCCGGCGATCAGCACGCACAATTGGCTGATGTTCCGCGATGATGATGATTTTGATAGCGCCTTCAAAGCATTGATCGCCACCGTAGATACGGATTTGAATCATGTGCGTTTACACACGCGCATCCTGGTACGCGCCCGCGAATGGGAAGGTAAAAACTTCAAGAAAAGCTATCTGTTGGACGGTGAAGAAATTCTGGAAGCCGATCAATGGATGCGGGAAGCCATCGGCAAACAGCCCGAACCCACCGAACTCCACACGCGTTACCTGTTTGAGAGTCGTCAGCAACAAACCCTGCGTCAGCGGCAATTACTCGGCGCGGCGGGCGTGGCATTGGTCATTACATTTGCGCTGGCAGTATTGGCGTTTATTCAATTTCAATCAGCACAGGGCGAATCCAACAATCGCGCCACGCAGGAGCAAATCGCTGTCGGCAATGCCAACCGTGCGTCCACACAGGAAGCCATCGCCGTGGTAGAAGCCAATCGCGCCTCGTCACAGGAAGCCCGTGCAATTGCCAATGCAGATCGTGCCGCCACAGAAGAAGCCCGCGCAGTCGCCAACGCCAACGAAGCGGCGACCAGCGCGGCATTCGCTAATTTACAGGTCACACAGGTCGCACAGGAACGGGATCGCGCCTCAACGCAAGAATCAATTGCGGTGAATCAGGCGGATCGTGCCAGCACACAGGAAGCCCGTGCCGTCGCCAACGCCAACGAAGCGGCAACCAGTGCGGCGTTCGCCAATTTACAGGTCACGCAGGTCGCACAAGAACGGGATCGCGCCTCAACGCAAGAATCGATTGCGGTCAACGAGGCAGATCGTGCGGTCACGCAGGAAGCACGCGCACTCGCCAATGCAGATCGCGCCGCCACCAGTGAAGCGAACGCCGTGACGAATTATAGTCTCGCGCTGACCAGCGAAGCCGATGCCAATATGCAGGCGACCAGCGTGGCGTTAGAGCGTGACCGTGCCAATTCACAGGCGACCAGTGTAGCCATTCAGCGTGACCGTGCCTCCACTGCGGAAGCGGACGCGGTGCAACAGGCGGAAATCGCACGGATGGAATCTACCGCCGCCGCCGCCGCACAATCAACGGCGGTGTTTGAGGCGAATCGTGCCGCAACGCAAGAAATCCGCGCCGTGAATAGCGCCAATCGTGCCAGCACACAGGAAGCGCAAGCCGTCACCAACTACAATCTCGCGCTGACCAGTGAAGCCAACGCCAATACACAGGCGACCAGCGTAGCGGTTGAGCGTGACCGGGCATCAACGGAAGAAGCGCGTGCGGTCAGGAACGCCAATAGTGCCGCCACCAGCGAAGCCAACGCCAACACACAGGCAACAAGCGTGGCGATTGAGCGTGACCGCGCTAATTCTCAGGCAACCAATGTCGCCGTTCAGCGTGATCGGGCATCGACTGCCGAAGCGAACGCCCTCGCACAATCCACCGAGGTCGCCGCACAACGGGACATCGCCGAAGTCAGCGCAGATTTCGCCGCGACTCAACAGAGTATCGCCATCACCAACGCCGATGAAGCCGTCCGTCAGCAAAGCATCGCAGAAGGCAACGCCGCTACAGCTGTCGCCGCACAAGCCACCGCCGAATACAACGCGGAGCAAGCCCTCAGCCAATCGTTGATCGTCAATGCGGAGCAATCCATCACGATTAACAATTATGATCTGGCGCTGGCACTGGCGTTAGAATCGGTGAGCATCAACCCCAATTTGACGCAAGCTCAGCGCGTGATTAATCGTGTCGTCTATTCGTCCCCGCGCTACATTTTTAGCGATACCTTAGCGGGCGCATTTAGTCCAGATAGTCAGCGGGTGGTGAGTGTTTCCGGCAATGACGCGCAGGTGTGGCAACTCAACCCGCGCACCCTGATGATGACCCTCAGTGGACACAGCGCGCCGATCACGACGGTTGCGTTTAGCCCGGACGGGTCGCGAATTGCTACCGCATCCGAAGACACAACCGTGATTCTGTGGGATGCGACCAGCGGCGAGCAACTCTTGACCCTCGCCGAGCACACGGACATTGTGACGGACATCGAATTTAGCCCCGATAGCACGCTCTTAGTGAGTGTCTCCGAAGATACCTTCCCGATTGCGTGGAACGTGCGCGATGGCTCGGTGTATCGGCGCTTCATCGGCAACCCCTTCCCGCTGACACAGGTGCATTTCGGCGAAGGTGGCACGCGTTTCTATACATGGTCGCGCCCATCTGCCAATGAAGAATTGATGCGAATCTGGAATATCAATGTCGATCAGGTAGAACTCGCGCCGGATACTGCGCTCTTCCGCGCCTTCGACCCGCTCAATCGTAATGCCAGCAGTGGTGGCGAAAATGGCGGTGCATTGACCGTCTACCGTGCCTCCAATCTGGCGATTCAGCGCGAATTTGTCAATAATTTTGACTGGCGTACGGATCGCGTGACGGCTGTCGCGTTTAGTCCACCCACCGGAGCGCGGGTGCTCATCGGCATTGAAAACGAAGCTGACCCGCAACGCAACCGCATCGTGCTTTATGATCTGGCATCCGGTGGATTTTTGCGCGAAATGATCGGCGATGGCGCAACAGATGTTAACGCGTTGGCGTTCAGTCCTGACGGTGTAACCGCGATTTCCGGCAATGAAGGCTCATTGATTCTGTGGGATACCGAAACCGGAAACGAAATCCGCCGATTGAACGCCCACAATGATGATGTCATGGAAATCGAATTCAGCGCGGATGGTAATTACGCCCTGTCCCGCTCCCGCGATATGAACGTGCGCGTGTGGGATACCGCCGAGTCTGATCCGGTAGAAGTGACGCGCATCACCGCCGATACGCAACGGGCGACGATCAACTTCCCCGGCATCAGCCCGGACAACGGCGATGTCTATGCAGGTGTGTGGACTTCGATGTTCCGCTGGAATGCGCTTAACGGCGAGCGCACGACAGTTCCGATTGCACTCGGCGAGGAAATTCGCAACGTGGTTTATAGCCGAACCGATCCCTATGCGCTGGTGATTTTGAGCCGCGTCGCCTTCCTCTACGATATGAGTCAGGGGACATATGTGTATAACGACATCGGCGTGAGCAACGAAGAATTCCCCGGTACGGCGGCGTTCGCACCAGATGGGCAATCGTTCATGATTGAGGGCGATAACCTGTATTTGTGGAGCGTCAGCCCGCGCCAGCGTATGCAAACGTTCATCAAGGATGTGGACAGAGGGCTGGTCATCATGGATGTGGACATCAGCGCGGACAATCGCTTTGTGGCGGTTGCGTATGGCAGACCGTCTGTGGATGAAGCCGCCGCCGAAGATATTGTGATTTATAGCGTGGAAAGTGGCTTAGAAGTGGCACGCTTCGGCACGCAGGGGCATTCCCGCACGATTCTTGGCATAGCGATTAGCCCGGATAGCACGAGCATTCTCACCACGTCCGCCGACGAATCAATGGTGCTGTGGGAGATCGAAACAGGTCGGCAATTAATGCGCTTCGTCGGGCATACCGAAGAGATCAACGATGCCTATTTTGCGCCCGATGGCAGTCTAATTATCAGCGCCTCCGGTGATTTCCTGCTCGGCTTATGGGATGCTAACACCGGGCAACTGATCCGCTTCCTGCGCGGGCATGATGCAGAGGTGACGGGCTTAACCCTCAGCGCAGACGGCACATTCGCGGCATCCAGCACGGGCATTGACGGCGATGTGATGATCGTCTGGCAAATTTACACGCTGGAGCAAGTCATCGCATGGACGCTTGAAAATCGGCAAATTCCTGAATTGACCTGTGTGCAGCGGGAGCAATTCGGCTTGTCGGCGTGTGAGAGTAATTAGCTCTAGGAGCTTGTTTTATATATGAAATACTATGTAACTCTTAATTGAGTTTGGGGATTTTCCCAACTCCCTTGACGGATACTTCCTACGGATTATTCCCGTGTATTATCGTGACTCCTGATGTATCCGGCGCGAAAATTTTCTTGCGTCTTCAACTCTGTGGTGCTTTGCGTTATGCTTTTGAGATCACGATTAGTAGAACGTCAACCATTTATGCAACAACTCATCATCGAATATGTCTTTGAAGGTCACAAACGGGGCTACAATTTCACCTCGCCCACCGATGGAGTGAGCGACGCGCATCAACGCACGATCTGGCGACAAACCATGCCACGCGGTCAGGGATGGGGCGCGTTTATCGGGGCGACCTCGCTCAAGTGCTTTCCGTTGGATGAAGATACCGTCGCCGTCGCAGAAATCACCGTGACCGATCTGGCGGATGATGGTGGCAGAAAAGGTATCCGGCGGGCGGTGGTGGATGTGATGTCGGATCGAGAATACGTCCACTTTTTACGCGCACGCTGGGAGGCATATTCCACCGAAACGCGCACCCGTGCCGAGGAAAAATTAACCTTCTGCCGCAAGTCCAACATCATCCACAAAACGATGCCCAAATTCCGGCGCGATAGTCAATTGATCTTCGTCTATCCCTATCGCAGTGCGGAAAATTGGCAAACGGTGGAGGCATTTTGTGTGCATCTGGCGCTGGAACCGCTGGCGATGATGCGCCGTTGGGGAGAGGTTATCCCGTTTACCACGCTGGCGCTGGATTACCGCGAAGAATCAAAAATGGTGGCGCTCCCCGCGACCAAACGCGATCTGATTGATGTCCCGCATGTCCCGTTGAGCCGGAATCTATAGGGCGCACCGATTGGGTACGCCCTACTTACTCGCTATAACGTCTACGAATTCGCCATTTCACCCACAGCATTCGTTTCTGCCTGTGCCTCACGCCGATTCACAGTCACACGCACACCGCCTTCCGGCAATAAAGTCACCAGCGGGAGCAATTTCGGTTCTGCCTGAGAGACCAATTGCAGGCGCAACTGCTGGAAAACCGTCGCCAGAATCAGGCGCATTTCCATCATGGCGAAGCTGTTGCCGATGCACACCCGTGGACCACCGCCGAACGGAAAATAAGCATATTTGTGGATGGTCGTTTCGTTTTCCGCGCTGAAGCGTTGCGGACTGAACGTCAGCGGGTCGTCAAAATAGCGCGGGTCACGATGTATCACGAACGGGAACAAAGTCATTATTGACCCTTTCGGCACATCATAGCCACCCAACTTCACATCCTCTATGGCTTCACGCGGGAATGACCATGTGGGTGGATACAGGCGCAGAGTCTCTTTGATGACCATTTCCGTGTAGGGCAAACGCGCCAGATCAGCCATTGTTGGCATTGCACCGTTGAGCGCGTCAATTTCCGCCTGTAAAGTCGCTTCAACTTCTGGATTCGCCAGAATGGAATAAAATGCCCATGCTAGCGCGGTGGAGGTGGTTTCATAGCCGGCGATGAACAGCGTCATGGCTTCATCACGCGCCTGTTGATCGGACATATGCTCGCCGTTCTCATCCTCACTTAGCAACAGCATGGAGAGCAAATCGTCCTTATCCATCTCGCCTGTCCGCCGTTCATCAATGAAACGCTGAATCACCGTGTCCATAAATTGGATCGCTTCCCGTTCACGGCGTTTGTGCGCGAGGGGCAACCAATCCGGTACATGCACAAGCTCGCCGAATTCACGGAACGCCATCTCCTGAATGATGTGCATGGCTGATCCGATTTTCTCGGTTTCTTCTTTAACATCTGTGCCGAAAAGCGTTTTTGCCACGATGTCGCGGGTGATATTGGAGATTTGCCCGCCAATATCGAAGGTTTGCCCGTCGCTCCAATCGCTGATATGCCGCGCCGTGATGCTCACCATGTCATCGGCGTAGGCGGCGATGCGCTGATGATGAAACACCGGTTGCATCATCTTGCGCTGTCTACGCCAGAAATCACCATCGCTATTGACCAGACCGTTGCCGTTAAATTTGCCGAAAACCTGCTTTTGACGTTCCCATTTCTGGAAGGATTTCGCCTTTTTCACCAATATTTCATGGGCGATTTCGGGATTGCTGACCACGAAATAATGAAACTTGGCGAGCTTCATATAAGCAAAATCGCCATACTCGCGCTTAAATTGTTGCGCCATCGGGAGCGGGTCTCTGGCGAAACGGCTCCCGATATCAATGCCGAAAAATTTGCTTTTCGGTCCAGGTGGAAAATTCATGCTGTACACTCCTCTTTTGCTCAGGGCGACCTGATACGTCGCGCCATACATTTAGCTTTTCACTGATAACTAAAAACTGTGAACTGACAACTATCTACCATATACGCTAAACTAAAGGGGCAATCAGTCGCAAATCATCAGAGTTGACACCATGTCAGTGATAAACACAGCATCTACAAATCTGAACCGGGCGGAACGCCGTAAACTGCAAACCTACGAGGCGCTTAAGCAAGCCACCCGCGAATTATTGCTGGAAGTCGGCTATCAAGCCCTGACAATTCAGGCGATTACTGACCGCGCAGATTTCGGCTACGGCACGTTTTATCTGCACTTTGAAAGCAAAGATGATATTGTGTGGACGGTTGTTGAGGAAATTCTGGAAACTGAATCTGCCATCGTCAATGAGCAAATGCTCAACCTGCCCTTTCCGCGCCGAGAGTTCGTTTCGTGGCAGATTTTCTTCGGGAATGTCCGCAAACAGGCGGAGTCGTTCATCGCGCTGTATGGATCAAACGGGAGCGCGTATTTGCATCAGAAAATGGTCGATTATCTGGCAAAATCGCATTTTAGAAATCTGAGAGACGGTGTGTATAGTTTCGGCATTGATGATGCGCCACCGATTGATTTTATGGCACAATTCGCGGCGGGTGCGATGATGCGTTTATCGCTCTGGTGGCTGGAATCCGATAACACCTACACGCCGGAAGATATGGCGGGGATGATCTTCACCATGTATTATCGCACCGCGCCCCCTACAAAATGAAAGACACCCGATGACAGAACAACCCGTACCTTCACCGTTAAACGTGCTTGCCATCATCGGCGATCACGAATGGGACACGACGCGTCGCCAACTGACCGCTTATTTTAACTCCACGCCGGAGATCGTCTTTCATGGCTTTCATGAAAGTGGACTGGCGGGAATCGAACAGGCGCAAACGCTACAACCAAACGTTTTGCTGGTGGATATTAACCCGACAGACACGGATTTCATCGCCATCACAAAGACGTTCCGCCGTGCCGCGCCGAACGTCAAAATTGTGCTGATGCGCTCCGGCGACAACGCGACCATCACGCTCAAAGCGAACCGTGCTGGTGTTGCCGCCTTCCTGCAAAAGCCCGTCGAAATAGACGCGCTGGCGACGCTTATGCAGACACTACGCGACGCTAAATAGCCCGATAAAGTAAACGAATCAAAAAGGGCGTACTTCAGATGAAATACGCCCACAAAAATCTTCTTACTTCACACTACCTACCCTACAGCGTCACGATCTTCTGCGCGACACGCAATTGCTTGGGGAAAATCGGCAAAAATTCGATCAAGTTATTGTATTTGCCGCCCACCTCTTTTAAGTAGCGGCGCATCACGCTGACCGTCCCCGGCAACAACGCCATGCCATAGGCTTTCTTTTGCATCAGCACGTAAGATTTATACTCCAACTCGCTGACGTGGCTTTCAAAGTACATCGCCACCGCCGCCATAGAAAACAGCGCCGTGAATTGATCTTCCCATGTGGGATGTTGCGCCTTGAACTGATCGGCAACCGGCAAATCATCTTTGCTGATTTCCACCATCTGATCGGAGTTGGCGCGTAAATAATTGACGAGCAATGCCCGCCCGAAAACCGTCAACGCGACCTGATAGCTATGGGTGAGCATGGTCGGTTCATCATAGGGCCACGGCGGGCTATCCCCCCATGCCAGCGGCGGCGGTGCAATGCAGATCAGTTCATTGCCCACACGAATCCCGATGTCATAGGATGCCGGATAGGAGATATTGGGCATAAAGACCAGATTCTCCTCAATGGGTGGCAAAAATTGCGACAGAAAATCTTTAAAGGTGATATTGTTAAATACACCTTGCCCCTCACGCACGGTTCTATCCCACGCGCTCTTTTCTTTATTCCAGAATTCAGCCAACTTCGCGGTTTTATAAAAGTCGCGTAGTTGTGCATCATAGCCTGCTGGCATCCATGAAGGCGCAGTCGTCAGGTTAAGTTCTGGCAATTCGGTCATCATCAAGACGAGCGTAAACAGCGCCTCGATAGGCGTGTTTTGATCCAGCAAGCCCTGTGTGGATTTCACCGCAGGGTGATCGGCAAAGTCTTTTGCATATTTTAATAACGCCCGTGCATGGGCATGTGTGCCATGTGGCTTGACCTTTTGCATATCTTCTGGATATGTGGTCGCCGCCAACACAGCAGACATTAAACGTACACGATCATCTATTTTTACAGTTACATCTGATTGTTCGCTCATAGCTTGTCCCGCACTTAAGAGGAAGTCTGAGTTCTTGCTTAATTTATTGTAGAGTGCAAATGGCATTTAGCCAAGCGAAGGTTTCTCAATAGTTGTTACAATGTTGCAAATTGGCGCGATTTTCAGCAAAAAACATATGCTTTAGATCAGGGCGACCATGATGATCGCCCTTCGCATGATTATTTTACGTCCTGATTGCCCGGCTTACGACACCGCGTCGAGTGACTCGATAGTCGTTTCCATCAAGTCCACCGCTTGTTTGAGGGTATCGGCATCGAAACCAAATTTTGCGCCAGCCGTCTGGAACAACGCGGGCAAGGTCGCCGTGCCACCCAGCGCCAACGCGTTCAAATAGCTCTGAATCGCGCCAGCTTGATCGGTCAATGAGTTGCCCCACACCTGCACCGCGCCCAATTGCGCCAGCCCATATTCGATATAGTAAAACGGAATCTGGAAGATGTGCAATTTGCGATGCCAGCCCGTGACGCGCACATCCTCTAAGCCACTGTAATCAATGCCCGGCATGAAGCGATCCCACAATTCGCCCCATTTCGCATCACAATTCGCCGGATCAGTCGCCGCTTTGTGATTGGTATAGACCCAATGCTGGAAGGCATCCACCACCGCCATATAGGGCCAGAACATGATGCTGGTTTCCAGATGATCTAAACGCGCACGAGCGGCATCGGCTTCGTCATAAAAACCGCCCTGTGCTTTCGTCAGGTAAGGCGCACCGAGCAATTCCATTGACATCGAAGCGACTTCGGCGAATTCCATCGGCGGGTTTTGCTGTTGCACATACGGCAACTTTAAGGCTTCAAAGGCATGAAAAGCATGACCGCCCTCATGCAAAAGGGTCTGGACATCATCATGCAAACCAACCGAATTCATGAAGATAAACGGACGTTTCGCCAGCGGTAAATCGGTGCAATAACCACCGGGCGCTTTGCCTTTGCGATTTTCGAGATCAAGCAAATCTTCGTTACGCATCGTCTGGAAATATGCGCCGAGCGCCGGATCAACCCCGCTGAACATGGTCGTCATGCCTTCAATTAAATCTGACGTGGACTCATACGGCTTGAGGGGTGGCTTGCCATCAGGATCAACCATCGTATCCCACGGACGGAGTGAATCCACACCGAGGCGGGAACGTTTCTTCTCGCGGATGCGTTGCGCCGCCGGCACAGCCACTGCTTCAATCGCCCTCTGGAAGGTTTCGGCATCCTGCGGCGAATAATCAAAGCGTTGCATCGCCTTCCATTGATACGCGCGATAATCTGGCATATCAGCGTTGGCGGCAATCTGCCCGCGTAAATCCATGTAGCGCACCCACAGGTCATTGAGCGCGTCACGGTCTTGCAAATTGCGATCCACCATCAAGCGCCATGCTTTTTCCCGGCGTGCTCGATCCTGTTCGAGCAGAATCGGTGACATCTGGGGCAGAGTCCGCTCCTCGCCTTCCCATTCAACCGTCTGTGCGCCCATCAGCTTATCAAACTCGATGTCTAATTTGCTCTTTTGTGTTTCCAGCACCAGATTTTCCTCGCGGAATAATTCGGCATCCGCCCGCATATTGCGTAACGGCACGGCGAAATTTTCCGGCTGTAAACCACTATCCAGCAATTTATGATTGAGTTTGTTGGTATAGGTCATCGCCTGCGGATAGATATTTTCCATAAAGGCATTAAAGCGCGCTTCGATGGCTTCATCTTCAGTGTTTTGTGTGGTCGCCACCTGTAAGCGGATCACCACTTCGTTCATCAGTTTGGCAATAGACGACCAGTCCGCCATCCAAGCATCGACGTTATCTGCGCTCAGGTCGCGCTCTAGCAGTGCATCCAGATAAGGCTGAAATTTATCGAATGACCATTCCAGCGCAACCGTTGCATCTTTTGGTAAAGTATCATACATCGTGTTGACCTCGTTTAAAATAATTTTCAAAGGTAAAACATATTATAATCGGCTTTTATTATCCGGCAAGACCCAGCTTGACCCGTTCAAGCAAAAAATCATCGCCAGAAGATCGGGCGATGGGCAAACAAAAAGGACAGACCGCTGTTGATCTGTCCTTGATTACGTTATTCAATGTTGATGAATTAGCCGATTAATTTGCAGTTTCGGGTTGTGCGGAAACGCCGTTCATCCGTTCAATCAGGAAATCGTCTTTTGCGTCGATCTGATCTTTCAGGCGTTGGAAAGACGCATCAAGCAATTCGACAGAAAGCTCGGTCAAGTCTTCGTAGGCGACGTGCGTCAGTGCATGGATGGCGACTTCACGGATAAACGCGCCCGGATAGCCAACTAGCTTCTGCGCGACCATGCTATGTTCATCACGCCACATCACATCCAGATATTTGCGGAGCATTTCTTCCGCATTTTCCTGCGTCTTGACCTCCGGCACGATGAAGATACGATCCAAACGTCCGGGACGCTTAAGCACGCGTTCGTCAATCGCTTCAGGATAATTGGTCGTGGAAATTAACAGCGTCCCTTTGTCATTGATGGCAGATTCCGCACCATCAAGCACGTTCAGGATGACCGCTTTTTCCTTCTTGTTGAGATACGCGTCTAGCTCTTCAAGGATAATCAGCGTCGGCAAACTGGATGTTGATGCCACCGAGAGCGCATGTTCGATCTTATTGAAGGTCGAGCCATATTGATCGGCGCTAGAAATGTAAATCACCAGATATTCACGCTCAATGCACCATTTCGCCAGCGCATTGCAGAGCATGGTCTTACCCGTCCCCGGCACGCCCGCCAGCAACAATTTGCGGAAGGGCTTGAGCTTTAGACGTTTATAGACCTCAATACCGCGTGTAAAAAACGACTCAACATCGTTGATGATCTCATGCTTGAGCTTATCCGGCATGACAATATCATCCCAATCGACAGTCGGTTCAAACGCGTCCTGCCGCCCGCCAACGATCACCACTTTTTTGCTGGGGCGCAATGAACGGGCAATGCGGAAACATTCCTTCAAAAAGCCTGCCCACACCGGTAAAAAGACTTCCGGCATACAGACGACGCAAACCATGCCATCCGTCTGATCGTTAAAGAAACCGGAAATCACCAGCACATCGACGATTTCATCTAAGCCGACAAACTTATAAATGAACGCCCCCGCCTGATACGCCATTTTCTCTGTATAGGCGATGTTGGTATGTGGCGCGATGGGACAGGAGACGGCTTCATATCCCGCATACGTAAATCCTTGCGGCAAAGCGAAATCCGATTTGAAGCGACGCAAAACCGTGTTATCGACACATTCCATGCGCCCTTTTACGGTGATGAGATTGGTTTCCGTCCGGTTGGGGATCCACTCTTGTTCGATCCAACTGCTAAACGCATCGGTCTTGAGGGAAAACGCGGTGGGTGGAATCATGCTCACTCTAAAACCATACCTTTACCTAAGGGTTGTGTATTGTTCAGTATATCTGAATATGAAGGTGGAGTCTATTTACAGGGCGTAAATTTGTACAAAGGTTCGGATTTTCTCACCTGCGTATCAAATAAACCGCCTGATGATTACTGTGTACCTTATTCTACAGGTTTTTAAAACCAACATCCCCCACGATTTTGGGGGTATTGTAAGATCTGGCTTTGAGTTTCGGCGAGATTGCATCGCTCAAAAAAGGCGACAGAACGTGTCTATCGCCTTTTTAAAATTCGGTGGTTTAAGATTTAGTCGCCGAGTTCGTAGAGGTTGAACGTCCGCATGACGAGGTCTTCACCGTTAATATCATTAAACAGATATTCGTGAACCGTACCTTCGATGCCCGGACCGACGTTGACCTGATAAGCGTATTGTCCGCCCGCCGCCAGCGCATAAAACTCGACAGTGCCTTCGCAGGTGTCGCTTTGGAGCAAGAGCGTATTTTCGCTGACCGGATTTTCTGGCAGATCATCCTGTGTAATGACCATGGCGATAAACCCTTCCGCGCTGAGTTGATTTACACAGTAAACGTGCATGGCGGTGTCGCCCTTGCCGTCACGTCCGGGGTAAATGACCGCATCAATATCGCCGAGACGCGAGTTCAAGCGACCATCGCTCGGAATAACATTTACCGTGGGTGCAGTTGTTGGTACCGGAAGCAAGCCAAGCGTGATGTTACCCGCACCGGCAATGCGATTAGTGAAAGTCGCGCCGGGAGCAGAGCCGGAATAAGCATGTAGAGTCACAAGATAGTACTGCACATTTGCGCTCAAAGTCCGATTAATCTCTGGAAAAAATCCATTGGTATCATCATTATGAGCAATGCAATTTTCCGTATAATCGCCTGCATTAAACGACGGAGTGTAAAGGGCAATGTGGGTATCGTGGGCAACGACAGGCATTCCAGTCGCGGCGATGGTTTCAAGTGTGTAACTACCATCAGCATCTACATAAAAGGGTTGTGCATGAAAATTCATATCTTCATAAGCGGCTGTGCACCCGTTGAACCATGCAGATACAGTGTCTACCCCAAGCGTTCCATTATAATCAACCGAAGTCGCCGCATAAGCGGGCATCACAACCATCAATAAGCTAGCAATCATGATACTAAAAATAAGAGTGAGTTTGATAAGTTTTGCACGCATTTGAAAGTTCCTTGATGAATGATTGAATTGAAATATAACGTTAGATTACACACCTATCGTACTATAACAATTCTGAAACAAAAGTTAAGATGCAATTATTCGTAATTTTTTCATAATTTAGGGAAATAAAAATACCCCTCGTGGAGACGACAGGCATCATAAAGATTGTATTTGATTAACGCGGGGAGCTTGAACTTAGACGAATTTTTCCAGCAATTTTTCGCGGATGCCTTCAACGCCTTCGATGGTCGGGACGAGGCTTAAATCTCCGCCAGCGAGGATGGCTTTGAGAATAGCGCGGTTGGTGCGTCCGGTGCGGAAGGCGGTGGAAATTTCATCGGCGGCGCGTCCCGTTCCCTCTAGGATGATGATGGGGAATTTCATCTCGCTGGTGCTGGCAAGATAAACCTCTTCCATTGCAATCGCCCCACCATTGATGAGGATACCCAGCGTCGGCAACTTACCGCCCCCACCCATACGATTGGTCAGGCGGATGATGAACTTGGTTTCCGCACCCCAACTGTCGCCATCGACCAGCACAAAATGACTGTGGCTATCTTCGAGGTAGGCTTCTTCGTTCGGATTTTTATAACCGGGGAAGGACACTTTTCCAAGCGGAGACACACCCACCAACGGGAACGAATGCCCGCCAGCCAAACGTGCATCGGCGATCATCTGCATCACGCCGGCTTCTGTGCCACCATCCACGACCACCGCGCCCTTGTCCTGTGCAAATTTAGCGACCACCGACATAATTTCACGGATGCGAAGACGGTCATCGTCGGTCATGTTGGATGCGCCGCCGCTGATGAAGATGCACGGAAAGGCGTGATTAAAACCGAGAATTCGCATCGCCTGAATCGGGTCGGAATCCGGCTCTACACGAACGGCACTGGCACTCATTTTGTTATCGAATGTCATCACAAAGCGTTGATTATGTATGGGCAAAGCCGGGGCAGACGACATCGCGTATTCTCCTAGTATGATTCTTTATTGCTTAAGTATAGTTAAAATTTCAAATGTGTCCTACGAAAAACATATATAATTCAGTAAAAAATACAAACCAACGCTCAACACTTAGTGTTCTGGAACTACTTTTTGCGCCAATTGTTCGCGTAACCGTGCTTGCGTCGCCGACGGATTACGTGCATCAAATCCCTTGAACGCCCGCCACGCCACCAGATTGATGCCAATATCCGCCCGTGCCTGCGCGAAGTTCACCTCACGCAACAACACGAGTTGACCGATCTCGACGATATTCAAAAACACCCACGAAAATATGCCCGGACTAATGACGTGCTGAACCACCGCGCTGATTCCAAGATGCTCGACCTGATTGCGGTTGCGCTCAAAATCCCCGACAAGGCTGTGCTTAAAACCGCTCACGCCCCACGCATCTTCATGATGGACATATTGCCCGATCACATAGGTGTATAGTTCGACCACATTATGTCGCGCCCATGCCCCATGCGAATAGGTTTCTCTGCCGCGAATTGTGCGGGTGGTGCCGGTCAGTAGGCGTTGCCACAGGTAAATCGTCTGTTGCGCGGGTGTATCGCCATTGATGTGCAAAACAGCGTGTACCGGATGCACCGTTACATAATCCGCCGCGATTCCCAGCAAGCCAATAGTAGCATTCACAGCGGTATCCGTCGGCCATTCCTTAAATGCCTTAAAACGCACCAATGCCCGCGCCAATACGCTGACATAATCGCCGCGTGTGGCAATCTGCGCCACCTGTGCATATTCACTCGCGCCGTCAACCGCCACATCCCAGAAATCCACCGGAATTTCACCGCCAGAAAAGTGATTCAGCACCTTCAAATGTTCGGCATATGCCCGCAATTGCGCCTCGCTAACTTCACCCCGCGCTAAACGGTCAAGGTGGGCGTTGAGTCCGGTGGACTTTACCACACCCGATTGGGACAACCCCGTTTCCGCTAACAGCGTGGCAACGTCTAAACTCATTGAATGGCTTTGCTCCAAATTCCGTGTATCACTTTCCGGATGATCGTTTTCGATACCGCACGCAAGGCAGTTCATCATGTACAATAGGACACATTTTAACGCATCGAAAGGGATGACGCATGAGCAACCCGAAAGCCCTCTTAGAAGAATACGAGATCGACCCGAAACGGGCGCTCGGTCAAAACTTTTTGCATGATCCCAATATGCTGGAAAAAATCGTCGAGACAGGCGAAGTCACGAAAAATGATATTGTCATCGAGATCGGTCCCGGCACGGGCGCGCTGACCCATGTGCTGGCGCAGAACGCGAAACACGTCTATTGCATCGAGATCGACATGCGCTTACAGACCTTGCTCGAAAATGAACTCGCGCCGTACGACAATGTGAGCATCATCTGGGCGGATGTGCTCAAGACCAACATCGCGGAATTGGTCGGCGAGTCGCCCTATTTGCTGGTCGCCAATGTGCCCTATTACATCACAAGCGCCATCATCAAACATTTTCTGGAAGATTCACCGCGTCCGCAACGGGTGGTGATGACCATTCAATACGAACTAGCAGAACGCATCACCGCCACGCCGAATAACATGAGTCTGTTGGCGGTCAGTGTGCAATATTTTGGCTCGCCGGAGATCATCACACGGATGAAGCCCGCTGTCTTCTGGCCCCGTCCGGAAATCGACAGCGCCGTGCTAAAAATTGATGTGTTCGATCAACCACCGGTAGAAGTCTCGTCAGATAAGGCGTTTTTCCGTGTGGTGCGGGCGGGATTCAGCCAGAAGCGTAAACAACTCAGGAATTCGCTCGGTGGTGGGCTGGGCATCAAAGCGAAAGAATCCGGAGCACTTATCGAGCAAGCAGGCATTGACCCGCAACGCCGTGCGGAAACGCTGACGATTGCCGAATGGGGCGCACTCGCACGTTTAGCGGATGAGTTGTCGGAGTGATGGGTTAAGTCAGCGAAAGATTACAGATCAGTCAGCAGATGTCGCCACCCTGTTTTCGCGTAGGCGTTGCATATCACGGCGGGGTGGATCACCAAACATGCTTTTATACTCACGGTTAAAATACGCGGAATCGTTGTATCCCACGCGATAGGCGGCGGTGGTTGCGTCAAGTTCTTCACCGAGCATCAGCCTGCGTGCTTCCTGTAAACGGAGACGCTTCTGGAATTGGAGGGGACTCATCGCCGTGACGGATTTAAAGTGATAATGGAAACTTGAGACGCTCATCCCTAGCTCCTGTGCAAGCTCCTCAATGCGAATGGGCTGGTCAAAATCTTTTCGCAGTCGTTCAATTGCTCTGGAAATATTGGGCGTAAATCCACCGGGGGCTGTAAGATGACAGAGTCTGCCCGCCTGATTGCCCATCAACAGACGATAGACAATTTCACGTTTGATTAGTGGCATCAGTATTCGCGCCTCGGCGGGGGAATCAATCAACCGGACAAGGCGTACCACCGCATCCAGCAAATCAGCATCCAGCGCGCTCACATTAATCGCCCGCATATCCGCATTTTCTTGCGGGATGATCTGCCCTGCCTCGACCAATACCGAGCCTACAAGGGTGGGGTCAAGTTCCAGACGAACGCTAAGATAGGGTCGTTCTCTTGAGGCTTCCAACACCTGACTTACGCGGGGTAATTCCAGCGTCGCCAGCAGATAATTAAAAGGATCATACTGATAGTGGGTGTTGCCGAGAAAGACTTCTTTGCTCCCCTGTGCAATCACGCATAGCGATGGCTCCAGCACGCTATGAAGTTTTTCGCTTGGTGTGGAGACCCGCGCCAGATGAAGCCCCGGTAGTGGTTGGCTGATACCATCTTCGCTCATCGCAACGCTGATTCGCTCAACCAGTTCTTCACGGCTCACTTGCATCCGCTGTTCCGCGCGCTCTGCATGATGCTGATGGGTGCCGACCATAAAAGCCTCTATCTTAAAATATAGTTGAATATTAACCCTATTATACAATTATCCAAGATTATTTTAATAAAGATATTCACTTCCTAGAGAATCATACAATCATCGTGGAGAATTCTACAATCATTTCATTTTAGCTTTGCCTATACTTAACATCATGGGGTGAAATTTCCAACAGTCATCATCACCTCAATTGTAAGCTACGCAGGGTTAAACAGGCGATCAACACGATGCAAAAACGTAAACTTGGTAACAGCGGCTTAGAAGTCTCGGCACTCGGTCTCGGCTGTATGCGGATGACATTCGGTGATGCGCCGGTTGGTACCCATCAGGAAATGGTCGACTTTATTCGTAAGTCGGTTGAAATGGGCATCACCTTCTTCGATACTGCCGAAGTCTACGGTCCATTCACCAACGAACTACTGGTAGGCGAAGCACTTGAGCCGTTTAAGCATGAAGTCATCATCGCAACCAAGTTCGGCTTCAAGCATGATGGTGACAACGGTCCGCTACCCGGCGTTGGGCTGGATAGCCGCCCTGAGCAAATCCAACGCATCGCGGAAGCATCACTCAAACGCCTGCGGGTGGAAGCGATTGATCTGTTCTATCAACATCGCCCTGACCCGAATGTGCCGATTGAAGACGTAGCCGGAGCGGTCAAGGATTTAATTCAAGCCGGCAAGGTCAAGCACTTTGGACTGTCTGAGTCAGACGCACCCACCATCCGCCGTGCTCATGCGGTTCAACCGGTTAGTGCCCTGCAAAGTGAATATTCGATCTGGTGGACACCGCTTGAAGATGAAATCCTGCCCACGCTGGAAGAACTTGGCATCGGGCTTGTGCCGTATAGTCCGCTGGGGCGTGGATTCCTGACCGGAAAGGTTGACGAAAACACCGTTTTTGCCGATAACGACATCCGCAAGGGCAATCCCCGCTTTACAGAAGAAGCGATCAAAGCGAATCGCGCCGTGGTTGATCTGCTTGAGCGCATTGGCGCAATTCATGATGCCACCCCCGCGCAGATTGCACTGGCATGGTTGCTGGCACAAAAACCGTGGATCGTGCCCATTCCGGGAAGCCGTAAGCTGAACAGACTTGAGGCAAATAACGCCGCAGTTGACATCACTTTGACAGCCAATGATCTGAGCGAAATTGCAGATGCGATGGCGCAGATCAAAGTCATCGGTCATCGCTATTAAGTATTAGACCAAATCGCACGATGAGCAGAGGGATAAGGGCTAGAGTGAGAATGGCTCTGTGATCTTGCCCTTTTTGAGACTCGTCGGATGCGTGTGGATAACCACCGTGCCGACCAGCTTATCATGCCACGCCTGACGTTTCTCATCGTAAAAAATCCAGACGAAGCCCATCAAAAACGGCAGGGCGCTGGTCACATAGCCCGCCTGCCGGATGATCGCCTCCGTACCGTTGATGCGTGAGCCGTCCGTTTTGACGACGCGTAAATTGAGCAGACTCTTGCCGGGGGTTTGCCCATCGTTGTGCGTCCAGTAGTACCATGAATAGGCGATCCACACGCCCAGCGTCACAAGCGCAGAAAATGCCGCCTGCCCTGTGATGCCGTACAGGATGAAATTGAAAATATAGACCATCGCTAGATCAATCACTCCGGCAAGCAACCGCTCCCACATTTCCGCCAATTCGTGTTCCATTGCTGTTCCGCCACGCCTCATTACTCCGCCAATACCATGCCTGATTATAGCACGGTCAGATGTGGTCACTCTCACAAAACCCAATCATTTATGAATTTTCTGGAATATCCAGTAACTTAAGGCATTATGACATCATTTGTCCCGTACACTATGTTTAGATAAGCAATCATTAGGGGGCAATCATGGGGTTTGAAGGTCTCAATAACCCGAACAATTCGGGGAAATCGAAATTCCCAAATATTGAAGATTACGCATCACCCCCGGAGCGCAAGCTCGGCGGCTGTTTGACGCTACTGCTATTTGTCATCATCGTGGGCAGTTTCATTAACATTTTTTTGTTTCTGGTGGCATATTCACAAGTCTCCAACCTGAACGATCCTTATGTGAATATCGGGCAAACGAGGGTTCTTTTGCTGTGCCTTGGCGGACTTCAATTCTTCCCATTGATTTTCGGCGTTGGCTTATGGAATTACAAACGGTGGGGTTATCAGGGGTTGCTCGTCAGCTATATGCTCATTGCGGTCATTAATTTTCTCTTCGGTGAATATACACAGATTGCCCTGAACCTCATCGGCATGGGCATTTTAATCGCTCTCGTCAATCCGAGATATAACGCGCTCGATTAATTGGATTTCTGATTAGGAGTTACAGATGGAATTTTACGACCCGAATAAAGACCCGAATCGCCGTTCAGATAGTTTCAGCAATGAACGCAAACGCACAGAAATGACCGGACTCCCGAATGAGCGTGGCGGCTGTTTGACCTTTTATCTGGTCGTCACAGGGATCATCGGCGTTATCGGCATCTTCCTATCTTTCTCGTTAATAACCGATCCCGTCGAGACCAATACTCTTCGCCAGAACGACACATCGATGTTGCAATTAATCGGCTTTATTGCCATCGGGTTTGGCTTTGTGAAACTTGCCTGTATCGCCGGCTTATGGAACTACAAACGCTGGGGCTATCAGGGATTGCTCCTTTTCGCTGGACTAACGGCGCTACTCAATCTGTGCACGGGCGATCTTATCCAGATGATCGGCAATGTGGTGAATCTGGGCATTTTGTATGCACTCGTCAATCCAATTTCGGACATACTTGAATAAAAGGAAATACACATGGGCTTTTACGATCCACAACACAACTTTGACCCGAAGAAGATGAAACAGAATCAGGAACGAAATTATAACTATAAAGGCGGTTTCGTCCCCTTAGCGGATCGGCAGGACTTTAGCCAGCCAGCCGAGCGAGGCGGGTGCTTATCCATATTCTTGGTGCTCATTTTCGGCGGAACATTATTCCTGATGTTTGCGATTTGCTCCACTTATTCAGAAATAAGCAGTATTCGCAACAACTATTATGTGGATGAAAGCGCGCTTTCGCAGGCAACAGGCTGGCTCGCGTTGGGCTTTGCGCTCGGTTGTGCACAATTGGCTTGTGTGGTCGCGCTATGGAATTACAAAAGCTGGGGATTTTATGGACTGATGATTAGCTATGGCTTGGGTATCGTGCTTAATATGTGTGGCGGCAACATTCCAACCGCTATTGGCAGTATGGTTGGCATGGGAATCCTCTATGCGCTGGTCAATCCAATTCTGTATTCACTGGAATAAGCGCGGAGTCGCAAATGGGCGGATTTATCGACCCTCAAAATAACTATAAATCGAAGCATTATGCTCAAAATCAGGGCAAAGCCTACGACTATAATCTGCCGAAAACCAGCCAAACTGTATTAGACGGTAAGCGCCACCATAGCATACTACTAACCCTCTTCCTCTTCGGCATTTTCGGCATCACATCGCTCTTTTTGGTGTATCTTGTTCATAGATTTGGTGAACTACACGCTCTACGCGGAGACCGAAACATCATTCAAGCATCAGTGACCGAAGCGCAAATTATTTTGGGCTTCACATTTATGCTCAATTGTCTGCAATTAATTTTTATTGTGGCACTCTTTAACTTCAAGCGATGGGGTTACGGCGGGCTGGCAGTGGGCTATTTGTTCTCAGCGATTCTCAACCTGTGTGGTGGGTCGGCATCATTTGCAATCGGCAACATTATTTTCCTGATCGTCCTCTCCTTACTGGTGATGCGGATTGAACCGCTATTAGAATAGGTGCTGATTAATCCGCACTCGCTCCAATCGGAATAAGCGCGGAGTCGCCATCAACATCCGTGCGTCGCAGGGGTGGACGGCTACCATCGAGCGTATAAATGCCGATGCGAATACCTGTCGCCTCTGCGGGCAGACCAGCCTCCAAGGGAATCAGGTGCGTATCGCGGATAATATCGCCCGCCCGCCATAACGACGTGAAAAATTGCCCGTTTTGTGGAGCGCCGTCACCCTGCGCGAGAATATCGCCGTTCTCGTCGATCAAATGCACGGAAATATTGTAATCCTGCGTCGGTGTGGCGCTGACCTGCCACCACAGCGACACATTGAGTCCCGCGTCGGTTTCATCCAGCGTGTATCCGCCGAGCGTGATGCCTTCTTCGTAGCTTGCATCAAGGCGCGTCACCTCATCGGGGATGATCGCCTGCACCGCCCAATTTTCCCAGACCGGAACATAGACTACCAACTCCCCGCCAGCGATCACGGTTTGTCCGGTGATAGTGAACACGTTGAGCGGTTGTAACGCCCCCTCCCACGCGGTCATGCAGGGATAAAACCACGGGAAAACACCGATCAGCGCAGGTGGTTCTTTGAGCATCAGGCGCATAAGTTGCAAATCATGAGCGCAGGTATAGTCGTTCGCGTCCGCCGTCGCGTCGATGACTTCTTCGCTGACCAGACCCTCTAAATCCAGCACACGCCGCCCCGAAATATGGACAATTGCGCCCACATCATTCAGCGCGATAGTATCGTCGGGGTCAGTCGCATCAATGAACCAGAATCCAGCGGCGACGTGCATTTTGCGTAATTGGGAAACATCGTTGGCGACCTGTGCGCCCTGTGGCAACCCTGTGATGAGGACGACACCCATGAGGATGGCGCTGAGAACGCCAATTATCCCCTCCCTAAATCCCTCCCCGCTTCGCAAGGAGGGACTTAACATCAAGACTCTTCTTGCAGTAAGAAGTTGAACCACTCCCCACACGGCGATGGCGGCGAACAGCGCATGAAACGGAATCGCCGGAGCGACATAACGTGAATTATTGACGACGAAACGATCCGCGCCGAGGAACAGCACGCCAAGCACGAATAACACCGCCCACAATGGCACGACTAAGGGCATCGGTGCATTTTCTTGTGATGGTGAGACACGCCATGCTTGCAATGACCGCCACGCCAGCCACAACAGAAACACAAAGCCGAGCGTCATGATGACGGTGACGATCAGGCTGTAATCACCATCCATTTGCCAGAAGAAGGCACGCGGTAAATCGGGGAATTCTTCGCCCAGTTTGGACTTCACGCGGAAGGTATTCGGCAAGGGATAGCCGCTAATCAGCATACTCGCCAGCGGATACGATCCCGCCAGCAGGATATACGCTAGAATGCCACGCCAACCCGCCCTCACCCGTGCTATCCAGTCGGCGGGCTTCAGGCGCAAAATCAGCGGCGACAGCACGAACGCATCACCGCCGATGAGCACCGCCAACAAATAACCTTCAGGGCGGGCAAGCGTGGCGAGTGCGGTTAAGATGCCCGTTCGCCAGCCAAAAGCGCGATTTTGGCGCACATCTGACGTATGACTCCACAGCGCGAGGATGCACAGCAAAGTAAAGGTGGTGATCTCCATGCCGGATAAGCCCATCCAGATGAAGCGCCCCGTCAAGGCGGTCAAAATGCCCGCCAGCAAACCCACCCACTCACGGCGAGTCAGCCACCAGCCGAAACCCGTGATCGCCAGCACCGCGAAGACATGCCCGATGGCGCTCAACATAATAGCAACGTTGACCTGCTCCATGATCGGCGGATTGAGCACAGCGAACGCCCCCGCCAGCGTCAATACCCACAGCGGACTCGTCGCACCAGTCGTCAGCACGCCGTCGTTATAGCTCAAGCCCTCGCCCCGTGCGATATGGTCTGCGAAGCGCACATGAATCCATGTATCGTCCAGCAATGCGCCAATGTTGCCGTCATTTTGCGCCATTGTATAGCGCATCACCAGCGCCAGATGCACACAAGCGATCAGCGCCGGAATGAGCAGGATAAGCAGTGTTTTGCGCGGATTCTCGCGGAAGATGTCGAACATAGGGAGTTAGTTTTCAGTAGACAGTTGTCAGTAAACAGTAGACCGTTATCAGTAGTGAAGTATTGAATAGCTGTGAGCGACGTTTTTAGTATGTAGGGGCAACCTGTTAGGTTGCCCAAATTTTAAAAGATACAGGGATGCAAAAAAAAATTATTAGCATCGCCAGTAAGCATCATACCCGGATAGGCGCGTTTGAATAGGCGCAAAACCAATGCGCCCATTCGCGTCAGGTGGAATTTACGTGTGATCTACCCCATCGGCATGTGATGTTTCGCGGCGTAGCGTCCGGTGACGTGATGCGAGAGTTGCCGTTCGATGTCGGTCAGCAGGCTACTCGCGCCGAAGCGGAAGAGCGTGTTGTGGAGCCATTCGTCGCCGAGTTCTTCTTTCATCAGGACTTGCCAATTCAGCGCGTCTTTCGCCGTGCGAATGCCCCCCGCAGGCTTAAAGCCAACTTTATGGCCTGTGCGTGTCAGGTAATCACGGATGGCACGCACCATAATCAGGCTGACTTCTAAGGTTGCGTTGACCGATTCCTTGCCCGTTGACGTTTTGATGAAATCCGCGCCCGCCATCATGCACACTTTGCTCGCCATGCTGACGTTCCGCAAGGTGCCGAGTTCGCCCGTCGCCAGAATCGTCTTGAGGTGCGCCTCTCCACAGGCGGCACGCATCTCTTTGACTTCATCATAGAGCGCCTGCCAATTGCCACCCAAAACGTGCTCACGGGAGATCACAATGTCGATTTCCCCCGCGCCCGCCTTGACCGATTCTTCGATCTCCTCGATACGCTGTTTATAAGGGCTGAGTCCGGCGGGGAATCCGGTAGAAACGGCGGCAACCGGAATGTTCGAGCCGGCAAGGGCTTCCAGCGCGTCCGGGATGCGATTGTGATACACACATACCGCCCCAACCTGCAAATTCACACCGTCCATGCCGAGTGCTTCTACAAGATCGGTACGCAATGGATTACGGGCTTTGGCGCACAGTCGGCGCACATTACCGGGCGTATCATCGCCTGCGAGTGTGGTCAGGTCAATGCAGGTGATGGCACGCAATAACCACGCCGCCTGCCAATCTTTTTTCACCGAGCGCCGTTTGGTGAGGCTATTGGTACGGCGTTCCGTCGCGCTCAAATTCACACGGCTATCCAGCACCCACCCTAAATCTAATTCTGTTCCGGGATTGCGTTTAATCGTCGCCATCGTCAAATTCGCCTTTTTTTCTGGATATTATAGCACCTGTAAATCACTCAGCTACCATTTTCTGAGAGGGCGACCTCCGCTCACTAATTACAAAGGGCGACCTAGCAGGTCGCGCCCTACACTTATTGCCCGTTACTGAACACCTGAATTCTGCTTAAGGTGAACATCTGCGAAAAAGAGCTTTTAGCCGTTAGCTTTTGGCTTTTAGTTTGAAAAAACACCGCTTTTTGCTAACAGCTAAGAGCCAAAAGCTACGATATTCATGGTCTTTTACCAAAAAATGACTTTCAATCATGATCGTTTGCTTATCCAGAACTGTCGTTTACCACTTCTTTCATTAACAATCCGGGAAGCACGACGGATCAGGGAAGGCGTTGCCGAATGAACCGGGTACGCGGGTAGGTTCGGGCGGCGGCGGCACATCATAATCGACGATCAGCGAGGCAATAATCGCCTGTGTATCCAGCGCGATCAGTGGCACCCAGCCAACCGCCCCGTTGCTATCCACCTTCACCCACGGACTATAGGGACTCCGCGCCAACAACGTCACATCCTGCGCGAAGTTCAGCGTGTTAATCGGCGTAAATGTCAAATCCGGCGCAGAATACATCAGTACCCCATCTGGCGATTGCACCTGCGCGTTGGTGCCGATGCGCCCGAAGCGTTGCGGTGGGACAGGCGTACTTTCATAGACGGCTTCAATCGCGCCATGTTCACGACGGAGCAAATCCGCGAACATCCAGCCTGTATAGCCGGAAGTCAGGCGCACATGATACCAGTCCCCTGCTGGATTGCGCCCCAGAATCGTCATAATTTCGCCGGGCGGCACTTCCAGCAATAATGCCGCATTGATCGTCGGCGCGGTACGCAAATTGACGTTGCCCTGTGTCGCGGCAAAGCCCGGTTGGGGCATCAGCGCGGGACGGTCTAATAATGCAAACGGGAAATTCGCCACGCGATCCGCCTCAAACGGCAGGGGCAAGGTCGGCACGTTGGTCGGGCGGGTAAAATCCTCGGCTTCATGCGGGACGCGCACCTGCTGTCCGGCGACCATGCCTTCGGTCTGACCGAGCGCGATCACCTGCACATTGCCATCGAGCGTCAGGAAAACCGTTTCCACGCCCTGCGTCTGCACCATGACCGTGCCGTTAATCCGCAGAGACACGCCATTCACGACCATGTTCACCTGCTGACGGTCAACGCCCTGCACCACAAAGCCACTGCGCGGCGCGACTCCGCAAGCGGCAGGCGCTTCTGAGGTTGAGACGATCAACGATGTCCATGCGGGGAAATCCGGTGGAGTGACATCCTGCACACTGACCTCACCGAGCAACAACGCGCTGATATTGGCATCTCCGGTGCGTAACCAGACGATGCCCCCGTTATGCCCTTCAACGGAAAAGGCGGACGTGCTTAACGAATCCACCACACCCGCTTCAACCAGCGATCCAGTCGGCGCGAGTGAATTGCTGACCGCGCCTGCGGGTTCGGCGTTCGGCGGGATGCCCCCGTTACAGATCGTCCCTATCGGCGCACCGATACAGGCTTCGCTGGCGACAACGTAAAAATCTTCCAGCGCGACGGCACAGGTGGCATTATCCGTGTTGGAACCATCCTGCGCGATGACGAAAATGGAACTAACTAAAAGCAGAGTACTCAACATAATGACCAGTAAACTGGCGTGATTGGCATTTAATTTCATAAAATTTGTCTCATCGTTTACTGTCTATTCGGGTTCAGGCGACCAAGCGTTACTATATTATCGCATATCCGCCCAACATTACCCGCCGATTTCCTGACTGTTGCGGATTGTCATGTAGGTACACACTTTTTCACAAAATTAACTTAATTTGACAGTGCAGAATATCTGTTCTAAAATTATGATCTCCAAACTTTTCTATTTACTAGCTGTAGTATATTTGTTAGATTACGAACCTGTTAATTATTCAGTAGAGTGTCCAGATGATTACATATGTTGTTGGGGATTTATTTCAAAGCCCCGCTAAAGTGCTTGTAAATACAGTGAACACGGTTGGAGTAATGGGCAAAGGAATTGCACTTCAATTTAAACGCCTATATCCAGAAATGTTTAAACAATATCAACAACTATGTGAGCAGAATATGTTTGAAATGGGACAATTATGGATATATAAAACTCCTCATAAATGGGTATTAAATTTTCCAACGAAAAACCATTGGAGACATAAGTCTAAACCAGAATATATTGAATTAGGATTAAAGAAATTCGTAAGAAATTACGAAGAAAAAGGTATTAATTCGATTTCATTTCCGATGCTTGGCTGTGGAAACGGTGAATTGGATTGGGAAACTCAGGTTCGCCCATTGATGGAAGAATATTTAGGGGGTTTACCTATTGATATTTACATCCACCGTTATAGTTCACCTAGTTTACGTACTCCCGAACACAAAAACGTTGCGGAAATCAGCAAGTGGTTACATAGTGAACCTCAGGCGCTGGCGTTTACTGAATTTTGGGAAGATTTAAAGCACATGGTCAATTCAACAAGACAATTCACTGAAACTGTGTCGGACGCTTCGTTTTCAGTTCAATTTGATGAAGAAGAGACAGTTGTTATCACGTCTACTCGACAAGAACAGGTGGAAATACCTAAAGATAGTATGCTTGATTTGTGGCAGTACATTCGTTCATCTGGCTATGCTATTCCACAAAACTTACCATCGGGTTTAGATGAATATGCACCGAAGTTAATGGGTATGCTTATGCAATTACCATATTTACATCCTGTGATGCTTTCACGGAATACTCTAGATGAAAATACAAGTGCATTTGGGTTACAGTTGATTCCTTTATACGATGCGACCTCCGACATTGAAGAGTATAAAGTTGAATTAGCGTAATGCCTGAAAAACCAGATGCAGATGAGTTTCGTAAACATTTAAAGGATTTGCAGACAGGAACTACAGGGGCGAAACGGATTTGGCCCCATTTCTTGTTTCATTTTACAGATGTCACTAATGTCGCCGAAATATTGAAGCGCAACGAGTTGCTTTCACGCTACCAACTCGAAAATAATTCCCAAAAATTTGTTGATGCGGCAAGTAGCGAGATCATTTCTGGAACAGCAAACAAATGGAAAGATCATGTTCGGTTTTACTTCCGCCCTAGAACCCCTACTTTATTTCGAAATGAAGGAATTCGCCCTAAACCCAGTATCCAGCTAAGGGATGCTCATTGTCCTCTACCTGTTTATTTACTTTTTGATATTGAACCCATTCTTTGTGATGCTAGTTCAGCTTTTTCTACAGGAAATTTAGCCAGTCCCAGAACCTTTGTATATACTGCGGCTTCCGACTTTAAGAAACTCCCCTTTGACCTCATCTATCATGATGGCGCATTTTCACCGACTGAGAGAGATACGATAATTTTACACCGCCAAGCAGAAGTAATTATTCCTCAACGAATTGGTTTAGAAAATTTAAGGTATATATGGTGTCGTTCTGAAGCAGAACGGGAAACTTTACGATCTCTGTTACCAAACCCTATATGGCATGAATGGCAGAACAGCATCTATTTTAACGCGGAACATAATTTGTTTTTCCGCTATTGGGCATATGTAACTAAAGTGACTTTAAGTAGAACGAAAATTGTATTCAATTTCAATCTTCCATCAAATGTTAGCGATATAGAACCATTTGATATTGTGGCACAGGTTACCGACTTGAACTCAGAAAAAATGTATTCTTTTCAAAGAGAAACCGGAACAGTTCACAATACAGTGTATCTCAATATTGAAGATATGACTGATACATCACACTATTCGGTAAAACTGTTCATCGATAATCATCTCGCTTATGCAAATACATATAGAAGTATGGATGATATTCCGTTCTAAAGGAAACATATGCCAGCATGGAAAACCCTTAAGCGCACCACCCTTCTCGCGCATAGTAAATTCTTGACCGTCGAAGAACACGAGGTCGAACTGCCGGATGGACGAGTCATCCCGGATTGGTCATGGGTGGTGTTGCCGTCGTATACCAACATCGTCGTCCAGACCGAAAACGGCGACTTTTTGTGCTTTCGTCAGGCGAAATATGGCATAGAGGGCGAGTCATTGGCGCTCATCGGTGGCTATATTGAACCGGACGAAGCGCCGTTTGATGCCGCCCAACGTGAATTGCTGGAAGAAACGGGCTACAGCGCAACCGATTGGGAATCGCTCGGCACATTTCGCGTGGATGCCAACCGGGGCGCGGGCATGGCGCATCTGTTCTTCGCCAAAAATGCGAGTCTGACCGGCACGCCTATCGTGGATGATCTTGAGGAACAAACGCTCGTCCGGCTTTCCCGTGAACAGATGTTACAGGCGTTACTCGCGGGCGAATTTAAAGTGCTGGCATGGGCGGCAGGATTGGCGCTGGCATTGCTCCGCAGTTAACATATACACTAAATGATTACGAAATCAGGAATGAAAATACGTGGTTGATCGACACATTGCAGGCTCTTTATTCGGGATGGCGTTCGGGGATGCGCTCGGCGCGGAAACCGAATTTATGTCGTATGACGATATTCTCACCAAATATCCGCCCAACGGACCGCTAGAACTGCCCGGCAATTCCACGGGCGACGCGGCGAAAGTCACCGATGATACGCAGATGGCGCTGGCGGTTGGTGAGGCACTCATCAACGCGCCCCATCCGTTTGAGCGCGACTCGCTGGCGGAACAACTGGTGAAAAGTTTCATCGACTGGTACAACGATCCTGAAAATAACCGTGCACCGGGGAGCACCTGCCTGAATGCCTGCGAGAATCTCATTGACGGCATAGGCTGGCAGGATGCTTGCGACATCAGTTCCAAAGGTTGTGGGGCGAATATGCGCGTGCAGGCGGTGGGTTGTTTGCCTTCGGGCATGGTCGATGAAACCGCCCGTGCCGGAATCGCCCAATTACAGGCGGCGATCACACATGGACATCCGACTGCGCTCGCCGCGTCTGATCTCACCGCGTTCGCTATTTATGAACTCCGCACCGGCACATTGCCCCGAATGCTCGTCCGGCGCATACGTGAATATGCCCGTTCTCAGCGCGATGTCTATCATGAAGAATGGCTCGGTGATTTATGGAAACGTGCCTATATGATGCGCTCGCCAGTCGATTATATTTCGCATGGCTGGAGCGAGTGCATGGAAATTCTGGAACGGCTCGATAACGCGCTGTTCGTCACCAATTACGAAGCCGATCCGTGCGACTTTACGGGCAAGGGTTGGATCGCGGAAGAAGCCTTCGGGACGGGTCTATTGTGCTTCTTGATGTATCCCGATGATCCGATGCGGGCGATTCAGCGGGCGGCATTCACGGGTGGCGATTCGGATTCGATTGCCTGCCTGACGGGGGCTTTTGCGGGGGCGTATCACGGGATTGATCGCTGGTCATACGATTGGATCAGCCGGATTGAATACCGTGAGAGGCTGGATACGCTAGCGGAAACACTCAGCACGATGTAAAGTTTTAAGTCTCCCTGTGTGCAATAACGCATCAACATCAACCATTCATCTGTCAAGAAGCGTGCCTATGGGTTTGTGGTATGATAAAACCATCTCGCAAGGGAAGCCTGAGGGAAGCCTGAAAGAACGCGTAAAAGAACTGGTGACGAAGCCTTTCGGAGAGGTGAATGGCAAAAGTAAAACGATCAGAATCTGTGGAAAACTTCTTGAAAGCGGTTTACGTCCTCGAACAAAAAACGGGTGATCGTGTTTCCACAAATGCACTCGCGGAATCCCTCGGCATATTTCCGCCGTCCGTTACGGACATGGCACGTCGCCTCGCCGATGCACGCCTGCTTGATTACAAACGCTATTATGGGGTCAAACTCGCCGATGCCGGACGTGAAATCGCCATACAGGTGATCCGTCGTCATCGTCTGGTCGAACTCTATCTCGTAGAAGAACTCGGCTATGATCTGAGCGAAGTCCATGATGAAGCTGAACGGCTGGAACATGCGGTTTCAGAACGCTTTATTCTGGCGATAGAAGACAAGCTCGGTCATCCTAGTGTAGACCCGCATGGCGATCCGATCCCGACCAAAGAAGGCATCGTCGCCCGCCGTGATCTGATTGCCCTGACGAACCTTGATTTGCATAGCCGTGCGACGGTTTCGCGCTTTCTCGCTGAAGGTGATGATATGCTTCAACACATCCTCGAAAAAGGCTTTAAGCTCGGCAGTGAGGTGGAAGTGCTAGATCGTGACCCGTTCGACGGACCCCTTACCCTACGGATTGAAGACGATGCACAGGTCTTACTTGGTCATAATGTCGCCGGCACGATTATGGTGGAATTAGTGAAATAGTAAACAGTTGTCAGTTGTCAGTAAACAGTTGTCAGTAAACAGTTTAAGTCATCACTTTTGACTGTATTTCAGAGAAAATTTTGAGCCATTGTGAAGGTGTGCAATGACCGACGAAACTCAATCAAATAGCATATCGTTACCGGAAGATGATTTTGATGAAGAGGAAGTCGAATCACAACCGTATGCACCGCCTGTAGATCAACTTTTGACGCTTGGCAGGCGCAATGAAATCACCGATGTTGATTATTATGATCTGGGCATCCGTAAAAAACATGTGCCGGAACTCATGCGGATGGTGGCGGACGAGTCGTTACATAATGCGGCGTGGGACGACAACGGCGAAGAACCGCTTGAGGTGTGGGCACCCATCCACGCATGGCGGGCGTTGGCACAGATGCAAGCCGTGCAAACCGCCCAACATCTCATCGACCATCTCTTCTGGCGCGTGGACGATGATGATGACTGGGTTCGGTCAGAAATGCCGCTTGTGTTTGATATTTTCGGCGTAAAAGCCATCCCACCTTTGATGGAATACCTGAATCCTGAACACCCCAATGGGATCGAACCGCGGCTTCTGGCGATTGGTTGCCTGATGGTGATTGCCCTACATTATGATCGTGCGGATATTGTGGTCGGTGAATTGCTCTATCAACAACTTCAGCGTCACGCGGAGCACTTCCCGCAGGTGAATGCCCGATTAGCGATTGCACTTATGGGATTAAAGCCAGACTCTACGGACTTGATCGACGAAGCGACTACAGCTGGTCATATTGATATTACATATATGACCGAGATCATGTTGGAGATTGCTGATTTTGCAAACGATATGATGGGCGAGGATTTCTTCGATCCTATGGAAGCGGATGAATTTGACGAGGACGATGACTCTTCGCTTGACCCGCGTTTTAATCCGGTGCGAACGATGTTTCCGCGCAAACCACAAGATGCAAAAGCCAAGAAACAAAAGCGCAAACAGGCGAAGCAATCACGCAAGAAAAATCGGAAAAAGTAAGAAAAAAATGGGAAGTGCGAAGTTTTTAGTCGTTAGTTATTAAAAGCATAAAACAAAGACACGAAGACGCAAAGGAAAACGCTTCAATTATTCTCTGTGAACTCGGTGTCTCTGTGGTTCATCAAAAAATCTGTTCATGATGAATGAATGAATGAATGAATGAATAAGGAACGAAACAACTGTGCATATTAAAGTTGGATTGGGTCAAATATACCCGAAATTAGGCAATATTCCGGCTAATCTGGAAAAGCACCTCGATTATGTGGAGCAAGCAGTCGATCAAGGCGTGGATTTATTGATTTTCCCGGAACTCTCACTGACGGGCTATCAGGTGATGGATCTCGTGCCGGAAGTTGCCATCGAAGCCCATGAAGGCGATGAAACCTTCGCCGCCATGCTCAACGCCAGCAACAAGCTAGACATCGTGTTCGGCTTCGTCCAGCGTGATAAGCGGGATCGCTTTTACATCGCCTCCGCCTATCTTTCCGGCGGCGCATGTGTGCATGTGCATCACAAGGTCTACCTGCCGACCTACACCATGTTCGATGACGGGCGCTACTTCAATAACGGCACACACATCCGCGCGTTTGATACCCGCTTCGGGCGCATGGGCATGTTGATCTGCGAGGATTTCTGGCATATCTCGGCGGCGTATCTGCTATGGCAGGATGGCGCGGATATTTTGTTGCTTACCAGTTGCAGTCCGAGTCGTGGTATCGAAGCCAGCAATCAAGGTGGCATGACCAGCACCAAATGGGTGGAACAGGTCAATCAATCTTACGGAAGCATGTTCACGGATTATGTGATTCATTGCAACCGCGTGGGCTATGAAGACGGCAAGAATTTCTGGGGTGGCTCATCAGTGGTCGATCCGAATGGTGATTTCCTGACGCACGGCTTATATTTTGACGAGGCGCTGATTACGCAGGACATCGACCTGAATCAATTGCGACGCACGCGCTCACGCTTACCCCTGCTCCGTGACGAACGCCCGAATCTTGTTTTGCGGGAAATGTCGCGCATCATGAACGGCGATAGCGCAAAGTAAACAAAATCCCAAAACCCCTATCCCCGCAGCAAGCTACAGGGCTTTACGAGCTTTTGCCCTTCGGGTTCGGATTTTGTGGGAAAACCAGAGGGGCTTGCGCCTCTAAGTCGTTCGGATCTGCCCATTCACCCCAACAGCAAGCTGTCGGGTACTCTGGGATATTTAATAGACATAGACTTTCAATCATCAGGTTACAGCTTGGCGCAAAATCGGCGAAACGTAACACGAGGAAACAAACTCATGCGAGAGAATAGCATCACCTTAAAATCAACGCCATCCGGGCGGGCATTCATGCAATTTATCGCCATGCTAAATACGGGCGATGAAGAACGGTTAAGTGAATTTATCGGGAAGCGGTTTTCTGCCGAGGTGCTCGCAGATTACAGCGTCGATGAACTCGTCACCTATTGCATGACCGTGTATAACGAAACGGGCGGAATGCGAATCCATAAGGTGTTTCTCTCGCAGGAATTTACCATGATGGTCGTCATGAAAGCCATCCGCGACGATGTGGAGGTGCTGTTTCTGGATCGCCTGAAGGTCGAAACCGTGCAACCCCACAACATTCTCGAATATGTGCATCAAGAATTCAACGCGGCAGATTATGGGGGATAGAGATAGTTTGTTCAGCAAGTCAGTTAATCAGCTTGTCAGTAAAGGACTGAACAGCTATGAACCTACTGATTTACTGAAACACTGAGATACTGACAACTCCAAAAGGACAAACATGGGTACTCAACAGGACAAAATAACGCTGATGAAAGCCGCCGCAGGTAGGCGCTATATGGCGTTTTTAACGATCTATAACAGTGGCAACACGGAGCGTCTACGCACGTTTATCGAAGACAACACAACTGATAAATTGCTGGAAAAATCGTCTGTGGATGCCCTATACGCGCAATATCTCGCCATGAGAGACGTGACGGGCAAGCTCAAGGTGCATCAGGTCGTGGCGGCGGATGATTATTACATCGTCGTGCTGGTCATGGCGCAGAATGATGGCAAGCTATATATCAACGAATACAAAGTGGACGAGGATTACCCGCATAAAGTCCTCAAATTCAATCATCATCTCGCAGACGAATCTAAAGAAGCTCAAGAATAAAGTGAGGACGCATGACCCTCGATAAAGCGAAACCCAATATTTTGCATCGGCTGGACATCAATACCGATCTCGCCGCGAGAATTTTGACCGGCTTCATCCGCGATCAGATCGACAAAGCAGGCATGAAAGGCGCGGTCATCGGGCTTTCCGGCGGGATTGACTCCGCGCTCTCAGCCTATTTATCCGCCGCCGCGCTCGGTGCAGAAAATGTGCTGGCGGTGCGGATGCCCTATAAAACGTCGTCGGAAGATAGCCTGAGCGATGCGGAAGCGGTCATCAACGATCTCGGATTGCCGAGCATGACCGTCCCGATTACCGGCATGGCGGATGCGCTCATCAGCCAATTTGACGACATGCCGAATCTCCGCAAAGGCAACATCATGGCGCGTTGCCGGATGATCGTGCTTTATGACCAATCCGCCGCAAAAGGCTTGTTGCCGATGGGTACGAGCAACAAGACCGAATTCATGCTCGGCTATTCGACCATTTATGGCGATAGTGGCGTGGCGATGCAACCGATTGCCGACCTGTATAAGCATCAGGTACGCCAACTCTCACGGGCGTTGGGCGTGCCGAAATCCATCCTCGATAAGCCGCCCTCAGCGGATTTGTGGGCGGGGCAAACCGATGAGCAGGAACTCGGTTTCACCTATGCGGATGTCGATCAGGTTTTGTTTTTGCTGGTGGATGAACGCTACACCCCGCAGGAGGTCATTGACGAAGGTTTCGAGGCGGGGTTCGTCAATGATGTTTGGCGACGCGTGAAAGCCAATCACTACAAGCGCACCATGCCGAATGTCGCCAAAATCAGCAAGCGCACCATCGGGCATGATTTCCTCTATCTGCGCGATTGGACAGGACGATAAGTGAGTGCTGAGTTAGTCCGAATTTTCAATCTGTTGAATAATTTCCGTCTCTTCATCAATGAGACGGTTCAATTCATCATCTGTTTTTACAGCACCTAATTTGTCACGCACTGCTTGAAGTTTCATTTGTAATTGTACTTTTTGCGGCAAGGGCGGAATAATTTTTTCGAGGTCTTTTTCTTGACCTTGCAATGCCAATAACTGGTCAATTAATGCGATAAAGTGAGGGCAATTATCATCATAAACGCGATTTGCATCAATCAAGTCAAATAAATTACGCCCATCGCGCCATTTTTTATACTCACGATTTCTATGACGACTTAACAACGTTTTAAGTTCTTGTGCAGGATTCTCTATGCTTTCTGGTGCAGGATAGCGAGTCAATTCACTAACTTGAAAATAAGATTTAACGGATACAATATCAGCGAGAATCCATGTCTCAAGTTCATGAACAACCGGAAACGCAAAAAATCGCTCATTGAATTCTGCATGAATCACACTTTCCATTATAGATTTACACGCCATATATTTAGCGTGGGTTGGATCATCCGATTGATGGACATCATTTGAATAGGTATATGGTGCACCATACAAATCTAAAAGACATAGCACATAAGTGTCTGTGTTTTGTAGCTCAAGTTCGGCGAGCTTTTTGAATTGATTCTTGAGTTTGCCAACCCCCTTCGTATTGATTAATTCAATATTATTGCCGAAACCCTCCGGTTCTGGTAATGAAAATGGTTCAAGAAATTTCTTCAGAACTTGTTCTTCTGTATCACCTTCGCAAATAATCACCAATCTCATGAACGCTGACCCAATTTGCCAATCATCCACAGATGACCTATGCTGTAATTCTCCAGCCACCGTTCTAGCCGAACTGCATCGGGGCGATCAAAGGTGGTTGCCCCGTCCTCTTTGTTGACCAGCACAATATCATCCAACGTAATTGATTCGCTATTCAATAGTTCCGGTGAATGAGTCGTGACGACAATTTGTGTCCGTGTCGATGCTTGCTTCAATAAAGCGGCTAAAAGTGGGATCAACTTTGGATGCAAGCCAATTTCCGGTTCATCAATGGCAATAAGCGCAGGTGGATCAGGCAGGACGAGCAAGGTCGCCAAACCTAGAAAACGAATCATGCCATCTGACATCGAAAATGCAGGTAAGGACTTTCCCTGAAAATCTTTGTTCCGCCAGCGCAATTCAATTTTACCCGCCGCGCTTTGTGGCGTATCAACTTTGCTGATTTCTGGAAACGCAAGATTTAGATAATCAGTGAGGTCTTCCAGCGCAGTCTCATAACGCGCATCATTCTGTAAGGCATGAAGGATGGATGAAAGATTACTCAAATCTGGTTCAAGCCGAAGCGGATAAAGTGCGTCAAGTGTTTGTGCTTGATGGACGTTTTCAATTGCACCTGCACTAAATCCACGATAAACGACGAAATCCGCGAGTATCGTTCGGATGTTGTTTAGTAATGAAAAACGCATGGGATCACGCAATTGTGATATGTAAAATTCCTGCGGATTATATGTCTTCTTAAATTCTTCAATTATATTTGCATCAATATTTTCCACAGGTTCGTTGCCGAGATAAGCCAATCGACCATGCTCAATCTGAAGGTAAAAATAGTTTGAATTATCAATACGAGTGTCAAGTTGTGTATTGATGGTTTCAAAATCTACAGAATATAGATCATAAATTTTCTCTAAGGTAATAAAGATTGATGTTGGTTCTGCCTTCTCGAACTGCGAGCGAAGACTTAACGGATTAGGTATATAAAACTCAACCGAAAACTTTACTTCATTGGATGCACCCCACCACATGACATCACCGAACCCACCTTCGCGGTTGATATGGCGTGACAATTGACCCTCTGCCGCGTCTTTTAACAGGCGAAAAAAATCCAGCAAGTTGGATTTACCTGACCCGTTCGTACCAATCAAAATATTCAACGGTTTGAGTTCAAGCTCGACATCGCGCAGGCTTTTATAATTTTTGAGGCTGATTTTGCTGATCTTCGCCATGAGTTTTCTCGCTTCACTTGGATTGCTCAAATTATAGCAGAACGACCCTATTATTGCGGGAGCATGAGAATGGTCGCCATAGCGCAATCTCAATGCTTTTTTCAGATTTAATTCGTAATTTTTTGTAATGTTGGGCTTATAATGAGCTTAGTTAACGTTTTCATCTAAGGAACATTATGAACAAGTCATTCCGCAGTTTTATCATCTTTTCGATTTTTGCAATCATCTTGATCGTCAGTGCAGTACCGCTCATGGCACAAACCAACGACGAAATAGGCGACGGTTCTGTGTGCTTCCACTATGATATTTTCACCTCAACCGGCGAGTATATCTCGATTTACCTCACCGAAGAACAACTGATTAACCTCATCTACAGTGTGCCGGATATGGAAGATCTTATTCAAATTACCACACCGAATTCTATCATCTCAGATACATTCATTGTCGATCCGAATACTATCTTTTTTGTGACAACACCAGACGGCATTGTTGGCGCAATCAACTTCGACGATCTCGGATTTTTTGCGGACAGTTATGGTGCGGCATCATGGCAACAGGCGAATATGGTCACGGATTGCCTCAATGATGGACGCATGAACATTCTGGCTCAGGCAATGCTCGCCACCATTTATCCTGATGGCACAGGCGGTTACATGATCTGGCGCGTCGACCCGACCACCTCACGCGGATTCTTCGATTATCAGGTCATCTATGCACAGATTGCGGACGCACTCGCGCTGGCAAATAGCACCGGACAACCGCAGATCATCGCATCCGGCGAAACCAGCACCCTCTACGCGCTGATTAATGGCGAATGCCAACTCAACAGCCCGGACGCACAGGGGATTATGCAAGAATTCACCTTCGATTGCGGCATCAGCTCATAATTCTTAGTCGCTCTTCAATCGATCTTCCTGCCCCCTCAGCCAGCATAGGGTTGAGGGGGTTTTGTTTGCGGAAATCACCATTGGTTAAATCATGTAGCGTGTTCAACTGATGGAACGTCCAACCGTCAGTGTGTGGCGCAGGTTTTCGTCCAGAGCTAAATACGCTTCATCCGGTTTTGCGCCCAGAGCATCTAACGTTTTGGAGAAAAAGCAACGTGCGGTTGTGATTGTGCTAATTTCGAATATCTCAAGATCGCTAAAACCGTGCTGATGCAAGGTGTCGATATGATCCTGCGTAACAGCGGTTGCATCCCGCACGATCTGTTGTGCAAACGCCATCATCGCCACTTCAGCCGGAGTCAACTCAGCCGTCCGATAATCCTGAGCGATTAATGTCAATTGTTCAGCGGAAAATATATCCTTCAACATGATTGAGCCATGCGCCAGCATACAGTAAGAACTTTTAAGCGCATGTGCCGCCGCCAGAGTCACCAATTCATAGCGGCGCGCATCTGTATTACTCCGAATCGTACCCAACAACTGCCCCCACGCTTTCATAACATCCGGACGATGGCTAAAAGCCTTAACATAGTTGGGCACGTAGCCGACTTCAGCACGATTTTCCTCATACATTTTTTGGACATCGCCTGTTGCTTGATCTTCGGGAATTGTATGAATAAAGGTCATTCTTTTTCTCCTTGTATAAAATCATACGAAAAGGTGATCGTAAACCCACATCGAACGTTTACTTCCCATTTCAAGTTTAACCGTCTAGCCAAAAATGGTCAGAGAAAGCCTAGTGTTGTTCACTACCCGATTCATCATTATTATACGAGCCAGTCGGTATTACAGATCAGTAGAACGGTCTAAACTATCGACCTGTTCGAGGGCGATGGATCACACTTGCTTGAAATTCGCATCCGGCGAATGCCAACTCCATAGCCCCGACGCACAGAAGATTATGCAAGAATTCACCTTCGATTGCGGCATCAGCCAATTACATTTCGTCGGTAAACAATTGATTAACCTACGCCTTAGCTATATGTTGACTGAGGGGTTTTTGCATCACGGTTCAATCGAAAATCGGTGCTTACGTTTCCTCAGAACCGTCATCCTCAGAAATATTACCCAACGCTTTGCCATAGTTGATAAGCGATATGAAAAATTTGTAAAAGAAGCCGACAATCAATATTCCGAAGAGCGTCAAGAAACCCATTGCAATGCTTACGGACATTAAATTTTCAGTGGACATGATTTCAAAAATGATCGTGAACAGACTAATAATCAGCAGAATGATCCCCATCGAAATGCAGTACCCACCCGCCACGATACCAGCAGTCCCCTCCAAACCGAATCGCGCAATCGCTGGACCGCCGGCTCGACCTATCCCTAGATCAATCGAAAATTTCCTTCGCTTTAGAGCGATCACGCCGGAAATAATCATGCAAAGACTCAGCGCAAATGAGTACACAATGTCGAAGTTAATTCCCATCATTCCGTTTCCCATAATAGCCGTTTACGCGAGACATTTTCACGTTTGCTGATCTGTTTGGATGATGTGTTCACTGCGGAGTAAATGTGATGTGGCGAGCAACTGACTGTTGAAGATCGCCGCGACTGTTGCTGTGCCGACTGCGATTAAGATTAAGCCCCTATTCGGTGGATCATCGGTCACCGCATAAGAACGCAACGTTTCGTAAACTGCTCCGGCGGTGAGCACATCAGAAATCACAATCGACACAAACCCCATTGCAAGACGATATGCCAGTTTATATGTCACGTTTTCACCAAACACAGCGGTCAATAATCCCAACACTACCCCATTGATTGCGCCAAGCAAAAAACCCAAAATCGCGCCATACGCCACAAAATATAGTGTATCGAATGAGGGTATCGGAACAAAAATCATGTAATTAATGATGCCCAGAAACATGCCTGAAAATAAACCAAGCACACTGCCCGGAACAACAAACCTGGAAAACATGCTAACCTCGCGCTATTTGTATTAACTCAGTATACGAGAGCACCCGATATATTTTCCTCAAGATGCGCAGGGTAATCGCATCAAAATAGGAAAAGAGAGACAATGGGGCGAAAAAGGAAAGCCTCATGTCAACAGAATTCGGTGCGAGTATAGAACAGTGCTTTGGTGACTTGCCGGATCCGCGTGTGCGGGGTCGTTGCGACCACA
>JAVJSU010000041.1:0-174365 GCA_040219275.1 Aggregatilineales bacterium | reverse complement strand
CTGTGCTCCGCACCATTGCACTGAATCTACTCAAACAGAATAAAACCAAGAGCAGTTTGAGGCAAAAACGTTTCCGCGCTGCAATGGACAATTCATTCTTGTTGCAACTGCTCACTCGAATTTGATGCGATTACCCTGAGTTTGAGGGGAAATTTGTGGCAGAGTGTGCCATCGTGCGCCATAATGATGGAGGAGTTGGCAGTTTGGTTGTTAGTTTTCAGTAGACAGTAAACAGTTTTCAATTCAAACAGCATAGCACAGATCGCTATAGCGTAGTGAGCCAAATGCTCCGCCAAAAGGACTCAATTTGTTCGCTGGATTTTTGTAGGTTGGTGATGATAACCTGCATCGCGCAAGGACATGGGAATTGAGGCTTACGTTTTGGTATCATCGCGGATAACTGTGACGAATCCAAATGACAACAGTTTTGCGTAGTTTCGACAATTAGGGCGTGTAATTTAACTCATAGTATATAGTTACGACCCAATCATTCAAATAATCCGTTAACCTACGAAACTCCCGTGCATGTGCAGTTGCACTATTTAACGATGAAGGGGTAATTTTACTAAAATAGACAGGTGGATTAGGGTTTTCAACCACATCAGTCATGTTGATAAAGACCGCTCTCTCGAAGTCAGGTTCTCGAATAAGAGAAATAACAAAGAGATGCTGAGGAATACGCCATTCGGGATTCTCAATATAACTTTTAAGTACCGATAAATTATTCAGATTATCTGGATAAAACAGACCCTTATAATCAGAATTGTTGAGAGGCAATTTCCCAAATTCACGCAGGAATCTAACGTAGGTTTCGGGTAACGATTCTGCGTTCTGTGATCGCTTGACTTCTTCGATTTCCTCGTCTGTGCAACCGATAATCTGATCTTCTGTCACTAATGCAAACTTGATTAAGTCATGTTTAAACATTTCTAATGTATATGGTTGGACAGTAGATGGAAATATCAGTTTAAAGACAATAACTGGGGGTATCGTCAGTACAAAGAGGATGCATCCCCCTCCCGCAGCTGTGATAGACGCACGAACAAATACATCGAACGAGTTCAAGAGAATTGTGCTTAAAAATAGTACCCATAGTATAATAAATGCACGTTGTAGTATGTATGTTATGTCTACTTTCATGTTATGTCCTTGACCACGATTATCCCACCCGCACGGGCAGGGACGAGAAGCCGCGCAGGACGTATGCCGGGCGGCGGATGGGTTCTCCAGCGCGTTGCATCGAGGCGAATCGGCGCGTGAGACGATCAAAGGCGATTTGCCCTTCCATGCGTGCGAGGGGCGCTCCGAGGCAAAAGTGAATCCCCGCGCCAAAGGCAAGATGTTTGTTATTTTCACGCTGAATATCGAGCGCGTCGGCATCCTCGAAGCGTTCAGAATCACGATTTGCCGCGCCGAATGCCAGCGCCACCTGTTGCCCCTGCTTGAAGGTCACGCCATTATATTCAAACTCTTCCAGCACCCAGCGACGGCTGAGTTGGGCGGGGCTGTCGTAGCGCAAAAATTCCTCTGTGGCGGATTTGATGAGCGCGTCGCGTCCGGTGTCGTCGATGTTGTGCAGGAGGGCGTATTGATCGGGATTGTCTAGCAGGGCGTTGATGCCGTTGCCGATGAGGTTGACGGTGGTTTCGTGTCCGGCGATGAGCAGTAAAATGCAGGTGGCGATGAGTTCGTCCTCGTCGAGTTTGTCGCCGTCTTCTTCGGCTTGTACGAGGGCGGAGAGTAAATCCTCCTGTGGATGTTGGCGGCGTTTTTGCGCGAGTTGCTTGAAATAGGCGTGAAATTCGACGGTGGCATCGGCGGCACGATCAAACACGCGCGGATCGTCGGTCAGGTCGAGTGTTCCGGCAAGATGATCTGACCAACCGCTAAACATAGGCTGATCTGCTACCGGCACACCGAGCATTTCGGCGATGACGGTGACGGGGAGTGGCAGGGCGAAGTCTTCGATGAGGTCGAATTCGCCTTTTTGCGCCATCGCGTCGATCAAGTCGTCGGTGATGGTTTCGATGTGGGCGCGGAGATGCTCGATCATGCGCGGGGTGAAGGCTTTGTGGACGAGTGTCCGCAGGCGGGTGTGATCCGGCTGATCTTTGAAGAGAATCCAGCGGCGTTGCATCCGCATCCGCAGGCGTTGTTTGTCCTCCACGTCGGTGGTATTCTGCCAGCCGAGTTCCTCAGCGGTCATGTGGCGCAGGATTTCGTGCCCGAGGCGGTTATCGCGCAGTAAGGCGGTGCAATCGTCGTAACGGGTGCAAATCCACATCTTCCAATCTGCCCAGTAGAAAATAGGTGCGCCCATCCGCAACATGGCATAATAGGGGTAGGGGTTGGCTTGAAATTCCGGTGAAAGCGGGCTAAATCCGGTAGCATTGAGCATGAGGGTCTCCAGTAAGTTGTTGGTTTTTAGTCGTTAGTGATTAGTTGCTCTGTTGCAAAGTGCCGCCAATGGCTGAAACCCATTGGCTACATTGGTGTAAAACCCTGCTGAAGCAGGCTATTCTTCCCGTATATTTGTGAAAACAGCCTACTTCAGTGGGGTTTTGAAAATCATTTTAGCATTGGGGTTTCAGCCCAATGCGGTTTCCACGAGCGACTTTATAACCTTGCAACTGAGAGCGTGTTTGTTAAAACGTAAATTACGATATTTTCCGCCACCGGCTAAAGCCGATGGCTAATCTATGCGGCGGGAAGTAGGCTAAAGCCCACTCTAACCCGCCTTTAGTCCGCTTCAGCGGGCTTGAGTGCTCTAGCCGGATTGCTTTAGCGTCCGGCGAACAAACGAAAAACCTGTAATAATTTTATTTACAAACACGCTCTGAGCAGTTATTAGTTCTTAGTTTGGTAAATGCCTATATGTTTCTGTTGTCCCTAAACTTTTTTCTTTAAACTTCAATCTTATCACTTCAATCTTTATCCTAATTGAATCTGAATTTGATTAACAGGTCAAGTAAATATGGAAAATGTGGCGATCATCGGTGATATTCACGGCGCGTTCGGCGGGATGCAGTCGCTGTTGATGCGCGAAAAAATCATTGCGATGGATTGGACGTGGCTGGGCGAGCAGATGACGCTGTGCTTCCTCGGTGATTATGTGAATCGCGGGGATGAGGGTCTGCGCGTGCTGGATTATCTGATTAGCTTGCAAATTCAGGCGGAACACGCGGGCGGGCAGATGATTTCCCTGCTCGGTAATCACGAAGTCGTGTTATTGGCGGCGCATCGTTTCGGGGAGCGGATCAACACGCGGACGAACACGAGCTTCATGCACAATTGGCGTGCAGGGGCGCTGGGTGCTGAAGAAGACCTCGAACGGATTTCACCGGAGCATATCGCATGGATCACACATTGTCCGGCGATGGTGCGGCTGGGGGATGCGCTGGTTGTTCATGCCGACACGGATTTTTATCTGCGCTATGGGGATACGATTGAGGAAGTAAACGCTCGTTTTGAGCAGATTTTACGCAGTTATGACCCTGATGTGTGGGAGCGTTTTCTGGCGGATTTTGCGGAGCACAGCGGCTTTATGGCGCATCCCGAAAGCATGGAACGGATGCTGAAAACGTATGGTGGCGAACGCATCATTCACGGGCATACCAACATCCCCACGCTGGCGGGCGCAAATGCGGATTTCACGCGTCCGTTCGTCTATAACGACGGCAAGGCGATTGATATTGACGGTGCGCTCAGCGACGGTTTTCCGGGGATTTTGTACCGGCTGTAGCAACTTTTTGCGCGAGATTGCGTATACGTTATCGAGGGAATAGGTCAATTTGCGAGGTGAGACGTGAGCGAACAAGCTCTTGAAGCGCAGGTGCGTAAGGAATTTTGGGCACAATTTCGGGCAAAAATGTTGTTGAGAGCACACATTGTCCTGTATATTGCCTTTATTGTAGGTTTTACTCTGAGTAGTATCATCAATCAACTCGATCATTGGTCACCGGGTCGTCCTAGTGGGGTGCTTTATATGGCACTGGTTTGGACGGTGCTGGTCGGTCTCCATAGTGCCTATTTTTATTTCTGGCACGGCAGAGGCAAAGCACGCCGTGAAGAAAAAATCTACGCAGAAGTCCAGCGCCGTAAGTTGCTCGCCACAGATGAGGCAAAATTCAAAAACGACGATGCTGATTATGATAGGTATGCGTTGAGCGATGATGGGGAACTGTTTGAGTATGCTGAGGATGAATTGAAGCGGAAATATCAGGCATAAATCATGAAGTGGGAGGCGTGAAGAATGGAAAACAGCGATCAGATACTTGAGGCACAGGTTCGGCGGGAATTTCGCGCCAAGTTTAGAGCAAGGATGCTCCTGATAGTGCATTTGCTTCTCTATTCTCCTATAGTGTTGACTATAATTTTAGGATTTTCCGTCTTAATTAATGATGAGTGGTTCGGCTGGCTATTTCTCTTATGGTTGGTCTGGACACCGATCATCCTTTACCACATGAGCCACTATTATTTTAATCACGGCAAAGGGAAAAATAATCGTGAGGCGCGCATCATGGCTGAGGTGAAACGGCGCAAAATGCTCGCCACAGATGAGGCAAAATTCAAAAACGACGATGCCGATTATGACACATATGCGTTGACCGATGATGGGGAACTGTTTGAGTATGCTGAGGATGAGTTGAAACAAAAGCACCGAGCATAGACTCAAAAAACGTGGCCAGGGCATTGTTTACCCTAACCACGTCGAAAGTTCACATAAAAATTTGCTTTAGCGTTTAAACAGCACAATCGGGTTCATGCGGTTGTCTTTGAGGCTCCCCCAACTGGTGACGTTTGGATTGGTGCTGGCGCGGATTTCCAGATGGACGTGGGGACCTTCCGAGTTGCCGGTGTTGCCACAACTGGCGAAGATTTCACCCGCGCCGAGTTCCTGCCCTTCCGTGACGCGCATCTCGTTCAAGTGGGCATAATTGACGTAAATATGCCCGCCAGGGAAACCCCGTTTCTCCAATGTCGTTCTGGTGGAGTCCGGTAATTGTTCGTTCAGGTAGCGGATGATGACGAAATTGCCATAGCCCCAGCCCCACGCCGGATCATTCCAGATGCTGGCATCGCCGAGCGAAAAACCCTGACTCACCGAGCTTGGTTGTGAGGCGGTGCATTTGGTGCATTTGTGGACTTTAATCACCTTGCCACCTTCAGGTCCGGCGTAGACGGGTTCGCCCACCTGAGCGCCCAAATCCCAGCCGTCATGCTTAGGAATGGCGGGGTTGTAATCATTGCCGAAGTTCCAACCGCGCACCCACCAGCGATTATCGCCCATCGGCGCGGGGTAGGTATCCCATTGGAAGCCGAGCGCCTCTGTATCGCCATCCCACGTCACGAGGTCTTCACGAATCCACGCTTGCTGACCCTGATGCAGAAATTGGAACCAGCGATAATTCTGCCCGCCCTGCTCAAGTTGAACGGCGACAAGATCAACCTGTTCGTTGCGCGGGATGGGTGTGCCACGCGCAAAGCCTACGCCCGGACCTAAACGGGTGTTGGCGGCGTTCATCGTTTTGATGATGGCTTTGGGCGGGGTGGTCGGTTTCGTCCGTCCCTGCACCAGACCTTCAGAACTGCCTGTGCCGGTGGTGACTTCTGTGCCGGTGGGCTTGGTCGCCGTGTTGACCGCGTCGGATACTGTGCCGCCGCCGAAAATACTGCCGGATGTGTCGGCTGGTTTGGTCGCGCCGGAATTTGCTGTCGGTTTGGTCGCGCCGGATTGTAAACCGCTGGTCTGCACGGTGGCGGCGGGTTTTTCTGTGCCACTTTCAAGGTCGATATTGATGTTCACTTCGGTTGAGGGTGTGGACACGGTCACCGGAACTGCCTGCCGGATGAGGGTATAGGCATGGGTGGGAGTGGGTACTACCCCATAGCCCCAATTGTTCAGATCGCCGCTGATGCCGACCACATGCCCGCGCATCCATCCGGTTGACCCGTTCGGGAGTTGCAGATTAAACCACTGATAGACGCGCCCGAAGTCGCTGGCGGTGCTTTGAGAATCCGGCTGAACATCCAGAATGACGAGATTTGCGGTGCCTTTGGACACGGTAAAAGGTGCTTTTGCGAATGTTGTACCGGGTCCGGTGCGTACCGGAAATTCTGTCACCGGTGAGTCATATGCGAAGCCGAGTATCACTGCTGATGCCATATTAATTACGCTCCTTGCAACCTATGTATGAAGTTATTAGCGTAGATATACTGTTTATTGTATGCCAAGACAACGAGCCACGAAAGTTAAGGTTAGAAAGTGGTTAAGTTGCGCTTGGGTGTAAAAAAACACCGCATCCCATAAATTCAGGATGCGGTGCGGATGGTGCGGAATTATGATGACCGCGGTTGTGCTTATTCGAGCACAGCCAGAGTGCGGATTGATGAAGGGGAATAATTTATGCCGATTGTGCCCGGTCCGTAGGTGTTAATCCGCCAGCTATAATTACCGGGGGGTAAGGTGATGGTCCTGGTACAGGTTGCCGTACAGACTTCGCTGGTGGTAAACCATTGCCCGAAGGTATTTACTAGACTGCCCGTCGGATAGACCTGCAAGTAGTAAGCGGTCGCGTTGCTCGCCAAATTCCATGTGAAAGTCACGATACCGTCGTCATCAATGGTGCCGTTAGTCGGTGCGGTGAGGGTTGCGGCATCCGGCGCAGGTACAGCGATGGTGAAGGTGTTGGGTTCAAGCGCGGTTGTATTTAGGTCAGAGTCACTCCATAAACTGTAGCCCGCTGGACTATACCCCTGTACGTACCAGTTATACGTACCGTTCGTCAGATTGACCGCATCTACCCATGAACAGGTCGTACTTGTGGAGATTGAGCCACAGTTCATGCTGGTGTAATGCCGCCATTGGTCAAGCACCACCGCGCCAGTGCTGGCGTTGGTGATGTACACACGATACCATGTGCCATCGGTGACTTCAACCCAACGCAATGTGGGTGTGTTGTCATCTGCGGCGGTGACGCGGGTAAGGGTTTCGGGGCGTTCATTGGCGATATTGGCTGTGGCAACGGTGAACGTTTCGCCTGCATAACCATTACCATACGGTCCACCAACACTAAGTCCGGCAGGACCATAAGCACGGACATAGAAGCCATAGGTGCCGTTGGTCGCTAGATAGAGGTTCGCCGGAGAGACGGTGCATGTACCAGCGTTACAGTTGCCAGTCCTCGGATACCACATCTGATGCAACACTGTTCCAACACTATTGTTGATATACAACTCATAGTAATTGGCATTCGCAATGTCGTTAAACTGGAAGATCGGATCATCTATATTGATGGTAGCGACATTGAACACCTGCCAACCACCCGGAAGGAAGTTAGCGGCATTCGGCGCAGTCATCCCACTCAGGTTGATGGTGGATAGGGCATAACCGCCCGTGCCGCCCGTGCTGAATCCGGCGGCGTTATAGGCACGCACACCCCACTCATAATTCTGATTGGTAAGGATAAGACTTGGTGTGACCGAACAGGTGCCACTATTGCAGGTCATGATGCTGTTGCCACGTTGATACCAGACCTGATGCACCGCCGTTGCCCACCCCTGTGTATAGATGATGAGTTCGTAGTAGGTTGCGTTTTCGTTGGCTTCAGACCATGTGAAAGTCGGGTTATAGCCGCGCTGTGCAACCGCATTCTGTGTTAAGTTCGTGGGTAACGGTGGAACCGGCACAGCGAGCATAAATGAGTATGGCGCTGACCAGTTGCTCCAACCGCCTGCACCATAAGCGCGGACATAGTAGTTGTAGGTCTCATTTGCCAGCAAATCGACATTCAGTTGCACAAGATTACAGGATGTGCCAGTCGGTGAGCCACAGGCTTGCGTCCGTGTGTATGATTGATACATCACTGTTACACCGGGGGCGCTTTCTTTTACGATGTAGACTTCAAAGGCTGTCGAGCCTGCCGTGCCGGAGAAGCTCAGTAAGGGACGGGGTGTGCTCAGGCTGGTCGGGTTAGACAGTGTTGGTATTGCGGGTGCCTGTACTGCCAATGTAAATGTTCGTCCGACAGACCAGGGACCGTAGGTGTTGGCTTTAAAGGCACGCACGTACCATGTATTCAGCCCATTCGCTACAGGTGTGGTGGGGGTAAATGTACACGTTCCGCCACCGCCACAAAGCGCATTGCCGGAAGTGACCCATTCATTAATGATGCCCACGCCCGCGCTGTTGGCGACATAAATTTGATAGTGTGACGCGTCTGCTATACCCGTCCATGAGTAGGTCATCAAGCCCGTTTGCGGTGAGATTGGGTTGCCCGTTGGACTACTCGATGTGAGCGCAGATAACGTGAAGTTCTGGGGTCCCATATACGGGTCATAACCGTATGTTGGATTATACGCTCGTACGTACCATTGCACACTGCCACCGCTCCCCATATTCATATCTGTTGCCAGATTAACGGTACAGGTCGTGGTGCAGGTTATTTCCGGCGACACACCCGGTTGAAACCATTTCTGTAAGACAGTTAAAGGCGCGGCGGGGTTGGTTACATCCACCACGATCAATTCATAAAAAGTCGCGTTGTCTGCCGCACCCCAGGTGAAACTCGGCGCACGATAACGCACGGTGGAGCTTACATTGGGCGAATTCAAGCGATATACCTGACCGAGCACATCATCGACATTAATACGTCGCCATGTGAGGTTTGTGTTGGGTTGATCGCTGACCGTTGTGCCATATTGTTTGAGGAGCGCCAACATCGAATCTACGCTGGCTGTTGGGGAGGCTTGCCGCATCAACGCGAACGTCCCCGCTACATGGGGCGATGCCATTGATGTGCCGTTAAGAGCACCATACAAATTGTTATTTGGATTCGGATTAGTGACCGTATTAGGATTGTTATCCGCATCATTAATCGTTGAAGAATAGATCACATTGCCAGGAGCCATCAGATCAAGGAAACTGGCATAATTGGTGAAGGTAGGTACGGTGTCATTATCATTTGTCGCGCCCACACTGATAATGTTCGACACACAGGCGGGTGCGCTCATGGCAGTCGAGTAGGCATCATTGCCAGATGCGGCGACAACGGCGATGCCTGCTCCTCTGAGTAAGGCGGCAATATTGTAATAAGCAGGATAGGACGCGTTACATACCGAGGTAAAGCGCCCACCACCGAGACTCATATTGACCGCGGCGATGGGATAGTTGTTGCGTTGTGAATAGACATAATTCAGGGCGGCGAGGATGTCCAGATCAGAGGCATTTTCCCCATTAAAGACACCGAGGGGCATGATGCGTGCCTGACGTGCGACACCGTTGAGACGATTACCACTTGGCAAACTTTGAAGCTGAACTGATCCCCCGCCGGCAATTGTACCGGCAACGTGTGTACCATGACCGTCATAAGGACAGGCGACTGTACCCGGCGTGGTGGTGGTTACACCGTTCCCACTGTTCCAGCACATCGGCGAAACGGTACGTCCCTGCAAGAAATTGTGATTATAAAAAGGCATCCCGTCAATCACGGCGACAACCCAACCGGGTCCACCATCGGTTACGCCGGTTTCGGTGATGTTGAGGTTCGCCCCGCCGCCGGTTGTGACACCGATGACATCAAGGCTGGTGTTCATGGCACGCTGGCGGTATTCGACAGGTTGGATATATTGCACCAGATTGCTACTCCGCAGATATGCCAGACCGGATTGGTTCACGGTCATGCCCATCGCGGGAAATTCACTAAAGCGTGTGATGATATTGGCGTTAAATTGGCGCATGTTGACCGCCAGCGCTTCCTGTGCTTGCTGGATGGCGCTGTGGGTGAATGCCATGCCGAGTTCGCTTGATCCACCTGATCCACCGCCTGATCTGCCCCGATTCATATTCAAACCGACGATCACGGTGACATCGCCTGTGGTCGGGATTTGCGGGAGGGTTGATGTTGTCGGGTTGGAGCGTTGTACAGAAGAAAGGGGGTCTTCTTCTACTACTTCTTCCCCGGCAGGCGGGATGACGACCACGCCCGGTTCTTCGGTGATTTCTGCATCCGGTGTCACTTCAGGCGTGAGTTCCGGTGAATCGGTCACTTCTGCTGTGGCTTCCGGCGAATCGATCACAATCACTTCATCGGTTGCTGTGCTCGTTGGTGTAGGAGTCACAGGCTCTGCTGTTGGCTCAGCGGTAACGACTCCGGTGGGCGAGGGCGTAATTTCCGTGACGACGACATTAGCCGTTGTTTCCGGTGTGGGTTGTGGATCCGGTGTCGTTTCCTGTGCCATTGCAGGCAAAACAGAAAACAGCACCAATACTACCAATAATAGAATGAAGGGTTGAATTCGATTTTGGGTCATTTCGGTACCTGACTGATTTTTCGGGTGATAATTTCCAGAATACGATAACGTTACAAATACATACCGAAATTATACACTAAAGGATACGTTCAGATTTGTTTACATTTGCTAAAGTCGTAAATTTTCTCACGATGGTAGGGAAATCGTTTAGTAAATGTCGGGTTGGGGAGTATAAATCTGGACGTGTTCATGACTTCTGCTGTCGGTCTTTCGTGTCTTCGCGTTCCTCAAATTCATCAAAGGCTTCGTCCACCTCGCGGGAGGCATACATACCCACCAACCGCGCCATGATAATCGTCACGTACATCACGCCGATGATGGCTTCTAAGCTGGCGGCAGAACGCGCCCACATCGTCACGGGTAGGACATCGCCATAACCGACTGTGGTCAGCGTGGCGTAGCTATAATAGATGAAGGTCTGCCACGGGATGGGTTGCCCCGCCGCAACGGTACTATCGCTGATGGCGTGTGCGCCGTCCATTGTGTGGAACGTGATCGTTTCGATAATGCCGTAGATGGGCACGAAGATCGCCCCTAGCAAGAAGTAAACCGCAACCGCCGCATAAATCACTTCTCGGTTGACCACGCGGGAGATGAAAATATATTGAATCATCACTTTGGTAACGACGGTCTGAAATGCAATGATGACCAGATACGTGATGAGTTGCGCCCAGACTGCTTCTTGATTAAAGGCATAAATCCCACCGACGATCACCCATGTTACGCCCAACACACCCAAAATTCGGGTGTAAATGGGGCTTTCATTGGAGACCAAACCACCGGCGATCAGCAGTGTCATATAGAGGAATTGATAAATCAGCACCGAGACAACGGAATTATCCGCCGTGATCGGGTAGATGGATTGCACCAGCACCACCAGACCGAGTAAGCGTAGGACTTTACCGGGCATCAGGTTGCGGACGGATGACATGAGTGCTGATTCTGATACCTGTGCTGGTTGCGATTGTGAAGTACGCTGGTCGGGGATTTGCATGTTAAAGCCTCCTCGTTCAGTTTCGTTATTATTCAGCATGTATCGAAGTATAAGGAAAATCCTACGCAACAAACAAAAACCCCATCCAAACGGATAGGGTCAGTGATGGGTCGTTAAGCGGTGGAAGCGATACTATGGGCGTTCGGTTAGGATGATGGGCAAGTTGATGGTCTGTCCATCACGCAACACCGTCATCGTGACCGTTTGACCGGGTGCGGTACTGCTGGATAGATAGCCGATCAACATGCTCAGGTTCATCACCGGACGACCATCCACCGCAGTGATGATGTCTACGGAACTATTCGATATTGCCTGTAAACCACCCTGTTGTGCGGGTGCATTACCCACAATGCGGGTGACGACCACGCCACGCGTATCATTTGGCAGACCATAGCGTTCGATATAGTCGATGTTGACTTCATCACCGTTCACGCCGATATAGCTATAATTTACGCGCCCGTTTTCGATGAGTTCCTGCGCAACGCGGGCGGTTAAGTTGCTGGGGACGGCGAAACCAACCCCTACATTAATGCGGTTCTCGCTGATAATTTGTGAATTTACGCCGATGACCTCACCCGCGAGGTTAAGCAAAGGTCCGCCACTGTTGCCCGGATTGATGGGTGTGTCGGTCTGGATAACCCCGCCGATGCTAAATGATGTGAAGCCCTCGATGGTGCGATCCAACGCGCTAACGATACCGAGTGTCATCGTCCAGCGTTCACCGAAGGGACTGCCTAGCGCGATGGTCTGCTGACCGATAATCAGATTGTCGGAATTGGCGAATGTGATCGGCTGTAGGCGTTCCGGCGGAACATCCACACGAATCACCGCTAAATCCGAGGCGGGGTCTGTGCCGACGACAATCGCACGGGTGATCGTTCCATCGAAGAAATTGACCGCGATACGATCCGCGCCGTCGATAACATGAAAATTGGTGACGATATGCCCCTGATTATCAATCACAAAACCAGAACCGGAACTGAGCGGGATAAATACACCGCTACTGCCACCCTGCTCGTCAATCTCGATTGAGACGACAGACGGGCTGATGCGATTATAAAGATCGGAGAGGATTTGCTCCAGCGGAGTCAGCGCGGGCGAATCTTCCTGTGCGCTAACGGGGGCGGAGAATACACCAAGGGCGATCACCACCACAAAGGCGATCATCAAGAGTTTGCTTGCATTAAGTCGGGGTGTCCGTATACGTAAGTTCACAATCTAAGCCTCATTCAAGGTTACTTTATACCATGATAGCACAACACTGCCTTTTCAATCTTAAATATCTATTGAGAAGATTCTGCGGGATGGTCATAGTCATAAAACACATATTTAGTGATATTCCTAAAGCTAGCTATACTTGATGGTAGCCTATCATTTATGATGGGGCGGGACAAATAAGCGTGTTTAGAGTTACCACCGGAAGATGGTGACACTGAAAAGCGGGCGACTTCTACAAATAAAAAGGCAGAAATGATGGCAAACGAGGATAATTTTCTGGAATTGGTACAGGCGCATGAACGGGCATGGGGCACGGAAGATTATCCGAATCGTCCGGGATTGGCGCAATTCCTCTCCTCGCCGATTGTCCTCTGGTGGAAATCAATCGATCCGGCGGAAACACGCTTGATGGCGACGGTGCATGATGATCTGGATGCGCTCAACAAATATGCCACCCGTGTGCTTGTGCATAGCCGGAGCACGTTGCCAGATCGCCGTTTAACGTCGATATTCGTGAACCAGAAAAAATCCTCCGTGCGTAGCGTAACGGTCAATGTTATCGGCGTGGATGAATAAGTGAAGTTAAATATGAACATCGAAGCGGAATTTAACGATGTGTGTTGTCATGCTATCAAGAGCTAGTCAGCAGTTCAGCTAGTACTCTGTCATTGTGAATAAGATGGATAAAGTCGTTTGAGCTTGATGCGTGCATTCAAAGCCATCTGTTGTACTCCATCAATCACCACCTCAATATTCCCTTGCAGGATACCGAAGGTTTCGTCATAGGGGTGACGGTGTTTATCCGCACCTTTACCCGACGGGCTGGTAACGACGAAAAACGAGTTGGTGGCTCCATGTTGATAACCTTCAAAACATGGTGAACCACCACTGGCAGGGAGTAGACTTTCAATGGCGATGACCTTCATGCTTACTCTGGAACGTACTCGACAATTGAGCGGACTTCGACCACACCATAACGTGCAGTCGGGATGCGCTCCGCCCACTTCATAGCGGTAGCGGCATCAGACACATCGATTACATACAAACCTGCCTGCACATTACCATCACTGACCAATGCACCATTTTCACTGACAGTATTTCCCTCGCGGATACTCACGCGTTGTGCGTTGTCATCGGAGTAAAAACCTGCTTCGTAAACGAATGCACCAGCATCCTTGACTGATTGATCGAAGGTCATCCAATCGGCAACTTCCCCTTCGCTTGGGCTGGTTTGTGTGGGATCGTAATAATAAAGCAATGCGAATTTCATTTTATATTTCTCCTTCATGATTTCTCTATCAACACGTTCATTTTAATCCAGATATCCGGCAGAGTATTGGAAAAAAACGACAATAGATACTTTTTGGTAGGCATCAATTATCTCACTCTTTTTGAGACTATACGACTATACTCTGGGACTATACACCTCTCAATCAGCGTAGATGTTAACGGGCGCAAGACGATTGCGCCCGAATGATGTAACCTAATCCCCCGGTGCAGGGACGGGAATGAGCGTGCGTTGTTGGAGCGGGATCATGAACGACAGGAAACCGGACAGCGTAACCGCGACGGCGACCACCTGAAATGCCGTGCCAAGCCCGACTGTATCCGCGAGACTGCCGATAAATAAGCTCCCCAACGCGCCCATGCCGAAAATCACGCCGAGCGCCATGCCAGTGGCGAACGCCTTGCCGGACGGCATCATTTCCTGCGCCAGCACGACGATCAAGCTATGTGACCCGCCGGACAATCCACCCGCGGCGATTGCCAGCACAAATGCCAATGTGCCATCGACAGTGGGCAACAGGAAGAACGCGGGCGCACAGGCGATCATACTGCCTGCCAGCACATAACGTCGATCAAAGCGATCTGCTAATCCACCAAAATAAACGCCTGCGATGCCGGATGCGATCCAGAACGAACTGGTAATCATGCCGTATTCCGCCGGAGACCAGCCTTTTTGCTCGAACAGCACCGGAATAAATGACACCGAACCGGGCGTGGCGAGACTGCGTAAAATGACCAAAGCCAGCAACAATCCACCTGCTTTATAGGGGATGCTAAAGCCGGATGACGTGTCCGTCGCGCTTTTTACACGGGGCGGATGGGCGGTACGATGGGCGGCGAGGGCGGGAATGGTGGTCGCCATTAAATAGGCGACTGGAATGGCTAAGGGCGTGAGGATGAGCACCACCGTTAAGCTGGCGGGCGACGAGACATGATAGGAGAGGAAGCCCGTCGGTTGCGTCATTGCGGTCAGGATGTCCCGCGTGCCATTTTCAGAGGCGGCATTCAGCAAACGTCCGGCGATGAGCGGTCCCGCCGCCAGACCAAGTTGTCCCATCAAGAAAAACCACGAGACACTCGTCGCCACTTTCGCGGGGTCACTTTCTGCCGCGTGCATCCCGCCCACCGGATGAAACGCCCCGCTCCCGAAGGCGACCAGCACAAATGGCACCACGAAGAGCCAATAATTTTGCGTGAGCGCGACGAGCAACACGGCAATGGCAAACATGCCCACCGTCCACGCTACGCCCAGCGCCCCCTGCCAGCGCCCGCCGACACGATCTGCGCGTAAGCCGAACACGGGTTGCGAAAATCCGCCGACGAGTTGTTGCAGTCCGATTGCCAGACCGATTTGTGTGTTGGTAATGCCCATTGTGGTACTGCTGAGAAATGCCAGTAAAACGGGTCCCATGCTCATAAAAACATCATTGACGGCGTGACCGAGCGCCACCGCCCAGAACAGCCGTTTGCGGGGTATGTTCATCTATAGGATCTCAATTTTAGTGTCTCAATTTGGTGAAGAGTCGTGTTTAGGCGGCGTGTTGTCTTGCCGGAGGCTAAAGCGACACTCCCTATAAGATAACATCACCACAGCCTGTAGAAAAGGTCAGGTGAGTTGTGAGGGGTTGAAATGTGTCGTTTGCTTGCGTGGATTGATTCGGTCATGAGGGGATGGCAGTTCAAATAGGATCACCTGAATGACCAAATTAGCCTGTAAATAGGCGTAAAATTCTCCTATCACCACAGAAAGACACAGAGATAGCAAAGGAGTATTATCCATTTTCCCCTGCGTTTCTCTGCGCTCTCTGATCTTGCCCCATTTCCGGACTCTACATTAGTCGAATTGGGCTTGCCGTTCGCTGATAGAGGCGGCGTAAAATGTCGCCCATGCAGGGTCTTTAATGTGGAGTACCGGCGGTTGCCATGTGTCGCCATATTCTGACAGCGAGCGAATCCAATTGAGGAAGTTGCGCCAGCCGACGTGAATCCCGTCGTTGTCGGCATCCGGCGCGAAGCCACTCTGCACGATGGTGAGGCGGGTTTTGCCGTTACTTTCTTCGAGCGTCCACGTGACGATGGTGTGTTGCATATCGCCGTTCGGGTCTTCTTCGTCCCAATCATAGGCGAGCTTGCGATTCGGCTCTAGCTCGACAATCTTAAATGGAGGCACACCACCCCATCCGTATGAAAATTCCCCGCCGATTCGGGGATCAACTTCCGCATTATGGGCGATCCACTTATTAAGGTGTTCCGGCTTGATGAGCACATCGAAGACGCGCTCCGCCGGGGCATCAATCAGCGTGTCCCATGTGATGTTGCCTTTGAGCTTGGCAGAGAAATCTACGCGGGCATCGCTCGGTTTGCCGTCTAAATAGCGCCGCAGATTTTCCAGCGTGAGGAACCAGAAATCTTCCATCGTATAAACAGCGGCATGGTGCATATCCGTGCCGGAGCGCGTTTGCAACACAAGCAGGGTGGTTATGCCGTCGTCTTCACGCAGGTGGAATTCTACGACTGTAGTGATTTCCGGTGTGGTCTGCCAGCGAAACTTAAGCAATTCGTCTGGCTTGATTTCCAGAATTTCGTGCTTCGTGCCGGTTGATTTATCTGGATTGCCGGGGGTGAACTTGCCCCAGAAAGCATAGCGTTTGTCGTCTATGGCGATGTCGGCATCTTCCGCGAACCACGCTTTGAGGGCATCGGTTGTCGTCAATGCTTTAAACACCTGTTCTTTCGGATGGTCGAGCTTTATTTGCATCTTCAGGGTGTTGTCTTCCATTTTGATTGTCTCCGTGAGTTTTAGTTTTTAGTGGACAGTTTTCAGTTGTCAGTAAACAGTTTTCAGTTGTCAGTTGTCAGTTATCGGAGTGACCGTAGGGGCAACCTGCCAGGTTGCCCTTACAAAATCGTTTGGCTGGTAGGTTGCCTTACAAAATTCATATGACCTCACCGTTCGTTATCCACCTGCGGATAGCACATCAGGACGAGGCGAAACCCGGCTGAATCGGTGATGGTGAGATCGTCTTCCGGCAAGCCATATTTACGCGCCAGCCCCTGAAAAACCGTTTGCAACTCGTCCAGAAAATCAGCGCGACGGCTGGCATCCGGTAGGTGAATGTGCGCGGAAAGCGACACAGACGGCACATTTTTTCCGACTTCAGCTTTTGTACCGAGATGCCCGATGTCCTGATGGACTTCTTCCGCCAGATCAAGCAGAACGCGCAAGCTGACCTGATCGCCCGTCATGCGTTCCCCGCCGATTTTGCCGACCAGTTGCGGCGCGAGCCAGTAAGAATAGGCTTTCGCTTGATAATGCCCTTCGACGGTGCCCCGCACCCGCTTCTCGTCAACTTTTTCGACCAGTCCGGCATTTTCCAGCGCCTTAACGTGATAGTAGACTTTCTGCGCGGATTCGCCGAAGAACTCCGCCAGATCAGGACAGGTGCGCGGTTCGTCCAGCCGTTTTAGAATTTCGATGCGAATGGGCTTGAGGAGCGCCACCGCCTGTTCAACATCTTCGATATAAAATACATCTTGCATAGCGTGTCTCGATTTAGAACATTTATTGTAAAAACTAATTTTATTATAAAAATAATTTTTATTTTGTCAAGCAGTTGATCTGAAAATAGGGTGCGGAATTTAAAAAACCTCCTATATGGAGGCTCTCATTAACAAACAGGTGTGGGTTATACGGTAATTGGGAATTTATGCCTGTTTCGCGGTCAGCCCTATCGGTTTCATCGACTCCAATGAGACATTGACAGTGACTTCAATCAGCATCTCGTCATCGGCAAAATCACAAGTCATCGTATAGTAAAACGGAGTCTCGTATAAGCGAAAGATGATCGTGAAAGTTTCCGATGTTGTCCATGCACCGCTGGTCGCAATCAGTGCATGGTCATAGAAGAGCATCTGATTAAACAAGGTGGTCTGGCTTCGTTGCCACGTGCCGTAGCCACACGCGATGGTTTCCTGTTTTTCGGCTATTTTGAGAGTAATATCACAGGTCGTTGCTGTAAAGTTGATCGCAATCGTTTCAATAGCAAGTTCATTGGTATCTACGGCATAGGGTCGGGCGGAAACCTGCGATGCAAGGGGCGAACTTGGCTCTCCCTCGACGGGCGACAGGGTGAGACTGTCCAGTTTATCGGCTAAGTGCGTGGCGGCAATTGTGTCGTCAGGAAGCGACTCCGCGTGCATGGCGGGAAGTAACAACTCCCAAACGAGATCCAGTGGCGCTTGCATATCGAATACGTCCATGCCACTGGTCATCGCCAGCACAGCATCCTGTTCCGGCATAACAATACAATACTGCCCGAAGACACCATCTCCCCGATAGGCATTATGACGACACCGCCAGAACTGATAGCCGTAGCCCTGCGACCAATCCATTTGCACGCCATCGCTATTGGAAATTTGCGCGGTGGTGGCTTCGTTGATCCACGCTTCGGGAAGCAGTTGAGTCCCCTGCCAACTCCCTTGTTGTAGATAGAATTGACCAAATCGCGCAATATCTTCTGTTTTGATGTTGAGTCCGATACCGCCTGCCGTGATGCCCTGTGGTGAGTCTTCCCATGTAGCATCCTGAATGCCGAGCGGTTCAAAGAAGTGCTGTTTCAAATAATCAACGACCTTCATCCCGCTACATTTTTGGACAATCGCAGACAGCATGTAGGTTGCGCCGGTGTTATAGACAAAATGCGTCCCCGGTGCGTACATAACGGGAACGCTCAGAAAGCCCTTGATCCAATTTCCGTCAGGGCGCTCAACCATCGTTGACCAGGTATCAACCGCTTGACCTGTAGACATTGAGAGCAGATGTCTTACGCGCATGTCCTTCAGATGATCGCTGACCTCATCGGGTGATTCGTCGGGGAAGAAGGACAACACCGAATCATCAATGGAGAGAAGTTTTTGATTTATCGCCAGACCAACCGCAGTCGACGTAAAGCTCTTACTCAGTGAAAATATCATATGCGGATGCGCCGGAGCATAAGGTGACCACCATCCCTCGGCAACCACATGCCCATGTCTTAATAACATGAAGCTGTGAATTTCTTTGATCTGAGAATCCAACGCCTCAACAAACCGCAGGATTGCCGATGAGTCAACGCCTTGTTGTTCAGGTGTACTACGGGGTAGGTTATTTGCGACTATTGAGACCATAGTGTGATACTTCCATAATCAGTTGAACCGTTGCACAAACACAAATTGTAATCAAAAGCATGGATTATAGGGAGTGCGAATTTAAAGTCATAAGAGGTTAATATGGTTCGTAGAATATTTTGAGAGGCGAAAGCGGTGCAATCATGACGTGTTTCAGCGGTGGGCAAACAAGCGGATAGCCCGCCAAAAGCCATAAATATTGGGCAAGTGGAACACTATAGTGTCTCATTTTCGCTATAACCGACTTTTTTATTTCCTACATTAGCTGAATGATTGCTAAAAAGGTGACGCGTATCACTTTGTTTTGATGCCTAGGTGGGATATGCTCATAAGCGTAACTTCACCCGTTGTCAAAAGTTATATCTATTGGTCGTTGTTAGAATTAAATTTTCCATTTTACGGAAATCATTTTAAGGAAGTAGGTTTATGTCAATCACAAAGCAGGACGCACTTGAATATCATCGGATGGGCAGACCCGGCAAGATCGAAGTCACGCCCACAAAGTCACTTCGCACTCAGCGCGATCTCTCCCTCGCCTATTCCCCCGGCGTTGCCTACGCATGTTTAGAAATTGCCGAAAATCCGCTAGAAGTTTATACGCTGACGGCAAAAGGTAACCTCGTCGCGGTGGTCTCCAACGGCTCGGCTGTTTTAGGACTCGGCAACCTCGGTCCGATGGGCGGTAAGCCGGTGATGGAAGGGAAAGGTGTGCTGTTCAAGGGCTTCGCGGATGTCGATGTCTTTGATATTGAAATCAACGCCACGACTGCTGAAGAGATCATCGCCGCCTGTAGAGCCATCGCGCCCACTTTCGGCGGAATCAACCTTGAAGACATTAAAGCGCCGGAATGCTTCGAGGTGGAAGAACGCCTCAAAGAAGAACTTGATATTCCGGTGTTCCATGACGATCAGCACGGCACGGCGATTATTTCCGGCGCGGCGCTGATTAACGCCTGTGAGGTCATCGGCAAAAAGCTGGAAGACCTCTATGTGGTCGTCAGTGGCGCGGGCGCAAGCGCGATTGCCTCGGCGAAATTCTATACTCTGTTGGGCGTAAAGCGTGAAAACATCGTCATGCTGGATTCGCGGGGTGTGATCTACGAAGGGCGCGACGGAATCAACAAATATAAGGCGGAATTCGCCACAACACGCTCCGCCCGTACCTTAGAAGAAGCCCTAGTTGGCGCAGATGTGGTGCTCGGTTTATCCGTTGCCGGTGCGATTGAGCCGGAATGGATTATGGGCATGGCGGAAAATCCGATCATCTTTGCGCTGGCGAACCCCGATCCTGAAATTTTGCCGGAAGATGCCTTAGCTGTTCGCCCTGATGCCATCATGGGGACGGGACGAAGCGATTACCCGAATCAGGTCAATAATGTGCTGGGCTTCCCGTTCATCTTTCGTGGTGCGCTGGACGTGTATGCGACACGCATCAATGAAGAGATGAAATTGGCGGCGGCGCACGCACTGGCACAATTGGCGCATGAAGATGTGCCGGACAGAGTGCTAACTGCGTATGGCGAAGCGTCGATCAAATTCGGGCGCGAATACTTGATCCCCAAACCGCTGGATTCACGCGTGTTGTTGTGGGTTGCTCCGGCGATTGCCAAAGCCGCGATGGACTCCGGTGTGGCACGGCGCGACATTGATTTAAAGGATTATCGCCGTCAACTGATCGCCCGTCAGGGTGCGGGTCAGCAGATGCGGAATTACATTATCAATAAAGCGAAAATGGGCGGGCGCAAACGCGTGGTCTTCGGCGAAGGTGAACATCCGAAAATCTTACGCGCCGCCTATCAAGCACAAGAAGAAGGTTTCTGTGAGCCAATTTTGCTGGCAGAAGAAGAGGAAGTGCGGGCGAAGATTAAAGAACTCGGTCTGGATTTCAACCCGACGGTCATCACACCCCACAGCGCCAAAGGTTATGAGCACTATATCGACGCGTTCTTGAAGCGTCGTGAGCGCAAGGGCATCAGCAAGGCGCGGGCGGGCAGTATGATTAGCGGGCGCACGCACTTCGGTTTGATGATGGTGCTACAGGGCGATGCGGATGCCTTCGTCAGTGGCTTGACGCATGAATACCCCGATATTATGCGTCCGGCGTTGCAGGTCTTCGGCACGCGTCCGGGGGCGACCCGTGCGAGTGGGGTGTATCTGACCATCGTGAAGGGGCGGGTGTTTATCTTCACCGATACCACCGTGAACATTGACCCTGACTCCGAAACGTTGGCGGAAATTGCCATCCTCGCGTCTGATTTTGCCAAGACGCTGGACATTAAGCCACGCGTCGGGATGCTGTCGTTCTCCAACTTCGGCAGTACACCGCACCCATTTTCCAACAAGGTGCGCGACGCGGTGAAGATCGTCAATGAAAAGCGCCCCGACATCACCATTGACGGCGAAATGCAAGCGGATACGGCGGTTGTCGAGGGGATTATCGAGGAGCGTTATCCCTTCAGCAAAGTGAAAGACCCCAATGTGCTGGTCTTCCCTGATCTGGGGAGCGCCAACATCGCCTATAAATTGCTGGATCGTCTGACCACAGAAGCCGAGGCGATTGGTCCGATTTTGCTGGGCATGGGTGCGCCGGTGCATGTATTGCAGGCGGGCGATGATGTGGACGAAATTGTGTCGATGGTTGCCGTCGCGGTGATGGATGCCCAAACCCGCGAGCAATAACAGAACGCCATAATCCGAACTTCAATGCAGGCTATTTTCACTGATTTTCAGCGGAGATAGCCTGTTTTTTTTGGCTAAAGGTAAACCGCCAAACGTTTTAGCGAATAGAACAAGAAAATGAATAACGCAAAGACGCAGGGAGCGTAGAGAAACGCAGAGGAATTTTTCTCTAATTCTCTGTGTTCCCTGTGGCTCTGTGGTGAAATTCTTTCTCTAAACCTTTTCGAAATTCTTCGCCAAAATCTTTCTACGGTTGCCACATGGGGAGATGGTTGGAGCGCGCCGGGATGGTTTCGACATCGCCGTTAATCGCATCCACAATGATGAAGCGGGTACTCGTGCTGACGAGCAGAAATCGGCTATCCGGCGACCATGTAAATCCGGTGGACAGCGACACCGGTACGTTGCGCGTCAGCGTGTTGTTCTGGATAGTCAGTTGGGTTTCTCCGCTTTCTAGCTGTGAATAAAAGGCGAATTTCTGCCCATCCGGTGACCACGCCGCATACGAGGCATACTCCGACACATCATTGACGAGCGTTCGCGCCAGACCGTCCGCAATATCCACCACCAGCAGGGACGACAAATTGGTGAAAGCCACCTCGTAAATCAGTTGGCGATTATCCGGCGACCAGATTAAATGTCGCACCGAGCCGTTACTCCGCGCCAATTCGAGCGATGGATCATCGGTGTTTTCGAGCGACAGGATTTCCAGCGCATTACGGCGGGACGAGACCAGCGCCAGACGCGACCCATCCGGTGAGATTCGGGTGCGCTGAACGCCTTCATACAAAAAACGCAATGTCGGGTCGCCTAATTGGATGAGATAGGCATTCGGGTTGACGTTGCGTTCTTGCGTCAATGACCAGCCCGTGAGCACTAATCCACGACTATCCGGCAACCAGACAATCTCACGCGCCAGCACCCCGACGGCATGACGCATCAGCGACCCATCCGCGATATTCACGATATAAATACCTTCCGCATCCGTCGCCGCATAGACGATATGCGCCCCGTCCGGTGACCATACTGGAAATTGCCCCGCCCGCACTGTGAGCCAGCGCATTTCGCCCCCTTGCAAGTCGATAATCTGAAACATGGGGATGCCATCACGGGTCACCAGCACGCCAATTTTTGTCCCGTCCGGCGACCATGTCCAGGCGTTAAAGCCGAGCAGGTCAGTGCCAATGCGGTGGCTGATGTGATGGCGAACATCATGAACCCACAGATCATCGTCGCTATAAGCGAATATCTGCGTGCTCGGCGCGAGGAAGGGCATGATTGCGATAAGGGCGACGAATCCAGTCGTTAGCAAAAGGGTCAGGCGTGTGAGCAATCCGCGTATCACGTTGCATCCTACAATATTTGCCTGGCAGAGAGGCTGTATTATAACGGCTTTCTGTGGGGAGGGGTGGTTCTCGCACGGGTTTAAAGCGGGAGACTCATGCCGATTCACCTGTTTCTGCATTCGTTGAAAAAGTTTGCCAACGAAAGTAATAAACGGCACATAGGACGATAACTCCGCCAGATATGCCTGCCAGCCAAACACCCACATCAACACCTAAAAAAGCCGCACCTGAAGCATAATTCTCCATTTCACCCGCAATTATGAGGCGTGTATCGATAATCGACCCGTAAAGCATCGCCACAGAAAAGAGCAAAATCGGCGAAGCGATCACGCCAATTACAGTGGGTATAAACGGATGATATCGTTGTGCAATCATGTGATAACCGAAAAAGAGTATTCCTAGGATGAATGGTGAGAAGGCAAATACCAGTGCGAAAACCTGCTTTAATCCAGTAGAGTGGATTGCCAATATAGGCGAAAAAATCGAACAGGGACCGCCGATAAATATGCTGAAAAAGATATATAGAAAAAGCGTTTGACCCAATTCAAAGTTCAGACGGCGCATTTTATGCTCCAAGGCTTTGAGTAAAGTACACGTCGTTCCAGTATATTCCGCAAAAATAAGGACGAGCACATTGGCTCGCCCTCATCTAATATCTAGCGTCTAAAATCCAATATCTACCCCTAATCTTCCAGCGTACTCAGGTCACCTTCGGGCAGACCCTGAGCGCGGGCTTTGAGCACACGGCGCATAATCTTGCCACTGCGCGTCTTGGGTAGCTTGTCCACAAATTCGATCTGCGACGGCATGGCAATCGGACCAACTTCGTGGCGCACATGCTCCTTGAGGGCTTTTTCCAGATCGTCGCTCGGTGATTGTCCCGTCACGAGGATGCAATAGGCGTAAATCACACTGCCACGCACCTCATCCGGCACACCGATGACCGCCGCTTCTGCCACTGCCGGATGACTGACCAGACCGGATTCGATTTCTGCCGTGCCGAGTCGATAGCCGCTGACCTTAATCACATCGTCGATGCGCCCGATTACCCAGATATAGCCGTCTTCGTCCTTGCGTGCGGAATCCCCCGCCAGATACCAGCCCTGTTTCTCGTAAGCCGTCCAGTATTGATCGAGATAACGCTGATCGTCGCCAAACACAGTACGGAGCATACTGGGCCATGGCGTTTTGATAACCAGTTTGCCATCTTCGTTCGCCGCGCAGGAATTACCATCGTCGTCCACCACATCGACTTCAATACCGGGGAACGGACGGGTGGCGCTACCGGGTTTGAGTCCCACAGACGGCAACGGCGTAATCATGAAGCCGCCCGTTTCTGTCTGCCACCATGTATCCATGATGGGGCATTTCTCCTTACCGATGACCGTGTGATACCATTTCCACGCCTCTGGATTGATCGGCTCGCCGACACTACCGAGCAAGCGCAAACTGCTGAGATCGTGACGATTGGGCCACGCATTCCCGAAGCGCATCAACCCGCGAATAGCAGTCGGTGCGGTGTAGAGGATGGTCACGCCGTACTCTTCGACCACGCGCCACCAGCGATCTGGATAGGGAAAAGTCGGTGCACCTTCATAGATAATGCTCGTCGCGCCCAGAATCAGCGGGGCATAGACGATATAGCTGTGTCCGGTGATCCAGCCGGGGTCTGCCGCGCACCACCAACGATCATCGTCTTTAATGTCGAACACCCAGCTAAGGGTCGTTGAGGTATAGACCTGATAGCCACCGTGCGTATGCAAAATGCCTTTCGGTTTGCCGGTTGTGCCGGAGGTATAGAGGATGAACAGCGGGTCTTCCGCGTCCATCTGCTCGGTTTCACAGCGCGGGCTGGCGATGGGCAGGGACATCAACTCGTGATACCAGTAATCGCGCCCCTGTTGCATGGCGACTTCGTTATTGGTGCGCTTCACGACGATCACATGCTCCACGACTGGCGAGCGTTCAATCGCCTGGTCAACGGTATCTTTCAGCGGGATAATTTTGCCGCGCAACCATGAGCCGTCACACGTAATTAGCACACGGCTTTGTGCGTCTTCGATGCGATCCGCGATGGCTTGCTCGCTGAACCCGCCGTAAATCACGCTATGCGGCGCACCGATTTTCGCACAGGCAAGCATGGCAATCACGATTTCGGGGATGCGCCCCATGTAAATCGTGACGCGATCCCCCTTTTTTACGCCCATACTCTTGAGCACATTGGCGAATTTGCTGACTTCCTGACTCAATCGCCAGTAAGACATGGTGACTTTATCGCCCGGTTCACCTTCCCAGATGATGGCTAATTTATTTTTGCGCCATGTTTTGGTGTGGCGGTCAATGGCGTTGAGGATGACATTGGTCTTCGCGCCGGTGAACCATTTATAAAACGGGGCGTTGCTATCATCAAGGACGGTATCCCATTTTTGATACCAGTCGAGCGTTTCCGCACGTTTTGCCCAGAAGGCTTCGGGATTGTCCATTGCCTCTTTATAAACAGCATCGTAATCCGGCACATTGGCATTTTTAACAATGTCTTCAGCGGGATAATACCACTCATCCGTAACAGTTTTGAATTCATCACTCATTTAAAGAACTCCTAATTTGTGGCAATCTTAACTTTCTTACTTGCGATTATAAAATGCTCCCTCATAAATGCCAAACCAATTGGATTGTTAACTGACGTGACGCAGAATGCCGGGCATGAAGTAGACGCTCAACCATGACTAAGTCAGTTGGTCAGTTAATCAGTATGTCAGAAAGCACAAACTGCCAACATGCAATACATGTTTTTGCTGAAACGCCGAAACGCCGAAACGCCGAAACGCTGAAACACTGAAACGCTGAAATACTGAATTACTGAAACACTGAATTACTGAAACGCTGAATTACTGAAATACTGAAGTGCTGATTTACTTACCGTCGTTTACTGCTTACACATCAAATATCCTGATTGATTATTTTTGCATAACATCACATCCTAATCAACTTCTCTATAACGATTAACAAACTATTTCCCAATAATTTATGAAAAATCATGGTGTAAGATATTACATAGTGAGATAATTGATTTACGAACGGTCAAACAAGTTTTAAAAGGACGACCCGTGACCCATCACATTCTCGTAGTAGAAGATAATGTATCGACCCGTGAACTCTATGTCGATATTCTGGAAGCCTATGATTTTAAGGTTGAAGTGCTTCAAAACGGGCAAGAAGTGTTGGATTACTTTGACGCGCCGGATAAACCGCGACCTGATTTGCTGATGCTCGACATTAACTTGCCGGAGAAAAACGGAGTGTATGTGCTCAAGTATCTGCGCGGTAAGCTGAAACTGCACACACAAAAAATCCTTGTGATTACCGCCAACCACATCGCCGGACAAATGCCGGAAATGGAATTGGCGAATCACATCATGACCAAGCCGTTTTTGCCCAAGCAACTCAAAGAAACCATCGACATGGTGTTAAACGCGCCGGACAGAGACATTGAAGTGCTCATCACCGGCGAAACCGAACCCGTCGTCATAGCACCCGCAGAAGCAGAAGCGACACCGGAAGACTCAGCACCGACCATCACATCCGCCGTAATAGAACCAGACCCTGCGCCGGAAATTGACCCGCACAAAGCAGACACGGTTGAGACAAACGCCATTCCCGCTGACGAAGCGGACATCATAGATGACGTAACCGAAGAAGAAACAGCAAAGGCTGATCCAGCAGTTGTGGAGTCTGTGGTTGAGTCTGATGACTCTGAAGATGAGTCCGCTAAAAAAATCGATACGACAGATCGCACAGATTCGTCTAATGTGGAGGCGATAACCGTAGAAACCGAGCCAGTATCCAGCGAGACTACACCGGAAACATCTGCTGAGATCGCTAAAGTTGAGGAAAAAGCGGGCTAAATTTACCAGACCACATCCACAGGCACGCCGCGCTCTGCACTCTCTATCGCCGCGAAGACCATCGCCAACGATTTAATGTTATCCACACAGATGGTCTGCGGAACTTCACCCGTTTGCACACACGTTATAAATTCATGAATTACGCCAGCGTGTCCTTCAGGATAGCGTGCTTTGACCATCGGGAATTCTTGATCGGTTACTGTTGAAAAGAATCCATCCGCTTTGAGAACGATCTGCGCCGCCAACCCGTCCGCCCCGTCCCATGTTGCCGTGCCCTGCGTGCCGATGATGCGCCAATCCGCTTCCCAAGTGGTCGGCAAGCCTTCCGCGCACCAACTCCCACGATAGGTATACACCAGCCCGTTGCTCATCTCAAAAATGGCAATCGCGGACGCATCCCGCGCATACCATGAGCCTGCCGGATTCCATTCCTTACAATAAACGGAAACGGGGTCGGCATTGCTGATATACCGCGCCACATCCAGCGTATGAATCGCCATATCCAGTAGGAGCACATGCGGCATCACATCCCGAAATCCGCCGAAATGTGCGCCGATGTAAAAGTCGCTGTTGATGGTCGTCAATGTGCCCAGTTTACCCGCGTTGATAAGTGTTTTTAGGCGCAGAAGGTGGCGATCATAACGGCGATTCTGCATCACGGCGTAGAGCTTACCCGCCGATTGCGCCGCCGCGACCATTTCCCGCGCATGGTCAAGGGTATCCGCCAGTGGCTTTTCTCCGAGCACATGGCAACCGTGCGCGAGTGCCGCCAGTGTCACCGGATAATGCGCTTCGGGAATACTACAATCGAAGACAATATCCGGCTGTGCGGTGGCGAGGGCGCGTTCGAGATCCGTATCAACCACCGCGCCCTCTACGCCAAATTCACGCGCCCGTTCTTCTGCGGCTTCAAGGCGAATATCCACAAAACCGACCAGCGCCACATCGTCAATCTCTTGGGCGACCTCCAGCCATTTTTTGCTCATCCCGCCACAGCCCACCAGAAGAATTTTGAGCGTCATAATATTTACCTTACGCGAAAGCAGACATTCATTGCACAAATAACGTGCTGAAAACTTAGACCGATTAGCATTTCAGCGTGTCAGTATTTCAGCTTATACGATTCGCCTGATGCAAGCGACTAGAATACTGACTAACTGATCCGCTGACTAGCTTTTGATTGCATGACCATTCACGATTTAAGCACATGATTCAATCTTCGTGCTTACCGCTTTGTCACTTTATTCCGCGTCGGGTAAAACTTCGAGCGGTTTAGCATTGCCGAAGACCGTCGGCGCGGTGCGGGGTTGGGCTGTCCAGCGCACCGCATTGGCAATCACACGGCGAATTTCTGGATTAAAGTAAATCGGGTAGGTTTCATGTCCCGGACGGAAGTAAAACACCCGCCCTTTGCCCCGTGTATAGCAACAACCACTGCGGAAAATCTCTCCACCCTGAAACCAGCTAGAGAATACCAGCGTTTCCGGCGCGGGGATGTCGAAACGTTCGCCATACATTTCCGCGTGTTCCAGTTCGATGTATTCGCCTAAGCCCTCCGCGATGGGATGCGACGGCTCGATCACCCACAGGCGTTCTTTTTCGCCCGCTTCACGCCATTTCAGGTCGCAACTCGTCCCCATCAATTTCTTGAAAATCTTGGAGAAATGCCCCGAATGCAACACGATCAGCCCCATGCCTTCCAGCACGCGCTGATGCACTTTGTCCACGATGGCATCATCCACGTCGCCGTGCGCCATGTGTCCCCACCATGTCATGACATCCGTGTTTGCCAGCACCTCATCGGTCAAGCCATGTTCCGGTTCATCAAGTGTCGCCGTGCGGACGTTATCAAACCCGTGTTCGCGTAGACCGTCCGCGACGACGCTATGAATGCCATCGGGATAAACGCTGATGACTTTCGGGTTGTGCTTTTCGTGGCGGAATTCGTTCCAGACTGTGATATTAAGATCGCTCACTAAATGACTGCCTTTCTTGATTGATTTTTTGTCAGCAGAGTATAGCAAAAAGCACGCCAAATGTGGGCATGAAATAAGACCAATTCTGGGATGCACACGGTCATGACGAGTGTATTTCAGATTATTGGCAGTTTCCCTCTATCCCCCCGCCCAATGCTAGTGGAGAAGGGGAGCTTTTGAAGTCCCCCTCTAGCCCTTGTGGGAGAGGGGGATTTAGGGGGTGAGGGCTTGCTCAAGAATTCTCCGTTGCCAAAATATTGCATTGCAAACGGACACCACCCACTCATCCGCACACCTGCATGGATGTGATACAATATGCTTTTCCGCCTTCAGGATGTAACCGCAGGACGAGCACCCGTATGAGCCATGATCTTAGCCCCAAAATGCGCGATTATCTTGCCGAGGTCTACCGCCTGAGTGATCGGGAGCGTAGCGACGGCACACCGGGCGACTATGTCAGCACCTCCGAACTCGCTGATGTACTCGATGTTAGCGCACCCGCCGTTAATCGCATGGTCACCAAATTGCGTGATCTCGGCTTGCTGGAACACGAACCCTATCAGGGCATCAACCTGACTGATGCCGGCAGAAAAGAAGCCCTCATTGCCCTGCGTCGGCATCGCATCGCGGAGGCATTCCTCGTCAAGGTCATGGATTTTAGCTGGCATGAAGTCCATCATGAAGCCGCGCTGATGGCATCCGCCTTGAGTGACGCGCTTACGGATCGTATGCAAGTGATGGCAGGCGACCCGCACTATTGCCCGCACGGTGAACCCATCCCCACGAAAACGGGCGATGTGGAGCACCTCGACGATCATTTATTGTCGAAAGCGCCGGAAAGCGTCCCGCTACAGGTGAGCCGTGTGCTAACGCGTGAGCCGGAACGCCTCGAATATATCGCCGCGCTCCAACTCACCCCCGGCGCGGATTTGACCGTCATCCACATCGCCCCCTTCAACGGACCGATGCAACTCAAAGTCGGCGAAGAATACCGCATCATCGGGCATAACCTCGCGGAACTCATCCGCGTGAAGACGATTTAATTTGATGGTGTCGGGGTAGGTCTTGGCGTAGTTGTTGGATTAGGTGTAATGGTTGGCGTGCCCTCAACGCTTGGCAAGTTACTCGCGTCCCAAATAGCGATCTCTCCATTTAAAGTTCCTGTCACTATCAGATCGCCATCGTCACTCCAATCCATTGCTCTAACGACATTGGTTGTGAAAGTACGTAACGTTGTACCAGTGTTGATGTCCATAATTCTAAATCCATTGGGAATATCGTCAGTCGCAATAAAATCACCCAAGGGATTCCACAGGATGTAGCTCGGAACACCGAATTCTGGGAAAAAAGAATAGAGGCTTGTTCCATCAGTTCCATTTACCACATTTAGACGATTATAACTATAGGCAACTTCATTAGATGGTGACCAAGCAAAATATGTTGGAGACGTTGCGTTTAAAAATCCAATTCGCCATTCGGCATCCGCCGTGTTAGCATCGAAAGTATAGATGATACTCGCTCCGCCTACGGCAACTTTCGTACTATCGGGACTCCATCCTAAGGCACGAATTGGATCTGTCACAAACCTGGGTTCACCTATTCCATTCCAGTTATTCGTATCCAAAATCTGCACATTGCCCGTAATGTCGGGTCGATTGGTGAGCGCTGATCCAAGCACGGAGAGAGTTGCAAGCATCGTCCCATCCGGACTCCATTTCAATACGGATACGAAGTCTGCGTATACGGAAATCGTGGTCCGCTCTGTAAAAGTTAGTGTGGTTGCATCGAAATCCCAGATACGAATCGTGTGATCCTCAAGCCCTCCGCCGGTTGCAAGCATCGTCCCATCGGGACTCCACCTTACAGAGGCTACTCTTGCAGTATATTCAGGCAGTACAATCGTTAACTCAGTCAATGTAGTGTCAAAAAATGTAACCCCGTTATCGCCCGCAACAGCAAGTAACTGTGAATCGGGATTTAGATCAAGATCAAAGATTTGAATATCGGTTGATAGCTGTAAAATCGGCGGTTGAGCATCCTCCTGTGCAGAGGTGTGGCTTATACTGAAGGCAATCGCCAGAAAAATAATGCCAATGTTGAACAATCTACGATCAAAAGAGGGCTTATGTGCGGTCAATTCTGCGCCTTAAGATGTTCATTTATGCCGTTACCTGAAATTATATGCGCGGAATCACCACCGGAGCACACAATTAATGGGCGAAATCATCACATCGTTACCTTGCCGGAGGGGAATCGCATAATTCCATGTGCCACAGCCTTTCCACACATCGTTCAACTACTGTGCTTTTTCTCTGCACCTTCCTGCCTTCCGACCTTTGTATTACCCTTTTTCTCTCTGCGTTTCTCCGCGCTCCCTGCGTCTCCGCGTTACGCTTTTCATCTTTTCTCTTTAAACTTCTCACTTCCTACTTCCCACTTCTAACTAAAAACTGAGTCCTTTTGGCGGAGCATTTGGCTCACTATCCCCGAACAATCTGTGCTATCCTCAACAAATACAAACCCTGTCGATGACTGTTCACTGACTACTGATTACTAAAAACTGCCAACTACATGGCATTACCGCCAACCAACCGCCACACATTTTTGCCCAAATCTTCCCTCAAAATCGGGCTTTTGTGCCAATGTTGGCGGAAAAAATAATGCGTGGCATGATGGCACAATTGCGCCAGATAAAACACGTTCGATGCTATCGCCTTTTCTCTGTGTCTTCGTGCCTTTGTGTTATGGTTTTCTATCTTTTTTCTAGCATCTAATATCTACCATCTTTTACTGCGCCCTTACACCTGCGTGAGATAATCCGCCGTGATGCGCTTTATCCCGTGCGCTTTGTTCTCGAACGCCACGACGACGATCTCATCATCGCCCGCCCGTTTGGCTTCGATGACCATACCATAGCCGAACACGTTATGCTTCACCCGTTGATTGGCGCTGAATTTGGTCGATTTCTGCGACGGAAACGGCACAATCTTACTCCGCACGCGCTCGTTGGCTTCGTGTTCTGGTTGCTCAGGCGCGGAGGGCAAGCTCGATGAGGCGTTGCGCTCAAGATCACGCTGACGGGCTTCTTCCAGATCACGTTGTAAGCGACTCTGCCCGCCTGTCCAATCCGTCTGGCTACTATTCCAGCGCGATTGCTCACGCATTTTCTGTTGATTGCCCGCCTGTGCAATTTTGGCGGAAAGCCCTTCCACCAGATGTTGTGGCAAATCCGCGAGGAAGCGTGACGGTGTGTTGGCGTTGGTGCTCCCATAAAGCGAACGCCGGAAAGCATACGTCAAATAAAGATAATCCTCGGCACGGGTGATGCCGACATACAGCAGACGGCGTTCTTCGCTCATGCCGTCCAGTTCTTCAAAGGCGCGGATGTGCGGCAATACGCCTTCTTCCAAGCCGGTGATGAACACCACCGGAAATTCCAGCCCTTTCGCCGCGTGCAGAGTCAGCAGGGTAACGGCGCTACTCTCCTCGGAGAGCGCATCGACATCCGCGACCAGCGATTGCTCTGCCAGAAATTCCGAGAGCGTGATGCCTTCGTCCTTCGCCTGACTCAGCAGACCGCGCAATTCGTTCAGATTTTCTTCGCGTTCAAGGGCTTGATCTTCCGTGTCGCTGAGGGTGTCGATCATATACATGCGGTAGCCAGTATCGCTCATGATGCGGTCAAACAGTTCAACCAGATCACCCTGCGCCGCGATCTCTCGCCAGCTTCGCAGGGTCAATCCGAAGTCCGCGAACATGCGCGCTGATCTACTGGAAAGCGGGGATGTCTCACCATTGATGAGCCGTCCGAGCGCGTCATCATAATTGTCGCACTCCTGCGCCGCCCACAGTTGAAAATCCGCCAGCGACTTTTTGCCGATCCCGCGCCTCGGCACGTTGATGATTCGGCTAAAGCTGATTTTATCGGCGTTGTTGTTGATGATCCGCAAATACGCCAGAATATCGCGCACTTCACGCCGTTTATAAAAGCCCACCCCACCGATCAACACATAGGGGATGCCCTCACGGATGCAGGCTTCTTCTAAAGCACGCGATTGGGCGTTGGTGCGATACATTACGGCGAAATCTTTGTAATCCAGCCCTTTTTTACGGCACATCTCGTCAATTTTATCGACGACAAAACGCGCTTCGTAGTCTTCGCTATAGGCTTCATGCAGACTGATCTTATCGCCCTCGGCTCGATCCGTGAACAGGGCTTTCGGTGTGCGATTTGGATTTTTGTCGATGACTGCGCGGGCGGCATCCAGCACAATTTGCGTGGAGCGATAATTTTGTTCCAGCAAGACCACTTTCGTATTCGGGTAATCCTGCCGGAACAGCGCGACATTCCGCGAATCCGCGCCACGAAAGCCATAAATCCCCTGATCTTCGTCACCGACGACGAACACATTGCCATCGGGCATCCCCAACAGGCGGATGAGTTCATATTGGGCGATGTTGGTATCCTGAAATTCATCGACCATCACGAATTGGAACAGATGCTGATACTTTTCGTGGATCGCTTCGTTTTCGCGCAATAAAAGCGTCATTTGCATCATGAGATCGTCGAAGTCCATCGCGTTGTTATCCAGCAGAATCGACTGATAGCGCGGATACACGCGGGAGACGATCTCGCCGAAATAATCGCTACTCTGGAATTGCGACGGCACGACCAGTTCATTTTTGGCGGTAGAAATTGCGCCGAGCAACCCGCGTGGTCGGAATTTCTTGGGGTCAACGTTCAGTTCGTTCATCGCTTGCTGAATCACGGCGAGTTGATCGTCGGTATCATAAATCACATATTCAGAGCCGTAGGGCGTGTGGTCGCCTTCCCGCCGCAATAAACGGGCACAGATGGAGTGGAACGTGCCGAGATGCAAACCTCGCAATGGATTTCCTAATAACCGTTCCGCACGGGCGCGCATCTCTCCGGCGGCTTTGTTGGTAAATGTCACCGCCAGAATCGCCTGATTTTGTACGCCCATTTCTTGAATGAGATAAGCGATGCGATAGGTCAATACGCGTGTTTTACCACTACCCGGTCCCGCCAGCACCAGCACCGGTCCGGGGGGCGCGGTGACCGCTTCTAACTGTTGTGGGTTCAGTCCTTCTAACAGTTGAGACATAAATTTTTACCTGTTATTCGTTATGGTATGCTGTCATATTCTATCAATTAATGGGAGGACTGTCGCGCCTTGATATATTGCGTGACCACAGATGTAATCATGTTTCTAAATTCCACTTCAAGTGGTTATTTTCCGTTCGCTACATCCGTTATATACTTTAAGGTAAGTTAATAAAGATTTATTTTGATGATGCCTGAGGGCACTCTCAATAACAATTCGCCATGTCCCACATTTCATCATGCCATAGTCGTCAATGCGGATACTAAATAACATGGATGGGTAAGAAAGAAGTTCAATTCGGATGGGTAAACTTACCGAGAAAGACATCATACTCATTTACTCAAATAGCAAAAATGCCGAAGCCGCCGAACAGTTGATTGACCTCTTCAATCAGCGGTTGGAATCCGCCAGGGTTAAGATGCGTCAATACCTCATCGATACCTTAGATCATCTCTACACATTCGTCGGGCTTGTATCGCCCGATGGTATCTTAATGAAAATCAACAATGCCGCGCTGGATGCCGCCGATATCGGAGAAGATGAGATCATCGGCAAACCGTTTGCTGAAACTATCTGGTGGGAGCACTCTCCTGAGATGCAAAGTCGGGTTCGTGATGCCATTCACGGCGCTTTGATAGGCGAAACTATACGCGAAGAATTGACGATTCAAGTTAGCAGTGGCGAACAGCGTATCGTCGATTTTGTCCTATCCCCCCTTTTTGATGTCGAAGGCGAGCTTCTCTATCTTATTCCGGTGGCGAATGATATTACGGAGCAACGCCGGACTGAATCCGAGCTTGAAGACAATCGCCGTTTCACCGAGCGCATTGTTACGACCATCCCCCAGATCATGTATATCTTCGATATTCGAGAACGACACAATGTCTATAGTAACGATAAAATCGGGACGATCTTAGGCTATAGTGTAGAAGAAATTCAGGCACTAGGCGATCAACTTTTTCCGACTCTGATGAATCCTCAGGATCTCGCACGATTACAGTCTTATTATGCGGGCATTATGGAAGGCAAGGACAGCCAGATATTTGAAATTGAGTACGACATGCAGGCGAAGGACTCCACATGGCACACATTTCACAGCAGGGAAACAGTCTTCATGCGTGATGCTGACGGGCGGGTCGTCCAGATTTTAGGAATAGCGGAAGATGTGACGGAGCGCAAACAGGCGGAATTGGCGCTACAAGCGAGTGAGCGACGCTTTCGTAAAGTTTTTGAGGATGCTCCGGTAGGTATGGCAATCGGTACCGGAAAAGGAGATAGTCATCCTGTACAGGTCAATCGGACTTTAACTGAATTCTTAGGACGTAGCCGACAAGAGCTTGAATCATGGACAGCCCACGAGATGCTAGAAATAATCACCCATCCCGAAGATCTGGACGAAGAAATGCTGTATGTTCAGGAGATAGATGAAAATAAACGGGATGGTTATCGTATCGAGAAGCGTTTTAATATACCCTCCGGCGAGACTGTTTGGGGCGAGCTTTCGACGTTAGTCCTGAGAGATGCTCAGGGGGAAATCCTTCAAACAATTTCCCTTATTGTAGAAAGTACGCGCCGTAAAGAAGCTGAACAGGCGCTTCGTTATAGTGAATCACTTTATCGTACCTTGATGCAGAATCTGCCGAACACGGCTATTCTGGTCTTCAATCACGAGTTGCGTTATCTGCTAGTTGAAGGTCGGTTACTAGATCAAGTAGATTATGACAAAGAGAGGATGGAAGGCGCTACGGTTCAGGATGTTTTACCGGAGGAAAGCTATGCTGTGCTCGAACCGTATTATCGTAAGGCGTTAAATGGTGAGGATCATCATTTTATCCGTGTAACTCCGGATGGGAGACATTACGACTCGCATTTTTCCCCGCTACCTACCAGTAAGGGTATGAGTGGTGGTATGGTAATGATACAGGACATCACAAGATGGATCGACGCCGAGCAACAAAAATTAACGTTTGAATTAGAAAAAGAGCGCAGTCATATCCTCAGCGAGTTTATCACCAAAGCCTCGCATGAATTCCGGACACCGTTAGCGATCATCAACACAAGTTCGTACATGGGCAGTCGCGTAAAGAATGTGGAGAAAATCGCGACATATATGGCGAATATTCAGGAGCAGGTCATGACAATTTCAGTCTTGATAGATCGTATGATCATGATGACGCAACTTAATAATATTCGCGAGCTTGAATTTGCATCCCATTCTGTAGACCAACTTGTTGAACAGGCGTTCATCACGCATATCCAGCCCGCTGAGACGAAATCGATACGCTTGAAGCGCGAATTTATTGCTGAGGATGTGCAGGTGCAGGTGGATGAACGCCGATTTATTGAAGCACTTTCGGAAATCCTGATTAATGCCATTCAACATACGCCGGACGATTCACAGATTACATGTCGTATCGATCAAGACGAGAACAACGTCTTGATTGAAATCAGCGATGAGGGCAAGGGGATTTTGCCGGAACAACTCCCCTATATTTTCGATCAATTTTATCGGGGCGATTCCGCCCACTCAACACGCGGTTTAGGACTGGGGCTTGCCATCGCGCAACGCATCCTCAAGTTGCACGGTGGGATGATTGAAGTCGAACCAACTGCTGGAAATAACGAACCACAAGGTAGTACATTCAGGATTCTCCTGCCATTAATCCGCTGACAGAGCCTCCATTTGCCCTCCCACAACCACAATGCGATAATAGTCTAATCCCGTAACGACAGCCTACAAGTCGCACCATGCCCGATATTCAAAAAACGGTCTTCATCAGTTATCGCCGGACGAATCTATTCACCGCCCGCGCCATCTACGAAAATTTGATGCGCCATCACTACAATGTGTTCTTCGATTTTGAAAGCATCAACGCCGGAGATTTTGAGCAGACGCTTCTGCAAAGCATCGAGAGCCGCGCCCACTTCATCCTGATCTTAACGCCGTCCGCGCTGGCACGATGCAAAAATCCGTCCGATTGGCTCCGGCGCGAAATCGAACACGCCATCACCCACCAGCGCAACATTATCCCGCTCACGTTTGAAGGATTCGTGCTGGATGACATCCATGCTTATCTGCCCGCCCACCTCGCCGAGCCACTCAGCCGCTATAACATGATTCCGGTCTATTCGGCATATTTTGACGAGGCGATGACGCGTCTGCGGGAGCGTTTTCTGGATGTGCCTGTCAACACGATTCTCCACCCGCCCACGCAACAGGCGAAAGCGTACGAAGACGTTCAGCAAGCCCGCGCCGCCGCTGAGCCGAGCGTCACCGAAAAGCAACTTTCTGCGGAAGCAATTTTCGAGAAGGGCAACATGGCGCTGACCAAAGGTGATTTTGACGGCGCGATCCGGCATTACGATCAGGCAATCGACCTCAAGCCGGATTTTTCATTCGCGTTTAACAATCGGGGTATCGCCCATTACAACAAAGGCGAAACCGCCGCGGCGATCCGCAATTATGACGAAGCCCTACGCCTGAACGCTAACGATCTGACCGCCTATTTTAATCGTGGGCTGGCGCAGTATCGCAAAGGGAATTATCGCTCTGCATCGCGTGATCTTGAAACCGTCCTACAGCATGACACCGATGCCGACGAAGCGCGAAAAGTGTTAAGTATCGTCCGCCAATTAATGCATCAAAAGTAAATTATTCTGCTACGCGGTGGGCACTTAATAATATAATATTGAGGGAAATGACTAGCGGATAATGTAAGGATTTGATCGATGCGCAGAATATGTTACTTCGGCATAGTGATGATAGTGCTCATTTCTCAGGTCGCCATCGCGCAAACGGGCGATTCACTTCAAGGTGAGGAGTTTATTTTACGGCGACAGGTGGATGGCTCAAACGAACACCTTGTGTTATGGCTCAATAGCGGTACCGGTGAGATAACGGAGGTACATCGTACTTTCATATATCCCAGTTCTCGTTCTGAGCCGCAGGCACTGCATTGGTCACCGGATGGCGATATCTTTTACTATGTGAGCGATGGTGAAATTTTCTCAAAATCGGGGCAAAATGCAACCCCTGTGAATCTGTCACATACGCCCGACGTAATAGAGGAATCGATATTTGTCTCGCCGGATGGTGCGCATATTACGTTTTTTGCATATTCTGAACAAGAGCGCTATCTCAATGTGATGAACAGTGATGGCACGAACAAACAACGTATTCTCGATGTGATTTTTCCGCAGATCTTCGTAGCATGGTCACCGGATAGCAGTCGTTTCGCTTTCGCCAATGACTTCGACGGGGTATATGTGACGGACGTTGATGATGTGAACACCCGCAATGTCTACAATGAGATTAGTACGGGCATATTTTCGCCGGATGGACGCTATCTTCTGGTTTCATCGCTTGAGAGTTTAGGGCAATTGGTGCATATTGATTTGCAGACTGGTGTGATGCGGGTATTGTTAGATTCTATATCTCAGCCCTATCGGTTTCCTGTCCCGTCTCCAACTGTTGAATGGATCGCTGTATTAAATTTTATAAATTCTCGCCAGCCTGACTTGAATATGGTCAACGCAAACAGTGGCGAAGTACGCATCGCGGCGGAAAGTCTGTTTTCGAATAGCACTACGCTCTGGTCACCCGACGGCGAGAACGTGTTATTTATTGGCGAATCAGCAGACAATGGTGTTTTAGATGCATGGGTTTACGCTGTCGCCTCAGATGAAGCCACGATGATTACGCGTGACTTACGTCTGTTAAATCCGGAGGCAGAGCTTGATACAGACAGCTTTATTTGGTCACCTGATGGCACAAAACTTGCCTTCCATACAGTTCAGGATAATCGCGCACAACTCTATTTTGTGGATGCTGATGGCGAGAATCTAACCACGCTGAACTATGGCGACGCACAATTTGATGATCGGATTATTTCGTGGCGACCATAGCCTCATTAATGGGTTAACTTAACTACCATAGGAATCTAAACATGAGACACGATAGAGTCTGGCAAGGGGCAGAGGTCACTAGAGGCTATCTGGAAGGGGTGCGCGGTGCGATCCCGCTGGCACATCAGCAAATGGATGTCATGCTACGCGTCATCCACAAAGCACGGCAGGAGGTCGTCTCATTTCTTGATCTCGGTTGTGGCGATGGTGTGCTGGCGCGGGCTGTGCTGGAAAGTTACCCCGATGCGAAAGGCGTGCTGTTCGATTTTTCCGAACCGATGCTGGACGTGGCGCGGGAGAAAATGAGCGACAATCCAAACCTGATCTTCATACAGGGTGATTACAGCACGCCGGATTGGGTGAACGTATTGCAGGCGCACGCTCCGTTTGAGGTGATCGTCTCCGGTTATTCGATTCATCATCAGCCGGACGAGATCAAACGGCGTTTGTATCAGGAAATTTATGAGTTGCTCGCGCCGGGCGGGGTGTTTTTGAACATGGAGCATGTCTCCCCTGAAGATGATTGGGTAGAGGGCTTGTTTGATGACATGATGATTGACTCCATGTTTGCCTATCATCAGCATACTGGCGGGACGGATAGCCACGCCACATTTGCAGATAAACATCATCATCGTGAGGACAAACACGCCAATATCCTCGCGCCGGTAGACGCGCAATGCAATTGGCTGAGGGAAATCGGCTTCGTGCATGTCGATTGTTACTTCAAGGTTTTTGAACTGGCGTTATTCGGCGGGATTAAGGAAAAAAGTGGGCGATAAGTGACATATATCCTGTTTAATCGTGTTCATTTGTTAGGCGATTTTGGTGCGAAGTCATCTATAATTAGGTTATATATGAACTAATTTTGAGGAGAAACTCAACTGATGAGCGCGAAAATTCTAGTGACAGGTGCGCCCGGAAATGTGGGCACTGAAGTGGTTAAAGGTCTACAGGCGGCGGGGGTTGACGTGCGTATTGGCGCATATCATACGGAGTCTGCCCGTGCCACCTTCGGCGAAGATGCGGATATTGTGCAATTTGACTTTCTCAAACCGGAAACCTTTCATGAGGCTTTCAACGGTATTGAACGCGTGTTTCTTGTGCGCCCGCCGGCAATTTCCAATGTCTCGCGTGATGTTGCCCCGGCGGTCTGGGCGGCGGTTGGCGCAGGCATAAAACAAATCGTTTTCCTCTCGATTCAAGGTGTAGAGAAAAACCCGATTGTGCCTCATCATAAGATCGAAAAACTGATCTTACAGACCGGCGTACCTTATACCTTCCTGCGCGCTAGCTTTTTTATGCAGAATCTTTCCACAACCCATCGTGACGAAATTCGTGACCGTAGCGAGATCGTTCTGCCAGTAGGTGATGCCATGACCAGCTTCATTGATGTACGGGACATCGCCGAAGTCGCTGTGCAGGTATTAACGGAAGACGGTTATGAAAATGCGAAATTTACCCTCACTGGTGCGGAAGCCCTCAATTACGATCAGGTCGCGGCTAAATTAACGACAACCCTGAGCCGTCCAATCCAATACACCAGACCATCTCTGCTCCAATTCGTCATCCAGCAGTTAAAACAGGGTAAAAAATTCGGCTATACGCTGGTCGTAGCCGGACTCTATACCATCACCCGCTTCGGTAATGCCAAAGAAGTGACCGGTGATGTCGCCACGATTCTGCACCGCGAACCGATTACGTTTGACCAGTTCGCGCACGATTATCGGGAAGTGTGGACGTAAAACTGGCTTGCCCATTACGAACAGATGATCTATAATTCTTCTGTGTCCTGTTGATTTGCAGAAAGTTATGGATATGACTATTGTCTTCGAGGAACGCCTGTCCGATTCGCCCTATGTGGAGTCCATAACGCACGGCTGGACAGTTAGCGATGGCGCGCCTACCCGACCCGCCGAAATCAGCTGGCATATGGTCTTTTCTAAGCATAATGGGCGTATTCATCCTATTGTCGTCGGTCCGTTGACCAGTTCCGGCGAAGTAACCTATGGCGCGGGCGCAGAAATTCTGTGGATTAAATTTAAGCTCGGCACGTTCATGCCTCATCTGCCCACCAGAAAAATGCTGAACTCGGAAACGATGTTACCGGATGCACGGAGCGATGCCTTCTGGCTAAACGGGTCTGCGTGGCAAATCCCGGATTTTGAAAATGTCGATACGTTCATTAATCGGCTGGTGCGCGACGATATTCTGGTCTGTGACCCTGTAGTGAGCGCCGCCCTGCAAGATCATCCGCAAGCATTATCGCCCCGTACACTTCGTCATCGCTTCTTGAATTCTACCGGATTGACGCAAAGCCACATCCGCCAATTTGAACGCGCCAAACACGCCGCTGAATTACTGGCGAACGGAACGCCGATTCTCGATGTGGTCTACGAAGCGGGCTATTACGATCAACCGCACCTCACGCGCTCCCTCAAGCACTTTATGGGCTACACACCCGCGCAACAACTTAGTCAACTACAGCCAGAATAGCTTGCCATTTTATACAAGACAGCCTCCTTGTGCCTGTCGTATGATACATCTGTTCTACCCATTCGATTATGAGAGTGACTCAAGGAGACTATTTTATGAACGCTGAACAACAGAAACAGGATCTCGTCGTTACCCGCGTATTTGATGCCCCCGTGGACGCGCTGTGGAAAGCATGGACGGATTCCGACACGTTAAAGCAATGGTGGGGACCGAACGGCTTTACCTGTCCGCTGGCTGAAATGGATGTGCAGGTGGGTGGAAAGTCGCTCGTCGGTATGAGTTCGCCGGATTTTGGCACACATTATAGCCTGTGGGATTATCAGGCAATCGACCCGCAAGCCCGCATCGACTTTATTCACAATCTGGCGGATCAAGACGGCAACAAGATCGACCCTGTTGCAGTAGGAATGCCAGCCGATTTCCCGACGGATCAGCTTCAGGTGATTGCGTTTAAATCACTCGGCGATAACAAAACCGAATTGACCGTCACCGAATATGGCTGGACGGTGGGACAGATGATGGAAATGTCCAGAATGGGCATGAACCAATGCCTCGATAAGCTGGAAAGACTACTCGCCGCCGATCATTAATTATCGACATTCTCAGGAGGAAATCATGCCCCATCCCTTAGTTGTGCAACTGCAATTCACAAGGAGCGAGTTTGAACGCGCGCTGAAAAACGTGAGCGCCGAAGATGCTCTGCGACGCTTTGAACCCATGAATTGCATCAGTTGGATTATCGGGCATCTGGCATGTCAGGAGCAACGCTACTGGCTGACGCATCCGCAAGGTCTTATGCCCGCGCCGGAAGTCAACATCTGCGAAAGCGGACAACCGGCAACCTCACCCCCGCTCGACGAGATGTGGACGGCATGGCATCGTGTTACCGAAATGTCCAATACGTGGTTGGATGCGCTGGATAGCGAAACGCTTTTGACGCATACGCTGAATCAGAGAAAGCCGCATGAACCGTATGCCGAGAGCATCGGCACACGCTTGCGCCGCACAACTTACCATTACTGGTATCACATGGGCGAATCGCAGGCGATCCGACAATTGCTCGGTCATAGCCGATTGGGGGCATTTGTAGGTAATCTGGGTGGAAAAGCGCCATACGTTAGAGAAGAAACACCATAAAACATAGGCTACGGAGAACAAACCATGAGTGACGAAGCGTCAAATGTATCTTCGGTGATGACGATGAAATTAGAACTTGTGCCGATTCCAGTGGCAGATGTGGATCGTGCGAAAACCTTTTATCAGGATGTGCTAGGCTTTCATGTCGATCATGACACGCGACCCAATGAGACGGTGCGCGTTGTGCAACTCACACCGCCCGGCTCTGCCTGTTCGATTGTGATTAGTGCAGGTTTAGGCGAAATTTCTGATGTGAACCCCGGTGCAGTCAAAGGAGTACATCTGGTCGTTAAGGATATCGTCGCCATGCGTGACCTGCTCATCAGTCGAGGGCTAGAGATCAGCGAGATCGTCGAATATCCACGCGCCATCAAGTTCGCCTATTTCGCCGATCCTGATGGCAACTCGTGGGCGATTCAGGAAATCCCACCGGGCATATAAGCGGTCAAGACCTACCCGCCAAGTTAGCTCGGCGGGTAGAGTTCTTTCAGGTTGAGTCGTGGTGGTTGTGCCTTGCCGACTTGCTGAACGCGCCCGACCTGTCCATCGGTCAGGCGCACCTTGATGCCGCGTGGATGATTGGGCGATTTCGTCAAAATATCCCTGACGATGCCATGCGTCAATTTGCCCGTGCGTTGATCTTGCTTAAGCACAATCGCCACCTCAACGCCGGGGCGAATGTCATTTCGATTTTGTCCATCAGTCATCAGTTTTGCGCTTCCTCAGTCGAATTTCGCTTTAGCTTAACAGATTCACGCAATGAATTGAAGTTTGTGGTTGGCTTCTGCCATTGCCAGCATTATTTTTTTCTGCCAACATGACGACATTTTTCCAAATTTGAGGGGGAAAATACGTTTTTTGAGTTGGCAGTTGTGCCATCAGGTTGGCAGATTTTGTGGCATGTTGTTTGTAGTGCCTCCGTCCATGCCTATTTTCCTTAACAGTGTAACATGGATGGGTAGGGCGCAGTGAGCCAAATGCTCCGCCAAATGGACTCAATTTGGAAGGGGTTGAAAGTGGAAAGAAAAAAGTTCAAAGTGCTGAGTAAAAAGCGTAACGCAGAGTCGCAGGGAACGCGGAGGAACGCAGAGAAAATAGTGCTGAGTAAAGCGGATGCACGCTTGAGTGTTCCATTGTAGGGGAGTGCCGGAGTGCGCTCCCGCAAAGAAAAGCCTAACGCGGAGACACGGGCAGAAAAGAGCGTGGGCGAACTAGCAGTTCGCCCCTACGGGAGTGCGGCTCTAGCGCCGGATCCTAAAGTGACAAACCCGTTGAGTTAAGCCTGTTTCCGCATCACCCCGACCAGATAGGCGGTTTTGATGTGTTACCGGATCAACTCGCCCTCGGCGACCATTTGCACTCGCCCGCCCACGTTGACTTCGATATGTTCGCCTTTGTCGTGCGCCTTGAGCATGATGAGCGATGGACGGCGCATCTCATAGCCCTGTTCCACCCGACAATCCACCGCATCCGTGCCGAAATAATGATGCTTGCTGAGATAACTCGCCAACGGTCCTTGCGCCGCGCCGGTTGCGGGGTCTTCTGGCATGGTCGGCGTATCGAACAGCACCCGCGCATTCAGGTCGTTTTCCGCCTCATACGGTTCGGGCGAAAAAACGAGTATGCCGTTTAACGCACTCCCGATCACATGCGGATTCATCAGCGCGTTAAAGCGATCCCAGTCGATTTTGATGTGCTGTGCCGCGTACAGCGTGGTCAGTGGCACAATCGTGAACGGGATGCCTGTGGAGACGATCTGCACCGGAAAACGGCTATCGAGTTGTTCTGGCGCTAGCCCGATGATCGACGCGATTTCAGCATGGTCAAAGGTTTCGCCAAAAGTGGGCGGATTCTGGCGCATCCACAGCACACCATCGTCGCCGAAGGTCACGGGGATGGGTCCCACTTTTTCGTTGAGGATGACTTTTTTCGCCGGTTCGGGCAGAATAAATTGGTTGACCACAAACGCCGTGCCAAGCGTGGGATGTCCGGCGAAGGGCATTTCCGTATCGGACGTGAAAATCCGCACATCGAAGCCGCCGTCGCGCATCCCATCGGTGGGGATGAAAGTCGTCTCTGAATAGTACATTTCCAGAGCGAGGGTCTGCATCTCGTCGGTGGATAAGCCCTCCGCGCCCCGAATCACCGCCAGTTGATTGCCCGCATATTTCTGCTCGGCGAAAACGTCCACGATATAAAATTTCAAGTTCCCCATGTCGCACTCCCAGATTCAAAATCATGCGTCAAATCCTAACACATCGCGGCGAAAAACCCATCAGACAAGTGACCCATCCGCGCTATGACAATGATGGCTTCGATCTCCCCACAAACCAGCCCACACCGAGTATCACCAGCGCCAATCCCCATGTCCAGATCGGTGTGGCAAGCCAGAGCCACCACGGACGATACTCGAACACGACAGTTGAAGTTCCTTCTCCCACGTAAGCAAAACGGAACATGGTATTCGCAAGTCCTACAACATAATCAATACCATTCATAGTGACCTGCCAACCGGGATAATAGGCATCAGTGAGCACCAGGCGACCTAATGCCGCCGCATGGACTTCCACAACAACACGGGTCGGTGTGTATTCGACGATTTCTGCGGTGGAACTGTTTAAATCACGCCCTTCAAAGGCAATAGGTGGACCGAGTTCAAAGCGTTCAATAGGGCGTTCTGAAATGCCAGTATGTTGGATGACCATACTGGATAGATCAAACTCCTGTGGCACCATGAAGTAGAGCGCCTGCTCCGTGCCAGCCCATGTATCCGGCGTGGAATACACCTCATGCACGACGAAAGCACGCGGCAGAACATCCAGATTCTCGTAAATTTTGATGTCCGCTGAATAGACCCTGCGCCAGCCGTTGGGCGCGAGTTGCACGAAATCGCCCGTGCGCGTATCCACCAGCGACACAGCCCGAATCGCCAGCGCATCAGACGCAGAAAAGACGAGTTGCGCGGGCGTGACGATTTCATCTGCCGTGTAGCGCACAAGCGTCAAACCGTCGTCGGGCAAGAGTTGAGAATCAAATGCTGTGAGCGCAATCGTGTCGCCATTGTTAGCGATCATGCTCACATCGGGCGCATTTTCGGTGATGATGTCGCCTTCGACCAGCAGATGCACCGAATTCGAGACGAACCCAAGCGTATCTTGCAGAATATAACTTTCGCCCGCATCAATCGGGATGGTAAACGCCGTGTCGTAGAAGATGCCATCGACCACGCGATCATAGACTTTATCCAGCAAAAGGTAGCGTGTGTTGGTCAAATCCAGCCAGCGATCATCGGGGATGCACGCGCCACGACAGTCCGGTTGCGCCAGAATTTCCCGCAAACGCCCATCCACCGTGCGGAGCGTATCCGGTGGCAACATCAGCGAAGTAAACGCCGTGTAGTAGATGGTCGGCAACAAGCCACCGTCAAAGCCGTCGATGCTCTGAATGCCCCACGTCAGCGGTAAATTGGCGGCGAGTGTCTCCTGCATTTTGGTCGCTGTGAAGGCATACGCAGAGCCATTGTCGCTCAAACCCATGCGCTCCCAACGGGCTTCCAGATTAGCGCGATCCCCCGGATCAAACAGCAGACCGGAGATGCTCAACAGCCGTCCGGGGACGATCTCATCCGCGTTGTAAGCCTGCATCTGATAGGCGGCAAAACGCGGATAGGTGTAGACATCGGGATCGGCGAGATCGTTATACGGTAGCGTGTGCGATGCCAGCCATAATTCGCCGAAAATGAGGACAATGAGGAGCGGGCGGAAATAGAAACCTAAGCGCCAAGTCCCTCCCTGAGAATCGGGGAGGGATTTAGGGAGGGGATTATGCCGCACAAATCCAAAATTTCTCCACCATATCATCCCCACAACCACCACCAGCGCCACTACCCACGCCGCAAATGTCGTCATCGACGGCAACGCAGACCCGTTGACTTCCGCCTGAGCACGATCCGAGAACAGACTCAGCGCCATGATCGCCCCGATCACCGCGACAATCCCGCCGAGATGCCACAATTTTATGCGCCGGATGTAATCGCTGAGGAGGGTTTGCACACCGATCCCCGCCAGCATCGCCATCCCCAGCGCGAACAATGCCAGCCAGCGTGCCGGAACGCGGAACAAATTAAAGCCCGGCAAATTCGCCAGCGCCAGATACACGGGCGTAAACCGTCCGAGCGCAAAAACAATGCCAACCAGCGCCAGAATCAGCCAGATGCGGTTGAGATTATGTATATTGGGATGAGGGCGACCTACCAGGTCGCCCCTACGGAGGTCGCCCTTCTCGCCGGATTGATCTGTACCATCACCCGACTCTTCACGCCTCATCACCGCTACCGCCCCCAACAACGCCAGCGACAGCGCGATCACGCCCGAATAGGCGATGTATTCGGCGAAGGGTTGCGCGTCATAGCTCGGCAGGAGCGTTCGCCCGATCAATGCCGGATTCCAGCTAAACGCGGTTGCTTCCTGTGCGTTCAAGCCATCGCCGCGATTCGAGAGCGAGGTCAATTCCTGCGCGGGTATCAATTGGGGTAGCGCGAGAATCACCGCCAGCGCAACGCTTAGTAACAGGAGCATCCCGCCGCGCACAAGTTCACGCAATAATTTTCTGCGCGATTCGTGCGGAGTTAGTGCGACATATGCCAGCAAGTAAACGCCCAAGCCGACACCGGAGATAAAGACCGTCTGCGTGTGACCGGAGAGCAATTGCAACGCCCACGCAATCGCCATCAACGGGACGAAGCGTGCCGGACGGTTTAACGCGTAATGCCACAGCAAAAACAACCACGGCATCCATGCCAATCCCTGTAGCTGATTGATCTGTTCGACATGCGCGCCCAGATGCCCGCCGAAGCCAAACACACCGCCCGCGATCATTGCCGGAAACACACCCATCCCGCCCACGTACCACGCCAGCAAAAACGCGCCGATCCCCGCCCATGCCGTGTGAATCAGAATGCTGATTTTGATGGCTTGCGGTGCGGGGACGGAAATCGTCAACCAGTTCGGCGGGTAGAATGTGCCGAGTTGCGAATTCGCCAGCAAGGGCGCACCCATGAACAAATCGGGTGTCCACAGCGGGAGTTCACCGTTCGCCAGCGCCGCGTCGCGTGCATCCCAATAGGGATAAAAATAGGCGAAGGTATCGCCCCGCGCCAGAATCCCATCGCTGAAGGCAAGCTGATAAAAAAATAGTAACGCCAGCCCGCCAAATGCGAAAAATGTGGCGATGGTAACGAATCGGCGCGGAGCAATCAGGCGTAAAGTCATCAACTGCCTTTATTTGCTATCTTTGAGCGCCTGTAGCGCATCCGGTGTGCCGATTTGCACCAGCGCAGAGCGCACCGCTTTACGGACATCCGCATCGGGGTCGGTCAAGCGGGGGATGAGTGCCAGCACCGAATCCACACCGCCGATTGTTCCGAGTGCCTGTGCGGAGGCTTCCCGCACCCATGCGCTTTCGTCATGATTCAGCGTGGTCGTCAGCGCGGGCACGGTGGATTTATCGCCGATTTTCGCCAGACAATGCGCCGCAGATACACGGCAATCGACCAGACCTTGCTGTAAGCGTTCGGTCACATCCGGCTGGGCGACTTTGCCAAATTTCGCCAGCGCATCAACCGCTTCCCCGCGTACATCACTATCGCTATCACTCAGCATATCCGCCAGCGCAGAAATATGTGTTTCGTCGCGCAAATCGCCCAGTGTTTTTACTGCCTGCGCCCGCACGCGCCAGCTTATGTCTTTGAGTGCCTTTACGGGGTCATCGAATTGGATCGGCGCAACTTCCTCGCCGGAGATCGGCTTATGCTTCGGCTTACGATCCCGTAACGTGATTATCGTGCCGACAATAAATAGGACAAACATCCCCACACTGAGTAATTGACCACCAGGCATGACCGTTTTTCCTTCGTATTTCGTGTATTTTTGAGTTCCATTGAATCATACAGTGTATAGCCACCACAATGGAAGTTCTGTTTTTTGGTGATCTTGACGATTCTCGTTAAAAGGATTTGCATGTTAAAATAGTTTTGGATGACTGTGAATTCTTATGGTAATATTCAGGAAAAATTTATTTCAGTTCGTTATATGGTTAAAGAAGATATAATTATGGTGGATGAAAACCTTCAAATCAGCGAAACGTTCGAGCCGACAGAAGAATTTGTCGTCTCTGATCTGGAAACGCTCAAGGTATTGGCAGACCCTCTGCGCCTGAGCATCCTCGAATTTTTGTCTCAACCCGGAACCGTCAAACTCATCGCTGAGAAGTTGAACAAACCGCCGACCAAACTCTACTATCATTTTAATCTGCTGGAAAAACACGGCTTGATCCAGATGGTAGATACGCGCATCGTCTCCGGCATCATCGAGAAGCATTATCAAGCCAGCGCCCGCATGTATCTGCTTAAAAATGGCTTGCTTTCCCCCGGTACAGAGGACTTCGACGAAAGCCTTGAACTGACGCTCAATAGCCTGTTTAGCGATGTCCGCAATGATGTGCGCCAGAGCATTCAGGATGGCATGGTCGATACCGCGGATGATGCGCCGGAATCGCGTCGGTTGGTGATTACACAGGGTCGCCTGAGTCTCTCGCCGGATAAAGCACAAGCATTTTATGAGCGGTTGGTTGATCTGGTGCAGGAATTTCAGGATATGGAAACGCACGGTTCCGGCGCACGCTCGTATAAGATGCTGTTTTTGCTCCATCCCAGCAGTCGCGGCACATTCAACGACGAAGACTAGCGCCAACACCAAACGATCTATCGGCGGGCGAACCACATGAGAGCCTCACCTCACCCCCAAATCCCTTTCAAGGGTAGGTTTTTTGTGGTCACTTTCGTAGTGTTACCGCCAATGGCTGAAACCCATTGGCTACGCAGACGTAAAACCCTGCTGAAGCAGGCTATTCTTCCCGTATATCTGTGAAAATAGCCCACTTCAGTGGGGTTTCTAAAATCAACCTAGCATTAGGGTTTTAGCCTAATGTGGAACAAATTCAACAAAATAATTAAATACCTACCCTTGAAAGCCCCCAAACCCCCTCTCCATCCCCATTCGCAAGCTCACTATGGAGATGGGACGTTTGTTTAAAATCTCCTTACTTCACGCCCCTACCGTAATACACTCATCTCACGCTCACATTCACCTGTTGACCTTACCGCACGGACAGGCGATATACTGCCTCGTATATCTATAGGTTTGTAGTGATGAGGAAGAAAATTATGCGTGCATTGCAAGGGCTATTAATTGCCATGACCATCGGCATTGTCGCTTATACACTTGTCGCGGGGCTGGAATATGGCTGGAATCTCGTGGCGATCTTTGTGGAAGAATTGACCGCCTTAACATGGCAGGGACAATTCACGTTCGACTTTGTCTGTTACCTCGTTCTTTCAGCCTTATGGGTTGCATGGCGACACAATTTTAACGCTATCGGGATCGCTCTCGGTCTGGTCGCTTCCGTTGCGGGGATTCTATTTTTCGCGCCTTATTTGCTGGTGGTTAGTCTTCAGGCAAAAGGCGATATGAAACAACTGCTTCTTGGCGAACAGCGTGCGACTGCATAATTCCATGCTCACCTTATGTAATAACATCAACCTCAAACTCCCGCTCAAGGTTTTGGGGCGGGCGTGGGTGATGCTAAATTTTACGACTGCTTAGATTTTGAGCGCGAGTTCGATCTCGTCGTGCAAGGGGATGCTATGCTTGCCGACTAGCGGAATTTGCGGTTTTAGTTTGCGGGCATCGGAGAGCGCATTTACATGCACCGCTACCAGACGGAAATCACGCTTCTGATAAAACTGCAACGCCTCTAAATTATCATTGGTGGTAATCAGCCACAGGCGCTTGCACCCCTGCTCTTTGGCGGCTTCTTTGACCGCGGCAACGAGCGCCGTGCCAATCCCTTGATTCGGGTTCAGGCTATCGAGGGTCATAATCTCGCATTCGGTGCCATCCACACGATAGGTAATCAATCCGGCGGCGGGCGCGTCTTCCGGCGCGTCTGTTAGTTCAGCCACAAAGCCGGGCAACAGGTGCGCGTAATACGCCTGCCCACGAGAGACAATTTTGGTCGAACTCCAGTGCTTATCTAAGAAATGAGCGACCCAGTTTCGATCATTAGCATTCAGTGGGCGTATCTGAAACGCGGAGGTTACTTCATCGACCATAATTTACGATTATCCCTACGTTAAGTCATAAACCGCATCTATATTATATGTCGCACCGGCACTTACCGCCAATCTTGCCTTCGCGGAGCGGTAAGAGGCTCAATTTTGGGCAAAATTAATTGAGATGGGTGGGGGTAGTGTGTTTATCTTTTTCCGGCACGTGGCTTTGATGAGTGGGTGGTTTGATGACGGGCGAACGGCGCAAAATCGGAATGCCTGTGCGGGTGGGGCGTTCATGCGATTCCATAATCTGCGGATCATCATGACCGTAGAGGGGCAATTTGATCTCAACCTGTGTGCCCTTTTCCGGCTGGCTTTGCACGTTAATCTCGCCTTTGTGTGCGTCTACGATCCATTTGGCGATGGATAAGCCCAGCCCGAATCCCTCGCCGGTATGGGTGCGTGCCTGATTCACCTGATAGAAGCGATCAAAAATATGGTCGAGTTCTTCTTGCGCGATGCCGATGCCGTCATCTGCAATGGAGAGCACCGCATGACTGTCCGTTTGGGTTAAAGACAGCGTAATTGTGCCACCATCCTGGGTAAATTTGATTGCGTTGCCCATGATGTTCAAAATTAATTGCTTGATGCGGTTGGAATTGCCATTAACTCTTGTTGGCATGACCTGACCGAGCACGATAGTTAAATCGCGGTCTTTCGCCAAAAGTTGAGTCTGTTTAAATGATTCGTTCACCACGAAGTCAAGATCAGTAGGGGTCATATCAATCGTGATGCCACCATAATCTGCGCGGGCGAGCATCAGCAAATCGTTGACAAGGCGGGACATCCGCTCGGCTTCGCTATGGATGGCTTCCATTGTTTCATTATCCATGCCATAACGCTGGGCGATTTCCAGATTGCCGCGAATGGCAGTTAGCGGGGTGCGTAGCTCATGCGACATATCGCCGATAAAGCGTTGTTGCACGCCGAAGGTATGCTCAATGCGGGTCATCATGTGGTTAAACACAGAGATCAAGCGACCAAGCTCATCCTGTGGACCGTTCCAGACGAGGCGTGTGCTGAGGTCGTTGGAGACAGCGATACTGCCCGCCGCGATGGTGATGTCTTCGATGGGTTTTAAGGCACGATAGGAGAACCACATGCTTAGCCCACCCGCGCCTAAAATAGCGAAACCACTGCTGACCACCATGATGAACAGCAGGGTATCTAAGGCTTGATTGACCGTGGCGAGATCTGCGGCGACCTGTACATTACCGACCAGACGCTCCCCGATGACGATGGGCTTGGTGAGCACGCGTAATTCAACATCCCGGATGGTGACGTTGTGGAAGATTTCATCAGAATGGGTGCCGATGGTGTCATGGTCAAGCGGAATATCGCCTAAGCTGGCAAGATTCGCACTTGCGCCTTTGAACTCCGGCACACCGTCTACAATTTCCCACGCCTGCACATACACATTTGAAGCACGGAACACATCCAATGCGGCAAGTTGAACATCCACGCGGGGTTGGTTGCCAAAGGTAGGAATGGCAACAAGACGGCTATTGACCATAATCTGGGTCGCCGATTCGCGTAATGTGTTATCTAAATTGTCGATCATCGTAATCCTCACCACAAAAAAGGTGATGGTGCCGAAGAGCACAATGATGGAGATAAGCAACCCTGCATACCAGAGGGTCAACTGCTTACGGATGGTCATGAAACTACTATTCCTCGCGTAACACGTATCCCACACCACGCACCGTATGGATCAATCGTTGTTCCTCGGTGGATTCGGTCTTTTGACGGAGATAGCGTACATAAACTTCGATGATGTTACTTTCACCGCCGAAGTCATAGCCCCACACACGATCAAAAATCACATCGCGAGTGAGCACCTGGCGTGGATTACGCATAAACAACTCTAACAATTCGTATTCTTTAGCGGTCAGATCAATCGCACGTTCAGCGCGATGGGCGCGGTGTGTACCGGTATCCAGCGTAAGATCACCAAAGCGGAGGACTTCCGGCTTTGACGTTGGCGTGGTACGGCGGAAGAGCGCACGAATACGCGCCATAAGCTCATCCACCGAAAACGGCTTCACCAGATAATCATCTGCGCCAGCATCTAAGCCAGTGACGCGATCATTAATATCGTCTTTCGCGGTCAGCATCAAAATCGGTACTTCGCTGGCGGCGCGCAGGCGACGGCAAACTTCTAGCCCGTCCAGCCCCGGCAACATCCAATCCAGTACAACCAGATCGGGTGGATTATCGCGGGCGATTGCTAAACCGGTCTGCCCATCCCGTGCGACGTTCACTCTATAGCCTTCATAAATTAGACCGCGTTCGATAAATTGCGCGATCCGTGCTTCGTCTTCGATGACGAGGATACGTTCACCTGACATATTCGTTTTCCTTTAGTGTTGACACAATCTTAAGCAACAATCATGAGTATGTTACAATTCTTGCATTAGAACTACCTGAACGTTGCCCACTGAAAATTGGAAATTAACGTTGGGGTTATTAACGTCAAGGTTTGATTCTCTACTAGATCATAAATGACCAGCCCGCCATTTGCGCCAGTATAGCCTGCGACGTACAAGCCATCCGGCGAGATGTTCGGATCGGTCAGAAAGCCGATGTTGGCGATGTCGTCCGCTTCGCCAGAATTGACGCTGACCTGAATCATTTGCGACGGAGATGGGCTGAAGCGGGTGTTATTGCGTAAAATGGCGCGTAATGTGCCGCCATTACCCGTCGTCACTTCCTTCACTTCCAGCAAAATGGTATTTGCTGAACGGAGCACCGCGCCCGTTGCGTCCGGCTGATTGAGGGTGTAGACGCTGATAGTGCTTTCACCATTGGCATCCGTGCCAAAGCCGATGACACGCCCATCTGCTAACCACAGCGCATCACTGGCTCGCGTGACGCTGATCGCATTACCCGTTTCGCCGTCAATTACCTGTACATCGGCATTATTATCATCCGCGCCGGAACTTATCACCGCCAACACAGACCCCGTCGCCGTGCCGATGGAGGGGCGGATTTGAGTAGCGTCGGCTTCCAGAATAAGCGCCGGTTCACCGCCATTAATCGCCACCGACCACACGCCTGCGTTCGTGCCATAAACCAGCGTGCCACCCTCCGCGCTAAAATCGAGCGATGACGCGCTGGCATCCACCACCGCGAGACGATTCGCATTGCCTGCCGTGCCTGAGGGGTCGAGTGGCAAGAACCATAACGCCTCTGCACTGAAATAGGCTAGCCCTGCGCCCGCGTCCATGACGGCGTAATCGGTGATGTCACTTTCGGCGACGGTCAATTGTTCCGGCGCGGTGCCGTTGCGTGGTAAGCGCCAGATTTGCCGGATGCCGAAGGGATCAGGGGCGATGAAGAAACCGCTATAGGTGGTCGTGAAACCAATTGTCGACGCGGGGAACGGCGCACCCCAATTATAGGCGACGGCGTTCGATACAGGGAGCGTGAAGCCTTCGCCGGTCATTGGCAAAACGAGCGACACCGTGCCGGACTCAAACTTGAGCAAGACATCTCCGCCCGGTGCCCAGCGCACGCCTGTTAAATCAACAGCGACGAGACTCGGCTCTCCGGCGGAAACCGTACCGGTGTTACTGACACCGAACAATTGACGATAAAATAGACCTGCGTCGAGCGTGGCTTCGTTGGCGGCGCGGGTGAATACCGCGAGGCTACCATCCGGTAGAATAAACGGCAAGCGGAACAGGGTTGAGCCATCACGGAGCACGGTTTGCTGATTACCGTTGGCTAAATCCATCTGAATCAAGCCACCGTCCGCCGGAGCGAAAAGCATCAGTGAATCGTTGCGCCACGCGATGCCATATGACGAGGTTAAGGCGCTCGTCAGGGTCATCGTTGTGCCATCACGCCGATAAATCCACCAGATTTGATCTTCGACTTCCACCGCCAGAAAGCGCCCGCCCGGTGACCATTCCAGATGCACGGGCGCGCTGATTTGAATATCCGCGAAGGTGGGTTGTTCCGCGCCACTATCAAACATCACACGCACCCCGTAGCGCACACTATAGGCGAGTGCGTCGCCCTGTGCCGCCCATGCCATCGTCACCCCGCGTCCACGAATGGGCGGGTCTCCGGCAGTATCGGCTTCTAGCTGAATGTCGCTATCCGTAGACATCCGGTAGAGCGTTAATCCGGCTTCGGTGCGATACGCTAGCAAGTCGTTATCCGGCCCGACAGCAAAATCAATCACGAAATCTGCTTCCGGCGTAATATCCACCACGCCCGCCACACCCAAGCCATAGCGTTGTACCACGCCGCTATTGAGCAGAATGTAAAGCTCGGTAGGCAAATTTAAGCCGTCCTGTGCACGGAGCAACATGCCAGACGGTAAGGTGAGGATGATAAAAATGAGTGCGGATAGCAAGAAACGCCTTCTCATAGAAAAGCCCCCCTGCGAATTCATGGTCAGAATAAGAGTGTTAGCTGAGTGACACTATAAAGAATATTACCACTCACTACTTTAGCATACACACTTTATTAGAATTAGGGACGGGCGAAATTGTCCTATTAATGCGCCATTCATGTAATCGTTTAGATGATTGTCGTGGCGCTATCAAATTGAGTGCTGAGGTTTCGGTCTATCGCCAAAATTTCTACGGTTAGTTACGAAAAGATAGAGTATTCGTATCCGTTTTGATTTGTGCAGAGGTGTCCATTGACAAAATTCGGAAATGGCTTAAAAATAAATAGAGTGCTCTATTTATTATGAGATTGACAACCATGAGTAAAGCGAACGAAACCAAAGCTCGCCTGATTGAGACGACTGCCGATCTGATCACACGGCAGGGCTATCATGCAACGGGCTTGAACCAGATTACACAGGACAGTGGTATTGCGATGGGGTCGCTTTATTACCACTTTAAAGGGGGGAAGGATGCGCTGGTCGTCGCGGCGATGCGTGCTAGTGGTGACCTCATCACGACAGCGATGGAACGGGTCTTCCAATCAACTACGGATATACCCACTGCGTTGGAAGCGATCAGTGAATTTCTAGCCGTAGAGATGGAAAAATCCGATTATCAAAAAGGATGCCCCATCGCTACCGTCACGCTGGAAGAAGCCGCCGTCAATGACGCGCTACAGACGGAATCACAGACCATTTACGATGCGTGGAAAGCGCAGATCACGACCTTTTTAATACGCGTGGGTTGTGGCGAAGATCAAGCCCGATCAATGGCGCTATTCTCGTTAGTCGTGATTGAGGGTGGGCTTGTGCTGAGCCGTGCGGAACGTAGCACCGCCCCATTAAAGCAAGCGACGCACATGTTGATCGCCTATTTAGAATCGGCTTTAGAGTCTTAGAAAGGATCATCATGTTTGAAATTGCGCCGGATGTTTATTTACTGCGCGGCACGCCTGATTATTTAGTGAATGTGTATCTTGTCGGGGATGTCTTGATTGATGCTAGCACCCGCCCCGCACGTTCCGGCTTATTGCGCCAATTAAGAGGACACAAACTCAGCATCCATGCCCTGACGCATGTGCATCCCGATCATCAAGGGGCAAGTAGCGCCATCTGCGACGCGCTGGACGTGCCGTTATGGTGCAGTGAAACGGAAGTTGAAGCGATGGAATCCGGCGATATGAGCAATCAGATTCCGCGCAATGCCATCACCAGTATTCAAAATATTTTCTGGACTGGACCCGCGCATCCGGTGGCGAAAGGGTTACGCGAAGGCGATGAAGTCGGCGGATTTACGGTCATTAGCACACCCGGTCATAGCCCCGGTCATCTTTCCTATTGGCGCGAGAAAGATCGCGTGCTGATCATGGGTGATGTCGCACGCAATATCGACTTCTTGACGTTGCGCGAAGGTCTGGATGAGCCACCCGCCATTTTCACTAAGGATAATGATGAAAACCGCCGTTCCATGCTGAAATTGGCGGCACTCAATCCGCGTGTGGTGTGCTTCGGGCATGGCAAACCGCTTTACGATGGCGCACGTTTCGTAGAATTCGCGCATCGCATGGCGCAGGCTTCTCCGGTTGGCGTATAGACTCTGTGCAATGAGCCTCTGATATTGTGAATTTGGTTTTATGACGCGAATGGGTGAAAATTGAACGCATATTGATTTAGGAGACACTGCGATGACAGAAACACACCCGCCGTATCAATTTAATATCGGCAAGATCGCCTGTACGATCATTAATGAAGGCACACGCCTCGCCACAACCGACCAATTGCCACAGGCGTTCCCCGGTGTGCCAATGGAAGAGATGATGAAGGCGATTGAGGAAACTGGCGGCGAACCGATTTACAACAGCCTGAATATTTTGATGCTGGAAGTGGGCCAAGAGATTGCGCTGGTTGATGTCGGCTTTGGCATTGTTGAAACTGAGGGCATCGGGTTATTGTTCGGCACGCTGGAGTCGCTGGGCATTTCGCGTGATTCGATCACGCTGATTTTGCTTTCGCATCTGCATGGCGATCACTTCAATGGATTGGTGGACGCGGACGGCAATTTGAATTTCCCGAACGCCCGTTATGTGTGTGCGAAGGACGAATGGAAGGGTTGGATGAGCGATAAAGCCCTCGCCGCCATGCCAGAAGAACGCGCCAACGGACTCAAAGCCAAGCTCCTGCCGATTAAAGACAAATTGACGCTCGTGAAATACGATACGGAAATTATCCCCGGTGTGACCGCGATAGCATCGAAGGGGCATAGTCCGGGACACACGAGCTTTCTGATTGAATCCGAAGGCGAGGAGATGATTCATCTGGTGGATGTGTTGCACCGCACGTTTCAGATGCGGAATCCGGCGTGGTCAATCGCATTTGATACGGATAAAAAGAAATCCGCCAAAACCCGTCGTGAATTTTTGGAAGAGGTCGCCGAGGAAAATATGCTGACGATGTTCTATCATCTGCCGTTCCCCGGACTCGGTTATGTGGAAGCGGATGGCGACGGATTTCAGTGGATTCCGCTGGATACGGTTGAAGTGGAAGATAAATAGGCTGTTTCGCGTTATCCGCAATGCGAACTGATTTTACGAAAAGATAGAAGAGCGCCCTAGTTCGCCTTTAATCGCCGATGGCTGAAACCCATCGGCTAAAAAATAGTGTAAAACCCGCCTGAAGGCGGCTCAATTTCTCGAACGTTAAGCAAAATCAGCCCACTTGAGTGGGGTTTTAGAGATCAACTAGCGATGAGGTTTAAGCTCATCGCGGGAAATTGACAAAACAGATTGAACTTGCGTAACGGTAAACAAGAAATAAAAATAGGGCGCGGGAGAAATTTGCCGCGCCCTGTTGATTTTATTGTTCAAAAAAAGGGAGTTTAGCCCATAGAGTGCAAGCCGACGAGGTTGCCTTCTGTATCATGGAAGCGGGCGACGAAACCGTTCGGACCGATGCTGGTTTTGGGCAAGACGACTTTACCGCCCGCGCCTTCGACGCGATCTAACACGGTGCTCAAATCATCACCGCCATTGAGATAAACAAGCGCGCCACTATCGCCGGAGGGCTTGAGTGAGTCGACTGTTCCCAGACCGCCGCTGATTTCATTTTCGCCTGACGGGAACATCGAATAATTTTCCATGCCCTCAAACGGGATCATGTCCGCGCCGAGAATCGTGCTGTAGAACTTGACTGCGCGGTTGTAATCTACTGCCGGAATATCGAACCAATTAATTGCGTGTGCCATAAGTTGTTTCCCCTTGTTGATTGAACTAAATGGATAAATTCAGAAATCTTGTTCTATAGAACATATGGTCATCATACTGCAAAAAAAGAGGCTTGTCAACACTTTTTAAACACCTCACTTTAAAATTGTATATTGATTAGTGATTAATAAGCAGACACTAAGGAAAGAAGCCTGACTCGAACTAAAAGTCAGGCTTCTTTGTGGGATGTGTGGCAATCAGTGAACGATTACGTCCCCAAGCAGGACTATTCCTCGCGGACGGTGAAGGCGTAGTTGCCGATGCCATCCTCATTGCCGCGGATGACCAGCACATAATCGCCAGCTTCGGCGTAGGTCTGGCTACCGAGATCAAAGTCGGTGCGCGTCGGGAAGGCGACTGTCTCACCCGCAGAATCTACGATCTGCCAGAATACATTCTCATTGCTGGATTGATCGCCAGCGAAGAACAGGCTATCCCCCGCTTCTACCGAGAAAGTATAGCGGTGTTGTTCGCCGGGGGTCAGCAATTCGCCGGAAATCGTTTCGCCTATCGACAATTCTCGGATCGTATCCTCCGGTACATCCCAGATGCGGAAGGCGTAATCTCCGATGCCGTTTTCGTAGCCGTTCACGACAAGCGTATATTCGACGGTGGTGATTTCCTCAGTGTTAGTATCCGTGCCGTCTTCGGTTTCGCTGGTCACAGTGTAACGTCCGAGGTCAAAATCAGTGCGCGTAGGGAAGATGACCGTGTTGCCATTCAGATCATTGACACCCCAGCGCGTTTCGCCATCGCCGCGTAGGGATTGGACGTAGAACGTCTGCCCGACTTCCATGCTAAACGTGTACACATGCTGTTCACCCGGAGAGGCGATTCTGCCACTGTTCAGATTTTCCGTGCTTTCGGGATCGTCGAGTGGTTCGGCGGGCGAAATGAGCGCGATAAATTCACCATCGGGCGGCACATCCCAGATGCGGAAGGCAAATTCACCCACGCCCGCCTCATAGCCGGTGGCATAGACGAAATAATCCCCTGCTTGCTCGAAGGTAAAGCGTCCGAGGTCAAAGTCGGTGCGCGTGGGGAAGATGACCGTGTTACCATTCAGATCATTGACTGTCCAGCGGGTTTCACCGTCCCCGTTGATCGACTCGAAGTAGAGGGTTTGTCCGGCTTCTGCGCTGAAATTGTAATAGGCGACCATGCCGGGGGTTGGAATTTCGCCGGACATGACGGTGGAGTCATCCTCAATGGGGGTTTCCGGCGGGGTGAATACCGCGTCAGAGGATGGAGAGGGCGGGACTTGCCAGATTTTGAAAGCATATTCGCCCGTGCCAGCTTCATAACCATTGACGACTAATTCATAGGATTGTGAGGCATCCGGGCTTGCCAGACCGAGGTCAAAATCGGTGCGTGTGGGGAAGATGACCGTGTTGCCGTCAGAGTCGTTGAGTGTCCAGCGGGTTTCGCCATCTCCCGCAATCGATTCAATGTAGATGGCGATTTCTGGCGGCAGGACGAACGGATAGCGGTTGGTCTCTCCGGGGATGGTGATGTTCCCCGTGATGATGCCTTCTTCGCTGAACGGCTCTGCGGGGCTGGCTTCGACGGTGGTGAAATCATCCGGTGGCACGACCCACAGATAAAATTCGTAATCGCCTGTGCCGCCTCTGCCAAAAACGACGACATTGACGGTTTCTTCTGTGTCGCCTGCGGTGTATCTGCCGAGGTCGAAGTCACTACGCGTCGGGAAGATCAGGTCTTCGCCGTCCGTATTCTGCAAGCTCCAGCTGACATCACCACCCCCCGCGATGGAATCCACATAAATGGTGGTGAAGGCGGGCAAGGTGATGGTATAGGTTTGTTGTTGTTCGGGCGCGTCGATGGTTCCGGCATAGCTTTCGTTTAAGCCCGTGCCTTCAAAGGATTGGTCGGCAATTGCGTCGCGCACGATGATTTCATACGCGCCGATCTGTCCCTGTTCGCCGAACACGAACACCTGATACGTGCCTGCATCTAAGGCATATTCGCCGGGGTCGTTGCCACTCCACAAGCCACGATCTTCAAAAATGACCGCGCCATCTTCGGATTTTAGTGACCATGCCAAATTAACGCCGTCGGTGATGGTTTGCCCACCGAGATAGATGGTCTGCGGGTCTGCGAGGGTAAAGGTGTAGACATCCACCGCACCGGATTGTTCAATCTCGCCGCTACCATCGCCCGCCTCTGCGTTGATAACTTCGCCGAGGGTGAGGTCGAAGTTTTGCGCTTCCGGCACATACCACGTCTGGAAGTTGTAATCGCCGACTTCGTTGCCACGCGCCGTAACGGTGATGGTGTATTCGGTGTCGGTGCTCAGATCAAACGCGCCCATATCGTTGCCGAACCACAATTGATCTTCAAACAAGACCGTGCCTGTCGGGTCGGTCAATTGCCAGAAGAGGGTGGCGTTCTCGCCCTCACCGAACGAGGCGAAATAGGTGGGACGGTCTGAATTGGGCGTGAAGGTGTAGATGTCTACCGCGCCGGGTTGTTCCAGCACGCCCGATCCTTCGCCGTATACGCCCCGCTCCACCAGATTGCCGACATCCATCGAGAAGGTTTGCGCTTCTGGAATCTGCCACATCTGGAAAATGTAGTCGCCCTGCGTGCCATTTTGCCCCGCAACGCGCAGACTGTACTCACCCGCGCCGAGCGTGAATGCGCCGGGATCGTTATAAAGCCACATTTCATAATCATTAAAGATGAAGTTGTTTTCGGCATCCCGCAATTGCCAGTAGACGCGCCCTTCTTCACCCAGCGCGGCGAAATAATAGTCGTCGGCATCGGTCACGGAAAAGTTGTAAACGTCGATTTCCCCCGGCTGACCGAGATCGCTAGTCACTTCATCGCCGATGTTATAGGCTTGCTCGACTTCTATAGCGGGCGGGACGATGATAATTTCTTCCGGCAGACTCTCCACCGGAATGTCGATGCTACGGATTTCACTGGCGGTATAGGGCAAAGGTGCGGTAGGTTCGCCCGTTGCGTTGCCCTGCTCATCAAGCGCGATGGTCGTGCGATTGCCCGCGTCGACGATCTGCATGATCCCGTGGGCTTCGACTTCCGCCTGACCCTCGACGACATTGACGATCAGATCACGCCCGGCTTCTGCCTGTAGATAAGCGGTTGAGCCGAGGGTAATATCGACCGCATTAACTTGAAAATTCACCTGTCCCACGCCATCCGGTGTCTGGACGAGGATGCCGCTATCGGGCGCTTCCTGACAGGGTGCATCTCCCACGCCGGTGGTGAAATAAAATGAGCGCAGGGACGTTTCACCCTCGCCACGATTCTCCATCTGCACATCACCGAAGAGCAAAAAGGTGACGTTCTGCCCCGGTATAGTATCGGGAATATCGGCTTGCAAGCGCATCAACGCCACGCCCCACACGTTGCTGTTGAGGTCAAGCGCGCTCATGCTGATGGATTGAATATCCGTCAAGGAGGCGATGTCGCCCGGTGATGCAAATACCAGCGCGGTTGAATCCGCCTGTGGTTGCGGTTGCACGGTGAGATCAACATTACCGTAGCAAATCTGGTTACGTCCGGTGATTTCGCACAGATTATCGACGACGTTCAAGACCTGATCGACGATTTGTGAGCAATCCGGTTCGCTCTGTTGCGCGATTGCGACGGCTTCTTCGGTTGCTTCGGCGGTGATTTCTTCTGTCGCTTCGGCGGTTGGTTCTTCGGTTGGTTCGGTTGTTGGTAACTCCGTAGGTAGAAGTGTTGGTTCGGGTGTTGCTTCGGCTGTTGCTTCACTGACCGTTTGTGCGGTGGCATCCGGTTCACTACCTGAGCCGCCGCATCCCGCTAAAAGTAAGAGCCATGCAAAAAGAATAACCCTTAGATAACGCATTTATATGATCTCCATAAATTCGTGAGTGCATCTGTCTTCTAGTATATGGAGATTTTCTGCGCTGTGCCTGACGCTGGGCGGATTTTGTTATTGATACCCTTCACTGGCGACCCCGCGCCCTCAGTTGATTTTGGACATTTGTTGGCAGTGCCACGACTTTTTTTCTCCGCCAAGTTGTGGCATTTTGGGGCGTTTTGAGGGGGGGAAAGGCATATTTTTGGATGGCGGTAACTGCCATTAAGTTGGCAGTTTTCAGTAATCAGTTGGCAGTACACAGGTTTTAGTAGGGTTGGTATTTGCTGAGGATAGCACAGATTATGGGCGGATAGTGAGCCAAATGCTCCGCCAAAAGGACTCAATTAAAAGAAGTGCTGAGTGCCGAGCAATGAGCAATGAGAAAAGATGAAGAGCGAAAAGATTTAAAAGCATAACGCAGAGGCGCAGGAACGCGGAGAAACGCAGGGTGACCGGATGCTTCTCATCTAGCAGGTCGCCCCTACGGTTATTTGATTATTTTCTTAAAGAGCGGTATTGAGGATGACGGGATCGTATTCGTTGCCCATTGCTTAAAGCTCCACTCTGCGGCGACGGTCACGGGTGTGCATTTGCGCTTCGATATGGGCGATGATGCGCTGATATTGCTCCGGCTGTGAGTCGCGGAAAGTCTGCAAAGCTTCCGGCACGCCATCATGGATGAGGGTAGTGGGTTCGGGGTTAAGGAGCTTAGACCTTATCGCACCTTCAAATTGCACATCAGGATGCCATATGCTGATAACGGCGGTTAACCCACTCATCATATCCTCCGTTTTTATAAAATGGCGTTCAAATGATGATTCTACCCAATTTTTTGGTCGACTGATTGCTTGTTCGACACATTTAATGAACTCAAGCTCAAACCTACTACGCTCGGAAAAATATTCGCCGTTGATATAGCTAAAAATCGCCGGATGTGAGGCATTGATGTATTGCATGGCGACATCAACGATCACATCTTGCGGTTTACCCGCATACAAACCAATTCCGGAGATTTGCGTCTTTTTTGAGAATACAATCGGTTCGTGTAAAGTTTCAAAATCACGATTGAGGTGCTGAATAAATCCGGCAACGCCATCGGGATGGTGAAAGGTATGCGATTGGTGTTTGTGATTACTGCGTTCATCGCTCACGGTGATGGTTAATTCCGGCACACAATAAGCGACCTGATTCATGCGGTTGGCGATGTAGTCGTAATCAAATTCGTTCGGCTCAAAAATCGTGAAATCAGGGCGGAAGGTGACGGTTGATCCGGTGGATTCGTCCGGCGCAAGTGGTCTGAGCTGGCGGAATTCGGTTTGGGGTAGTCCTTGTTCGTAGGATTGTCCCCACAAATAGCCTTCGCGCTTGATTTCGACGTGGAATTCACTAGCGACGGCGTTGACTGCAATGAGACCAAGACTGCGCGAGAAATATGGACACTCGAAATAGAGATTCGTTTCCTTCTCCCGACCAAAATTAGATAAATAATACTCGGTAAGGAAATATTGATGCTGGCTTTCTTCAATAACTTCCACGGGCATCCCAAGACCATTGTCACTGATAATTACCTGTGCATTATCTGCAAGAGTGATGCTGAATTCGTTACAATTTTTCTGAATTGCATGAGAGGTCGCGATGCCTGTAATCTGTGAAATGAGCGTATGCAACGCCCGACGATCTGAACCACCGAAATACATCCCCGGACGTTTACGGATATGCTCTCGCGGGGTAATAAATAAAATATCCTTTTCGGGATCGTATTCTTTGCCCATTTTTACCTGAATTTTTCTAAGTAAACGGTGTTTCAATTATAGCATTTTTCAGGGGGAAATTGGGTCAGAAAAGGGAAACTTTGAGGGGAGATTTTTGTTTTTGGAGGGCGAAAAATAAGGGTGACCTAGCAGGTCACCCCTACGATTTATGGTTGCAGATCAGGCGGGTGAGTTAGCCTGCGCGGGAGCGCATCCAGCCGATCATTTGCGGGATGATGTCTTCTTCGGTGTCGAGCAGAATCATGCCGTGGGCGCGTCCCTCGTAGACCAACTCGGTGACGGTTCCTTCTGCGCCAACTTCCGCGATGAGTTCACGGATGCGGGGCATATCACGGCGCGGGATGCTATCGCGGTCTGCATAGACCAGCAGAGTCGGTCTGCCGGAGCGGAGCGCGTCCCATGTGGTCACGCCGAAGTAATTTAATCCGGCGGACATGGCGACCACACCCGCGCAATGTTCAGCGTCGGCGCAGGCATTCAGCGCAAGGTTCGCGCCCATACTCGACCCTAAAACGAACACACTATTCAGGCGCGTTCCCGGTTGGGCATAGAGCCACGACAGCCACGATTGGGCATCCACGCCGGTTTGTCGCCAATTTAAGCCCGTGCGCCGGAGCGACCCATAACCGCGCAGATCGACGGTCAACACGCGGAAGCCATTCGCCAGAAGCGGTTCGATCATCCAGCGCCAACTGGCACGGCTGGTATAGAGTTCGTGCAGGAGGAGCACGGCGGGCGCGTCGCCATCATGTGGCAGGTAGTAATCGCCTGTTAGGGTTACGCCGTCGGTTGCTTCGATCTCCACAACGAGATTCGGTTCGCGGATAGGGGTTTCCGGTTCGGGCGTGGAGTCTTGCCCGCTGATGTTGATGCTGAGTGCGAAGAGAATGACGATGCTAAAAATGAGTCCATAGGAGCGTCGTAAATTGTTCACGCTTTTTGCCTCACGATTATGGTCAAATAACGGCGTTATGATAGCACGGAATGGCGGGATGTGTCATGACCGTAAGCATGGCTTAAGAAATGGACGCGCTTTCGGCAGTATAATTTGAAGATGATGTTTAACGGATTTAGTGACGGATAGTGTATGCGATACGTGGCGTCAGTATTTTTAGTGGCGCTTGTGCTCGGCGGATTTTTGCTGATGGCGAGCCAGAATCAAATTGAGGTGCAGAATGTGGTCAGCACGAGTGTTAGCGTTATGGAGGCGACCAACCCGCTCCGCCCGACGCTTGATGTGACTTATCCCCCTGGCAGAGAGCCAATTCAGCTTTCGGCGACCTTCCGCGATGAGTTGATTCATTATATGACGGTTGATCGTGGCGATAACGTGACGCGTAATTTGTATATCAGCCCACAGGCGATTGAGGCGGTGCGGGCGGGCGAACCGATCCCCGACGATACGCAAATTGCGATTGAAGCCTTTAACGGTATTAGCGGGAGTGATGGGCATCTCGTCGCCGGAGATATTCTGCCGGAAATTCATGTGGCGGAAAAACGCTCTGAGTGGCGCATCGACGACCTCGCCGCTAGTTCGCACCTGGGCGGTTGGAATCTCGCCGCGTTTGATTCCACGCTCTATCAGCAGACGACGACCACGCTCAACGATTGTTTTAGTTGTCATGATGCCGCCTCTCGCCGTGATTTTGTGTTCTCGTTACCGCAACTGCGGGCGTTCGCCGAGACAGACGAGGTTCAGTACGTGTATTGTCGCCTGCCAGACCGCCAGATTTGTTTTTAGAGAAGTGCTGAGTGCTGAGTAGCAAGTGATTAAAAGAACAAGAAAAAAGCATAATGCAGAGGGATGATTAGGTCAGTGGTTTTGAATTGACATTGCGCTCGCACATTCGATTATATTCCTGATGTCATAATGGTGAAATGCCCGTAATGTCGCGCCGCGGTGTTGAGTATCAATCACCATTAGCTCAATGCCCCATGTTTCGATGAACCTCTGTTTGTTGAGTGGTGGCACAGAACACGTTATTGCCTGTTGATGAGCGACCATCTCATCACAATAGGGTCGCGCATCTTTGGACAGTGCGATTAGTTGCTTGAACCATGATTCTGGCATTGGGTAAAGGGTGATTGTCGTATCAATGACCGATCTACATAACACAGGTAGATAGAGATTCCGAGTATCAATCGGCTCATTTTCTATTTTTGTGCCTGCGAAAAAAGGGAGTGCTATCGGCGGATTATTCAGGGAGTCAAGTATGATGGCGATGAATACGATATTGCGATAGTCTGTGTCATTTTCTTTTCCGGTTAGGGGGATAATTTCCCAACGGGCGGTTGTTGGGTGATGAAGTGTAGAGTCGAAGATTTTACGGTCAATGAATAGATGCAGATGGGCGGGCCATGTGAGTGGCTCATCCGCAATTCTTTTAACATAGATGATACGGTGATTTTGTAGGCGGCTTACGAGTTGACGGGCATAAAATTCCGCGATTTGAGCGCGTTTGATATTTTCCGGTCGGATGGTGTTTTTATACTCGCGCCAATAAAGTAGCCCCATGATTCCCACCAAAATTAGAAATATCTGGTAACGCATGGTGTAGAGCATAGTCATTACTAACACTGTGATGATGATGGCAACAATGAGACTAAATCCGAATGACCCGCCGCCCTCGCTAAAATTGGCGACCATCAGCAAAACGGTAAACATGCCCAACAGAGAGAGTGCCACGATAATGTCGAGTAGGGTAATCACAATGCTCATGATAGACACGCCTTTTGCTTCTGATTGCGCTGTACTTCGGCTCATTCGCCCAAATACGTGTGATACTTATTCCAATTCGACTTCGAGGCGGACGGTTCCGGCGCGGTCATGTTTGGCGGTGAGTTCGACGATGCCACCGTTCGGCGCATGGATGACCCATTCAACTTTGGCGCGGTCTTTCGTGTTGGCGGATGCGATCCAACGCCAGCCCATCGGTGATTGCTGGGTGAGCCAGCGCCCTTCTAGCTGACCGATGTCCTCACGCGCTTTGCCACTCTTGAGGGTCGCGCCTTCGGGCAGGTCGATTTCCGCGATGACTCCGCGCACGGTTTGACGTTCTAATGCACGTTTGCTGACATAACTCGGTAGCCAGCCAGTGTTATGCACGGTCAGGCGGATGTGATAGGTATGTTCCGCTAAGGGTGCGACTTCCAGATCAAAAACTTCCAGCTTTGGCGTGGTGAGACTTTGCCAGATGAACCATGCGGCGAAGGGGGCGATCTCTTTTTCGAGCAGATGCGGTGGCGGGTTGCCCCATGAATAATAGGCATCCCAACCGCCGAGTTCGACGTTGCCGAGTTGCGGATGGTCGAAGGTGTACCAATCGACATAGCCTTTGCCCTCTAGCGCCTCGTCGCTCCACTTGAGGAGCTTATGGTCGTCCTCTATGGGATGCTCACGATACCAGTCGATAAATTTATAGTCGGTGATTCCAGCTTGCATTTGCGGACTCCAGATTTCCACCGCCCACATATATACGCCGAGATGATCGTACAGCCAATCGAAGCCGCCGCTGATGTTCTGACGTGGATGATAGCGGAAGTCATGGAAGATAGAGATATTCGGGTAGCCGGTGAGTTCTGTGCCTTTATCGCCGACGGTCTGAAACGCCCATAAATCTTCGGCGGGCATTTCGCTATCGGCTTTGTTGCCGAATGGACGGAGGATCACGCCGCTGAAGGTATGGAAGCTCGTGCCCATACAGATGTTGCGATGGCTTGTGATAAAGTCCAGCAGGGCGTGAACTTCTGGCTCTGAGCCGGGATAGGGTCCCGCGCCGGGTTGTTGATAATCCTGTCGCCAATCCGCCGGAAAATTGCGGTTGATGTCCAGCCGTTCTTTATTTGGTTTCGAGCTAATGGTCACGCCGTCGTAATTTTCGATCAAACCTTCTGGCATGACGCGATAATAGGTGCCGCCGATGTCTGTCGGGTCGCGCCGGACAAGCAGGCGTGGTTCTTCCGGCAGGGGTTTCCATTCGCCGTTGGGGTCTTCCACGCGCATCATCAAAATGCGTCCGTCGCCGTCGAGGTCTTCCTGCGTTAAGCCTTCCAGCGCTTCTTCATCATAGGGATAGGGACGGGTGCTGGAACGGATGTATTTGGGCTTATCCGCCAACGCTAATTCCACGCCGTCGGGATTGATGCGCGGGCAGATGTAAAAGGTGCGGGTATCGACGGCGCGGGTGATGTCGTCATTTTTGCCGTAACCTGACGTGAGCGTTTCCAGCAGATGCAAACAGGCGCTTGATGATGAGACTTCCGTCGCGTGGATGTTGCCGTCGACCCAGAGTGCCGGTTTATCGCTCGCTGTGCCTGTTTCTATATTCGTGACCGTTGCGAGCCAGATATCGCGCTCTTCGTAGCTTTTGCCGATGCTCTCCACGCTGACGAGCGCCGGGAATTCTTCTGCGTAGGCGTGAATCAGGCGGGTGAGGTCGTCGTAACGGTAATAACGGTCAAAGTGAATGTCGGGCATGGCGGGTGAGCCTTTCAGAGCGTAAACAGTTTTCAGTTGTTCGTAAAGCTAGATTGTGCCGTATATCGCCAATTGTGCCAATGCCCGGATGGTTCTATGTTATACTATGAGTAGATCATTTGTTCTTTTTGGAGGCACTGCAATGAGTGACGGTAAAGCAAAAAAGTATCTTGATTTTGTGAGGGGCGTGGCGTTGAAGTTGCCGTTTGTGGAGGAAGGCACGGCGTATGGCAATCCGGCGTTCCGCGTGAAAGGCAAATACATGGGCGGTCTGCGCGAGGATGGCGATACATTGTCGATTAAGGTTGAAAAGATCGAGCGCGACATGATGATACAATCTGAGCCGGAGAAGTATTTCATCACCGATCACTACCTAAATTATGATTATGTGGTCGTTCGGCTGGACAACGTGACAGAAGATGATCTGTATTATCTGTTTAAGCAGGCATGGCGACTCGCCGCGCCGAAACGGTTGCTCAAGGAGCATGGTGAGTCGCTTTAAGTAGCCTAAATACGATGACCTTCATCCTAAATTCATAAAACCTTCATGTTCTAAGAGAGATTATTACGTAAAATAAAGTTATAGTATAAGCGAAAATCATGGAGTAAACCTGTTATGTCTCATTTCCCCATCATCGAGTATGCCGCCGTCACTGATGCGGAAACGAAAGCCGTCTATGATGAAATTATTGCCGAATTAGGCTTCGGCATCGTCCCGAACATCTTCAAATCTATGGCAACCAGCCCATCCTTGCTCAAAGCAAATTGGGGTAAATTCCGTGCGACGATTTTGCAGGGTTATCTGCCACGCACGCTGAAAGAAATGATCGGGGTCGCCATTTCGCAGGCGAACGACAGCCAATATGCGTTGAATGTGCATCTGCACGGGCTATCCGCGCTGGGCATTAGCGATAATGTGCTGGAAATGCTGGTCTCCGATTTTGAAGCCTGCCCCTTACCGGAACGTGAAAAAACCATCATCAAATTTGGTTTGACCGCTGGAACGAAGCCACAATCCCTTACAGCAGAAGATTATGAGTCCCTTCGTAATCATGGTCTGGATACCGGGGAAATCTTCGAAATTATCGCCACTGCGAACCTCTTCACCGAAGTGAATCAATATACGGACGCGATTAGTCTAGAAATTGATGCGCTGTAATGACTTTGCGAAGTAGCAAACTGGAAGATATGGATCGTGAGCAATTGCTCACGACCGTGCGCTCCTTGCTGGCTGAGGCGAGCGCACTTTCCAGTCGGATTGCCGCCGTCAACGAAATTGGTGTGGCGATCAACAAAACGCTCAACCTGTATGAAATTACACAGGTGATGGCACGGCAGGCGAAATGGTTGATGGATTTCGACCATTGTAGCGTCTGCCTTAAAGAAGCCGATGATCTGCAATTGATGATCCTGTTTGGTGAAACGCCGGATTTTGATATGAACGCGCTCCGTGCCGCCAGAACGATCAACCTGACGCTGGAAACGGGACGCTCACAGTTGATCGCCGAGGCGAGCCAGGACGATTTTTTTGGCATGTTCCCCGCGCAGATGATGATTCCGCTAACGGGAGAGGGTCATACGTTTGGCACGCTGAATTTTGCGAGTAAGAAAGCGGGTCGCTATACACAGGAAGACCTGCGGATCGGATATATGCTGGCGTTGCAATTGTCCACAGCCATCCAGAATGTGCGGCATGTACGCGAACTGCACGAAGCGCAAGAATCTTTACAGCAATATGCGGTGGAGTTGGAAGCACGCAACGAGGAACTTGACGCGTATAGTTACACCATCGCGCATGATCTAAAATCTCCGCTCAGCGCCGCCCTGCTGAAAGCCGGTTTGCTGGAGATCATCGGTAAGCAAAGCCTGCCGGAAAGCGCCCATAAGTACATTGACGGCATCAAAACGGATGTCTGGCGCATGACCAATATGATTGACCAATTGCTGTGGCTAGCAACGGTGCGGAATATTAAGGATCAACTTGTGACGGTAGACGCAAATAAAGTGGCGCGTCTCGCTGTAGATCGCCTGCAACATTTGATTGACGAGGCGAACATTGAGATTGAGGTTATGCCGGATATGCCCGCCTGTACCGGGCAGGGGCAATGGGTAGAAGAAATTTTCGCCAATCTCATCAGCAATGCCATCAAATATATGGGCAAGGACAAAGATATCCGGCGCATCAGCATTCGCGGTGTGCTAAAGGGCGATAAGGTATGTTATGAGGTGGAAGATACCGGAATCGGCATTACTCCGGAGGATCAGCAACGGCTGTTTACGATGTTCACCCGTCTGCATACAGTCGAGGCGGAAGGGCTGGGTCTGGGGTTGTCCATTGTCCATCGCATCGTGAAAAAACTTGGCGGTGAATTGGGCGTGGAAAGTATCAAAGGAAAAGGGAGCACCTTCTGGTTTATGTTGCCTGTCGCATCGCAGGACGTTTTATCTCCCACAGTAGAATCCTAGCGGGTATCCACAAAAAAAGGACGACCCGTAAGCCGTCCCTGAGTGTCTACTATTTTCAAAACGCCTATTTCACGAGAAGCACCGGCTCGCGCCATGCGATGGAATCTACCGGTTTTACAGGTAAATTAAAGGTCTCGGCGACGGCGGTATAGGTGACATTCCCCTGATAAATATTCAATCCATTCGCCAGACCCGGATCACTCCGCATGGCTTCCGCCAGACCGAGATCAGCGACGCGCAGAACGTAGCGCATGGTTGCGTTGGAGAGCGCGAGGCTGGAGGTACGTGGGACTGCGCCGGGCATATTCGCCACGCCGTAATGTAGAACGCCATCCACGTAATATGTCGGGTTGCTGTGGGTCGTTGGCTTCGTTGTCTCCACACAGCCGCCCTGATCGACAGCCACATCGACGATCACACTGCCAGATGGCATGGAGGGGAGCATATCGCGCTTGATGAGATGGGGAGCTTTCGCGCCAGTAATCAGCACCGCGCCGATGACGGCATCTGCGGTGAGGATGGCTTCCTGAATATTAGAGTTGTTGGAATAGAGCGTGGTGAAGCGTCCGTGCATCGTGTCATCAAGATAGCGCAAGCGTTCCAGATTGATGTCTAGTAAGCTAACATTTGCGCCCATGCCGAGCGCGACTTTGGCGGCGTTGGTGCCGACTGTCCCGCCACCGAGCACAACAACATGCGCGGGACGCACCCCCGGAACACCGCCCATCAAAATGCCCCGTCCGCCCTGATTTTTCGTTAGATAGGTTGCCACAACTTGCGTCGCCATGCGTCCGGCGACTTCGCTCATCGGTTCGAGCAAGGGCAGATGTCCGGCTTTATCGGTGACAGTTTCATAGGCAAGTCCGGTAACGCCACTGTCAATCATTTTGTAGGTGAGTTCTTCGGCGGCGGCGAGATGCAAATAGGTAAACAGGATGAGATCATCGCGCAGAAAGGCATATTCCTGTGGCTGTGGTTCTTTCACTTTAACGACCATCTGCGCCCGCCCCCATACATCGGGAGGGTCTTCTAACAGGGTCGCACCGGCGGCGGAGTATTCTTCATCGGTGAAGGCACTGCCCGCGCCCGCGCTCATCTGCACGAGGACTTCATGCCCGTGACTGACCATCTCACGTACCCCATCCGGTGGCACAGACACGCGATGTTCGTCGGTTTTCACTTCTTTAGGAATGCCAATAATCATCTTGAATCCTTTAAAAATGTGTTGATTAATTCAGTATGGTTATTGTACACCATAACTAAAAAAACAGGCGTAAAAATGGGCAAATTAACTAAATTCACACGTTTTTCATGCAAAATATCCAAAATGAGCGCATGGGTGAGAATCAAAAAAGGCGCGACACTTTTACGTGCCACGCCTGTTGGTTGCATGTCTATGGGTTAGCTTTACAGTTAGCTGGCTTTAAGTTCCTCGAAGGCGATAGATTTGTCCGCCGCGATTTGTAAACTTGCCGGATGCAACATGCCTGCGATGGTCGATTGTGTGACGTTGAGCGCATAGCAAAGCTGTTCGGTTTGGGTCATGTTTTCGCTATCCGTTTGCAAATAGGCGCAACGGGCGATCAACGTGCCGATTTCCTGAATAACTGCCTGTGCGGTAGCCACATCCATCACATCCTGCCGCTTCCACCATGCGCCAAATTTATGATGATTTGCCTCTAAACAGGTTTCGTCCATCATGCGGGCGATGCGGGACTGCACATTGAGGATTAAATTGTAGAGCGTCCACTCGTCTTCGGGGCTACCGGGTTTGAGTTGTGCGCCGCGTCCGTAATTGACCTGAAAAATCGCGGAGAGTTCGACGAGTTTTCCGGCTTCGTTCATCATTTGGTTAGCGGTGTTCATATCCATGTGCGTACTCCTGACATGGCTAGGTTGGCTTACAGGATGGGTGTTTGAGTTTCCGTTAGGTAGGAAATTAGCTCGCTTTATTGCTATTGAGCATCGGGATGGTTAAGGCGGATTGACGGCTGACCGGATGCAAGAAGCCCGCGATGGTGCTCTGGGCGCTTCGCACGGCATACGACCATTCTCTGCCGTTCGGATCAGCGGCGAAGTAAGCGCAACAGGCGATCAAATGGCTGACTTCGCCCACCAGTTCTTGCACCACGCCGGTATCAGGGGCATCTTGCCGTTTCCACCATTCACCACATTTAAAATGGGGATTCTTGATCGAGTCTTCTTCTAGTAAACGCGCGATTTGCGTCTGGATCGTGAGCATATTTTCGGCGAGGTCTTTCGCCTCTTTGCAACAATTGACATCAAGCGCATAAGTACGCCCGTACTTCGCCTGAAATGTGGCGACGACTTCGGTCAGTTGGGCGGCGCGTTGCATAATGGTTTTGGCGATGTTGGTGTTCATGTGTTACCTCCGGTCACGGTGTACCGATTGAACGTTTCTTTAAGAGAAGAAGTAGATAAATCCCTTTTTCTTAAAACTATCTTAACATAGAATATCATTACTTAACATTAAAGTTTTCGCAATATTGTAAAAATCTGAACACAAACAGCCTGATTAGGACAATTATTATGTGAAAAAGCGCACAAATTAGATGAATTTATGGGGTAGATGATGGAAAAGCAGGGGTTTGATAATGTGAATAAAATATTAAGCGTTTTTTAAATATTAAATCGCCGGACGAGAGTTCATCCGGCGCAATCTTAAACCAAACACATCATAAATGACGGCGAGGGTTTGTCTGTCTCCACTGATGGCAATTTGGCGCACAGGGCGCGGTTCGGCGGGTTATCATCCTACTCTATGTCACTTTGTGCGAGAGCCAAATCGATAACTTGTGGAAATGCCATGCCGTCAGAAAAGATGATGCCCATGCCATCACTTGTCCAATCTGTTGACAGGGAATTCGTATGTTCTTGAAGTGATATTTGATGCACTAACTGTCCTGTCGTAACGTCCCATATCCAAATTTTATTATCAATATTTGCCAAAATTTTAGAGTCATCTGGTGACCAGAGCGGTGAAAACAGAACAAAACCACCCTCGTCATGGGAAAATTCGTCCACAATGTCGCCTGTGGTCGAGTCTAATATTAATATTCCGCCATCGCCTATATTGCTTCCCACTGCTAGAAGGGTTTCCGTATGATTAAACTCCGGTGCATAAGATGTGAAAGTAATGGGAAACGAAGTTATTATTTCACCCGTAATGGTATTCCATACGAGTATTTCTGGGTCAACGTCAAACGTTGCATACAGTCTGTTATTTTGCTCAGACCATGCAATTCCACGCACTGAACGTCGATTGGTTTCTGGAAATTCAAAGGTTTGAAGCATCTCACCTGTTAAACCATCCCGCCTCAAAACACGATTTCCTGCCGGTGTCATAAATTCTGTGCCGTCATCGCTCCATATAACTTGAATAAGACTCGCCATCGCATCATATTCAAATAGAATTGCAGACGTTGCAACATCGAAAACCTGCACAGTTCGTCCTTCACCTGTCGCCACACTCGCGACGATCACGTTACCATCGGGTCGCCAATAGAGCGCAGAAACATTCCCCTGCGTGGCGATATGTCCTGTGATTGTTTCCGTCGCCAAATCGTAAAACCAGATTCCCGGCTCATCATTGGAGCGCGCACCCATTGCCAGTGTTATACCATTCGGGTGTAAAGCAATGCTCCGAATGCTGTTTATGTTATCGCTGGTGAATTGTGCGATAATACTATTTTGCCATCCAAACATGATCATAATCGACATGATAAAGCCAATGGTAGAGGCGTGCTTCATAACGTATCCTAATTTTGGTTTGCTTTGTAACCATTTTACCTAAGAATTAAGTCATTTTGCATTAAACAAAAATCGCCGGACGAAATGCCATCCGGCGAAACAGGATACGTTCACAAGCGTGAAATTGACTCAGCACGCATTGCTTTTAATCTCTTGTCTAGCATCTAATCTCTCTCTGTTCTTCGCGCCTACTCCATCGGATAGGTCAGCCCCCATTGTGCGCGGATGGTATCCATCGCGCGCATGATATTGAGTGAGTCTTCCTGTGGCATGATCGGGCTTTCTAGCACGCCCTCGCGGAGACAGCGCCCGACTTCCCGCGCTTCATATTCGTAGCCGTTGCCATCAAATGGAAATTCAAATTCCTGCACATCCGCGCCGCGTTGCATGGTGAATTTCTCGGCTTTCCACCAATGTCTTGGAATGTGGATCCTGCCTTCTGTGCCGTAAATGGTGGCTTCGTGCCGTGTATCCGTGCGGATCGCGCAGGAGAGGACGGCTAATTCGCCCTGTGGATAGGTGAAGATGAACGCGGCTTGTTCATCCACTCCGGTTTGACCGATGTCCCCGGCGGAAACGATAGATTGCGGCTCACCGAGCATCATCCACGCCATGTTGATGGGATAAACGCCCACATCCAGCAATGCCCCGCCCGCCAATTCCGGCGCGAACAGGCGATGTTCCGGCTCCAGTTGGGTGCGGAAGCCGAAATCCACCTGCACCATCCGCACTTCGCCGATTGCGCCTTCCGCGACGAGTTCCTTGATCTTCATGTGTGCGGGCAAAAAGCGCGTCCAGACAGCTTCCATGACGAAAACACCGTTGTTTCGTCCGGCATCCAGAATACGTTTTGCGTCCGCCGCGTTCACCGTGAAGGGTTTTTCCACCAGAACCGCCTTGCCCGCTTCGATGCACAGCACGGCGTTATGGATGTGCATGGGATGGGGCGTGCTGATGTAAACCGCGTCCACGTCCGGGTCACCTGCGAGGGCTTCGTAGGTTGCATGACGATTCGGCACGTCGAATTCGTCCCCAAATTCATCCGCTGATTCTTGACTGCGTGAGCCAACCGCGACGAGTTCCGCATCGTCGACGGCTTTTAAGCCTTTCGCAAATTGATGCGCGATGTTCCCTGTGCCAATAATCCCCCAGCCGATTTTTTCAGCCATAGTGTGTGCTCCTTTAGTTTTCAGTAAACAGTTTTCAGTAAGTTAGCGCATTAGATGTTTAGTGTAAACCATAACGCAAAGGTGCGTGGACGGAAAGTTTCACCGGTGTGCGTTCCGGTGAATGTTAAATGCGCTATTTGTGTAGATATTCACAAAGTTTACATCTTTACCGTACAATCTAAACATCTTCTGAACACCTTCGCGTTATGTTTAATGTAATGAAGGATTTAAAGGATATTTAAGGAGTTTTTGAGGTAAACACTATGACAACCAAACGATTTGCAATGGTTATGGTAATCGCAGTATTGATGCTTTCCGCAGGCGTGGTTTTCGCTCAGAACGGTAACGGTGGCAATGGCGGTAACGGTGGCAATGGCGGCAACGGTGGCAACGGCAATGGTACACCATCCTGCACAGCGGACTGCCCGAATAACAACGCCAACGCTAATGCCAATATGAACAATAACGGCAATGGCTTCCGCAATATGTTTGGCAATAACGCACAAAATGCCAACGGCTATCAAAATCGGAGCGGCCTTGTTGGTTATGGGTATTTAGCGAATTTGCCCGCGGCAAATCCTGATGGCGCAACTGAAGAGGTCGCGGATGCACTCGTCCGGGCGTTGATGGACGAATATCAGGCTTATGCGGCTTACGGCGCGATCATCGAGCAATTCGGCGAAGTGAATCCGTTCGTCAATATTCAGCGGGCAGAAGCGCAACATGCCGACGCATTGCTGGTGCTGTTTGACCGCTATGACGTGACTGTGCCGGAAATTCCAGATTTTGATCTGCCGACCTACGAGACCGTTCAAGATGCGTGTGCAACGGCGGCAAATCTGGAAGTCGCCAACTTCAGTATATACGATGAAATTCTCACCATCGTTGCCGATTATCCAGACATTGTACAGGTCGTCACGAGCTTACGTAACGCCTCCGAATTTAATCATCTGCCCGCATTGGAGATGTGCGCTGGCTGACGATAACAGTTATCCTAAATGAATAGACAAACCCGTAAGTCGGGGGTGGGCAACCGCTCCCGACTTCTTGCATTTTTGGTGCGCCTGTTATTGCTGGTACTAGGCAGATCGTACGATTTATGTAAAAGTGATGGAGCACTTATAGTCGACATCGTCACTTATTCACATTTAGTAAGGATTCCCGCGTGATCGCTTATTCACGATTGCTTAGAAACAACCCCGGATTTGCCCGATTGTGGCTGGCGCAGGTCGTCAGTTTGACGGGCGACTGGTTCACTACGATTGTCCTCAGCACGATCATTGCTGATTTTAGCGACGGTTCGGGCATCGCCATCAGCCTATTTTTGCTGGCGCGTTTTGTGCCACCGCTGATTTTCGGTCCGTTCGCCGGTGTGCTGGTGGATCGGTATGATCGGCGTAAAATCCTGATGTATAGCAATGTGATTCGTGTCTTTGTTGTGCTCGGATTTTTGCTGGCGACTTCGCCGGATCGCCTGTGGATTATTTATGTGCTGACGGTTCTGCAATTTTCGCTGTCCGCGCTGTTTGAGCCGGGACAATCGGCGATTACACCGAGCATCGTCCACCGTGATGATCTGGTGAAGGCGAATACGCTAGCGAGCATCACATGGTCAACGATGCTGGCGGTGGGTGCGCTCATTGGCGGACTCATTTCTGCGCTTTTCGGTCCGGTGGTGGCGATTGTGGTGGATGCGATTACGTTCGCGGTGGCGGCATTTATTCTCAGCACGATTCACGAACGGCATCAAATAACTAATCCCCCGCAAGCTGATGGGTCAGATATCGCGGAGGCGGATGAAGATGGCAGTTTTCTGGAAGGCTTGCGTTATTTGCGGAAACGTCCGGCGACGCTGGCGGTGACACTGGTCAAAGGGGCGGGAAGTATCGGCAATGTGGATTTGTTGATGACCGTATTCGCCACGCAAATCTTCATCCTCGGCAACAACGGGAGTCTGTCGCTCGGCATTATGTATAGCGCGTTTGGCATCGGCGCGTTTTTGGGTCCGTTGTTGCTCAATCGCTTCCATGACGGGTCAATTTTTAAGATGCGGCGGGTGATCGCGGTTGGTTTTGTGCTGGCGATTCTCGGCTGGGTTCTGCTGGGTAGCGCACAGACATTGCTGATCGCGGCGGTTGCGCTGGCAGTACGGGCGATGGGCGGGAGCGCGAACTGGACGTATAGCGCGGTGATTCTGCAAAAGAGTGTGCCGGATCGTTATCTGGGGCGGGTATTTTCGCTGGACATTGCGTTTTTCCAATTGATTACCGTGTTGAGTACGCTGGTGCATGGCTTTGCGGTGGATGTCATGACCGCGCAGAAGACCTATCAAGCGTTTGAGCAGGTGGCGCTGGTGGGCAATGTGGCGGATAGTCTGGCGTTGATCGTTCCCGGTAATCCGGCGGTGCGGGTAATTTCTTACGTCACGGCAGTGGTGGCGATTTTGCCGTTATTGGGCTGGATGTGGGTATTGGCGACCATGCAGAAACGGCAAGACGCACGCGTGGCGGCTGAGGCGGCATAAACGGACTCATGTGGTTGTAAGATGCGGTTTATAATCTGAGCGCAGTTGGCGGGTAATTTAACCTCACCCCCGACCCCCTTACAAGGGTAGGTTTTTATGGTCGAGTTACTAACTTTATCGCCAATGGCTGAAACCCATTGGCTAAGCAGGTGTAAAACCCTGCTAAAGCAGGCTGTTTTCCCCGTATATTTGTGAAAACAGCCCACTTCAGTGGGGTTTCTATAATAGTTGTAGCATTGGGGTTTTAGCCTAATGCGGAACAAATTCAACAAAATAATTAAATACCTACCCTTGAAAGCCCCCGACCCCTCAGCCAAAAATTGGCGAGGGGAGAAAATGGTCTATAATCCAACTTGCATTACACGAATTTAACGAGATCGTAGACGAGAAATGCAGGGCGACCTAGCAGATCGCCCCTACAAAAACCATGTGCTGATTGCCCTGTTGTAAGGTGGTTACGCGACTCAAAAACTAATATCTTTTTGCTGAGAACTGTTTACTGACTACTGACTACTGAAAACTGTTTACTGAGGACTCCCCTATGAAACCCATGTCATTTGATTTTAAATCGCGGCGTTCGATGGTGGTTGCGCGGCGCGGGATGGTCGCGGCGAGTAACCCGCTAGCATCACAAGCCGGACTGAACATTTTGCGTCAGGGCGGGAACGCGGCAGATGCGGCGATTGCGGCGGCGGCGGTCTTAAATCTGACTGCACCGGCATCGACCGGCATCGGTGGTGACTGCTTTGCGCTGTATTATGATGCGAAAACCCAAAAAGTAACTGCCCTCAATGGTAGTGGACGCGCTCCCCAGGCACTTTCGATTGACTATCTCAAATCACAGGGGATCACAGACGCAATTCCGCGCACCTCACCGCATACAATCACCGTTCCCGGTGCGGCAATGGGCTGGTATGACCTCGTGACGCGCTTCGGGCGCATGACGCTTAAAGAGGTACTGGCAGATGCCATCCATTATGCCGAAGAAGGCTATGGTGTTTCCCCTGTATTCGGCTATTCATGGGCATCACCCGGACCGAGTGGCTATCTACGGCGTGGGACAAATACAGAGGACTATTTACCGAATGGCAAGCCGCCGCAGGTTGGGCAAATCGTGCAAATGCCCGGACTTGCCAGAACTTTTCGTATGGTCGCAGAGGGCGGGGCGGAAGCCTTCTACACGGGACCGATTGCGGATGCTATTGTAGAGACGTTGCAGTCGCTCGGCGGCGTGATGACCCATGATGACCTGAAAGCGCATCAATCCACATGGGGCGACCCGATTTCGACTTCATATCGCGGCGTGGATGTGTATGAGCATCCGCCGAATGGACAGGGACTGACCGCGTTGATCGCCATGAATATCGCCAAGGGCTTTGATCTGGGTGCGATGGATTGGGATGATCCCGAACGTTTGCATTTAATGATTGAAGCGATGCGACTGGCGTTTGCCGATGCGCGCGAATATATCGCCGACCCTGCCAAAGCGGATGTGCCGATTGCCGGATTGCTGGACGAAGGCTACGCGGCGCAACGACGCGCGTTGATTGACCCGAATCGCGCACAGCACCCGTCCTTTGGCATCCCGCCCAGTGGCTCGAACACCGTTTATCTGTGCGTGGTGGATGGTGATGGCAACGCCTGCTCATTCATCAATAGTTTGTACATGGGTGGGAGTTTTGGCACGAGCATTGTTGCGAAAGGCTACGGCGTATTATTCCACAATCGCGGTTCGGATTTCTCGCTTGATCCGGCGCATCGTAACGCACTTGAACCGGGCAAACGTCCTTATCACACCATCATCCCCGGCATGGCGCTAAAAGATGGGCAATTGTGGGCGGCATTCGGCGTGATGGGTGGCGATATGCAACCACAGGGGCATTTTCAGGTGATGAGCGCGATGGTTGACGACGACTGGAATCCACAGGAAGCGTTAGACCGTCCGCGCTGGATGCTCTCGGCAGGCACAGCAGGCAGTGAACTTGCTATCGAAGAAGGGCATGACTTTAAAGTGCTGGCAAAATTGGCGCAACTAGGGCATCAGATTCGCCCTGTCAGCGGAGCGTCGCGGAATATGTTTGGCAGTGGGCAGATCATCCGGCGAGATGCGGACTCCGGCGTGTTGTTCGGCGGGAGCGACCCGCGCAAAGATGGGCTTGTCGCGGCGTATTAGAAGATAGTGCTGAGTGCTGAGTCAGCGATATGATAGACATGATCGCGCTCGTTCCTGTACAATATGCGTAGTGTAACAAATTGTGGAGCAACTCTTATGGCAACCGAGCGCGTCGGCGATATGACAATGGACGAATTGAATAGCTTTGTGGAAGAGAAAATAGATAAGCGTATTCAAATTGTTTACTGGAAACGCACAGATACAAGAACGATGGATGAAGTCAACGAATCAATCCGGCGTAATCGCTGGACTCCACCGCCGGGCGCAAAATCATCATTGGAGCTTTTGCGAGAAGATCGTGACCGATGATTAAGTATATCGTTGATACCAGTATCATGATGCAATATTTGCTGAGTGAGCCGCATACTGCAAATGTGAGCACGCTCTTTGAGCATGTAGCCAAATCAACAACCACAGTTTATGTGCCTGAGTTTTGTTTACTGGAATGCACTAACGTGTTATGGAAGCATGTGCGTTTTCAAGGGATGCCTCAAAACACGGCAGATTTGCTTACGCAAGATTTACTGGCGCTTGACCTTATCCTAGTCGCTGTTACAAACATGCTCCCCCGCGCTTTAGAAATTGGATTAAAGCATGAGTTAGCAGTTTATGATTCGCTCTACATTGCGCTAGCAGAAAAACTTGGCTATCCACTGATTACCGTTGACGTAAAACAGGAAAAAGCCGCTCTAGCTGAGGGAATCACGCTAAAACCGATCACCGAATTTACAGCTTAACCGCCCCTAAAAAGTATCGCAATTTGAGAATTACCCGCCCATTCAACCATAAATTCGCATAACCGGACACTCGTCCGTTTCTTATGTAACTCTAATGGCATTGATCTCAGAAGTGGTGTATCGTTATGTTTATGACATAAACGGACTATAGTCCACATCATTCGAAAATTCGAAACAAGGAGCACAACCAATGGCTACATGGAGTTTTGACCCCGGACATTCAAATGCAGATTTTTCCGTTCGCCACATGATGATTACCAATGTGCGCGGCGGTTTTAAAGAAGTTTCCGGCACCATCGAATACGATCCGGCAAATCCGGGTGCGTCGTCTGTAAATGCGACCATCAACGCGGGTAGCATCTGGACAGGTGTTGCAGACCGCGACGGGCATCTGCGTAGTGGCGATTTCCTCGACGTAGAAAATTACCCGACCATCACCTTCGTTAGCACCAACGTCAACGTGACAGGTGAGAACAAAGCAGAAATCACCGGCGATCTGACCGTGCATGGCGTGACCAAATCCGTCGTGTTGAACACAGAATTGCTGGGCGTGACCAAGAATCCGTTCACCGGTACAGAAACCGCAGGCTTCACCGGTACTGCCAAGATCAACCGGGAAGACTTCGGTCTGACCTGGAATCAGGCATTGGAAGCCGGTGGCGTATTGGTCGGCAAAGACATCAACATCACGCTTGATGTAGAAGCCGTTCCCGTAACCGAAACCGCGAACGCTTAATACCAACCGTGTGAAAAGAAGTCCGCTCGTTGCAATTTTTGAACAAGCTATAGCGGACTCACTTAAACCTGATTGGTATAAGTTTCTAGCGCATCAAATAAACAAGATACAAAAGACCAGCCGTAATCGACTGGTCTTTTTTTGGTTGTTTCCGTGAAGGTTAGCGTTCGACGACTTTCAGCGTTTCTGAAAATCTGCTAAGGCGAATGTTCGACTCTTTGATGGTCTTATAGTGACTGAGTAGGAGGTTGTGATAGTCGTCCGGCAAATTCAGCGCCATGCCGTCCATATAATGTTGCATGGCGACTTCATCCCCGCGCAGACATTCCGTAATAATGACTTCATCTCCGACGGATTGCACCAATGTCCTGAAATCAATCAGCCACCGATGGAGTTTGCCCAAAACGCTGAAACGCTCCTCCGGTTTTGCGCCGAGGATGATGAGCTTGTGATTCAGGCTTTCGATGAAGGTTTCGCGTTCTGCGGCGAAGGCATGACATAGCTCGACCAATTTTAGATCATGGGCGTGGTCTGCGGCAGTTTCATAACCGGCGATTGAGGCGGAATTGATACGAACGAGATCGTTCAAAATACTGACAATACGTTTATTATCCATTTTGGTTGCTCCTTAAATTTAGTTAGAGCGTATGGTTTATTTTCATTATAAGTGGGATTCAATCTGCAAGATCATCACCACACGCAGAAGGTTACATTTATCCGCTGAACTCATGCGGAAGGTCATGGGATGGGCTGACCTGTCCTAATGACCCGTTTTTTCGCCAACCCTCGAATGTTTGTGCTAAAGTAAGCAAAAATATAAGAGGCAAATTCTGATGACTCCAACAACTGATGAGAATGTACGCGCGTTTTTGATCGCCGCGCATGGTGATCTGGAAAATACCAAACGCCTGCTCGCTGAGCATCCAGAATGGCTGGACATCACTTATGAGTGGGCAGAGAATAATACGGAAACCCCGATTCAAGCGGCGGCGCATGTGGGGAATCGTCCCATCGCAGAATATTTGCTGGAGCAAGGCGCACCGCTGGCGATTTACACGGCGGCGATGCTCGGACGGCGTGACGATGTGCTGAGGATGCTGGCGGATGATCCCGAAACGGCAAATGCACGTGGCGGGCATGGCATTCCGTTGATTTCCCACGCGGCGATGAGCGGTGATGTCGCCATTATGCAGGCGATTGCGGATGCGGGCGGGGATTTATCCGGCGCATCGGGGGCGTTGTTCGGCGCGATTGGCTCCGGTAGCATCGACATGGTGACGTGGTTGCTGGCGAATGGCGCGGATGATCTGACGGTTACCAATTTCCAGAACAAGACGCTGGTGCAGGTGGCTACCGAGCGCGGGCATGAGGACATTGTGGCGTTGCTCAAAGCGCACGGGGCGGAGTGATTGATAGAAGATAGCAATGAGTGAAAAGCGGTGAGCCAACAGTAATGAACCGCCAAGTCGCCAAGTGCGCCAAGAAAATAAGATTTTAGAAAATGGTGCTTGTAGTGAAAATTTATTGATCGGTTCGCCGCCTAAAAACGCGTGTCAAGCACTCAGGTGCGTGAAGATGGGCATGTAAGCGGTGGCTTGGCGGGGACGTTCCGGCGTAGGCTGTAGTTCAGATACAGGTCTATAGACGGAGCGAACCCTTATGCAAATCGATCACCCTGAGAACCTAATCGGCATCAATGGCGATTATCCCGGTCTGGAATTCGACGACATCGCCGACGCACAAAACGACGAAGAAGCGCGTCAACGAGTCGCCGAAGAAAACGCACACAAGCAACACATTTCTATTCATGTGCTGGTTGCTAGCTTATTGATGGGCGTGGTGGGCAACCTACTTTTTCACAGCGCACCACTCGGAATCAACCTGCCCCTGTTTGTGCTGGCGTTTATGCTGATGGCGTTCGGGCTGTTGCGCCTGCTGAACGTCACCGCTTATCCCGCGAACCTGAGCTTACTTATTCCGGCGCTGATGTTTTCCGTCTGGATGAGTGTGATCGCCTCGCCGACTTTGATGCTCCTCAATGCAAGTGTGGCGTTCTGTACGCTGGCATTATCGCTCCGGTTTTCGGGCATTCCGCGCTTTCTCGGTGGCTCATTGCGTTGTTTGTTTGAAAACACGATGGATATGTTCTTCGTTGCATGGCTACGCGACCCGCTGAACACGATCATGCAAAGTGTCGGTTACCTCAAAAATAATGGCGATCAATTCGAGGGCTTAAAGCGCTTTCGGGCGTTGCATCTCGCGTCTATCGTGCGCGGTGCATTGCTGACTTTGCCTGTGGTAATCGTCTTTGGCGTGTTGCTCGGTTCGGCGGATGCGATCTTCGCCGGAATAATGGACGACGCGCTGGCGTGGATCAACCCTAAATCGCCGTGGAACACCTTCGGGCAATTGATGACGATTGGCACGTTCGCATGGTTCAGTATGGCGGGCTTCCGGCTGATGCTGACCGCACCGCTCAACACCTCAGCAGAGGCAAAGCGCGAAAAACGCAAACCGCTCCTGCGCCTGTCGATGATCGAAGCGGGCATGATGCTCGGCGCGGTGAATGCGCTGTTCATCGTCTTTATGCTGATTCAGGCACGCTATTTATTCGGCGGAGAAGCCAACATCAACACGCAAGGCTTAACTTACGCGCAATATGCACGGCGCGGGTTTCAGGAATTGTTGACCGTTTCCTGCATGACGGTGGTGCTGACCTTGATGCTGGACAACCTGACCGTGCGTGACCGCGACCATGATCGGCTGTTTCGGGGGCTGGTCACAGCGATGATCGGCTTGACGGCGTTGTTGCTGGTGGCGGCATTTTATCGGCTGTATTTGTATCAGGACGCTTACGGCTATACGCGCATCCGTGTGATGAGTGGCGCGTTTATGCTGTGGCTGGCGGTGCTGTTTGGCTTTCTGCTCTGGGATATCTGGCGCGTGGGCGAAGCGCGGAGCGGGCGCGTCTTCTGGATTGGCTGTATCGTCGCGCTGTTCGGCTTTGCGTTTACGCTCAACGCCATCAACATGGATCGCTTCATCGCCTCGCGGAATATCGCCCGCTGGGAACACGGCGAGTCGCTGGACGTGGGCTATTTGACCGAGCTTTCAGACGATGCGCTTCCCGTGATTGCCCCTCTGCTGGATAATGCCAACCTGACGACAGCGCAATCGGAAACGCTCCTGACGCAACTTGGTTATCGCTTGTATACGCTGGATAATTGGCATGAAGATCGCGGGTTGTTCGGCTATCATCTCGGCTTGGAACGCGCATGGAGCGCCCTGAACGCCCATCGGGACGCGCTCTCAGCGTATATCGTGCCACGCCCCTCACGTTACGGTTATAGTGGTGGCTGGGATTAACATAGTCCCGTCCGCGACAATCAAATAGACCAATCAACACCGCGCAGAAATTGCAGACCATTCGTAATTTCTGCGCGGTTCATGTGGTCTGTATAATAGACCCGAATAGTTTCATCGCAACATTCCAAAAATTCACGCCTATTTTCATGCTCATATATATGAGACATCACCTCAATTGTGATAAATCTCTCTGTCCTGAAGAAATCTATGTTCGAGGTTGTTGATGGCACTTTCATGGAATAACAAAACGTTGTCGTGGATGCTGTATTCAATTCCGCGCATGGTCAATCTTGAAAATGTGTCACTCCTGAATCAAGATTTGATGAAGGCATTTCTATGGCACGGCTCAGATACGCTTGATAGCCACAATCGCTATCTCAATATTGAATATGGTCTTGTTAAGCATCGTTCGACAGAAAGAAAACTATATTTTGGTCTCAAGTTGAGAGATTATGATGTGCTTCTTTCAGATATCATCGAAGATTTGAGTCGCGTAGCCAAGCCGGATAACGTTGATCTGTATAATCATCCGAAAATTACACAGGAAGAATGGGAGCAAACGACAAAAATCACCGCAATGGTGCTTCGCTCAACGGAAGCTGAAATATCTGGTAACCATAATCCACGAACCGAAAACATGCGCGTGTTGGAACGGGGGTTAAGTTATCATCTTTTTACAGCCAGTCGGCTCTTGGATGAAACAACCACCATTCAAGGCATTCGTGAAGGCTTTGTCATGCCAACCGGATTCAGTGAATTGCTGGATTATGGCATCATCGAAGATCGAATTTATGGTGACAGAGAGCAGGATCGTGCTTGTCTTCATATAAAAGACAAAGGAATTCCCATATCAGAGCTTATTCTGTCATTATCCGATTTCCCATCAGAATTGAAAGATAAGTACCCATATTTGGATGAACAGCATAGGATGTCTGATCTACCTGAATGGTTTAAGAAAGATCATATGCCACCGGAAAAAAGTATTGAGGAATGGGAAACTATTGCTGGTTCATTTTACCCTAAGTTGTGGTTTGTAATCCCTTTTACCGCTTATTCTGTCTTATCATCATTTGAAGCATATGTTGACAAGTCTTAACTCAAGAACGCTAGCCACAACCTAAAGGTTACATTCCGCCTCAAGTTATGAGAAAATTACACACATCTAATCATCACTGTCATTAAACGCCCGTGGAACCCTCCCCTGTGTCGCTTCATCATCACAAAGAAGGACATCGGTTGCACGGCGCGATTCAGACCCTCGCCCGCATGATGGCGAGCCAGACAGGGGTCACCCGTAGACCGAGTTGGAGTATAAAATCCTACATGACCACACCGAATATTACCCGTAAAACAGACCGTATTTTTAGCAATCGCCGTTATCTGGACGCAATCGACGATCATATCGTCATCTTCGACGGCGCGATGGGTACGAGCATCCAGAAATATGACCTCACCGAAGAAGATTATGGTGGCAAACAGTATGATGGCTGTGTTGATTATCTGGTCATCACCCGTCCAGAAATCATTGAAGCCATCCATAGCAGTTTCCTTGAAGTTGGCAGTGAAGCGGTGGAGACGAACACCTTCCGTAGCAATCGCCTGACCCTGAGCGAGTATGGGCTTGGGGATCGCACACTGGAAATGAACCGCACCGCCGCGCAAATCGCCCGTAAAGCCTGTGATCGCTTTGAGGCGGAAACCGGCATCCCGCGTTTTGTGGCGGGGAGCATCGGACCGAGCGGTAAATTGCCGAGCGGAAACGATCCTGATTTGAGCAACATCACCTTTGACGAACTCAGCGCATTGTTCTATGAGCAGGCGCAGGGTCTGGTGGAAGGTGGCGCGGATGTTTTGCTGGTGGAAACCAGTCAGGACATTTTAGAGGTCAAGGCGGCAGTTGTTGGCATCAATCGCTACTTTGAAGACTCCGGCAATCGCGTTCCGTTACAGGTGCAAATCACGCTGGATGTGTCCGGCAGGATGCTCTTCGGGACGGACATTGCCGGTGCATTAACCACGCTGGAATCGATGCCGATTGACATTCTCGGTATGAATTGCTCTACCGGACCGGAATATATGCGCCAGCCGATTCAATATCTGGTGGAGCGCAGTACGTTGCCGATCAGCGTGTTGCCGAATGCCGGCTTGCCCATCAATGTGGATGGTGAAGCCGTCTACCCGATGGAACCCGACCCGTTCAGCCAGATGGTCAGCGAATTTACGCGCTGGGGGGTGAATGTCGTCGGGGGATGTTGTGGCACTACGCCGGAACATCTGAGCAAGTTGTATCAGGCGGTGCATGGGCATACCTATGAAGCGTATGTTGAGTCGCTCAAAGCCAACGACAAAAGTAAGGGCGACTTGGCAGTGGGCGACCTAACAGTGGGCGACCTGGCAGGTCGCCCCTACGGTGATGCTACCGTGAGACAAGCGCCAAAACAGCGCGACCCGATGCACGAAGCGCAAGCGTCTTCCGGCATGACCGCCACGCGTATGATGCAAGACCCCGGTCCGACGCTGATCGGTGAGCGAGTGAACAGTCAGGGGAGTCGTAAGGTCAAGCGCCTTTTACTCGAAGACGATTACGACTCGATTGTACAGATCGCCGTCGGGCAGGTAGAAAACGGCGCGCATATGCTGGATGTGTGTGTGGCATTGACCGAGCGCGACGACGAAAAATACATGATGGAACAACTCGTCAAGAAATTAGCGATGTCCGTCGAAGTACCCTTGATTATCGACACGACGGAAGCCGATGTCGCTGAGGCGGCGCTGGCACTCTATCCGGGGCGGGGCATCGTCAACGGCAATAATCTGGAAAACGGGCGTGATCGGATTGATAGCATCCTGCCCATCGTCAAGAAACACGGCGGGGCAGTCCTCAGCATGACCATCGACGAGGATGGCATGGCGCACACGCGTGAGAAGAAGCTGGAAATCGCGCAACGTATCACGGACATCGCCGTGAACGAGTATGGCATGTCACCGGAAGATTTGATCTTTGACGACCTGACCTTCCCGCTGACCACCGGACAGGAAGAATTACGCAACGACGCGATTGAAACGCTCGAAGGTATCCGGCTGATTAAGAAGCACATCCCCGGCGTGATGACCGCGCTCGGTGTGAGCAACGTCAGCTTCGGTGTGACTCCGGCGGCGCGGGGCGTGCTGAACAGTGTGTTCCTCTATCATGCCGTCAAAGCGGGGCTGGATATGGCGATTGTCAATCCGGCGCACATCACACCCTATTCGGAAATTCCCGACGATCAGCGCAAGATCGCCGAAGATGTGATTTTCAACAGTGATGAGGACGCATTGCCGCGCTTCATCCAATACTTTGAAGAAAACGAGGTCAGTGTTGGCGGGAAAGAAGCGGAAGACCCCACCAAAGACATGACCAGCGAAGAAGCCCTGCACTGGCACATCGTCCACCGTAAGAAGGAAGGCGTTGAGGCCCTGATTGATGATTGCCTGACGCGGCAAGACCCTGTGGGCGTGCTGAATAACGTGATGCTCCCCGCCATGAAAGAAGTTGGCGATAAGTTCGGCGCGGGCGAGTTAATTCTGCCGTTCGTGTTGCAATCCGCCGAAGCGATGAAGAAATCCGTCGCTTATCTTGAGCAATTCATGGAAAAAGTGGAAGGTTCGACCAAAGGCGTGGTCGTGCTGGCGACGGTTTATGGTGATGTGCATGACATCGGCAAGAATCTGGTGAAAACCATTTTGTCGAATAATGGCTACACCGTCTATGATCTCGGCAAGCAAGTACCAGCCAACACGATCATCGAGAAAGCCATCGAATACAACGCGGATGCCATCGGGTTATCGGCGCTACTGGTCAGCACATCGAAGCAGATGCCGCTGATTATCAACGAATTAGCGCGGCGCGGATTAGAATATCCGGTCATGGTCGGCGGCGCGGCGATCAACCGTAAATTCGGGCGACGCATCATGTTCCTGAACGACTCCGGCGATCCGTATCTGCCCGGCGTGTTCTATTGTACCGATGCCTTCGAGGGGCTGGCGGTCATGGATAAGCTGGTGAACCCTGATGAGCGCAACAATTTCGTCGAGGAAGTCATCGAAGAAGCCTACGCCGAGATGAACAAACCCGCCCGCCGTAAGCGTGTGGATAAAGGCGACGGACGTAAAACGGTGAAATCCGCGCCCAGCCTGCCGACTCCGCCGTTCTGGGGACCGCGTCTGGTGGATTACATGCCGCTGGAAATTGTGCTACAGCATTTGCACAAACCGGAACTCTATCGCCTGTCGTGGGGCGCGAAGAACTCTCGCGGCGACGAATGGACGAAGCTGGAAGCCGAATTTGAAGCGCGTTTAGACCGCATGAGCAAGCAAGCTCTGCGTGATAAGTCGCTCCGTCCGCAGGCGGTCTATGGTTATTTCCCTGTGAACAGCGACGGCAACGATCTGGTGGTTTATGATCCCGCGCCGTTCAATGCTGGCGTGACGGAACGCAACGAAATTGCCCGTTTTACCTTCCCGCGCCAACCGGGGGGCGAATTCCTGTGCATCAGCGATTATTACGCGCCGTTGGACGAGGGCAAGATCGACGTAGTGGAATTTCAGGTGGTGACCGTCGGCGAGGTTGCTTCGGAAGCGTTTGATAAGCTCCAGAGCGCCGATAATTACAGCGAAGCCTATTTCTTTCACGGGTTAGCGGTGCAAGCGGCAGAAGCTACCGCCAATTATATGACGCAACACGTCCGTAAGGAACTCGGCTTGGGTGACTCACAGGGCAAGCGTTATAGTTGGGGGTATCCTGCCTGTCCTGAGCTGGAACATCATCAACTGGTATTCGACCTGCTCCCGCAGACAGCGGACATCGGTCTAACCCTTACGCCGGAAAGTTATCAGCTGGTGCCGGAACAGAGCACGGCGGCGATCTTCGCGCATCATCCCGACGCGAAATACTATAGCGTCGGCAACCTTGACCGCTCCGTGCAAATTCTGGGCGAGTAGGATGAGCAGAAAAAATATTGCTTTCGGGTGGTATGGGGGTAAATTCAGTCATCTGGATTGGTTACTCCCCTTACTTCCACAATCCACACATTACTGTGAACCGTTTGGCGGATCTGGCGCAGTGCTCATCAATCGTGAGCCTGCGCCTGTAGAAACCTATAACGACCTTGACGGTGAAGTTGTTAATTTCTTCAGGGTTTTACGTGAGCACAAAGACGCTCTGGTGGAGGCGATTGGGCTAACACCCTTTTCCCGCGAAGAATTCGAGCTTGCGATTGCTACTGTAGAATCAGATATTTCAGACCTGGAACGTGCGCGCCGTTTTTATGTTCGCGCACGTCAAGTTCGTACTGGTCTGGCACAAACGGCAAGTTCAGGGCGATGGGCGCATTGTTTGTTAACGAGTCGTGCAGGTATGGCAGGTGCGGTCTCACGGTGGTTGGGGAGCGTTGAGGGACTATCTGAAATTGCCCAACGGTTATTACGAGTTCAGATTGAAAATGCACCTGCGGCTGAAGTGATTCAGCGATACGATAGCCCTGATACGTTGTTTTACTGCGATCCACCCTATGTACATGCGTCGCGCAGTGACATTAGAGCTTATAAGTATGAAATGACAAGTGAAGATCATGAGCAATTGGCAAAAATATTGCTGAATGTAAAGGGCAAGGTTGCTATTTCCGGGTATCGTGGAGACTTGATGAACGCGCTTTACGATGATTGGTATGTCTCGGAAGCACCTGAAAAGAAGATTCATTCCTCAAAGCAACCGAGAATCGAAGTGTTGTGGACAAATTATGAACCAGAGGTCATATGCCCACCCCAGATGAAATCCTTGATTTAGCCTATTTGCAAGCATCTCAGCATAGCAACCAACTCGTTATAGATAATGCGCTACAAACTCAAATTGAATATGTAGCGCGAAATATTCAGAATCGAGCCGGGGTACGCTTATTGCTTGCCTGTTTGCTGGCGAAGACGCATAGACCAGCGTTAAATATCCTTAAACCCTACACAGAAATCGGAGATAGTGATAGCTACTCAGGACGAACCTACGATGAACATTACATCACCGCTTTCGTGATTAAGAATAGACTTCCATGTAATAACACCACCGCTTTTTTGACACCTGCACTTCGGAATATAAGCTCGGCGCTAACACGAGATACAAATTTAGTTGGCAGACCGCCAAGATTGTATCAAACCGTACTGCACATACTTGATGACGTTCAACAAAATCAGGTTGATGCGCGTGATGTATTGGTTGAAACGATTAGATGGTTAATTCTTATTCGAGACGAGCAAGAACAGCGCATGAAGACCCTTTTAAGCGGGTTAAAAACTGTCGAAGCTGATGCTCAATTGTCTGTTGAAAGCATTGTGCGTATTATTCAACAACATTTACAACAACCAAGATCAAGTCGACTACCGGTTCTCGCGGTGGCGGCGGCATATCAGGTTACTTCTGAAAAACTTGGAGAACGTATACTTCCCCTCGCTTCCCATAACGCGGCGGACTTCCAGAGTCAATCCCTCGGTGATCTGGAAATTACGCTTTTGGATAATGAAAGTGTGATAACAAGTTTTGAAATGAAGCAACGCCGGGTAACGATCAACGATATTGACCATGCACTACAGAAAATCCAGCGAACCGACAGCGAAATCCAAAATTATGTTTTTATCACGACTGAGCATATTGAGGAATCTGTATTAATCTACGCAAGCAGTATCTATGAAACCACCCGACAGATTGAAGTCAGCGTGCTAGATTGTATCGAATTCATACGGTACTTTTTGCATATCTTCTACCGTTTACGAATGGATTATCTCGAAGCGTATCAAACATTAGTGTTGTCAGAGGCATCAAGTGCGGTCTCAGCACCTTTAAAAGAAGTGCTATTGGTGTTAAGGCAAGCCGCAGAAAGTCGGGATGAGGAATAAATGAAATTCCCTGAACACGGTTATCTTGAACAAGACGACGAGAACCTCTATTACTGGAAAGCCAGCACGCTCTGGAAACTGGCGGAGACGATGCCCGTTGAAGATGTGCCGCTGGATAGTTTTGACTGGACGAATGAGAATTTTCAGTTCAACCCGCCCACACAGCCGATCTACTGGCGCGATATTGGCGATCAGGCAAAACGTATTCTGAATGCCGATTTGAAATATCCGATCATCCTCGACTCGCGGGGCAACATCATGGATGGGATGCACCGTGTATTGAAATGTTACGTCTTTGGCGCACCGACCATCAAAGCGGTACGATTCACTGAATCACCGCCACCGGATCAAACCATCCCGCTGAGTGATGTTGAGGATTAAGCCCCCATTCCGCCGATGATGGCGCGGCTAAAACTTTGGGCGAAGCAATTGAAACCCGAAGTGCATCAAGGTTTTGGGCATACCGCGATTGATGGGTGACGTGGTAGGCTTAAGGCTTAAAGTAATTATCCCTTAGTTTTAAAAAAGTGGAGATATAGCCGTATGTATGGTGGTGATCCGGGCTATAAGCGTGTCTATACATGGCGCATGTGGGTAGCGTTTATGGTGATTATTTTTGCTATTTTTTGCATCTGTGGTGCGACGGTCTACGTCGGGCTAGATGTCAGCTGTTACAATGATGCCCAAAAATGGTTGCCAGATTATCCTGATGCTGAATTGTTGAGCGAGGACTATACGTTCATCAGGGCGTTCGGCGTGGGCGAAACCACACGCATCCTCTTTACCACCGATGATGAAGACACGGTAGAAGACTGGTATTTTAATCGTGACCAAACGACAAACGCCACCGGCGCACGTCGCGATGATGGCATCGGTTTCATGCGCTGGACAGTGCGTGAAGCGGGTTGGGGTGGCACACAAATTGTTCTGTATTCTGAGTGTTCGAGTGACATAATTCCATGGTAGAAAACACATCACAATCAGCAAGTAAAGCCAATAGCGCGTTCCTGAAAGCCCTTAAAAGCGGGGAAACCATCCTCGCAGATGGCGCAATGGGGACGATTTTGCATCAACGTGGCGCGGAGATATCCGCCTGTTTTGACGCGCTCAATCTGTCCGATCCTGATCTAGTCGCGGGCGTGCATCGTGATTATATCGAGGCGGGCGCGAACCTGATCGAAACCAATACGTTCGGCGCGAATCGCTACAAATTGACCGAATACGGCTTGGGCGATCAGGTGATGGAAGTCAACTATAACGCCGCACAAATTGCCCGTAAAACCGCCGATGAAGCCGCCCGTAAAACCTATGTCGCCGGATCAGTCGGCTCACTTGGCACACGGATGCGCCCCTATGGACGGATCACTGAAGACGAAAGCCGTGCCGCGTTCACCGAGCAAATTTCTGCGCTGATAGACGGTGGCGTGGATGTTTTGCTGTTTGAGACCTTCACCGATCATAACGAGATGTTGCTGGCGCTGGAAACCGCCCGCAGTGTGTCACCGTCGACTCCGGTGATTTGCTCCATGACGTTCGCTCAGGATGATCGCACCATGCTGGGATTCACGCCGGCACGGGTGGCGCACGAATTGCACAAAGCGGGAGCGGATGTCATCGGCGTGAACTGTAGCACCGGTCCGGCGCAAATTTCGATTGTCCTGCAAGCGATGCACAAAGCCGTGCCAGAAGCCCATTTTATCGCCATGCCCAACGCGGGATTCCCTGAGTTTAACCGCGGACGGGTGATGTATCCGGCGACGGCAGATTATTTTGGCGATTATGCGCTGACCTTCAAAGCGATGGGCGCGAATATTATCGGCGGGTGCTGTGGAACTACGCCCGATCATATCCGTGCGATGCGTACCGCGCTGGACGAAGTTGCCGCCCACAAACGCCAATTGCCCCACATTCAGGTAATGGATACTAGCGGGGACGATAGCGAATTTATGCCCTTACCGCCCACCACGCTGGCGGATCGTCTGAGCAAGCGCCTGTTTACGGTGACGGTGGAGATGGCTCCGCCCCGTAGCGCCAACATTGATAAATTGCTGAATAATGCACGGATTCTGCGGGAAGCCGGTGCGGATTTGCTGGATATTGCCGATACCCCTGCCGCACGGATGCGGATGAGTCCGTGGGCGGTCTGCCATGAACTCCATGCACAGGTCGGGCTGGAAACGGTGCTCCACTTCCCCACTCGCGGACGTAACTTGCTCCGTATTCAGGGGGATTTGCTCGCCGCGCACGCGCTAGATTTGCGTAATCTGTTCGTGACGATGGGCGACCCGACCAAAATCGGCGATTATCCCGAAGCGATGGATCAATATGATATTGTGCCATCGAAGTTGATCGAACTCATCAAGACGCGCATGAATGACGGCATGGATATGGCGGGCAGTAGCATCGGCAGACCGACGGCGTTTACGGTGGGCTGTGCGCTGAATATGTTCGCCGATGACCTTGACCGCGAGATCAAAGTGCTGGGCAATAAATTGTCAGCAGGTGCGGATTTTGCACTTGGGCAGGCGGTGTTTGAAGCCCACAAAATTGACCTGTTCCTTGAGCGTTACGAGGAAACGAACGGTCATGCGTTTGATTTTCCCGTGTTGATGGGCATTATGCCGTTGTATAGTTTGCGTCAGGCGCAATTCCTGCACAACGAAGTGCCGGGAATCAGCATCCCCGATCATATCTTCAAGCGCATGGAAGACGCGGGCGATGATGCCCCCTATGAAGGCGTGAAGATCGCGCAGGAATTGCTCATCGCGGTGCGCGAAAAGGTGGCGGGCGCGTATATCATTCCGGCGTTCGGGCGTTATGAACTTGCGGCGGAAGTCGTCAGCGCCATTGCCGTGCCTAGCTGAACATAAATTAACCTTGACCTTAAAAGCGTGGGGCGATTGTGACTGCTCCGCGCTTTTTTTATGCTTGGCTGTCGGCTTATATCTCTATCCACAACAAGTTCGAGTTGCTTGATTTTGCGCTTGACTTTCAATACAGTATCTATATCTATGTGTTATGATTTTTTTGTTCTGTTCAATAAAACATCCAATATCTACCAATGAGTACGAGGTCATGAACGGTGGCGATTGAATTTACTAAAATAGTCGGGCAAATTTACAAACTGAGCGCGATGATTGACGAGCTTGATTTTGACATCGCGGATCGTCTGCACATCGCCCGCAGTCGTTTTGAAGCCACATCGGATGTAGTGGCGGTGCGTGAACGCGTGACGTTGGTGCGTCAATCCGATATTAGCGGCTATCGCGGTGCCGCCCCGTTGGATGAACCTCTCGCTGAAGCGCCGAATGCCATTATCGCGCCACCACCCATGCCGGAACAGGCGACCATCATCGCGGCGGATGGCTCACAAATTTACCCTGATGAGCGTGCCCCCGTGCATTATTATCTGATTAACACGGGCTTATTCATCTTTGAGCACGGGCAAAATAGCGTGCCACAGCAAGTCACCGTGCCGGAATTGTTTTATCATAAAGCGCATGTGCATGATGCTAACCGTCAGGTGATTACCAACCGCACGGTGGATGCCCGTAGAACCGTCACGGAGATGAAACGCCTCGCTGAATCCGCGTGGGAATTTCGCCGATACAGTGGCGGACCGTTGATTACGCTCTATGATAACCGTTTGCTCTTCTGGGCGGGTGATGATGTGACCGCAAGCGGCGACTTGATGCGCGAATATCAATCCGCGCTGACCCATCTGCACGATTCCGGCGCGATTCTGGGCGGCTATGTGGATAATCCACGCGGCACGGTGATGATGCGTATGCTCCATCTGATGAACCTGAAAGACGAAGCAGAAGTCCGCGAAAAGCGCCGTGAGATCGAAGCGGGTGGCGATCTTGAAGGTCTGCGCGATCAACACCTGTTTAATAGTCTGCTAAAACCGGGCGAACGCTCCGCCATTATGGTGCAGAATTCGCCCAAGAATCTTGATTACCGCAAGCGTGGCGTGAATTATGAAATCGCCTTCTTCTACATCAAAGTGGGTAATCAAAGCCAATCCGCCATCGCTCGTGTGGATATTCCGGTGTGGGTGGCGCGGATGCCCGGCGGTGTGGATGCGCTCCATGCGACTATCAACGCACAATGCGGGATGCAAGGGCGCAACCCCTATCCCTACGCGCTGACCCGTGCGGATGAATTGGCGCGGGTGACGGGCAAAGACAAGCGCAAACTTGATGAAATGATTCAACTTGAATTACGGAAGAAGGGGATTAATCCCAATAGCATCGCGCCGAAATCGCGCGGAAAGCTCTTGGCACATAGCGACACACGCGGGTACGAACTCCGCACAGATGTCCCGCGTAATGATCCATTTTAGGGGCATGTCGGGGCGGTGTGATGTGCAGATGAACAACAAACCAGATGAACAACAAACCGCCTCTACTAAAAAAATTACTTTTAGTCGCCGATGAGATCAGGCGCTTTTTCTATCTCAAAATAATGCAGACTATCGCGCATATCGTTCACATCCCACATTTCCAGCACCATCGTTGGGTCTACGCCGGAAGTGCGGATGCGTGACAGAATATCGTTGTAATCCAGCACACCGTTTTCCCAGTCGAAGCCGTGATGTTCGTCCAGAATGCCGTTGTTGTTATTCATGTGCATGTGAACGAGCCACGGAGCCATCGTATTAAGCCATGTTTGAAAGTTGATGCTCTTATCGCCAAAAACATGCGCGTGACCGACATCAAGGCAGGCGCGTAAGTTGGGATGATCCACCTCACGCAGAACATCCGCGATAATGCCCGGTTCGAATTCCCACATATTTTCCAGCGCGATGGTCACCCCTAATGGAGTCGCATAATTCGCCACACTGTTCCAGAAGATGACGTTGCGCTTATGCCAGCCTTCACGGTAAGACGGATTATGTAACGAACCGATGAAGTTCGGATGAAGGACAATCTTGCCAATTTCTAAGTCGTTGGCGATGTGTAAGGCATGGCGATAGCGTCCGATACACACCTCATTGATGCGATTATCAGGACTACCGGAGACCATATCCATAAAAGGACCGTGCATGGTGATTGTACCGGGTACGCGGCGCAAAATGGTGCGGTACGTTGCTAATTCATGTTTCCAATTATCATCCAGTACATCAGGATAACTGAACATCATGACTTCTACGCCCAGATTATGCTCTACGGCGAGATCGATAACATCTTCAACATTGTGGCGGTCTGCCGTAAGTAATACCCGATCATTCACCATAAATAACCTATCCTATCGTCATAAACTTGTTACATTTTACAACAGGTTCTTAACTTAGAAGATTGCCGTAAGGTTATAAAACCGCTAGAAATAGTTTTAGTAAGATTTTATTACCAGTATAACAACAACCTTTCCATATAGAAAAAATCCGGAATATGGTAATCTTATGGTTAGTAAAATAGAGGCATAGAGCAAACATGATTAAACAATTCGCGGAAATGATCCGCCCAATCCTAGACTTTCCGATTGTCCGGCGAACACGGCGAAACCATGCGCTAGAACACGCGACGATTCATATGCTTTCGCGGCGCAATCGGACGTTGCGCGTGGCGGGGCGGAGCAGTGATGGCGGGTTTATCCTGATCGGCGATGTGCCACAGGATCAGGTAGAAAGCGCCGCCTATGATGCCCTGAGCCGACTCAAAAAAGGCGAACGTTCACTGGCTTTGCATCCGAACTGTGGTACGAATCTGGTGACAACAGGTTTTATGACCACACTGGCGGGGTACATCGGCTTACGCGGGGGCAATCGGGATAACCATGTTGCAGATCGGTTTTCGCTGACGATGATCTTGGTGATGGTCGCCTTGATGATCTCGCCGCCCATTGGCATGAGCTTGCAGAAACACATCACCACCGATGGCGACCCCGGCGACCTTGAAATCGTGAGCATCAAGCGCCGTCAGATGAGTTGGTTTGGTCGACCGGGCATGGTGATTTATAACGTCTCCACACGACGGGGATAGCGCGACGGTACGACGGAAAATAAGCGGGCGACCTAGCAGGTCGCCCCTACAAAAATCTAATGTCTATTAACTAAAAACTAATCACGCTAAGGACTGAATTACACTTTATGCAAGGACAAAATAACTCTGCACGGCGAACTGCTTATACGATGATCTTTATCTGGATGATTGGCGCGGGCGTGGCGACGAGTTTCAGCCTCGGTGGCAATACACGCTTCGGTTTGATCATCTGTGGCGCATCAATTTTCCTGAGTCTGGTCGTCATGGTCATCGGCGGATTCACCGTCGCCGCGAGTTCAACCGACGAGGAATAAAAAAACTCATCCCTAAACTTACAGGATGAGTTCATTATCTTCGTGGAGAAAGCTAAAGTTTAGCCGTTTTCCGTGCAATTGAAGTAAGCGTTTTCTCCGGCGCTAAAATCAAATGAGCCGGAAACATTCACTGTCGCCCCATCATCTTTACTGGCTTCAAATTCAAAACTACCGCGCACAGGTTCGCCAGTAGCGCCTGCAATCTCGTCGAGAGTCAGTGTGCCGGTGACATTATCTTCGTACATAGCCGTCATGATGTCTTCACCAACATAAGTTGCTGTAAAGTCGGCATCAAGCCCTGTATCTGAGGTCAAGTCATAGGTACCGGGTTCTGTGCCCTGCGGGAACAGGATGAGGATGTTATCGGTCATGCTGAAGCCCGCACCGATGGTCAATTCGCCATCTCCCACATCATCACACTGAAAATACCCCGCCCCGCTGACGGTTGCATCTGTTGCGCCGGAAACAGTCGCGCTAAAACCAGCATCCGCGCTGTTATTTGTGCTCGCAGAGGAGTCATCCTGTGTGGTTGTATCGCTGGTCGTCGCATCGTTAGAGGTGTTTTCGTTGTTATCGTCCCCGCCACATGCCGCAAGTGCAAATATACCGACAATTGCCAGTAGCCATAATAAACGTCGCATATTGTCTCCTTTTTTGTAATCAATAAAGTAACGCTTCATTATTATTCTAGGTGAGGATGCGATTTGCTTGCATGGGTCATTTCGCCTATAAAAGTTAAGTGTTGGATAAGTTGACGTTCATTAAGTGCATATTTATGGGTTAAATTGGAACGTTAGTCCGTGTTTTACGTCTTATAAAGCATAGCAATAACAGAGCATTACAATTCCGTTACATCTCGTAAACATTGATCTAACAACTTGAGCGTATAATCATAATAAAGAGTGTAATAACCTGAATTCTGCTTAAGGTGAGCATTCGTGAAATATAGCTTTTAGCCGTTAGCTCTTAGCTTTTAGTTTGAAAAAAACAATGCTTTTGCTAAAAGCTAAGAGCCAAAAGCTCCGATAGCCAAGGTATTTTGCCGCAAAACGACTGTCATTCATGATCGTTTGCTTATCCAGAACTGACGTTAATAGTTTATGGATTGTGCGAAAGTTTTTGATTCTTACTGGTTGAATACGCACAATTTTGGAGTAAAAAGCGCATGAATCAGAATTTACAAAGCATGAAAATCACGACCCAACCCGAATTAGACGGGTTCGCGGTCAAGACAAAATACGGACGGTTTGCCGGATACGGGATGCAATATGGCAACGATGTGGATTCCCTGCGGCAGATTACGCGACGCGAAGCCCTGTTTGATCTGATGCGTAACGCCACCGAAAAAGGCGCGAATGGGCTGGTCGATGTGCATTTTGAGATCGTCAATTACGATGAGAAAAATCGGCTTGTGGAAGTGTACGCTTTCGGGACAGGGGTTTTTGTGGAAGATTCGCGCAAGCCGGTGCGTCAGCGTTTGAGCGCCCATGCTCGCATTAATACACGCCGGATTAACCCGGAGCATCTGACGACCAGCGAGATTAACTTACGCGACTTACTCAACTAGCAAAAACGCTGGAAAAGCGTAACGCGGAGACACAAAGAGACAAAGGCGCAAAGAGAGATTCCGTCGTAGGATTATGCGCTTTATGCTGTTATCGTTGTGCCAAAAGTAATTCCGCTTTTGCTGACTTACTGAAAAACTGACCTGCTGACTCGCTTCCCTACACAATCTTCTCAATCAGCAACCACGCCAGCCAACCGACGACCATCAACAAGCCAAATTGACCATGTAAGCGGGCGGTGCGTCCCTGCGCGGGATGCAATGAGGCGACATCCGTGCGCGTGTTGAAAATTTCCACGAGCGTCCGGGCTTCTCGCAGAGTCAAATAGGCGATTAAGGTAGATGGCGGCACAAGATCGACCAGCACCAGCACGATCAACGCGAGATATGCCCCGTAAACCAGCACCTGATATTCAATCCGTGCGATGTCCCGCCCCAGAAGCACCGCCAAAGTTCGTTTATTCACCGCGCGATCCGCCTCTAAATCACGGATGTTGTTGGCATGTAAAATTGCCGCGACCATAAGCATCGCCGGAAATGAAATCCACACGAGATTCCAGTAGACGTTAGTATCCATCACATAATAGGCACCGACGACGATCATCGGTCCCATAAAGATGCCCGCCGCAAGCTCACCGAGTCCGTTGTATGCCAGCGGAAACGGTCCCGCTGTATAGGTGATGGCGACCAGCACGCCACCGATGCCGATGCCCCACAGAAGCGGTCCACTCTGCGACAATAAATATAAGCCGATGCCCACGCCGATTAAGGTGCTGATCACCGCGCCCATCGCCACTTCTCGCGGGGTGAGCAACTTGTTTTTGATCGCCATGCTCTGTCCGGCTTCTTTGAGTTCATCCGAGCCGCGCACAAAGTCGAAATATTCGTTGACGAGGTTGGCAGTGGTCTGGAGTGCCATCACGCCGAGGGTCGCCAGCACAAAATGGAAGAGGTCAAACACACCATCTTGAATGGCAACTGCGGCGGCGATGCCCATCGGCACGTAAGCGGCGGTAAATACGCGGGGACGCATAGCGCTCCACCACGCCTCTAATTTTGGGTTGTTTTGAATGAAGGACATGGGTTGTTTAGTTCTCAGTTTTAGTGGTTAGTTTTTAGATAAAAGACGAAAGATAAAAAATATTAGATGTTGGATAAAAAGTATTAGACAAAAGATGTTGAATTTTTGTAGGGGAGACCTGTTAGGTCGCCCATTATTTTTATGGACTCACCCTGCGGACTCCTCACGCCTTCGCATTATAGGCGGAAAAGTGTGTCTCGTGTAGGCAATCTGAGGCTTCGCTCATAAAATGGGAGGTGTTCGCGTAAAAAACTTATCATCCGTCAACAAACGCGTTACACTATTGGAAGTTCACAGTAATCAGTTTTCAGTAATAGCATAAATTGATATGCTAAAATTGCGTTTAGAATCCACCTTAAAATTACTAATCACTAGACTTTATTTATAGGAGCAATGATGCACGGTTTAATGATGGATTATCAACTGACGATGGATCGCGTGCTGGAACATGCGAACCGCATGTACCCGACCAAGCGCGTAATCACCAAGATGCCGGACGGCTCTTTCCATCGCTACACCTATGCCGATATGTACAAGCGGGTCAAGCGCCTCTCAAAAGCGCTCGTCAAATTGGGCGTGGGTATCGGGGATCGCGTCGGTACGTTCGGCTGGAATAATTATCAACATCTTGAACTCTATTACGCCATTCCCGGCGCGGGCGCGGTTTGCCACACGCTGAACATCCGGCTGTTTGAAGATCAACTGGTGTACATCGTCCAACATGCCGAAGACAAGATCGTGTTTATTGATGCCACGCTGTTACCCCTGTACGAAAAAATCGCCGATCAGGTGGATTGCGTTGAGCATTATGTGCTCTATAACGCGCCCAAAGACATCCAAACTAAACTTAAAAATGTGCTGTTCTACGAAGATTTAATTGACGACTCTGACGAAGATTTTGAATGGTTGAGCACCGATGAGCGCATGGCAATGGGCATGTGCTACACAAGCGGGACGACGGGCGACCCGAAAGGCGCACTCTATAGCCATCGGTCTATGTTTTTGCACACACTGGGCGAAAATCAAGCCAACGCGCTGGGCGTGACCGAAAGCGATATTATTCTGCCGGTTGTCCCACAATTTCATGCGATGGCGTGGGGTCTGCCCTATGCGTGTTTGGCGGCGGGCGCAGAGATGGTCATGCCCGGTCAATGGTTACAGGCGCAACCGCTCGCGGAGATGATCGCCAACGAACGCGTGACGATTGCCGCCGGAGTGCCGACCATCTGGAATGTGCTCTATCACGAATTACGCGACAACCCGCGGGATATTTCCTGTATTCGGGCGCTAGTCGTCGGCGGGTCTGCTATGCCACGCAGTTTGATTAAAGCCTACGAAAGCGAATTGGGCGTGAATGTGCTCCACGCATGGGGCATGACGGAACTCTCACCACTCGGCACATCCGGTCAGTTAAGCGGGCATCACGCGGACTTATCCGACGAAGAAAAATGGGACATCAAAGCCAAACAGGGCTACCCGATTATGGGCATTGAATTGCGGATTGTGGATGTTCAAAACAACGAATTGCCGTGGGATGGCGAGACAATGGGCGAATTGCAGGTTCGCGGTCCGTGGGTGATCAGCCAATATTTCCGGCGCGATATTGACACATCCTACATGACGAAAGATGGCTGGTTCCGCACGGGGGATGTCTGTACGATGTCGCCGGACGGTTATATGGAAATCACGGATCGTACCAAAGATCTTGTGAAATCCGGCGGCGAGTGGATCAGCACCGTTCAGCTAGAAAGCGAGATCATGGCGCATCCACAGGTACTAGAAGCGGCAGTCATCGCCATACCCGACGAGACATGGCAGGAACGCCCGATGGCGGCGGTTGTGCTCACACCGGATGCCCGCAACGTCACGGCGGAGGATATTACCGCGTTCTTATCCGATAAGGTCGCTAAGTTCTGGTTGCCGGATAAGATCATCTTCGTGGACGAAATCCCGAAAACGAGCGTCGGCAAATTTAACAAAAAGGTCTTGCGCCAGCAGTACAGCGATGGCGGATTGCGTTAGTCCGCGATGAGATGCCTGAACGGGTCGAATGTGTTAATATGAAGTTGGAAGTTGACAGGTCACAGTAGTCAGTTTTTAGATAATTAGAGTATGTGACCTGCTTAGATAGCCTATTGCCGTTTGAGAAAATAATCCCCTCCGCGAATCACATTTTTGTGACTGGATAAGTATCAGAGAATTGCATAATATAATGTGAAGGGTTGTAAGGATACGAGTGGCGACAAAAATTATCTACAACGAAAAAGACCTGATTCAGTTGCAAGTAGAAGCACTTTTTGTGCATGACGAAAATGGTAGATTGCTCCGTATAAATGAGCAGAGTAATCCGAATCCGGCGGCACGGTTTGTGTTATCTCGTTCTAAATCGGGCAATCTTTGGCGAACACGCTATGACCTTCCACCCGAACTTACTGCCGAACTGGAGCGACTGGCGGCGAGTGAACCTGTCCTGACCGTTCACACTGAGCCACCTCATCACGCAGATGAATACACCCGATTACTGCAAACACATATGCCGATTGTCAGCACATTTTCGGGACCCGGCTATTATCTCCCGACCAATCAACCACATGATTCAGTGATGATAACGCCGGAAAATCTATCGGTGGTGGAAACGCATTTCGACTGGTTGTTAACGGAACTAGCGGATTGTTCTCCGGTAGCGGCAACGGTTGTTAATGATGAGGCTGTCGCGGTTTGCTTCTGTGCGCGAATCACGCCTAAAGTGGCGGAGGCTGGTGTCTATACTGCGGAGACTCATCGCGGACACGGGTATGCGACCAATGCAGTGCGCGGTTGGATGGAGGCTGTTCGGGCAAGTGGACGACTGCCGCTTTACGGCACGTCATGGGATAATCTCGCTTCACAGGCGATTGCGCGGAAAGTAGGCGCGGTCTTCTATGTTGCGGATTACAATATCACCTGATTCACGACCTTTAAGATGTTGTGGGATTATTCGCAACAATCAGTTTTAAGTTGATTAAGTTCACAGTTTACAGTCATCAGTTGACAGTTTTTCTCACTTGATAACTTGATACTATGCACTGATGTGAACCAACCATTCTTGACAGATTCGTGATTAAGCAACTTCTGCGTAATATGAGCTAATAAAATTCACAGCACAGTAAAGATTTTGATATTTGTTCGCAAATGTCAATGTATTCAAGCAATTTACAACCCATATAAGCAAGAGGGATAGCCAATTATGAAACTGGCGGTGTTCTCCGATATTCATGGTAATCTGGTCGCTTTAGAAGCCTGCCTCGCGGATTTAGAGTCTGTTGGCGAGGTCGATTTAATCTGGTGTTTGGGGGATATTGCGGCGTTCGGTCCGCGTCCGTCAGAATGTGTTGCGCGGGTGCGTGACTTGCGAGAGGCACACGGCAAAGAGAAGTTTCACGTCATCGGTGGCAACACAGACCGCTATCTCGTCACGGGGGAACGCTTCAAAATTCGCCCGAAAGAAGATGCAGATGGTCTTGCCGGATTTGCGGAAGAATTGCAACGGCGCGATGCTATTCTAAATTGGAATGTCGCCCAACTGTCATGGGAAGATTACGAATTTCTCAATAAGATTCTGGGACGGGAGACGGCTGTGCCGGTGAAGGGTTTCGGCTGGGTCATCGGCTATCATGCGATCCCCGGCGATGATGAAGCCATGCTCCGCCCTGATACCCCCGATGAGCAAGCGGCGGATGCCCTACTCGACCGTGAGGGTCGGCTGGCGATTGGCGGGCATATCCATGTGCAGATGGATCGTCAGGTGGAAAATTGGCGCATCATCAACGTGGGCAGTGTCGGTTTTTCGTTTGATATGCCGGGCAAGGCACAATGGGCGTTGTTTACGTTTGAAGATAACGGTGAAGAAAACGGCAAGCAAGAAATCAGCGTGACGGTAGACATGCGCTCGGTGGATTATGATGTAGAAGCGGCAATCACGGATGCAACCACCACCGGACATCCTGATCCTGCACATCTTGAGCGCACATTGCGGCAACAGGCTGGTTAGATAGAGAGCAAATGAGCTTAAAACGTAGGGTGCAATAGTGCTCTTTCACGGAATCAGAGGGCGGTAAAAAAATCCCCTCCCCCCAACCCCCTCCCCGCTTCGCAATGAGGGGGAGTTTTGCAAGTCTCCCCTTGCGAAGGAATCGGGGGGAGATTTAGAGGGGGATTGCTTTCACACTCCAATTTACGGATGGGCAAATATCACCAACGGAGCGTCTTTTAGGGCGCTTTTTTGTTTTATCTTCCCGTTATTGAGGTGAATTCCGACCAATGGTGTAACACTAATGCGCGTTATGCAAAGTCATTTGTGTAGTGCGCTACGGAGATCACTGTGATACGACAGGTTAAGACACTGAGTTACGATGCAGATGAACGCGATGAGCTTGTTCTCATTCAACAGGCGCTCACCAACGCGGAACACTTCGCACCCCTTTATGAGCGCTACGTTGATCGGATTTATCATTTCTGTGCTCGCCGGGTCAACGATCCGCAAACAGCGGAAGACCTGTGCAGTCAGGTATTTGTGCAGGCGATCAAGAGCTTGCCGAATTTTAATCCATCGTTAGGCACATTTTCTGCATGGTTATATGCAATCGCCCGTAATAGCGTGGCGGGATACTATCGTAAATATCGCACCGTCGTGCCGATAGATGCCTTTGATTTCGCCGATGAACGCGACACACCAATTGAGGACTTGTTCGACTTTGATGCGGATAAACGCCTGCTGAACGAACTCGTCCACGCTTTACCACAAGACAAGCGTACCCTGCTTCTTCTGGTATTGAATACCGAACTTACCTCAGAAGATGTGGGGCAACGCCTGAACAAAAGTGCCAATGCCGTCCGCGTGGAGTTTCACCGGATTGTAAAAAGCCTACGCCAGCAATACCTGCTTAGAATTGGAGGAACTCTTTGATGCGTGAAAGCCAACAAGCGCATCTGCTCACGCAGTATGTTGAAAGCCTTAAACACAACCCTGATGCCCAGCCACCGGCGGATTTAGACGGCGATATGGCGGATTTTGCCCGCAAATTGGCGGAATCGCAATCGCTACGGCGAACGCGGGTCTGGTCACAGGTATTGGCAGAAGTCGCACATCATGGTGCGGCATACGAAACGGCGGCAGGTGGGCATCATGTTCAGGAACATAATCACAACCGGAACACCTTTTTTGACGAGACAACAACCATGACTGATTACACGCAATTTGAGGATTATCGGACACCACACTTTCCACAAACACAAAAAAAACGCCAGACCTTCCCGCTGACTCTTGTAGCGGCGACTCTGGCGATGATTCTGGGGATCGCTGTGATGATTGCGATTCGTAGCCTGCCCGAAGGAGACAATACACCCTACGCGGCACAGATCAACAGCACACAGGTGGCATCACCGACGATGGTTGCCTCCGTTGTGCCGACCAGCACACCTGTAACCATGACCAATGCACCGATTGAATTCTCAGTACAGAATGCTGGCGAACTTAGAAACGAAGCCTTCATCATACGCAACCTTGGTAACACGCTCGATTTAAATGGCTGGGCATTGAGCAATGGCTTGGGGCAATCGTACGACTTTGTACGGGATACAATGCTTTTTAGCGATGGAACGGTCATTGTAAACTCAACAAGTGGCACAGATACCCCCGTCAATTATTACTGGGGCTTAACGAGCGCTCTTTTCCATGATCCAGGTCGAGCCGTTACACTCTACGACGCAGACGGCAACGCGGTTGCCACTGTCACCGCAGAAACAAGCAACCTACAGCCGACGGTGATGCCGACGACCACACCGCCACAAATCTGCATTGTGACTCCGCTGGACAATACTGGCGGTACGCGGGTTCGCAACATGCCCGATCAACAATCAAGTGTCGCCATCGGCACGTTACCGGAAGGGGCTACTGCTGGTGTGTTTGAGATGTTACGGAGCGCGGACGGGATGATCTGGTATCGCATTCGCGCTGATATTGATGATGCTCAGATCAGCGGATGGGTGATGATGGAGGCAATCACCGAGGTGGGTACAGCGTGTCCCGGCATCCCCAATTCACAGATGATTGTGACCGCCACGCCCATAGGTCGTCTGGAAGTGACGATTATCCCGACGGTTGTACCGGATGTCAACGCCTTGATGAGTAATTACGATTATCTGCCGGTGGTCATCGCCGGGTTGGATATTCCGCAGGGGACGCTCATCGCAGAAAATATGCTGGTGATTGTTTATATGCCCGTAGAAACGGTGCAGGATATGGTCAGCAGAAACGGCTCGGTGATTTCTGGTATGGCGACCTTCCGCGAGGGGTCACGCTATGCGACGGAGGACATCGCCCGCTGGCAACCACTCTTCATGACGCAACTCGCCGAAGGTGGCGGTGGTGGTGGCGGTGGAAACTAAGCCCTCACGCCCATAAATCGCGATTTACGACGGGATATATCAAGACGATGTGTCCCGTTTTTAATACCCCTCATCCTAAATCCTTCTCCCACAAGGGGCGAAGGACTTTAACTGGCAGGCACTTGTTTCCCAAAAACTCGTACTTAAGGCGGGTGACTTTATATGAACAAACCATCTTTGCTGGATTATGTTAAGGTCGAGAATCAAAAATCCATGTAAGATAAAGGGAGACTATTCGTTCACCCAGAGGATCAGATCATGTTTAATAACATTCTGCATAACCCGACCCTTGCCGGATTCACACTTAATCGGGTGCATACCGACAGAGCGAACAACCAGCGTCCGGTGGAATATCCCGATGGGTGGGAACAAATTTCGTGGCACGTCAATTCTGATGATCCCGACGAAGTACCCGCCAGCTTTCATCGGGATGTGGGCTATGGTTTAGCGGCAGGCTTCATGAAATGGGAAGGCGGTTATGTTCAGCGCGGTGTTCAGTTGCGCGGCGGTCAGCGTTATTTGGCGAAGGCACTATTCAACGTCAATATGGCATTCCATCAAACGCCGCCACCCGAAGATGGCTTTAGTCATATTCAGTGGCGTTTTCTGTTTAACGATCAGGGCTATCAGGTGGAAAGCGTGTGGGAAAGCACCTATCAAAATCGTTGGGGCGCGGATGAAGAAGCCCTGTTTGTTGTTGAAGCGGTCAACGATATTGTCGTCGATTTCGGCTTGATCTTCAGGAGCATCCATCCCTCCACCGCCGGAGAAATTCACATCAAGAGCATCGAATTATTAGACGTTCCGGCAGATTATGGCACGCCCGTGATCGTCGGAAAACCCGATGATGCAATTAGCGAAACATTCGTCCCTGCGCCACCGGAATTTGTCCCGAATGATGACATTAGCGCATCCACTGCATCCACCGACTCCGCTGATTTTATGCCTGCCCCGCCGGAATTTGTGGCAGATGCTGACCCCAGTGCATCCACCATTCCGTCACCGACAGCAGGCAATATCACCGTATCTAGCTTAATCGGCGCGATGGCAGATGATGACTTGCAGGTGATCGTTAATGGCTTCCGTGCCGCGTCCCGGATGCCGGAATTTTCGTCGGAAGTTGCCGCCGGTTTTGTGCGCTTCGCCGAAGTGTTAGAGCGGTTGGGACAGTAGACAGTCATTTACCTCACCCCCAGCCCCCTCTCCAAAAGTTAGAGAGGGGGAGGTCCGATCTACGATTAGGTCTGATCTACATGGCTAGCGTAAGATTAAAGACAAAGCTCGAAATTATTTCCTGAGACCAAAAGATTGCCATTCGTAACCGGATATTCACACTCTATGCCGTATCGATCACCCGTAATTGAAGCCAGCGACATCATCGAGGAGCGTATCGGTCTTGCCGCACGCACCCAATTCAACGCCGATCTGACCACCTTGCTCCGTGAATTTGGCGAGCGCGATATACACGCTTATCTGGAACGTCTGCGGAACACCCGCGAAACATCCGAGGAGTGGCAGGCATTGATCCGTGCGTTGACGATTGGCGAAACCTATTTTCGGCGCGAGGAAACCCACTTTAACCTGCTCAGAAATCATGTTCTGCCACAGATTATCGAGAAACGGCGGGCGAGTGGTGATTTGCACCTGAACATCTGGAGCGTGGGCTGTGCGAGTGGCGAGGAACCGTATTCACTGGCGATCACCCTCTATGAAACCTTGCCCGACCTGAGCGACTGGACGATCCGCTTGATCGGCACGGATTTAAACGAGAGTTCACTCAAAGCGGCGCGTCACGGCATTTATCGCAAATGGGCGTTCCGGCATACCGATATTGATTTCCAGAATCTCTATTTTGACCCTGCCAACGACGGCTTACAGATCAAGCCGCATATCCGCGAGATGGTGACCTTTCGCGCAAGCAATGTGCTCAAAGGTGCGCCTCTGCCCCAATGCGACATCCTCATGTGTCGTAACGTCCTGCTCTATTTCAGCCATAAAGCGGCGGGACAGGCAGAGTCTATCTTTTATAACGCGTTGATGCCGGGCGGGTGGTTATTGCTCGGTCAAGCGGAGGCGATCCGTGATAAACGCGCCCAATGGCTCACCCATCTCTTCCCCGGCGCACCTGTTTATCAGAAACCGTCAGAGAAACTCAAGCTCAAACCGGGCGAATTCGCCGTCAAACAGCATGATAAATTGGCGACGCAACCCATCAAGAAAGTTCAGCTAGAAAATGCCTCGCTCGATGGGGCGATGACTGCCATCAAAGAAGAGCAGTATGACGAAGCGGAACGCCTGCTGGTCTCGTTGATCGGCGCACATCCGGCGAATCCCGAATTTCATGTCATGCTCGGTTATGTGTATGCTAATCGTCATGAACACGCGGAGGCGTTCGCGCAGATCGACACGGCATTGAGCATCAACCCTTTGACGGCGGACGCGCATTATCTACAGGCGATGTTGCATATGGAAGAGGGACGCATGGACGACGCAGAAAAGGCGCTCAAGGCGACGCTCTATTGTCAGCGTAACCATCCGCTTGCCTCGTTCGTGATTGGCAATCTCTACGCGCAAAGCGGCTTATTCATCAACGCGCAGAGGCATTGGGAAAACGCCAAACAAGCCGTCAGTAGCCTCGCGCCGGATAGCCCCATCTCCGACATCAGCGACATGACCGCCGGACGCTTAAAAACGCTCGTCGGTGAACAACTTGCTGGCTGGGGGGGATAGTGGAGTCACGCCAGCAAACGGGTAAAAGGGCGACCTAACAGGTGCGCCCCTACAAGAATTTCAACCACTCCCCTATGTAACCACGCTGATTGCCCTACGCAGACAAGCCAAATCACGCACTCGCGGTTATGCTACGGATAATTCGACTTGCTAAGAGGAACAGCGAATGTCCGTGCGTGCTGGTTTTGTGGTGTTGATCTGTTTCGTGGTGTTGATGATGGTTGCGCCTGTGTCCGCGCAGGTGCGTGATCCTTATGATGTCGCGCTGGAACGGATTGAACAAGCACGGGAGTCGGGTGCGACAAGTCTTCGCTTGGTTGGATTGGGATTAGAGATACTACCTCTTGAAGTCCTACAGATAGCTGATCTTGAAATTCTCTATCTACAGGGCAACCAACTTACAGAATTGCCAGACGAAATCGGTGAATTATCCAATTTACAGGAACTCTATCTGGGTGACAACCAACTGACTCACTTACCCTCTGAAATTGGCAATCTTACGAATCTGCTTGAACTTTACATTCATGAAAATCAATTAACCCAGTTGCCTGCTGAAATTGGACATCTGTCCGCGTTGCAAAGGCTTACTCTGAATAACAATCAACTTACACAATTGCCAGCCGAAGTTGGTGACTTAACTGCTTTGGAAGCACTTACGCTAGAGAATAATTTGCTCACATACTTACCCGCCGAAATCGGCAACCTATCTTATCTACAAGCCCTAACTTTAGAAAACAATCAACTCACACTTTTACCCGCCGAAATTGGCAACTTGACTGCGTTAGTAACGCTGACGCTTGGTACGAATCAATTGTCTCAAATTCCCTCTGAAATCGGCAACCTATCTAACCTAAGTGATCTTACTTTAGAGAACAATCAACTTACACAATTGCCAGCCACAATCGGCAACTTAGTGCATCTAACAACACTTTATGTTTACAACAATCAGTTGTTTCAAATCCCACAGGAGATAGGGAATCTAACTGCTTTACAAACGCTTATTTTGCAGACAAATGAATTAATTCAGTTGCCGCCTGAAATTGGGAACATGATCAATCTTCAAACGTTTTCACTTGAGAATAATCAATTAACACGATTACCTGATGAGATCGGTCAACTAATCAACTTGCAGGATTTGCGTGTAGGAGGCAATCAGTTACAACAATTACCTTATGAAGTTACGTATTTATCGCATTTGGAAGTACTTGATTTAGGGGGTAATCAATTGACCGAGTTACCGCGCAACATGGATCGATTAACAAGATTACAGGCTCTTTTAATGGGTAGCAATCAACTCACTTATTTACCACCCGAAATTGGAAATCTGACAAACTTACAAAATCTGAATTTTGCGAATAATCAAATTACGATGATTCCGATAACATTTATTCGTTTAAAGCAATTAAGGACGCTTGGCGTAGCACATAATCCCCTGATTTATCCTCCTTCAGAAGAAGACGAGCAAAATCTATCCATCTATGTGGTGCGGGATTATTTAAGGCATCCGCAACCGTACCCGCCGTATGGGATGAGTATGCAGGTGGTGGGGACGGTACTGGCGACTCTTTTATCGCTCGTGGCGAGTGTGTTTGTGATTCTGCGTTATTTTCGCTGGCGGTTTGCATGAGTCGGAGATGATGATGCGACGGTTGATTATTATGATGTGCATGTTAATTGTTGGCGTTCTGCCGGTATCCGCGCAGGAGCGTGATGGGTATGCGATTGCGCTGGAACGGATTCAAATTGCGCGTGCGGCAGGCGCAACACAGCTCGATTTGAGCGGGCTGGGGCTTGAATCTATACCGAATGAATTATGGGAACTCACACAACTCCAGACGCTAAACTTACGAAACAATGTGCTCTCTCAGTTACCGCCGGAAATCGGGTCATTCGCGCATCTATGGCACCTCTATCTCGATAATAACTCCCTCACCACACTGCCCTCAGAGATCGGTAAATTGACGGAACTTGTCTCGCTTAACCTCTACAACAATCAATTGAGCGAACTCCCGCCGGAAATCGGTAATTTAACGGATCTGACATCCCTCCAACTAAGTGGCAATCAACTCACACGCTTACCAACCACTCTCGGCGAACTTCATTATGTGCAGATGCCCTTCCTTGAGGATAATCCCCTCATCTTCCCTCCGGCGGAAATTGTTAGAGACTCTAGTGAAGCTGTGTTGGACTTCCTTCGTCATCCGCAACCGTACCCGCCAAATGGGATGAGTATGCAGGTCGTCGGGACGGTGCTGGCGACCCTCTTCTCGCTCGTGGCGAGTGCGTTTGTGATTCTGCGCTATTATCGCTGGCGGTTTGAGTGAACACGGAAGCAAAAACCGGAGATGTGATGGTCTCCGGTTGTTACGATGATACGTTGAATTAAGCGAACGGTTCGATGACGAAGCGTCCGACGGCGACGAACAACGCCAATCCACCGAGCACAACGTTTGGAATAATCGGTTCCTTGCGGCGAATGTGGGTCAGTGCCGCGCCGATCATCGTCAGTACCAAGCCGACAGCGGCAAGCGGAGTGAGGAAGACGAGAATATCCAGCGCGGCGGGCAGAATCAAGCCAATTGCGGCGGCGACTTCTAATCCGCCGATAATCCGTAACTGGGTTTGTGTAAAATCATTTACCCAAGCCATGCGTGGATTATCGGCAACTTTTGCTTTCGGTGTTGCGAGTTTCATCCCACCGGCGGCGGCGAAAGCGATTGCGAGCAAAACCTGTACGATCCATAAAGCGACGTTCATAATGTGAGACCCCTCTGTGTTTATTTGACATCTAAATAGTTGATAATGAAAACTTATCATCCTGACGCGTAGAGGTGCGACAATATTACGTCATTTGGTTGAAAATAGAAAATTCGCTTTTGGAATCATTGTGTCCGTTAAACAACCACGCCGAGACGGTCTAGCAGGGCATCCAATTTGGCGAGCAGGTCGTGTGGTTCGTCATCGTTGAGCAGGGTAAAATCTGCCATAGCGATGGGTCCGCCTTTTTCGATTTTCTCGATCTCCTGATAATCACGCGCAACGGCTTCTTCACGGGTGAGGGGGCGGATGGGGCGTTCGGTGAGGCGGGCGTAGCGGCGTTCACGTTCGCTGATGATGGCGACGACGACCATATCCTCGCCGAGTTCGGGGCGGAGGGACTTGTATTCGCTGAAGCTGTATAAGCCATCAATGATGATGGTGTTGTGGTTTTGCATCGCCTCTTTTAGATGGGGCAAGGCGCGTTTGGCGATGGCATCCATGCCTTCGTTGTTGCGGAATTCCTCGCGGACGATGCGCTCATTTTCGGGATTGATGGGCAAGCCACGACGGGTCACTTCGTCGGTGATGATCCCGCCGAAGCGAAATTGGAAAAATCCACGATCTTCGAGGTGTTTGGCGCAGAGTGTTTTGCCTGCACCGGGCATCCCGACAAGGGCAAGGGCGCGTGGAGGATTATGATTACTCATCGTTATTTTGACCATTTCTTTCCAATTCCGACAGCCACGCATTATACAATAGGAACAGGGCGCAACAAGTTTGAACCTCCGCCTGAGAAATGCCGGAACGATCAACACAAATCGGTTTCGTCAGATTACAACATTGTAACCCCTCTTGACCCCCAAAATGAGCCTGTTTTGGAACGATTGGTGCTCACATCGCGTCTATATCTATAGTACGCAAATTTTTGGGAGATGCGAGAGATGACGCTGGTTGATGTGGTTGCGCTGGTTCTGGTTGTTGGGACGTTCATGGTGCTGGGTGTGATTCCGGTTTTCGCCATGCTGATGAAAGATGATAGCCTCATTGACGATAAAGATGTGCAGAGCAATGAGTGCTGAAAAGAGAAGTAGCGAGTGCAGAGCAACGAGCAATGAGTGAAAAGCGAGAAATTCACCACAAAGGCACGAAGGCACAGTGAAAAGCAAAACGGAAAAGATGGAAGGCAAAACGTAGAGACGCAGGGATCGCGGAGGAACGCAGAGAAAAAATCCCCTCCCTAAATCCCTCCCCGCTTCGCAAAGAGGGACTTGTTTGTATAGGCAACCGGTTTCTGCGAACCTAGCAGGTCGCCCGTTGTGGTTAGGTTAGGGTAGCGGGAACGCTGGAATCAGGTCGTCGATGGCATCCATGATTTCGTCGGTACGTTTGAGGGCGTAGAGCACCTGTTGATAATGGGTGAGGCTGATCTGGATGCGCTGGTCGCGGGAACGCCCAAGCAGGAACGGCTGACCAAACTCGCGCCCTTGCACGCTACACCGGATGACTACCGCGCCTTGTTCACCGATGCCTTGCGCTATTGGTAGAACACAAAACGCGGAGACACCATTTTGCTTGTGTCTCCGTGTTTACTCAGCGGGAATAGACCGAGTCGTCATGTGATTTTTGATAAACGTCGTCCGTGTAAAAGGGTGAGTCAAGGTTTGTATATCCACCGTAACGGTGACTCTTGCGCGAGTCCGCCAATAGCAAAACTTGCTCGACCATCGTCAGCAAATGAGCCGTATCGTATTTGATGATTCCGATCATCATCCATAAACCAGCTGGAAACATGAGCATCATCAGAAGTAGGATCACAGCAAACTCTGACAAATGGAGCAATGCCAGCAAGGTGACCGCGAAAAATAGGGTTATTGCCATCCCGACGTTAAACGTGGTGTGCTTTGTCAGCACAGATGCGACAATCTTGGTCGTGTTGTATTGGCTGTTATAGTGCATGATTCCGCGCAATGTTGTTGTGTTGAATGACTTGCCTCGACTAATCCTGAGTGTGATTTCAAATTCGTATAATTCATGCTTGATGGCGTAGGTCGTGACGATCACTTTTTCATGCGCGAAGACTCCACCCCGTTCGAGCGAATTCAATGCCCGCAGGCAATCTTTAATCGGCGCGGTGACGACAAGCTCAAATGAACGCTCTGGATTTTGCATTAGTTTGTTCATTGTGGCGGACTCTAATCTTTCGCTCAGGGTTCATCCTCATAAAATGGCGAATCGTCGCTATTGAGTCCGGCGTAACGATGCCCCTTTTTGTTAGCCGTCAGCCGCAAGACGCGCTCGGTCATCTGGAGCAACTTTTGCGTGTCGTTCATATCATTGACGTACATCATCCACAGACTGAACGGCAAAATCGCCAGCAGAATCAGTATGAAAAATGGTACACTGCTCATTGAAATCATCATGGGTAGTAACAGCACGACTACAAATAATCCGACTACACCGCCTGTCAGAATCATCTTGCCCATGACGGACGGTACTTCGCCCATAATCGTCGTGGTGTTAAGGTAGTCGTCGTAATGCAGAGTGCCTCTTAAGGTTGTGACACTGCGCGATTTCCCTCTGGCGATTTTGAGCTTGACCTCGAATATATGTAGATCATTGTTGCCCCGCCGGGTTTTGACGCTAACTTTTTCACGGGCGAACCAACCGCCTTTTTCCAAGCTGTGGAGCGCCATCACGCAGTCTTCAAGTGAGGCAGACACCACCATATCAAGCGCACGTTCTGGATTTTGGATTGTTGTGTTCATTGTTATTTGACCCTTTACTCAATCAAACCCGAAGATTGTTGTTGATCGTCGTTATGGGCTGTCTGAGGTAACTCGTGAAGAAACTTCGTCCACTTCAACTTTTCCTCGACCTTCGTAATAAGCGCGTCGGCATCATTCCGGTAAATTTGATAATCCCGCTGAAAAACTATCCCGCCGAAAGCCACCATCAGGACAGCAATGACCAATGAGCAGGGTGCAAACGCATAGAGAGCGTAAACACCCAATCCCGCCAGCACTAAGGTCACGAGTACAACACCACCATTTACTAAGGGCAACACGCGTCCGGTGATTACTGTCGTTCCAAAGTTTTCATCGGTGTACATACGTCCGCGCAACACCATTGGAAATTTGTTGGTGAATCGCACCTGAAATTTATGATGATCCGGCGTGATAGCGCGACTGAAAACCTCTAACTGACCTCTTCCAGCTAACGGAGTTTTGCCTTCGTTCTTCAGGTGATGGATGTCAGAGATACACTTCTGAAGCGGTGCATTGATGACCATCTCAAAAGACCACCCGAATTGACGCTTTGTTTTGGTCATCGCTATCCCCCCAGTTTTGCAAGATTGATGGATGTATTGAGCAGTTCAGCGCACCCACATATTCTCATTTTATGACGGCTTTACCGCTGGAAACCCTCAATCATTGGGGGATGGGTCTTAATGCTAGTGAGCGCTGACTTTTGCCGATGTAAAAAGTCTCTACTGAGGTGTGCTATTTAAGAAGGGGCATGGTGCGCGTACGTAAAGCGACTTTACAGCTCGCCTTTGTAGGTGGATGACCAGCCGAATAAGGCTTTTAGGCGCTGGCTTGGATTGAACTTAAATACCGTGCCTGACCGTCGCACGTCAATATAAAATACGCCGAAATTGCGGAGGGATACGCTTTCTTCATGTTTGAGCGCCTCGTAAATTTCTTCTAAAGTGGCATCAACGAGTGTCTCAACGTCCGCAGGTTGTTTGCCTGTGCGTTTAGCAATCCGTTTTACGAGTTCATTTTTGTCGATTTTGTTAGTCATGACTCCAATTTCATAGTGTTAACTCGAAAATCGTAACATTGATGAAGAACTTACGCTGATTTCGGGTTTTACACGAATGCAAATATCTATTTCGAAATTCTTATCATCACGTAATGGTGTAGAATTGATGAAGAAAGATAATCCAGACTCATGAATAATGGTTTGATCTATCCCTTCTGTGTACAAGGCTAAAATTACGTTGTTCTTGGCACTCAGTTTAATTTCAACAGCGTTCAGAATTTGGCGAAAGATAATTTCTAGATGATGACCTACTTCATCTTCAAATTCATAAACCCAAACCATCTCGCTGGTATCCGCAACTGTTGGAACGACATATAATTTCTCTAACATCTCAATTTCATCAGGAATGAAATCTGAAAAATTTATCAACCTAATTCACCTCACATCTTCATTACATTCCACCAGTATAATAACAAAACAGGCGTAAGGGATAGCCCTCACGCCTGTTTTGTTAAAAAAAAGGCGAACTAGCAGTTCGCCCCTACGATTTACGAATTTTAGCTTATTGACGGCGTTCTTCGACGAAGTCAATCGCGGCGAGGAGCTTATCAATCCCTGCCAGCACATCGCCGTTGATGTGGATGCGGATGGCGCGGCGTTTGTGTGTTTGCAGGGCTTCAAGATCGCCTGCCGCCTGAGCGCGATTCAATGTGCCGAAGCTATAGGGCGCGTCGGGGATGTCGATGTCTGTTGGCAAGTCCGCCGTGATTTGAATAAACACGCCGTTGTTCGGTCCACCCTTGTGGAACTGTCCGGTGCTGTGCAGATAGCGCGGTCCGTAACCGAGCGTGACCGCACGACGAGTCACATGGCGCAGACGACGACGCACCAATTCGAGCTTTTCGTCGATTTCGTCTGTGTAGGGCAGATATGCCAGCACGCCGAAATAATCGCCGGAATGTGTGCCGGTGATTTGCGCGGCGAGTAATTCCGTCCGGCTGTGGCTATCGTAGCCGTGCGCGTTGCAGAGTTCACGCAAGGGCGCAAGGGTATCTTCGCCTGCATAGAGCTTGACGTGATCGCCCGTCAGGAAGGGGTCGGTTTCCGGTAATTCGCCGTGTTCTTTATAGTAATCCAGCAGACGACCTGTGTTCTGCTTGCTCTCCGTGACGTTGGGTTCGTCAAAGGGGTTGATGCCGAACATCTTGCCCGCGACGGCGGTTGCAAATTCCCAGCGGAAGAACTCGCCGAAGATGGCATATTTATCCTGCAAATTCAGGCTGACGCGTGGATGTCCGGCTTCACGCAGGGCGCGGATTTGTGCGTCGAGGTCGTCGTTGCCTTCGTCGCCTTCTAGCTTGAGATAGATAAACAGTCGATCTGTCGCATAATCATGCGGGCGACCCACTGTTGCGCCGACAACCGGCAGAATCCCCTTGCCTTCCTTGCCGACACTCTCCGCGACCAATTGTTCCACCCAATTGCCGAACGTGCTGATGGATTTGCTGGCGAAAATGGCGACTTTATCACGCCCTTCTTTGCCGAGCGTACCCATAATCGCGCCGAGGATCAAGCCGGGATTGCCGTCGCTGACGATGGTCGGTCCGCAGGCTTCCATCATGCCTTTAACGTTGTCGTGGATGCGGTCAATATCCAAGCCGATGAGCGCGGCAGGCACCAGACCGAAGTAACTGAGCGCGCTATAGCGTCCGCCGATGTCCGTCGGGTTGATGAACAGGTCACGGAATTTATTTTCCTCAGCGATTTTTTGCAGATCAGAGTCCGCGTCGGTGATGGCGATGAATTGGTCACCGTTGTTGCCGGTTTGCTGATAGAAATATTTGTAGAAGGAGTGTGTTTCTACCGTGCCGCCGGATTTACTGGCGACGATGAACAGCGCCTTCTTGATGTCGATTGCGTCTTCAATCGCCTTGACCTGTGACGGGTGGGTGCTATCGAGCATCAGAAATTCGGGGAAGCCGTCTGTGGAGCCAAAGGTGCGATAGAGCACTTCCGGCGCGAGGCTACTGCCGCCCATGCCGAGCAACACAATATGGTCGAAATCCGCGTCTTTGATGCCCGCTTGCAAGGCTTTGAGGCGATCATAATCGATGGTTTTGAGGGTATCCAACCAGCCGAGTCGATTCTCGATTTTGGCGATGGTCGGTCCGTGATCTTTCCACAAACTGCCATCATGATTCCAGATGCGCGAGCCGGTGAAGTCTTTATCCAGCAGACTGACGGAATCTTTGACCTGATCAGCGTAAATGCCAAGCGCAAGGCGAGATTTATACGCCAGTCCGGTTTTGAGCATGGTGCGTTTGGCGCTGACCTGCGTAATCAATTCCTCGAACGCATCCATGAACGAGTCTACGCCGTCGTCTTGCAGGCGCTGGGTGACTTGATCCATGTCTACGCCAACTTCTGCTAGCATATCGAGCGTTTCTTCGGCTTTGTCGATGTCTTCGGTTAGCGAGTCCGTGACTGTGCCGTGATCTTTAAATGCCTCTAGCGTATTCGGCGGGACGGTGTTTACGGTATGCGCGCCGATGAGTGAATCGATGTAGAGCGTGTCGGGATAGGCGGGATTTTTGGTGCTGGTGGATGCCCATAATGGGCGTTGTGCCACCGCGCCTGCCTCACGTAATGCGGCGAAGCGTTCGCCCTCGAAGATTTCAAGGAAGCGTTTATAGGCGAGCTTGGCGCTGGCAATCGCGGATTTGCCGAGCAATTTGCTATTGGCGGCGACGCGACTGCTATCACCTTTCATCTTGGCGGTGTGGATGTTATTCTCCAGCATCCGATCCACCATCGCGTCAATGCGGCTGAGGAAGAAGCTGGCAACCGAAGCGATTTTCGTCACATCTTCGCCCGCTTCGAGGCGACGTTCCAGCCCTTTGATATAGGCTTCTGCAACATCCATATAATTTTTCACGGCGAAGATCAGCGTGACGTTGACGTTGATTCCGCTGGCGATCACTTCTTCAATCGCCGGAATGCCTTCGGGGGTTGCCGGAATTTTAATCATCACATTGGGGCGGTCAACTTCTTTGAACAGGCGCTTCGCCTCGCTGATTGTGCCCGCTGTATCGCGTGCTAAATTCGGCGAGACTTCAAGGCTCACATAGCCATCCTGCCCGCCTGTGCGGTCATAAATGGGGCGGAACATATCTGTCGCCTGTTGAATATCTTCGATGGCGAGTTTTTCGTATATGTCCTGCGCTTCAAGATCAAGCAAATTGCCGATGGTCTCGTCGTAATCATCAGAATTACCGATAGCTTTCTGGAAAATGGCGGGATTTGAGGTGACCCCGACCACACCATATTCGTCGATCAATTTCTGGAATGTGCCATCGTTGAGCAGTTTACGCCGGATGTTGTCCATCCAAATACTTTGCCCGTATTTCTGTACATCTACCGGAGGGTTGGTCATTTTGGGGGAACTCCTCAATTTAAAGGTCAGTAGTTAATAATTAAGGTCAAGCACATACGCTTGTCCTGAGTGTTCATCGCTATATTGTCACGTATCGCTGATGGTCAATTTTAGCATCAATATGAACTAATTATAGCCATCGTTACATCAGTCTAGCCAATCCGTATTAAGAATTGTCTATCTATGATAAACCATACATCTTTTGGACGGTCACAGAGGGGATTTGCTTACACAAGTAGTTGTTAGTCATTAGTTGTTAGTTAAAAGCAGAAATCTTTCGCCACGCTGTTTTCTAATGTGTCTGTGTGTTACGCTTTACTATGTTTTATGAGACTCTACACACGCAAACTGTATCTAACGCTTTTTTAAGATGCGTGTGGTCTAATAGAGCGATGAACAAATCCCCCCTCTAAATCTCCCCCCGCTTACGGGCGTGGACACTCCTAGATCGCTAGGGGAGACTTAAGACGCTCACTTTCCAGAATCGGGTGGGAAAAAAGATTTATTTGCCAGCACGTAGTTTGAAAAGTGCGGGCTGGCTGGATGATACACAACACATATGGAGACGACACGATGCAACAACCACCTACACCACCCAACGCCAACAAACGCCAACTACGGCTGGAAATCCCCAATAATTTGAACGCGACCTACGCCAACGCGGTCATCATCAGCCAGACGCACAGCGAAATTATCCTTGATTTTATCCAGATGATGCCCAATGATCCCCGCGCACGGGTGCAATCGCGCATCGCCATGACTCCGGCGAACGCCAAAGCCCTGCTGAACGCACTCAAGACCAACCTTGATCGGTTTGAAGAACGGCACGGCGAAATTGAACTTCCGCCCAAACCGGAAACCCTCGCGGATCAACTGTTTGGTGCGGTACGTCCAGAAGAGGAAGAGTAAGTTATGGATGAACTCAACCCGATTGCTGATAGCATCCGTGACATTTTAGAGACGAAAAATACCGCCCGCGATGATGCGATTGCCCGTTCGCGCACGCTCATCCGGCATTGTTCGGCGTGCATCCGCGCCATTCATCGGCGTGAATGGGATATCGCCGATGAAGCGCTCCAGACGATCCGCGATTCCGCACGCGATATGGTGAGCGTGGTCGCCGATCATCCTGATTTGTACCACACGGGCTATACTCAGGACGCGCTGAAAGAAGTGGTTGAGGCGTTCGCCACCTACGCGATTATCCGCAAAACACCGTTGCCGACGCTGGAAAGCCTTGAAGTGGAAGCGGCTACATATTTGAAGGGTCTGGGCGAAGCGGCAACCGAATTGCGCCGCTTTATCCTTGATATTTTGCGGCGGGACGAACCGGACGTAGACGAAGCCGAGCGCCTTTTAGAATGGATGGACGCGGTGTACGATCAACTGGTGACGTTTGATTTTCCCGATGCGCTGACGTATGGTTTGCGGCGGCAGACGGATGTGGTGCGCGGTGTGCTGGAACGCACTCGCGGCGACCTGACGACGACTCTGCGCCAACAACGCCTGCAAGCGGCACTCCAAAAGCTGGAAAGTCATCTGCCGGATGTGGATGCGGGGTGAGGGTGGCGAAAATAGAAAGAAAAAAAGCATAACGCAAAGACCCAAAGACACGAAGGCACAAAGAAAGATGGCGGATAAGTAGATAAAGTAAACTACAATTCTGTTATTCAAAGAGAGTGGAGTTGGAGGAACTATATTGGATTCAAAATTAATGGAAATAGCTCGTTTACTACGTGATGCTTGGAATAGCAGTGATGTGGAAAAGCAATTTTATCTAATTGATGTTACAGCAGGCAATGCTACTTCTATTCAAACTATTCCCGGAATTGGAGTGACTAAAAACGAAATTTTCGAAGGTATTACGATTTATGATCTTCAAGAATTAGCTGAATATAACCTTGTTTCAGTCGAAGAAAATAACGTTGGACGGGGAATAAAGTGGAAAATCACCCTTAAATCTGATCTAAAGTCATTTGATTCTACGGATCAAAGCATACAACCCTTCTCTACACCTACAAAAGCATTACCAGAAATCTTCATCAGTTACAAAAGTGAGGATAGTAATTTTCGAAATGATCTCACTGAAGTACTGAGAAGGGCATATAATCATGTCTGGTCTGATGATCGTTTGCAAGCGGGTGATAAGTGGTGGAATACCATTTTAGAGAATATCAACCAAGCAGATATTTTCATCTATCTTCTTTCCGAAGCGTCTGCTAAGTCTCTATATTGTCGTGCTGAATTAGCAGAGGCTATTCGACTAAATAAGTATATTATTCCATTGAAAATTCAAGAAGCAACATTAATTCCTAACTATATTGCCGATTGGCAAGTTAAAGATGTTTCTCAAGGTATTAAAGACCCTGAAAGCCTAATTACTATTTTTTCCGCATTAATCCGTAAACAACCCGTTACAACAGTCAAGCCTGTTTGGGAGAATGCAGTGTATGCGAATACGGATAACAGTATCACAGTAAAAGTGAAAGTTAATGCAAAAAAAGACCCAAGTGTGAGTGAAGATGAGTTAAACACGGGAATTTTAATGTTAGAGGGTGATCACGTAACAATTCATACTAGTGGAAGCATAACTTACAATAAGAATGGAACTTCTTCAGAACCTGATGGAAATGAAAAAAATTCACGTACATATAAAGTAAACGGGGAAGAGGGGAAAGTCGGAGAATTAATTGGCTGGAATGGAAGAGGCAATTATCAAAACGGTAACGCATACAGTATTGTTTCAATAAGACCATCCAGTCGAGTAGGCAAAGAAAATGAAGGATTTCTATACTTAGCTGTAAATGATGCACGCGGTGAATATGATGATAACGAAGGGTTTTATGACGTTACCATAACGGTAAAGCGTGATTAGAGAAATCCTTCCTCTTTAACTCTCCTCACCATCAAGGGGACACATTGACGAAATATAACCGGTACTCTTATTTTTGAGGTAGCATATAGACCATAAATAAGAAGGTCAACAGGCATCATATGGATATTCAACTTGAAGAGCGGATCGTCTTGCAGTTGCAGGAAATCGCTAAAGTGCAGGAGCGGGAAATCATCGACATTCTCAGGGATGCTATCTCGCAATATGTAGAAGAACACACCAACGCCTCCGCCTTCCGTGAGGTGGTAGACGAGACGATTCAGCGCCATAAGTGGCTGTTGGATGAGCTAAAAGAACGCTAGATGTGGTTAGGGTGTGTTCGTATATAGACGACTCTAGCGGTTTTCTTCAACGAAGAACACGTAATCCTGTCCGCTGGTTTTTGCGCCGAAATTATGCAGGTGCATCAGCAATTGGGCGCGATGATCTGTGCCGTGATTGACGACCTGTATCAGCATTTGCCAGACGGTCATCGGGTCGTTATTGAGGGGTAGCAAGGGTTGGCTGAACAGCATCTCGTCTGTAAGATCGGCGAGAAAGGCGCGCATCCGTTGCTCTACGCCATCCCAATGAGCGCGGATTTTGTCTTTTTCGGTGAACTCTTCTGCATTCAAAAAGTCCGGCGCTGGAAGTCCACGTACATCATGAAACCAGCTATCATCCACGCTCATCATGTGGACGATATGATTACGGATCGAGCCGACGGAATAGGCAATTTCCTGCACGAATTTGTCTTGATCGAGCGGGACGATATGCTCATCCCAGACTTTGCGACTCTCGCTAAAGTGATAATCATATAGGTGGCGGAAAGCATCTGCGTTCATAAAATTAGGCACTCCAGTTTTTATTATAGTCTCTGCTGATTCGCCTCGTCATCCTGCGCGGCGAGAAGATCATCAAGGCTGAGTTGACCGGGTTGGCTATCTTCCAGCAGGGCTTGCAGTTCATTGCTGATCTCCCCATCCTGTAAAACGTGACGGCGAAATTCGACATCTTCGGTTTCTTGCCAGCGGAATTCATAGGTGGCGAGGGGCATTCCGTCCGCGCTGATGGCAATCCGCCAGCGTCCGTCCATATTTTGCTCATCATGCACGGGCAAGCGCGACGACGGCATGATTAAATTGCGCCCGCGTTGCAGATCATAGCGGTCTTCATGGGCGAAAATCTTCTGCCCCACTTCGTCGTAAATCTCAAATTTGATACGCCCGTTGGCATCCACCGGCACACGCAGTTGTACATACGGCTGAACATAATCACAATCATCGTCGACAGGTTGCGTGCGGTGAATCACCGGCTTATCATCGCCTCTGAAGGAAATCACGCCGAGATCTACCGGCAGGACACGCACAACGGCAGGGTCTAGCCCGGCACGGCGCACCGCATCAAGCGCATGTTGGCGGATTTCATCAACGTTGGCGGGACGTTCGCGCTGTGCCATTTCCCGACGATGGATATAATCTTCATCGCGGATATTTTCATTCCGATTGTTGATTTCCGGCTTGTTCTCTTCGTTCTGCCGATACAAATAAACAGCGACGATAATACCCATGAGCAGGGCGAGACCCGGTTCACCATTAATTAAGCCGAGCAAGCCCATAAAACCGAGCACTGCGGCGGCGATTTGTTCTCGTGGAGATAAATCTAGGTTATCGAACATGGTTTTTTAGTTATCAGTTGTTAGTTTTTGGTTGTTAGTTAACGAAAACGCAGAGCAAGAGCATCTACGGTATGCGTTTCACTCATTGTTACGGGCAACCTAGCAGGTCGCGCCCTACAGTGATTTCTTTTATCTATCGTCTACTGTCTTTTGTCTTTTATCTTTTTACTCAGTGCTGTTGGCTTTGTTGGTTGTTGCTGTCGTCGCGTAGTAAATCCTCAAGGCTCATGGGGGCGTTCCGCACGGGCGGGCTGTCTTCAGCATCATCACGCAGACGGCTTGTCGCACGCTCCCCATCGGAGTCGGTCACATAATAGCGCCCGCCACTCTGCCCGCGATTCATACGTGAACGGCGTTCATCATAGGACGGCGCAAGTGTAAAGGCGTGAATGCCGACCAGCGAATTATCAATAAAAATCCGCAAATCCCAATCACCCATTCCCTCAACCATACCATTGGTCATCAAGGGCAGGTGATGATCTGCAAGGATGTTCATTTCGCCATCGCGCAGATAGGTTTTCATCTCATGGATGTATTGTTCGCGCCCGTTCTGGTCAAAAATTTCAAAGCGGATCATGGCGTTGCGATCTGCTTCTTCCGGCGAAACTTGCAGAGTAATAAAGGGACGCACGCCGTCATCATCTTTGGAAATGCTACGGGTGCGGCGCATCACCATGCCGTCTTTGCCGGATTGTGACGCGATCATTCCGAGGTCGATCATATCAATACGGCTGGACGCATAATAGCCGCCCCTGCTCTGGGCGCGTTCAATGGCTTCTTTCGCCTGTGGGCTGAGCCGGGCGCGATTCAGCGGAGACCGTTGTTGTAGAGATTGGACGAAATTGGTGGTCATCGCCGGATTGAAAAACGAAGCCATCACCGCCGCCGCGAAAATCGCCAGCAGTAAAAACTGGACTTCTACAGCGACCGTGCCGGAGATCAATACAATGGCGATGAGTGCCGCCAGTATTGCCAGCCAGATGGTATTACGACGGTTGAAGCTCAACATAAGTGCCTCATGACTTTCAAATTGCGTTAACGCTTATCATACCTAAGTATACGCGAAATTCGCAGGGAAGTTGCGTTGTTATACGCGTTTGGAACATATAGACCGCGTAAATTCCGTCTATTATGGGATGCTTTCCTTAAATGTGCGGAGTGCATCCAGATGGTGTTGCGATGTTGTGAAGCCTGCGCCACGGGTGGAAACATCCAGATAGCCCGCGCCTGCATTTTGCCAATCAGTGACCAATTGCGCCCAATCTTGCGCTTTGGTGATGTCTATACCGACAATATTTAAGCCGATAGTGTCGGGATCGCGTCCGGCTTTGAGGGCGTATTGCTTGATTTTATCGAGCTTGGGCTGGATAGAAGCGGGCGTTTCATCATAAGCGAGCCAACCATCACCGAGTTCCCCCACACGCTTGAAGACCGTTTCGGCATAGCCCCCGATCCAGATGGGTATGGGTTGCTGAATCGGCTTCGGGAACACGCCGATATTTTCTAATGTGTGGTAATCGCCATCGAATGTGGGGAATTGCTCTGTCCATAGGCGACGCAACAGGCGGATTTGCTCATCCATGCGTTGACCACGTCCTGCCAAGGGGATGTTTAGCGCGGCGTATTCGGCATCATTCCATCCTGTGGAAACACCGAGCCGGAGTTTGCCGTTGGTGAGGATGTCTAGCTGTGCGGCTTGCTTGGCGACGAGAATCGTCTGGCGGGATGGGAGGACAATGATTCCGGTTGCAAGTTCGAGTTTCTGCGCGACACCAGCAATGTAGCTGAGTAGAGTGAGTGGTTCCGGGTACGCTGAAGGCGCGGTGTCTGAGCGAGAGTCCGTTAGCAATTCATAGGTCAGCAGATAATCAAAGCCCATGCCTTCGACTGCTTGCACAAAGTCGCGGATGACGATGGGATCATTGTCGATTTCGCCGGATGGTAAGACCACGCCAAGTTTCATAATTTTCTCTGCCCACTATTTAAACTAAAGACGACCAACCTTCTGATCGTCTTAAGCGGGTAGAGCTTACTTTATTGGCGAATTTTAGCGGGTGATGTCGCCTGCTTCTAAAATCGCGTATTTATTCGAACTCCAAGATAAACACGCTGTTCCCCGGCAGAACAGGCAACGGCAGATAGTCCGCAAAGCCACCCTCGGCGTTGAGTTCCGGCAGGGCAAACGCGCCGTCCGCCTCGAAGGGTTCATGGCTGGATGCCAGCATAAGGTTGATGTTTGTTAAGTCGCTCAGCACACTACTTTCCAGCGTCAGTCCATAATTATCGACTTCCCGCGGGCGCATATTGATAACCACCAGCACTGTTTGATCGGCGGTGTGGCGTAAGAAGCTGATTACATTGCCGGAACCGCTATCAATCACGGTGATATCGCCACGCAATAGTGCCGGATTTTCGTTGCGGGCGTGGATAAGTGCGCGATAATGAGTCAACAGGGAATTTGCATCGTCCGATTGCGCCGCCACGTTCACACCATCAGCAAAATCTGCATTGACCGCACGCCATGGGTCGCCACCTGTGAAGCCTGCGTTCTCGCCATCACTCCACTGCATCGGCGTGCGGATGTCTTCATCAGGTTTCACGCCGACCATGCCGATTTCCTCGCCATAATAGATGAACGGCACACCGGGTAAGGTTAATATCACCGCCGCCGCAGATTTCGCAGAGCCGACCTCGCCCCGAAGCTGATTCATCACGCGGTCTTGATCGTGATTGGTCAGGAAGGTGGCGTATTGTCCGGCAGGATAGGATTCCAGCACGGTTTCTAAGGCGCTATCAATTGAACTAGTGATGCCGAACGCCGCACCGCGCACAATACCCGCCGCAAGGTCAAATTCAAAGGCGATGTCCACCGCCCGATCTGTATACGACGATACGGTTGAGGTGCTATCCCAGATTTCACCGACCAGCAGATTATCCGCGTTCGATTCGCGCAAGGAGGCACGATAGGCTTCAAACCATGCGACGGTTTCCGGCGTATTTTCCTGCCGTTCACCGTCGGAGATCAAAAATTTAATCGCATCCAACCGGAAGCCATCCACGCCGATGTCTTCAATCCAGAAGCGCGAAGCCTCCATCATCTGTGCTGTTAAGTCAGGATTGGCATAATTCAAATCCGGCATCCCTGACCAGAACACCGCGTAATAATAGCGTCCCGCAGTTTGATACCAGACCTGTTGTCCTTCCGGTCCACGAAAGCCGGGGTTTTCATCCTCCCACACGTAATAATCTCTAAAGTCCGAGTCGGGATTTTGCGACTCGATAAACCATTCATGCTCCACCGAGCTATGATTCAGCACGAAGTCGATAATCACGGCGATACCGCGGGCGTGGGCTTCTTCGATCAACTGACGCATATCATCCAGCGTGCCGTACTCTGAATTCACGCCGAGATAATCGGTCACATCATAGCCGTGATAACTCGGTGAGGGGTTAATGGGCATCAGCCAGATTCCGGTGATGCCGAGGTCGCTATCGGTGGTCGGGTCGCCATCGTTGAGATAATCGAGCTGGCTAATCACGCCCTGTAAGTCGCCGATGCCGTCGCCGTCGCTGTCGTAAAAACTCCGCACGAAAATCTCGTAAAAGACGCGATCATTCCACCACGGCAGGTCGCTTTCGGTGGGTGCGTCATCCTGCGCGGTGAGCGCCAGTGTGGGGAGTAGTAGAGCCAATAGCACGAGTAATAACAGAAAACGTTTCATATATTTTTCCTCATAACAATACATCAAAGGCTGACGTTTCGCATGTAATCCATAATCCAACACGCACATTTATATAACTTGGCTGGTTATTCAAGCAAAAGCTAGTCAGCAGATCAGCTAGTCAGTTTTATACATGGACGTGAATCGCATGACCTGAAATGCTGAGACGCTGAAATGCTCATTGCTCCGAGTTTTCAGCGCGATATTTCACCATTCAACTGTTGCCTGTGCCTAAAGCCAGTAATTTATCCAATCAACTCCTCCATTCAGTATACCGGAAATGAACAGGCAAAAAAAAGAAGCCGGACAATTTCTTGCCGGCTTCTTTTAATGTTAGTACATTTTTGATTTTGCTAATTTTTGATGATTAATTACCACAGCGGAAGTTCGGCGGGCAGTTACGCACGGCTTCAATCGCTTCGGCGTTAATCACTAGCGGATCAAGCGCGTAGGTGTTCTCTACCGTTTCACCCGCGAGATACGAGGCGACGGTGGAAAGCCCGACGCTGGCAAGTTGTGTACCGCTCGGTGAAATCGTCCCCGTCAGGCGACCAATTTCAATCGCGCCGAGGGTGTCTTCGGTGGCGTTAAAGCCCAGCAGGGTAATATTATTACGGCGGGCGCGGATGGTTGCGGACATCGCGTTGAGGATGTCGGCATCATTGGTGGCGAAGATCGCGTTGACTTCATCGCTGAGTGCGCCGCGAATGGTGGTGGCGGCTTCGGTGTCAGCCAGACCGGAAATATCCAGCTGGGAGACGGTCACGCCGGTGCAACTCTCTGCAAAATAGGCGTTGAAGGCTTCGCTACGAACGTCTGCCGCAGAGTGAGCTTCCATGGCTTCCATGTCTTCGGAAGCGTCAGCATCTTCTTCGGTTTCCATCTCGTCCATCATCGCATCGACGTTGTAGAGTTCGATGACCGTGCCAGTTTCTTCTAAGGTGGTGCACAGATATTCAGCGGCGGTGGTGGCGGCAACGGCGTTATCCATGCCGATTGTGCTGACCACTTCAACCTCTGCGTCGGTCAGGTCAAGATCACTACTGAGCACGAAGACCGGAATACCGGCGGCGTTGGCTTCTGCGATAATCGGTAAGCTGGCAACCGCGTCCATCGGGCTGAACAACAGGGCGCTAACCCCTTGCTCAATCAACGAAGCGAGGTTGGCTGATTCAGTTTCGAGATCATTTTCTGCGGAAAGAATAACCACTTCCAGACCAAAATCTGCGGCGAATTCTTGCAAACTTTCCGTCAGACCGTCATAAAAATCACCATTGGTGGTTGGGATGAGCACACCCACAACGGATGATGCGTCATCTTGTGCGTTGACGGCGACCATCGGTGTGACGAAGAGTGCCATCATCAATACAACAAATAATGTTTTGCGGGACATAGACTATTTACTCCCTAAATCCAAATAGATTGACTTAAAAGAATGTCTGTTTCACATACTCACATTATGATGATACACGCAAATTGAAAGTTTGTATCTCAACGTTTGGTTGATCTGACCAAAATTTACACTTTGTTTGCGTTTATTCCGGCACTATCTTCTCAATGTCTGCTATAAACTTCAAGGCGATTCACCTGCAACGATAAGACCATTGGTGGATTGTGCGTGTTCGTAGATGCGCCTTCGCGTTACACTTTGCCGATATAATGATGACCATTTTTAAGGTAAACACGATGACCTCTCCATCTGATATGAAAAAGCCTGATTCGAAAAAGCGTACCTTTAAACCCGCGACTCTTGCCATCCACGCCGATGATGGATTCGATCCGTCCGGTTCGCTTGCACCACCGATTTACCAGACCTCGACCTTTAAAGCTGATACTGCCGCCGAATTCGACGCGATGGCAACCGGGGCGTTTCACTCCGCCTTTTATGCGCGTTATGGCAACCCTACAGGTGACCATGCACGGCGGATTATCGCGGAATTGGAAAGCGCCGACGATGCCCTCTTAACCGCCTCCGGCATGGGTGCGTTCACGACGATTGTGATGGCATTGCTGGCAAGTGGCGATCATGTGGTGGCACAGCGCGTGCATTATGGCGGGACAATTGGCTTGCTGGAAAATGTCATGCACAAGTTCGGCATCACGACCAGCTTCGTCGACCAGACCGACCCCGCCGCCTTTGAAGCCGCCATCCAGCCGAACACAAAATTGATGATCGTGGAAACCCCGACTAATCCGGTCATGGCGATCACCGATTTACGCGCCATCGCCGACATCGCGCAAAAACATGGCGTGATTACGCTGGCGGATAACACCTTCGCCACGCCGATTAATCAGCGCCCGCTCGAATTTGGCATAGATATTGTTTATCACAGCGCGACCAAATATTTTGGCGGGCATCATGATTTGATTGCCGGTGCGATTGCCGCGAAAAGCCAGCATATGGAAAAATTATGGCGCACCTCGCTAGCAGTCGGCGCGACGCTCAACGCCTTTGATGGTTGGCTATTGGTGCGTGGCTTGCGGACGCTCAAATTGCGTGTGGATCAGCATAATAGCAACGCGCTACAACTGGCGCAGGCACTCGAAAAACATCCGCGTGTGACACAAGTTTATTATCCGGGGCTGGAAAATCACCCGCAACATGCACTGGCAAAAGCGCAGATGTCCGGCTTTAGCGGGATGCTCAGTTTTGAGATTGACGGCGACATGGCGACGGCGAATCGCTTGATTGACGATCTGCAATTGGTGGATCGTGCGGCGAGTCTCGGCGGGGTACACTCGCTGATCGTCAGTCCGGCGGCGATGTTGGCGGCGGTGATGACCGAAGATGACTTCAAAGCACGCGGAGTCTCAACTGGATTGTTACGTCTGTCCGTTGGGTTAGAAGATATTGACGACCTCATCACCGACTTTTACGAGGCGCTAGACGGCATTTCTTGAGCGGGTTGAATTTTACAAACGTTCGATCATTCATGGAGGCAATGACTCATGCCCACAGCACAACAGCAAGTTCATATCGACACCCTTCGAGCGTTTCCCGCAGAGCTTGACGCGCTGTTGGAGACCATCCCCGAAAGTGAGTTGGACAGCCGCATCACACCGGACGAATGGTGCACGCGTCAGATTGTGCACCACCTTGCCGATGCTCATACCCGGTCTTTACTGCTCATCAAGACGGCATTATTCGAGGAGTCACCCGCCTTTATCGGCTGGAAACAGGGTGAATTTGCCGAAACCGCTGATTATAAACTGCCTGTCGGGTTGTCCGTCGCCATCATTCATAGCATCCATGAGCGCATCGCCACCTTGCTGGAGTCGTTAGATGACGATCAATGGCAACGGACGGGAATTCACCCCCGTCATGGTGAAATGACAATCGAAGCACTAGCGCGACTGTATGCGGGACACTGTGGAATCCATGTCGCGCAGATCAACAAGACTCTGGGGCGCAGTAGCTAACGGTAGCACTGAGGGCGCAAAAAATTTCTATTCGCGCCCTCCTTTGCATCACTATGAAACCATCGCCACCATATTTTGCTGGAAATCCAATTTAATTCTGTGCCGGAACCATTGACTCTGCGATTCTCAGAATTTCTTCCTGCGAAAGCACATCGCTTTGGATAGAAAATACATAGCCGTCTTGCTCCCAATACAGAAAATTATAGGTCACATAGGATTGTTCGCCGCTTGGTGTCCATCGCTGACCGACCAATGCTTCGCCAACCCATAGCCCCGCATTGCCGTTGACCGCAACCTCTTCTATTACGGCATCCCCCACCGCAAATTCAATCAGATCACTACTCTCATCTGGCAGTTGTTGGCGAATGTTAAGCATATCATCGTGATAACCTGCCTGCCTAGAATAAAATGCGAGGGCATGATTTGGTGTTTCTCCAAAGAAATTGCCACCATAACAACAAAAGTTGAAGCCATCCGGAATGTATTGCGGGATATAGATCGGAAAGTCTAAGAGTGCGTCAATTTCATTATAGGTGAGGCTGATAAAACTCTCGCCCGGCGGTGTACCTGTGGGGCGAGGACGCGGTGTAGAGGTAGGTGTGCCGTTTCGGGCAAGCTCATATTGAGTGGGCGCATCCGTAATAATTAAATTACCGAAACGTCCAATAATATCCTGCGCCAAATGTCTAAGCGGTGGGACTGTCAAGACAATCAGCATAAATAATACGATGCTAGCGACACTGGCATAGACTAAACGAAATCGGTTGTTTTTAGACAGGTGTCGGTTATGAATAGGCGTGGTTGATCCGCTAAGGATGTCTTGCCGGATTGAAACAAGTCTTTTGCTCTCCGCGCTAAGATCAGTTTGGGCAAGTTGTTTTGCAATTTCGAGAAGTTCTTTATCATTATCATTAATGGGCAAAGGTGATTCGCCCTGAATGAGTGCATCAATCCGATGATTGAACCGTATAATCTCATTTTTTAGGCTCATTTAGTCCCTCGATTCACTCAATTTCTCTCGTAATTTTTTAATTGCACGATACACAATAACGCCAACATTGCTTTCACTGAATCCGGTAATGCGGGCGATCTCTCGGTTGGTTAATCCTGTTGCAAACTTCAGGGCGATCAAATCCCGTTCACGGGCTGGCAATTGCTTAACCGCGTGCAGAAGTTGGTTGTTAATTTCGTTTCGAATGGCAGTGTCTTCGGGCGATGATATGTCGCTTTGATGGCTCAAAAAGCCATCTAACGAAAACCATTGTTGTCTTTGACGTGTGCGGTAATGGCGTGTGACGACATGATGCGCGATTCCAAATAGCCATGCACTAAACGCGGATCGTGTTGGCTGATAATTTGGTAGACTTGATAAGGCTTTCTCGAATGTTTGCGCGGTCAGGTCATCCGCTGTATTTATATCGTTTACGCGGTACCGTATATAAGTGTAAACACGCGGTGCATAATAATCGTACAGAACAGCAAAGGCAGAAATATCCGTTAGTGACCTAACGATGATCTCGTTTTCATCTGATAAAATCTGAGTTGAATTGTCCATAAATTCCCACGAACTTGACAAGTGGTTATGTTGCTATGTTATTGCCAGTCGCAGAAAATGTATTACAAAAAAGACAAGGAAATCAAAATAAGGGGGAGGGTAAAAACAACAGAGGCACTAGAAACGATGTAAGGAGAATGGTCTTCGACATTATCGTACTTTAGGAGGGTTTGAGAATGTCAATCATCATCGTCGTCGTGCCTCTGTAGCTAAAAAAGGTTCGTGCATCATCTTTATCAGTAACACAATCGCCTAAAAAATATGATCGTCCTTGCCTGCCGCCTGTCGTAAATGCTCCAACTGACCGATATGGTAGGCTTCGTGCCACGCTAAGCCTTGCAATTTAGCGAGGCGGGTGGTGCCTTTTTCTTCATTGACGATCTCTAAGAGATGCTCAAGCGTCGTATGATCCAACGCGAGGTTCAGGCGTTCATTGGCGCTGGCTAATTTTTCCATGAGTGTTTCTAAGCGCAGGGCGTTTGTGCCATCCGTGATGGGCGCGGAACCGGACACGTATATAGCGTTCTCGTCTTCTGTGAATACGGGTTCTGCATTCAGTTCGCGCAACATCACCCCGCGTGTGCTGATAATATGACCGAGTATCCAATTCATACAGTTAGCGCGAAACGGCAATTGCACGAGTGTATCTTCATGCGCCAGCCCATCGGTTTGGCGTTGTGCCACGTTGACCGTCCGCCGGGCGACATCACGCAGTTGCGCTATCGCCGCATCAAAAAATACGTTCGTAATGGTTAAGTCACTCAAGAGCATCCTCCGGTTTCCAGATTTATCACTTTATTTTATCAAGCATCCACTTAATAATCAATTACTATGAGGTTACGATTTAGTAGCCTGCCCACAGATTTACGCCCCAAACATACCCCCACTCTTAGGGGGATTTTGTGCTGAAGTATTTGATTACTATAAATATTGGGGTGGCGTGCAACCACAACGCGTAAAATACGTAAAATAATTACAGCATGACCGCTGGACAAGCACGCCCATTCTGCTATAGAGTCTGGTGAGCATGTGTGTTTGTAGAAGGACAAATCAATGGCAACGGCATGGTGGGGAACGCGTACCAATGTCTCGCCCCGGCTACGGCTGGAAGTCGAGGCAATGAGGGCGACGTTCGGCAATACTTTTAGGCTGGTGGTGCCACAGTACGGCTTATTGCATTGGGAAGGTACGGTACAGGTGAATCTGGCGCGACTCAAACGCCCGGATCATAGTTTAAAAATTCTGTACCCGAATGATTATCCCAATCGTCCGGCGGAGGCATATATACTCAGCCCGCGTGTTTTCAGTGAAAAACACCAATACGAAGACGGTCAGCTGTGTTTGTTCAATCCCAAAGACGGGGAGCAATACGGCTGGAATCCGGCAAGGTCTACGGCTGTCACGGTGACGGCGTGGGCGATACAATGGCTTTATGCCTATTACACATGGCGGGCAACCGGTGATTGGCCCGGAATTGAGGAACGTATCAATCCGAATACACCGTTACCGCCACAGCGGAGATAGAATGAAACGACTCTGGAGACGGCTCATGGGAACGCGAGGCATCGTCCCGAATTTAGTAATATCACAACGCGTCATCGACAAAATGGCGGCGGCGGCTTCCCAATTTATGGAAGACGAAACAGGCGAGGCGATGATTGGCATTATCGACCCCGGCAAATATACCAACGGCGTACCGACGATTTACGTGCTGGATACCATCTCGCCGGATGAAACTGCGGTACGTCATATGCACACCTTTCAACAGGGTGACGAACAGCAGGACGAGATCATCTGGTGGTTGCAGGAAAATTGGCATGCTCGCCGTGATTATCTGCGCGAGACTGCACAGGGCGCGGAACAGGCGAAATGGGATGAACCCCTGCGCTATCTGGGCGATTGGCACAAACAGCCTGGCTACATGATCGCGCCGAGTGGTGGCGACCTGATGACCGCGCTCAATTGGCTGGATGATGAAGAAAACGAGATGGAAGCCTTGCTCGTGCCGATTGTGACTATCGGGCATCCGGCGACCACAGCATCTAGCGAGGCGACGGTCAACTATAACACCATGCCCAGCGGTGATGGTGAATTTATGCGCGTCGATTGGTGGTATATCCACCGTGAAGTGGCGATGTTCCAGCCGATTAATCCAGTGGTGTATCCAGCCGATAAATTGCCGGAACTGACTCGTTACCCGTGGCATCTGATTAATCCAGACCGCGCCGAAACCGAGATGGCACAATTGCAGGGCGATGGCTTGTTTGTATCCCTCCTGCTATGGAACGCAGACAAAAAATTACCGCTGGAAATTTGCTTCATGATGGCACGGCAGGGCGCGTCTAAGATTTTGATGATCGGCACACATTGGGATTATCCCGAAAGCGCACCGTTCGCCCGCGTCGCCCCCTTCCGGCAGATGCAAACCGGCGACGATATTTACGATGTGTTTGAAAGCCTGTGGGCGCAATCCGAACCGGTCACTAACCCGCCCGATTGGCAATGGACAGCGGATACTTATCTGGTGGATTACGTTCACGCGCTGGAAACCCATCTCGGCATCCGTCCATCAGAAGCGGTGAGTACAGACGCAACGGATGCAAAAGCCGTCAACGTGCCGGTTACAATTGAAGCCGATAATGACGACATCAGCGAAACAGCCGATAGAACGGATGAAGCGATCAAAGATACAGCCGAAACTGAGAAGGAGGAACACTCATGACGGCATGGGATCGGGTAGAACGCTTACTTGGCACAGCAAACTTACAACGCCTCGCAGAAAAACGGGTGGGCGTGGTTGGATTAGGCTCCGGTGGTGGGTTTGTCGCGCAGAGCCTCGCCATGAGTGGGGTGGGCAAATTTGTGCTGGTCGATGACGATACACTAGAAGCCAGCAATATCGTCCGCCATGTTGCGGATTTGCGTGATCTGGGACAGCCTAAAGCGTCAGTCGTGGCGAATCTCATCAAGCAACGCAACCCCGACGCAGAAATTGATGTGCGCGTCGGACGCATCGAAGATCACATGGACGCGCTCGATGATCTGGATTTGCTGGTCGTCGGCGTGGATGGCGAAGGCGCAAAATATAAGATCAACGAAGCCTGTTTAGCGCGGGATATTCCGGCGATTTATGCGGGCGTGTATGAGCGGGGCGAAGGCGGCGATGTCGTCGTGATTCATCCCTATGATGGACCCTGTTATGCGTGTTGGGCGGCGGAATTGCGCGACGGCTTGGTGATGCCGGATGCGGATGGCTCTAAAGAGCTTGATTATGGCATGATCGGACCGGAAGGCACATTAGAAGCCGAACCCGCGCTATGGTTACACGTTGTTCGGGTGGCGGCGGCGCAGGGTGATCTGGCGCTGAAAGAATTACTGCGCGATACGGATTTATACCGCGAGATGCCCGGCAACACGCTGATTATGGCGAACAATGCCATCGAAATTATTGACGGCGTGGTGACTCCGCCGCATTCTGCCGTGTGGGTGACGATTGCGCGTGACCCGCAATGTCTGGTGTGCGGTGATGCAATGCACGCGTCTGCACAGGCAGAGGGCGAAGACGGCACATCCGGCGAACTCTCATTGGCTGATCTGACTGCTGGCTTTGGCATTGAATTGGAAGACGACGAAGCGCAACAAAGCCAGAAATAAGCGGATAATTGTCAAACGCTAACAAAATTTTATAACTCTCTAGCCGTGTTTTGTGCTAGGATAGACGAAGATTGAGAAAGGAAAGGGATAAAAGGGTAAGACAGTAGACGACAGATATTAGATTAAAGACAACAGATAGACAGACCATCATCGCTTATTGATCGCGATAGGCATTTATCTAGCATCCAAAATCTAATGGCTTAAGATCATAGACAAAAGACGTAAACGCTTATTCAGTTAATTGTTTTTTCATCTATCATCTAGCCTCTAACATCTAGTGTCTCGTGTAGTGTCTACCAATCTGACCTCTTTTATCTAAAACGACCTATGAGTGACGAAAACAATATGCCCACTGAGGATAACATCACCACATCAGACGATTTTCACAACGACGCGGTGGATCCAACGAACAACAATCACGCCGCGCAATCACCCACGAATGATCGTATTGAGCGTGACGAAACCCCGAATTCAGATGATCCCGCTATGGGAGAACGTCTGGAGCGACTTGGCGGAGAGCCTGCACCGGTAATTACACCGGAGGAATTTGCACGCCTACAAAAGGCGGGGCAAGTGCATATTGATGCACGCGGGCGTGTACGCACAAGCCGCCGCAGTGATGCGGAAGCGGGCGTTTCTTTGCGTAAACGAAGAGCATGGTATGCCCATCGACAAAACGGATAAAATACAAACGGAACCGCTTGTCAATTTATTGACCGAGCGCGGTAAGTTACAGGATTCACGCATCGAAGCGGCATTTGCTGAAGTGCCGCGTCATATTTTCATCCCTCAAGCTGATCCACAAGATGTCTACACCGACACATCCATCGTCATTGAATATGATGAAAATAACGAAGCTGTTATTTCATCCATCATGCCGAGTATGCTGGCGCAGATGCTCCATCAGCTTGATCTTTCTTCCGGTCAAAATGTGCTGGAAATTGGCACAGGGACGGGCTATTTTGCCGCGTTGTTACGGCATGTACTCGGCGCGGATAGCACGGTCACGTCGATTGAAATTGACCGCGAAATGACCCACGCCGCCGAGAAGAATCTGCTTAAACTCGGCTTCAGGAACATCAACATCGTCAACGGAGATGGTGCATCCGGTTATGCCCCCCGTGCCGCTTATGATCGCATTGTCTCTACTGTCGGCGTGTGGGATATTCCCCCGGCGTGGATTCGCCAACTTAAACCCAATGGGCGTTTGGTTGTGCCGGTCTGGTTGGATGGCTTACAGGTGATCGCTACTTTCGTCAAAGAAAGCGACGATGTGCTCTATAGCGAATGGAACACCTCCGGCGCGTTTGTGTATATGCGTGGCATGGCGGCAGGTCCACAGGTCAATAAGCGCATCGGGAGCACATCCCTGTCGCTGTTAGCCGATGACATCCGTAGCATTGATTCTGCGGCGCTGAATGCCTTATTGCTGGAAGATTTCGACCTGTGCCAATTGACGATCCCGCTGGCATCCGAGGAATATTGGTACGGTTGCCTGCCCTATATCATGCTCCACGAACCGGAACATTATATTTTTGCGCTCTACGAAGTGCGTGGTGACCAGCAAGCGTATGGGATGGGTGGTGAAGGTTTCGCGCTGTTTACCGCCGGAAGCGCCTGTTTCGTGCCGTATTTCGGGCTGGGCGGAACGCATTGCTTCGCCGGTGCAGATGCTTTTCTGATGGTCGAAGAATTGGTCAATAATTGGCAGGAACAGGGCAGACCGGGCATAGATCGCCTGCGTTTACGCTTGATTCCGCGCGGTGAAACCAGACCGGAAATCAGTACAGGCAAACTTTACGAGCGCAAAGAGCATTATTTGCATGTCTGGTTCGATGATTTAGACTCACCCGAAATAAGTAAACAAGCGTAATTGATAGTTTGGGCAGTGTGGCTATGGAATTTACGGATAACCTGCTAAAAACTTAAAGCAATGAGCACTTCAGCGTGTCAGCACTTCAGCATTTCAGCCAAAAAGCAGGTCGTGCTGTGCAAAATGCGTGCTTCTACTGACTAGCTGACAGGCTGATCTACTGACCAGCTTTTGATTGAACGTCTACTCAAGTCACATAAATCTTGTCCGATGTTCATATATTACAGCCCATACATATTCAGCGGAGACTTATGCCAGAAATCACCCTCGACACCGTAAAAGAGTGCCTACGCATCGACTCTTTTGACCACATCGAATCCCATTTACGCATGGCACCCCTACCGCGTGGCATGTCCCCTGACCCGAACGGCACACCGCCTAGAGAAGCCGGTGTGCTGGCGTTACTTGTAAGCGAGGTGGACGGCTTGCATGTCGTCCTCACACGGCGACAGGCGCATCTACGCGGGCATAGCGGGCAAATCAGCTTCCCCGGTGGCAAACGTGACCCTGAAGACGAATCTTTTACGGATACCGCCCTGCGCGAAACTCAGGAAGAATTGGGCATCATGCCGGATGATGTGCGTGTGTTGGGGCAATTATCCGCCGTCTATATCCCGCCGAGCAATTTCAATGTCTATCCCACAGTCGGCTACCTACCCACTACGCCTTATTTCCGCCCGAATCCCGACGAAGTGGCGGAAGTCTTTACCTTACCCCTCAACGATTTGATCGACGAACACCTGAAACAATACGAATATCGTGACTTTCAGGGCGTGCGTGTTAAAATTCCTTACTATCTCGTGCATGGACACAAAGTTTGGGGCGCGACGGCGGTGATGCTGAGTGAGCTAGAACATCGCCTGCATTTGATGCTCGGCTGATCCACCAGCACAGACACGAAAGCACCTCCCTGCGGATCAACCATAAATTTACGGACTGCTTCGGGATCGCATGAACCATTCCGAACGCACCGACTAAAAATCCACAACGCATATAAGGGTAAATGATGATGGACGAGGGACACGCACTGGTGATCGGTTCTGCCGGTATTGATATTAAAGGCAGACCGTGGCAGGAACTTGAATGGGGTACACCGAATCTCGGCAGGGTACGCAATAGCGTGGGCGGTGTGGCGCGTAATATCGCGGAGAATCTCGCCCGTCTGGAAGTGCCGACTGTGCTCCTCACCGCGGTTGGCAAGGACTCTCACGGGAAGCGCGTGCTGAAAGCCTGTGAGCGCGTGGGCATCAATTGTGAGCATGTTTTACAGGTGCCGAAAAGCCGAACCGGGACGTTTATGGCGCTCCTCAAGCAAGATGGACAGCTTCACGTTGCTATCAGCGATTTTGAGATTATCGCGCACGTCACGCCGGAATATCTGTATGAGCATGAGTCCCTGTTTGAAGATGCCATCGTCATCGTGATTGACGCAACCCTTGACGATGAGACACTCGAAACCGTGTTTGTGCTTGCGGAAAAATACAATGTCCACGTTGCCGCAGACCCGACCACGCCCGTGCTTGCCACTAAACTCATCCCGTTTATTCCGCAATTGCATCTGGTTGTGCCGAACGCCTCAGAAACTGCCGCTATGCGTGGCGAAGGCGAAAAAGTGTATACGCGTGAAGATGCAACACAGGCGGCGCGTGATTTCGTGGCGCAGGGGGCGGGCATTGCCGTCGTGACTCTTGGCGGCGAAGGTCTCGCATACGCGCACAGTGGCGGGGGTGGTTTTCTGCGGGCGATCAACACCAAGATCATCGATTCCACCGGCGCGGGCGATGCGTTCAGCGGGGCGGCGATCTTCGGCTTATTGAATGATGTGCCGGTTGATGAAGCCATGCGCCTCGGCATCACCGCCGCGTCCCTCACGCTGGAAAGTCGCCATACGGTCTTGCCGGGAATCTCGCAGGAATTGCTCTACGATAAGCTGGTCGTGTAGTGCTTCTAGCAGGTTGCCCATGACCACTTACCATTTACGAATGCGCGGAAAAATTCATAATTAATGTTGCTCATAATGACGCGCTCTGTGGTAAGATGGATTTCGGGAAAGTAAGTCCGGTAGTATGAATTGAATCAATCATGTCTGAAGATAACAGCACCGCCAAAATACTCAACTTCGATGTCATCTTTAAGCTGGTGTGTCCGGGGATTCGTGTGCGGGCATATACAAGCGATTTCGATAAACATTTGCTGGTTGACGGGGTAAATACTTTCATTGAAGATTACTCCAGCCAGCTTGACGCATGGAAAGCGAAAGAGAAACCTAAAACGGTCGAAGAATTCAATGCCGCCGTTAAGGGAAGTACAGAAGCCAGCACGATTGTCCGCAATCATCTGTTGCGCGGGGTGGCGCTTGAATACGACGAAGCGCGTCTAAATGAGGCGTTTTTCCTGCCATACGTCAAAAAACACTACTATTACGACCCCGCATTTGGCGATGATATGAGCCTGTGCGCGGATGCCTATAAACCGTCTCAACCGAATACTACGCTCATCGTGTTCATGAACGAAGGCAAATTTGGCTGTATCCTGACCGATCTTGTGCCGTTGGCAATGAACGGGATGGATAAATTTTATTGCCTGCCCTTTTCGATCTATGAAGCAGGCGCACTCCCGTCAGAAAATGTGACAGACTTCGCCCGTGATTATTTCCGCAATCATTATCAGGACGAAAGCATCAGCAAATGGGATGTTTTCTACTATATTTATGCCCTGTTTCATCATCCCGATTACATCAAAACCTTCCCATGGACGGGCGAATTGCCCCGTGTGCCATTGGTCGAGTCCTTCTGGAAGTTACGGGCAATTGGGGCGCGTCTCGGCAAGCTCCACATGAATTACGAGCGATCAGGACGCTTTAAACTCAATTGGAAGCAAACTGCTGAAGGGCTAGAAACCATCTCTTTCCGCGTAACGGAGATGATCCTGCATCAAGAACACAGCGCCCTGCCACCGAAAGCGAACAAAAACCCGACTCGCTCGGCGTTTTATCGCAAAAAGGCGGCGGAAGCCAAAGAGCGCATCGCCCGTGAATTGTGGCATCCACAAACCCCTGCCGCCTCACTCATGTGGGAAGCCCTGCGTGATGGACGGTTGGATGATCTCGAATTTAAGCGCGCCGCATCCAGAAAAAATCCGTCCATGTTCACCGCATTTCGCTGTGATGCCGCCAATTTACGCATCGAAATCACCGGTATGTATGGTGAAGAAGGACGACGTAATGCCCCGGATGGCGGGTTGATTTTCTATATCACCAACAATGACATTTTCAATATGCTGGAAGAAGTACTCGTGCATATCTTGATGATCGTGGATGAGCAAATGCCCCAACGCGTCACCGATACACAGATTGCCCGTCAGGTGACGACAGCCGAAGTCGCGCAAATTATTCCGGATCGTGATTACAAGACCTATAACACGATTCGAATCAATAATACGCTCTCGCTGGAAAATATCCCGCAGGAAGCCTATGACTATCGACCCGGTGGAAAAAGCGCGCTGGAATGGCTAATCGGTGGCTATCAGGTGCATACCGATGATGTGACCGGACGCGAGATGGACCCGAATACGTTCGGCGGCACAGATGCCCAATACATCATCAAGCTATTCGAGCGTGTGCTAAACGTCAGCGTAGAAACCGCCAAAATCATGATGGATTTGCGTAACCGGAAGATTTGATCGGTGAAACTTTGAGGAATTTTTCTCTAGTTCCGTGTGGGGATGTGGTGAATTTTTTAAAGTTTCCAACGCTCTAAATTGACCTACTGACAAAAATAAGGGCGATCTAGCAGATAATGTGCGTCCGGTTTAGCGTTTATTTGCCCCTCACCCCCCAGCCCCCTCTCCCACAAGGGGCGAGGGGGAGTAAGAACGGCGCTCGGAAGTCCCTCTCCCTTTATGGGAGGGATTTAGGGTGAGGGTTTTGACGCAATTAAGCCTTAACCGGATGTGAATAATCTAGCAGATCGCCCCTACAAATGCTTTCGTCGGAAATTGACGTATACGCGCCTTAGCCCTCCTCGGTAGCTTCAGCCTCAGGCGAGTCTTCCACAGGTTCAATGGGCGCAACCTCAATGTCTTCTGCAATACAGGCTTCTGTCTGTTCAAGGTTAAATTGGTCACGCTGATCGCAGGTGAACTCCGCTGTATAACGGTTGCCTTCTGCCCACTCACGGGTTTCTGCAAGAGTCGGCGGGACGATATTCCACAAGCGTACTGACCAATCCACCGCACCTGTCATGGCAACCGTGCCATCGGGACTGAGCGCCACACTCCGAATTTCCACACCGTAATTGATGGATTGCAGTTGTTCGCCGGACTGAGCATCCCACAGGCGGAGCGTGCCATCCTGAGAGCCGGTGAGCAGGCGTGTACCATCCGCGCTATAGGTGAAGGATCGGATTGTCCCGCTATGCCCTTCATAGGCAACGCGGGCGGTGCTGGTTTCAATGTCCATCAACACCATGCTTGCACGGAGTTTTAAGAGCACGCCGGTGCCATCGGGACTAAAGACCGCTTGCTCAATGGTTTCATCACCCACCGTGAAACGCTTGATTTCTTCGCCGGTTGCCACATCCCACAAAATCGCTTCTTCTCCACCGGAGGTCAACAATTGAGTGCCATCGGCGTTGAATGCCATATGATACGTTCCCGGCGCGTCTAAAGTTTGCAGGATTTCGCCCGTTTCCGCATCCCAGATGAAGGCGGTATCATCATAAGCGGCGGAGGCGACCATGCTTTCATCGGGATTAAACGTAATCCAGCTAACAAGCGTGCCGTGTTCGCTGAATGTCGTCAACACCTCTTTTGTGGCAACATCTATAATATACGCCGCCGGATCGCCACTAGCCGGATCATCACCAATGGCTAAACGAGTGCCGTCGGCGCTTAAATCACTTGCGTTGATAAAGCGATTGGCGAGGAAGGTTTCTATCGGCGTGCCGTTGCTCAGATCCCACAGAATAATCGTGTTATCCCATGCAGTGGTCAACGCCTGTTCACCGTCATTAACAAATTCAGTCAAAATGACATCAAATGAATGTCCGTCCAGCCGTTGCCCTTCAAGACCATTGGCGAGATCCAGCAGACGCATTGTGCCATCGGCTGATCCGGTGATAGCGGTGCGCCCGTCGGGTGAGAATGCGATATCTTTTACGTTGTCGCTATGACCACCGAAGCGATTCACCTCGTTGCCTGTCAATGAGTTCCACAGGCGCACCGTATCATCATCGGAGGCGGATAGGATGAATAAGCCCTCGTGGTCATAGACTGCTTTATCCACCCACTCCAGATGACCGCTAAAGATACGGTCACGGTTGAGTGTTGCATTTTCGGTATCAATCGTCCACGTATTCATGGTGAAGGCACCGCTACTGCTTAAGAGGGTTTCGCCATCCGGGTTGAAGACTACACCTGTGATGATGTCCGGCGTTTCGACCTGTGCAACAACCTCACCGCTTTCAACATCTTGCACAACGATGGAGCGATCAAGCGAGGACGATGCCAGCAATGACCCATCGGCGTTGAATGCAATGCCGGTAACTTCATCGCTATGAGTCGTGGTTTTCGTGTTCGGTGCACCACTGTCAATATCCCAGAACACCACGAAACCATCCACGCCACCCGTGACGACACGGTTATCATTTGGACTGAAGGCAACCGCGTTGATCGCCCCATCATGCCCTTCGCCCGTATCATCAAAGAAGCGTTGGATTTCTTCGCCGGTTTCCACATCCCATAAAATAGCGATACCATCCGCCGCACCAGAAAGAATCAGTGTGCCATCCGTATTGAATGTCAGATCATTGACCGTGTCTTCATGCCCTTCAAATAGATTCAGCACACCGCCGTTCAAGTTCCACAGAACAACTTTGCCACCATCACCGCCGGAAGCCACATTATCCCCGGTCGGGTTGAATTCCACAGCGTTGATCGACCCATCATGCTGACCGGAGAAGACCGCCCGTGTGCCGGGGGAATAGACCGCATCCTGCAAAATTGTGATGGATTGGGCAGGTGGGTTGTCAATATTGACCGCTTCCTGACCAAGCGCAATCGCTAAATCATTATCGTTTAAGCCAAGTGCAAGCTGTGCATTCGCCGCCAACGCCAGCGAACTGGCTTCTTCCGCGTTGGTTTCTGCGATCTGACGCTGTTCATCCGCGATTTGACGTTGTTCTTCTGCATTGAGATAGAAAATAATCGCCGCGATTGCCAGCACCAAAGAGACCACCGCCGCAAACAACGACGCGCCGACGATCAATTGCTGGCGACGATTCACCGCTTTTCGGCTTTCATAAATATATAGATATTGGAGTTCTGTCGGTTCAGGGTCTTTATCCGACGCATGGACGAGCCATGTTTCTGCCTCCACCAACTCATCACCATCAAACAAAAAGCTAGGTTTGCGCTCTTTGTTTTCCCATTCCCGTGCACGGATAAGCACCCGTGTGTGCATCCGTGTGTGCTCAAGATCGGTTTTCAGCGCCTCGTCAAGGAGCTTGTACATCGCGTCATAATCATCTTGATCGCGGAAGAAAATCCAGTTATGCGAAGACACGGTGGGGTGCATCGCTTTTTTATCAGCATCTTCAATAATTTCGCGTCGTAAAATTGGAATAAGGCGTTTTTTATTTTCTAACGCATATTTGAGTTCCCACCCACAGACTTCAGATTGCACCGAATCCGGGCTGATAACAAAGACAAAGGCATTCGACTCCCGAATACCTTGATAAATTTCTTCCAGCCAATCCGCAGTTACGGGGATGTCTTCCCAATCTATCCAGACATCGCGTCCGTCATCTGCTAGAGATTTTACGAGCTTTTGGGCGAATTCTTTATCTTTGCGGGAATAAGAAAGAAAAATGTCGGGCATAGTGGTTAGTTCCCTAATTGAACCGTGAATACAAGACAATTATACCCAAGAACAATTATGAAGGGAATTAAGATGCCCATTCAGCGATTCGCTCCGCCCGACGATTAGACGACGCTAGCATACCAATCCGCGCATCGGGTTGTATAATCGTTCGGCGGAAACGGGTTAATCAGAGGGTGATAGATAAACGGATGTTGATGAATCGGGCAAATCAAATTTTTGGTGGCATACTGCTCATCGGCGGGCTGATTCTGGCGGGCTGTAATTTAACCACGCCGGAGCAACAGGCATTTCAAGCAACCTTGCCGCCGGACGATGTCAATGCGCCGATCTATACCGCCACGTTCACCGCGACGGAAACACCATTATTTACAGAAACGCCGTCGCCTGTGCCATCCACACCCACAGAAACATCCACGCCGACCCCAACCCTGACCGCCACCCCTGAATTCACACCCACGCCCAGCAACACGCCGACCATCACGCCGACTCTGCCGTTATTTACGCTCACGCCACCCGGCACGGACGGTTTGCCTGCCGCGTTTGAAAATCAACCCGCCAGCTTTAGCCCGACAGAAGGATGGAGTTGTGGCGACTTCCCCTGTGAAGAGGACATCGACGGTTTCATGAGCCGGATTCGCGTGCCGGACGGTTACACATTGGCGCATGTGGGGCGTTTCCCCGGTCAGCCCATGCAGATCACCTATGGCATCGACGGGCGCTTATATGCGACTGTGCTGGAAAACGGCACACGCAACGGCGCGGTCTATGTGATGAACGCCGACGGCACAACCGCCCGTTACAGTGGCGATTTGATCTCGCCGATTGGTCTCGCCTTTCAGCCGGGGACGGATACGCTGTATGTGAGTGCGCGCATCACGCCGTCGCAGGGGGGCGGCATCTGGCAAGTCCTGCCCGATGGCACAACCACGCTGGTCGTAAACAATTTGCCGTGTTGCTTCACCATGATTGATAATCAGCCCAACGGCATGATCTTCGGCGCGGATGGCTGGCTGTATATTGGCGTGGGGTCGCTCACCGATCATCTTGAGCCGGTAGACCCGCGTTACGAAGCCTACGCCACGCTCAATGAACTGGAAGCCAGCGTGTTACGCATCAACCCGCACACGGGCGAGATTGGCATTTTTGCGCGGGGCATCCGTAACCCCTATGATCTGGCGCTGACTTCAGCGGGTAATTTCTACGCGACGGATAATGGCATCCTCACCGGTGCGGGAGATCGTCTGCTACAGGTGGTGCAGGGGGGCAATTATGGCTTCCCGTATTGGCGCAATCGCGGATGTGCGGAATGCCCGCCGACAGACCCAAACATCACCATCAGCGCGGATTTTCTTCGCTTCCCGGATTACACGCTTCCACGCGGGATCGTTGCCTACACCGGCACACAATTCCCTGAAAATGTGCGCGATAATTTGTTCGTCGCGTTGTGGCATAACCGCCCCAATAGCCAGCGCATCGTCCGCATTGACCCCGCGTCCGTGCCTGCCGATCCGTCTGTGCCGTATGAGCCGGAACCGTTCGTCACGGGGCTAATCCGTCCGGTGGATGTTGTTGTCGCGCCGGATGGGTCACTAGTCATCGCCGATTTCATCTACGGGCATATCTGGCGGGTAAGCTACGGCGGGTAAAGGTGCGAAGATGGTAGGAATATGGAAATAAATACTCTAGCATTTGATTATCAAATCGAGTTACCCACAGCGTTTAACTTCAAATTTGATCTATCCGATTATGATTTGAAGATGGCGATATTAAGTAACTCTCGTTTAAGAGTAATTGATGTAGTTTCAGGCAGTATATTGAGTGAAGTTGATCAAGTTGTAAGCGATAAAGCGACAGTATTTTTCAACAGTTCCAATAGTTTAATTGTAGTTGACGAAAAACAAATAATAACTTGGGTTATGGAGGATGATCTAGGATTATTCGTAAACAATATTCAAAGAATAGATATAGGAAGCGTAAAAGCGAGTCACCGTAATGAAAGTTTCCTGACGCATGATAGAGAATTCGACACACTTTCTGTATATAGATCATCAAATTTGCATCAGCCTATATTACTTGAGGAAAGCCAAGACACTAAAATGTGTGTGTTGGACGATCTTGGGTTGAGGGCTATGGCGCTAGACCAAAATCAAGGTATCCATATATGGTCTACAGAAACTGGTGCAAAACTCAAAACCATCAATTTGATATTATATGATCACATAACGAGCCTTCTATTCAGTACTTTTGATGAGAACATACTGATCTTAACAACCTTGTGGCGAGGTATTTATATAGTGGACATAAAATCCGGCGCAATTAGTGATACGTTAGATGTTTCCATGTATTATCCTGCTACCAAATCTATAGCTCCACCCAAGCTAACTTTTTGTACCAATGGAAGAAATGACCTAGTAATATTTTGTGGTGGTCTCAATCCTTTAGGTAAGATATGGGCTTATGATATTGGCAATAGGCAATTGATTGCTGAAAATTATGTTGAAGGTGTACCTTATTTTTTACGCGCTATCAATGAGAAAAATCATCTCGCTGTAGAAATTGATAATAGCCATTTTAACTTTTATCACATCAATAGAATTGCAAATAGTTGATTACCAACCCCTAACGTTACTATTTATTCTCTGCTGGGAAAATTAACACTTAGAATGCAATCAGACCCTTCTCATTTTCTGCTCTGAAACATTTTTTATACTCACAGGCGACTTTAATCGTGAAAAATGGCTTTTAGCCGTTAGCTTTTGGCTTTTAGTTTGAAAAGATACCGCTTTTTGCTAAAAGCCAAGAGCTAAGAGCTTCCGGTATTCAAGGTCTTTTTAACACAGCCGACTGTCATTCATGATCGTTGGCTTATCCAGAACTGACATTACTTTATTAAGAAATGGATCATGGTTATCCAATGAGGAGACTTCGTTTGCCAGTGATATTACTTGTCGCCCTAATCATTTTGCTTGTCATCGCCCGTCTGTCTATCGCACCGCTCAGTCCGCGCCCGGATAATCTCGGCGTAAGCGCAGATGGCAATTTAGCCCCCTGTCCATCCTCGCCGAATTGTTATAGTAGCGCACGCAACAACCGACCCATCGCCTATGATGTCTCACAGGCTGAGGCGCATGATCGCCTTGTGTCGATCATCAACAGCATGGAACGGGCGGAGATCATCACCAATCAGCCGGATTACATTCACGCGGAATATCGCTCTGCCTTGTGGGGATTTATCGACGATGTGGAATTTTATTTCGATCCGAACAACAACGTGATTCATTATCGGTCAGCGGCGCGCCTCGGCTATGGGGATATGAACGCCAACCGCAACCGTATCAACGCGATCATCGAACGGTTCACAAATTGAGTGTCGAAAGCCCGTGCATCTAAAAAATGCGCGATGCAAAACTTAATGCTTCGAATGCAGACTCCGCGATTAAAATATATGAGTTAGTAATAACACATCGCACTTTGTTTAGAAGTCATTAAAAGGGGAAATCTATCATGCCAGTTACACTCAGACAAATTGAAGGTGAGCCGATCCTGCTTGTTACTATAGACGGTTTGCTAAATGCTGAAATGGTACGCAAACTTTACGAGAACATCGGCAAGCTCGCGCAAGAAATTGACGGTCCGGTTTATCGCATCACAGATGTGCGCAAATTAGAAACCACATTTGCTGAATTGATGGGTATCCTCAAAGAAGCGATGAAGGACTCACCGGGGACGACCAGCGACAAAAACATCACCAACATCTTCGTCGGACGTGATAAATTTGCCCTCCTTGCCCGCGACATGCTCAAGCGTATCAATCCAGACAACCATCCGTTGTTCGACACGATTGAAGATGCCTTAACCTTCATCCAACTTGACTTGATAAAGCGTGGCAAGGATTCAGCCTAATCTGCTACTTGCCGCTATCATCAAAAACAGGATGCGCGTCAATGGCATCCTGTTTTAATTTCACATTGAATAATCGATGCTTCATGTTCGAGATAGATTAAATTTTTGCCTTTTTCATCAGTGGACTTTCAAACACTTCTGGCTCGCGTTGTAGCAACTTCCAGCTAGAGTAGCAGGCTTTGAGGAGCAGATACATAATAATCAGACGAATAAAGTTAACGTTACCCAACTCCAATGCGACCATCGCCACTGTATCTGCCAGATAGAGCAAGAAACCGATCACCAACGCGGTGAAGCCCGCCCATGAGACTTCCCGCGCAACATAACCAATAACGAAATAGATCAAACCTGCACAGATGGTAAAGCCATTGAGTCCCATTGCCAGCAAGAACTCGACCTGAAACATGGTCGCGATCAATCCACCGATGCCGGAAATTGCGCTCACGAAAAACATAACGTATGCGCCAGTACGGACGGCATTGGTCAATTTCTCGTATTCCTGGGCTTCAGCGAGTTGAGCGTCCTCGTCTTTTTGGGGAGCGGCGGATTTGCCTTTAAATGTGGGCAATATATGACCGTTCAGTGTGGCGAAAATCTTCGGCTTAGAAAACATGCCCGTGTTGATCCTGAGTCCGAGCTTGCCTAATTCTGGCACATCCACGCTCAAGCCGTCTTTCGCGCCGGACGCATCCGCGAAATACGCGACGTTTCTACCCTCAAACAACACCACAAGATTGCTTATGCTCCCACTGTTGCCATTATCTAGCGTGACAACCAACTGCTTATCAACATCCCCGCGAATCACAAATACCTGCTCAACCTTTTTCATAGAGTCTCCAATTCATTAGATCAGATCATCATTGGCGAAGTTCATGACTACAGAGGACGCTGATCGACGGTTACTAACTCTATGTTACATAAGATCGACATAGTAATAACTTGAGAAAATCAAAAAGTCGTAAATTTAGGCTTAAGGAAGCCCTCAACAAAAAACAGGACGCATATCACGCCCTGTTTGTGTTCTCAGTTATTTAGAAGTTGGTTGTGAAAATGATTTACGCCTTACGACCACCGGTGAGGCTATCTTGCAGGGTTTGTAAGCCGTCCCAATCGCCTTTTGCGGCGAATGTCGCCTGTTCCACCCATGTGCTAATACTCGACGGACGGCGCATCCCTGCATCCAAAATAATTTTCGTCAGGGCTTCTTCGTTGGAGGCGGCGATACCGGAGAATGTGCTGATTCCGGCGGCGATCAAGGTTTGGCTGTATTTGGGACCGATGCCTTCGATCTTCGTCAGGTCGTCCGCTTCGGAAGGTTTGGCTTTAGCTTTGGGCGTTGCTTTGGCTTTTTCGGCTTCTTTTTCAGCATCTTCACTTTGCGGTGCCGCCATCGCTTCACCAACTGCGCTGGCTTCTGGCGTAGCAGTTTCTTCCACATCAGCGACTGAATCTGATTTACCGTTGGTCTCGACGATTTCTTCCACGACTTTAGCGGCTTTCACTTCTTCGTCGCCGGCTTTGGGTGCTTTCGCTTCAACAGGTTCGGCGGATTCGTTTACATCATCATCCTGCATCATGGATTCACGATCTTCTGTGGAGTCCGGTGTAATGACATCGGCAGGTTTATCCGGTGTGGATTTTGTGGGCGCATCGTCTTTATCACCAACTTTAGCCGTTGCTGACGCAGGTTTATCGGGTGTGGATTTGACCGGAGCGTCAGTTTTGTCAATTTCTTTGGCGATGGCATCTGCCGCTTTTTCAACCGCCTGCGCCGCTGTATTGACCTGTTTGGCGGAGGTGTTCGGTTGTTTATCTTTGGAGATGATCCATTCTTGCGGTTGGGTGGCTTGCGGTTCCTGTGTGGTTACGGTGAGGGCGGTTTCTTGCTCTTCCGCTTGATCTTCCAGCCACATCCAGACCCAGAAGCCTACGGATACCAGAAAGAGTATGCCCGCGAGTAGCCAATCCTCAACAGGGTCTCTACGCACGATATGATTTATCACGAGAAAAGTAGACGCGACAAGCGCCACGACGGCGATGAGCATTTTGGTTGAACGATCTAACATAGATGTTCCTCTATTGCTTATAATTAATCGCCCGCTGTCTACAACGAACGGAAAAAGATCAGGATACTGTCTATTATGCCAGATTACACGCCAGCATAAAAGGACTTGCTCTAATTTAGGTGTCAATTATTAGTTTTTAGTTATTAGTTTGTGAAAAAACGTTACTTGAGGAACATCTACATTAATGGGCATGAGCGATCATACTTTCGATATGCAATTCAATCGCTTCCCGAATATTGGCAATCGCCTCTTCAACGGTTTCACCTTCGCTGATGCAACCGGGTAAACTCGGCACTTCAACGGTATAACCACCGTCGGGGTCTGGAATCAAAATGACCTGTCTCATTGTGTTTTCCTTTTTGTAGGACATGCGCGGGTAGAGTTCATTTTATGTGCCGGACTCACAGTCTTCGAGCGTACCCTCGTATCAAAATCGATGTCGGAGTAAGCACATAACATGCGCGGGTAGAGTTCATTTTACGTGCAGGGGTTGAGGTTCTCTGATTGTCATACCCAACTCTAAAGCACCTTCGAGCCATAACCGTTTTGCATCATCAAGCATGATTAGCGCATCTTCTCGATTCTCACCATTTGTCATACAGCCTTCGAGCAGGGGGATGCGGGCAAACCAATACCCATCTTCATCAGGTATGAGTTCAATCGGGTAAGGGAGAGACATATAGTAGTTTAAATCTTTAATCATCGTTTTCATCTTTCGCCTGTTCTTCTTGAAAAGCGATAACGTTGTCAATTAACGCCAACGCCTGAGTTACATAAATAGATTTTACAGGACGACGATATGGCACAACTAACTGTCTAGATACATCGTTTATCGTGATTTTAAAAGTGTGATGGCTACCACTACTTCGCAGTAACTCAAATCCAAAATCTTCTAAAACTAATCGAAGATCTTCAAACGACGCGTTTTTATAGTTTTGCCTTAGTTTTTGTAATCGTTTCTCGCGTTTGCTCATAACTTAGACAATATCATCAATTTTGTCATGGATCAATTCTTTCTGACAAATGTGAAAACTTTTTGGATGTAGTAACAACTAACCTTCAATGCCTATATTCGTCCACTAGGAAGATAATGGACTGACCGTAATCCGCGCTAATCGTCCATCTCTTGGCAGATACACGCCCACCGCGCCCGCAGGTGGTGTAATGGGGAGGGTCTCGTCAAGTATCGCCATGCCGTTGATGAAGACCGCCAATTGTGCGCCGCGCATTTCTGCCTGCACCAATAAGGAGTCCGTCACGGGAAGGCTGACCTGTACGCCCTGTAACGCGGTGAGTGTCTGGCGGGATAAAAATTCTGACGCGTTCAACTGGTCACGGGTGACGCTATACGCACCGACGGCGCTAATGGATGTGCCATCATAAAATAATTCCAGCGCGATGCCGTTGGATCGAGTATCTGCCGGAATATTGAGCAGTACATAGAAGATGCTGGCGTTGCCCTGTAGCGTGCTGGTATCAAAACGCACATCGACGCGATAATTTTGCAAATCGGTACGCTGAGTCAGTAACCATGCGTGGTCTGCGCTGGCGACGAGCGTATTATTGGAATCAAAGCGCCAATCCGTCGCCGAACTGACCGTCCATAAACCCGATGTTAAGCCCGTGCTGAAACCTTCGTCGAACAGAGGTTGTGGAGGTGGCGTGCCGGTGATGAGGTTGGCATCCGGTGGCGCGGTGGCAAAACCGAGTGCAACCGCCGTCGCGTTTTGATTCAAGACCGCCTGCGTCCCCTGATAATTGAGTTGTGCCTGTGTCGCCTGTTGCTCAAATGAGGATTGCGTCCCCTGAAAATCCAGCGCGGATTGGGTGGCTTGCTGGGCATTGGCGAGCGCGACGTTGGTTTCCGTCGCTAAAAAGTCGTTGGCGGATTGCGTACTGCGCTGGCTGAGTAGGGCGATTTCATTATTCAGGGCGGCGCGCGTGCTGGCATTGTCGAAAGAAAATTGTGCGTTGCCCTGCGCGGTCAAATCGAGCACACTCGCCATCGAGACGAGCGCACTTTCGGTTTGCATAAAGCCGACTTGCGTTTGAGTCAGATCGCCCCCGCGCTCATAGCCGATGATGTCTGGCTGATAGATGAGCACCGTCACCACCGAGATCAGCGTAAATGACAATACCAGTACCAGCATCCACAGCAACAGATAAAAACCGCCGTGTCGCCGCAGATGGGGTTTTCTGACATCAGTCCTGACAGCGGGAATTCTAGGGTGCGTATCTGCCTTGTTGGGCTGTTGTGGCAAAAGTGACGGCGGGCGACTCATCAGTTAGCTCGCAGAAGCGGAGTCAGCCGTATCGTCTAACACAACCTGTTCGATCTCACCGGTATCGAGTGGATCAGCAGGTGCGGAATCGTCCACATCTTCCCAGCTGACGATCCAGATGCACAAGCCCGCGACCAGCACCGTCGCCACGATCAACGCGACCCACTGCCCCGCTTGCAAGCCGACATCGCTGGCTTCGATGACCAGCAAAATGACCATGCCGAGCGATAGCACGATCCACGCGGCGATACGGGGATGCACGAGCGCCCATTTGATCGGGGGTAAATTTTCAAATTGATTCATTGTCTTTAGCTCCTGATTTATCGCAAGCCCTAAGAAAAAGCATCATGCCAGCGCGCCATATATTTTTTCTACGCGCCTGTTGACGCTTGAATAGTTAATTGCGTCATAGGTTGTAGGGACGGAATATATTGCGCCCCTACTTATCTTTTTACGTCATGCCCATCACTCAGCCTTGAATCGCTGTAGTGAGAATCTTTTCCTAATTACTTCAAACTTCCCGCCAATAGTAGACCATGCCTGGAAAAAAGAAAAGGCATCCTTAAGCAGATGCCTTCTAAAAATCGTATTCACTACACAATCATGCTGATATTAAATCGGCTTGAGCACGCGATCTTTACGCAACTTGCGCGTCAGAATTTGCACGCCCTCATGATTGACTTCCTGCACCGCTTCACGCCATGCTGGAATTTTGATTTCTTTAACGGTGGTCGCTTCGTAGCCGCTATCGATCAAAGGCTGTAACACGCTTGCATCGGTATTGCTGGGCAGGAAGAAGAACGCGACTTCGCTCTGTAGCGCGATGGACGCATCTTCAATGGCACGGATGAGCGCATAGGCGACACGCTTGCTTTCGCCCGCAGTCGTCAGCACGAATTCATCGACCCGCGTAATCAAATTCTCGACCTGAAAACCACTTAAACCGGAGATTACATCACTGCTTTCCGGCGATGCCAGCAGATAACTTTTCTCGCCGAAGGACATCATCACATCCATACGGCTGAGGGATTGTCCGGTATTCTTGTTCACGAAATCCGCAATCGCTTCTGCATTATTGGGCATCCCGCGTTTGATGCTCACACCGGTAACATCCACTTCGCCTGCCGGTGACGTTTCCACATCCGCTTCTTTTTCAGCGGGCGGGGCGGCTTGTGCAGGTTGTGCGGCGGGTTTGCTCTGTGCAGGAGGAGGAGGCGCGGGTGTCGCCACTTCCGGTTGCTTGATGGCGCTGAATGCGGCTTGAACCGCTTTCCATGTTTCTTCTACGTTGCCATCATTCTTGATGACCACGTTCGCCTTTTTAAGTTTTTCCGCCTGCGGATTTTGCGACAGAATGCGTTGTTTCGCGTCCTGTTCGCTCATCTTGCGCTTGGTCAACAAACGGATGTATTGTGTCTTGGGGCTAGCATCCACCACCCAGACGGCATCCACATCAGCGGCTAACGAGCCTTCCAATAGCTTGATCGCTTCAATCACCACAACGGGTTGCTTGGAGCGAGAGACCAGCGTATTGATCGCCTGTCCGATGATGGGATGGGTAATTGCTTCTAATTTCTTGAGCGCTTCGGGATTAGAAAATGCCATATTCCCAAGCACAGCTCGGTTGATCGTTTTATCGGGGTTGAGGATAATTTGTCCAAAAGCCTCTACAACCGGGCGGTATGCGGGTGCGCCCGGAGACATCGCTTGATGCGCCAGACCATCTGCGTCAATTGTGTATGCGCCCAGATGTTGAAGCATCTGCCGCACCACACTTTTCCCCGTTGCGATATTCCCCGTGAGACCAATAACGTATTTATTGGACCAACGACTCACGGTACACCTCCGCAAATAATGATTCAAAAGTAGTCAATTGAGTGTCACAAACTTTTATGGATGAATATTCGACAGTATAACATACAACAACAAAATTTATCCAAAAAGGCTCTTAACGAATACGTTAATTGTAGCCTGATTCCGTTTTTAGTGCTGTAAGATCCGTTAAGGCACTCCCTATTACCTAATCGCCGCTTTGAATTCATCGAAGAATTGGGTGACGGTTTGCTGGCGTTCATCCGGATTTTTAGAGGTGGCGCGGATGAGCACATCACCGAGCGCGGGTGAAAAAGCTGGATTCTTGATGTTGATGGGGGGCGTTTTATCCTGAATGACCTTCGCCATCCACTTGAGTTCGGAAGTAAATTCGCCGTAAGGATGCTCACCCGTCAGGCATTCAAAGGTGGTCACACCCAGTCCGTAAATATCAGTGCGCGGGGAGATGCCGGAATCCATGATTTGCTCCGGCGAGAGATAACGGATTGAGCCAATCGTGATGCCTTTATTGGTGATCGGGTCGGACATATCCATCTTTTTCGCCAGACCAAAATCGGTCAGGTAGGCGTTGCCCTCTTTATCAAACAGGATATTGGGCGGTTTGATGTCCCTGTGGATAATCCGGGCGGCATGGGCGACCTCTAACGCGCCCGTTACCTGTTCGAGGATGTGGACGACCTTCGCAATCGGCAATACACCTTGCGTCTCTAGTTGATCGCGGATCGTTCCGCCGGACATAAACGGCATGACCAGAAACACGCGCTTCTCAAAATGCCATGTGTCGTACAGGGGGACGATATGCGGATGGTTGAGTTCATTGATGATTTGCGCCTCCTGCCGGAAACGCTTGATTGTCTCGTCATCGGCGACGAATTTGGGTAGCATGACCTTAATCGCCACGTCGCGCTGTTCTTTGAGTTGAAACCCGCGATAAATCGCCGCATAACCACCCTGCGCGATGAGGTTCAAAAAGCGGTAGCCGTGCAACATCTGCCCGCTATATTTGCCGGCGGAGTCGTCATTGTTTTTAGACTGCCCACTCATGGGTGCATCCTTTTTGGACGTTTACGTTTTAAGTCAATAGCTCAGTAAAACCTCAATATAGAGATCGTGTTTTCTGACACACTGCCCATTTGCATCCTATTCACTCGGCATAGGGTCAATCATTTACTTCTCCATATATGAGTCTACCGACTTCTCCGTAAATTGCACGACATTCGCTGTTTAATCGTCGCTAACCGCATATGCCTGTTGCAACAAGCGGATTTGACCGCGCACCTCGTCTATAAGTTCGGCGGGTTCGATGACCTGCGCCTGCCCGCCACAACCGAGCACACAGGCGGTTGCATCCTTAAGCACATTAAACAGCACATCCACGATTTTCCAGTCGGGTTCGTCTGTTGGCGTGATTGATTGAACAGTCGCCCAACGCCAACTTTCGATCAGCCAGATCGCGTCCTGATGCACACGCAATGTCGCCGGAAAGCGGGGCAAATTCGAGACAAATTGGCGCGTGGATTGCTCCCAATACTCCGCTAGATGAAAATTTTCAGGACGTGTGAAATGATCGTTTGTAAGATGTACCTGATGAATACGTGACACGCGATAGGTTCTCACCTGCTCATCAATGCGGGCGATCAGATACCAGATTTGCCCTTTCGCTACCAGACCGAGCGGGTCAAGCGTGCGGGAAACCGTTTCGCCGTCACCACGCCCGTACTCGACGATAATTTGCCGTTCCTGCCAGATAGCATCCTGCAACGCGGATAAGCAGGTGATCGTTTCGCCATCGCCATCCTTGTTGCCAGACCAGCGCGTGCCGTCGATGTGAATGCGCTCACGGAGGCGTTCGGCATCCTGTTGACGGACAGCGGGCAATGTCGATAAGAGCTTGAGCGTGGCGTGTTCGGCGACATCCTCCAGCCCTAAATCCGCCAGCACTTGCAGAGGAGCCGCCAGCATCAACGCCTGAATCTCATCACTGTGTAATGCGGTTAAGTTAGTGCGATAGCCCTCCACAAGTGACCAACCGCCGCCCCGTCCGCGATCCGCAATCACCGGAATCCCCGCAAAACTGAGCGACTCCATATCCCGCGAAATCGTCCGTTCAGAGACGTGGAGTTGTGTCGCCAATTCACCGGCAGTTAGTTGTCCGTGTGACTGTAGCAAAAATATCATCGAGAGCAGGCGCTTGATTCGCATAAGGTTCACCCATTTATGGAAAATACGATTTAGGGGTAGATTAGCATAAAAATATGACAGGTTTTGTCCTATTTTTGCGCTACAGTACCCTTATACGCAACCAACAGGAGTGAAACACGATGCAATTGACAATTCCGCAGGCACAACGTCCCGCCATGCAAGAGTACGGCATAGACAGCACAGACGAGGGGATGCTCAGTTGGGCATGGGTGCGCGAGGAAATTACGAAATCGCGCAATTATTGGGTGTGTAGCACGCGTTCGGATGGTCGCCCGCACGCCGCGCCAGTTTGGGGTGTGGTGCTGGATGATGTGATCTATTTTTCCAGCGGGAAAGGCACGGTTAAGGGTCGCAATCTGGCACGCAATCCGCAGGTGGTCGTGCATCTTGAAAGTGGCGACGATTGCGTGATTGTCGAAGGCGCGGTGTTTACGCTGGATGATCGCCCGCTATTAGAGCGCATGGCAACTGATTACGGCAAAAAATATGCGCCGTTTACGCCCACGCCGGAAGAACTTGAAGTCGAGACGAGTGTAGTCTATGGGGTAAAGCCGCATGTTGTGCTGGCGTGGAAAGAAAGCGACTTCCCGAAAACGGCGACTCGCTGGGTGTTTAAGTAACTCATGTTGCGCAAAAGCTCTTATAGTGCGGAGAAAAACCCCATCCCTTAGCCTCAGCTTCGCAATGAGGAGAGCTTTCACAGGTCTCCCCTTGCGACGCGGGACGAACTTTAGCTCGCGAGATTATAGGAGGGGGGATTTATGGGTTTTAAGGAATCGAGTAGGCGTTTATGCACCTGCCGCGAAGGTGTAGATCAGGAAGCTGAGATAGGCGAGCAGGAAGAATGCGCCTTCTCCGCGCCCTAAACTCCGATTCGCCACGAAGGGGATCAGCAGGAAGGAAAAGCCGAGCATGACGAGCGCGTCAATGTTGATGAGGTGTGCGGTCACGCCGATGGGTTTGACGAGCGCGGTGATGCCGAGAATGGCGACGATGTTGAAGATGTTGGAGCCAACCACGTTGCCGATGGCGATGTCGCTTTCTTTGCGGAAGGCGGCGGTTGCGGAGGTGACTAATTCCGGCAGGGAGGTGCCGACGGCGATGAGCGTGATGCCGATGATGCGCTCACTGATGCCGATGCTTTCCGCGAATTGCACGGCGTTATCGACGGTGAGTTGTGCGCCGATAATCAGCAAGGCGATGCCGAGTAGTAAGCGTAAAATTTCCCGCCCGCGCTGGATTTCCGAGAGGGAGATGTCGTCTTCGGGGAGCGCGGTGGATTCTGCGAGAGCGCGTTGTCGCTGTTCGGTGCGGGAGGCGTAAATCATGAAGAGGATGAAGGCGATCAAGCCAATGACGAGGAGTGCGCCATCCAAACGGCTGACTTCGCCATCGAGAAAGGTGATATATGCGGCGACGGCGACGACGAGCATAATCGGCAGTTCGCGGCGGAGCACACTGGCGTGGATGCTGATGGGGTAGATCAACCCGCTGATGCCGAGAATCAAGCCGATGTTGGCGATGTTCGAGCCGACCACGTTGCCGACAGAGATATCTGATGAGTCGCGTAAAATTGCGCTTAAGCTAACGAGCAGTTCCGGCATGGATGTTCCCATCGCTACGACGGTCAAGCCGATGATGAGCGGGGAAATGCCTAGCGAACGGGCTAATCTCGCCGCTCCGGTGACTAGCCACTCGCCCCCGAAGAAGAGTAAAACCAACCCGACAATCAGTCCAATGAGCACCAACATAAGCGTCATGCTTTCGTTTTCGTCTACGCCCTAAAGCAGGGCATTTTAGCGATTCGCATTTTACTTCAAGTGATTAAGCGCAGATAGTGTTGACCCATGTTATAGGCACGAATAACGTATTTATGAAGTTTTCAAACCAAAATTTCATAAGTCCTTATGGTAATTTTGAATTAATTTAGCATAAGATTTTACTGTAATGTTAATTAATATAACCTGGCTAAATCAATGGCAGTAACGATCAAGTGGCTTAAACAACCGGACACTCCAGCTTTCATATTTTCTGCACGGGTCGCTGATGAGGATATTGATGCGTGGGGGAAGACGGGATTGGAGATCGCCGAGAGCGGTGTTATCTATCCGGTCGTCGATTTTTCGGCTGTGATTACGATGCCGCGTAACCTGATTAATACCACGTTACGGTCACGGGCGTTACTGGCGTTCATCACGCATCCGAACGTGCGCTTATTCGTGTTCATCGCGCCGAATGAACAAACGCACTCGATGATCGAAACGGTATTTCGCGCCGTGACATTTAAGATCGCGTTGAATCAATCTGCCGCGCTCGATTTTCTGGAGGGTGAAACTCAGGGGAGGGACTCGGCAGATTCGAATCCAACTGCGGAATAATCACGCATTAAACAGCGTCTAGTTTCTGGTACAATAGGCGTGATTCTGACGTAATTATTTTGAGGAAAATTTCTATGGCGGTTCTGGATATTATTCAGCCAGATAATCCCATTCTGCGTAAAAAAGCGATCAAAGTGACGAGCTTTGATAAAAAGTTTCAGACTCTTGTTGATGACATGATCGAAACGATGATGGATGCCCCCGGCGTTGGGCTTGCCGCGCCACAGGTGGCGGTGAGTCGGCGGGTGATTGTGGTGCGTTTGCCGGATGATGAAGAGAGCATAGAGGAATATGGCGAAGAAGCCGGTGTGCTTTATGTGGTCGCCAATCCGAAAATTATCAAGTCGAGCCGGCGTATGGTGGATGGTGTAGAAGCCTGTTTGTCGATCCCCGGCTATTATGGCGAGGTGGATCGGGCATATGAGGTGGTCATCACCGGACAGGATCGCCATGGCAAAGACATGCGCATCAAGGTGAAGGACTGGCTGGCGCGGGTCTTTCAGCATGAGATTGACCATCTGGATGGTGTGCTGTTTATCGACAAAGCAACCGATGTATGGCGCGCTAAAGATGATGATGAAGCGGAAAATGATGAACAGGCCGAGATGCAAGCTGAAGAGTAATGTGGGAGTGGGTCCAGCAGGATTCGAACCTGCAATCCGCCGGTTATGAGCCGGATGCATTGACCGTTATGCTATGGACCCGTTGAACGCACGTTTTCGCGATGAGCGCGTGTGTGTTGGTTATTCTAATAGCAAGTTGTCGCTATTGCAATAAGCGTTTGAGTCGCCCGTTACACCTTCAATGACGACAAATTTTCTCTACTTGTACAGATTAAAACGTAAGCGCATAAACGAAGATTGGCGGGCGAGCACATTGGCTCGCCCCTACGACTACACTGATTAACCTTAGCCTAAGCTATCCTGTGTTTTCGCCTCTTGCCACAAGCGATCTGCATAATCCTGCCATTCCGGCCCGTATTCGTACATCTCCTGTGCATATTCACGCAGGAGTGGCGGGGTGCGCCCGATGAGGATGAGCAAGCGTTCATAGGCGGGGCTTTTCATCTGTACGGGGAGCTGGCGCGCACTATCCAACGCCAACGCCGCCCGAATTTCTTCCGGCTTATTGATCCGCGTTAACGTTTTCACGAAGGCGTTTTGAACCTTGTCGTAATCGGCTAGCCGTGTGCTTCGTTTATGCAATCCTAGATAGGTATAGGTAATTTCTGCCAGAGAAGGCTGTTTGAACTTGTTCGCCATGGTTCGTTCCTCCGTAGACGTTGCATTGATTATTTATCCCCCCTCTATAATCTCGCGAACTAAAGTTCGTCCCGCTTCGCAAGGGGAGACTTCTTCCTTTTTGATTACGACTTAGGAGTGGCTATGTTCGTAAGCAGGAAGTGGCTAAGAAATGTGGGAAATTACAATGAAATTCTATAACTCACACATAATATATCATATGCAAAACAACACCGTAAAATAAACAGATGTTATTCTGATCGCATCCTGCTCACATGATTAGGTGACCAGTTCCGGTGGTAAATGCCCGATGCGGTTGACGTAACGCGTCATGATAAAGCCATCTGCGCCAATATCAACGCGGGTTATGCTGGTATTATACAACCATTGAAAATAGCCATCCCCCGGCAAACGCTCCGCAAAGGCTTTCAGCAATTTATCCAGAAAAGCACCGTGCGAGACCAGCGCGACACGATCATGTTGATGTTCTTCTATCGCCGCACGTCTACGGAGTGCATCGGCGACCCGTAACGCCCGCGCCAAGCCATCAATCCGCGCCTCTTGACCGCGTTCGGCATTCCACCAGCCCGCCTCGGTTACTTCGTTGGGAATGTGATAGCCCGCGAATTCACTTTCGATTCGGGAGCGCGTGATTCCGCCAAAACCGGAGGACAAGCCGTCTTTTTCCAGATAAATACCGCCGATTTCGTGGGTATCTACCCAGATTTGAGGGGTGAGTCCCAGCACTTTACTGAGCGGTAAGGACGTTTGCAGGGTGCGGTGCATGGCGCTGGTATATAAATGGGTGATGCCGAATTCTGCCCGTTCGTGGCGCGTTTCGGACTCCGTGTTGTGCGTGACGATAGCATCAATATTGGATTGTGTTTCAAAATAATTCGCCAGCAATTGCGCCTGTTGTTGCCCGACCTCGGTCAGCGGAGGATCTTCCACACGGTTTTCTTCCCCAACGGCGTTGTTATACGATTGGGCATGGCGGATCAAATACACTTCCATAAGGCTGATTCCTGTGTTGAATTGTGAATATGAGAGGCAAAAGTGTAGCAAGCAATCATTAAGACAGTTTGAGAAATGCTAATTTTTGGGTGTATGAGAAGAAAAATTTACGAAGGACGCAACGTGTTACGCCGTACCTCACCCCCAACCCCCTCTCCATGCCGGTTCGCAAGCTCACTATGGAGAGGGGGCATTTGATTAAAACTCTCTTTACGCCATGAGTGGCGCAAGGACTCAAAAATAGGCGGATGAGCACGTTGGCTTAGGTTGCGGGTTGGGGTTCTGCTTGTGAAGTTGTGCCCGCAGTACGGAGTTGCTCACGGCGTTCGTCAACGGCGGCGATGAGGTTAGCACGGTCTTTATTCCATGCCTGTTGAAGATTGGTATTAAAGCCGTAAATTGACCAGGGCGCGTGTGGATAAATCGCCTCAATCAGATTATCGATCACATTTTCTTTGCCAGAAATGACGATGGATTTGCCATGGCGATTATGTAATTCCACCGTGTAGGTTTTGCCAGTATTGATCCCATTGGTGCGATGTTGCGTCACCTTTTTGTAAATCCATATCAAATCCCTATAGGGGGCGGCGGTCAGGTGCGTTTTGCCGTTGGTCTTGACGAGCCATGTTTTGGTGAGATGCACATCTTTGATGGTTTCATGGGCGGAATAACTCATTTCGTGCTCAAGGTGGGGGACGGTGCGCGACATATCACCGAAGACGGCGAGGTTTTTCATGATCGGGTGCCGGGTGGGATCTGCACCGCGCTGGATGAACAGAAACAGTCCGCCCATGCACAACAACAAAATCACGCCACCAATCGCCAGACCGATAAAGCCGTTGGTGCGATAATTGTGCTCCTTCATCATAAACGGCAAAAACAATCCACGCGCATTGGGCGTACTGCGTTCTACTTCGGTGATGACCTGATCACGGAATTCATCGGAAATGGGGATGAGTTCGCCCGTATAGGTAGTGGGGATATTTTCACCCAGCACACCCGGCGTTTCCACGATCAGCAGACGATCCCCAAGCAAAAGGACAGCGTAACTCGCTTTGACCTTGCCACCGTCTTCGACCAGTTCGTAACCTAGATCATCACTGTAGTCACCCTTAATCGTCACATAACGTTGATCGCCAATTTCACGCATGGCGGCGACCTCTGCGGCGGGTAGCTCGAACGGTCCAGAAACGAAGTTATACAGATAGTTCGAAAAGAACGCGCCAATGGCGATGACAACAACTATCACAAACAGACACAATAAGAGTAGACGGCGGTTCGCTTTTTTGACGATCTCCGCCACAGAAAACTGATTTTGCATGATACATCTCCCATGAGACAAGGCTTTGTATCTTTTTATTGTATGGGAAATCAATTTTTGTGCGCGTAATGTAAAGCGAAAGAAAGTAAATTTATCAGCTGGATAGCGCCTCTTGGATGGCATCGTCAAGGCGGGTGGTTTCCAGGACGCCAAATCCGCGAAAATGCTCGCGTCCGTCGGGTGTCATGATAACCACGCTTGGATGCCCCGGTAAACCTAGCGCGGAGAATGCCGCTTGCCCGGCGCCATTGTCATTCGCCACTAGATATTCGAACGTCACCTGACCGTTATATCGTTCCTGTAACCCATTCACGATGGGTGTCATTTGCGCTCAAGGGGGTCAGTTATCGGTGTAAAAATAGAACAGGGTCGGCTGGGTTGCATCCAACGGAAGCGACTCGGGCGGGTTGCTTGTGCTTGCGCCACACGCCGCAATACCGATCAGTAGCAATAGCGACCATAGCGCCATCAAGATTTTCGTCATGCTTGCTTAACCTCCACTTTATTGCCCTTTCACACCGGTTAATTCTACTCGACGCAAGAGTTGGGCGTTCGCCGCGACGACAATGGTGCTGAGGGACATAAACGCCGCCCCAACTGCCGGAGACAGGATAAAGCCAATCGGCGCGAGCACGCCCGCCGCCAACGGCAACGCGAACACATTATAGCCTGTCGCCCAGATCAAATTCTGGATCATCTTGCGATAGCTGGCGCGGCTGAGTTCAAAGATTTTGACGACATCCAGCGGGTTGCTCTGCACAAGGATGATTCCAGCGGATTCAATCGCCACATCTGTGCCACTGCCAATCGCAATACCAACATCCGCACGGGTCAGCGCGGGTGCATCATTTACGCCATCGCCGACCATCGCCACTTTTTTGCCCGATTTCTGCAATTCGGCGATTTTCTGGTCTTTATGCTCCGGCAGAACTTCCGCGAAGACCGTATCAATGCCCAATTGTTTAGCGACGGCGTTCGCCACCGCCTGACTATCGCCCGTAAGCATCGCCACCTCTACGCCCATTTCATGCAGGAGGCTTATCGCTTGCTTGCTCTCCTCACGGATAACATCCGCCAGCGCAAAGCCCGCTATCATCTGCCCCTCGACGATTAGATAGACGACGGTTTGTGCATTGTCGTTCGCGTTCTCGGCGAATTGCTTAAACGCACCAACAAGTGTGATATTTAGCGATTCTAGCAGACGTGGACCGCCGACATGCACCGTTTGACCGTCGACCTGCGCTTTGATGCCCCGCCCCTTGATCGCTTCAAAATCGGTGACTTTTTCGGCTTGTACGCTCGCTTCTTCGGCTTTTTCACGGATACCCTGCGCAATCGGATGCTCGGAATCACCCTCTACGCCCCGCGCATAGGCGAGCACTTTTTCATCTGACCAACCGTCCGCGGTTTGCGTCGCCACCACCCCAAACCGTCCCTGAGTCAGTGTGCCGGTTTTATCAAACACGACGATATTCACCAGACGGGCTTGTTCCAGCGCCAGCCGATCACGAATGAGGATGCCGTTTTTCGCGCCGAGTGAGGTCGTAATCGCCACCACCAGCGGGATCGCCAGACCGAGCGCGTGCGGGCAGGCGATGACCAGCACCGTCGCCACCCGTTCGATAACTTCGATTTCAAAACCAACGGCGATCACCCATGCGATTGCCGTGATGATCGCCGTGCCGAGCGCGACATAAAAGAGCCAGCTTGCCGCCTTGTCCGCGAGAATCTGTGTACGAGATTTACTGCCCTGTGCTTCCTGCACGAGGCGCATGATGCCCGCTAATGCGGTGTCGTCGCCCGTCGCGCTGATTTTCACGCGCAGACTGCCGTCGCCGTTGACCGTCCCGCCGATGACTTTATCGCCAGCACCTTTTTCTACTGGCTGACTCTCGCCCGTAATCATCGCTTCGTTGAGCGTGGAATTTCCTTCGGCGATTTCACCATCTGCCGGAACACTCGCCCCCGGACGCACCAGTACCAGATCACCCTGCGCCAATTCGCTGACGTTGACCTCTGTTGTGTCTCCGTTGTCTTCAATGCGCTCGGCAGTATCGGGCATCAATTTTGCCAGTTCGTTCAACGCGCCGGATGCCTGCCGGATGCTCCGCATTTCGATCCAGTGACCGAGCAACATCACATCAATCAGGGTTGCCATTTCCCAGAAGAAGCTCTTGCCGGTATCCGTGAATAGCGCGAACAGACTATAAGCAAAGGCGACGACAATCGCCAATGAAATTAGCGTCATCATCCCCGGCTGGCGGGTCTTGATTTCCGGCACCGCCATCTGCAAAAACGGAATCCCGCCATAGGCAAAAATCACGAAGGCGAAGGCTGGTCCGATCAAATTACTGCCTGTGAATTCCGGCATGGAAAAATTGAACCATTCCTGAATCATCGGGCTGAATAGCAACACTGGAATCGTCAGCAACAAATTGCCGAAAAAGCGATTACGAAACATGATCTCATGCCCGCTATGATCGACCCCGTGACCGCCGTGGTCGTGTTGATCGCCGGACATTTCTTTGTGTGCGTCATGTGTGCCGTGGTCATGATGCTCATGCGTTTCTGCGTGTTGATGGACTGTAGCCATTTTGTACACTCCTCGTCTGTTTCTAACTTTACACCTCTAGCATAGGTGATCTGCCCTCACTTGAGATGGGCTAAATGGCGTGTTCATAGTGAGCCGCCGCCAGAATACGCCAGATGGCGGGGTGAAGAAACGCAGGCTTACGCTATTCTCAATGTATCATTAAATGGGAGACTAAAAAGTGAAAAAACTCAGTATTCTAATGTTATTAGTGCTCATCTCTCTAGCAATGGGGTCTATTATCCATGCTGATGCCCTGATAGAAGGTCGTGCCGGACGTGCAGAACTCCGTTTCCTTGAAGGCATGATTGACCACCACCAGATGGCGCTCGATATGGCAAACGATTGTCTGGAAAATGCGGACTCCGACAGTGTGACCAGCCTGTGCCAGACCATTATTGATGCCCAATCTGTCGAGATCAGCCTCATGCAAGGCTGGTTGCTGGACTGGTACAATGTCGAATATGCGCCTGTTTCTATGATGGATATGTCCGCAATGGACGATATGGGACATGCAGAACACAGCGGGATGCCCTTTACCGATCCGTCCATGATGATGGGTATGATGGCAGGTCTCAACCGGCTGGATGGTGTGGATTATGATATTGCATGGCTAGAATCCATGATTGACCATCACGACGACGCGATTCATATGTCAGAACGCCTATTGGGGCGCATTGCTGAAAATGGCGGTCATGCAGATTTAATCGCCCTCGCAGAGCAAATCATCGCCGATCAAAGCGCAGAAATTGATGCGATGGAGCTACTACTTAGCGATCTGTCTACAGCCTAAATTTTAGTCTGAACGATACTTAATAGGGCGCATGATGATTGCGCCCTATTTCAATACACGATTGCTTCCGTGCCTCTCCACACCCATAATCAACGATACGTGCAACTCTCACGATGTTAAACAGTTCGACAAATAATTCAAAATCCACCATGACGGTAGCTACTTGCACATTAGTCGTTGATCTTGAAGCCTGCGAGATTTTCCAGCGCCTTGACGAGTGCATGATTCCCCGCGCCGCCTAAGCCCTGCGCCTGCAAGCTCCGATACAGGTTAAATACAAAGCTGGTTGTTGTCACCGGAACGCCCATTTGATCCGCCGCTTCTAACACGAGGCGTAAATCTTTTTGTTGCAAATCCACCGTAAAGCCCGGCTCCCAATAATCCTGAATGACCTGTGAGCCACGATTGCTGAGCATCCAGCTACCCGCCGCGCCCTGACTGACCGCGTCCAACATTTTTTGCAGGTCTAATCCACCGGCTTTGGCGAACATGAGCGCCTCGCTGACCGCCAGCATATTGACCACCACCAGAATTTGATTGACCAGCTTGACGGTTTGCCCCGCGCCCTGTCTGCCAACATGGGTGATCGCCTTGCCCATCGCCTCGAAGACCGGCAAGGCACGCGTAAACGGCTCCGCATCCCCGCCGACCATGATGCTGAGGGTGCCTTTTTCCGCGCCTTCGCTCCCGCCACTGATCGGCGCATCCAGCATAGACACACCCTTTGCGTTGAGTTGCTCCGCGATTTCACGCGTGGCTTGCGGGCTGATGGTGCTCATGTCGATGACCAGCGCGCCGGATTTTAACCCGTGAATCACGCCGTTCTCGCCCAGAATCACCGCCTCGACATCCGGTGTATCGCTCACGCAGACGATGATAATGTCACATTTCGCGGCAACATCCGCCGGAGAGTCGCCCGCTGTCGCGCCTGCTTCGATGAGTGGCGTGGCACGGCTGGCGGTACGATTCCACACGCACACGGCATAACCCGCCTTCAGCAGATTCGCCGCCATGCCCCGTCCCATAATGCCCAGCCCGATAAATCCGATTTTTTCTGCGGTCATTGTTTCCCCTTTTAGTTTAAGAAATTCACGGGTGAAGTGTACCTGAAAACCGGATTTCACCGAAACGTGTTACTCAAAATTAGCTCTATATATCCGTCGTTTCGGACTCTTTGGGAAATGTATTTTGGAAGAAGTCTACAGGTGATAATCCTGAGTCATCGCGTTGACGATACAATTCTTGTCGAGAAAGATTGCCAGCAGGCATATGAACGTTCTGTGTCCGGACTGCACTCCCGCCGATGCCCGTCAGTGCGTCGATTATGCGCTGACGAGACCACCAAATCAGGCTTTCTGGTAACGCCTCCAACGTAAAGAAGGCGGCATTGAGGGTTTCGTCTGTGGTGTTTTCCAGACGACCACTCACAATTTCAGCGGCGAAAACGGCATTGGTTTTATTGCCTAGCGGCATTTGCGGAATGGTATAAAGTCCAACTAATCGGGTCAACTGCACCGTCAATCCGGTTTCCTCAAGCGTTTCACGTATAGCCGCCTGAGCAGGTGTTTCGCCCGCTTCTATCTCTCCACTTGGTAATCCCCAAACTTCAAAATCTTTGCGCTGAATCAGGAGCACTTCATTCTCCCGTATTACAGCCACATGAACGCCAATACCGTGCATATGCTTATTCCTTTTTTGCTTGTACGACGTAAGCCATTTTAGCGTGTTATGAGTCAGGTCAGAATTTTAGTAAATGCGCAAATTTATGGTGAAAACTGAAAAAGCGTAACGCAAAGTCTCAATTTACGAAGAGGCAAAGAAATTTCTCTCTCATTCTCTGTGATCTCTGTGATGTGCTTTTTATCTTTGTCTAAAATCTTTCATCCAATATCCTGCTTTGCTTTCTCCATTTCTATAACCAATCCATTTGAATTCCACCTCAAGTCAGCTATGCTCATTTCCTGATGATTTGCCGGACAATCAACCACAAGGAATTCACATCCAACAATGACACACTGGCAATTGCCGGGCATGAATCGGCGCGTGTTTCTCTATTTACTCCACAGTGGATTGCTCTCTATGGGCTTGTTCGGCATCACCGATGTGGTGCTGAACTTCTACTTCGTCAGCCTCGGTCATGACCCAGACGTGATCGGCGTACTGCAAGCCTTACCCCGCCTCGGTGGTCTGCTCACAGGGATTCCGGCGGGCTTAATCGCCAATCGCATCGGAGCGCGGCGCGTAACCATTTACGGGACGATTCTGGCCGCACTCACCTACCCGCTGATGCTCCTCTTCCCGACCCTGTTCATGCTCGGCGCGAGTCGCTTTTTGCTCGGTCTGGCGTATGGCGCGACGCAAATCGCCAGCGCCCCGCTGATGATGACCCTCACCGCCAACAAGCATCAGACCTACCAATTCTCCTATCATTCTGTGGTCACGATGATAACAACCGCAGGGGGCAGTTTCGCCGCAGGATTCCTGCCGTTGCTCGTCGCGCGCGTCGCCAACGTGGACGCGCAAAGCTCTACCGCCTACGCCTTTACCCTGCTGACCGTCGCCCTCATCACGCTCATCAGCGCCTATCCCCTATGGATTCTACAGGGAGAAACCGCCCTCATTCGCCGGAAAATTTCGACGGATGTTCAGCGCAATCCCGACGACGATGTGCCGTGGCTACGGTTGATCTGGTTATCCTCCCCCTTCCTGTTCTTCGGCTTTAGTGGGGGATTGACCTTTCCGTTTTATAATCTACTCTTCCGCAATGTCTACGACGTGCCGGATGCTACCGTCGGGACGATCTTGAGTCTTGGCTGGTTGGGCATGGGTCTGGTCACGTTGAGCAATCCCTGGTGGGATAAACGCTTCGGTAGGGCGCGTGGATTGGGAATCACCATGACTATTGCCGCGATTGCCTTCCTCACGTTGAGCGTCGCGCCCGTGTTGTGGATGGGCGTAATCGCCTATATCGTCGCAACCTCGGTACGCAACACGATGTCGCCCCTCTTTCAACCCTTATTGCTGGATAGCCTGCCCCCGATCTTCCATAATTTAGCCAGCAGTGTGGGCTTCGTCCTGTGGAATATTGGCTATTTCTGCGCCTCGATCTTAGGCGGTCAGTGGCAAACCACACACGGCTTCGACTTCATCATGCAGGTGGTGGCGTTGGCGGTCTTCGTAACGGGCATGTCTGTCGTGTGGGTCTTTCGTAAACGCCAGCCACATCCCGTCAGTGAGGGTGACGTTTAGTGCCGGATTGGATTGGTTATACGCAAGTTGGTTAGAATAGGGCATTATGCGGATCACTCTCTACAGAAAGGACACCTATGACAAACACAATCACGGGGATTTTCAACATTCTCGCCACGCCCTTCACCATGGAGCAAGCGCTAGACATTCCCAGCCTGAAAACACTTGTCGAGTTTCAGATCGACAAAGGCGCATATGGCTTGACCATCCTCGGCGTGCTCGGAGAAGCCGCGAAACTTAGCGTTGAAGAGCGCACACTGGTCATGGAAACGGTCATCCAAACGGTGGACGGGCGCATTCCGGTGGTCGTCGGTACCAGCCATCCCGATTTGCAAACCTGCATCGACCTGAGTAAATCCGCGTTCGCCGCCGGAGTCGCCGGTGTGATGATCGCGCCGCCGCCGATGGACAACCCGCCGGATGACGTGATCTACAAACTCTATAGCGACATTGCGGAGCAAATCAGCCAGCCAATCGTCGTGCAGGATTTCCCGCCGATCAACGGTGTGCAGATGTCACCGGATTTTCTGGCGCGGATTGCTGAGAATATCCCCAACGCCCGTTATCTCAAGCTGGAAGATCCGCCCCTGATGGAAAAAATCGGCGCGATCCGCGAACGCACGGACAAGTTTGAGATTTTCGGCGGTCTAGGAGGGATGTTTCTGCTGGAAGAATTAGAGCGTGGCGCATCCGGCACAATGACAGGTTTCGCGTTTACCGAAATTCTGGTCGCGGTCTATAAAGCGTTTAAAGCGGGCGATAAAATTCAGGCGGAAGCCATTTTTGACAGATATGTGCCGCTCATCCGTTACGAGAATCAGCCACTCATCAACCTGAGCATCCGCAAGGAGTTGCTGTATCGTCGTGGTGCGATGGCGCATCCCACGCTTCGCACGCCCTTCCGCCCGATTGATGAAGGCACACAGCGCGAAATCGGCTGGATTTTGGAGCGTGTGGGCATCACCGACCCGACGAAGAAGTTGAATTTGTAGAAAAACAATCGTAAGGGCGACCTAGCAGGTCGCCCTTACAAAAAAGGTCGCCTGCTCGACAAACATCACCATAAACAAAATAAATAATAAAGGACACAAATCATGGATTTAGGACTTACTGGAAAAGTAGCATTGGTCGCCGCCGCAAGCAAGGGTTTAGGCTTTGGTGTGGCGAAAGCACTCGCAGAAAATAGCGCGAAAGTCTCCATCTGTAGCCGGAGCGCGGACGAGATCGAAGCCGCCGCCAAAACACTGACCGACGATTTTGGCGCAGAAACACTCGCCACCGCTTGCGATGTAACCAAACCCGCCGACATTGAGAACTGGATCAATCGCACCGTCGAAAAATGGGGCACGGTAGATATTCTGCTGGTCAACGCAGGTGGACCACCCACCGGAAACTTTAAGGACATCAGCGATGCACAATGGCAATCCGCCTTTGAATTGACGCTGATGAGCACCGTTCGCATGATCCGTGCCGCGCTCCCACACATGAAAAACGGGGGCGCAATCCTGACCGTCACCTCGTCGTCCGTCAAAGAACCGATCCCGCGTCTGGCGCTGTCGACAGTGATGCGTTCCGGTGTGGTCGGTCTGGTGAAAACGCTGGCGGATGAACTGGCAAGCGATGGTATCCGCGTCAACAATTTGATTCCGGGGCGGATTGATACCGACCGCGTGGCGCAATTGGACAAGAATAACGCGGAGAAACTCGGCATCACACCGGAAGAAGTCCGCGCACAGAGCGTCGCTAAAATCCCGCTCAAGCGACTCGGCACGATTGATGATTTCGGCGCGGCTGGGGCGTTTTTGCTGTCTCCGGCGGCGAGTTACATCACCGGCGCGACCCTACAAGTCGACGGCGGGTCGATGCGCTCGATCTAATAACTTAAAATGAATTGGGGCGGTTTGCTCAAATAGACGCAATTGCCCCTATTTTGGCTCCATCGCCATAACCTTGTGATAAACCTCCAGCGTTTGTTGGGCGGTTTTGCGCCATGTGTAACGGGTCGCCCGCGCCAGACCTTGATTGGTCATCGTATCGCGGAAAGGTTCTTGCCCCAGCAGACCAATAATCCCGCCTGCCATCTCGCGCACATTTGCCGCCAGATATGCCCCATCGCCGAGCACTTCCTCGAACACGTCAATGTTGCTGGTGACGGCGGGCGTACCGGATGCCATCGCCTCCAACGGCATAAACCCGAAACCTTCATACATGCTCGGAAACACATAAACGCTCGCCAGACGATAAATTGACGGCTTATCTGCTTCGTCGATGTAACCCGTCCAGTGGATGAGGTCGGTCAGGTTGAGTTCCTCTGCATAGGCGGGTAAATCCGGAAAAACAGACGTTCCCCAAGCAGGTTGCTTGCCTGCCAGCACCAGCGGATATTTGTCGCCCTCCGCCTTGACCACATAGGTATATGCCAGCAAAACCTGATCAATCTGCTTGCGGAAGTCGAACCCGCCCAGATAGAGGATGAAGTCGTCGTCCGGCAGATTGTATTTTTGGCGTACTGCTTCGTCACGTTCCGCCCCCATGCGAGGATGAAACGCGTCATCAATGCCCAGATAGGTCACGCTGATGGAATCGGCGGGCAAATTTAGATGTTGAATGATGTCCTCTTTCGCCGCCTCGCTGATGGTGATGGTGTGGGCGCTCCCGACGGCGGCACTGCTCACCAGCGCGGTATACAGCCGATTGAAAATCCCCTTTGAATATTCAGGGATGACCAACGGAATCATATCCAGCACCGATGTGACCAACTTCGCCGGAGACGATAGCGGCGGTCCCCAATACGGCACATGGGCAATATCCGCGCCACTTTTGGCGACCATCTTCGGGAAGGTGCGTTGCTCGAACCAGATTTTGCCCACCTTACCGCGCAATCCGCCTGTGTTGATGACATTCACGTTGTCCGGCACGTTATCCGGTGATGGGTTGTGCGGCGGCAATATCAGCGTGAGTTCTAGTTGCGGGTCGAGGCGACGCAGATGACGCACTAAATGACGGATATACTGACCGCTTCCGGTATTGGGCTGATCCCAGAACCAGCCATTAAAGGCAATGTGCATAAAGTTTTGTTCCGACTAAATGATTAATCAAAAGAAGTTTGATTATAGATGATACGGTACAGGATTATAGATAAAAGATGTGGGATATTAGCGAGGCACTCACGATATCTTAAAATTTGAGAGGTAAAACAGCGCCACGCCAATCTCCAAAATTCAAGATTGGCGTGGCATGACCGACGATATTAAGCAGGTTCTAGCAACCGTACACTGAACAAATGAGCGAGTTGAACAAAAGGAAGTCTCTGGTAAGGTTGCTAGAATTTTCATTCATCATTCGCTTGTTCCAACCAGCACCACGAGTGAAAATTCAGGGATTGTGAGTTGAGTCATTCGTTATCCTCATTGTTTTCTCG
>JAVJSU010000040.1:0-20737 GCA_040219275.1 Aggregatilineales bacterium | reverse complement strand
GGCTGTGCTCCGCACCATTGCACTGAATCTACTCAAACAGAATAAAACCAAGAGCAGTTTGAGGCAAAAACGTTTCCGCGCTGCAATGGACAATTCATTCTTGTTGCAACTGCTCACTCGAATTTGATGCGATTACCCTGTGTGGCTTGCCGTGTTTATGAGATTTTTCTGTCCTCATTGGGCGTGGTTTTGTTGGTCGCTTGTGCAAGAACATCCGGCACAATCTGCGGCGTTTGCGCTAGATACATCAGAATATGCTGTCTCACGCTCGCTCTGGTCAATCCCATGCGGTGACCAAGTTTTTCAGTTGAGATGAACTGGCAACCGTGCCAATGATGGGCGATGGTTTCGCCAACCTCGTAAGGGATTAACGTATCATGCCAATCATGAATCACCAGACCCGGATTCCTGAGCATACTTACCCCCTTAACCGTTGAGACGCTTTCAAAAGACTGCCCGACATGCTTCACCGCCAATTCACGCACCCGTTTTTTGAGTGTGGGCGAAAGTTGGGCGATGCTGGCGAAGATGTCAAAGTGCTGTTGCAGGTCACGCATGGGCGAGAGTAGAACCAGCTTTTCGGGCATTAGTTGAGGCTCACGGGCAAGCATGATGGCTGTCGCCGCCGCGCCAAAGGAATGCGCGATTATGCCGAAAAATGGGCCGTGTTGCTCCATCATCGCCTGGATAGCGTAGCCGACATCAACCAGGTTGGTTTTTGTCGCTGGCGAAAGCCCGTGTCCCGGTGCATCCAGTGTGAACACACGGTAACCTTGTTGTAGAAGTGGCTCGATCAACGGAATCATGCGTCCCGTGTGTCCTTCCCACCCGTGAATCAACAGAATTGAAGGTCCCGCTTCACCCCATGCCCATCCGGTGATTTTGGTCAGGTTGTGAAACACATCGATCCGTCGTGCTCCGGCTGGTAATTGTTCAACATAGTCGGTCTTCGCTTTTCGACGGGGTGTGATAAATTTTTCAAGCATAAGTTTAGCCGCGATAGAGGGTGCTATCTGGTCCAGCACGCGGATAGTCGCTACAAAAACCCTTAGCTTTATTGATAGATTTGTGACATCACCCTTAAAACTCTGAGCATCAATGACCTGGTCTTTCATTTCGGTTACCTCATCTCTTAGATTATGCGGTTTACCATTTTTTTCATCTGATGCTATGATAAAAACAGATCGAAACTGTACCGTAACAGCAACGTCACAAACTCACATGATAAAAGGATTGTGATGTCCGGATTGAAGTTATACTTGTTTGGAACGCCACAGTTAGAAGTAGAAGGAAAAACGGCAAAAATCGAACGTCGAAAAGCGATGGCAATTATCGCGTATCTGGCACTGACCCCACAGCCACAAAGCCGTGATATTCTGGCAACCCTGCTCTGGCAAGAAAGTAGTCATAACAAGGCACGAGCGGCATTACGTAGCGCGTTAAATGCCCTGACTAAAATCGTCGATACAGCGTGGATAGAGGCTGATCGCACTAATATTGCCCTGAATCCAGATGCCATCTGGATCGACACGGTTGCTTTCAAGACCCTGATAAAAACAGCCAACGCGCACCACCACGACCAGAACGCGTTGTGTGATGCTTGCCTGCAAGCATACACTGATGCCATCGAACTGTATCAAGCGGAATTCATGCATGGTTTTTACATTAACAACAGTAGCGAATTTGAAGAGTGGCAGACACAACAACGCGCATGGTTTCATCGCGAATATAGCGACATCCAGCGACGTTTAACGCTACACTATGCGACCCAACAACAGTTTGAACAGGCTTTAAAGCACGCCCAACAATGGCTCGCGGCTGATCCATTGCAGGAAATTGCCCATCGCCAGTTGATGTCCTTGTACGCCGTGAACGGACAGCGCTCTGAAGTGCATCGCCAGTATAAACAATGTGTTGCGTTGATGGATGAAGCCTTTGTTACACCACCAGAACCTGAAACAACCGCGCTTTATGAAAATTTGGTGCGAAGTTCTACCAGCATATCATCATCAGGCGCAACAGGTTATTCCTCTGTCGGAGTGATCCCGCCGCTACCTGCGCTGATCGTTGGACGAGAGCAGGCGTTAAAGGAGATCAAAGGAAGACTAGGCATCGGTGATCCTGATACTGCCCATCCGTTCACGGTCATTCATGGCTGGCCCGGTGTGGGCAAAAGCACCCTCTCTGCCATGCTTAGCCATGATACTGAGATTAGCGCGCATTTTCCGGATGGCATTTTATGGGCTTCACTTGGCGAAACCCCTGATTTGTTGAGTGAGCTTTCCGGATGGGCAACCGCACTCGGTTTACCCGATTCTTCCCAAACACGCACCATTGAAGACATAAGCACGCGAATAGGCGCACTCGTTCGTGACAAGCGTTTGTTGATGATTATTGATGACGTATGGCAGATCGAGCATGTCAAGCTGTTTCGTGTTGGTGGACAGCACTGTGTCACGGTTATGACCAGTCGCCTGTTCGATGTGGCGCTCGCCCTGGCACCCACTGCTACCGACATTTATCGTCTACCCGTCCTTTCGGAGGCAGACAGCTTTAAACTTCTGGCGATGCTGACCCCTGAGACAGTCACAGCCTACCCGGATGAATCGCGCCAACTGGTCAATGACGTTGAAGGGTTGCCGCTGGCGATCCATGTAGCGGGGCGGCTACTGCACAATGAGTCCGCGATGGGATGGGGGATTCAGGATTTACTGAATGAACTTCATGCCGGAACTGCGCTACTGACAGCGCAACCTCCCTCGGATGTGCTGGTGGTCGGGCGGGATGCGTCCCCTACAGTGACGGCATTACTCAAGCGCAGTACCAACCGGCTTGATCCACAGATGCGTTTGCTATTCGCGTTACTGAGCCTGTTTGTTCCTAAACCCGCCACTTTTGATATACAGGCGATAGCCGTTGCATGGGATGTGTTGGATCCGCGTCCGGCGATCCGCGTATTGGTCAATCATGGTCTGTTGGAACCGGTGAGTGGCGGTCGTTTCCAGATGCACGCCCTTCTGGTGTTGCACGCAAAATCGCTCCTACAAACCGAGTTTGGAGGTTAGTAAAAATGCTTGAATCACTACCTATCGCCCGGCAAACGCAGGAACGTCTGGCACAGCACTACTTGAAGAAACTGCAACAGGCGAACAACGCTATGACACAAATCGGTGTTGGAAACCGTTCATATTGGATCAAAACGATCCAGCAGGACTGGTTGCAGATCAAACACTGGCGTGACTGGTCAGCAATGGCAGAGCAAACTGAACGGGCGCGGCTATGCGTTGACTTCTGTACGACCACAGTTGCCGCCACATCGACCCAACAGACAACTTTAGAGACAATCGACATCCTACAACAAGGGCTTCAAGCGGCTCGTTTGTTGAATGATTGGGCGAGCGAGGGAGAAATTCTGTATATGCTGGGACTCAATCATCTACGCCTTCAGCAGATGGCGGAAACACGGTCATGCGCTGAGGCGTTGATGGGATGTGGCGAGAAGTTACAGGATGGTCGGATGATCGGTAGAGCCTGGTATCTTCTAGCCTGCGTAAGTAACTCATCTGGTGACTTTGCAACGGCTGAGACACAATACACCCGTAGCCGAGAACTTCTCGAAGCCGTTGATCCAAAAGAAATGGTGGCTGTCTGGGCAGGGTTTGGTCATGTCGCTTATTTTCAGGGTAATTATCAGGAAAGCTACGATTATCACAGTAAATCAATGGAACAAGCGCTATTGGTGAACGATGAGCCAAATGCCGCTGTCGCTCATCTTTCCCTGGCGGGCGTTTGTCTTCAGCTCAAAGATGTACAGCAGGCTTTACTCCACGCACAGTCAACACTCAGCATCTCCCGTAAACTCAGCTTTCTACCCTTGATTCCATATGCTTTAACCATGCTGGCGAACGTCAACCGGCAATTAGGCCAGCTTGATGAAGCCCGCGCCTATTATGAGGAGGTTCTGGGAATCACCCGTGCCACACTGTCATTTAACAGCATCATAATGGCGCTAACGGGATTGGGACGGGTCTACATATTACAGGGCGATGATGATTCAGCCATCATCCATTTTGTAGATGCCCTCAAGATGGCGCAGGAAAATAACATTGCTATACGCATCTCCTCACTCTCTGAGGAACTGTTCCGAATCTATCTCTCTCGTGGTGATATTTCACGGGCGCACGAATACTTAGAGGCGCTGGTTGCCAGTGCGATGGCTCTTAACACGCCACGCTTTTATGCCAAGACTGTCTTTGCAGTTGCTACCATGAAGCACAGCGAAGGGGACTCAGAACAAGCCGCGCAGTGGATCGGTTTGCTTCAGCAACACGCAGAGCATCTCGACCCTAATCATTTCTCAGAATTCAGCGATGCTCTACAGGCTACGTTAGGCGATGAACGTTATGCACAGGCTATGGCTTCGGGACAGTCACTCATGCTGGATGATATTATGCGTGACCTGTCAGATAAACTTTAGCCTAGTGCAGGAAGAATGGACCTGAGGAGACTCAGGTACGTTAACTAGGCATAAGCTACAGTTCAACATCTCCATACCACCCTCAACCAAAAGCGATCTCCGAAATTCTGATAAAGCCCAGCTCCGTGCTGACATCCTCACCATGCGCGCGCGTGGCATGAGCTACCGGGTAATTGCAGTTGAAACAGGTTTGCATCACTCTCGCGTATGGCAGATTGTGAACAATAGGGCTTCAACGTCGGAAACGACGTAAACTGAGTAAGTCTACTACCACATAATGAATGCTGAAATCAAAGTCCATGCTGAGCAGTAGCATTCAAACGAAGTAACCTAAGTAATGTCTTTGACCGACTCCCGCTCAACCAACGAAGTCGTTACTGTCGTGTAAATAGGCGTTTGCGCGGGATTTTCGATACGGTTAAGGAGCATTCGTACACCTAAAACACCTAATAACGGTTGATCCACCCGCATTGTCGTCAAACTTGGTCTAACGATGGTGCTAAACATGGAGTCGTCGTCAAAACCGACGATAGATAAATCATCAGGAAGTTTTAGGTGGAGTCGACGCGCCGCATCCATCACCCCCACTGAAAGATGATCGTTACAAGCAAAGACCGCGGTAATCTGGGGATTGTCTTTCAATAGTTGGTATGCCGCCTCTTCTGCGACATCCAACTTAAATAAGCTATTGGTGATGTACGTGTGTTGAATATTATGGTCAGCAAGCGCCGCAAGATAACCCTGACGACGTTCATAAATGCTTCGATGACACAGGTCACGCTCATTGCTACCTACAACACCAATATGGGTATGCCCTTTTTCAATAAGATGCGTTACAGCGGCATAAGCACCAGCAAAGTTATCAATATACACCGCATCATAAAGTGCCATCTTTGTATAGCTGTTGAGGAGCAAAATCGGTTTATTGAGTTGCACAAGTTTTGCTTCTAATGACGGAGTAATAGTGCCACCGATGATGATAAACCCATCCATATCGGCATCAACTGCCATTGGGGGCCACTCATTGAGGCTTTGGTAGGGGTCAATCATGATGCCGGAAAAGATCAACGAAATATTCTGTTGACGACATTCCCGTTCTACCCCACCTAACACTCTGCCATAAAATCCGATGTCGATATTTTCTCTTGGTTCGCCAACATCATAAGGTGAAAGTAAGCGCAAAGTCCGTTGGATAGCCTCCGGTGGTTTTTCCTCGATGTACCCCACCTTCAGGGCGGCATCCATCACCCGATCACGGGTTTGCTGAGATACGCCCTCTCTGTCATTTAAAACCAACGACACCGTTGCCACTGAGACATCTGCTAATTCTGCCACATGGCGCAAAGTAATTTTTTCGCTCACATCGTCTTCCAGTTCTCAACTTAACCGATACTAAAATTTTTTAAAAATGTTTATGAACAAGAAAAATAATTTCTACTCATATTTATATTTTGCTCATTTTTCTATCATAATACCCACAATTTTCGTATAAAACGACTTGTTTGACAAATTTTCCAGGAGATATTAAACTAAACTAAATTAAATTTTACTAAAAATTTTTAAATTAAATGGTAGAGGAGGTGAGAAAACAGGGAAAAAATTTAACTCAACTATCCAATAATTTTCTAAATGATACCAAACTTTAGGAGAATCCCTTATGAAATCGCGTTCAATTTTGTTTTTTCTGTCACTTAGTTTAATGGTTTTGGTATCCGGCATCGTCTCCGCACAGGATACCACCTATAGTGAAGCTCCCATGCTGGCTGAATTGGTCGCGGCGGGTGAACTCCCTCCCGTTGAAGAACGTCTGCCGGAGCAACCCTTCGTCATCGATGGTGAAGCCATTGGTGAATACGGCGGTACATGGCGCCGTGTCTTCCCGGAAAACGGCGCATTTTCCACCCTGATTACTTCTTTTGCCTTTGAGCCACTGGTGCAATTCTCGCTCGACCTGTCAACCGTTGTGCCCAACGTCGCCGAGCGGTGGGAAGTCAACGAGGATGCCACCGAATATACCTTCTACATCCGCCCCGGCATTCGTTGGTCTGATGGTGAATTCTTCACTACCGATGACGTGCTGTTCCAGTGGGAGATGTCGCTTAACGAAGAATGGAACCCTAGCGGTAACCGCCCCTTCCGTGCCAGCGACATCGTTATCATTGATGACTACACCTTCACCTATGTCTTTGACCAGCCCAATGGTATTTTCTTATCACAATTGGCACATCCCGACGGCAACATGGTCACCCAAACCCCGCGCCACTATCTGGAACAGTTCTGGCCCGATAGCAACCCTGATGCACTTCAAATGGCGGCAGATGCGGGTTTTGATCAGTGGACGGAATGGTATGAACAACTATCTTCAATCTATTTCCTCGGTTTCTGGAACCCGGATCGCCCGACCCTCGGCGCATGGATCGGTACCAGTGAAATCGATGGCGCTAGCACACGTTATGAATTTACCCGCAATCCCTATTACTTCAAGGTGGACTCCACCGGACAGCAATATCCATATATTGACAACATTGATGTAGCCGTATTGAGCGACATGGAATCGATGGTTCTGCGTGCCGCCGCCGGTGAGGTTGATATGCAGTGGCAGTTCATTGGTCAGGGTACGGCGAATCGCTCATTCTTTTTTGAAAATGCTGAGGCGGGCGGCTATGCTGTTGAGGATACGTTACCTGTGTTCGCCAATACTGGCAACGTCTTCATTAACCAAACCCATCCGGACCCTGTTAAGCGCGAAGTCTTTGGCAACCTGAACTTCCGTGTTGCGCTCTCCCATGCGATTGACCGGCAAGCCATTATCGACACATTGTACTTTGGTCTGACGACTCCAGCTCAGGTTGGCCCGCTTCCAGGTACAGCACTCCATAATCCGCAGTTGTCGTTCCAATACACCGAATACAATGTCGATCTTGCCAACGAACTGCTTGACGAAATCTTGGCTGACCGTGACGGTGAAGGCTTCCGCCTTGGTCCGGATGGTGAACCCTTCACCATCACTTTCCTGACGGTCGCCGATGTCCGCGATTACACCGATCAAGCGCAGTTGATTGCCGGGTACTGGAACGCAGTCGGTGTCCGCACTGAAGTCCGTGAGGTAGACCGCGTTACCCGTGACGACATCGCCTACAACAACCAGCACGACGTGACGAGTTGGCACAGTCCGGCGGGTGTGCGCGTGTACGAGAACCCCAAAGATTACTTCCCGTGGGAAAACAATCGGGAATGCCTGTTTGGTGTGGGTTGGCGTGATTGGTATACTATCGGTGCGGATGCCGAAAACGCCGTCGAACCCCCGCCTTCGGTGATGCGCCAGTTAGAATTGTATGAAGAGTTCAAAGCGACTGCGGATCTTGCCCGTCAGCAGGAAATTTTTGAGGAAATTCTACAAATTGCCGCCGATAATTTCTATAGCATCGGCATCAGCACACCATTGCCAGATCTGCAAATTGTAAGTAACCGTATGCAGAATGTGCCGACCATCGCTATGAACTTTTCCTATGGACTGGAAGGTCTCGGTAATCCGTTCACGTACTTCCTAAATTCATAGAATATCCAGTCACAATATAGAATTACGGTGTAGGGGGAAGGTCAAGCCTTCCCCATGCACCAGGTTTATTGTTTTTTGGAGACTATACTTATGGTCGGTTTTGTTATACGCCGTATTTTATGGGCTATTCCCACGCTCTTGCTGGTGTCTATCGTGGCATTCGTTATCATCGACCTGCCGCCTGGTGATTACCTCGATGTTTACATTTCAAACCTGACCGCCCAGGGCATTGACCTGACAACAGACCAGATCGAGGCGCTGGAAGCCCGTTATGCGCTGGGCAAGCCACTGCTTCAGCGTTATGCACAATGGATGGAAAATATCCTCCTGCATGGGGATTTTGGACGTTCATTCAAGCATCAGCAACCTGTTTCTGATTTGATCTGGGGACGCCTACAACTGACCCTTATCCTCGCGCTGACGACCCTGATGCTCACCTGGATCACGGCGTTGCCCATCGGCATTTATTCGGCAGTCAATCAGTATTCAATCGGAGATTACCTCTTCACAACGCTTGGCTTTATCGGCTTGGCAATTCCGAACTTTCTATTGGCGCTACTGTTGATGTATTTCGCCTTCAAAAACTACGGATACGTAGTGGGTGGGTTATTCTCCCCGGAATATGTAGAAGCCCCGTGGAGTTGGGGGCGTGTGCTTGATCTCCTTTCGCGCATGTGGATTCCAGTCATCATTATCGGCACGGCAGGCACAGCCGGTCTCATCCGCACCATGCGTGCGAATCTGTTGGATGAACTCAAAAAGCCTTATGTAATCACCGCCCGGGCAAAGGGATTGCCGGAATGGAAGGTCATTTTGAAACATCCGGTGCGTATTGCCCTCAATCCCTTCGTGAGTACGGTTGGCTGGGTCTTGCCGCAATTGGTTTCTGGCTCTGTGATTGTCGCGGTTGTCTTGAGCTTACCGACCACGGGTCCACTACTGCTCAACGCGCTCACCTCTCAGGATATGTACTTAGCCGGTGCATTCATTTTGATGCTCAGCACACTGACGGTCATCGGTACGCTGGTTTCTGACCTACTGCTTGCATGGCTCGACCCGCGCATTCGCTACGAATAGGAGACGATCATGGTTGATTCTACCTACAACGCGCCAGGAACAAGTCGTCAGGAACAAGACGATGCACAGTCTAAATCGTTTTATGTGCCGCAACGTGTTTTGATTCTGCGCCGTTTCCGCAAACATCGGTTAGCGATGGTTAGCCTTGTGATTGTGCTGTTTATCTACTTTGTGGCAATTTTCGCGGAGTTCTTCGCGCCATACCCACCTGACTTGCCCAACAGCCAACTCCCATTGGCACCACCACAAACCCTGCATCTGTTCCAGGATGGGCGCTTCTCGCCCTATGTAAATGGCTACACGACAGAAGTTGATGCCGTTGAGATGCGGCGCACGTTCATCATTGATCCGGAGGTACGCATCCCGGTGGGGTTGTTCGTGGAAGGTTATGAGTATAAACTGCTTGGCATCTTCACGACCCATACTCACCTCATTGGACCCACAGACCCGGAACAGCGGATTTACCTGCTTGGTGCAGACCGCTTAGGGCGTGACCAACTCAGCCGTATCGTCTATGGAACTCGCATCTCAATGTCTATCGGGCTGGTGGGGGTAACGTTCAGCCTGATACTCGGCATCATCATCGGTGGCATCAGTGGCTACTATGGTGGCACAGTCGATAACCTCATTCAACGCCTGACTGACTTCATACGCTCGTTACCGACCATTCCCCTCTGGATGGGGCTTGCCGCGGCGGTTCCGCTTACGTGGGATCCACTTTACGTCTATTTCAGTATCACCGTCATCTTATCGTTCATCGGATGGACGGAGATGGCGCGGGTGGTACGTGGTAAGTTCTTATCGCTGAGGGGTGAGGATTATGTACGTTCAGCACGGTTAGATGGTGCCGGGCAGTTCCGAATTATGTTCAAATATATGCTACCTGCTTTCACCAGCCACATCATCGCCGCTGTGACGCTGGCGATCCCCAGTATGATCCTGGCGGAAACGGCACTCAGTTTCCTGGGGCTAGGTTTGCGCCCACCCGTAGTCAGTTGGGGCGTATTACTTAAAGAAGCGCAGAACATACGCACTGTCGCTCAGGCATCGTGGCTACTCGCTCCGGCAGTTCCGGTGATTGTGGCGGTACTGGCACTCAACTTCCTCGGTGATGGCTTACGCGATGCGGCAGACCCTTATGCCTGAGATAGAAAATCATATGAATGATATTATTCTTGACGTGAAGAACCTGAAAGTACATTTTGACACCGATGACGGCGTTGTCAAAGCCGTTGATGGGGTTGATTTTACCCTTCGGCGCAACAGCACGCTGGGTATTGTGGGGGAGAGTGGTTGCGGCAAGAGCGTGACTGCCTTCTCAATCTTACAGCTTATCACCAAGCCCGGACATCTGGTAGATGGTCAGATGCTGTTCTACGGGGCGGACGCAAACGATAGCGATATCCCCATTGATTTAGCCGCAATGCACCCACGCGGGAGTGAGATTCGTCAGTATAGGGGCAACGTCATTTCGATGATTTTCCAGGAGCCGATGAACTCACTCAGTCCAGTTTATACCATTGGACAGCAGATTATCGAGCTTATTCAAGAACACAAACCCATGAGCAACCAGATGGCACGGCAACATGCCATTGAGATGTTGCGGCGGGTCGGCATCCCCCACCCGGAACGCAATGTGGATAGTTACACGTTTCAGCTTTCTGGTGGGATGCGCCAACGGGCAATGATTGCGATGGCACTCGCTTTGAATCCGACCATCCTGATTGCTGATGAGCCGACAACCGCCCTCGATGTCACCACGCAGGCGCAAATTCTGGATTTGATGGTGGAACTGCGTGAGCAATACGACAGCGCTATCATTCTCATTACCCATGATCTGGGGGTCGTGGCTGAAGCGTGTGATGAAGTCGTCGTGATGTATCTGGGTGAAGTCGTGGAACAGGCTGATGTGGACTCGCTCTTTTTTGACCCGCAACATCCGTATACGCAGGCGCTACTGCGTTCCATTCCTAACCTTGATGATGACGACATCGGACAACGACTAGACCCCATTGAAGGGAGCGTACCCAGTCCCTTCAACCGTCCTACCGGATGTTTGTTCCATGATCGCTGTACAGAGTTCATGCCCGGACGCTGTGACAAGATTCACCCACAATTACGCACGTTGCCAGATGGACGGCGCGTGCGTTGTTTACTTTATGACGGGGAGGAAGTGTCATGAGTGTTTCAAATACGCTACTGGAAATCAATGACTTAAAAATGCACTTCCCCATCCGCAAAGGTGTGTTTCAACAGGTGGTGGGGCATGTTAAAGCGGTTGATGGTGTGACGTTTAGCATCCAACCCCGTGAAACGCTAGGATTAGTCGGGGAGAGTGGCTGTGGCAAAACGACCATTGGACGTTGCATCGTGCGCGATTACACGCCGACAGGTGGAGAAATTCTTTATCACGGTGCTGAACATACCGTTGACCTGGTCTCCCTGACGAATAAGGCGCTGAAGCCCTATCGCCGTCAGATTCGTATGGTGTTCCAGGACCCGTTTTCATCGCTAAACCCGCGCATGACCGTGTACGACATCTTATCAGAGCCGCTACGCATCCAGAAAATCACGCATAACCGGAATGAATTGGAAGATCGCATCGCGGTGTTACTGAGCCAGGTTGGTCTGCGCCCGGAATACATGCGACGGTATCCGCACGCCTTTAGTGGCGGTCAACGACAGCGGATAGGTATTGCCAAAGCGTTGATCGTACGACCGGAACTACTGGTCGCTGATGAGGCGGTAAGTGCGTTGGATGTCTCGGTACGTGCTCAGATACTGAACCTGATGAAAGACCTACAGGAACTCTACAACCTGACCTATCTTTTCATTTCGCATGACTTGAGCGTTGTGAAATATCTGGCAGATCGGGTCGCGGTGATGTATGTCGGGCGACTGGTCGAACTCGCGCCGACCCGCCCCCTGTACCGTAAGCCCCTGCATCCTTATACGGAGGCATTGCTATCCGCCGTGCCCAAGCCGAACCCGCGCAAACGCTCCGAACGGGTGAGGCTGGGCGGGGATGTACCCGACCCATCAAACCCACCGGGTGGATGTTACTTTCATCCGCGTTGCCGTTATGTTCAGGAACGTTGCAAAATGGAGGCACCCCCGTTGCGCCGTGTAGGGAATGAAGGACACATGGTCGCGTGTCACTTCGCTGAGGAGCTTGATTTACAGGGCATAAATCCTACGAAGCAAGCCACTACACAACTACAACAGGAGTGACATCATGGCACAAACACACCCTAATATCATCATCGTGCTGACGGATGACCAGGGTTATGGCGATCTATCCTGCATGGGCGATACGGACTTTCGCACACCCCATCTGGATCAACTGGCGGCATCAGGCGTGCGGTTTACCAGTTGGTATGCCAATTCCCCGGTGTGTTCGCCATCGCGGGCATCACTGCTTACAGGACGCTATCCCGGTAATGCGGGGGTACGCTCAATTTTAGGTGGTGGTCGGCGGGCATCAGCGGGTTTACCGGCTACGGTTCCGACGATTGCCACAGCCCTTAAATCACACGGGTATAAAACCGGCATGATGGGCAAGTGGCACCTGGGTACAGTGGATGGCAGTCGTCCCGGTGACCACGGTTTTGATGAGTGGTTCGGATTTTTGGCGGGATGCGTTGACTATTATTCTCATATCTTTTACTGGGCGATGAACAACGGCGGCGCGGCAAATGACCCACTGCATGACTTATGGGAAAACGATACTGAAATCTGGTACAACGGTGAGTATCTGACTGACCTTATTACCGAACGGGCTGTGCAGTTTATCCGGCGTACCAGCCGGGAAGACTCACCTTTCTTTTTGTATGTACCGTATAACGCACCGCACTATCCCATGCACGCGCCGCAACAGTATATGGATCGCTTTGCAGATTTGCCCTGGGATCGTCAAATTATGGCGGCTATGCTCAGTGCCGTTGATGATGGTGTCGGCGCAATCCGTGCGGAACTCGCCCGGCAAGGACAACTTGAAAACACGATCATATTTTTCATGTCGGATAACGGACCTTCCAGGGAAACACGCAACTGGCTTGATGGTCGGCGTGATCCCTATTATGGCGGTTCGTCTGGCGGGCTAAAGGGACATAAGTTCAGCTTGTATGAAGGTGGTATCCGCGTACCCGGAATCATTGCGTGGGGAGATCATATACCTGCCGGGCAGATACTGGATACGCCTGCCATTGCGATGGACATCTTCCCAACCCTGATGGCGGCGATAGACGCAGATACCATCCCCTACGACCTGGATGGTGTTGATTTGTTGCCACACTTGACCAACGGGATTGCCTTACCTGAGCGCGATATTTTCTTTGAGATGAACGGGCAACTGGCGATCCGGCGTGGGGAGTGGAAATTAGTGCTTGATGGGCAACTGGTAGAAGGTGAAGACGCTATCGTGCCCGTTCATCTCGCCAATCTTCACGATGACATGGGCGAGCAACACAACCTTGTAGAAGCCCACCCGGCAATCGTCAGCGATATGCGCCGGGCTGTACAAGCATGGTATGACAATGTAGAACGCCGCTGGATTAGTGAGTGGCAACCGCGCATCCAGGAGCAAATCACAGCGGATTAAATGCCGCACTTTAAACGATATTAAACCGGAATAGGATTCTCAATTATGCCGATAACGCAAGACTTACACGCGAACTGGACCTTACGTGCTCTCTCAGGGGATAATATCCCTGATGACATTGTAGACCGCCATTTTCCCGCGACTGTCCCCGGAACGGTCTACACCGATCTCATGGCTGTCGATGCTATCGAAGACCCCTACTATGACCGCAACGAACTGAAAACCCAGTGGATAGGCGAGACAGATTGGTGCTACAGCACAACCTTCACCGTTGATGAGGCATTACTCGCTCAGGAGATAATCGAGCTGGCTTGTGATGGCTTGGATACCGTTGCCACCATCATCGTCAACGATCAGCACATCGCAGATACTGAAAATATGCATGTGCGCTATCGCTTTAACGTTAAAGATGTGCTCAAAGTCGGCGAAAACACGCTGGAAATCCGCTTTCGCTCCGCATTAGCATACGCCATTGAACAACGTGACCGCCTCGGAGATATGTTTCGTCCGCTTGCATACCAGCTCCCCTTTAATTTCATTCGCAAAAATGCCTGTAATTTTGGATGGGATTGGGGTCCAACACTGATTACGGCAGGCATCTGGCGCGGAATCCGTCTAGAAGGGTGGAACACCGTTCGCATTGCAGATGTACGTCCTCTTGTGATGCGTGCCAATGAGAACGCCGCCCATGTACGTATTTTTACCGACCTTGCGTATACAGGGGATCGTCCGGTTGGAGTCGCAACCTATACGATCAAAGACCCGGAGGGCAATATCGTCGGCACGGCATCTGCCCCTGCCGGGCAACCGGTCGATATTTGGGTGGAAAATCCACAACTATGGTGGCCCAATGGATATGGTGAACAGCCGTTATACACCGTAGAGATTACCGTCAAGCACGATGATGTGACTCTGGACAGCACAACCCGCCGCATCGGGATGAGACAGGTACGGCTTCTGATGGACTTTGACGATATCGGTATGTCATACACATTCGAGATCAACGGTCAGCCGATATTTGCTAAGGGCGCGAACTGGATCCCTGATGATGTGTTTGTCACACGAGTGACACCATCACGCTATCGGGAGCGCATCCAACAGGCGGTAGATAGCAACATGAACATGCTACGTATATGGGGTGGCGGCATTTATGAAGACAATGTCTTCTACGATATTTGCGACGAACTGGGAATTATGATCTGGCAGGACTTTCTCTTTAGTTGTGCCCTATACCCGGAAGCAGAGCCTTTCAGGACAGAAGCCGAAGCCGAAGCCCGCGACAATATCATACGCCTGAGCCATCATCCCAGCCTCGTGCTATGGAACGGTAACAATGAGAATGTGATGGGCTACTGGGCTTGGGAATCTGCTGATGGGGTGAGCTGGCGTGAATACGGTGAAAAACATCCCTGGGGTGGCGGTTATTATTTTAACTTATTACCCTCGTTGGTCGCTGCATTAGACCCATCACGCCCCTACAGCCCAGCCAGCCCTTGGGGTGGCTCAATGGATATTGATCCAGCTGATGATAACTACGGCTCGCGTCACATCTGGGATGTGTGGAATAGCGTTGATTACACGACCTATCTTGACTATATTCCGCGTTTCGTGAGTGAATTTGGTTTCCAGGCACCGCCGACGCTGGCAACCATCAATCAATCGATCCCACTGGATCAGCAGTTGCCAGATTCTGACTCCATGTTACATCATCAGAAGGCGACAGATGGCAACGGCAAACTTGCCCGCCGTATGGCGGAACACTTCACCCCCACCAGTGACTTTTACAGTTGGCATTATCTGACGCAGATGAATCAGGCAAGGGCAATTACACTCGGTGTAACGTGGTGGCGTTCACAGCAACCCACCTGCATGGGTACCCTCTACTGGCAGATTAATGATTGCTGGCCCGTGACGAGCTGGGCATCAGTGGACGGCTATGGACGTAAAAAACCGTTATGGTATGCGACCCGCCGTTTTTATGCACCACGCTTGCTGACTTTCCAGACGAAAGAAGATGAACTGGCATTGTATGCAATCAATGATTCGTTTGATGCCTGGCAAGGCGAAGTCATTGTACGCTTGCAAACCTTCACGGGTGAAACTCTCGCTGAAGAAACGCTCACAATCGATGCCGCCCCGCAAGCGTCAACAAAGATAGCCCTACCCGAATCTTTGATCCATCCGGCAGACCAATCGACAGTAGTTGTGAGTGCCAATTGTGGTGATGCCGAAGCCTTACACTTTTTTGCGCGTGATAAGGACATCTATTATCCGAAGCCGGATTTTGACGCTGAAATCGTTCAAATCGGGGATCGTTACCAACTGACCATAAGCGCGAAAACCCTGCTACGCGATCTGTGTATTTTCGTTGACCACATTGACCCCGATGCACAGATTAGCGATCAGATGATTACAATTCTGCCGGGTGAGTCATTCGTCTTTGAGATTGAATCAACCCACCCATTGACCGTAGACGCATTGACGCAAGCACCCATATTCCAGACGATCAATGCCGTGCAGTTGTCGTCGAACGTGCGTGTGTAGGGTTTATTCATGGCTTCACGTCCAAACATCCTCGTTATCATGGATGATCAGCATCGCTTTGACTATCTCGGTTGTGCTGGTGCAGATTTTGTGCAAACGCCTAATATAGACCGATTGGCGGCAAATGGCGTGCGCTTCACGCAATGTACGACTAACGCTCCGATCTGCGCTCCGGCGCGGATCGGGCTGGCAACGGGGATGCAACCATCGCATCTAGGGGCATTGGATAACACTGCGTATCTGCCCGCAGATGCCACAACATACTATAAACGTCTGCGTGATGCGGATTACCGTGTGGGGTTGGTTGGCAAGCTTGACCTTGCAAAGCCCTTCCCGAATAATGGGCGATATGGTGATCGTCCGCGTGTATATGGTTTTGGCTTCACCCATCCAGAGGAGTGTGAGGGCAAGATGCACGCGGCGAGTTCGCCAGAACCCTTTGGTCCCTATACATACTTTCTCCATGAAAGAGGATTCCTGCAAGCGTTTCATGAAGACTACCAAAAGCGTGCCCAAACGGATTGGATACAGGGCGCATCGCATGACTCGGTTCTGCCTGTAGAAGCTTTTGAGGATGTGTATATCGGTCAGCGGGCAACACGATGGATTGAAAATATACCGGATGATTACCCCTGGCATCTGTTTGTGAGCTTTGTGGGTCCACATGATCCCTTCGACCCACCGACAGCATTTGCAGATCGGTACCGTCACGCGACTATGCCCGACCCAATCCCCCCGGACGACGACAGACCACGCCATGTTCATGCCCGCCGCGTGAATTTAGATACCGATGAGGTGATGCAGATTCGCCGTCAATATTGCGCCCTGATCACACTCATTGATGAGCAAATTGGCGCTATCCTGTATGCGTTAGATCGGCGCGGCATGACGGAAAATACGCTCATTATCTTTGTCAGCGATCATGGTGAGATGCTCGGCGATCATGCACTATACAAAAAACACGTTGCCTACGAACCGGCGATGCGGGTGCCATTGATTGTATCGGGACTAGGTATTGAGGGCGGGCGGGTCAATGATTCACTGATAGAACTCATTGACCTCAACCCGACGATCTGCGAGATGGCTGGCTTATCACCACAGCCGGGATTAGACGCAGAATCATTCGCGCCGATTTTGCGCGGTGAGACGACCACCCACCGCCAGAATACCGTGACGGCAGAGCGACACTATCGCGCAATCCGAACGCACCAGTATAAATTGATCCAGAACTACAACGATATTTTTGAATTGTACGATTTGGAGGACGACCCGTATGAAACGCACAACATCGCCGATGAAAATGACACCATCGTAAGTGGCTTATACAAACAGATGAGTCGCCGTTTCATGCGTCCTACACCGCAAAATCCGTATTAACGTCAGTTCTGGATAAGCAAACGATTATAAATGACTTTCATTTTGCGGCAAAATACCTTGACTATCGTTAGCTTTTAGCAAAAGCATTGTTTTTTCAAACGAAAAGCCAAAAGCTATTTTTCACAAATGTTCACCTTAAACAGAATTCAGGTTATTAAATATAGGGAGATATTATGCGAATTCTCTACATTGATGTCGATAGCCTGCGCCCCGACCATCTGGGATGTTACGGCTACCATCGGAATACCAGCCCGACGATTGATGCCATCGCTGAAGAAAGCGTTCGCTTCAATAATGTTTACGTCAGTGACGCGCCGTGTCTGCCATCACGCACAGCATTGTGGAGTGGGCGCAACGGATTTCATACTGGTGTCGTTGGGCATGGCGGCACGGCTTCACAGCCCTTCATCGAAGGGTCAGAACGCAGTTTTGAGGATGTGTTCAAGCGAACGGGTTGGATGAACGCCTTAAAACGCGCTGGATTGCGTACTGTCACCATGAGTTCATTCGGTGCGCGTCATTCCGCATGGCATTGGTACGCCGGGTTTGATGAGATCCACAACACAGGCAAAGGCGGCATGGAAACTGCCGACGAGATCAACCAGTTTGCGCTGGATTGGCTGAGGCGTAATGCTCAGGATAATGACTGGTTTTTGCACATCAACTATTGGGATCCACACACGCCCTATCGCACACCGGATGATTACGGCAATCCGTTTGAAGATGACCCTATCCCGAACTGGTACACACAGGAGATGCTTGACCGTTGCCTGAACGGGTTCGGTCCGCATAGTGCATTGGAACCCCATCACCATACTGATCTTGACGCGTGGGAGCATTACCCGCGCCTGCCACAGCGTATTGACTCATTAGATGCCGTCAAGCAATGGGTGGATGGCTATGATGTCGGTGTGCGTTACATGGATGACCACCTCAGTCAGGTGATTCAGGCATTGCGCGATGCTGACGTGTATGATGATACAGTGATTATCATCAGTGCCGATCATGGCGAGAATTTAGGCGAACTCAACGTCTGGGGCGATCATCAAACCGCCGATAAATTCACTAATCTTGTACCGTTGATCGTGCGTTTTCCCGGTATCACGGATGCTGGTGGCGTGGATGACGGCTTGCATTATCAATACGATTGGGCCGCGACTTTGATTGATCTTCTCGGTGAATCGGTTCCTGAAAACTGGGATGGGCAATCCTTTGCAACAGCATTCAAAACACAAGACAACAGCAATCGACCTTATCTGGTATTGAGTCAAAATGCGTGGTCATGCCAGCGCAGCATACGCTTTGCAAATTACTTGTGCATCCGCACCTATCACGATGGACTAAAGGACTTTCCAGAGGTTATGCTGTTTGATCTGGATTCTGATCCATACGAGCAGAACAATATCGCGGACGCACAGCCGGAGGTCGTCGCACAGGCGATGATCGATCTTGCAGAGTGGCAGGCTGAAATGGTGGCGACCAGTACCACCAATGTCGATCCGATGATGACTGTACTCCGTGAGGGGGGGCCATTCCACACACGCGGCGCTGCGGAAGGATTGATTGAGCGACTTAACGCGATGGGCGCACACGATCAGGCGAAACGGTTGCGACAGCACGTAGAGGATCAATAATGTCTTTTGGAGACGCCCAAACCGCCTTCCATGTTATGACCAAGCCGCGTGGCGCGATTTGTAACTTGGACTGCAAATACTGCTACTTCCTCAGCAAAGAACGGCTGTACCCCAACAGCGATTTCCGCATGAGTGAGACACTGCTTGAGGAATACACACGCCAGTATATCGAAGCCCAGCAGGTACCAGATGTTACGTTTGCATGGCAAGGGGGCGAACCCACACTCATGGGATTGGACTTCTACAAACAAGCTGTCGGATACCAGCAGAAGTATAAAAAGCCGGGGATGCGGATATTCAACGCGCTACAGACTAACGCCGTTACGCTGGATGATGCGTGGTACCAATTTTTCGCTGAAAATGACTTTTTACTGGGCGTCAGTGTAGATGGGCCACAAGCCTTGCACGATGCCTATCGCGTGGATAAAGGCGGTGCGCCCACCTTTGAGCGCGTCATGCAGAGTGTGAAACTGCTGCAAAAACATGGCGTTGAGTTCAATATCTTGACCACCGTTCACGCCGCAAATGCCGATCATCCGTTGGAGATTTACCGCTTTCTGCGTGATGAGGTTGGCACACAGTTTATGCAGTTCATCCCGATTGTAGAACGGGCCAACGAAACGGGTTATCAAGAAGGGGATACCGTCACTGAGCGCAGCGTCACTGCGGAACAATATGGCACTTTCTTGACGACAATCTTCGATGAGTGGGTGCGGCACGATGTCGGGCGGGTGTTTGTGCAGCTATTTGATGTCGCCCTCGCCGCCTGGACAGGCAACAGCCCTGGTTTGTGCATTTTCGAGGAAACCTGTGGGTCGGCATTGGCGATGGAACATAATGGTGATGTGTTCAGTTGCGATCATTATGTTGAGCCGGATTACAAGCTGGGCAACATCGTAGATGTGCCGTTGAGTGAAATTGTAGTCAGTGACCGGCAGCGTGAGTTCGGGTTAGGTTGATGACTTACACGTGTTCAGATCTTTTGGAGATGCGTGTCACCGGAGTCACCGCTGTCTCCGGTCATGAAATCATTTCTGAAATGGCGTTCGTACCCCACCTCGTTTTTTTGCAAAGTTTTTCGGCTCAAACACACATAGAGATGTGCCAGCGGTGACAGCGGAGACAGATGTTCGCAAAACTGAGTCAGTGTCACCGGAGTCACCGTTGTCTCCGTATAAGAGTCACTCACTTGCTGTGATTGTCTGGTCGTTTTCATCGGATGCGTCACCGGAGTCACCGTTGTCACCGCGAAATAAATCGGCTTTTAAGCGCCACACGCGTACGCGCCGTCCGTTCACACGAATCTGCATCGTCAGGTGGCTGTCGCTACGACCCGGTATCAGCCAACCATCCTCCTTCAGCTGACTGCCAATCGCGGCGGTCGAGAACTTCAAGGGACGAATACGCATCACCTCACGGTAGGCAATTTCCGGTAGCAGATAGACAAAATGATCGTCCTCATAGCCGAC
>JAVJSU010000039.1:0-360598 GCA_040219275.1 Aggregatilineales bacterium | reverse complement strand
GGTTGAATGTTTTATCAATAAGATCAAGCATTTTCGACGTGTCTTTTCACGATTTGAGAAGTTAGACCGTTCATTTCTCGGTTTCCTGCAATTTGTTAGCACATTGATTTGGTTACGCTGAAATGTCAACACTACCTAGTTTTTAGTGGTTGCTATAAAGTGCAATAGATTTCTTCATAAAAAATAACCTGTAAACTATTTTCGGTACTCGCTATTTGAGCCATTTACATTATTAACCGATCATTTACCGCTATAGGCGGTTTTGTTTTAATTGAGAGACAGTGAGCGTGAGGGTTGGAGACGGATGTGGGAACAGTATTTTAGTGTAAGCAGTGTGGATGAAGCGGTAGCCTTGCTCGCCGAGCATGGGGACTCTGCGCGGGTCATTGCCGGTGGGACGGATATTCTTCTGGAAATGGAACGCGGTCAACGCCCAAATCTCCACAAATTGATTGATATAACCCGTATTGGTGCATTGCGAGATATTGTGCTGGACGGCGATGTGATTCGTCTGGGCGCGCTGGTGACGCATAATCATGTGGTCGATAGTGACTTGCTGACGGAACGGGCGTTGCCACTGGTGCAAGCCGCGTGGGAGGTTGGCGCACCGCAGATTCGGAATCGGGCGACGATTGCCGGAAATCTGATTACCGCCTCCCCCGCAAATGATACGATTGTTCCATTGCTGGCGATGGGCGCATCGGTGACTTTGGTTTCTGCAAGTGGTTCACGCGAGATTCAGTTGAGCGACTTTTACACCGGCTTGCGGCGCACGGTGATGCGCCCTGATGAACTGCTGACGACGATCAACATTCCCGCCATGAAACCCTCTGCGCGGGGCGTGTTTATTAAGCTGGGTTTGCGCCGCGCGCAGGCGATTAGTGTGGTGAATACGGCTGTCATAGTGGATTTTGATGGTGATGTCGTCAGCCATGCGGCGATTACGCTAGGCAGTGTTGCGCCGACGATTATTCGTGTGCCGGAGGCGGAAAAATCCCTCATAGGTAAGTCGCTCTCAACGGAAGTGATTGCTGACTGTGCTAAGATTGCATCAGAAACGCCAACGCCGATTGATGATGTGCGAAGTACTGCGGTCTATCGCACGGAGATGGTACGGGTGATTGTCGGGCGGGCATTGCGACTGCTGGCAAAAGGTCAATCTGCCCGTAGTTGGTCAGGTGAAGCGGCGATGCTGTGGGGCGATAGTGATGCTCGCACTGCCGATGGATTGGCGAAACAACTTAATCACGATCACGGTCAGCCGATTGAATTTATGCTGAATGGTGCACCTGCAACGATCAACAGTGGGCAAGATAAGACGTTGTTACGCTTTTTGCGCGAAGATGCTGGCTTAATGGGCACGAAAGAAGGATGCTCTGAAGGTGAATGTGGCGCGTGCACGGTTTTTCTGGATGGTGCGGCGGTGATGGCGTGTATGGTGCCTGCCCCGCGTGCACATGGCGCGGAGGTTATTACGGTGGAGGGATTGGGGACGGCGGAGAATCTTCATCCGATCCAATCGGCATTTATTGAAGAAGGTGCGGTACAATGTGGATACTGTACACCGGGATTTTTAATGTCCGGCGCAAAATTGCTGGAAGAACATCCGCAACCCACATTGGAACAGGTTCAACAGAGCATTAGCGGAAATTTGTGTAGATGTACAGGGTATTATAAGATCATAAAGGCGTTTGAATCCGCTAGCCAGAAGTCACAGTCAGTCCATAAGGAGGACTAAATTCCATGTCTCAAAACTCATTTCAAGAACAATTTGGTGAGGAATACGGCGAGAAATCAGTCAAGAAGAAGACTAGCGTTCGGGCATTCTTGCCGATTTTCGGGTTATTTCTCGTTGTGGCATTTGCGGCGATTGCCTTCGTGCTTTCCGAACCGTTGACTACGCTTCTGCGTGATAGTATTGATGGTATTCCGGCTGAAGACGAAGTTCAGTATGTGGTTGCCGGAATGACCTTCCTCGTATTGTTGCTATTCTCCGGTATGATTTATGCGATGTTCGCGCCTAAGCCACAACTTCGTGTAACGGAAGCGGAACTTAAGAAAGAGCGTACGTTATCAATTGCAGAGAAAAAAGCCAGACAACGCCGCAGAATTCAAATGAACAAGCAAGCCGCAGAAGACTTAAGAAAAAGCTCCAAATAACGGCTCCACAGCGGATGTTGTCTATCATTCGGTTCGATTAACGCGTAGTTAATTTTTCCGCAGTAAACTAGCTGAAACTACATTGAGGCGGCTGTCGGTTTATCGGCAGACCGCTTTTGTCATCTCATTTTTCTTAAAACAGTGAGCTACTTCTTATGGATCGCACAGTTCCCCGCACGGGCAGTGAAGACATTGAACTTTATATGCGGACGTACTATTCGCTGTTACGTTCGACTGACACAATTAAAATAGAGACCCTCGTAGAAAGCCACATGGCGATGGACTCCTCTTTGCATGTGATGGCGCGGGAGGCGGCGCTTGATATTTCTGCGTTGGTGTATTGCGCCCTGCGATTGCCTCCTATAATGCCGTATGTGGAGGAGATTCTCGTCGGGCAGATCGAGAAATCGTTCGTTGAGAGTGGCTATCCGCATGTTGCAGATTGGGATCGGGTTTATGCGCCGGGTCGTCGTCGTCGCGCACATTTTGACGGGGATAAAACGTTGGCGGTGTTTATCGCGAGTCGATCTGATATTGATGATCTTGTGCCGATGCTAACCGCGTATCAGATTGAGTGGAATAAATTGCATTCGCTGTTGCAAAGCGAGGTAGCACGGTTGTTTCTCGCGCAGAATACGGATTTGACGATTCCATTGCCACAATCTGCGTCAAAATTATTGGCGGATACCTTACAGATTAGCCATGACGATTTGCTTCGCATTCAGGCGATCTGGGGCGATCAATTTATCGCCATTCTTCAGCGCATCGCCCGTTCACGGAAGATGATGGGGTTAAATTTGCTGACTGCATCATTGGCACATTATCGGCGGGCAACGGCACAGTGGTGGGATAACCTGACATCCATCGCACAGTCTATGAATTGTGATGCTGAAACACGTCCGGTTTATTTTATCTCTAGCAATACCCATTCCCTGCCGAACTTAATAACAGGGTATGCGTGGCGAAACGAAAAAGCCTTGATCGGCTATATGGAGTCCGCCGGACATGAAGAACTACTCAAAGAATATGCCAATATTTCAGAGAAAAATAACGACGGTAACCTGCAAAATTTTCTGTATTATATCCTCAAGAAATATATGACGGATGTCGGTAAGCCTGTTATCGAACAATTGGCGCATGATGAGACCGAAGTTGGTATTTATCGCATCCCGAATAAGCATGGCTTTCAGATTGACGCGCAGGTGATTGAGTTGAAGAAACTGCGTGCGGACTGGCTGGATTCACGGTTGTGTGACCGTATGGATCAACCCTTGTTGGCGGAAAGTGACGCGCTGATTATCAATATTGATTATCCGTTAGGACTGGCGGCGTATGAAATTCTGGCGCGGATCACCGAGCATGTGGGGCATTTGCTGGGTGTGTATGTGATGGGCAAGGCGGCGACGTTGAATGCGCGTGTGGGCGATGTGATGATCCCGAATGTGATCCATGATGAACACTCGCAGAATACCTATCTGTTTAACAATTGCTTTTCCGCACAGTCGATTGTGCCGTTTATGTCGTATGGCATGGTGCTGGATAATCAGAAAGCGATCAGTGTGCCGGGTGTATTCTTGCAAAACCCGACTTATATGAGCGTGTTCTATCACGAAGGCTATACGGACATCGAAATGGAAGCGGGACCGTATCTGTCTGCGGTGTATGAAGCCTATCGCCCGAAGCGCCACCCGCAGAATGAAATTGTGAATTTGCATGGTGTGCCGTTTGATGTGGGCTTTTTGCATTACGCGTCTGATCGTCCGATGAGCAAGGGGCAGAACCTCGGCACGAGCAATCTCGGATATGCCGGTGTTGACCCGACATATGCGACTTCTGTGGCGATTTTGCGGCGCATTTTTGAGCAGGAAGCGTCGCGCATCCGGTTGCAACGGGGTATTGCCCCACAGGCGACGACACCCGTTTAGTGGGTCATGGTTTTCGCCCCGTATGCGTTATACTTAGGGGCAAATTCTCGCGTGAATAACTCAGGGTTGCGAGTGCACTTGATTAATCACGCGTGTTGTTTCGTTAAAACGTAACCTTCAGGAATGAGAACATTGTCAAAAGATCGAGAAGTCGTTATCGGGAAATCGATTAAGCGGATTGACGCACAGGGTAAAGTGACCGGAGAAACAGCGTATCCCGGCGATATTGATATTGAGGGACAGTTGTGGCTGAAGTTGCTCTTTAGTGAGCGTGCTCATGCGCGGGTGGTTGCTATTGATACCAGCCGTGCGGAAGCGTTGGATGGCGTGGTGGCAATTTTCACAGCGAAAGATATTCCGGTAAACGAGTATGGTCTGGTGACTGCCGATCAGCCGGTATTGTGCGGACCGGGTAGTAGTGTTCCGGGTGCGGATATTGTGCGCTGTTATGCCGATCAAGTCGCGGTGGTCGTGGCGGAAAATGAAGCTATTGCTACGAAAGCAGTCAAATTGATTGATGTGGAGTATGAAGACCTGCCTGCCGTGTTCGATATGGAAGCGGCGATGCAGGAGGGTGCGCCACAATTACACGAAAACAGCCCCAACAATGTGCTGTGTTATTATCGCATCCGTAAGGGTGAGATGGACGATGGCTGGGATCGGGCGGAGGTTGTCGTCGAGGGGGAATATAGCACCTCATGGCAGGAACATGCCTATTTACAGCCAGAAGCGGGACTCAGTTACATTGATGAAGAGGGGCGGGTGACGGTTGTCGTGGCGGGTCAGTGGACGCATGAAGATCAGGAGCAGATTTATCATGCGCTTGGCTTGCCGGAGGAACAGGTGCGCGTGATTTATCCGGCGATTGGTGGCGCGTTTGGCGGGCGTGAGGATATGTCCGTGCAGATTGTGCTGGCGCTTGCCGCGTGGAAACTCAACCGTCCGGTCAAGACGATGTGGAGCCGCGAGGAATCGATCCTCTATCACCATAAACGACATCCGTTCAAGTTCTATACAAAATGGGGCGCGACGCGTGACGGCGAGATCGTCGCGGTAGAAGCCAAAGTTTTAGGGGATGCGGGCGCGTATAATTACACCTCGACCAAAGTGGTGGCGAACGCGCAACTCATGGTCACAGGTCCATATGTAATCCCGAATATTCATATTGATACTTATGGCATCTACACCAACAATATTCCCTGCGGGGCGTTTCGCGGATTTGGTGCGCCACAGGCGGCACTCTGCGCGGAAGGTCAGATGAATAAATTGGCGCTGGCGCTGGACATGGATCCGGTGGCGTTGCGCCTCAAAAATTCAATCGAAGAAAATAGTATCCTCTCGGTGGGTACACCGTTGCCCGCGGGCGTGTCTATGCTAGAGGTCATCGAAGCGGCGCGCCGTGAGAGCTTCTGGGAACAGGATACTAGTGGGGAATGGCGACGTTTGCGCTATGATGACTCCATGAATAGTGATAATCCGGCGATCCGGCGTGGTAATGGCTTCGCCTGTGGATTTAAGAATGTCGGGTTTTCGTTTGGCTATCCTGAGCGCAGTTGGGCGGCGATTGAACTGCATGGCAAGAGCGAGATTGAAGAAGTGGTCGTCAGGGCGGCAGGCGCGGATGTAGGGCAGGGCGCACATACGGTTGTGATGCAAATGGCGGCGGAAGCGGTTGGCGTGCCGTTTCATAAGGTGCGATTGATCGGATCGGATACGGCGCATACGGGAACATCGGGGAGCGCGTCTGCGTCACGGTTGACGTTTATGGCGGGGAATGCGATCAAAGGTGCGGCGGAATTGGCGCTGGCAAAATGGCAAAACGAAGAACGTCCCGCAATTGCAGAGTTGCTCTATCGTCCCCCGCCGACGACCATGTATGACCCTGAAACGGGTAAATCAGAGCCGAATTTCTCGTATGGATATGCCGCGATTGCCGCCGAAGTTGAGGTTGATATTGAAACGGGACATATCCGCGTGACGCAGATTATCTCCGCGAATGATGTGGGTAAGGCGATTAATCCGCAACAGGTGGAGGGGCAGATCGAAGGGGCGGTGGTGCAGGCGCAGGGGTATGCAGTGATGGAGCATCTCGTTTCCGATCAAGGGCGGATTAAGAACCCCTATTTTTCCACTTATTTGATCCCGACAGTGCTGGATGTGCCGGACAAAGTGAAATCGGTCATTCTGGAATATCCTGATCCGATTGGTCCGTGGGGAGCGCGTGGGATGGCGGAAATGCCATTTTTGTCTGTTTTGCCCGCGATTGCCGCCGCTGTGCATGATGCGACGGGTGTGTGGTTGGATCATCAACCGTTCACGCCGGATCGGGTTGTGGCGGCGTTACGGGCGCAAGGTGTTGGCATCCTTTAGCATGAACGGGTGGAATTCCACGTATACTAAAGGTGGTGGTGTTAGTCCTGAAATTTTAGTTTAGGTGAATAGATCAACCTAGATGAAGCTATATGAAGCATTTGAAATTGTTAGAGGCGATGTGGTCTCGTTTATTGGCGCGGGCGGGAAAACGTCCACGCTCATTAGTGTTGGTTACGAATTGGCAGAGGCTGGCTGGCGTGTGCTGGCGACGACGACGACGAACATCCCTGAAGACCAACTGAAATTATTCCCTCATGCCGTCTCGATGGATGTGGGTAGTGTTGCCATCTCTGAGGCATTGACCGAGCATAAGTTCGTGTTTCTCTATCATCATATTTATGATGGCGTGGTTTATGGTTTGCCACAGGGGACGATCCCGTCGCTGATTGATGTGGTCGACTCTGATGTGATGCTGGTCGAGGCGGATTATTCTGCGGGGCGACCCCTTAAAGCGCCGAAAGAAAGCGAACCCTTGATCCCGTCGGAAACATCGCTGGTTGTTCCGGTGGCTTCGCTTTCTGTGCTGGGGCGTGAGTTGAACGAAAAGCATGTGTATAACGCGGAAGCAGTGATGAACCGTTATGGTTTCGTAGAGGGCAATCGCATCCGCTCGCCGTGGGTGGCGCAGGTGTTGCGTGATGAAGAACTTGGGTTGTATGGTGTGCCGGAAGGGATGCGGATTGTTGCTTTTCTGAACCAGACCGCACCAGTCGGGTATGCACGGGCGCGGGCGCGTTTGATCGCCCGTTTGACCCTACGCCAACCCCGTATCGCTGGCGTGGCGATTGGATCGGCGCGGGGTGCGGAGCCGGTGCATGAAGTCCGGAGACCGATTGGCGCGATTGTTCTGGCGGCGGGTATGTCTAGCCGGATGGGGCAATCCAAAATGTTGCTTCCTTGGTCGGAAAAGCGCACCATTATTGAGCATATCGTGGAGCAATTGTTAAGCTCGCGGGTCGATCATATTACGGTTGTGACGGGGCATATGGGGAAAGAGATCAAAGAGATTCTTGCGCCTTACGGGGTGAATGTGGCGTACAATCGCTCCTACAAAACAGGCGAAATGCTCTCCTCGCTGAAAGTCGGGTTGCGTGCCATGCCGGATAATATCGCGGCGAGTATGCTGGTGCTGGGGGATCAACCGCGCCTGCAACCGCGTGTTGTTTATCAGGTAATGGCGGCGTATGCGCGCGGGCAAGGCGAGATTATCGCGCCGAGTTTTGAGATGAAACGCGGGCATCCCATCTTGATCTCGCGCCGTTATTGGGCGGAATTGCTTGCTCTACCACGCTCTGCATCTCCCCGCGATGTAATTAACCTGCATCAGGAACGCATCGCCTATATTGACGTGAATACAGATAGCGTCCTGCGTGATGTTGATACCCCTGCCGATTATGAACAGGAACGCTGGCGGGCGGGTCTGGGACGCTACGGCAATCATCATCAATAATTGCGAAGGATGCTTTTCCGGCGGAGAGTCGTCGGCAGTTTATTTTCTGTGCCGTGTGCAATTGAGCGCAACTCGTCGGAATTAATCATCGGGACGGTGATGATTAAAATGTCGTTTTCTTTGATGACGTACGTTCCCTGTGGTGAGTAGATATATTGTCCGTTTGCCTGCCGGATACCCAATATACCTGCGCGGAAGATCCGCTCTAACAAGAGTTCTTCTAGCGATTTGCCGATCCACGGTGAATTATCCTGCATGTAAAGCTCTGTAGTTTCTAATCCACTGTGATAATTGAAGATAACGTGTTGCATAAAATCGCTCACGGCGGGGCGGGTTGTTGCCAACAGGACAAATTGCGCGGCGATTCTGAAGGGACTGACGACACGATCAGCACCAGCTTGATGTAATTTTGGGAGCATTTCATCGGTTGGCGCTGTTGCCGTAATCAGTAATGTCGAACTCAATAGGCGCGCATTGAGAATCGTCAGCACGCTATCTGCATTCTGGGTGATGGAGACCATCAACGCCAATGCCCGGTCTACGCCTGCCTTGAGTAGGGTTTCCTCTTGTGTAGGATCTCCATGAATCACACGGAATCCCAATTTTAGGAGTCGGCTGGTCATCTCGTTGCTATTGCTAATGATGACGAAGGGGCGATCTGGCGAAAGTTTGCGGATCGAATTGTTAATCACGCGGTCATTGCCACAGATGACAAAATGCTGTGACATTTGTTTGATGGCTTCTTCCGCTTCCATCAATGAATAGGTTTGTTCGCTTTTCTGGGGCGCGTCATCGAAGATTTCGTGTCGCCATTTATTGATGACCGGACGTGTAGATTTCCCCGGACGGCAGGCTTCCTGTAGGGGTGGGATATACGGTCCGGGGGTGACGGCGAGCAAAATATCCCCTTCTGTTAGGATGTAGTCCGCGTTCGGCGCATAGAGATAGGTGCCGTCTGCTTCTCGTAAACCGATGATTCCGGTATGGTGTTTTTCGTGTAGTTCAAGCTGACCGATGCGTTTGCCTAGCCACGGTGAATCTGCGTAGATGAAGAGTTGTACGATTTGTTCGCTGGTTTTTTCGTTAAACAGAATGTGGTTAAAGAAGTCGTTTACGGCAGGGCGCAAGGTCGCGTTGTTGAGAAATTGTCCGGCGACATCAAACGGTGCGATGACGTTATCTGCCCCCACGCGAAGCATCTTTTCGTTCATATCGTCGCCGAAGGTCGCGGCGGTGATGTAAATATCGGCGTGTTCGTGGTCTTCCATGCGGTCGATACTGCTGTTGGCGGTGAGGACGGTGAGGAGCGTTTGCGTATCACTGCCGAGCATGACGACAATCGCCTGTGCGTGCTCTAAACCTGCGTTGAGTAAGGTTTCATGGTTGGTCGCGTCACCTTCCACAACCAGTAAATTTTCTGAACGGAGATGCTGGGCATAGGAATGATCTGTGGTAATGACAACGATGAGATCAAGCAAGGTTTCGCCGGGATTGAGGATGCGGAGGAAGAGCATTTCTATTCTGCTGACCACTTTTTTGATCCATGCCCTGATTCCGGTTTCGTTCGCGCCGAAATAATGACCGAGATTGGCATTTACGCGCCCAAGAATCTGCTGATCTTGATGTTCGCGGCGCATTTCTGACAGATCAAGCAGATAGCCGATGGTTTTATCAACCAATTCGCCTTCACCGCAGATGATGTAATGCCCGCGTAATTTCGCAATTTTGCGTTCGGTCTGGCGGACGCGGCGTAAATCTCGCACTTCCTGACTGACGAAAAATGAAAAAACAGCTTGCAACCCATAGGCAAAGGTACTCAAGCCGAAGATCACAAGAAGAATGGTGAAGACACGCCCGACGGAGGTTTCCGCGTAAATATCGCCATAGCCGATGGTGGAGATGGTAATAATAGTCGTCCACAGTGCATCGAGAAATGAGAACTTCTCGATCACCATAAAGCCGAATATACCCAACGGGATAACGATTGCAATCGCAATCAGCGCAATACGTAATTGTCGTCTTGAATCAGCAAGTGAATCCATACAGAGGTTTTAATCCGATTGATTTTTGTTATGAAATTATAATCGAAAGTGAAAATTGATACGAACCTATACAGGCGGTTAGGGTTAGATTCTGGTACGAAAAGGGGTATATTTGGGCGATGGGCAAGATATTTGAAGAAGTGGTATCAGTTTTTGAGCCAATTCAGTAAGCGCATGACCACGCTTCGTTTTTCTGCCATGCCTTGCGTATATTCCTGTTGTAGTTGTTTGGTGAGGTATTCTAATTCAGCCACACGCATCCGCGCGCCATTTACGATGACCCACTCGTTATCGAGAATCTGTAAATCTTTCGGGATGCGCTTATAGAGTTTTCGGTAGGCATCCGCATAATGATCGATCACTTTTTCAGATTGGGTTAACATCATAAACTGTAAGCTCCATAATTCGGTGAACTATGTAGGATAGTGTTACAGGACAACAAACCAGATTATAACCTAGGTTGAGATATTGTCACCACCCGTACTGTGAATTTTTAACGAATTTCTGTATATTTCGGAATATTTATTGGTAGATTCAAGTGAAAATATACAAAGTTCATAAAAGTTACCCTTTCTTGCGCTGGTAAGCGACACAACCAACGCCTACACTTCGATATAGCAAGTTGTTGAAAAAGCATCGTAGAATGATGCAAATAAACAACGTTTAAGAGAAAATTAGGTTTTGTTTAGAGAGAATTTCTGCAAAGGATTCCCATGACTTATACACAGGCTGATTATGAAAAAGCGGTGGCTGTAATCCGCGGGCGCACCGATATGAAACCGGCAATCGGGCTGGTATTGGGTTCAGGTTTGGGCGGGCTGGCGGATGCCATCGAAGACAGCGTGATTATCCCTTATGAAGATATTCCCGGCTGGCCCCGTTCTACAGTGCATGGTCACGGCGGCAAGCTGGTGATTGGTCATCTGGAGGGGCAGGCGGTTGTTGCACAGCAAGGACGCGCCCACTTTTACGAGGGTTATTCGATGGATCAGGTGACGTTCCCGATCCGTGTGATGCACTATCTGGGCGTACAGACACTCATCCTGACGAACGCGGCGGGTGGTTTAAATAAAGCCTACAAACCGGGTGATTTGATGCTGTTGAACGATCACATCAATTTTCCCGGTATGGTCGGCATGAATCCGTTGATGGGACCGAATGATGACACTATTGGACCGCGTTTTCTGGGGATGACGCATACCTACGATGGGGAAATGCGCTCATTGGCGAAGCAAGTCGCACAGGAAAACAACATTACGTTACATGAAGGCACGTATGTCTGCCTCTCCGGTCCAAATTTTGAAACCCCGGCGGAGGTTCGGATGTTGCAGATTATTGGTGGGGACGCGGTCGGGATGTCTACCGCGCATGAAGTGCTGGTTGCGCGTCATGCGGGGATGCGGGTGATGGCATATTCGGGCATCACGAACGCGGCAATTGACACAGTTGAAACCGACGATGAAGCCAATCATGAAGAAGTTCTTGAGGTCGGGCGGGTGCTGGTGCCACATTTGACCGTCATCCTAAAAGGTGTATTGAAAGCGTTGGCATAATGTCTGCATTTGTCTTTTTCATTGAACAGACCGCAATCGCATGGTATCTCTTCATTGGTGCGGCGGTCGTTTTTTACCTGTACCGCTGGGCGAGCGCTACCTCTGATTTGCGAGCGAGCGCCTTCAGATTAGAGCGCGACCTTGCGAAAGATCGGCGGGGCGGGGCGGTGATGGCGATTTTTCTGCTGATCGAGCTTGGTCTGGCGGTGAATGGCGTTCGTAGCGTGGTTGCGCCGTCCGTGCGTGAAGATTTGCAGATGAATGAGTTGATGACCGTGCAGGTGGTGGACGGCACATTTTCTACACCTACACCGCCTGCTGTTTTAGAGGCACTCGATATTGATTCCAGCGGGATTGATCTCGGTCCACAGGATGAAGCGGTGATTTTTATCACGCCGACGCTCACACCGACTCCGGTTGGGACTATTCTGCCGGATGTGGATGATCCGTCTGGCTGTGAGACTGAAAATGCGATGCTAGAAATTCCTGTAAATGGGATGCGGGTTTTCCAGCCGATTGAGGTGCGTGGGACGGCGTTCGTTGATAATTTCTCACAATATAAGCTGGAAATTGGGCGACCCGGACCTAACGATACTTTTATTTTCGCACAGCTAGATGTTGGCGCGTCTCCGGTCACGGAAATGGGTAATCTGTCGCAATTTAACCCTGCGCCGTTTCAAAGTGAGCCGGGGATGTATCAGATGCGGTTGATGGTGTTCGATATTAACGATGTGTTGCGGGCAAGTTGCCTCGTGAATATCGAAATCTCGCCACCGATCCCGACTCCAACGCCGCTGGGTGGCTAATTGATGACGAACTTACCAACGATTGGCATTATCGGCGCGGGCAAGGTGGGGTCTTCGCTGGCGCGTCTGTGGCATGAGGCGGGATGTGATGTGTGCGCGGTCTATAGCCCTCAACGGGAACATGCCGAAGGTCTGGCGTTATTGGTGCGGGCAGAGGTTGCGAATTCGGCGTTAGAGGTTGTTCAAAAATCAGACTTAACATTGCTCACGGTACCGGATGATGTGATTGCGCCGTTAGCAGAGGACATAGCAAATCAGTTGGCGGGTGAGCGACTCCAAAACAAGGCAATTATTCATACGTCTGGCTCACGGGATCGAACGGCGCTGGCGACATTAGCGGATAGTGGCGCGATGACGGGGAGTTTGCATCCGGCGTTTCCGTTTACAGATGCAGAGCATATCCCGCAGTCGTTACAGGGTGTGGCGTTTGCGGTAGAAGCACAAGATGTTGTTTTGCGGGATTGGCTGTTTGCGCTGGTGGCTGTGCTTGGTGGCGTAGTGATTGATATTCCCGCAGGAGGCAAGGCGCAGTATCATGCCGCGCTGGTGATTGCGAGTAATTATACGGTTACGCTGTATGCGATTGCCGAAAAGTTGCTGATGCAAATGGGCGCGACAACGCAGACTGCTAATGCCGCGCTCAATCCACTCATGCAGGCAACAGTAGGTAATTTGCGTGAACAGGGGATTCCGAATGCGCTGACCGGACCGCTGGTTCGTGCCGATGTTGGGACATTAGAAGCGCATATGAACGCTCTCGCCGATATTGATTCGCGTTTGCTGGATGTATATAGTCAGCTAGCACGCTTATCTTACCCGATGCTGGATGCGCGTGGCGTAGATACAGACACAATTGAAACTTTGTTAAAAATACAAACTTAAACTCAGGACTGCGTTCATGCGATTGACGATACGCGATATACAGAAGATGAAAACGAACCATGAGCCGATTGTGATGCTCACGGCTTATGACGCGACGAGCGCACAGATAAGCGAGGCGGTAGGGGTGCCGATGTTGCTCGTTGGTGATACGCTGGGCATGGTGGTGCAAGGACATACATCGACGATTCCGGTGACGCTGGAGCACATGATTTATCACTGTGAGATTGTTTCCCGTGTGACAACGAAACCGCTGATTGTCGGCGATTTGCCTTTTATGACGTATAGCATCTCCCCGGAACAAGCCATGACCAACGCGGCACGATTGATGCAAGAAGGTGATGTAAGTTGTGTGAAACTGGAAGGTGGAGCGTTTATGGCTCCGACCATCGAACGCATCGTCAAGGCAGGTATTCCGGTGATGGCACACATTGGCTTAACCCCGCAGAGCGTCAATCAATTTGGTGGTTTTCGGGTTCAAGGGCGTGATCTTGACCCGGCGCGCCATTTGATCCGTGATGCGCTGGCATTGCAAGCGGCGGGTGCGTTTGCGGTTGTGTTGGAACTTGTCCCCGCGCCACTTTCTCAGTTGATTACCGATTTGTTGGACATCCCGACGATTGGCATCGGGGCAGGTGTAGGGTGTGATGGGCAGGTTCAGGTCTTCCACGATATTCTGGCGCTGTTTGACCAATTTTTACCCCGCCACGCCAAACAATATCGGCAGGTAGGCGAGATGATGCGGGAGGGAATCGCGCAATATGCGGATGAAGTGAAAGCGCAAACCTTCCCCACACCGGAAAATAGCTTCACGATGTCCGACGACGTGATTGCCGTTTTGCGTGCTGAATTTACCAGAGCATAGAGCGAACCCATGCAGATTATTGATAGTCTGAGCGACTTACGACAGGCAAGGCGTGACCTAATGGGGCGCGTTGGACTGGTGCCGACGATGGGCGCGTTGCATCAGGGGCATATGTCTCTGGTGGATGCCGCCCGCGCCGATAACGACTCGGTGATCGCCACCATTTTTGTGAATCCAACGCAATTTGCCGCTAATGAAGACCTGAGCGCCTATCCGCGTGATCTGGACGGTGATCTCGCAAAATTTGAAGCAGCAGGGGTCGATATTGTTTTCACGCCCACGCCCGCGATGATGTATCCTGATGGCTTTCAGACATATATCACCGTGGAGCAGGTAACGCAAGGTTTGGAAGGAGCGCATCGTCCGGGGCATTTTCGCGGAGTGACGACGATTGTGAGTAAGTTATTCAACCTCACTCAGCCGACCACCGCGTATTTCGGGCAGAAAGATGCACAGCAGGTCGTTGTCATCCGGCGAATGGTGGCGGATTTGAACTTTCCGTTGGAGATCGCCGTTATCCCCACGCAACGGGAAGCCGATGGGTTGGCGATGAGTTCGCGTAATGTGTATTTGACGCACGCGGAACGGCAATCAGCGACGGTGTTGAATCGGGCATTGGTGGCGGCGGGTGAAGCCTATGAACAGGGTGAGCGTGCGCCGGATGTTTTGTTGAGTGTGATGCAGGACGTTGTGACTATGGACGCACTCGCTAAACCGGAGTATTTTTCTGTGGCGGATGCGGTGACTTTGCAAGAATTGGATGTAGCCACGCACACCCCTATGTTGTTGTCGCTGACCGTGCAGATCGGTAAGCCGCGTTTGCTGGATAATCGTTTGTTGCCGATAGCGTTGAACACGCGCGAGGGATTGACCGCAACCCTCGGCAATGTTGCGGCGTATTAATCAAGAATTTAATCGGAATTTACACTTTTCTGCCGTGTTTCTAATGCAATTTGGGTACACTGTAGGGTATAAATTGCTCTAAAATTCTCAAGGAGTGGGAAAAACGTGTTCTTCTTTGATACCAATTACCTGATTTTGGTGCTGTTACCGACGATTGTTCTGTCGGGTTTGGCGCAACTCTGGGTATCTTCAGCATTTCAAAAGTGGGGAAATACCCGCAACGGCTTAGGCATGACGGGTGTGAGCATCGGGGAGCGCATCAAACAAAGTGCCGGATTGACTGCGGTGCGGTTTGAGAGTGTTGCCGGACAGATGTCCGATCATTTCGACCCGGCTGATAACGTCGTGCGTATTTCTCAGGATGTGGCGACCAAGCCCTCTGTTGCCGCGATGGCGATTATCGCGCATGAATTGGGTCATGCTCAGCAATATCAGGAAAAATCACCGTTGATTGCGATGCGGAGCTTTCTTGTGCCTGCCATGCGCTTGAGTCCATCGATTTCTTACGGGTTGATTGTGGCGGGGCTTTTGTTCAACGCGACGGGATTGCTAACCTTAGGCATCATATTTTTCAGCGTGGTCGTGGTGTTTAGTTTGCTGACCCTGCCCGTGGAATTCGATGCAAGTCGGCGCGGGTTGAAGTTACTGCAAGAAGCTGGATTAGCAACGACTTCGCAGGATGTTACCGGCTCACGACAAATTCTGACGGCGGCGGCGATGACTTATGTTGCGGCGTTCCTGACTTCATTGCTGACCCTGCTGTATTACATCAGTTTGTTGCAACGTCGGAACTGATTGGCAAGTTAGAAGCGGTAAGTAAGAAGTTTGAAGTGATGGGCGGTTGTCGTCCATCACTTTTTTGTTGCATAATCACCTGTTCTACCTAATCATCGAAGTCGTATTCGTCGATTTTTGAACGCAGGCGGGGGATGCGCCCATAGTTAGGACGGATACGGCTGAATGTGGAACTGAGCCTGCGTCGCCAATAGCGCCAACGATCCCGTAGACGCGCCCGCAAATAGCTGACCCGACGACGTGACTGCGCGACACGACTGCCCTGAACATTTTCTGGTCTGGGGACGCGCCAACGAATGACAACTGCGCCCCAACTTAAGCCACCGCCGAAGCCGACGAGGACAATATAATCGCCTTCCTGTATGCGCCCTTCCTGCACCGCTTCACAGAGAGCAATCGGGATCGACGCGGCGGAGGTGTTGCCGTAGCGTTCGACATTGCTCATAAATTTGTCTTTATCCATATTCAGGCTACGCGCCGCCGCCATCAGGATGCGATCATTGGCTTGATGTGGGATAACCAGCGCAACATCATCGAGTGTGATGCCTGCTTTATAGACGGCTTCCGTGACGGATTCGGTGATGACGCGGGTGGCAAATTTGAAGACTTCACCGCCGATCATGAACATCTTCCGCAATTTGTGATTGTTGTTGTAGGGCGAGTCCATCAACGGCAAGCCGAGCAGATCATAGCCTGCGCCATCGGAGCGCAAGACAGCGGAGAGCACGCCGCCTTCTTCGGTGCTGGCTTGCAGAACAACCGCGCCCGCACCATCACCGAAAAGAATCGATGTGGCGCGATCTTGCCAATCCATCACACGGCTCATGGTTTCCGACCCGATGACCACCGCCGTCTTGATACTGCCGGAACGGATCGCCTGTGCCGCCATATTGACCGCATAAACGAAGCCTGAACATGCCGCGCTGAGATCAAAGGCGGCGGCACGGTTCGCGCCTAGCCAATTCTGAATCAAACTAGCGGTGCTAGGGAAGGCGTTATCCGGCGTGCAGGTGGCGACGATAATCATATCGAGGTCCTCCGGCAGGATGCGGGTGACGGTGAGTGCCTGTTGCGCCGCTTTTAGCCCCATCGTAGAAGTGACTTCTCTTTCTGCCGCGATTCGCCGTTCTTTGATGCCGGTGCGCGATTGAATCCACTCATCACTGGTGTTGAGAATCGCCTCTAAATCTTCGTTACTGAGGCGTGTTTCTGGCACGTACATTCCCCAGCCGACGATATTGGCGTAGATGTGTTGCCTATAGGGTATTTGAGAATTATTTTGTGCCATTGGCAGAGTACTTACCGAAAATCAACACTGCGTTATGCCCACCGAAGCCGAACGAATTACTCATCACGTAGTCAATGTCATGCTTAATGCCAACATTGGGCGTGTAATTCAAGTCACATTCGGGGTCAGGGTAATCAAGATTGACCGTAGGCGGGACGAAGCTCTCACGGATTGCCATGATGCTAAAGACTGCTTCTACCGCGCCCGCGCCACCCATAATATGCCCGGTGACCGATTTGGTGGAGCTAATCGGAATTTCGTAGGCAATTTCACCGAAGGCTTTTTTGATGGCGAGAGTTTCACTACGGTCATTGAGCGGTGTGCTGGTACCGTGTGCGTTGATATAGTCAATTTTTTCCGGTTTAATATTGGCATCCTTGAGGGCGAATTCAATCGCCACTGCCGCGCCCTCGCCACTTTCTAGCGGGGCGGTGACGTGAAATGCGTCCGAGGTGTGTCCGTAGCCAACCACTTCACCGTAAATTTTTGCGCCACGTGCCAGTGCATGATCGAGTGCTTCCATGACGAGCACTGCCGCGCCTTCTGCCACGACGAAACCGTCGCGTTCAAGGTCAAACGGGCGGGAGGCTTGTTTCGGCGCATCGTTCCGGCGAGAAATGGCGGTCATATTATTGAAGCCGGCGATGGTCAATTCTTCTAGCGCCGCTTCTGAACTGCCCGCAAGGATGACATCAGCGCGATTATAACGGATCATCTCTAACGCCTCGCCGATGCAATTGTTGCCGGTGGCGCACGCGGTAGAAATGGCGAAATTTGGACCTTTTAAGCCGTATGCCATCGAAATTTTGCCGGATGCCGCATCAGGGAGCATCATCGGGACGAGCAAAGGGCTAACGGATTTTGCGCCGCGTTGAAGATAGGTGGTGGTGCTGGAATAGAGGGTTGCTACGCCACCAATACCTGTGCCGACGATAACGCCTACGCGATATTCATTTTCAGGTGTGATGACCAATCCGGAGTCTGTGAGGGCTTGTTCTGCGGCATAAAGCGCCATCTGCGTGACGCGATCAGTCCGCCGTGCCTCACGCCGACCTAAAATTTCGTTCGGGTCAAAGTTTTTGACTTCTCCGCCGAAATGATTTTCAAGCTGTGTTGTCTCAAATCGGGTGATTGGACCGATGCCCGTTACCCCGTCAGCGGCGTTTTTCCACGCCTCTTTGACCGAGTTGCCTGTAGGACAGACGATCCCCATTCCGGTGATGACTACGCGCCGTCGCTCCACTCAATCCTCCATACGCTTCGACGGTTACGGACGCTCCATCCCATTATAAACCATCCCCTGTATTTGCATACCGCCATTCGTAACTAGCGGTTTTATCCCGTCTTAAGCCTGCTATAATATCGCGTCATGTTTGAACACAAAGGCAACCTCCACACATGATCTTAGTTACAGGAGCGACAGGCTTCATCGGGCGGCATCTCGTGCGCGAGTTGCTGGCGCATGGGCATCCGGTACGCTGTTTACTCCCCGAACATCAATCACGGCGACGTAACCCATTACCGTGGGCAGAGAGTGAAAATCAGCCGGAGATCATTTACGCATCCCTGCTCGATGATGAGGGAATGTTCCGGGCGGTTACGGGCGTGCATACGATTTATCATCTGGAGAGCGCCCAATGGTGGGGTAGACCGCGTGAGCTAGAACGCGTGGAAATCGTCGGGACGCGTAACTTGCTTGATGTTGCCCGTTCTACACGTGTGGGGCGGATTATCACGATGAGCCATCTGGGTGCCGCGCCGTCTTCTGCGTTTACGTTGTTGCGCGTTAAGGGGTTGCAAGAAGAACTGATTCGTAACAGCGGGATCGCCTACACGATTATTCGCTCCGGTCTGGTATATGGGCAGGAAGACGCGTTTATCAACCATATTGCGATGATGTTGAGCGTGAATCCGGTCTTTTTTCTGATGCCCGGACGTGGCGAAGTGATTATGCACCCGATTTACATGGATGATCTCATCACGGCGTTGTATCGTAGTCTGGAAGTGATTGACTCGGTTGATAAGACGATTGAAATTGGCGGGTTAGAATATACCACGCTGGAAGATTTGATTCAGACGGTGATGCGCGTTACGGGAATGTACCGCATGGTGATCCCTGTGCCGCCGTATTTATTGCGGGCGATTATCGGCGTGTATGCAAGGCTGTTCCGGCGATCTTTATTCACGCAACAGTGGATGGATTTGCTTGCATCCAGCCGAACAGCCCATGTCGGCAATATGTACGAGATGTATGGGGTGCATCCACGCCGATTTGAGGATACATTATTGACCTATCTGCCACAAAAGCGATTTTTCTTTTCCGCATTTGCGTATACGTTTCGCCGCCGACCACGCGGTATTTAGCCGCCTAGCAATTGAGAGGTGCTGATGTCTGAGATTGTGATTAAGCCGCTCCGCCAACTTGCCGAGATGTACGATGCGGTGACGCTCCAGCAGGTCTATTGGGGTACAGATGTGGAGTCAGTTGTACCCGCGCATATGCTGTTTTCGATTGCCTCGTATGGCGGGCAGGTGCTGGTGGCGATGGATGGCGAGCGCATGGTGGGCGTGCTGATTGGCTTGCTCGGCGCGGATAACGACGCGCTAGATGGATCGCTGAAGACACTGTTTATCGCATCCAAGCGCATGGTTGTCCTGCCGGAATATCGCAGTCAGGGGATTGGCTATGCGCTTAAGCTGGCGCAACGTGAGCAGGCGATAAAGCAGGGGTTGGAATTGGTTTCGTGGACATTCGACCCGTTGCTGTCACGTAACGCGCACCTGAATTTGCGTAAACTCGGCGCGATTTGCCCCAAATACATCGTCAATCTGTATGGCGATAGTGGCAATCTGTCGACATTAGGCTCGTCTGATCGCTTTGCGGTAGAGTGGTGGATCAAAACGGCAGATGTTGAGACACGCGTGAGTGGGCATGGCGAAAAACCCATTCTGGCGAGCTTATTTGCATCCGGCGCGGTGATCGTCAATCCGACAACACAAGCGACATTCGCCCAACCCGCAGAAACGCTTGAACAACCTGACGGTAATGCTGTGCTGGTTGAAATCCCGCCGGAATTCCCCGACATTATCAACGGGGATGAGAGGCTAGCACGGGCATGGCGCGAACATACCCGCGGGATTTTTCAGGAATTGATGGCGCAGGGGTATGTTGTCGTCGATTTTGTGCATGAAACTATGGCGGGCAGACATCGCGCATTTTATTTGCTGAGACAACGGGCATAACTAACTAACACACGGACTTATGGAGTCAATCATGCGGCAACTTAAACCCATTACGATTGAAAAAATTCACTTGCATCCGGTGGGCTTGCCATTGGTGGAACGCCTACAAACAAGCGCCAGTTATGAGCCGTTTAAATCGGCGGTGATCGTCGAACTGGAAACATCCGATGGCGTGACGGGCTGGGGTGAATGCCCGACGAAGATGCTCCCCAGTTATGCTTATGAATCTATGGGGACGGCGCTCCATATTCTGGGCGAGTTTTTTGTTGGCTGGTTGGTTGGTAAAACGATTGATAATCCGATGGATGTTCCGGCGATATTGGGCAAAATTCGCGGGCATCCGATGGCGAAATATGCGGCGGAAACGGCGGTCTGGGATGCCATCGCAAAGACGAACAACATGCGCCTGGCGGATTTGTTCGCCTCTGTGTTGCCGGAAGGTCACGACTCCAAAGGGTATGCCGTCGTCGGGGTGAGCATCGGCATTCAGGATTCGGTAGAAAAAACGCTTCAGATTATCGACAAGCGCCTGAACGAAGGCTACGGACGCATCAAGCTCAAGATTCGCCCCGGCTGGGATGTAGAATTGGCGCGTGGCGTGCGGGCGGTTTATCCCGATGTGTCATTGATGCTGGATGCCAATAGCGCCTATCAATTGAGCGATGCTGACCATCTGAAGCAATTAGATGAATTTAATCTGTTGATGCTGGAACAACCACTCGGTCATCATGATATTTATCAGCATGGGAAACTTCAGCCGCAACTCCACACAGCCATTTGCCTTGATGAAAGCATTTATTCGGCGGATGATGCCCGTTTAGGCGTGGAAATTGGCGCGTGCAAAATCATCAATCTCAAGCCGGCGCGGGTGAGTGGCTTCACAGAGAGCATCGAACTCTACAAATTTTGTGTGGAAAGTGGCACGCCGTTATGGGTCGGGGGCTTGCTGGAAACTGGTGTTGGACGGGCGGCAAATCTGGCATTTGCGTCACTACCCGGTGTAACTTTGCCGAGTGACATCAGCGCGACGGATCGTTATTTTGACCCTGATCTGACCGAACCTTCGTTTGAATTGAGCGCGGGTAGCCGGATTAATGTGCCGGATGGTTATGGGATTGGCGTGGAGGTTCAGCGGGATCGTTTGGAATCGGCGAATGCCCATTGGCGTGAGAACCATCCCTATAAGATGGAGATGAGCCAATATGTTCCCGTTCGCTCTTGATGCAAACACAACGTTGCGTTTGCTGGATGAGACCGACGCAGAGATGTTTTTCGGCGTGATTCAGAAAAATCGCGCCCATTTAGATCGGTGGTTGCGCTGGTCGGCAGGGGTGCAAACGTTAGACGATGCGCGGGCATTTCTTGAGCGTTTCGCGCAGAAAGCTAACGTTGATGATGGCTTTTATGCGGGCATTTTTCAGGATGGTGTATTGGTGGGCGGGATTGTCTGCCATTATATCAATCCGACCAGCAACAAGACCGAAATCGGTTATTGGCTGGTTGAGGATGCGATTGGCAAAGGGTTGGTGACGCGCTCCTGTGAAGTTGTGTTGAAATATTTATTTGAAGACAGGGGACTTCATCGCGTCGAGATTCAGTGTGGCGCGGAAAATGCACGCAGTCGTGCTGTACCAGTCCGGTTAGGCTTTGTGCAAGAAGGCATTAAGCGCGATTCGGAGTGGATCACCACGCGTTATGTCGATCATGTGGTGTATTCGATGCTCGATCATGAGTGGCGGGCGCGGGCGTGATGCCTAAACCCATAGATGAGATGACGCTAGATGAATTGCGCGAGTATGCGCGCGAACTTGAAAAACGCCTCGAAAAATATGAAGCGCCGGATTTTGTTTATTTTTTGCATGATGCGATGGCACAGGTCATCAAAGTCGGGCATAGTCGCAACGTAAATGAGCGGTTACGGGTCTTGCAACGTCAGAGTAAGCGCACCCTGACCTTGCTGGGCGTGATGCCGGGTGATAAATATGTGAAGCGGACGATTCAACAACAATTTAAAACATTACTTACGGCTGACGCGGAATGGTATCGTGCTGATGAAACGCTGATGGCGTATATCAACGAACATGCTGTGCCATTAGAAGGGGAGGGGTGAATACATTATGTCATTACAAGGGAAAACGGTTGCTTTCGTGGGCGCAGGTGTGATGTGCGAGGCGATGATAAAAGGGTTGTTGCAGACGCATCTGACCGCTGACCAAATCATCGCATCTGATCCGCACGCGCAACGGGGCGAAGAATTGAAACAACGTTATGGGTTGCGCTTTACGCTGGATAACGGCGCATGTGTAAAAGATGCGGATATTGTGGTGTTGTCCGTCAAGCCACAGGTGATGGACAAAGTGTTACCGGATATAAAAACTCAATTGCGCGACGATGTGCTGATTGTGAGCATCGCGGCGGGTTATCGCATTAACAAGATCGCGGCGGGAACGGGATGCCAGAATATTGTGCGGGCGATGCCGAATACGCCGGGGCAAATTGGCGCGGGGATTACCGTGTGGACGGCGACTTCTAGTGTGAATGGCGACCAACGGAATTGGACGAATGACATCCTCGGTGCGATGGGTGAAACGCTGTTCGTGAGCGAAGAAAGATTCCTCGATATGGCGACGGCACTCAATGGGTCGGGTCCATCTTACGTGTTTTTGCTAATGGAAGCGTTGATTGATGCTGGCGTTCATATGGGCTTTTCGCGGCAGGATTCGCAAAAACTGGTTCAGCAAACGGTGCTTGGCTCGGTGCAATATGCGATTGAAAGTGGTTTGCATCCGGCTGAATTGCGTAATCAGGTGACAAGTCCGGGCGGGACATCGGCGGCGGCGCTGTATCAACTGGATAAGGGTGGCGTGCGAACGGTCATTTCTAAGGCGGTGTGGGCGGCGTATAATCGCTCGGTTGAACTGGGCGGGGATGATTAAAAGTAGATTCGGGCAATGGCGTAAAATTCAAAGACGGGAGATAAAGCGCGTTTGTGAAGATTGTCTGAGTTGATTAGGCTTTGATTTGTGAAAACGTAGACAATCGTTACTGGATACGCTACAATGCGTATGATTTTCGTGTGTATTTAGGTTATGCACACTTATTTTCTATTTTTTTGCATGTTTTGCTGGCAATGGCAATAAACATTTTGCGGGATCGTATTCTGTAGAATGTTATTTAAGACTTTCGTCTTTAAGACGACGACTTTTTTTCATCAGTATTCCCAATATCACGAGGAGTTTCGAGTATGGCGGAAGCCTCACAGAACATTTATCAGTCCATTTTAGATCAGATCAAAGACTTTGAAGGCAAGGTCGAATCCGTTGAAGTTGGTTATGTTGAAGAAATCGGTGACGGTATTGCCCGTCTTTCCGGTTTGGATAACATCCGCTTTAGTGAACTCGTCCGTTTCTCCAATGGTACCCCCGGTATCGTCTTTAATCTTGAGAAGGATAACGTCGGTATCATCATTCTGGGTGAATACGACGATATCAACGAAGGTGATGAAGTACGCCCGATGGGTCGTATTGCATCCGTGCCGGTTGGTATGGGTATGGTCGGACGCGTAGTGAACGCGTTGGGCGTGCCGGTAGATGGCAAAGGTCCCATCGAAGCCAGCGATTATTACAACGTTGAACGTATCGCCCCCGGTGTGATGGCGCGTAAAAACGTCGATACGCCGGTGCAGACCGGTATTATGGCGATTGACGCGATGATCCCGATTGGTCGTGGTCAGCGTGAGTTGATTATTGGTGACCGTCAGATCGGCAAGACTGCCGTGGCGATGGATACCATCATCAACCAAAAAGGCAAGGATATGTACTGCATCTATGTCGCCATCGGTAAACGCCGTGGTGAGATTGCACGTTTGCAGTCAATTCTTGAGCAAAATGGCGCGATGGATTACACCACCATCGTCGTTGCATCTGCATCCGACCCCGCCGCGATGAACTATATTGCCCCGTATTCCGGTTGTGCCATCGGTGAATGGTTCATGGAACAGGGTAAGGACGCGCTGGTCGTTTATGATGACCTGTCCAAGCACGCGTGGGCATACCGTCAGGTATCTTTGCTGATGCGTCGTCCGCCGGGACGTGAAGCGTATCCGGGTGATGTTTTCTATCTGCACAGCCGTTTGCTGGAACGTGCCGCCCAACTGAGCGATGAGCAGGGTGGTGGTAGTTTGACCGCGTTGCCGATCATTGAAACACTGCTCGGTGATGTGTCCGCATTCGTGCCGACAAACGTTATTTCCATCACCGATGGTCAGATTTATCTTGAAGCCGACCTGTTTTATGCCGGTCAGCGCCCTGCGTTGAACGTGGGTGTTAGCGTGAGCCGTGTGGGTGGTGATGCTCAGACGAAAGTCATGAAGCGCGTCGCCGGTGGTATGCGTCTTGATCTGGCGCAGTTCCGTTCACTTGCGGCATTTGCCCAATTTGGCTCTGATCTTGATAAATCCACCCAGCAACAATTGGATCGTGGTTTGCGCCTGACGGAATTGCTGAAACAGTTGCAATATCGCCCCATCGCGCTCGCCGATCAGGTGGTGTTGATTCTTGCTGGTACAGAAGGTCTGCTGGATAGCATTCCGGTGGATCGCGTGAAAGAATTTGTAGACGACTTCCTGCGTGCTTATGAAACCCAATATGCCGAACTTCGCAATGGCATCGTCAATAACCCTGAACACTGGGATGATGAACTCAAATCCAAGCTGATGAATGCGGTCAATTCCTTCAAAGCGGTTTGGAGCTAGAGTGCGTGGTTTCTACACGTCCAGGGCAACAAAGGAGACGATAGATGGCTAGTGCACGCGAGGTAAAGAAGCGTATTCGCAGTGTGAAGAACATCGCGCAGATCGCCCGCGCATTAGAAGCAGAAGCCTCAACAAAAGTACGCCGTGCGACTGTTCGTGCTTTGGCGAGCCGTGCGTATGCGGAAAAAGCATGGGAAATTTTGTTGAATATTCAGAGTGCAACACAGGGTGGGGCATCTCATCCCCTGCTAACCGAGCGCGAAGAAGTTAAGAGTATTCTCATCGTATTGGTTACGTCAGACCGCGGTTTGTGCGGGGCGTTTAATACGAATATTATCCGTGCGGCGCGACGTTTCGCGGATCGTATGGGTAAGCCGGTGAAGTATATCGCAGTCGGTAAAAAAGGACGCGATTCGTTGATTCGTAGTGGGCAGAATGTGATGGCAGAATTCACAAAGCTCCCACAGAATGCGACGATAGCGGATTTATCACCGATTGCACGTTTAGCGATCGATGAATTTTTGAGCGGTGGCGTGGATGATGTGTTCATCGCCTATACCGACTTTGTCAATAGATTGACTCAGCGTCCGGCAGTTTTAGGTTGGCTTCCGTTGATCCCGCATGATATTAAAGATCAGGTGGCGGCGGAATTCATCAAAGAAGTGCCGAACGTGACGACGGGCAATCAAGATTATGAATATGAACCAAGCGCACAGGCGATTCTTGATGAAATCGTCCCGCGCTTTACGGAATTGCAACTGTATCAGGCATTTCTTGAAAGCCTCGCCAGTGAATATTCAGCGCGTATGGTAGCAATGCGTAACGCCTCTGAAAATGCGTCACAACTGACCGAAGACTTGACGCTGATTTACAACAAGGCGCGTCAATCTGCGATCACGAGCGAAATTCTTGATATTGTGGGTGGTGCAGAAGCCCTTCAGGATTCCATTGATAAAACCGCAGACGAAATTATGCGCGGTTACTCTCAGGATACCCCGGCGGTTTCAGAATATTCTGTTGCCGTGGCTAGTAAGGTGGGCAATGGATCAAGCGCGAAAGCTGGCACCGCTGTAGTACCTGCGCCGGCAAAACCTGCTAAAAAATCTGATTCAAAACCGGATGATTTAACCGTAGTAGAGGGCATTGGTCCAAAAATGTCTTCTGCGTTGATTGATGCAGGGATCGACAGCTACGCAAAACTGGCAGAAGCCAGCGAAGACGACCTGCGTGCCGCGATTGAAAATGCTGGTATGCGCCTCGCGCCGAGCCTTGAAACATGGGCGGATCAAGCGGAACTTGCCGCAAAGGGCGATTGGGACGGACTTCAGCAATTAAAAGATAACCTCACTGGTGGGCGCAGAGCTTAATAGAACGCAAGGAGATTATACGAGCATGAGCGAAAAGCAAGGTGTTGTTTCACAGGTGTTGGGCGCGGTGGTGGATGTGACGTTCGCCAACGCTTCCGAATTGCCTGATATTTTTGAAGCTATTCGTGTGCCGCGTGACGAAGGCGACGATTTGATTCTGGAAGTACAGATGCATCTCGGTAGAAGCGCGGTGCGTACAGTAGCGATGGATACCACAGACGGTTTACCGCGTGGTGTTCCCGCCTATTCTACTGGTTCCGCCATTCAGGTTCCGGTGGGTGATGCGTCTCTGGGGCGTGTGTTTAATGTGTTGGGTCGCCCGATTGACAATAAACCCCCTGTACCGGATACCGAACCGCACAAGCCGATCCATGCCTATGCGCCGATCTTTGAAGAACAATCCACAGAGTTGGAAGTGTTCGAGACCGGCATGAAGGTGATTGATCTGGTTGCGCCGATGACGCGTGGTGGTAAAACAGGTATTTTCGGTGGCGCGGGTGTGGGTAAGACCGTGACCATTCAGGAATTGATTAACTCCATCGCCACCCAGCATGACGGTTTGTCCGTATTTGCGGGTGTGGGTGAACGTACCCGTGAAGGTACACAGCTGTATCATGAAATGGACGAAGCGGGCGTGCTCCCAAGTCTGGCAATGGTTTTCGGTCAGATGAACGAACCGCCGGGCGTGCGTTTGCGTGTGGCACTTTCTGGCTTGACGATGGCGGAATATTTCCGCGATCAGGGCAAGGACGTGTTGCTGTTCATTGATAACATCTTCCGTTATTCACTTGCCGGTGCGGAAGTATCCGCGCTGTTGGGGCGTATGCCTTCTGCGGTGGGTTATCAGCCGACATTGGCAGATGAGATGGGTCAGCTTCAGGAACGCATCACCTCCACCAAGACAGGTGCGATCACGTCAATGCAGGCGGTTTATGTGCCTGCGGATGACTACTCCGATCCTGCGCCGGTAGCGGTGTTTACGCATCTTGATGGGACGATTTCTCTGGAACGTTCGATTGCGGCGCGTGGTTTGTTCCCTGCGGTAGATCCGCTTTCAAGCACGAGCAAGATTCTTGACCCGCTGATTATCGGTGATGAGCATTACCGTACAGCGCGTGAAGTACAGCAGGTGCTTCAGCGGTATAAGGATTTGCAGGACATCATCGCCATTCTCGGTATTGATGAATTGTCCGATGATGATAAGTTGCTGGTCTCCCGTGCGCGTAAGATTGAACAATTCCTGACCCAGCCGATGGTTGTGGCGGAACAATTTACCGGACGTGAAGGTAAATATGTGAAAGTGCGCGATACCGTGCGTGGCTTCCGTATGATCCTTGATGGCGAAGTTGATCATATTCCTGAGCAGATGTTTTATATGGCTGGTCCGATGGAAGATGTCCTCGAACGCTACGATCAGGCGCAGAAAGCCAGTTAATTTTTGCTCTGCGTAGATTAGCCCAAAAGGACGGACTTTATGCCCATTCATATTGAAGTGGTTTCACAGGAAAGACTGGTTTTCGAGGACACCAATGTTGATATGGTGGTTGTCCCGGCGACTGAAGGCATCATGGGCGTTTTGCCACGCCATGCCCCTATACTGACAACGCTTGGCTTTGGCGAGCTGATCGTGCGTAAAGGGAATGCCGAAGAACGCTTTGCGATTTACGGGGGTGTGGTGGATGTACGCCCCGGTAAAGTGGTTGTGCTGGCAGATCTGGCGGCATCATCGTTTGATATTGATGCGGCGGCGGCACAGGAAGCGCGGGATCGTGCCGAAAAGCTGATCGCGGAAGGCGTGCCTGAAGAAGAGAATCGCCAGGCGACACTTGCGTTGCGTCAGGCAAATCTCGAACTGAAGATTAGCCGTAACATGAGCCAGCGTGCACCGGTACTGCGTATTCTCGAAGACGACGAATAAACGCGCTACGGGTGATATAGGAATCAATTAAAGACGAATATCGGGCGAGGTGCGCTTGCATATCGCCCGATTTTTTTGTTTCATGTATAATCCACACTTTGAACGAGCAGAATTTGCGGTCTGCTCGTCATGTTTTCATAAACGAAACGCTGTAGAGAAAACCACAATGGCATTATTCAGCAAAGATTTAGGCGTTGATCTCGGTACGGTAAACGTCTTGATATGGGAAAATGGACAAATCGTTCTGCAAGAGCCGTCTATGGTAGCGCTCCGTGCGGAAGATGATTATATCGTGGAGTTTGGTCAGCCTGCCCGCGAGATGTTGGGGCGGGTGGATGACGAAGATATTCAAGTCGTGCGTCCGTTGCAAAATGGCGTGATCGCTGATTATGAAGTGACCGAGGCGATGTTGCGCTATTTCTTCAGCAAAATTGCCGGACGAATTCGCTTCTTTAAACCGCGTGTGATGATCTCTGTGCCGTATGGCGTGACCAGCGTGGAGAAACGTGCTGTCTATGAAGCGGCGTTGGCGGCAGGAGCGCGGGAAGCCTTCTTGATCTGGGAGCCATTGGCGGCGGCGATTGGCGCGGGTTTGCCCGTGAGCACGCCAGCGGGTGATATGGTCATCAATATCGGCGGTGGCATCACGGAAGCGGCTGTGCTGAGTATGAATAACATTGTGCGGGCGGAAAGTGGTCGTGTGGGCGGGATGCGTCTTGACGACGCGATCATCATGTATATGCGCCGTAAATATAACGTAAATATCGGGCAACCGATGGCGGAAGCGATTAAGATTCAAGTCGGTGCGGCATTTGACCAGCCTCAAGAATTATCAATGGAGGCACGTGGGCGCGATAGCGTGAGTGGTTTACCGCGTATTGTGTCGATCAGCACAGGTGAAGTGGTCGAGGCGCTTGCTGAACCATTGAGCGCGATTTCACAGGTGGCGAAAAATGTGTTGTCCACCACGCCACCGGAGCTTGCGTCTGATATTATTGATCGTGGCATCACATTGACCGGTGGTGGGGCGTTGTTGCGCGGGATTGACCAATTCTTGACGAAAGAAACGGGCGTGCCGGTTTACCGTGCAGATAACCCGATGATCGTCGTGGCGACGGGCGCGGGGCGTACATTGGAAGACCCTGCTATTATGAGGCGGGTGTTGCAGAGTAATTATTAGCGCCAATTTCCATAAGATGATGCCAGAATGATAATAAAAATGCGACGGTCATCGTCGCATTTTCGTTTTCAGAGATTATTTGCTGTGTCGTTCCGGGGCGTGGGCACGTTTTTCATCCAGATAAAAAGTCATCCGTTGCAGATGTACGACGGGATCAATGTATTGGACGTGTACATCAGACGGCACATTGATGCTAATCGGCGCATAATTCAAAATTGCCCTCACGCCCGCCTTGACCAGTCTATCCGCTACATCCTGTGCATATTCAGCAGGCACGGCGATCATCGCGATCTCGATGGCATTTTTACGGATGGTTGTTTCCATGTCGCTCAGAGGTTGAATGGCAAATTCGCCGATCAACTGCCCGACTTTTTCCGGTGCGCTGTCGAAAATATAGCTTATGTGGAAGCCACGATTGGCGAACCCGCGATAATTGGCAATCGCCGAACCGAGATCACCCGCGCCGACTAGCGCAACGTCCCACTCTTGATTTACTTTTAGCACCTGTCGCAGTTTTTCTTCCAGATAGTTAATCTGATAACCTGTTCCCTGTTTGCCGAAACCGCCAAAATGAGACAGGTCTTTGCGAATCTGTGCCGAACTGATCCCTAGCCGCCGTCCTAATTCGTGGGAAGATGTGACTTCTTTACCTTCCTGCGAAAGTCGATTTAGTGCACGCAGATAAATCGGCAGGCGACCAATAACAATATCAGGGATGTTATTGGGCGGACTCGATGGCATAGTGTCGCTTACTCCTTCATCAGTTGCGAGTGCTGACTCGCGAATTCTCTTAAGCTAAAAAGGAAAGTGCGTTTCCGATTAATGATGAATCATGGTGGGAAACGAAAGACTAACAATTTGCTAAGGATATTATTTGGGCTTAACTTATACTTTATACATTGTAATGCGACTTGTGTCAAATAGTACAAACTATTCATTACAATTCAGAAACAGCCATCAAGGAACGTTGAATGGATTTACAAATTTTCCTACTTTTCATCGCATTGAGTAGTGCAGTGAGTACGTTGTGGCGCTCCACTGTGGTTTTTCCGGTGCGCTATAACTATGGCTGGATTATGTTGAGTTGCCTATTATTTCTGATTGCGGGATTGGGGTGGCTGTTCATACCGGATCAATTCGGCTATGTGGTGGGTGGAGTCTGGTTACTTTTGTTCGGTATTCCGATATTGTTATCGCGCCTGATTGCCGGTCTTGTTTTAAGGGGACGTTATGAGAGCGCAAGGCTTTTGGGCTATCTCTCACGTGCCTTGCATCCATTCGATGGGTGGTGGTCACAGCCGGAAAATATCCGCGCTACAGGGCTTGAGCGCAATGGGCAACTCGAAGAGGCAACAGCGATATATCATCGTCTGGCGGAGGCGTATCCGTTATTGCGAGATACACTCACCGTGCGAATTTATCAATTACAGGGAGAATGGCAAACCCTGATTGATGATTTTGAGGGGCGTTTGAATGATCCTGTTTTGCAATCGAACGTTACATTTCCGGGCTTTTATGTACGGGCGTTGGGTGAAGTAGGGCGGCTTAATGCGATGGTGGATGCGCTGACGAAATTTCAGTCCCGCCTACAGACCGCGCCAATCTATTGGAATACCGCTGTGATGCTGAGTCTCGCATTTAGCGGAGAACGCGATAAGGTAAGCACGTTTTTAGCCGAACACTTGCAGAATTATCCTGAAGATTTGCGCCGATATTGGATCGCCGTTGCCGATCAAGCCGCAGGAAATAATGACGAAGCACGCGAAACATTTAGCGAATTGCTATCGTGTGATGATGCGTTGATCCGTCTACGCAGTCAGGAGCGATTGGCGCGGGAACTGCCGATTGACGCGGAAACGCTAACGGACGAAGCGCGTGCGAAATTGCTCGGTTACACAACAACTATTCAGCAAGATGCGCGTTACAACATTCGATTAGGGCGGGCGACGCGTGGCGCGTTGATGACGCTGTTATTGGTGCTGGCGAATCTGGTTGTGTTTCTGGTTCAAGTTGATCGCGGGGGGATGTCCGATCCGGTTACGAATATCCGTGTGTTATATGATCTCGGCGCATTGTGGGCATCGGCGGTGATTGACGGCGAACAATGGTGGCGGCTGGTCAATGCGATGTTTCTTCATGTGGGTTGGTTGCATATTATCTTGAATATGCTGGCGTTAATGCTCATTGGTGGCTTCGTTGAGACAACATTAGGGCGTTTACGTTTTCTGCTGATTTACTTTGCGTCCGGTGTTGGTGCCTCGGCGATGATCGTCTTACTGACCGATGCCGGATATATCACGCCTGCGGTGACGGTGGGCGCTTCTGGTGCGATAATGGGGTTGTTTGGCGCGACAGCGGCGATATTATTGATCGGGTGGCGTGTCGAACGCGTCAAAGTGGCTCGCCAATACCTGACGCGCATTGCGGTGATTATTGTAATTCAGGCAGTGATTGATTATTTTGTGCCACAAACGAGCTTCACAGGGCATCTGGTGGGGGCGGTCATTGGCTTTGGTGTGACATTGCCACTGTTTTTGTGGATGGTGCGCCATGCCAAGCCAAAAGCGGACTAAGGATTTTGGAAAGTTTTCCGTTATTACCTACTGAAACATGCTATACTAGATTAAGATTATGCAAAGACAATTCAGGTAAAAATCAACGTGGCATCAGAAGAACTCAACAACATGGAATTAGTCCCGCCCGAAGATCAACAAAATACGGTTATCGCACGTAATCGGTTATTGGTGCTGGTCGACGGCACGTTTGTCGTCCGCTGGGGAGAAAACGACATTCAGGAATTGGAGGCGGGGCGCTATCTCGTCTTTGAAGACAACGAAAATATCGGCTCTCCGGTGAATGACTATGAATTAAACCAACTCAAGAAAGCCGGGCTGGTCGATAAGTTTGATGACGAGAATGTATGGTTATGTGCATTGCCGGAGCGGAACGAACTGGATAAATTGGCGACATGGGAGATGAATCGTGTGCGCTCATTTTATTTAAACACCATGTTGCCAGGGTCTATGCTGGATGAAGTTGAAGGCTTATTGGATGATCTTGGCTTGATGGCGATGTTTCAGCCACGGGTACGGGATGATTTTGTGGTGCTCTGGCGCAGTAAAGGCATGGCGTTTCTTAAAGTTGATGACGCGGAAAAAGCGCGTTATTTGTTGACCTCAAAAGCGCCGGAAGCCTTTGTAAACACAGTGCTTGCATTTGTTGAGACAGATCGCCAGTCCAGCTAGCACATGATTAGCTGGATGGATGCTAGATGGAAAAGGAAGTAAAGGGTAACAACAATGTCCAATGAAAAAAAATCGGACAGTAACGGCAATGGCAAACGGGGCGACCTACATCCGTCATTGTTGACCGTACATGACAGTATGCTGGATGGGTTAGGTCAGCTTTCTGATTATTTCGGGTTTAGTAAAGTGATGGGGCAACTCTATGGCGCATTATTGCTCAGCCCTGAGCCACTTTCCCTTGATGATTTAATGGAACGCCTGAGCATCTCTAAAGCGAGTGTAAGCATGAATATGCGGACATTGGAGCATATGGGGATGGTGCGGCAAGTATGGATGCGCGGGCGGAGTGGTCGGCGTAAATATTATGAATCAGAGACGGACTTCATGCAGATTATCACCAACATCCTGAGCGGGCGCGAGATGCGTGACGTGGATCGGGCGCTTTCTGTGATGGATGATAACCATAAATTGCTTGAAGACTCGATTTCTAAAATGGATGAAGAAGATCGTGCTCAGGCGGATCTTTATCTTGAGCGGATTTCCCAGATGGAGACAATGTTCCGTTTTGCACAGCTCGTTATCACGAGTATTCTGGCGCGAGTGGCGGATATGGATTTGGACGAAGTTTCCAAAATTGAGATTGAGTAAGAACTATGCCTTGAGATGTGTCCATCTAATGCACTATAATGGGCAGACTACGAAATTTGTAGGACACTACACCCGTAGCACGCTTTAAATTGGGGGAGTGGCGGAATTGGCAGACGCGCATGACTTAGGATTATGTCTCTTACGAGGTGAGGGTTCAAGTCCCTCCTTCCCCACTATGCTTAGTCATCAAGGGCGCTCCAAGCGCCTTTGATGTACTTAAGGGCAACTCATTATTTTTCTGACGAAATATTTATAGATCGCTTATAGCCCCGATGCTATAATCGAATCTGCTATACAGGTAAGGAAATAGCGTTGAACATTCAAACCGAGCGCCTCGAAGATCACAGAGCACGTTTTACAGTTGAAATTGAACCGGAACGGCTGGAAAAAGCAAAACGTGCCGCCGCCCGAAAAATGGCGAAGACAATGAACATCCCCGGTTTCCGGAAGGGGAAAGCCCCGTATAACATTCTCATCCAATACGGTTTTGAAGCCAACATCTTGAATGATGCGGTTGATGACCTGAGCCAGGAAATTTACCGTGAAACACTGGAACAAGTAGAGGATATTGAACCTTACGGTCCCGGTGCATGGGAAGATTTTAAGCTGGAAGATGCCCCCACTTTCATTTATACCGTGCCGTTACAGCCGACCATTGAATTGGGTGATTATCGTGTCATCCGTGATGATTACGAAGCACCCGAAGTTGATGACGACCTCGTAAGCAAGGCGATGCGCCGTTTACAACATCAAGAAGCGGTTGCCGAAGAAACAGATCAGCCGGTAGCGGTGGGGCATCGTGTGACCGTTGATATCCACAGTGAATTTGCGGATGACTCGCCGGAAACGGAAGCCTCTGCAGAAGAAACTGATGCAGAAGTTGTGGAAGAAGCAGAAGAACACGACCACGATCATGAAGACGGTGAAGAACACGATCACGATCATAGCCATTCTCCCGCAAAAGGGGATGAATTTGTGCATGAACACGATGCCGCAATTGACCTTGATCCTGAAGATGAGCCGATTTTACCGGGCTTCATCAACGGGTTGGTTGGTGCTAACGCAGGCGAAGATGTTGAATTCGAATTGACCATTCCAGATGACGAACCTGATTATGAGGAGTTCGTCGGACGTAAGGTTAAGTTCCATGTCACCATCAAGAAGGTAGAAAACGTGACGATGCCGGAACTCAACGATGAGCTTGCGGCGCGCATCACCGAGAATGAAGAGGAACCTCTGACTCTTCTGCAATTGCGGATGCGGATGCGCGAGAATCTTGAGACCGAGGCAAAGAGCCGATACGATAATCAATTTGCCAATGGCGTGCTCGATCAGATTGTTGAGGTATCCTCCGTCGCATTTCCAGAAGCGATGACAGAAGACCAGATCGAAGGGATGATTAAAGACTTCGATCAGCGTTTGCGCCAGCAGGGTATGTCAATTGACACCTATATGAAGGTGACCGGCATGACCAAAGAACAGATTGCCGAATCCTATCAAGAACCGGCGGTCAACACCATCAAACGTTCTCTGGTGTTATCTAAACTGATTGATGTTGAGAAGATTAAGGTCACGCAGAAAGAGATCGACGCACAGATTGATAAGGTGCTGGAACAATTTGGTCCGCAGGCGGCTAGTTTGCGTAGCGCGTTCGATACGCCGGCAATGCGTGATAGCATTGTGAATGATGTCACCCGTGACAAGATTTATGAGCGCATTATCGCCATTGCAAAGGGTGACGATGTGCCACATCCTGATGATATTGTCGAAGAAGAAGATGAAGAAGTTGTAGAAGTCATCAGTGAAGCGGTTGTTGCTGAAGAAGCAACTGCTGAAGAAACCTCTACAGACGAAGCGGAAGACAGCGAAAATGCTGAAGCGGTTGTCGCTGAAGCCGAAAGTGAATCCACTGAAGTTGTTTCTGATGAGGAAACGGCAGAAGAAGACTTGAGTTAACCACTGTAGGAAAACCTTATACCAATTGGGTTGACCTGCTTACCTATCTTCGTGATACTATATAGAAAGGAGGAGGCGCACCTCAAGTAGGGTAATCGTTTACCTTATTTTTGCGCCGAATTTATGAGCATTTATAACGTTGTTCCGATGGTCATTGAGCAGGGTAGTCGTGGTGAGCGTGCTTACGACATTTACTCATTGCTCCTCAAAGAACGAATCGTGTTTATGGGAACGGGTATTAACGATCAGATTGCAAATTTGATCGTGGCACAACTCCTATTCCTTGATCGTGAGGACCCGGATCGTCGTATTCAAATGTACATTAACTCCCCCGGTGGTGTCGTCTATGCGGGTATGGCAATTTATGACACCATGCAGGCGATTAACGCTGATGTAAGCACCACCGCTGTAGGCTTGACCGCAAGTTTCGGTACGGTCTTATTGACGGCAGGTGCAAATGGTCAGCGTATGGCGTTACCGAATGCAACCATCCACATGCACCAACCGCTTGGTGGCGCACAGGGACAGGCATCGGATATCGTTATTCAGGCGAACGAAATTGTCCGCTTGAAGGAACGCTTGAACGAAATTTTCGTCAAGCATACGGGTAAACCAAGAGAAGATATTGAGCGCGATACAGACCGTGATATTTATTTCAGCGCGGCACAAGCGGCGGAATATGGTTTGATCGACAATGTGCTTGAATTGAGTTCACAGGAGGCATAACCTCGTGACGTATGTACCAACCGGAAATCATCGATGCTCATTTTGTGGGCGTAATCACGATGAAGTAGAACGACTTATTGCTGGACCCGACGGCGTATTCATCTGCAATTATTGTGTGGAATTGTGCCACAGTTTGCTGATGGATGAGGAATTGGTCACAGGTTCTGCTGAGTCGGACTATCATGTGCCGAATCTGCTCGCACCACGCGACATCATGGCACATCTGGATGAATACGTAGTGGGACAGCATCATGCGAAACGTGTGCTGAGTGTGGCGGTATATAATCATTACAAACGCATCCAGACTAATCGCAATAGTGGCGAAGTTGAACTTGAAAAAAGTAATATCCTGATGCTGGGTCCGACGGGTAGCGGTAAAACCCTGCTAGCACAGACACTCGCACGGGTGCTGGATGTGCCATTCTGCATCGCGGACGCAACCGCACTGACCGAAGCTGGATATGTGGGTGAAGATGTTGAAAATATCTTGCTCCGCTTAATTCAGGCGGCGGATGGGGATATTGCCCGTGCGGAAAAAGGTATCATCTATATTGATGAGATTGATAAAATCGCACGTAAATCCAACGATAACCCGTCCATCACCCGCGATGTGTCCGGTGAAGGCGTGCAACAAGCCTTGCTGAAGATCGTCGAAGGTACGGTGGCGAATGTACCGCCGCAGGGTGGGCGTAAGCACCCGCATCAGGAATTTATCCAGATTGATACCAGCAACATCCTCTTTATTTGTGGTGGGACGTTTGACGGTATTGATGAAGTTATTAGCAAGCGCATTGGCATTAAGGGTGTGCTCGGCTTCAGTTCTGCCGCGCAGGTCAATAAAGTGGAGAAATCCCTGCTATTGCGTCAGGCAAATCCTGAAGATTTGATGACACATGGCTTGATCCCTGAATTAGTCGGACGTTTACCGGTCATCGTGAGCATTGACCCGCTTGACCGCGAAGCATTGAAACGTATTCTGGTTGAACCGAAGAACGCGCTGGTGAAGCAGTATGAACATCTGCTGGCGCTGGATGACGTGAAATTGGAATTTGTGGAAAGTGCATTGGGCGCGGCGGCAGATTTGACGCTTGATCGTGAGACGGGCGCGCGCGGTTTGCGCTCCATCATCGAGAAATGTCTGCTGGATGTGATGTTTGAAATTCCCGGACGCAAGGATATTCGCCGGATTGTGATTGATGCAGATGTCATCAATGGTAAAACCAATCCGAGCATTTTCAACAGCGAAGATGAACCGCTTGAATGGGCGGAAGACGGATCGCTGAAACCTGCGGCGTAAACGCTAAGCTACAAAATGACTAAACTAAAGAGGCGACCTACGAAAATGGGTTGCCTCTTTTTGTTGATGTTATGGTGTGGTCGTTTCGTAATCCACGCCGATGAATGAAACGTTTGCCGGATCAAGTGCGGCGCGGGCGGTGTCGTGCTCGTAGAGTTCTGTTAGCAAAAAAGCGGTGGTGAAGTGGTTGATGAGATCATGCACGCGTGCCATATCCCAGACTGCATCGGAACAGCTGGCATAAAACCCGAACGTGATTGCCGTTTGCCAGCATTCATCCACGTAGACGTAATGTCCGGCGTTTTCGAGCGTGATGAGCGTTTTTGGTGCGGAGTCTAAACTAGCGTAAATTTCAAAAGCATCCCGCAGAGGCGGTGTAGTGTCATCGGCGGTGCCACCGAAGATCATAGTTGGTGTAGAGTGAGTTTCAAGCGCGGTATGATCCAAAATCGGGTAATTCCACGGCGCATAAGCAATCGTGGCACGGATGCGCGGATCAGCGTAAATCGGAAATGCGCCATCGGGCGTTTCGGTTAATCCAGCCGCGTCCGTTATGCTGTCCTCAAAATTCAGCAAGAAACAGATCCCATCAATGTCTTCCACATTATCAATCGTCGGAGCATCGCACCAATTCCCCAATTCTGTGAGGTTAATAGGAATGCCACTTGCGGCGAGCGCAGTATATCCGCCAAATGAGTGACCGAGTACACCGATGCGTTCTACGTCGATGATCCCTTCAAATGTGCCTTCCGCGGTCAGATCATCGGCGAGGCTAATGATTCGCAAAATATCCTGCGGGCGGTGGATAAAATTCGGCGCGAGATTATCTGAGAATTCAGGGTCGCCCAGCAAATCTGTGATGGTGTTTGTGGTGTGATCCGCCGCCATGACGATGAATCCGTGAGAGGCGAGATGCTCGGTCAGGTAACGGCTCTGAAAGCGAAATCCACTGCTCCCGTGTGAAAATATGACGAGCGGGTAGGGTGCACTGGACGTGTCCGGTTGTGCATCGCTGATCGCACGACCATCAAGTTGTAAGAGCGTGCCGGGTTGATAGACGGTTTCTTCCGGTAGATCGTCAGTATTGATTGCCGGATACCAGATTGTGACTTCTAGTGGACGATTAGGGTCTTCTATGGTGAGGTTCTGTGTGCCGACCACATAGTCCCCCCGTAGCGCGTAATCGGGTGCGTCAGGGCGTTGGGCGATGCTAATGGTTGCAGGGAGCAGAAAAAGAAAAGCAAGCGTGACGCACAATAGTCTTGTAAAACGTGAAACCTGTTGCATAAGATACAATGCGCTTTCTCATTAAGATGATATATACGAATAGTAAATGGGTCTGGCTAACTTGATCTTTGAGGAATGATAACTTCGGAGCGTCCGCCAACCAATGACTTGAATTCTTGCGCGTCCATCAAGGTTGCGCCGTCGGTCATCGTCCCCCAATTGTAGGGGATCGTCCAACGGGGACGCATTTCATCCACCAATTTTGCCGCTTGCTCAACCGAAAGCGTGCCGTTGTTATCTATTGGCAGAATGGCAATATCGGGGCGGATATTCTCCATTTCAGAGATTCTGCCTGTATCGCCCGCGTAGTAGATGTCATAGTAATTCATGGAAATGATGAAACCCAGCCCATTGGCTTCCGGCGGGTGGCGCATGTCTTCCGGCGAATAGGCGGGCACGGCTTTGATTCCGGCGCGGTCAACGGTGATGGTGTGCCACGGTTTGAGGATGGTCACGTCATGGTGCAATTCGCTGGCGACGCTTTCATTGCTGATGATTCGGGTATGATCGCCTTTAAGTTTATCAATATCTGCTGGCGAAAAATGTTCGTAATGGTCATGTCCGATGAGAATAACATCTGCATGGAAAGCAGTACGGATGACCTTCCACGGATTAATGTAAATGAGTGGCGGTCCTTGAATCAGAAAACTGCCGTGTCCGAGCCATTGAATTTGTTTAATCATGGATAGTCTGGGAAATCTGTTAATTCTTCGGGATAAATAGTTGCAACTTCCCCACAATCATACCATGAAACTTTCGGTGATAGTTTAATTTTTACAGAGAAATTATCTGCTGAAAACTTATGTGAGCAGAGAATGGGTTTTCGTGTACAATAAAAACAATGAACGCCTTTAACATCCATATAAAATTCTGGATTCGGTGGCGTTACATCAACTTGAGGTCATTCGCTCACGGTTTAATTCAACTGCAAATCGTGAGGGGGAGCGAGGAATGGCTGAGTAAGTAATATCAGGAAGATTCGCCACAGACTTCAAATTACAATAGCCCGGGTTCACAAGCACGTTGAGTATAGATGTGATACCATAATATTGTGAAGTAAACTTATGGAGAAGGAAATAAGATGTATAGAAAACGTAGGTATCACCGTCGTTTGACAACTATATATCTTTAAGGTCTGTTTTCCTTTGTCCATAAGATAATTTTTTCAATTCAGTTCATTCTTTAATAGCTCGAAATGTAGTTTTTCCAGGGGATTAGCCCATGAGTGATCGTCAAGCAAATGGACCGCGCCGCCTAAAAGGACTTGGTGAAAATCGCCCAGGTGGATCAGGCGCGCCACCACCGGAACCACCGAGAGCGCCGTTGTGGAATCCGCCATCGCTAAATTCAATCGAAGATACCGGTCTCACAAAATTGAATGTGTCTGATCTGGTGATGAAGGTATTGTATTTTAGTGGCGACTTAACCGGACGTATGATTAGTGAAGTCGTAAAGTTGCCGTTCAACGGTGTGTTGGATGGAATCATTGACTTTCTGAAACGCGAAAAATTTCTTGAAGTGAAGGGGTCGGGCGGTCTCGGCGAATCTAGCTACCGCTACGTCATTTCCGGTAAGGGGTCGGATAAGGCACGCGAGGCGCTTGAACGTTCGCAATATGCCGGTCCTGCGCCTGTAAGCCTGCAAAATTACATTCAATCCATGCACATTCAGAACATGGCGCGTCCACCTGTACATCAGGAGCAGTTACGCGGGTTGATGGAAAATCTCGTCATTTCTGATGATATGTTGAGTAAGGTCGGTCCTGCGGTAAATTCCGGGCGTTCCATCTTCCTTTATGGGCCCCCGGGGAATGGTAAGACGACCATTGCTGAACGTGTGGGGCGGATGATCCTCGGTGAAGATTTGTGGATCCCCTATGCGATTGATATTGACGGGCAGATTATTCAGATTTTCGATAGCGTGAATCACGAAGTCGCTGAAGATAATGTTGCCGTTAAGCAAGGAACGGGCATGATGCCTGATCCGCGCTGGGTGAAGATCAAACGTCCGATGATTATGGTCGGCGGTGAGCTTACAATGGCAGGGCTTGATCTGGTTTACGATGAAGTCAACAAATATTATGAAGCGCCGTTTCAGGTTAAGGCAAATGGTGGGATGTTCCTGATCGATGACTTTGGTCGTCAGCAGGTACGCCCGATTGATCTGCTGAATCGCTGGATTGTGCCGCTAGAAAAAGGTGTGGACTTCCTAACGTTGAACAATGGGCGCAAGATTGAAGTGCCTTTCTTCGTCATGATTGTTTTCTCTACCAATCTTGACCCTAAAGACCTTGTTGATGAAGCGTTCCTGCGCCGTATCCGCCACAAAATTGAAGTAGGTAATCCCTCATTTGAGCAATTCCGCGAGATTTTCAAAATCATGTGTCGTGTGATGAAAGTCCCGTATGATGAGCAGGGTCTGGCGTATCTTTTGAAGGAATGGTATATCAACCATGATCGTGACTTACGTATGGTGCATCCGCGAGATATTCTGTCCCAATTGATTGATATTTCCAGCTATTTGAACGTTGCACCAACGCTCAATAAAGAGATGATCGACCAGGCGGCGGCTTCCTATTTCGTTGAACTTTAGTGTGATTATTCCGGGGTGGGTGTACGTTCTTGGAGACAGAGCTATATGCCGAATACAGCGTCAGCGTCCATCCCCCTATTTTGATAGGTCAGAGTGTATTGTGTTCTGATGAAAAAATTCAGCGGATCTGCTATTTCGCGCCAACAGGTGTTCACCCTCGCTGACGGTACCTATGTCGTACAATGGGAAGACAAGCGAGTACAGGAACTGCTGTCTGGTAAATACCGTGAATTCGATTATCGGGCTGATTTTGGGCATCCGATAACGGATTACGAACTGAAACAACTGCGCTCAAGCGGGCGGGTTGAGCATTATAATCGCAATTATGTCTGGTTGTACCCGCTTCCGGAATCCGGTAGATTCGGGCAACGTCGTGTATTAGGGCGTGGCAACCGCATTCGTGCGTTTTATTTAAGCACGCCTTTTGCTAAGACACAATTGAACATGATCCAGAGTGTTTTGGGGGAGGTGGGTGTTTCTGAGCAGTTGAGCGCCCGTACCCGTGACGAGGTGGTGGTTATTCTTGATAAGGGTGGGGTGCCGTTCCGCACGCCAGAAGATGCAGAACAGGCACAGGATGTTTTGAAAACGAAATCACCCGGTTTGTTTTCTGAACTGGTTACTGCCTTCGTTGAAACCAGCCGACAACGTGTTTCTAGCGGCACGAATAGTGAGAAATTGAATTTGGACGACATCATAGCCAGCCAGAGTAACACCACAAAATTTCGCGGACGGCATATTGTTTTAGCCGTAACCCACGAAGATGAACGGAATGCGTTTAGCACCATTTTTGAGGAAATGGCGTTGCGGGTAGAACATGCGACATCTGCGGGAGAAGTGTTAGAGCTACTCGAAGATCATGACATCGACTTGCTTATCACTGAAATTGAGTTAGCGGATATGCACGCGTGGTCGATGGTCGGCAAAATTAAAGAAGTGGATTCTCTGCGCGAGTTGCCGATTATGGTGCTTGCCGATCAGTCTAATTTTAGTATGAACGTTGCCAAAGTCGATTATATTTTGCAACGCCCCATTAGCATCGCCAAATTGCGTCATAGCGTGTGGGTGGCGCTGAATGAACGTGTACAGGACGAAAATCAAACCCCTTCAGAATAGAAAATACCAATGTATGATTCCCCCGATAATTGTTTGTGAATCTGATGACCTGAATATTTTTCTATCAGTTTTTGATGCTGAATCATATCTTGAATTCATCGACGTTGAAAATAACGAGTATATCGCTTTCGATAGCAATGGGCTTTGCCTCGATTTGGGCGTGAATGTTGAAACACAACGGGTAATTATTAGTCAACAATCGCCAATAAATAGGCGACCTGAATTGCTCAGGGATAAAATTGAGAAGTTTATGCGCTATATGAAGGTAAACCCAAGCTGGATTGAAAATGCCACATTAGAAGGTCTTATTGAGAAGACTGTAGAATTCCATTTCCCCAAATAAAGATCATATTTTCTCATCATTTGCATATTCGTAATTGGGCTGGTAAATTGAGTGCCATCTAGTGTGTGTTTGGAAGAGTATCCAGCATGTCATGGTTGATTTTGCTTGTCGTATTAGTGATAGGTGGGTTGGTTTCCTTGAGTGGTAGAAAACAAGTTCCGTGGGCAGATAAGCTCTATCGGATTAACGCGGGTGTGCAATCTAAGGGGGAATGGCTCGCGCCGGATGACATTCAAAATGATGTGCGAGCAGATTATTTAGCGGCGATGGGCTGGCTACAGGATAGTTTGCTGGCGGATTTGTCGTATCAATGGACTTCCGCACCGAATATGCTCTCCGGGACGTTTTTACAGCGCCATCAGGAGATTCTGACGCATTACAAGAAGCAGAAAGCGCCACGTTATACCGGCATTTTGCGCTGTACACATCGGGTAGAGGTGCGCCATTTTTCAGAAGATGGTGAGCGTTGCCTTGTGGTCGATCATCAAACGACGCGCCGCATCGCAACCTATGATTTGTTGCATCATGTGAGGGTGATTACGCAGGATATGGGCGATGGTACGGTTGTTTATGAGATGGCGTATGACAAAGCACTGAAACGCTGGAAGATTGACGCGTTCGTTCAAGAATTGCCTGCGGGCTGGGCATCTACAAAATCTCATGACCAGATTGAATTGCTCTCCGTGCTTCCTCCTGCGAATGGTCGAGATAGTTAACCTACTGGCTGTGTTACGCTGTATCGTGTGACAGAAAGAGCTTTTAGCCGTTAGCTTTTGGCTTTTAAGTATTTTATCGGAAAGAACAAGGAAAAACGTAACGAAAAGGCGCAAAGGAAAACCTTCAATTTTTCCCGTCATCTCTGCGTCTCTGTGATTCATTTTGACTATAGATTTTTGATAGATTACGTAGTTTGAAAAATAATGCTTTTGCTAAAAGCCAAGAGCCAAAAGCTCCGATATTCAAGGTCTTTTACCAAAAAATAACTGCCATTTATAATCGTTCGCTTATCCAGAACTGACCTTAAAATTGGATGGAAAATATGATTTTTGTGACCGGTGGCACTGGCTTTCTGGGTCGGCATTTGCTCCCCGCGTTGTGCAGGGAGGGTCATCAGGTACGATTGCTTACCCGTAGCCCCGAACAGTACCCCTGGCTTATCGAATATCCCAATCTGGACATCATACGCGGGGATCTCGCCGATTTAGACATATTAAAGGCGGGCGTGCAGGGCTGTCAGTATGTGATTCATGCGGGCGGATATTTCCGATTCTGGGGCGATGAAGACGCATTCATGCGAACCAATGCTCAGGGCACGGAAAACATGATGTGTGCGGCGCAGGAAGCCAATGTGGAGCGCATTATCCACATTTCAAGCGTCGCGGTGATCGGTCAGCCTGACCCCACCAATGAGATAGACGAAACCTATCCGCCGAGTCCGGTTGACCCCTATCAGCGGAGCAAGCTAGAGGGTGAACAAATTGCGCTCGGCTATTTTAACGACTATCAACTTCCTGTGATTGTGCTTCGTCCGGGGGCATTTTACGGTCCACTGGGGACGTATGCGTTTAATCGCCTGTTCTTTAAAGACCCCATGAACGGCATCATCATGCAATTGAATGGCGGGCGGTATATTAACTTTCCCGTTTATATTGAAGATGTGGTGCAGGGCATACTCAAGGCGCTCGAACATGGGCAATTGGGCGAGGTCTATCATATCTGTGGCGAGTGGATTTCTCATAAAGACGCGTTCGACATCATCATCGAAGAAGCACATATCTGGTATCCACGTTTGCGGATTCCGGGCTGGATGGGAATTACAACATCCCGTTTTCTTGAATTGCTTGCTACAATGACGGGACGCGAACCATTCTATCCGCTGAACTTGCAATCTTATGTCTATAACAATTGGCGCGTTTCCAATGAAAAGGCATGCCGCGAGTTGTTATTTGAACCTACAGCGTTCAGAGATGGTGCGCGCCGGACGATTGCGTGGTATCGCGCAGGGGAGCCGGAGTTGATCGATGAGACGAAATGTTGAATGTGACCTATGCAATTTGATGAAGCAAAAATAAATGTAAAAAGTGGCGACGGTGGCGATGGTTTGATCTCGTTCCGTCGAGAGAAGTATATTCCGAAGGGTGGTCCATCCGGCGGTGATGGTGGGCGTGGTGGTAGCATTATTATCCGCGTCAACAAAAAGATCAACACGTTGCTTTCTTTTGGCAAACGCGTTCATTTTAAGGCTAAGAACGGCGGACGCGGTGGCAGTGCGAACAAGACTGGCGCAGATAGCGACGATATTGTGATCGAAGTGCCACCGGGAACGATTATTCGCAATCCGGATACCAACGCCATGATCGCCGATTTGACGCGTGATGGTGATAGTATCGTCGTGCTTAAAGGTGGGCGTGGCGGACGCGGTAATGCACGTTTTAAGACGGCTTCTAATCAAGCACCGCGCGTTGCCGAAAAAGGCGAGCCGGGTCATGAAATGTGGATTAAGCTGGAATTGCGCTTAATCGCGGATGTCGGCCTGGTGGGTGTACCGAACGCCGGTAAGTCAACATTGCTTTCTGTCGTCAGCAATGCCAAGCCCAAGATTGCGAATTATCCCTTTACCACGCTGGAGCCGAATCTGGGTGTGGTGCTTTATGATGATCGTGACCTTGTGTTTGCCGATATTCCGGGTTTGATCGAAGGCGCACATATGGGCGTTGGCTTAGGTCATGCCTTTTTGAGACACGTTCAGCGGACGCGCTTGCTGGTGCATGTGCTGGATGGATCAAGTGAGAGCGTGCTGGCGGATTATAGCCAGATCAACAGTGAATTGGCGCTCTACGACGAAAACCTTGCTGATAAACCGCAGATTGTGGTCTTCAATAAGATTGATTTGCCTGAAGCGCAAGCGCGTTGGGGCGAAGTTGAAGCTGAACTCAAAAAACGTGGCGTTGAACCGTTGCAAATTTCTGCCGCAACTCAGGGCAATATCCGCGAATTGATTCAACAGGTGTTTCATGCCTATTCAGAATTGCCGGAATTGGAACCGATTGTAGACTCTGATGAAATTCCGCTTTACGAAATGCCGGAAGATGATATGACCTTTGAAGTTGAGCGTGAATTTGAAGGGGTCTATCGCGTCAGTGGTAAGCGCGTTGAACGTGCGGCGGCGATGACCTATTGGGATTATGAAGAAGCGGTCTTGCGCTTTCAGAATATTCTTGAGGCTCTTGGCGTGTCATCTGCGTTGGAAACTGCCGGCGTGAAAGCGGGGGATACAGTTTACATTGGCGATCATGAACTTGAGTGGACTGACTAATTTAGCGTAAACAATGTTGCAGAATTGAGGTTGATATGAAGAAGATGCGCCTTGGAATTCTTGGCGGTACATTTGACCCGCCCCACAGCGCACATCTGATTCTTGCTCAACATGCTTATGAACAGTTAGCACTGGACAAAGTGTTGTTCGTTCCCGCAGGGGTGCCACCACATAAAAGTGGCACGCGCACCTCTGTGGAGGATCGGCTGGCGATGCTGGAAGCCGTGTTGGATGACAATCCACAATTTGAAATTTCCCGCGTGGATATTGACCGTCCGGGTCCACATTTTACGATAGATACGATCCGCATTCTGCAAGAACAAAACCCGAACGCTGAATTATTTTTCATCATGGGTGGGGATGTGTTCCGTGATTTGCCGAACTGGGAACGCCCGCAGGAATTGTTCACAACGGCAAAACTCGCCGTTGCGGTGATGCGCCGTCCCGGTGTGGATGGCAGTGATTTGCGGGCGAATATGCACGGCAATATCATCCCCGATTTAGAGAATCATACCATTATGTTGACCTCCCCGTTGATCGAATTTTCCTCCACCGATATTGTTGACCGCCTGATGAACGGAAAAAGTGTCCGTTACATGGTGCCGCAACCTGTACTAGAATACATCGAGGAACACAAGTTATATAAGCCTTAAGGACAAGTAACCTTGATGCGACGACTCTTTCTCTTACTAAGTTTGCTGGTTGCCGGTGTGCTGTTAAGCGGTGTGCTGATGGCTGGCGATGCTATTGAACGTCAGCAAGCCCCCGCGCCGACGTTGGTGCCACCTACGCCCGTGCCGTTTGCCGGTGATGGGGATTTTGAAATCCTGCCGTCAGACTCTGTGGTTGCACGCTTGCAATCCAGCGAGGTTTTGCGGGTGGGCATCCTCTATAATGCGCCGCCGTTCGGGGAATTGAATATTCGTGGCGAAGTCAGTGGCTATGATGCTGATGTCGCCCGTAGTATCGGTGATACATGGGGGCTTCCCGTCGAATTTGTACAGGTAACGCGTGACGTGGATCGTTCTGCGGATATGCTCCGTGATGGCGCGGTAGATTTTATCGCGGGTGCATTTGTGCATCGGCGTGAATATGACAACCGTTTTGAATTTAGCCAGACGTATTATCTCGGCGGTCAGCATGTGATGGTGCGCGTTGATGACCCGGTTACTACTCCGGCGGAGTTAGGCGGGCGTACTTTAGGCGTGGTAATCGGTACGCCGGGTGAGGGCGCGGTTGTTGACTGGCAGAGACGCAGTGGCGTTGGCGTGAATGTGCAAACCTTTCTGACGCTAGATCGTGCGTATTCCGCGCTGGCGCAGGGGCAGATTGATGGGGTGGTGGAAACTTCCGCCCGTTTGCTTCTGGTCAGTGAAGCCCAACCGGATACGATCCGCGTGCTTGACGAAGCCCTCCAACTTGAACCGCATACGATTGCCATCCAACGGCAGGACGCGAACATGCGGAATCTGGTGAACCGGACTCTGCAATATTTGACCTCTACCGGACGGATGCAGGAAATTTATCAGGTACATTTTCCGGGCGGGACGTATGACCTAACCCCGCCATGGCTGAATCTAGGTGAAGACGCTCCCACGCCCGCACAATTTGGCACTGACATTCCTTTCCCCGATCAATATGTGATTCCGCAGATGCAATCTACCGGGACGATCCGCGTGGCAGGGTTAATCGGCGTGACGGCTGATTCTGATGCACCGGAAAGTGATCGCCGTCTGGATACCTTTCACCGTGCATTGATCGGCGAGATGGCTTCTCGCTGGGGCGTGAACGTGGAATTTGTGCCGAATAGCGCAAATAATCCGCTGGAATTTGTGGCGAATGGGCAGGCGGATATTGCCGTCAATGTGCAGTCGGATTGGGCACAATCTGAGGTTGTGGACTTCACGACGTATTACTTGCTTCGCGGTGAGCGTTTGTTGGTGCAGGCGAATGATGATGTCAATAATTTCTCCGGTTTGCGCGGTGGGCAGACCGTCGCTACGCCAAATAATGAACCTACAGCGGCTACCCGTGCGGTAGAAATTGCCGGAACGGTGCCAGTTTCAATTGAGATTTTACAGGTGAGGGAGCAGGACATCGCCTTTACGATTCTTGAAGAAGGTGAGGCAGAGGTCGCTTTTGGGGATAGCATCCGTCTGTTGCCACACGCGCAAGCATTTCCGCAAGGGTTGCGTCTGACGACGGCAGAGGATCGTGGAGCGCCGATGCCGTGGTATAGCCAGACCTATTTATATATGGCTGTGCCGCGCAATGACATTGACTTCCGGTTGTTGCTGGAATATTCCCTGCAAGAATTGGTGCTCGATGGTACGTTGAGGCAACTGTTGCAACCGCTCATGTTGCCGGAAGACATCCCGACGTTTGAAGTCTGGCCCGGATCAAGTACTTATCTCGGTTATTCGCTCGGTTCATAATCTACGATTCTCCGATTTATGAGCGCTGACTATAGAGGCGTAGGGCAGGCGATCCTACGCCTCTTTTATTAGGTTTTTCGCTTGTCGTCGTCCTCTTCCGATTGTCGCCAGAATCACACCAATAATAACGGTTGCCGCGCCAATCAGTTGGAGTTCTTTAGGCACTTCGTCAAAGAATATGAACGCAAAGAATACATTGCCGATAACGGAAACTTGCAAAAATATGCTGACATAGGTAGCGGCGAAATAGCGCAAGGCGAGATTAATTGAGCCGTGTGTGAGCAATTGCAACAGAAACGTAATCACGACTACCCAGAAATAGCCAGCGGCACTGTAGCCTGTTAAGGAATTGCCGCTAAGGATAGAGAATGTTGTTGCGGTGAGGGCGGCGAATCCGTAAACCATCCAGATATACGGAATCAGGGAGATACGGGTCTGTACACTGCGTCCGATCAATAAATAGATCGCGCTGGCAATTGCCCCCAAAAGTGCGAGAAGCCCGCCGCCTAGCGGATCAGGATTGTTTAAGACTGCCCCCGTGCCACCGAATGCGATCACCGCACCGCCAATGATGGCACAAGCAATCCCGATCCAGACGAGCGAATGTGCTCTAGTCCGTAAGAACACTGCCTCCAGAATTGCCGCCCACAGGGGGTTGGTGGCGACGATCACCGTTGTCATCAACACGCTGGTTTTATTTAGGGATCCGGTGAATCCCATAAAATGGACTGCCAACCAGAAACCTGACAATGCAATTAAGATCAATTGACGACGGGTGACCAGTCGAACCTGTTCCCGGTAATTGCGTAAGACAAATGGTGTGAGGATTATGGTGGCTAATAGTAGCCGCATTGCTACAATGCTGATTGGGCTAACACCTTCACCCAATGCCATACGAATAACAATCGGTCCGATGGCACCGGCGGCAATGACGATGACGAGTGCACTGTAGCCGATCTTTTCGTTGGGGAGGTCGGTTGATGTGGATGATGCGGTACTGATTGTTGTTGAAGACAATGCTTTACTTGCTCCTGTTATTTGCTCTGTTCTGTCCTACTGAGGCGAAGATTACCCCGCCTAAAATGACCACGCTCCCGATAATTTGCCAGATATCCGGAATTTCCGTGAACACAAAATAGGCAATGATCGCACTACCAATCGGTTCTGCTTGCGTGGCGATGCTGACAAAGGTTGCCGGTAAGTAGCCCAGCGCATAATTGAGCGAAGAATGCCCGACGAGTTGCGGAATGAGCGCAAGGGCGACCAGCCACAGGTAGCCTTCTGTACTAAATCCGGTGATGGGTGTGGCGGTGACGAGCAACGCGATGGATAGGATGATTGCCGCCGTGCCATAGACCATCCAGATATACGGAATGAGCGATAATTTTGGGCGTAAACGTTTACCGATAATCATATAAACGGCGACGGTCAATGCGCCGAATGCCGCCAGTAATCCCCCGTAGAGCTGATCGCCACTTGAACCATTTGCGATGCCACTGCCTGAGCCAATGACGATGCTCCCGATGAGGACAATCACTAGACCGACAATGACGCTATTCGCTAGACGACCCCTGAGCAAGAAGACTTCCATCAATGCCACCCAGATTGATGAGGTTGTGACCAGTACAACGCTAATGAGCACTGTTGTGTATTCCAGTGAAGTGACCCACGAAGCGAAGTGCATCGCCAGAAACAAACCAGAAATGCCAATGAGTAGTCCCTCAAAGCGCGTGAGTGCCCGAATCTGCTTCATGAACATCGGGTTGCGTAGGGTTGCGGGTGTTAAAATAAGCGCGGCGAGAATCAAGCGTCCTGCGGCGATTAACAGCGAGGGCATCGCTTCGGCTTGTGCCAGACGGATCAAAATTGCCGCCAATGCCACCGCGAGAATACCAATGACCAGCACTAAATAGGCGCGGGGTGGGGTTTCTTCATGGATTTCCTCACTGGGTACGGGCAGTGCTTCTGTGATTTCTGTCATTCAGTATCCTGTAGACTATAGCGCGGGATGGGGCAATTTGTTGTTATACCAATCAGGTTTAAGCGAGTCATAAATATGATGCATGAAAATGGCAAAATAGATGACTCCCATTCACATGGTTGGTATTATTAACCGTACTCTCATCAATAATTGTCCGTTCGTCTAATCAAATTCTTACACCCACAGGCTAATATTGAAATGGTTACTTTTATATAAACCCTTGAACCTTACATTCATGAAGGAGATCACACATGGCTTTTGAATTACCAGCCCTTCCCTATGCTGAAGATGCACTCGAACCGAATATCGATGCTCGCACAATGAGTATTCATCATGACAAGCATCATGCCGGTTATACCAACAACCTCAACGCCGCCCTGGAAGGTACAGAATGGGCAAACAAATCCATCGAAGAAATTCTCGCAAACCTGGACAAACTCCCCGCAGACAAGCAAACCGCAGTCCGCAACAACGGTGGTGGTTTCGCCAATCACAGTTTGTTCTGGGAGATTCTAGGTCCGAACGCCGGTGGCGCACCGAGTGGCGCTCTTGCAGACGCGATCAACAGCGCGTTTGGTGGCTTTGATGCTTTTAAAGAGGCATTCGCCAAAGCCGCCGCGACCCGTTTTGGTTCCGGTTGGGCATGGTTGGTTGTCGAATCTGACGGTAGCGTTAGCGTCACATCCACCCCAAATCAGGATACCCCGCTGATGGAAGGCAAGACCCCCATCCTCGGTATCGACGTGTGGGAACATGCGTATTACCTGAATTATCAGAACCGTCGTCCTGACTACATCTCCGCATTCTGGAACGTGGTCAACTGGGCGAAGGTCGGCGAACTTTACGCCGCCGCTAGCTAGGCTGTTCACAACGCTTTCCGAAGGCGCTACAATACACTGTAGCGCCTTTTTTATTGCGTGATTACGTAAAACAGATGGTCATGACGCGCTGATAAAAGGCGAACATAGTGAATTTTTAGTGAGTTTATTCACTGGTTTAACGGGGCAAGGTTGATTTAGACTAAAGAAATGTTTGATTTCACAAGGAGACAATCGTTATGAGTGAAGATTATCGCGTAGAAAAAGATTCTTTGGGCGAGGTGCGTGTTCCCAAAAATGCTTATTATGCCGCACAGACCCAGCGTGCATTGCAGAATTTCCCGATCACCGGCATGAAGCCCTATCCGGCGTTTGTGTGGAGCATGGTGATGATTAAACGCGCCGCCGCAGAAGTGCATAAAGACCTCGGTTTGCTTGAGCCTGAACTCGCGGATGCGATCATTCAGGCAGGGGAAGAAATTCTCGGCGGGCAATTCCGTGAGCATTTTGTGGTGGATCCGTTTCAGGCGGGTGCAGGCACGAGCCACAACATGAACGTCAACGAAGTGATGGCGAACCGTGCCAATGAAATTCTGGGCTATAAACTGCAAGACACCGGCAAGCCCATCAACCCGAACGATCACGTCAATATGGCGCAGAGCACCAACGACACCATCCCGACGGCGATCCGTTTGGGTGCGTTGTGGCGTTTGCAAGAATTGATTGACGCGCTTCAGCATTTTGTGGACGAAAATCGCAAAAATGCCGATAACTGGAAAGATGTTATCAAGACGGGGCGTACCCATTTGCAGGATGCCGTTCCGGTGACATTGGGGCAGGAAGTGGGCGCATGGAGCACCGCAGTGTCGCGCCAAATTGAGAAGGTTAAATTTGCGGCGGAAGGTCTGCGTCGTCTGGGCATTGGCGGTACAGCGGCGGGCACAGGCTTGAACGCCCATCCCGAATATCACAGCCGGATGGTCAAGAAACTGACCGAATTGACGGGTATTCAACTTTACGAATCTGACGATCTGTTTGAATCCATGCAATCCATGCAAGACCCTGTTTTCTTTAGCGCGGTGTTGCGGAATGTGGCGATGGATTTTACCCGTATCTCTAATGACATCCGGTTGCTTTCCGCGGGTCCAACCACAGGTATTGCCGAATTGACCTGCCCGACAGTCCAACCCGGATCGTCCATTATGCCCGGTAAGGTCAATCCGGTGCTGGCGGAAATGCTCAATCAGTCAATGTATCACATCATCGGGTGTGACACGGCGGTCAATATGGCGGGCGCGGCAGGGCAGTTTGAATTGAACGTGATGATGCCGATTATCTCCCATAATCTAAACGAGATGATTCAGGTGATGATTGGCTCGGTGACGGCATTTACCGATAAGTTGATTATCGGGTTGACCGCCAATACAGAACGTGCGGAAAGCTGGCTTTCACGTAATCCGATCCTTGTGACGGCATTGAACCCGATTATTGGCTACAACAAAGGCGCAGAAGTCGCCAAGAAGGCACTTGCCCAAAATAAGAGCGTGCGTGAGGTTGTGCTGGAACTCGGTTTGATGAGCGAAGAAGAGCTTGATAAAGCCCTTGATGCACGGTCAATGACCGAGGGTGGCATCGCCTAAATTGCCATCGCGAGGGTGAATCGTACGTAGATAGGTGGGTTTCTCAATTGAGAGTCCCCATGATATGCAGTATACTAGCCGGGAATACACTTCTCGGCTTTGCTTTTTTTGCATGTAAGGCATGACCTGCTCGTGAATCGAAAATTAGGTAAATATGAGATCATCGAACGGCTGGGACGTGGCGGCATGGCGGAAGTGTACCGGGCGTACCACGCTAGCCTAGACCGTTACGTTGCCATCAAGGTATTACATAGCTTCCTCGCTGATGACCCTGAATTTAAAAGCCGTTTCGAACGTGAAGCACAACACATTGCCCGCTTAAAACACGCGCATATTGTTCAGGTGTATGATTTTGACTTTGAACCTGACGATGGCAGTTATTATATGGTCATGGAAATGATTGATGGGGTCACCCTCAAAGATCGCCTGACCGAAACCAACGCGAAGGGTGAGACGCTCCCGCTGGCAGAATCTTTGCGGATTATCCGTGAGTCTGCGAGTGCGCTTTCATACGCCCATCGTGCAGGTATGATTCATCGTGATGTGAAACCAGCGAACTTGATGCTGGATAAAACCGAGAATGATCGGGTCGTGCTGACCGATTTTGGTATCGCCAAGATTGTGACAGGCTCACAGTTTACCATCACGGGTGGGTTAATCGGCACACCTGCATATATGGCACCAGAACAGGGTGTGGGCGAAACCGGCGATGAACGCTCAGATTTGTATGCGCTTGGCGTTATTTTGTATCAGATGGTGACGGGTGAATTACCTTATGATGCCGATACCCCCCTCGCGCTGATCCTCAAGCATGTCAACGAGGCGATTCCCTCTGCGTCAATGGCGAATTCGACCTTGCCAAGCAGGATTGATGACATCATTGAAAAGTTGATGGCAAAAGACCTCGATACTCGTTATCAGACGGCGAGCGAAGTTATTGAAGATATTGAAGATTTTGAGACCGATCTGGCGGAAGGCAACGTTCCGCAGACGGATGAACCGCCCCCGGTTGTGGTGCCGATAAGACCATTGAGTGCGTCTAGTTCGACGATTGATCGTCCGACGATGCGTTTTCGAGATTACGACACGCCATCCAAGAAAACGTCTACACAGACGGGTTTATTTGGTGATTCCGAAGATGCGGATTTGTCTAGCCGTTGGATGTTGTGGCTATTAGCGATGCTGGTGGGCGGGATTATCGTCATTGGCGGGTATGTCGCAGGTGCGAATAGTGGCATTTTCCCTGCGGTGGCATTCCTTGCGAGTGAAACGCCGACCTCCACACCAACATTGACGCTTACAGCTACAGCTACATCAACACCAAGCGAAACACCGACGGCAACACATACAGCCACCGCTACGGCGACTGAAACCCCAACAGCGACCAACACCGCGACGGCGACGGATACGACTGAGCCGACAGAAGTGGTTATTGTTGTGTCGTCACCAACGCCAACACGGACACAAACCCCGACCCGCACGCCATCTTCTACGCGCACGCCGACTGCTATTGGTAGCCCGACACCGACTCCGAATTTAACATTAACCGCCGCGATTGATCGGACAGCGACGTTTGAAGCCTGTCAATTTGATTATGCGATTATTTCTCAGGAGCCAGAAGATGGGGAAGCGGGCGGTTTCGTGACGACAAACACCACCTACGAGCGCACCATTACACTGTTAAACTCCGGTAATTGTGCATGGGAGCGTAATACCTCGTTGACGTTTGTAGAAGGCGAGGATTTCAATGCGGGACCGCGTATCTTCATCCGTGAAGTGGTCGAAGTGGGTGCGGAGGTTGAGCTTGTCTTTACAGGTGTAACACCCAATCGCGGGCAGGTCGAGAATGGCAATGTAGTGCCGATTTCTGGCACATGGCAACTCCGCACTCCCGGTCAGATTGACATTGGTGAGCCGATCATGATTAGCGTGCTGGTGTTTGATCCGGGCGGTTGATGAAATTACAAAAAGGAGAGCGAACATTATGCGACGGGAAGATGCCTTAGCGATTGTCGAAGAATTTACCGAAAGTGACTCCTTAAGACGGCATATGATGGCGGTTGAAGTAGCGATGCGTGCTTATGCAGAGCGATTTGGTGGCGATGCGGATGTATGGGGTGCGGTGGGGTTGCTCCATGATTTTGATTATGAAAAATACCCTGATGTTGCTGTAGAAGGGCATCCGGTAGTTGGCTCTAAGATTTTGCGCGAACGGGGCATCCCGGAAGAGATTGTCCGTGCGATTCTGGCTCATGCCGAGAGCATCACCGGCGTAGCACCGGAATCGCAGATGGAAAAAACGCTTGTCGCTGTAGATGAATTGACAGGCTTTATCATCGCTGTGACATTAGTGCGCCCGTCGAAAAGTATCCTCGACGTGAAATTAAAATCAATCAAGAAAAAATGGAAAGACCGCGCATTTGCCGCGCCGGTTAATCGTGACGAGATCGAACATGCGTCGGATGAATTGGGTGTGCCGTTGGATGAGCACATTAGCATTGTGCTAGAAGCCATGCAAAAGAACGCGGCGTTACTCGGTTTAGAAGGTGAAACACAGGAATAGAAATTCATTTGCGCTGGATTGATGATTAAAAGGGCTTGGTCATAGACGATCAAGCCCTTTTTTTGTGAGTGATAATAATTTAGCTGTTTAGTATTGTACGGTGACGACTGTGCCGTAATCTGCGAAGTTGTAGAACCATTCTGCATCGGCGTTGGTCATGTTGACGCAACCGTGGCTCATCGGCTGACCGAAATTATTGTGCCAATAGGTGCCGTGCAGAGCATATCCCTGATAAAAATATTGTACAAATTCCACGTTCGGCAGGCTATATCCGGGTCCGCTCATCGTCTGTGAGCGTAAACGATGATAGACGGTGAAATCGCCTATAACAGTTGGTGTTGCCGGAAGTCCGGTAGAGACCAGCACATCTTTGACCAATTGACCATTCTCGAACGCATAAGTACGCGAGTCGCTGAGATCAACAATCACCTGCCGCCCGTCGAGAATTCTCGGTGTGGGGATGTTGTAATTGGGCAGGGGGGCAGTGATAATGCCGAGGTCTTCTACACTACCACTAGCGGAGGTTGCCGGAATATTGAGCGTTTGCCCGCTATAAATTTGATCCGCGTTAGAGATGCCGTTAAACGCCGCGAGGGTCGTCCATGTCAGTCCGTAGCGTTGTGCGATTTGCGACAGGTGCTCACCGGGTTGCACAACATAGACGGTGGCAACATTGGGGACGCTTTCCACGACGGCTTCTGGCGATGTTTGATCGACAGCCGCGTTGACGGATTCTACCGTCCAAACGGTGAGTTCTTGCCCGCGAACGATACGGTTAGGATTGGTGATGTTGTTCGCTTGCATCAACTGTTCGACGGTGAGATCATACAAATTTGCAATCAATGTGAGTGATTCGCCCGGTTGGATGATATGGATTGTGGGTGTTCCCGCAATTAAGGGATTTTCTACAGCCGATTGATCGCCCGGCACGGTGAGTCCGGGGATGATAAGCTCTTGACCACGATTAATACGGCTATAATCTGTGATATTGTTGGCATTGGCAAGCTCGTCCATCGTGATTCCATAACGCAATGCGATGCGGTAGAGATTTTCACCTGCCTGTACGGTATGGGTGACCTGTTCATTTTCCTGTGCCATAATGAGCGCGGGGTTGAAAGCGAGTACCCCGAACAGAATACATCCTAGAATACGAAAAAGTGAGCGCGGTCTCTTCATAGTGGCAAAATCCTTTTCTCTGTAATCCTTCTGTAAGAATTGGAACGGGAAAACATTATCAAAATCTTACATAAGTGCGAATTGCTACAAGGATATAACAATCTTATCGTTTCTGCCAAGCAACTTGAGGTTAAAAGTCTGCGATGTGAGAGAATTTTGGTCGACAGGTATGAGAATTGCTGATACGGTAGTTTATCTGTACAATCGTCAAATGAATTTGCTAACCATTACGTGAGTGAGAAAAGTACGCTGAATGTTGATTCGAGCGTATCGGGTTACCGATAAATTAAGCATAGTTTTGCTAAAGTCGTTGGCAGGTATAGGCGCGTGGTTAATTGACGGCGCACATATTCTGGTACAGTTTGGTCAGCGCGGGGGCGGTGGTGTTTTTGCCGCTATATTTGCCGTGTTGCTGGTGCTATTCGCTGTCATCAAGCGGATCGTGCTGGCGATCTGGGCGATTTTACGGCGCATCTTTGGATTAATCGCCAATTTGTTAGGATTTGCCGGACGCAGGGCGGGAGTTTCATCGAATGCCCAATCTTCGCGTGTGGGGGCTTCTGGCTCGGCGGGTAACAGGATGGCGCGACGTGCCGCCCGTGCGGAATTAGAAGCGAGCATCGCTGAAGACCCGTTACGGACTCAGAATCGCTTTTTGAGCGGGGTCGTTGTGGTTGTTCTGGCGGCATTGGTGGTGGCGGTCATTCTGGCGACGAGTGGCGGGGGTGGGAACACGCCTGCTTCAGCTTCGCCGGCTATCGTGGATTTAAACCTCGGTAATGCTGTAACAACGCCGACTGTCCCTGGCATTCTGGCGACGGCGGTTCCGATTGCAACGGATATTCCAGAATTGTTGCAAGCGCGGGGTAGTCTGGCGTTTGTGGTGCGCGAGCGTGGACAGACCGATATTTGGGTTACGAATATTGATAACCGTGATCCGATCAGGCTGACCTCCAGCCCGGAAGATGACCGTGATCCGGCATTTTCCCCGGATGGTCAACAATTGGCGTATGCGTCGCGGCGGGATGGTAACTGGGAAATTTACATTCTGGATATGCGTAATCCTCTGGGTGAACCAACGCGCATGACCTTCGGCTTGGGTTTTCAAGCCGCGCCTGTGTGGAGTCCTGATGGGTTGTTCCTTGCCTATGAGAGTTACCAGAACAATAACCTTGATATTTATTTGATGGCAGTGGATGGCACATCGCTGTTACCGACGGCGCTACCATCAATGTCTGCTTCGGCGGAATTCTCTCCGGCATGGTCGCCAGAAGGTCGGCAGATTGCCTATGTATCATGGCGTGACGGGAATCAGGATATTTATGTCTATGATTTAGACAGCGAAGAAACCATTAACCTGACGAATACGCCGACGCGCCACGAAGATTTTCCTGCGTGGAACGCGGATGGAACGCTGATTACCTATAGTGCGCGGGATGAGGGCATAGAGAAGGTCTTCGTGAAATCCGTTGAAGCGCCAACTGAACCGGCGCAGGTGATTGCGCGGGGACGCAACCCGAATTGGTCGCCGGATGGGAACAGCATCGTTTTCGCGCTGGATTCATTTGAAGGCACACAATTCATCGTCGAACCGTATGCGGTAGGGGGCATCACCACGCCGGTGATTAGTGTGGCGTTGCCGTCTGATAATCCCATGTGGATTGATGTACCGCTCCCTGCGGCGCTGGTGAATTCTGGTGGGGTGGCGCTGGGTGTGGAGCAACCCCTCTATGTGGAGCAGGTTACCCCGCGCAATAGCGACCCACCTTATGGGTTGGCGGATCTCCCCGGCGTGGTGGGACCCGAATTGCCAAATTTGAGTGACCGTGTGAACGATTCGTTTAATGCGTTGCGTGAGAATGTGAATGATTCGGTAGGAAGCGATTTCTTCGGCAGATTAGAAAGTGCCATCTGGAACTTAGAATATCGTCCCAACCCGAATGAACCCAATCGCAATTGGCATCGTACAGGACGGGCGTTCTCCTTTAATCGTAGTTTATTGCTCAGTTTCCCTGCACCTGTGGAAGTTGTGCGCGAAGACACCGATCTGGAGACCAACTGGCGCGTATTTGTACGGGTCGATGAAGATGCACAATCCGGCGAATTAGGCGAACCATTGCGCCGGATGCCGTGGCAATTTGTGACGACTGCGGATGGAGATGTAGAAGCCTACGATCAGGGTGGGCGGTTACAAACAACCATGCCTGCCGGTTATTATGTGGATTTGACGCAAATCGCGGAAGACTATGGCTGGGAACGCCAACCAGCGGGAAGTGATTGGCGGGCGAATAGTTTTACGCGTAATTATTGGATGTTCGTCAAAAAAGAAGGTTTGACATGGTATGAAGCCATGCGCGAGATTTATACAGTAGGTGAATTAGGTGGCTTTAACCCGACACCGACACCGTTACCTCCTGATACCGAAACTGAAAACACTGATTCGGGAGATGGATAAGTTATGCAACGTCAGGGCGTAGGGCTAACGACCTTTCTTATTTTGATGCTGGTTTTTGCTGGTTTCGGGTATCTGTTGTGGTCAAATGCACAGACGACAGAACCCCTGCGTTCAGTGGTGCCGACTCAGGTTGTGCCGACGGATGACCCGCAGAATTGGCAAAATGTTTTGCGCGAGGGATTTGGAAGTAATGGTACGCTAGCGCCAACCGCTCCCTTACCCGCGCAACAATATGTGCCGCCTACATTGCAAGCCGCGGATGGACCTTCCGCAACACCGTTTTCGTCGTCTGAATTGAATCAGCAGGGGTTGTTTACGCTTGAGCCGGTAGCCGGTGGCGCAACCCCGACTTCTCCACCACCTACCGCTGTACAATTGGCGGCGGATGGCACGGGTATCCCTGAGCAAAACGTGCCGACACCGAATTTAACTTGGCAACCACCACCGCTCCAACCGCCGATTTCACGCGATCCGCTCGGACGCGATCATTATTTTTTCATCCGTCCGATTGACTCGAATGCCAATAATCGCGGTTTGATTACGTATCCGTTTGGCTCTGACGGTCCGGATTCAGACAACCCGTCACGTATCCATCATGGGGTAGATATGAGTAACCCCATCGGTGAAACTGTCCGTGCGGGAGGCGATGGGGTTGTTTATTTTGCGTCGTCGCCCGCTGACCCGTTTTTCCAGAATACGTCAAGCTATGGTGAAATCGTCGTGATATTGCACGATTTTGGTTGGAATGGACAACCGCTCTACACTCTGTATGCTCATCTCCAACGTGCATTGGTAGAAACTGGACAACGCGTTACTGTGGGTGAGCCAATCGGATTGCTGGGTGGAACGGGGCGTGTAACCGGTCCTCACGTTCATTTTGAAGTGCGCTATGCGGGTGATCGGTATGGAGATAGTTATAATCCGGCATTGTGGGTTGTGCCGTATGTAGGACATGGTACTGTTGCTGGCGTGCTCTTAGATGAGCGTGGACGGACGGTGGATGATTCAACGGTGACGTTGCGCCGTCTGAGCACTGCAAGCGTTACGGCGGCGACGACCACCTATATTTTTCTGGATAATGTTAATGATGTAAACGCTGATCCGGGGTGGGGTGAGAATTTCGTCTTCCCGGATGTGCCTGTTGGACGCTATGAGGTTGTGGCGACCATCCCAAGCGGGGTTCGCATCACACAGATTGTTGATGTGGTTGAAGGCATGACGAGCTTCGCGGAGATGCGCCCGCCGGAGCCTGTAAACACTGAATCTGACGATGGTTAAAGCGGGAATTACGTCAATATCGTTGGTAAGGCGTTGTTTTCACACATAGCAGTTGGTTCTAATCTAAGCTAAACTTATTTTTGCGCGTTATGTTGCTATCCGTTAAGGAGAAATGACGAATGCACAATTTGTCAAAACATCAAACCCGTCGGATTTTAGTTCTGGCGGTTCTATCAATGCTTATTTTGTTGGGCGTGTCTTTTGTACAGGCGCAACAAAGTGGGCGATCCATCGTTCCCGGTACACCTGTAGAGGGAACGATCAGTACAATTAACCCGGCGCAGGTCTATACGTTTTCTGCGAATTCGGGTGATATTGCGACCTTGAATGTTGCAAGTGAAGCGGGCTTTGCACTGACGCTTCTGTTGACTGACTCTTCAGGTCAGTCTGTTGCACAGCTTTCAGATTCGCAAGCGACGGGCATTGTCGATTTGATCGGCGTGCCGTTGCCACAATCCGGTGTTTATTACGTCACGGTATTTGTGACTGCCGGGGTAGAAACGAGCACATCAGGGTCATTTACATTGTCGCTTGAGATTGAATCGCCATCAGCACTAGAAGAAGAAACCACGCCTGAGGTTGAAGCAACAGAGGTTGTTGAATCAACAGAAGCGGTAGAAACACCCGCACCGACGGAAGAAGCAGTAGACACTGTTGTGCGCGAGTTTTCAGTCGGGCAGGTACTCACCAATAGCGGAATTCAGGTTGATTTACGCTGGGACACGCCCGACGACATAAACTTGCAAGTACGCGACCCGAACGGCGAATCACTTTTCTGGGATTCGCGGACAACAACCAACGGCGGCACATTTGGCTTTGATGTCAACGGGTTGTGTGAAGTGATCTCCACAGAAAATAATGTTGAGACCGCACAATGGCCCGCTGGTCCGGTGTCTACCGGTAGTTACGAAATCCTGATTTACTATCGTCAGGGTTGTGAAGGGGGTAGCGCGCCGGTTAACTTCACGGTGGATGTGACGGTAGATGGTGTCACGGTGGATACAATCACTGGCACACTGCGTCCGCCCGCACCGAATGACTTTAATGTATTCATCAGTGGGTTCTTCGTCAATGAAGACGGTACAGCGGAAAATCTTCCAAGTGGTCCGTATACGGATACTCAGGTACTCACCACGCCCGCCGCTGAATTACTAGCTTTGCCCGCACAGGATTTGCTTCAAGATGTTCCGGTACAGGGTGCGATTCTCAATGAAATGCCGTATCAGACATATCAGTTTACAGCGGAAGCGGGCGAAATTGTCTCGCTGACCATGTCGCGTACATTGGGCAGTCTGGACACGTTATTCCTTGTACTTGACTCAGCTGGTAACGTGATTGATGCCAATGATGATCTGCAAACAGCCATCAATACGGATTCCGGTTTGACTGCGTTGCGCTTGCCCACTGCGGATACCTACACAGTAGTTGCGACACGTTATGGTAAAGATATCGGTGCGACGGAAGGTACATATACACTCATCCTTTCCGGTCAGGCATCCGCTAATCTGCCGCAAAATATCCTTGATTTGCAATTGCCAACCGGTGATGTAGAAATCACTGTGACATGGAACGGTAACGCGGATTTGCGCTTACTGGTACGTGACCCGCAATTGAACTCGATCTATAACGATGTGCCGACCTCGCCGACAGGTGGACGATTGATCCGCGACTTCAGCAATGTAAATTGTGCGATTTCGCCGTCTACGCCAACCGCATATGTGTACTGGCCACAGGGTTTCCTGTTGATCGGTCCATATGAGGTGGACATCTGGCATCGTAACGAGTGTAATGATACGTTGCCGGTACAATTCACCGTTTATATCACGGTGGCAGGCAATTTGATCTTCAGCCAAACTGCAACCATCACGTTTGACGAGCATTATCTGGTTGGGTTTTCTGTCGATAACCCGAACGGCACTGCGTCTGTTGGCAACTTAGGTTTGCTGGGCGGAAGCGAAACCATCAACTATCAAGAGGAATTGGCTTCGGCGGTGTCGATCAGCACGGGTGTTGGTGTTCCCGGTAATTTAAGCGGAAACAATACCTTCGATGTCTATACATTTGAAGGGCAGGCGGGGGATGTGGTCACGTTGGATATGCGCTCTAATGGCAATCTGGATACGTCACTTTTCCTGTTGAATTCTGCTGGAATTGAGATCGCCGCGAACGATGATGCCAACGAAGGCACGACGGATTCGTTGATAAGTAACATCCTACTCACTGAAGACGGGACGTATACGGTTATCTCTACACGTTATGGCACGATTTATGGTGGTACAGCAGGTTCCTATACCCTGACTTTACGCATAGATTAGCCGTTAATGTGATTTTCTGTAGCGTGCGTTTTGAGATCAAAACCACTCTGGCAGAATGCTAGTCCATGAGCTATACTAGCCCACGCTATTGATACATTCTGCCGGATGGTGACATCCGGCAGTGATTATATATATGCCTAAATATAGTGAAAGCATATAGAGCGCTGGGAGTGATATACCAAAACCCCCGACCCCACTTACATATCATCATACAGCTTGCCTTGTTAACGAAAGTGGATTGATAATGAATCGACGCTTCCTGATACCAGCTATCGCTGTTTTGGTCGTGCTCATCGCCGCTTGTGCGCCCACACCAGAACTGCGAAATGAAAACTTATTACAGGATTCAAGTTTCCTGAGTGGTGAACCCTGCGGTCCACCCTGTTGGCGCGGAATAGTCCCCGGCGAAACCGAATGGAATGATGCGCTGAATATTATCGAAGATGATCCGACATTATCTGATCTTGAGACACGTTCGAGCGATGATACAGAAGTGATTGGTGCAATTTGGGGACAGACTGATGGCGATAGTTGTTGCCAGATGTACTCCGAATCCGGCGAGGTTGTGGACATAATTATTTTGCAAACAGCGCCAACCAATACGTTGGGCGAAGTCGTTGAGACCTTTGGCGACCCGACCTATTTAATCGGCGAAACACTGAGCGGTGAACAGGGCGTGTTTACACTGTTTTACCCTGAAGACCAGATGCTCATTTATTCCTTCATTGCGGGCGAAAATGGTGAATTGTCCGAAACCAGTGAGGTGATCGGCTTCGCGTATTTCTCACCGGATCGTATGGAATTGCTGACCCAGACAAACGATTTGCATGAATGGGAAGGCTATCAGGCTTACAGCGCATATATGGGCGGCGATTTTGAAGTTACGCCAAGCGTAACGCTTACACCACGCCCTGATGAAGAATAGTTAGCAGACTTTTATCAACGAATGCCGCATTGTGTGGCACAGATGTAATCGAGTATAGGAACGAGGAGCAGGGCAATGAGTGAAGATGTAAATACCGCCGCCCCCACATCAATTGAAGCGTTAAAACCCGGTATGCAATTGACCGGCACAGTAAAGCGGATTGAATTGTACGGTGCGTTTGTCGATGTGGGTGTCGGCAAGGATGCCCTGCTACATATCTCACAGCTTGGTAAATCTGTGCGTAACGTAGAAGATGTGGTGAAAGTCGGCGACCAAATTACGGTTTACATTCTGAAAGTAGACAAAGGCGAAGATCGTGTCGCGCTGTCTATGGAAAAACCCCCCGCGGTTAGCTGGGACAACCTTAAAGAAGGTGATGTCATTCCGGGTAAGATCGTCCGTATTGAGACATTCGGCGTTTTCGTCGATATTGGCACGGAACGTCCGGGCATGGTGCATGTTTCCGAACTGGCAGAAGGTTACGTCAAGTCACCTTCCGATGTGGTGAGCATGGATCAAGAAGTTGAGGTGCGTATCCTCAAAGTCAATCGCAGAAAGCGCCAGATCGACCTCAGCATGAAGGGTGAGACTCCGACTGTGGAATCCTATCAGGATGAGGACGAAGAAGAAGTGCCGACTGCAATGGCGATGGCATTCCGCCGGGCGATGGAATCTTCTGATGAGGATTTAGCGGCTGATAAGAACAACCGCAAACGTTCCAAGAAGCGTTCCAGCGAATTGCAAGAAGATATTATTGCACGTACGCTACGCCACGTTGACAGTAACTAAGCAGTAATGTAACAGGGATGTGCATCTAAACCATGCACATCCTTTTTTGTTGCGTTTTTTTACTTCAGTAAACGTACATCTAATGTTGTGCCTGCCTTAACGCTTTGCACGTCCTCCGGTACGATCATCAATCCATCTGCGATGACCATTGACATTAACGCGCCTGAACTTTGCGTACCGGTTGTCGTCGCGTGATAAACGCCGTCCTTTTCTACGAGGTTCACGCGAATGTAACTACGCCGTCCGTCAGATTTTATATCTTCGTCGCATACCGCCTGTATTATGCGATCCTTTGCAACTCTCCCCGCCATCTTCAATAATGCCGGACGCACCAGCACTTCAAATGTGACCATCGCCGAAACGGGGTTGCCCGGTAAGCCAAAGAACGGCACATCTTGAATGTGACCAAAGGCTAAAGGCTTGCCCGGACGCAAATTAATTCGCCAGAAGCCAACCTCGCCGAGTTCTTCAAGCACAGTACGAATGAGATCAGCCGCGCCGACGGAAACACCCGCGGAGCTAATCAACATATCCGGTTTGGGTTGCAGGGCAGACTTAAACAGGTTGCGTACTTCTTCCAGTGAATCACGCGCGATGGGCAACGGATAGACCACGCCACCATTTGCATGGACGAGTCCGGTCAGTGTGTACGTGTTCACATCGCGGATTTTGCCGGGGGTGAGGGGCTGATCGACATTAACAAGTTCGTCGCCTGTGGTGAGTATGGCGACTAAGGGCTGACGGACGACCTTTACGCGTGGGAAGCCGAGCGCGGCGAGCATCCCGATTTCTTGAGGACGTAAGAGCGTGCCATTTTTTAGCACTTGCACACCCTGACGGATGTCTTCACCAATTGCACGCACATAAGCGCCGGACTCAACTGTTCTATAAATGGCGACCTGTTGTGCTGTGGTTTCATTAATCCATGTGCGCCAATTTGCGTCTGTATCTTCGACAGGGATCACGGCATCTGCGCCATCGGGCAATGGTGCACCCGTCATGATTCGAGCGGCTTGACCGGTATCGATGGCTTTTTCCGGTGTTTTGCCAGCGGGAATGTCCATCACGACGGCGAGTCTTCTCGGTGTTTCGCGGGTTGCTTGTTGAATATCTTCGCTCCGAACGGCGTAACCATCCATGCTAGAATTGGCGAATGGTGGTAAGTTCGTGGGCGCGCTGATGTCCTGTGCGAGTACACGGTTCAAGGCGGATTCAAGCTCAATGTCTTCGGATGATACTTGCTCAATACGGCTTAGGATAATTTGAAGTGCGTCGTCAACGTTTAGTAGATCAGTCATTTAGGTTCCCGATTTATGTAAACATTTCATCATAGTTTCATTATAGTTCTATTTTGCCTGCACAATTTGTGGATGAAAAGATTAAGTTTGATGTACAATATTTAATCAAAACATGCTGTAAAGGTTAATTATGGCTCCTGTTGTTGCGACTGCCTCATTAAATCTCGATGCTTTGCTTGCCAATCTCCCTGATTTGACACCGAATGACCGTGCGCTGGTTGAGCGTGCCTATTACAAAGCAGAAAAAGCGCATGACGGGCAGGTGCGTAAATCTGGAGAGCCATATTTTACCCATTGTGTGGCTGTTGCCTCCATTTTAGCAGAGATGAAACTTGATGCCGAAGCAATCGCCGCTGGTTTACTCCACGATACCGTAGAAGACACTGACATCACCCACGAGGATATTAAAAACGAGTTCGGTAAAGTCATCGCCAACATGGTTGATGGTGTTACCAAATTGCGCCAATTGCCGATTAACGTCGATAAAGAATCCACCGGCAAACGCGCCAAAGATGCCAACCGCGAGTTTGAATATATCCGCAAGATGTTGCTGACGATGGGCGACGATGTCCGCGTGGTGCTGATTAAGCTGGCGGATCGTCTGCATAATATGCGGACATTGGGTTATATGCCCCCACACAAGCAACAACGTATTGCACGCGAGACGATGGAAATTTTCGCGCCTCTGGCAAATCGTCTTGGCATCTGGCAGTTAAAATGGGAGCTAGAAGACCTGAGCTTCCGGTATTTGGAGCCTGAAACCTACCGTGCTATTGCGACAAGCATCGACGAGCGCCGCGCAGACCGCGAAAACTACATCAATAATATTGTGGTGAAACTGCGTGAGAATCTTGAAGTTGAAGGTATTGCCAATCCATTAATCACGGGTCGCCCCAAGCACATTTGCAGTATCGCCCGCAAAATGCAGAAGAAAAACTTACCATTCTCTGAGATTTTTGACGTGCGTGCGGTGCGCGTGATCGTCAATACGAAAGCGCAATGTTATCTCGTGTTGGGTGTGGTACATAATTTGTGGCGACCCATCGCCGACGAATTCGATGATTATATCGCCGCGCCGAAAGACAATTTTTATCAGAGTTTGCATACGGCAGTCATTGACGAGAATGGCAAAATTATCGAAGTGCAAATCCGCACGATGGAAATGCACGAACATGCTGAATATGGTGTCGCCGCGCATTGGCGATACAAAGAAGGTAGTGCTCAACATGATGAGCAACTTCAAAAACGGTTGACCTATTTGCGCCGTTTGATGGAATTCGGTCCTGAGGTCAAAGACGATGCTGAAGCCTTCGTCGATACGATGAAGAATGAGGTGTTTCAGGATCGTGTATATGCATATACCCCGAAGGGCGATATTGTCGATCTTCCCGTGAATTCTACGCCGGTGGATTTCGCCTATCACATCCACACAGACATCGGGCATCGGTGTCGTGGTGCTAAAGTGAATGGTCGGCTGGTGAGCTTGAACCATGAGCTTAAAATGGGCGATCAGATCGAGATTATTACGTCGAAACGTGGCGGTCCGAGTATGGATTGGCTGAATACTGATCTGGGTTACGTAAGAACCAATCGCGCACGGAGCAAGATCCGGTATTGGTTCCGTAAGCTGAACCGTGACAAGCATATTTCGCTGGGGCGTGAAGTGCTCGAACGTGAGCTAAAGCGCGTCGGTGTGCTGGATACGATGACGTTTGAAGCGGTAGCCAATCTATTTGACTTTGGTCGTATGGAAGATTTTCTGGCGGCGGTAGGTTCCGGTGAGATTAACGGTGGTCAGATTGCGCATCGGATTCTTGATGCTGAACGTGAAAGTCAAAAATTAGAAGATGTGCATACGGTCTTTAAGACACGACCACGTTCTACCTCGCTTAAGGTCGATGGTGGCACGGGCGTTAAGATTCAAGGCACGGGTGGCTTGATGGTCAACCTTGCCAATTGTTGTAACCCGATGCCGAGCGATCATATCGTCGGGTATATTACACGTGGGCGTGGCGTGACCGTGCACCGTGATGATTGCCCGAACATCCTCTCAATTTCTGATCGTGAGCGGCTGATTGATGTATCGTGGGGCGGGGCGGATGATGAACAACGGTATGCCGTGCCGGTAGAGATTGTCGCGTATGACCGCGAAGGCTTGATGCGTGATGTCAGCACGGTGATCGCTGATGAGAAAATCAATCTGTCTGAAGTGCGCGTATCCACAAGAAATGACATTGCGACCTTCCACATCACGATGGAAGTGCTTGACCCACAACAACTGACCCGCGTGTTATCAAAGATCGGTTTCGTGCGTAGTGTGGTAGAAGCCTATCGTTGTAATCCTGCATAACGGACTTCAGGACTCTTAAATATCCTCAACCTGTGTCCTTAATGCGTGGATTACAGGAAAACAGATTTAACACCTACACAATTCCAGAACGTTAATTGTTTATTGTGATTTGTTCCTGTACTATGGATTATAATACATGGTTTCTTTAGTTTTGTGTGTTCCTGACCAGCGTGTGTTGAACACATCGGAGTTGAAATATGAGCATATCTCTGCAATCCATTGCAGTCGAACAATTACATAACCTGCCGGATCAAGTTCGCCTCATTGCGGTTCATCCGAATTATGCCAGTCAACATCTTATCCTCGCGGAATTTTTGGATACAGATGCGGTCTATATTCGATTTAACGGTAAGAAGCTGTCGCGGGATGATTTGATGGAACAACTCAAAACATCTTTGCAAGAGCAGATTAATTCGACTGATCCTGCGGATGCGAAATTTCTTATTCTGGATGAGGTTGATCGCGCAAAATTGCCAGAACTGGATAAATTTTTGCCGATGTTGATTGAAATATTAGGGGATTCACGGGCAATCTTATTGAGTCGTCAAATTCCGCAATCCTTTATTAGTCACGCGAAGCTGGCAGGTAAAACGTCGTTTATCCCGACGAGCGACGCTTTTATGTTATCGGATTACACGAATCGTCAAACTGATTCGATTTTGCTAGAAGTTCGGTCATTCGGCGAGGGGCGGGTGCTCCTTAATGGTAAAGAAGTCAATAATTGGGACGGTGTATTGCCCCGTGCGCTCTTCTTTTATCTGGTGGATCGCGGGATGGTCACCCGTAACGAAATTTTCGATACCTTCTGGCCTAACCTGACCGTGAGAGAAGCGACGAACGTCTTTCATGTGACCAAGCGTAAAATCAGCGAAGTGCTTGGGATCGATTTGACCGCGTATTGGTCAGGCTTTTATCGCATTTCGCCGGATATTGAACTGAGCTATGATGTCATCAGCTTTACAGATACTGTTCAACGAAGTGGTATCGCCAACGATGGTGACGCGATGGATTTGCTGGAGCAGGCAGATCAGTTATATGGTGGGGACTTCCTGAACGGGATGACGATGCCCTGGGTGCTGAATCGCCGTGTCGAGTTGGCACAGGATTATGGCGAGGCGCTGGCGGGATTGGCGAAAGCCAAAGAGGATGCGGGACATCACCGTGAGGCATTGGGATTGTATCTGCGGGCGGCGGCGAATAATCGTAATCGCGAGGATATTATCACCAGTATCATGAATTTGTATCACGAACTTGGGATGCACGCGGACGCACTTATCGCTTACGAGCGCCTCACAGAAGGTTTACGTCTGGATTTAGGCGTGTTGCCTGCGCCACACATTCAGGCATTGGCAACGTCTATTCGTCATGAGATGGAGCAAGCCTCCTAACGGAAAATAGTTAGCTAGTTGTGAAAATTCTTCTGATTGAACCGTATTTTGGCGGCAGTCATCAAGTATGGGCAGAGGGTTATCAACGTTTTTCTGAACATCAGGTAACGTTGTTAACCCTGCCCGCACAATTCTGGAAATGGCGAATGCAGGGCGGTGCGGTTACGCTAGCACGCCTGTTTAATGAGCTTGTCAACGAACGTCATTTCCAGCCCGACCTCATCCTCGCGTCTGATATGTTTGATTTATCCACATTTCGGGCATTAACCCGTCAGCACACGCTAAACGTTCCCATTGCGTTATATTTCCACGAAAGTCAACTCACGTATCCACAAAATAAACGTCAGAGTCACGGTTGGCGCTACGCATTTACCAATTACGTCAGTGCGCTTGCGGCGGATCAGGTCTTTTTCAACAGTTCCTATCATTTGACTGCGTTTTTTGACAATTTGCCCCGTATGCTCAAACATTTTGCAGATTTTAACGAACTAGAAACAGTTGATCTGCTTCGTGAAAAATCATCTAGGCTGGCGTTAGGCTTGGATTTACGCCGCTTCGACGCGTATAAGCGTGCAAATTTGGAGGACGAAAATCAGCCGCCGCTGTTGTTGTGGAATCATCGCTGGGAGGAGGAGAAAAATCCGCGCGGGTTGTTTGAAGTGCTTTATCGGTTGATGGATGAAGGCGTTGACTTTCGTATCGCCATAACCGGTGAGAATGTGCGGCAAGCCCCTAAAGAATTTGAGCAGGCACGCGACAAGCTCGGTGAACGGGTTGTACAATTTGGTTATGTTGATTCATTTGCGGATTATGCGCGGTTGCTGTGGCAAGCGGATTACGTGATTAGCACGGCGCGACAGGAATTTTTCGGCGGGGCAGTCTCAGAAGCGATCTATTGCGGGTGCATCCCGATTTTGCCGAAGCGGTTGAATTATCCGAATGTCGTGCCATCGGTTGTGCATGGAAGCTGTTTGTATCCGAAAGATAAAGGGCTATATTATCTTCTGCGCCGGCATCTGGCGGGCGAGTTGCAGGTGGATACTGCACTTCTGCAAACACATATCTCACAATTTGATTGGTCGGTGATGGCTCCGCGTTATGATCGGTCTTTTGAGGAGCTTGTTCAGAAATTTTGCAAAAATTAAAAGGGCAATCTAGCAGACTGCCCCTACGATACTCTGAATTTACTCTGTTTCGGGTTCTTCGACGGCTTCGATGGGTTCGAATTTGTCAATATAACTCACTATCGAAGCAACTGCTTCATCTTTGCGCGTCATTGAAATCACGATGTCGCCACCTGCACGCCCACGTTTGACCAGAGGTGCGCGCCCGATTCGCATATACAACGGCTTGCCTTTATTGCTCAGTGCGACAATCGTATCATCCTGTCTTCCGACGACGGTTGCGGCAACTTCTTTGCTGGTATTCGGCAAGCGCATAGAGATCACGCCACCGCCCGCACGTCCTTGCGTCGGATATTCCTCCATGGGTGAAATTTTCGCCACGCCGTCATCGGTGATGGTGAACACAAATTGCCCGTCTATGGCGATGTCTGAACCGATGATCCTCGCCCGCTGACCCGTCATCTTAATGCCACGCATCCCGCCTGCGGAAATACCGGTTGGGCGTACTTCATCTTCTTTAAAGCGGATAGATTGTGCCTGATTACTGGTGAGCAGAATTTCCCGCTCGCCGTCCGTCGGGAAGATAAACGCCAATTGGTCGTCATCGCCGACATTGATGACGGAAAAGACCTTCATCGTCATGCCGGGCAAATCTTCAAGACGCAAACGTTTCACCTGTCCGCTTTGCGTGGTCATGAACAGATAGCCTGTGCCGGGGTTGCCGGGTAAGCTCATCATGCCGACGACCTCCTCATCTTCTGAGAGGGGACAAAGCGACCAGAACGCCGTTCCGCCATTTTCATCTTCTGCCTGTGGCAATTGTTGCACCGGAATCGTCGCGCAGTCTCCCTTAGCGGTGAACAGATACAGAACCTGTGTCGTACTGCCACGCATCATGAAACGCGGCGGATTTTTGGTACTGGTGGTGATTTTCGGCGCACTATCAGTAAAGCTACGCGCCAATTTTCCGTCAAATGCCAGCGTAATCCATGTGTTTTCTTCCGGCATCATCAGGTCTTCTGCGCTGGCGCTACTGGCTGTGCCATCAACGATGACCGTACGCCGCACATCCCCATAGGCACTTTTAATGAGCGCCATTTCTTCGGCGATTAAGTTACGCATTTGCTTGGCGTTGGTCAATAAGCCTTCCAAATATTTGATGAGTTGGAGTTTCTCTTTGTGCTCATCTTTGATCTTTTTGGCTTCTAGCGCGGCAAGACGGCGCAATTGCATATCGAGAATGGCATTCGCCTGAATCTCGGTGATTTTGAGCGCCTTAATCAGGTTTTCGCGTGCGGTCTCGGTTGAGCGTGATTTACGGATAATCGCAATCACTTCGTCAAGGTTATCCAGCGCCTTAAGCAAGCCTTCCAGAATATGCGCTCGTTCTTTGGCACGATTCAAGTCATATTCACTACGGCGGCGGATAATTTCCAGCCGATGATCGATATAGACTTTGAGCGCCTGCTTGAGTGTTAACAGGCGTGGCTGATTATCAACAAGCGCCAGCATACGGATACTGAACGTATCTTGCATCGGGGTGAGCTTGAACAACCGTGCGAGAATTTCTGACGGTTCTGCACCGCGCTGAAGTTCGATGACCATCCGCAAGCCCTGACGATCTGATTCGTCGCGCAGATCAGAAAGCCCTTCTAATTTGCCGGATTGGACCAGTGACGCGATACGTTCGATTAGTGAGGTTTTATTGACCTGATAGGGTAGTTCGCTAACGATAATCCGTGACTTTCCGCGTCCCATGTCCTCAATGTGGACTTTAGCGCGGATGATGATTTTGCCCTGTCCGGTTGCGTAGGCGGTGACGAGGGTATCTTCTTCTTCGCCGCCGTCTTTATGGCGATAGACAAGACCACCTGTCGGGAAATCCGGTCCTTTAACGAACGCCATCAAATCGGTTACGCCCACATCAGCGAGATTATCCCAATGATTGAGCATATAAATCAGCGCGTCGCAGACTTCCGGTAAGTTGTGCGGTGGAATGTTGGTGGACATCCCGACAGCAATACCGGATGAGCCGTTGACTAGTAAATTCGGGATGCTTGACGGTAACACACTGGGTTCGGTTAAAGACCCGTCGAAATTTTCTACAAAATCGACAGTCTCTTTGTTGATGTCTACGAGTAATTCCTCACCGAGTTCTGCCATACGTGCTTCGGTATAGCGCATCGCGGCGGCGGAGTCCCCGTCAATACTGCCGAAGTTGCCCTGACCATCTACAAGCATGTAGCGCAGGGAAAAATCTTGCGCCATACGCACCATCGACTCATACACAGCAGAGTCGCCATGAGGGTGATATTTACCGAGTACCTCACCGACGATACGTGCGCTTTTCTTGTGCGAGGTTTCTGCCCGCAGACCCATATCATACATCGCATACAGAATACGCCGATGTACGGGTTTTAAGCCATCACGCGCATCCGGCAAAGCGCGTGAGACGATTACACTCATTGCGTAGTCAAGGTAAGCATCGCGCATTTCCTGTTCGATGTTTACCTGAAACACATCGCCATTTGCCATAAATCTATGTCCTTGTCGTACTCTTGGAGACTGTTATTCTATGTCGCATTATTTTAAATTGTCAAACAGAATATGCGTTCTATTATACCATAAAGCCATAGCTGATGCTTCCCCTACGTTGTGTATTTTCTCATAGAATCTTGCTGATGACTGTGATAACATCTGGTTTATGAGAAAAATAACACAAATTCAATCACTAATTATCATCGGTGTGCTGGCATTTTTGCTGGCGGCTTGCTCCCAGCAGGAGCCTATTTCCATTATCATTACGCCAACGCCTGATCCTAATCTGGTGGTGGCTACGGCTGTACCGACCTCGGTGCCGTCTGATACGCCTGTGCCAACGGAGACAGCTACTCCGACAGCGACTTCAACGGCTACGGTAACCGAAACCGCTACGCCAATACCCACAGACACGCCGGATGCAACCTTAGCGCAATTTGGCGGTCCGATTGTCGGCACTGCTTATGTCCATCCGACAATCTCGCCAACAGAGCTTACGCTGGCTGATATTCCAACCATCACGCCAACGCCCGGTGCGCCAACAGCGAGTTTTACACCCGGTCCTTCACCCACGCCACTCCCTGGATTAGATGCGAACCGCATGGGCTTGCAATTGTATTCGCAGGTCTCGTTTGATGATTGGATGCCGGTGATTGGTCTGGTGGAAGGTGTTGGGGTAGGTTGGGTTAAGATTCAGGCGAATTGGGCGTTTTTACAGCCTGACGGTCCGAATGATTTTAACCAGCAGATGCAACTATTTGAGATGCAAGTTCAAGCCGCCGCACGTCCGGGTTTTAATGTGCTATTGAGTATCGCCAAAGCACCATTATGGGCGCGTTCCGTGCAGGAAGAATCCGGTCCGCCGGATGATCCGCAGGCGTTGGCGGACTTCATCACGTTTATGCTGTCTACGAAAATTGGCGAATCTATAGATGCAATTGAAATCTGGAATGAGCCAAATCTTGCGCGTGAATGGCGCGGGACATTGCCATTCAGTGGGGCAGGGTACATGCAATTGTTCGCACCCGCTTATCAGGCTGTGCGGGCTTATTCGCCACAGATGACCGTGGTCAGTGCGGGACTTGCGCCTACAGGTTCGTTGCCGGATACGGTGGATGATCGGGATTATTTGCGCCAGATGTATGCCGCCGGGCTGGGTGATTACGCTGATGTCGCAGTTGGCATTCATCCGTATGGGTGGGGTAATGCACCAGATGCCCGCTGTTGCGATCAAATTCCTGATCGTTCATGGGATGATGACCCGCATTTCTTTTTCATAAATACACTGGAAGAGTATCGCCAGATTATGGTCGAAAGCGGACATGAAGAACAACGCTTATGGGCGACGGAATTCGGCTGGGCGACATGGGAAGGGCTGGGAAGTGAAGCCCCTGAATTGTGGGTCACTTACAACAGCGCGCAGAATCAATCTGATTATGCGATCCGTGCGTTTGAGATCGGTCAGAGTTTGCCGTATATGGGACCGATGTTTTTGTGGAATTTGAACTTCGCCAACGAGACCTTAGTTGAACAGCGAGACGAACGCACCGCTTATAGCATCATTAATCCGGTGTTGCCTGTGCAGGAACGACCTTTGTTCTGGGCGCTGGCAGTGGCAACTGGCGCACTCGAACGGTAATTAATTCAGCAATAACCAATAGTCAGAAAAAAAATGGAGCACCCAAATCGGATGCTCCATTTTTATTACACTCAATTATTCGAGTGGACTTTAGTTCATGCTCATTTCGCTGATGTTGTCGCTGTCGCTGTCGTCGTAGTCTTCATCTTCGAAGTCCAGCGCACCCTGTGATTCTAAGGTCACGTTCGGGGCGATCAACTCACGATCCTGATAGGTATGGAAGCCCGTACCTGCCGGGATCAACTTACCGATGATAACATTTTCCTTCAGCCCATACAGACGATCAACCTTGCCTTCGATTGCCGCACCCGCCAACACCTTGATGGTGTGCTGGAAACTGGCGGCAGAAAGGAAGCTATCGGTACTGAGTGCCGCCTTGGTGATACCGAGGATGACGGGAACACCGGATGCGGGTTCTTTACCTTCGGCGATCAGGCGTTCGTTGATGTCCAGCAACTTCAGTTTATCAACCAATTCACCCGGTAACATCGGGCTTTCGCCACTGCGGGTTAGCTGAACCTTGGACAGCATCTTGCGGATCATCACCTCAAAATGCTTATCGGAGATGTTCACACCCTGATTACGATACACCTTCTGAACTTCCGTCAACAGATATACCTGAGTGGCATCAGAACCAAGTACGCGCAAAATTTGATGCGGGTTCTTGGAGCCTTCGGTCAATTGCTGACCGGGGTTAATCTGTGCGCCTTCGTAGATATTCGGTAACAGACGTGCGCTTGATGGAATTGGATATTCTTCTTCTGTACGTTGTTCGTAACGGACGAAGATCGTGTGTCCTTCGATATGCACAGTACCCTGCATCTTTGCGACAATTTGTTGTTCCGGTGTGTCGGCAGATTGGGCGATGATTTCGCCTTCTTTGATCTTGGCTTCGTCGTCAACCTTGATATCCCAACCAACAGGAACCTCGTGTTGTTCATTAAAGACCTGGCTATCAATCACCGTGGCAATACGCACGCCATCACGTTTTATCAGGCGGACTGTACCACCGATATTGGTCATAACGGCTTGACCTTTTGGTGTGCGGCGGGCTTCAAACAATTCTTCAACACGCGGCAGACCGCTGGTAATGTCACCTGTTGCCTGTGCGGTACCACCGGTATGGAAGGTACGTAGGGTCAACTGTGTACCCGGTTCACCGATGGACTGCGCGGCGACAATACCCATTGCCGCACCGATTTCCACCATTTCGCCACGACCGAGATCGCGCCCATAGCACAGGGAGCAGATGCCGTGAATAAGGTCACAGGTCATCGGGCTACGGACATAGACTTCTTCGATGGTTGAAGCCTGAATGATGTCCGATGCTTCTTCGTCAATCATGCCATTGCGGGCGACGATCAACTCGCCGGTTTCTGGATGGAACACATCTTTCGATGCACAACGTCCGACGATACGTTCATAAACTGTTTGTCCTGCAATGTCGTCACTCCGGCGGATAGTGATGCCCTTGTGTGTACCGCAATCCCAACGATTTACGATCACGTCCTGCGCCACATCAACCAGACGACGGGTTAAGTAACCGGCATCTGCCGTACGGAGCGCGGTATCGGCAAGACCTTTACGCGCACCATGCGTGGAGATGAAGTATTCCAGCGCGGTCAGCCCCTTACGGAAATGACTGATGATCGGCAAGTCGATGATACGACCGGACGGATCAGCCATCAAACCACGCATACCGGCTAGCTGGGTGATCGGACCGAAACCACCTTTTGTGGAACCTGAGATCGCCATAATCGCAATCGGACCGTATGGATCAAGCGTGTCGCGGATCATATCCTGAAGGATGTCCTTGGCACGGCTCCATTCATCAATGGTGATCTGGTAACGTTCGTCTTCGGTCATCAGACCACGACGGAAGTCACGTTCTGCACGTTCCACCACTTTTTCTGCGGTCTGGATAACATGATCGCGTTCTTCAGGGATGGTCAGATCGCTCACTGCGATGGTCGTCCCGGAGATGGTCGCATAGTGGAAGCCCATGTTCTTGATGGCATCCACCACGTCGGTTGTGCGTTCAGAACCGATGCGCTGATAACACTGTGCCACCAGAGTTTGTAGACCCTTCTTACCCATTGTTTCCTGCACGAAGCGCATTTCATCCGGCAGAATACGATTAAACAGTGCGCGTCCAACCGTACAAATTTCCGGTTCTTCTTGCTGGCTGTGTTCGTCATAGATGTTACCCAGCAAAATCGGCGTGTGCAGACCTACGAGACCGATACGATAGAGGTATTCGACCTCGTCCATATCGACAACGCGACGACGCTCGTGCAGGTTAGAAATGACGATTTGCTCTTCTAGACTACGCGCTCTGATGATCTTCTTGATTTCATAAGCGTTCGCCAGCATACAGTCAATTTCGCCTTCTGCGAGCGCACGGATGGTGCGATCAATGGCGGTTTCCAGTACGCGGACGCGCCCATTTTCGTCTTCTTCGGTAACGTTTTCAAACAGGGTCATGCCCGGAATAACGCGGTGCATGGCGTAGTAGAAACCGTTCGAGCGGAAGGCGACACCGACTTTAATTTCTGGTGTGTAGATGTTTTCAATGGATCGGAAATCATCGGCACGATCTTTACGTGTGATAATTTCGACAGTCGGATCCATTGTCAGATAGTAATTGCCGAGCACCATGTCTTTTGATGGGGCAACCACCGGCTGACCATCGGATGGCTTCAGCAAGTTCTTGGTACTGAGCATCAGTTCACGGGCTTCTTGTACAGCTCGCTGGCTGAGTGGAACGTGTACCGCCATCTGATCGCCGTCGAAATCCGCATTGAAGGCGGAGCAGACGAGCGGGTGAATCTGGATGGCTTTACCTTCTACCAATTGCGGTTCGAAGGCTTGAATACCGAGACGGTGAAGGGTAGGCGCACGGTTCAACAACACCGGACGTTCTTTAATCACGTCTTCCAGTACTTCCCAGACTTCCGGCTTTTCACGCTCGATGATGCGCTTGGCACCCTTCACGTTGCTGGCGTAGTTGTAATGCACCAGCCGGCTAATCACGAATGGACGATAAAGTTCCAGCGCCATTGTCTTCGGCAAACCACATTGATGCAGTTTCAGCTTCGGACCAATAACGATAACGGAACGTCCTGAGTAATCCACACGTTTACCGAGCAAGTTACGACGGAAGCGCCCCTTCTTACCCTTAAGCATATCGCTCAGGGATTTAAGTTCACGGCGACCACGACGGCTGAGTGCCTTACCGCGCTGGCTGTTGTCGATCAAACTATCGACAGCTTCCTGCAACATACGCTTTTCGTTACGCACGATAACATCCGGTGCGCCGAGTTCAAGCAGATGCTTGAGGCGGTTGTTACGATTAATCACGCGGCGATACAGATCGTTCAGATCGCTGGTGGCAAAACGACCACCATCCAATTGCACCATCGGGCGCAGATCGGGCGGGATAACGGGCAGAACGGTGAGGATCATCCATTCCGCGCTGTTTTCACTTTTACGCAGGCTTTCCACCACGCCAAGGCGCTTAGTTGCCTTCTTCTTACGTTGCTTGGATTTTGTAGTGCGGACTTCATTCCACAATTCTTTAGACATCTGCTCTAAATTGAGATTGGCAAGGATGTCGTAGAATGCTTCAGCACCCATATCCGCATTAAACACCTGACCGTATTTGCTTCGCAGTTCACGATAGCGCATTTCTGACAGGAAGAGCAGGGGATGAAGTTCCTTTAATTCCTGACGTGCTTTTTCTACGGTTTGGCGCAGGGATTTTAGACGATCGTCTAATTCGTCAAGCTGGGTATCTGCACCAGCGGAAGTCATATTGCTGAGTGTATCCGCTTCGGTGTTGAGATTTGCCAGTTCGACCTGACGCATGTCTTCAACTTCGCGCTGAATTTCATTTAAGTACGCATTTGCGGCAGTTTGGATACGGGTGATGTGATCGACATCAATGGTTTCACCCTTTGCCGCGATGACCGTATCTGCGCTTTCAAAGTTGACATCAGCTGATGCGGTTTGACCGACCATATTTTCGACACGCTGTTGAACTGCCTGTGCTTCTTGCATCAGTTCATCACTGAGGCGGGCAAGTTCTTCATCAAAATGTTTGTTGATGGAAACGGTGCGTTCTTCCAATTCGCCGAGCTTTTCATCACGCTCGCCACGAATGACTTCCATCTGTTGTTCACGGTCACCGACAAGTTCGGTTTCCTTCATCTTGAGTTCTTTTTCAAGACGACGTAATGCTTTGTTACGAGCATCTTCATCAACACGGGTAACGACATACTGTGCAAAATACAGCACGCGGTCAAGATTACGGCGGCTCACATCGAGAAGTAGACCGAGGTAGCTAGGAACACGACGGGTATACCAGACGTGAGCAACAGGGGCGGCTAATTCGATGTGTCCCATACGTTCGCGGCGTACTGAAGCACGGGTAACTTCTACCCCGCACTTGTCACAGATAATGCCACGATAGCGGATATTTTTATACTTACCGCAGTAGCACTGCCAGTCTCGTGTCGGTCCGAAGATTGCCTCGCAGAAAAGACCATCTTTTTCTGGACGCAAACGACGGTAATTGATCGTCTCTGGCTTGGTTACTTCGCCATATGACCACGAGCGAATTTGCTCTGGTGATGCCAGACTAATGCGCAATGCACTGAACTCTTTCGCCTCCAAGGCGTACCTCCTGCGCTAGACACAACTATTAAGGAATGTTAGGGGACTTATTTTGGAACATGAATGGTGATCTATGGCACGTACCCTATAGACAACAAAGCAGCGTGAGGGTAATTACCCACCGCTGTGCCGTTTTGGGGTGAACATGCAAGTTGACCATAGATAGAAAATTATACGCTCCTTATTACGAAATGTCAAGGAACGAGGGGGTCTAAAATTGAGATTTCCACTGCTCACATCTTAGTCCCGAATTTTGATTCTGTCAAGCGCACACGTTTCCCCCTCAATTAACAGCCCATTTGAGGGGGAAATCATATGAAGAGGCGATTAAATACGGATGACTGCACCGCAATATTGGCAGTCGATCTGGGCTTGCCCTGCCATAATTTTGGGCAGTGTTGCGCCACAGACATGGCATTCTGTCGGGGCATTTTTGAGTGATTCGATCACTTCTGGATCCGGTTCGATGGCGCGTTCGTCTTTTGTGTCGCCGGTTTTCATGCGGTTAATCTGCTTCATCCAGAATTTATTATCCGCAGAACCCTTTACTTCAACGGTGATTTCACGATGGGGCGCGCCGGAACCGAGTGTAAAATACAGCATGTCCTTACCACCAAACATGCCTTTATTTTCTGATTTCACATCTTCAACCAGATGAAGCGGAACTTCCCACTCCACTTCCTGTTCCATCTTGCCACCAAAGAAACCTAACGTCTTGCCGGTTTTCTCTTTTTGTTCAAAGATGAGGCGCTGATCGGTCAGGTAAAGGATTCCGTCAGGATCTTGCTTGCCTTTACCCGTAGCCACCCACTCGGCTTCGGCGAGAAGAAAGAGCGATTCGCCGGCGAGAAATTCAAAACTGGCTTCGTCTTTTTCGTCCATGAACCAGTTGATCTGGTCAATCTGGCGTTTGGTGCTGTTGATGTCATTTGCCATTGTTGAGAAGGCATGTCTGATTCGGCTTTCCGCAGAGCTGACCAGACGTGCCAGTTCATCGACTTCGCCATCAATATCATCAAGGTTGACAGCCGCACCGCCGAATTTCATTTTCATTGCGACACTGCCGCCAGTTTCGGATTTGTCGAGGCGGGATTCAATCTCGCGTAGGGAACTACGCAGGCGATCACGTTCATCATCGATTGAACGTTGTGCCTGACGGCGAATATCATCCCAATTTTTGTTCAGCACTTCAGCTTTATGTTCCAGATAGGAGCGGAAGGCATATCCCCGGCTACGTACTTCGGCGACATCAGCCGTGAGTTTGTTGACTGTCGCTGATAATGTGCCAAGTTCGCGGGAAATGTCATCAAAGCCTGCATCATCATGTGCGCGGTCAAATTTACGGCGCACAGAGGCTAACTTTTGCTCGAATTCTTCGCTCATGGTCGTGTCCTCTTTGTTATCGTCGAATTGTCTAAATCAATACCTTAAGCATACAACGAAACGTGACAAAAGCGTTTCACAAGCGTATCAATTCTTTTAATTGGCGACAGATTCGATCTTCCACTTGAGATAAGATTCCATGAAGTCGGTCAGTCGCCCGTCGAGAACGGCGTTCACATTGCCGACTTCATGGCTGGTTCGCAGGTCTTTCACCATCTGATAGGGATGCAACACGTAAGAGCGAATTTGACTGCCCCAGCCAGCATCCACATTTTCGCCCTTAAGTTCGGCGAGTTCGGCTTCTTGCTTCTTAAGTTCAATTTCCAGCAAGCGGGCTTTGAGCATCTGTAAGGCACGGTCACGGTTTTGCAATTGACTGCGCTGATTCTGGCATTGCACGACGATTCCGGTGGGGACATGCGTCATGCGAACGGCAGTATCATTTTTCTGGACATGCTGACCGCCTGCACCACTGGCGCGGTAGGTATCAATCCGCAAATCTTTTTCGTTAATTTCGATGTCAATATCGCCTTGAATATCGGGCCATAGCTCCACTTTAGCAAAGGACGTGTGTCGACGGCTGGCAGAATCAAACGGGCTGAGGCGTACCAGTCGATGCACACCCTGTTCGCTCTGAAGATAACCATAAGCATAATAGCCACTGATGCTCATGGTGACGCTTTTGATGCCTGCTTCTTCGCCGTCGCTCCGGTCCAAAATCTCGATCTTATAGCGATTTGATTCCGCCCAGCGAATATACATACGCTCCAGCATCGCCGCCCAATCCTGTGAATCTGTGCCACCTGCGCCTGCATGAATCGCTAAGATGGCATCTTCACTGTCATACATGCCGGAGAGCATCGCCTGAAACGACATTTTCTCCACTTGCTTTTGTAACGTTTCGACTTCGCTGGCAAGGTCTTCTGCGAGATCAGGGTCTTCAAGCTCGGCGAGTTCCAGCGCATCGGCAAGGCGGGCTTCGATGGTGTGCCACGGTTCGACCACGCCGCGTAATTTGGACATTTTCTGCATGATTTTTTGTGCCGCATCAGGATCATTCCAGAATTCTGGATCAGCAGATTGTTGTTCTAGTTCATTGGCGGTGGCATTTTTTTCAGCGATGTTCAAGCGGTTTGCCAACCCTTCTATTTCCGAGATCATCGCGTTAAGTTGATCTGTAAGTGCGCTCATAATTTGTATGATTCCGTTTAGCCGATTGTTTAATAACGTGGAAACCGGCTAAAACGGCTCCTTTCTGTAAGTAATCAAGGGATTGGTTAAAAAGATATTCAGAAATAAATGGGACGGTGGAGAATGATTTAGCCGCCGTCACCAGCGAGTTTGGCGAAGGGCTTCGTACATAATAATCGCGCCAGAGACGGACACGTTAAATGAGTCGGAGATTTCACCAACCATCGGGATTGTTACGCGGACATCACATTGTGCTTGCCAGAAATCATCCAGTCCAACATCTTCTGTGCCAAGTAAGACTGCGGATTTGCGCTCAAAATCAACTTCGGGCAGGGGGGTGTCCCCATCGACGATGCCTGCAACGATGCTGTAATCATGTTCGTGGAAGAACGCCAATGCCTGCTGACTGCTGACGGTATAGATGTTGTTCAGAAAGACCGCCCCCGTGCTACTGCGGATGATATTCGGATTGTAGAGATCAAGCGAGGTGTCGATCAGCAGAATCGTTTTAAAGCCGGTTGCATCTGCGGTGCGGAGTAGTGCGCCGATGTTGCCCGGTTTTTGTAGATTCACCAAGCCAAGCACCCGCGACGCACCAATGTCTGAAAGCGCGGGTTGGTTCTGCGGATGGTGCATCACCGCGACGATGGACGAGGGTGTACTGCGGTAGCTGATTTTCGCCATGATGTCACGCGGGACTTCATAAATAGTTGCGTGTTCGAATGTCGAAATGTCGTTGTCTGTGTCCAGTTCAGGGCAATAAAACACATGGGCGATTGTATAGCCACACGCCAGCGCCCTCACGAGATCACGCATATCATCAATGACAAACAATGCGTCACGTTCGCGCCCTTTTTTGTCACGCAGTTTCTTGACCTGCTTGATTTTTGAGTTCTGGAAACTGGTGATTTTTTCTGCTCTTCAAGTCATGATGATTTTATTTATCTCAAGTAACAATTTGTCTTCATTTTGATGTGTAAGGGCGACCTGCCAGGTCTGCCCCTACGCACGCGTCCCAAAGTCAATTAATTCTCGTCGAAGAGACTCTTGACGAAAATTTCCGGCTGGAAGGGTACGAGATCATGGATGCCTTCGCCCAGACCGATGTAATGGACGGGTAAGTCGAGGTCATTAAATACCGAGAAGACCATACCGCCTTTCGGTGTGCCGTCCAATTTTGTGACGATCACGCCGGTAACGTCAATCAATTCTTTGAACTTCTTCGCCTGTTGCATGGCGTTCTGTCCGGTTGTGCCGTCCAGCACCAGCCAGACTTCATGCGGTGCGCCGGGGACAACTTTATCCGAGACATTGCGGATTTTGGCGAGTTCTTCCATCAGGTTGTAATTGTTGTGCAAACGTCCAGCGGTATCGACAAGTAGCAAGTCGTATCCACGGGCTTTGGCGGCGGCGGTGGCATCATGGACAACAGCGGCGGCATCTGAACCGGGATTGTTGGCGACTACCGGCACACCTGCACGCTCACCCCACAATTTGACCTGATCGATAGCGGCGGCGCGGAAGGTATCTCCGGCGGCGATCATCACACGGCGTTGATTGACTGTGTGCAAGCGATGGGCGAGCTTGCCGATAGAGGTTGTTTTGCCCGAACCGTTTACGCCGACGATCAAGACAATTGAGATTTCACGCCCGCTAATGTTCGGCGGTGGCGGAAATCGCAACATGCCTGCCAGCACTTCACGCAATTGCTTTTGCAGGTCGTCCGTGCGGGTGATTCCGCGAGATTTTAACTCTTCGAGTACTTTTTGCGTTGTAGGTACGCCAACATCCGCCTGAATCAAAATCGCTTCGATGTCGTCCCATGTATCTTCGTCAATCTCGGTGTTGCCGAGCATTGTGGCGATACGCCCGAAAAAGGATTTACGTGTTTTTGCCAAGCCTGAATTGAAAATGCTCAAAGGTGGCTTCTCCCTGAAGTTTTTAGGTAAAGATGAACGGTAGGTATTGTTCAAAATTATATGTTCTGTAAAACGCTTCAAGTATAACGGCTTGGCATTAGAATTGAATATGCAAAATAGGGCAGGCGTTGGTTGAGTGTGTACGCGCTAGCCGTTACACTGAATTTTTAAGTAGAAAGGAACACTTGATGAGACGATTAGGGTTACTTATCTTTTTCGCGTTGCCTTTTATGATGACGTTCGCACAGGACGATGCCCCGATACGCATTGACTGGACTTCAGACATGACGGTTGTTTCTGGTACGGTGCAGATCACGGGAACAGTAAATCCGGAAGGCTTGCAAAGTTATTTTCTAGAAATCGCGCCGTATGAGGCGGATAGTGCGGAATCGTCCCAATGGATTCCTGTGAGTTTGCCGAGCACAGTTCCTATAGTCAATGAGGTATTGCTCGATTGGAACACGCTAACTGCACTTGATGGTGTGTATCAATTACGCTTGCATGTCCGGTTGAGCGGTGGCGAAAGTGTTTACTATACACTCGCGCCGATCACGATTGCCAACGATGAGACTGTTGACGCTGACGGGCAGGTGGAAGTGATTGAGCGTCCGCCGAATGATCTGGTGCTCGCCACGCCACCTGAGCCGGAACTCGTCCCGCCGCCAGAAACAGTCAATGAATTGCCGCTAGAAGTGGGCGGTCACGTGGTGTATTTCAACGAAACCACGCAGGATTTAATGCACGAAGCGGGTATGACGTGGGTGAAATGGCAAATTTCCTACAGCATGAATGATGAAAACACCTTGAATGTTATACAGGATCGCATTAACACGACCCACGCGGCGGGTTTCCAAATTTTACTGAGTGTGCTCGGTGATGTGAACGAATTGACCGAACTCGGTGAGGATTATTACCCGATTTACGCCGAGTTTCTGGGTCAGGTTGCCGCATTGAACCCCGGCGCAATTGAAGTCTGGAATGAGATGAACCTCGAACGTGAGTGGCCCCGAGGGCGCATCAATCCACAGAGTTATGTGGATATGTTGAGTCAGGCGTACACATCGATCAAAGCGGTGAATCCGAATGTCATGGTGATTACGGGTGCGCTCGCCCCGACAGGCGCGGAGGGTGCGTTTGGGTCTGATCGGGTGTGGAATGATGATCGCTACACTCAGGGCATGGTGAATGCGGGTGCGGCGGATTATGCGGATTGCATCGGCATTCACTATAACGAGGGCGTGATTCCGCCGAATCTTTCCGGTGGCGATCCGCGTGATGATAATTATCCGACGCGCTATTTACCATTAATGTTGGATCGAGTGGGGTATCCGTTCCGTAATACCGATATTCCGCTGTGTTTCACTGAATTAGGCTATTTGTCTCCGGATGGCTTTGACGCGCCACTTAACCCTAATTTCGGATGGGCGGGTGGAACAACTGTCGCGGAGCAATCCGAATGGCTGGCGCAGGCGATCCAGATCGCGGCTGATTACCAACGCTTGCCCGTGCGTTTGCTGATTGTCTGGAACGTGGATTTTGACCGTTACGACGATGATCCGCAGGGTGGTTATGCGATTATCCGACCCGATGGAAGTTGTCCGGCATGTGAGACGATTGGTGCGTTGCGCGTCGAGTCATTGGGGTAAGATGGCGCGGGGTTTAGCGCGTCTATTGTGTATAAATGAGTTGAAAAGACCACCTTGTTCGGGTGGTTTTTTTGTAGGTTATAATAGGGGCTTCAGGAGTAGCTTATGACCAATAAATTAACGCACTTAGATGACGCAGGGCGCGCCGATATGGTTGATGTTGGCGAGAAACCCGATAGCGAACGGGTTGCCGTCGCGTCGGGCGTGGTCTACATGCAACCGGAAACCTTGCGCCTGATTCAAGCGGGTGCGCTCAAAAAAGGGGATGTGCTTACGGTGGCGCGCATCGCCGGAATCATGGCGGCGAAACGTACATCGGAGTTAATTCCGCTCTGTCATCCGATACCCTTGACGAAGATCGGGGTTGATATTGAAGTGGACGAGTCCGCAAATGCCGTCAGAATTACCGCAACGGCGCGGACAATTGGCAAAACAGGTGTCGAGATGGAAGCCCTGACCGCCGTGAACATCGCCGCGTTGACCATCTATGATATGGCGAAAGCGGTGGATCGTGGGATGCGAATTAGCGATATTCATCTTGTAGAAAAGCGGGGCGGGGTGCATGGGGATTACATCGCCGGAGAGGACGCAAACTGATGCAAATTAAAGTGCTGTTGTTCGCAACACTCAAAGACCTTGCTGGCACGAACAAGCTCGACCTGACGCTAGACGAAAATGCGACTCTTGCCGATGTAAAGCAGGCATTAAGCGTGAAATATCCAGAAATGAGCGCCAATTTGAAAGCGGCATTGGGGTCGGTTAATCGTGAATATGCCTTCGACAAAGAGGCGATCCATGATGGTGACGAAGTGGCGTTTTTCCCGCCTGTAAGTGGTGGAAGTGGTGAGGTAGGGTATCCTGAAATTTTCCGATTGCCCACTGAACCAGTCGATCATGATGAACTGATCGCCGCAATTACGACACAGGATACGGGTGCGGTGTGTTTGTTTAGCGGATTTGTACGCGGGGAGACGCACAAAGCAGGGCATCTGCCGCGCACGGAAAAGCTCAACTATGAAGCCTATGAGCCGATGGCGCTGGCAAAAATGCGTCAGGTCGCTGATGAAATCCGCGAACGGTGGGACAAAGTGCAGGGCATTGCGATTGTACAGCGATTGGGTGAACTGGCAGTCGGTCAAAATACGGTGTTGATCGCCTGTGCATCTGCCCATCGTGATGATGGCTGTTTTGAGGCGGCGCGCTATGGGATTGATCGTCTGAAGGAAATTGTGCCTGTCTGGAAAAAAGAAATGAGTCCGGATAGTGAGGCGTGGATTGAAGGTGAGTATACGCCCACACCGGATGACCGTGCCTGATAATGGGTGGCGCATCGCATTGGGTTATGATACCAATCAGGTCTAAACGAGTCCGCTATAGCTTGCTCAAAATTGCAAAATAGCCGACTTCTATTCACACGGTTGGTATAATACAAACCAAAAAAATAAAATTTAGCTAAAACGTGTTATCGAGGAGGCAATTTCATGACGCGACGAGTCGTTGTGACCGGTTTGGGGGCTGTCTCTCCCGTAGGAAACGATGTAGAAAGTACATGGCAGGCGATCAAAGCGGGAAAAAGCGGTGTCGCCAGGATTGAGCGTTATGATGCCAGCGAACATGCGGTGCAGATCGCCGGGGAAGCCAAAGATTGGGACCCGGAGCAATATGTCGAGAAAAAGGAGTTGCGTCGTCGTGACCGCTATCAACTTTTAGCGTATGCCGCCGCGTGTCAGGCGATTCAGCACTCTGGACTAGAAACCACCGAGGAATTTTCCGCACGAACGGGCGTGATCGTTGGTTCTGCGGTGGGCGGGGTGGAAAGTTTTGTCGATCAAGTCGTCCGCGTGGAGCAACTTCAGGATTTGCGCCGCGTCACGCCGTTTGGCATCCCCATGCTGATGGTCAACGGTGGGAGCAATATGATTAGCATTGCCTTTAAAGCGACAGGTCCTTCATACACACCGACTTCCGCCTGTGCGACGGGTGCGGATTGCATCGGACATGCGTTTGATCTGATCCGTCTGGGGCGGATTGACCGTGCCATCGCAGGGGCAGGTGAAGCGCCAATTATTCCTATCGGGATTGCCGTGTTTGATCGCATCGGCGCGGCATCGCGTGAAAATGACGAGCCACATCGCGCAATGCGTCCGTTTTCTAAGAATCGCTCCGGTCTGGCGTTTGCCGAGGGCGGAAGCGTCATGATTCTAGAAGAATTGGAGAGTGCGAAAGCGCGTGGCGCGACGATTCTGGCGGAAATTGTGGGCTATGGCTCAACATCCGATGCCTTCCATGTGACTGCGCCTGATCCGACTGCCTTAGGGGCAACGCGGGCGCTTCAGCAGGCGCTTGACGATGCGAAAATGAATCCTGACGACGTGCATTATATCAACGCGCACGGCACCGCCACCGACCTTAACGATCCGATGGAAACGAAGGCGGTTAAAGCGGTGTTCGGCGAACATGCCTATAAAATTCCGATTAGCTCCACAAAGAGCATGACCGGACACGGCATGGGGATGACCGCCGCGCTTGAAGCGATTTTCTGCGTGTTGGCATTGCGCGATCAGGTTGCGCCGCCAACGATGAATCTGGAAGAACCCGACCCGGAATGTGATCTGGATTATGTGCCGAACGAGGCGCGTGATGTCCCCATGTCTGTGGTGATGACGAATGCGTTCGGTTTTGGCGGGCATAATGCCTCGCTTGTCTTTAAAAAGTTTGTACAATGATGGTGTTATGGATATAGAAGAATTTCAGAAAGTTATCGGTGTTCATTTTCTCAATCCGGCGTTACTTCAGCAATCGTTGACGCATCGTTCCTACTTGAATGAGCAATCAAACGATTGGCTGGAAGATAACGAACGGCTGGAATATCTGGGTGATGCGATTTTGGATTTCATCACCGCAGATATGTTATATCGTCGCTACCCTGATATGGCAGAGGGGATGATGACGCGCCTGCGTTCCGCGCTGGTTCGGACGGATTCTCTGGCGCAACTGGCGGTAGAATGCCGTATCGGTGAAGTGATTTTGATGGGCAAGGGCGAAGAAAATAGTGGCGGGCGCGAACGGGCGAATAATCTGTGCCGTGCGTTTGAGGCGGTGATCGGGGCGATTTATCTTGATCGTGGTCTGGATGCGGTGCGTGATTTTATCATCCCGCGTTTAACGATTCTGCAAAAAGATGTGATGGACGAAGCCATTCATAAAGATGCGCGCAGTCGCTTTCAGGAATGGAGCCAGGCGGCGTATAATATCACGCCGGAATATCAACTGGTGTCTGCCACCGGACCGGAGCACAAGAAAGAGTTCGTGGTCGAGGTTGTGGTGGGGGAGACGGTGGTCTCTAAAGGTAAGGGGAAGACGAAACAATCCGCCGGGCAATCTGCGGCACGGGCGGCGCTGAACCTTGTCAAAAAGGACAAATTGACCATCGTCAGTGAAATGGCTGACGCGCTTGACACGGTTGAAGTGGAGTTGGCGGAAGATGAAATACCTTACGATGAGGGCGCAAATATAGAGTCGGAGTAGGGTAGCTTCTTTCGGTGTTCATCGGTTTGAATGTGATAACAAAAAATGCCAGTCTCACTGATAAACGAGGCTGGCATTTTGTTTTGGGTATTTCAACCTATGGCAATTCAATCCCCACAACTGCCATCCGATGATCGGACGCGTTCGAGTTAATGACCAATGCGCCGACTGCGGGCAATTGCGGTGTGAGCCACAGATAATCAAGGCGGGCGCGCTGTCCGGTGCGCCAATAGGTGGCATATTCCGTAACGGGTAATCCGGCGAAGGGATCAATCAAGCCCGAATCGCGTAAACGGGAGATGAGGTCAGAATCCGGCACATTGTTGAACGTGCCGCCGATGATGGTGCGACTGCGCCCTAAGCCTTCACCATTCTGGGCAGTGATGATGGAGAAAATCTCGCTCAGTTGGTTTTGCTGGTCGGTTTCCTGTTCCAGCACGTCGCGTTCTGCGTCGGTTTCTAGCAAAACGCCGAGCCATGTGTTGTATATCGTGATGACATTTTGATCCGGGCGTACCTGCACGCGCTGTAGACCTGTTTGCGTGCCGACGCTATCCAATAATTCGCCGTCATCAAAGACGATTTCTATATTGGAGAGGACTGCCAAACCTTGCAAGCCTTCGTTAGTGGCGAAGAAGCGGGCATCCATCCCGACGCGTCGGGCTAACCAGAGCACCTGATCTGTGCTGAAACTGGTTAACCGTCCGGTTTCGACCTCCTGCAAAAGCAACACGTTGACCCCACTACTGCGGATCGTCTGGGCGATGGCTTCCAGATCATAGTGATAGAACTCATTGAATCCGGCGTGAATGTTGTATGTTCCGACGCGCAACTCTTCACGACTCTGGACGATTTGAGGCGGGCGGGCGGCAATCCCGGTGATGATTCCAGCGACAATCAGCATCACAAACCAGAAAATGCCCTCGGAGGTTGAACCGGCACGCCACGGGATACGCTTACGGACTTGCACCATCGGCAAGACGGCGATGAGCACACTAAAAAGTAGAACCGCCACCCCAAGACCACGAAATCCGCGCAAGAGAGGCGGGATGATGGGGTTAAGGAAATCGACTTCCGGCGCAAAATCACGCACGAACGCATATTCGAAGGTGAAAATATCAAACACGGCGAGGATGACAAACACGAGCATCGCCAGCACAATCCATAATCCGGTCAGGTTGCGTTCTTTTTCTCCCATCGGGCGCACCAGCCACCACCAGATCAAGCTCACGCAAAATTGCGCCATGACCATTGATGCCAGCGCCAGTACACCGCCAACGCGCACACCGAGCACAATCAACAGGGCGACGAGTAACAGCCAGACCCATCCGCGCACGTTGTTATCAAAAATGCCGATAAATTGTCCCGCAAGCGCACGGATTGCCGGAATGAGTGGGAGCAGAGTCACAACCACTAGAATAGGCGTGAGGTAGGGGTAGGGCGTAAAGGCGCTGTAGCCCGCCCGCCCGATAATCGCATTGGAGACGCTCAGCAGGGAAAGTTCGAGGAACAACAGTCCGCCCAAGCCGATGCTTCCCCAAATGGTGAGCAAGCCGCGATCCGGTGAAATACTCCCGCTGGAAGACGACTCTTCGACTTGTTGACGGATTACCGTGTAAAATGCAAGAATAATCGTAATGAATGTGAGGATAAGCTGGGCGCTGGCATACTCATTTGACCATGATGGATCCAATGTGTTGCCGAATGCCCGGAAAATCTGGTCTACACTAAAGGCGATGATAAACATATAGGGTAGGCTCTGTGCGCGATGCCTTACCAGCATGGCAATATAGAACATGCCGCCGCCAACGGTGATCGCCGCACCGATTGTCGGAGAGATGCCGCTGATTTCGCCCATCATCAAATAGCGACCACCTGCCGCGATGATAGCCGAGAGGAACACCAGCCAGCGCACCCGTCCGATCAGCGCGGTAATGAGCGGAAGCGCCGCCATATACACCAGAAAACTAATCTCACCGCTCACCGTTCCGGGGGTGACCAGACCGACGAGATTGGGGTCAATCAGGGATGGATCAAGCGCCGGATAAAGCGATGCACTGCCAATCCGTGCATAGAGCGTACCGATCAAAAAACGGAGTGCTTGCACGAAGAATGTGCCGATCAACGCGGCTTCTATGACGAACAATGTTGATAGTTTAAGCTGTAAAAGCGTGCCTAGACGACGACGCATAGAGGTCTCCCACAGTTAAATATAGGTTAAGTAGCCTGCACAAAGTGTACTTAAGGTGTACAATTGCGCCAATTTTACCTCATTTCAAGAAATGCCTGTTGTGATTAGTGCGAGAGTTTATCTCGCTTAATGAGTCGGAGGTGACAGTTTTATGAAACGTGTAGATACCCTTGTTTCGGGTGGCACCGTCGTAACTATGAATCAAGCTATGGATATTTTTGTCGATGGCGCGCTTGCCATTCATCAAAACAAGATTGTTGCTGTCGGTGATCGTGAAGATATTCTCAGCCAATACGAATCGGATGATGTTGTTTCTGCTGAGGGGCAATATATTTTGCCCGGTCTGGTGAATGCACATACCCATTTACCCATGACCCTCTTGCGCGGTCTGGCGGACGATTTGCGCCTTGATGTGTGGCTGATGGGTTATATCATGCCAACCGAGCGCGAATTTGTCAGCCCGGAATTTTGTCGATTGGGGACATTGCTCGCCTGTGCGGAATCTATCCGCAGTGGCGTGACGTGTTTTGCGGATATGTATTACTACGAATCAGAGATTGCACAGGCAGTCGCGGATGTTGGTTTGCGCGGTGTTTTGGGACAAACCATCCTCAAGTTCCCCGCGCCGGATGCGGATTCTTATGAAGAAAGCCTCGAATATGCGCGGACTTACATCGAAAAATGGCGCGGTCATCCGTTAATTACGCCTGCCGTTGCCCCTCATGCGCCATATTCCAGCACAGAGGAGTTGCTCAAAAAATCAGCGCAACTCGCCATGCAATATGATATTCCTGTATTGATGCACATCTCTGAAACCAAGCAAGAAGAAGAAGATAATGTGCGTGATTATGAAATGCGCGTGATTCCGTGGGTGAAAACGACGGGTTTGCTGAACGCGAAGGTACTCGCGGCGCATTGTGTGCATATCAACGCGGGCGACATTGCAATGATGTATGAAAATGACACGAGCGTGTCGCATAATCCGAGCAGTAACTTGAAGCTCGCCAGTGGTGTTGCGCCGGTAAAAGCCATGCTGGATAAAGGCTTGAATGTGGGCATTGGCACGGATGGACCCGCTAGCAACAATGACCTTGATATGTTCGAGGAAATCCGGCTGGCGGCATTCCTTGCTAAGACGGCGAATAACGATCCGACGGTTCTCCCAGCAAAACAAGCCCTGTTGATGGCAACCCGTATGGGCGCAGAGGCGCTGTTTCTCGGTGATGTGACCGGTAGTCTTGAAGTCGGTAAATTCGCAGATATGCTTATCATGGATGCTGATACGATCCATAATTCACCGAAATTTAATCGTTCGCCCGATCTGGTTTATTCGCAAATTGTGTATGCGGGTAAAAGTTCGGATGTGGCGCATGTGATGTGTCATGGCAAGTGGATGATGCGTGACCGTGTTCTGCTGACGATCAATCTGGAAGAGGTCACCCAACAGGCACGCGACTATGCTGAGAAGGTCGATAAATTCCTACTCGTCCATGAAAATGATGTGATTAGCAAGCTGGTGGCGGTTGGTGGGTTGGAGCAAACCGAGAGCTTTGAGGTACAGGTCAAGGCACGCCTGACCGATGCTTCTGCGATCGAAGAATTGCTTGACCATCCCGATGTAGAAGTGTTACGCACCGTACATTATCGTCAGTACGATACTTATTTCACGTTTATCGACGAGAACAAAGGGCGGGTGCGCTATCGTGAAGATTGCAAGCTCGATGATCGTGGCGAAATCTCCGAAGTGCGGGCGCGGCTGACGTTCACGATGCCAGAGAAAGAACGCGAATTTAATTCTGCCGTTTTGCTCTCACACTCGCGCTTTATCGCGCCGGCAGATCGTCCGTTGCGCTTCTATCAGGAGTATTTCCATGATAGTACACAACGTGAGTTACAGAAGGAACGTCGTCGCTGGCGTATCCACTATCAGGGTGTGCTGTTTTTCGTCAATATTGACCGTGTGCTAAAGCCGAATCTTGATGAGCTTTTCATTGAGATAAAGAGTCGTACATGGTCACTGTCTGATGCGGAGGTCAAAGCTGAACGTATCAGAAATATGATGGAAATTATGGGGATCAGCCCCGATGCGGCGGTCAGTCTGGATTATCTGGAAATGCAACCCCAACCGGATTAGTCGAGGGTCACTACATAACAATACGTATTGAAACTGAAAACACGTCTACTCATCATGGGCGTGTTTTTTGTTATCCGTGCAGTTCATGAACTATTAAAAGTCGAGCTTAACGAAACTCTTAATGGAAAACTTATAAATTGCGTAAATTTTAATCTGAAATACGTAAATTGTTGGCGTTTTCTAACATCAGGGTTAGCGATTGACGACGGACATGCACTACACTAATTAATGTATTGTCTAATATAAGTCTAAATTTCTAGCTTGCCCACAAGTTTTGAGGATATTTCTGATGCCGAAGCGCCTAGTTACATGCCTGCTTTCTGGCACACTACTAACATTGTTTATGATCTTTGTCACAGGTGCGACCCCTGTGAGTGCCGTAACGCTTTCACTTGCAGATGGTGTGTGGTTGAATGGCACATCACCTGATGGCTCAACGCCGACCTGTTTGTTTTACGTGAACTCCCCGCCGACAAATGATGAGAATCGGGTGACGTTTGGCACGCCGTCTGCGCTTGGAAATTGTCCATCTGCATCAAGCGTCGCAGTCCAGAGTGGATTTGGCTTTGACGGAAATTCAGCTATTCAATTCTCTCCCGGTACGGTCTTTGTTCTTGGTGAACTCACGCATTACAACAATCCGATTTATCGCTTTGTCAATCTATCTCAGGTTGATCTTGGGATTGATTTGATGTTTTCTAGCCCATCAATCTCCACGCGATTAGATTACACGATTCTGTTGGATGAAACTGATAACGTTCAGGACACATGCCCTTATGGGGACACAGTACCCTGTGCAGATCGGGTTGAGATTGTTTCACCACCGGAAAGTCAGGAATTTAACATTAACGGCACGCAGTATGTGCTGGATATTGTCGGGTTTGTTCCCGGTTCTCTGGGATCATGCCAATATGACGCGGATAATGTGATTACGAGTTTTATCAGCGATGAGCAAGATAGTAACTCCGCCTGTTTATTTGCGCGTTTCCTGAATGCTGAACCGGCATTAGCCATTAACAAAACCGGCACTACGGGTCCGCTTGGTGTGGGGCAGACGGTGGATTATGTCATCACGGTGAGCAATATTGGCGATGTGGTTTTGACCGGTGTAACGGTGACCGACCCCATGCTGAATATCAATCGGAGTTTGGGGCAACTCGAACCCGGCGAATCGGTGGAAATTGAGGATAGTTACTTTATCACCGCTTCTAATTTACCCGGTCCACTAATTAATACTGCGACGGCGGATAGCATTGAGACTGACCCCGTGCAGGATTCGCATAATGTAACATTACGGACAACCGCGGGCTTGATTGTAACAAAAGTGGTCGATTGGGCGGGAATAGAGCCGAATCAGACAACGATTTTCCGCATCTGTGTTTCAGGTCCTTCATTTGCCTCGCCGGATTGTTCGTTCATCGATTGGGATGGTGGCGAGCTTGTTTACGAGGGACTTGAACCGGGTGTTTATACGGTGACTGAGTCTGATCCCGGTGTGAACTGGGCGGTGACAGGTTCAGGCGCTTCGGTTGAAGTTGTCGCGGGGGAAACGGACTCGTTAACCATCGTCAACCGTTATACCGCGCCGGGAAGTTTGTCTGTCTTTAAAAACGTCAACTGGAACGATCATCCGGTGGACGATGCGAAACAATTTAGCATTTGCGCGCAGGGTCCGTCCTATCCAACCCCTGCCTGTCAAATGATCGGCGCGGGTGGAGGCATTCTTGTCTGGCAAAATCTCGTGCCCGGCAATTACACAGTAACCGAAGAATATCCGGGCGATGGCTGGTCAGTCAGTGGGTCGGGTGCCGTGGTGACAGTCCCACATGGTGGCAACGCCGCGACGACCATCACCAACAGTTATGATCCGGCGGTGGTGGCGGTTTGCGAAAATCCGAACCCCTCACTTGATCTTGTCGGTGTACTATTACCGGAAACAGGTTTCAACACCGGACGGGTGACCAATAATTCAAGTGAATGTGCTTATGACATCGGCATTGCCTCTTACCTGAAATACGATGAGATCATTGATAATCAAGACCTGTTTGCCTTCAATACGGTGCGTATCCTGCCGGGGCAAACGCTAGAGATCAGCGTCGGCTTGCCGGACTGTGCAACTCAGGTTGATCTGTTCCATGGCGCGGTGTTGCCAAGTTTGAACGGTATGCGCTACGGACCGCGCTTGCTGGCGGCGATACATCTGCACAATACCTATTGTGTAAACGCTGATGCACCGATTGAAGAGGTTGTGCCTCCGGTAGAAAGCATTGAGGTTCCGGTGATCGAAGGCACAGAAGAAGTCGCACCGCCGCCACCCGCTGAGTCGACTCCTGAAGCGGAAGCCACGGAAACCGTAGGCGGATAGATAATACGCCGAAAATTCTGGCAAAAATAAAGGCAGATCGTTTATGATCTGCCTTTTTGTTTAGGTTAGCGCATCCGTTCGCGGACGAAGCAATTGTCACAGAGGCGGTGACGATGATTGATTTTGAGCATCTTGCCACATTCAGGACAACGGCGCGAGGTATCTAGCTGATTGATGAGCGCAAAATCAATCCGCAATGACCACGTTTCACGCTCGTTGCTCACTGCTTTGCGATCCGCGCCAAATGTTGAAAATTCCCGCCGCTGAGAAAGCCAGAGGTAAATATCTGCACAGGCGATGCTGATTTCGGTGGCTTCCAGATCGCGGCTCATGGAAATCTTATTGGGCGGTGGCGGCGGGGTAGGCATAGGGAAGCCTTTTAAGATGTGCTGGGTGCAGTTATACCAGAATGCGCGGGTTTCTTTACGCGTTGGGGCATTGACGAGCTTCAGCGCCTTTTCCATGCCCAGTTTATCTACTTCTTCGTCACGTAACATCCTTGCCAATTCGATGCGCTCGCTCAAATCTGCTGTCTTGATGACGTTACGCAGAGATTCCGGTATAGATTGTAGTTCCGACCATTGCAGGAGGCGCTCATGCAGACTGCCGGGGAGCAATTCAAGGTCTTGCAAACTCGGTGCGACGCGTGCATGGGTGAGGATTGTTGCATCCGCATAAAATAGCTTTCTGACCATTTTAAGGTCACGCATGGATGTGGCACCCACTTTACCGACCGTGCTCAACCCGAATCGCCCTGCACGTCCGCCGATTTGCTGGACTTCTGCTGGATACAGTGAGCGAATATCGCGCCCATCGTATTTTTCGACCTCGTAAAAGCAGACATGATCTGCCGGTAGATTGAGTCCCATGCCGACTGCATCCGTCGCCACGCAGATTTCGGTTTCTCCGCTAGCGAAGCGATCTGCCTGTTTACGCCTTACTTCCGGCGGTAAACCCCCATAGACCACCGAGACACGCCGATTTTGTTGCTCAAGGATGGTTTTGAGGTGAAGTACCATCCGCCGGGAAAATGCCACGAGGATGGTTGAAGCGGGCAGGTTATCAATTTCCCAATTTGTGTCCGAGACTTCAATCGGTGCAAGACGTTGATGTTCGATAACTTCTAGCGATATAGCCGCTTCACTGGCGAGTTTTTCGATTAAGCCCTGTGCGGTATTGGGCGCGATGACGTGAATATCCGGTGATTGCGCGGACATTAACGCACGCGTCCATGCCCATCCGCGATCTGCGTCTGCGAGTAGTTGCGCTTCATCAATGACGACGACTTCACCGCTGGTATTGGGATTAAACATTTCAATCGTCGCGGCGGTGATGTTTGCGCCGGGGACGGGAATGTATTCCTCTCCGGTGAGCAGATTGCAGAGTACACCCTGACGATTCAGGCGATCAAAGACCTCAAATGCCAGCAGACGCAAGGGCGCGAGATACCAGCCACTGCCGGCTTCGCTGAGGACGGTGAGCGAGTCGTGTGTTTTACCACTGTTGGGCGGACCAATGTGCAGGGTGATGTGCTGATCGTTACGCTCTGCATGTTGCCATGTTGGGAACGCGGCCACTAAGCGCGCACGGAGCGATTCGCGATGCTTACGTTCTGCATCCAACACTTCGCGGATTTTACGTTGCTCGTCCGCCCGTTCTTCGGCTTTGCGTTCTTCCCATGCTTGCCGTTTCGCATCCAGAATCATGCGATATTCATAGAAGTAATTTGGGAGTTTCCATTTGCCGCGAACTTCACCCCACCGCGGCGCTCTCGCGTTGATCTTCAACCGAACTAATCTGCGCCGCATGGTCGAATAATTCATCTCCGCGACGAGCGACAAATCACGCACTTTGACGATTTCGTAGGCGGTGATTTCCTCGGTTAGTTCAGGGTCGTTGTAGACGGTTTCCATATCTTCAGCGGGGATGCGGGTGCGTTCTTCGGGGTCAGGGAATGCAGAAAGCACCCCATCTTTGATCGCACGTTCGATGGATTCCTGATGCACGTTGAGCAATTTCGCCGCTTTGCTAACGGTATACGTGCGGGCGACAACGCGAATACGATTGGTTGTGCCATCGCGTGCGCCATTACGGACGACCTCGCCACAATGTTGCAGGGCGTCTTCCCAATCTGCGTCTTTGATGCTTACGGCTTCTGCCGCCACGTCACGGGCGCTTTCTGGATCACTTTCTTTAAGTCGAATCCATGTAGATTGATATGGCGCGACCTTCATGGGGACGATATAGGTGGAAAATCCGCCCATATTCAGGATGCTAGTAAGCGTGTTTTTATCGTATTTTTCTTGCAGAATTTTTTGTTCGATGGTATGCCCCGGTAAGGCTTGTAATTCTTGAACCAACGCTTGATGTAGCGGCATGATGGTATGGCGATGGGCGATGGTTTGCATGGTCGGCTGACCAACGCGCAACGGGTCGAATATCAGATCGTCCATTTGCTTAAGCCAACCATCATCGAGCATGGATTTTAGCGCGAGACGTTCTTCAGGTGTGCTACACAGGGCTTCCTGAGTAGTAAAGCCCGCCGTATAGCCGAGCAAGCGCATGATACGATCATAATTTTCGTTTTTGGCTTGGGTAAGTTTCTCGTCTCTGATCGCTTGCTTTTCGTCTATCGTTTTTTCTGGTAAACCGCCGTCTTTATGGAGTGTCGGAAGTACCGGTTTGCACCATGTATCGCTGTGCATGACCTGATCTTCGGTCAAGCGGCGCGTGTCGTAATACAGATTGCCGGTATTCGCGACGAATGACTCCTCTAATAGCGGGGCGATCTTGTCTTTGGACGCGATTTTAAGGCGCTTGCCAAGCCGATTTCGATGAATGAACCCTTCAGGAATCCGTGCGAGGATACCTTCCAGTAATTCAGTAGTAGGTTTTAACTTTGCCAAAGTGGGATTTCCAATAAATTGCTGAATTTACATTTAGCCTTCTATTTTACATCAATGTGACATCCTGCATAGGAAGATCATCAAAGGGTTTCCGGCGGAGTGCATTACCCTGTGTAGCGTTTTCCGCCGGATAGATGACGCGTTTATAGATGTTTCTGGAAATGCTTGATGAGTCTTTCGTTGAGATACACACGGTCTGCTTTGTTGCGGGGCATATGGCGTTCATCGGGGAAGATGAGTAGATCATATGCTTTGCGGGCGCGATTTAGGGCGTTGATAAGGCGGGCAGTGTGCCGGAAATGCACATTTTCGTCTAGCATACCGTGAATGAGCATGAGTTTTCCGTTGAGCTTGTCCACATGCGCCATCACGCTTCCATCTGCGTAGCCATCGGGGTTTTTCTGCGGGGTGTTCATGTAACGTTCGGTATAAGCGGTGTCATATCCATCCCAATGGGTTACCGGCGCGCCTGCAACACCGACACTAAACGTATCTGCCGCTTTGGTCAGGCACATCAGCGTCATATAGCCGCCATAGCTCCAGCCATAAATGCCAACCCGTGCTGGATCAGTCAAGCCCTGTTCAGTGAGCCAGCGCACACCGTCAACCTGATCGTCAACTTCTATCGTACCCATGGCGTGCTTTAATGCGCCTTCAAATTCCAGCCCACGCCGCGCACTGCCACGATTATCCAGCCGGAACACCAGAAAGCCGAGATGACTCAAATATTGGAGCATCAGATTAGCAGTCAGGGCGTAGCTGTTCGTAACCATCTGTGGACCGGGACCGCCATAGACATACACAATTGTCGGGAACGGACCATCGCCAAAATGAGAAGGCGGACGGTAGATCGCGCCGAAAAGTGTGTCTCCGATGCGATTTTGTAGCGTGATGATTTCCGGCGGAGTGAGGTTGAATTCTTCGATACGCGGATCATCTGGCTCATGAATTGTGCGGATGATTTCGCCGGTTTGCAGGTCGCGTAGGGTGATGATAGGCGGCTGTGAAAGTGACGTAAAGGTATCGACGAAACGCGTGCAGGTGTGATCCATGACAATGGCGTGCGTGCCTGCTTGTTGTGTGATGCGTTCAACTTCGCCACCTGCCAACGGCACACGATAGAGGTGCGCTTCCGTTGGATTTTCACGATTGCCTGTGAAGTAAACAATGCCGTTGTCTTCATCGACACCGGCGATGCTATCCACCACCCAGCCACCGTCGGACAGGCGTTGTTTGAGCGTGTTTTCGTGACCATAAAGATACAGATGATTATAGCCGTCGCGTTCAGATGTCATGAGAACATCGCCATTCTTGAGTAATTTGTGACCTTTGTTGCGTTTATTGATCCAATAGTCGGTTTGTTCTTCGATCATGGTGATGCGTTCGCCAGTTTCAATGTCGAAGCGTGCCAGCCACATCCGATTTTGTAGGCGGTTTAATATCTCTGCGCCCGGACTGCCATCCTGCCACCAGAATACCCGCGCAATATAGGTTTCCTCGCCAAAGTCGGTATTCATCCAGATCGGTTCGCCGCCATCACGCGCTGTAATCGCCAGACGCACGCGGGGATTGTCTTCACCTGCAAACGGGTAATGATGATCTTCCTGAGCGCCGTCTCCGGTAGCCTCTTTGCCCTGATGCACAATGCGATATGCGGGGATGTGCGTTTCGTCGACTTCTGTATAGGCGATAAATTCGGCGTTATCTGACCACCAGAAACCCTCGCCACGTCCGAGTTCTTCCTGCGCGATATAATCCGCCAGACCGTTGGTTTTACCTGTGCCACGCGCTCCGGCGGTTAATTGGCGCGGTGTCCCATTACCATCCGCTGAGATAACATAAAGTTCTGCATCCTGCACATAAGCAATCCATTGACCGTCTTCTGTAAGGCGAGGCGTGAGGGCAGGCGCTTGACCGGAGGTATCGACGACGAGGCGAAGTGATTCTGTGGGCGAATCTTGCACATAGATACTGCCGTTTAGTGGTACGAGGATGCGGTCTGAACCTGAAACGCGCTGATAATGGGTGATGCCGACGGCAAGCATCCGTTCACGTTGACGGCGTAGTTCTTCTTCCGGTGTCAGTTTATCTTCCTGCACACCACCACCCGGAGGCGATGCAGAGATCGTGCGTTTTCCGGTATTCACATCAAATGCATACAGTTGCTGGATTGGTGCATCCGGTGTGGCGAATAGATAGGTAATGGTTGTGTCATCATTGCTAAAGGTGATGGTGTTGGGGATGGCATATCCCGGTGGTGGTGAAACCGCTGTTGCTTCTAGGGGAAACGGGGGTTGATGCTCATGATCTGTCACAACACACTAATCCTTTGACCTTCAGGTTTGCAATAGAGTGATATTATACGTATTTGACCTTTTTTCCTAACCTATTTCATAAAATAACTACCTGATAGTGTAGTTGCTTTCTTAAACTATATTTATTCAGAGACAGTAGAGCTTGAGGAGAAAATAGCATGTATATCGACCTTAATTGGTTTATAGGGCTGTATATACAGGGGACTTATAAAACACTTACTGTTGTTATTCTTACGCTGATTGTCGTCATTCTCTGGGGAAATTTTGTTGTTTTACCGGAAGTGATTCAGCCTGCTATCCCACTTTCCACTCAAGATCTGCGTGATGGTAATTTTCAAATGGATGGGTCTCGCCCATATTCGGTTAGGGGTGAAATGGTTTTTGACACCGGATGGGAGATGGTTACTTCCGGTGGAGTTTTGGAGTTCCTATTTGGTGATGATATTTCGTACTATAGCATCGTGGAAATTGAAGATTACTTGTTGCTCTATCGCAGTGAATCACAATTTGAACTTTCTTCTGAGATAGAAACGTTTGTTGTATATGTGAATAGGCTATCGCCTAATGACCAAGATATTGTGGATGAATTTACTCAATACTATCCGGATTTAGATTCACGCGTTCTACCGTTAAGATTGGTTGAACGCGAACAATCTCTCGTAGACTCCGCTTCTGTTTTAGGTTTCTTTTTTTTGTTTCTTGGACTGTCAATTCTGGGAATATATCATTTTATCAAGAACAAAATTCTGGGGAGTAACACCGCTACGGATGTTCCTTCCCCAAACACGAATGCTAATCTTGAAAACTAAATCTGCGGATTTTCCAACCGGAAGCCATGACCGCGCACAGTGACAATGTACTGTACTTCGGGGTCTGTTTCCGCGAGGCGATCCCGTAAACGGCGTACAAGCGCATCTATCGCCTGTTCGCTCACACCTTCGCCCATCACATCGGGCCAGACCGCTTCTACCACTTCGTCACGCGTGCAGATGCTCCCCGTGTTTTGATACAATAATTCCAGCAGGCGATATTGGGGCAAACTGAGCGCGGGGTTAAGTTCCTCGTCGTTGATGAATACGCGACGCGATTCTGTATCGAGGCGCAAACGTCCACCGATGTTATCCGGCAATTCAAAGGGCAGGGGCGCGGTTGCACCGGAGCCGATAAATTGCAGTTTGATCGCCAGCGCGAGATTCAGTTCATCGCCGTCGTGTAATTCCGACAGACCTTCTAATCGCTGGTCGTTGACCCATGTCCCGTTGCGGCTATTCAAATCTTCAATGAAGAATTGTTTATCACTGCGGTAGATGCGGATATGCTGGCGGGAAATTTGCCGCTCAGGAATAATGACATCGCAGGTATCATCCCGACCAATAATGACATCATCGCCATCTAACGCCCAGTGTTGGCGCGCGAATTTGCCTTCTAATGCCGTGAGAATAGGCTTATCCTGTTGTTCTGTCATCTAAATTACCTATCCTTTTCTCTATTCACAGAATAAGGTGTTCTGTAATTATAAGTCTTTCACATTATAGCAAAATTATTGAGCTACGCTGATCGTATACGGTAAGGACTGTACGACTCCTGTCCATAACCCTTGATCGGCGTAAATTTGTTGCCCCTGTGCTGTTGGGCTGGCAGTCCCGCGTGAGCCGTTCCGGTAAAAGGCGGTGATGGTATCACCCCCGAAACCGCCAATCGTGCCCTGTAGCTCGGTCACGGCGAAAGAAATGCGATGTACGCACCGTTGTCGTGGTCCGAGCAGGCGAATCTGGTTTTCAGGGTAGCTGGTCGTGGTTGCGCCAATCGCAGGGACGGGGGCGGTGGCGTTGAAGGCAACACCCAGACCAGAGACGTTGGTATTGATTCCCACGGCGACTGTGTCGTTAATCAGTAAAAATGGCACCGTGCCGATGGTGTCATTGATGACCGTAATCGTGACCACCAGATTGGTGCTCGCGCTGGACAGGGCAGTGGTTTCTACCGCCAGACTAATGGGTGATGCGGTAACCAGACTGGCTGAACGCCCGATCAGTGATTGGTGCATGGCGCGTTGTTCGCCTTCACGTAACCAGCGACACGGCACACCTTCATCCACTACGGGAATCGATGCGGTGAGGCGCGGCAAAATATTGGGTCCGGTGATCGCCAGCAATAGAATAAGCAGGAACACACCCGCTACCGCATTTGGATTTTCTCCCCGCCGTCTAAACAATCCCATAAGCTAATCTTCGTCCAATCCGTTCAACCAATTACGTATGGTCAAAAAAAAGTTTTCTTCACTATGCTCCACCATATTATGCCACACAATGCCATTATCGTGCCCTCGAAACCATGTATACTGGCGACGGATAAAATCATGTGTTGCGGATTTCGTTTGCTCAATGGCTTCGTTAAGCGGTAAATCATCCAGCAAATGTGCGGCGATTTGTGCGTAACCGAGTCCACTCATGGACGGCAGGGTATGCGGGTAGCCCATCGCCAATAATCGTTTTACTTCCTCCACAAAGCCAAGCACCATCATTTGATCGACGCGATGATCCGCACGTTCATATAAATAGGGACGTTCTAAAGTGAGTCCGAGTTCCAAAATGGCATACGGAGGTGGTTTTTTACGTTGCAATTCGCTAATTGGTATGCCGGTGACGATGCGGACTTCTAAGGCGCGTACTACCCGCCGAATATTATTTGGATGGATTTTTTCTGCCGCTTCAGGATCAACTTTGATTAGGCGTTCGTACAGGGCTACTGCGCCATGTTCGTCCGCAAAGGCTTCAAGGTCTGCGCGTATGGTATCATCGGGGGGGACTTCTGGAATTGACCAGCCTTCCGTGACTGCGCTGATGTATTGCCCTGTTCCGCCGACGAGTAACGGGATTTTGCCGCGTGTATGACAATCATCAATGGCGGCGTATGCCATGTGCTGGTAACGGGCGAGGGTCAGGTTATCGTCCGGCGCGATGATGTCAATCAGATGATGGGGTAGGGTAGCGCGATCCTGCGCCGTCGGTTTCGCCGTGCCGATGTCCATATATTGATAGATTTGGCGGCTGTCTGCACCGATGATCTCGCCATCAATGCCTTGACCTACCTTGATCGCCAGTCCGGTTTTGCCCACTGCGGTTGGTCCTAGAATGACAATCAGCGGGCGGTGACCGAGGATGCGATTGCGTTGTTCACCAGTCCAGTGCATCTTTAACATGCTCAATGATCGGTTGCTTTCCGGTATTTAGGGCGATGGCGATGACATCAATGCGCCATTGCACATCGTCCAATTCATGATCGTTTAAATAGGTGTGCACACTCTTGACCAATTTTTCACGCTTGGCGGGTGTGATGCTGGCATAGGCGCTTTCTGTGGATTTTGTGCGGCGCGTTTTGACCTCCACAAATGTCCACGCGTCGCCATCACGCGCGATAATATCAATTTCGCCGAATTGACAATGCCAGTTGGTCGTAACGATCTGGTAGCCAATGTGTTCAAGATAACGGCGTGCATGATCTTCGCCAAGTGTTCCGGTTTGTTGATTTTTAGGTCGGGTCATTCGTTCACCTTCTTTGATTATAGTGTACTGGAATGTTGGGTGTTTCTAAAGATCAAGCAATAAACATATTGAAAAAAACGGCTTCTGCATCAATAATTCGCAAGTTATGGGAACGTGTGGGTTACAGCCTGCTATGGGATTAATTTGTTACCCACTAACAACAGACAAAACAAGGGAGATAAAATTTTATGGAATTTTTTACTGATAATGCGAGTAACGCGGCGATTGTCGCGGTAATCGTTAGTTTGATCGGGTTAGCGTTTGCGTGGCAACAGCGGACATGGGTGCTTGCTCAAGATGAGGGCAACGACACCATGAAGCGCATCGCCGGTGCTATTCAGCGTGGTGCGTCTGCATTTTTGACCCGTGAATATCGGGCAGTGAGTATTTTCGTGCTGATTGTGGCGGTGGTTCTCGCCCTGCTCAGCCAGATTGAAGATTCTGGCATGAGCCTGTGGACAGCCGTTGCATTCATTAGTGGTGCGGTTGCTTCTGGTATTGCCGGTTATTCCGGTATGTACATTGCCGTGCGTGCCAATGTGCGTACAGCGGCGGCGGCATCCAAGAGCTTGAATCAAGGTTTGCGCGTTGCCTTCGCCAGCGGAACGGTCATGGGAACGTTGGTTGTGGGTCTGGCTTTGCTGGGTGTGGGTGCTTTGTTTATCCTCTTCACCAACCAGATTGATGATCCACTAGAAGCGATGAGTGCGCTGGCAGGCTTCGGCTTCGGTGGTACGTCTATCGCCATTTTTGCCCGTGTCGGTGGGGGTATCTTCACCAAAGCGGCAGACGTTGGTGCTGATCTTGTGGGTAAGACCGAAGCGGGTATTCCTGAAGATGATCCGCGTAACCCCGCGACCATCGCCGATAACGTGGGTGATAACGTTGGTGATGTCGCCGGTATGGGTTCTGATCTGTTTGAAAGCTATGCAAGTTCGATCATCGCCGCGATGACGCTGGCTGTGCTGGTGGGTGGCGGTATCGCTACTGAAAATGCGATTGCGGCACAATCCTTCCCGCTTCTGGTCGCCGCCGCTGGTGTGTTGATTGCAATTGGTAGTACATTTCTTGTCACTACCGAAGAAGGTGCTTCACAAGAAGATTTGCTGTGGAGTTTGCGTAAAGGTGTTTATGGAGCGAGCTTGATCGTCGGTGTGGCGGTCGTTATTATTGCCGCAGTGCTTGATCTTGGCACAGGCGTGATGATTGCGACCATCAGCGGTTTGGTCGGTGGTGTGGCGATTGGTTACTTCACCGAATATTTCACCGCAGATAGTTATGGACCGACCAAGAATCTTGCCGAAAGCGCGCAGGGTGGTGCGGGTATCGTCATCATTCGCGGTCTAGCAGTGGGTATGTTCAGTACGCTTGCTCCGGTGCTGATTATTATCGCTGTGACGCTTATTGCGATTTCCGCGACAGGGCTTTACGGTGTGGCGGTTGCCGCAGTCGGTATGCTCTCCACCTTGGGGATTACGCTGGCGACAGACGCTTACGGTCCGGTGGCAGACAATGCTGGTGGTATTGCGGAAATGTCCGAATTAGAAGGCGCAGTACGTGAACGTACCGATGCGCTGGATAGCCTCGGTAACACGACCGCCGCCACAGGTAAAGGTTTTGCGATTGGTAGCGCCGCCATGACTGCGCTGGCATTAACCGCCGCATTCATCACGGCTGTTAAGGGACCGGCATCAGCAGAAGAATTGACCACTTTTGCGGCTGTTGTGTTGGATCAACGCCTGATTACGGGTTTGTTCCTCGGTGCAGTTTTGCCCTATATCTTTAGCGCCTTGACCATGCTGGCAGTCGGTAGAGCGGCTCAGGAAATCGTGGAAGAAGTGCGTCGTCAATTCCGTGAAATCCCCGGCATTATGGAAGGTACAGCTGAACCGGATTACGAACGTTGTGTGGGCATCAGCACCGATAGCGCCATCCGTCAAATGATTTTGCCCGGTTTGATCGCTGTCGCCGTTCCGGTTGTAATCGCCATTCTGACTGTTGCCGTACAGGGTAACGAAGATTTAATGACCTATGTTGGTTCTGAAACATTGGTTGGTGTGTTGATTGGCTCGTTGATTTCTGCCTTTATGCTCGCCGTGATGATGGCGAATGCTGGTGGTGCATGGGACAACGCTAAGAAATACATCGAAGCGGGCAATTTTGGTGGCAAGGGTTCGGATGCCCATAAAGCGGCAGTCGTCGGTGATACCGTCGGTGATCCCTTCAAGGACACATCAGGACCGTCATTGAACATTCTGCTCAAGTTGCTGGCGATTGTGTCCCTCGTGATTGCACCGTTAATCGCTAATGCTCTGGATACCAACGCTTCATCCGTGGATGCGGGCGATCAAACAACTATCATCGAAGAGGCTCCGGTAACGGATGATGATACGGAAATGACCGTCGAAGAAGATGCTGATGCGACAGAAGAAGCTGACGTAGACACAACCGACGAGGATGCCGGTGCAGACGCTGATGCGGATAGCACCCCGGAAGCGGACGGCGGTTCGTAGCGGATATTTCGCTAACCGATAACAACTGTATATAATCAAACGGCATGGGCAGATATAGCTCATGCCGTTTTTTTATGTTAGCCCTTGTTGATAGTGAATGTGCAAAAAAATAGGCGGTACGCTATTGGCATACCACCTATCTGTTGTGTCGTTAAGAGGTTTATTTAGTCAGCTTGTTTCGGATCGAATGCGTCGCGTAGACCATCACCAATGATGTATAGGCAGAGCACCGTTACAAAGATGAGCAAACCGGGTGAATACAGCAGATGCGGCGCACGGCGGATCATATCTAGACCACCACTAAGCATGTTGCCCCAGGTCGGATAAGGTGCTTTGACACCGAATCCGAGGAAACTTAGGGCGGATTCAGTCAAGATCAGACCACCGATTCCAAGCGCCAGCGAAATCACCAACAAAGAGATAATGTTTGGCACGATGTGGACAAACATGATTCGGATGTCAGATGCGCCAACCGCCCGCGCCGCAATGACAAATTCTTGATTCTTCAGAGAGAAGGTTTCACCACGTACAATGCGTGTTGCTCCCGTCCAGCCAAGCGCACCAAGGACGAGGACGAGACTTCCGGGACTCGGTGAGAGCATCGCCGCGATAATCAATAAGAGGAACAGTTGTGGGATAGAATTGAGCGTGGTGATAAACCAGATGATGATGTCATCGACGATTCCGCCATAATACCCTGTAATTACCCCTATGATGATCCCGATGCTAAGCGACATAATCGCCGCAGAAAAGCCAATTCCGAGAGAAATACGCCCACCGTAAAGTAAACGCGCTAGGTGATCGCGTCCCATCTCATCCGTACCGAGTAAGTGTCCCGGTGAGCCGAGATCCGCATAATTATTTTCAAGATTAATCTCCAGATAATCGACCTGAAGAACTTCACTTGTGATAAATGGTGCGAAGACCGCCATTAATGTCATAATACCAAGAACGGTAAGGGCAACCATAGTGAGGCGATCATGCCAGATACGCCACAAGGCTTTCTGGAGAAGTGATTTACTTTTGAGTTTTTCCTCAGCCGGAGTGGCTAGACTGGTGACATTCGGCGATTGTGTTTGAGTTGCCATAATGTTACGCTCCTTACTTAATTAAAATCGGATACGCGGGTCAAGCACCGCATATAAGATGTCCGTTACCAGATATCCGAGAATTGTGAGGACGGAGCCAAACACAACCACAGCCATCACGACCGGATAATCCTGTCCGGTGATGGATTGAATAGTGAGGCGACCAATGCCGGGCCAGGTGAAGATGGTTTCAATAATCACCGCACCGCCGAATAACACGCCCAAAAATGCCGGACCGATGAAGGTTGCCATCGGGATTAATGCGTTGCGAGCCGCATGGCGGAACCAAACACCCCGCGGCGAAAGCCCTTTAGAGCGTGCTGTGCGGATGTAATCGCTATTGATGGTGTCCAACATGGCGGCACGCATAAAACGCGAGAAGACTGCGATAGCCCCTAATGCGAGAACAGTGGTTGGTAGGATTAGATATTCGAGCCGACCCCAAATCGGTGGACATCCACCGCGAGTTGGCGCACATTGCCCGCCCATCGGCAGGATAGTTAGTGTCGCGCCGAAGAAGATTAAGAACATCAAGGCTAACCAAAAATCCGGAATAGCGTTACCGATGACCGCAAGCACGCGTGTTACCTGATCGAAAGCACTACCGTGCCATATAGATGCCAAGACACCGAGGGGAATGCCGATGCCAAGTCCCACAATGAGAACGGCGACATTAAGTTCGATAGACGCTGGCAAAAAGTCTAATATGATATCGATTACTGGTTCTCTCAGGCGGAAAGAATTGCCGAAATCGCCGCGTAGAATACCATACCGGTCATTAAATTCAGTGCGTAAAAAGGTATCGCCCTCGTAAATGTCACTGGTAAAACCGTCCCAGAGTATGGTTGCGCCATAATGCGGGACAAAGCTCGAATTTACGATTTCAACATCTTGACCGTCGAATAAACGGTCAATAATGCGGGTTGCATCACGGCTGGAAACCGCACGTTCCGTCCCTGAACCTGCCGGTCCGATCCAGTGATTTTGTTCGGTACCAAATTCTTCGACGGGAATCGTATCGACTATTTCTCCGTCTTCGTTATTGGCATCTACCATCACAACGTCACCATTAGAAAGTTCCATCGCCCACACACGATCGCCACCGATCGTTAACGGTGCATCGCCGATGAGCCAGCGCAGATATTGCATGGGCCAGGGCTGATTTACGCCCAGACGCTCTGCGACAGCTTCACGTTCCTGTGGGCTAACGTTCGGGCCGAACGTTAGAATTGAAACGGGATCACCGGGAGCGGCGACAATAATCAAATACGAGAGTAGTGTGATCCCAAAAAAAGTTGGAATAGCTTGTATGATTCTTCGAATAATAAATTGAGTCATGCGACGTTACCCTACGATAGCGAAACAAATGGTTCTTTTTAATAAACAGCTACACATAAATTTATTTTGAGTATTTATTTGACGTAAAGAAATGATAGCGCCAGGTTTCCCTGACGCTATCATTTTTAAATGCTGAATAGATTATTCAGGTTGATCGAGCAGTGCCCAACCATCAATGCTGTATGTACGTGAGTACGGGGAAGGATTCCAGTTGATGAGGTTCGGCTGTGCCGCTGTCATGCTCTGGGCTACCCACAGGTACATGTACGGGACCTCATCGAAGAGGATTTCCTGTGCACGCAGATAGATTTCACGACGTGCGTCCTGATCACAACCATTGGTTGCGGACGGGCTACGTCCCTGTGCCATCAGTTCGTTCAGTTCTTCGTTGTAGAAGGAACCGAAGTTGAAGCCTGAACCGGGTACGTCAACTTCCGGACCGTATGCCCAGGATACATCAGGATCAACCGGTAGACCGAGGCTCCACGCCAACAGCGCGAGATCAAATGTCTGACCAGTCAGTTCCGGTAGGAATGCACTACCCCAGTCAATCGCGGCGAAGTCAGCATCAAAGCCGATATCATCAAGTGAAGCGGCGAAGAATTCACCGGTTTGGGTTGTGGATTCTGAACCTTCAGGAACGCGAATGCGAATGGATAATGTAGCGCCTTCTTCTGCATGGAGGCAACCGGAGCAGACGCGTGGGGTGGAGGCATCGCCATCATCGTCGATCCAACCCGCTTCGTCCAGTAATGCCATCGCGGCATCGGGATCGAATACATATTGCAGGTCAGGATTGTAAACCCATGAAGTTGGGATTGTGTGTGTTGCAACCTGAATACCGTTGCCATCACGGATGTTTTCGATGATGGAAGCGACATCAACAGCCTGTGTAATTGCTTGACGAACGCGGACATCACCGAGTACCGGGTGCGGATCCTGTTCGATTAAGTTACCTTCTTCATCCAATGCAGGAAGCGGATTATCCGGGTTTGCCCAGTTCATCGCGAAGAAGCTGAAACCGTTACCGGTGAATTCAAATGTCTGGAAATCCGCAAGATTGGGGTCAGTGCGGAACTCTTCCTGACGGGTTGAAGGCACACCGAGAATACTAATGTCACCGGCGATGAAGCGTTCTGTTGCAACATCGGTATTGGGGACGCTCAGGTAGACCCATTCTTCAGGAACGACGTAACCAGCATAGGCATCAGGATATTCCTGGTTTGCCAGAAGGCTTACGCGCTGACCGGGGTCAAATTCCAGATCGTAGAACGGACCGAATGTGACTTCCGGAATACGACGTGGTTCTTCGTTCATTGCGGCGAGATCATCGTCATACAGATCAGCGAAGACGTGTGCCGGAACAACTGCGGCATCATTGATGTCTTCAAATGCGATGCAGTCCGGTTCTGCGAAGGTCACGACAACGGTGAAATCGTCGGTTGCTTCGATGCTGGAGATTTTACCACCGGCGGGGGTACCATCAGCCAAGGTTTCGAACATGCTGGTACGCGGTGAGTCAATTTCACCACTGCGGATAGCAGTTGTTGACCAAATGTAGTCAGCCGCGGTGATTTGTGTACCGTCGCTCCAGAAAGCGTCCTGACGGAGGGTAATTGTGACCTGTGTACCATCTTCGTTAAATTCCCAGCCTGTTGCCAGACCACCGGGTTGATTCGGTTCACTAAGACCGTTCAACGGGTTGATGGCGAAGATTGAGGGGTAGAGGAAATCATATACTGCTGAAGATGTGGTATCACCACCGACCAACGGGTTAAAGGTTTGGGGATCATCACCACCGGAGTTGTCATAAACTACGACACCACCTTCACCGGCACCGGGGGTGTTATCATCAATCGGGATATCACCAACACCAAATCCCTCGTCATCCTGTGCAAGCGCCGGAAGGGCGAGCACAGCGACAATTGCTAGCATCATCACCAATGCTAACAGTTTAGAAAAGTTCTTCATACCATTCTCCTTAAATAAAAATAAACAACCGCTTACCCGTAGTGGTACCAATGTCAGACTGATTGAATCTAATCTGGATTCGGCTTTTACGAGTAGCTTCAAAATATCGAAAAACCGCACTTTATACAATAGTTTGAAAAAACTTAAATATTGACATTAATTGGAAATGTAATTATGACCCCTTATGTCTTTTAAAGACACATTACGAACAACCAAACAACATGAGAGAATCGTTTGTCAAAATCTATTTTATGCCCAGTTATTGGCGGATTTAATGTATTCATAAGCCTGCGTAACAATGCGGAAACGGACTTCCGCTTCTTCTTTCGGCAATTCACTGACATCTGGATGCACCTGACGGGCAATTTTTCGGTAGGCGGCACGGACTTCATCAAACCCCGCATCTGATTTTACGCCCAGAAAATCATAGCATTGATCGAGGTATGACTTAAGGGGTGAGGATGTGGCGGATTGCGAATTTCCGTTGCCGTTCGTGCGATTCTCGCTGTTCCATGTTTGGAAGCCTTCCCACGTATGCCAATGCGTATTGCCTGTGGCTCGATGGCGCTGTTGGCGTTCTTTTTCCTGATGCCGACGATAGTCATTGTCTTTCCAGAAGGCAGGCGAATCAAAATCGGCGACCATCCATGTGCCTTTGATGAAGCGTGTTTTTGTGGAGAGCGAATAGAAACGCAGGCGATTGAAATTAAACGCTGGTCCTTGCTGAACTTCCCACTTGCCCAAGCCACCGAGTGGCTCAAGGTGAAGTTGGGTGAGTTCTGGACCCTCTTTGCCAAATTGATAGCTGTATAATTGTTCTCCGGAAAGAATATGGATTGCCTGTAGCCACTCTTCAGGGATGAACTGTATGCCTTTTGTGGGGAGAAGGTGGGCGGCGACGATAAACATTGACCCGATGCCGACATTCGTTGCTTCTTGCAATGCACGTTTGATGGCGCGGGTTTTTACCGGTTCGTCAATAATGTAAATATTGATTTTTACCCCGCTCCATAAATGGGTGACGAGACCGGGTTCTGAGCCGATGACGGTTTTCTGGACACTCATCAGACTATCTAATTTGGGTTTTAACCACTTCTTCAAAATTTCGGACATTGCTTATAAAACTTTTTCTAACTGTACAGTGATGCGAACCGTTTCTACATGAATATCGACAATATCATCCACATTATTGGCATATCCGCCACCCATGACAACGGCGACCGGAATTTTGCGAAATCGAAGGGTCTCCAATACCAGACGATCCCGCAATTTGAGACCATGTTTACTGATGGATAGCTTGCCGAGGCGATCTCCAATAAAGGGGTCTGCGCCGGAAACATAAATCGCTAGATCGGGATCAGCGATAAAGATCGCACGCGACAATCCCTCATCTACCATATCGAGATAATCGGCATCTGTCACCCCGTCAGGTAGTCCAATATCTATGTTACTGGCGAATTTACGGAACGGGAAATTCTTCTCTCCATGAATGCTAAACGTAAAAATGGATGGATCGTCCTGTGTGATCTGGGCTGTGCCGTTGCCCTGATGCACGTCACAATCCACCACAAGGACGCGCCGTGCTCTGCCACTCGCTTGCATTTCTCTCGCGGCGATGGCGGCATCGTTGAACACGCAGAAGCCTTCGCCATGATCTGAGCAGGCGTGATGGGTGCCCCCTGCAAGGTTGATCCCCGCGCCATAAGTAAGCGCAGATAAACACGCACCGATGGTCGCACCGGTGGAACGACGGGAGCGTTCTACTAACTGCGGCGACCACGGAAAACCGATGCGCCGGATTTCTTTTTCGCTGAGTGTGCCGGATTTTACTTTATCGAGATAGCCCTGTTCGTGGCAACGGAGGATTTGCTGATCGGTAGCGGCATCCGGCACGCACATAGCGTCGGGAGATGCGAGTCCTTCCGCTAGCACACGCTGACGCAACAGGCTATATTTACGCATCGGAAAACGATGTCCTTCCGGCAAGGGAAGGACGAAATCATCACAATAAAACACGTTCATCGGGAATAGTCTTCAATAAAGTTGGCTAACAATACGAATGGGCATAAGTGTAGCAGAAGTTATCTTTCTGTTGTATCGTTTTTTTGTTTATCTATCATCCGCAATAATCATTTCCGCGGCGACTTTACCGGATAGCGTGACCATCGGCACACCGCCGCCGGGGTGGGTGGTTCCGCCCACGAAATACACTCCGCGTACATCTGCACAGCGGTTGTGTGGTCTACGGAATGCTGTCCATTTGCTATTGGGTGAAGGTCCATATAGTGCGCCCTGCCACGCGCCCGTCATCGTTTGTAGATTGTTCGGCGTAAAGACGCGCTCCACACGAATTTTCTCGCGGATGTCGATGCCGGATCGCGCCAATTTTTCCAGAATAATGGGACGGTATGCCGCGATCTTATCCTCAGTCCAGACAAAATTCTCGGTAAGGGGCGGCGCATTGACTAATACGAACCAATTTTCATAACCATCAGGCGCATGGTCGGGATCGGCTTTTGAGGTGATGGCGACATAAATCGTCGGGTCGTCCGGTACACGGTTTTGCTTAAAGATGGCGTTGAACTCAGCTTGATAATCCGCCGAAAAAAAGATGTTGTGATGGGCGAGTTGCGGATGTGTGCCTTCTACACCGAGCAAAAAAATCAAACCAGAGCAGGACGCTTCATAGCTTTGCAATTTTTTGAGGCGTTTTTGTACCTGTGGCGTTTGGGGAAGCAAATGCTTATAAGCTGTCGTCACATCTACATTTGCTACCACAATATCGGCGGGTATGTTTTCACCATTTTCCAGAATGATGCCACTTGCATTGCCTTCTTGCATGTCAATTTGTTGCACGCCGCACGAGGTGCAAATTGACACGCCAAGTTCTTGCGCCAATCGTGCCATGCCTTCCGCGATGGTGTAGATTCCGCCCTGTGGATACCACACACCGCCGTTAAGTTCTACATGGGCGATGACGTTGAGCGTGGCGGGTGCATCATACGGGCTACCGCCAACATATGTGGCGAAACGTCCGAGCAGTTGGCGCATCTGTGGGGATTTGACGAAAGACTTGATCGCGCCTTGCATGGTGCGAAACGGATCAGCTTTTAACCAATCACGCACCGGCACTTTCGCAAAACTGGCAGGGGTGGGAGGCTGATCGTAAATGAAGACCGGACCCGTCACCCGATGAATGCGCGCGGCGTAGGCGAGGTAGGCGAGATAGCCTTCGACATCATGTTCGTTCAATGCTTCAATTTGCTCTAGCATTGTGCTTAATTCACGCGATGCGTCGATAATTGTGCCGTCAGGATAAAAATAACGTGTGAGCGGATCAACCGGAATTAACGTGAAATAATCGCGCATATCGCGTCCGGCGGCGTTGAATAACTCTTCGAGCACATGGCGCATGGTGATGACAGATGGACCGGTATCCCAGCGAAAACCATCGGCGCTAATCTGCCCCATTTTACCGCCAACCTGCGCGTTCTTTTCGTAAATAGTGACGTTATAACCCGCTATACTTAGACGGATTGCCGCGCTCAACCCGCCGATTCCCGCGCCAATCACGATGACGTTTTTAACCATGTAGGAGTCCTTCTGATTTAGATTGTGTTGGGGGTGTGCTTTTCGTGATTCGCCGACCCTTCCATTCCGGTCCACCAAAACGCGCCTGCCAATACAGCGATTGCAGGGCGATGCGGGTCATCAAGATCACCGAAACGGGCATGAGTAGCGCATCGGCGAGGCGTTGTCGGGTGAAAACGGCAGTTAAAGCGCGTACAAGCAGACCTATCAGCGTGAGTAATAGGGGTAACGGAGAAAAATCGATCATCAACCACATTAGCGGAAATAGGAATATCAGCCAATGAAAAACGGTGGCGATGATGAGCGCTGTTGAACTGCCATATCCGGCGAGGATATTTTTGGCGAAGCCATCACGCACGGAGCGCCAATCGGTGTACATCTGGCAGGTGATGAGTCCCGCCGCGTCTGCCATGCGAAGGCGAAGTCCTGCACCTTTTACTAGACGCGCCATCGTCACATCTTCCAGCACATTATCATGCACGGCTTGGTGTCCGCCGATGCGCTCATATGCTGTTTTGCGCCACGCCATGCACTGCCCATTTGCCGCGCCAAAAGTTGATAGCGGGATGTAATGCGTGCCGATAATCGGCAAATAACCGACGACCACCAGCGCCATCAACGGCACACATAAACGCTCCGCCCATGTTACCGTTTCTTGTGTTGACCAGACCGTGTATAAATCGGCACGGGTGCGTGTCATCTCGGCGACGAGTGCGGTCAATGCGTTCGGTTGCCAGCGTGTATCTGCATCGGTGAAGAGCAGGATGTCGCCCTGAGCGGTCTGTGCCATTTGATGACACGCCCAACTTTTGCCCATCCAGCCATCCGGTAAGGGCTGACCGTGCATGATGGTTAAACGTGGATCGTCTTTTCCGGCGAGTTTTGCGATTTCTGCCGTACCATCTTCGGAATTATCATCCAGCAAAATGACCTCAAAATTCGGATAGTCCTGCGCCAGCATCGCGTTAATCGCCTCACCGATAATTTTGGCTTCGTTGCGGGCGGGGATCATCACGCTGACGAATGGGCTTGCTGTGAGCGTTGTAGGATTTTTTGCGCGCAGTCGCGGAAACATAAACACATTGAGCAGGGTCGTTAAGGCAATGACAATCAGCCCGGCAGAAACAAATAAGACGAGTAAATTGAACATACGGGCTAGCCTGTGCTCCGCGTGAACACTTTTAGCGCGGGCAGGGTAGTCAGTTCGTGGCGATGTTTATACAGCACGATCAGCCAATTTAGGGCGAGTACGGCGAACCACAGCGCGGGTTTGCCAGTGAACATGAAATAAATTAGGGCGGTGGCGAAAGTGAACATGGTCGCCCATGCGCTTGATGTTAAGACCAAATACCAGAAGACGAGCGCCACTCCAAACACAAGGGGCGCTTCGACTAATGCCAATCCAATCCAGATGCCGCCTGTCGTGGCGATGGCTTTACCGCCTTTAAAGCCCAGAAACGGCGAAAAGGCGTGTCCTAGAACGGGCATGATGGCAATGACAATCAAAGCTAAACCGTCCCACCCGAAAACCTGCGCCGCTAACCCCACCGGAAACGCACCTTTGCTGATGTCCAGCATCAACGCCAAGCCGCCCCACGTCAAGCCACCTGCGCGGAGCACGTTAAATGTGCCGGGGTTGCCATCGCCATAGTCGCGGATGTCTTTCTGGAGTCCATATTTGCCGACCCAGACCGAAAAGGGTAACGATCCGCAGAAAAAGGCGAAGGCGGCGAATAATCCCTGTAGGGCGATCATGCGTTGTTGGCTTCCTGTCTGAGCTTGAACAGCGCGGAGAATAGCAAAATCCCCATACCGATTGAACCAACAAGCGCGGGTCCAGTTTGTCCCCAGAAAATGGCTTGCCCGAAACTCTGTAAAAACCAGACGACCGCGTAAATCGTGATTAGCGGGACGATGGGCAAGTCGCGTTTATCAGGGCGCACTAGCACTGTGACGATGATGCCTGTGAGCAACCATCCGGCGTAATTTGCCAGCGGGATACCAAAATATGCGCCGGGTTCGTCCCAAATCCAGAAGCCCCAAGCGACCATTTGCGGATCAAGAAATAAGTCCCATGCGGTGATGGCGAGGGCGCTGACTAACGCGTACAATGCCGGTGAATATACGCGATTTCTGTGCTTGCCGAGCAGAACATGCGCCACTGCCCACGATGACGGCAACATCATAAACCATGCCAGCGGGATTAAGAGCGGGACACCCGCAACTTTGGGCTGAAGCACGGGCGTGTAATCATAGCCGCCAAACGGGAAGCCTGTGGATGAACCCAGTCCTTCGATGCTCCATGTGATGATGGCAACCAGCAGGAAAGTAAACAGCGCGCTTTTGAGTCCCCACGCGTTAATGGAAATGTACAAAACGGCGCTAAACTGAATCATCAGGGCGAACGTGACCGCTGTTGGGATGATGTCTGTGCCGAACGTCCACTTCAAGATGGGCAGGGCGATCATCGCCAGCACCCAGGCGGCAATTAACGCGTATTGCCGGCGTTCGATGGTGGTCAGGTTGAGTGCAAAATCGGTTGTGTAACGGGTTATGTTCATGGCTTATGGTTAATTATCAGCTATTGACTAAGGTATCAAGATCACCGTGAACTTCTAATCCGGCGTTGCGTCCGGTGCCTTTGAAAATGGTTTTTCCGTGCAATTCGGTGAAGTTCACATGCACCTTCGCCTTAAGTGTTTCGTCCACGCGTTTGTGCATCTCGGTGCGAATGGGCGCTTTGAGCAAACTGCCTTCTGCCCGCTCGGCAATCATTTCCAGACGATACTTTTTATCGCGTAATGTCCAGTATACATGGTCATCGGTGATTTCTAGCTTTTCCGTGACTGCGCCTGTATAGGTGGTCATTTTGTAAAGTCGGCGATTGTGATAAAAGCCGCCCAAAAAGCCGCGAAAGGTGCGCCCCACAGAGGGAATCATGGCAATCGACGCAGTTAAGCAGGTTCCGGGTTGCTCAAAATGATTGGTTTGTTGCCAGACATACGCTGAGGGAAACGCCTGCCCCCAATCTTTTTCGATATAACCGCGCCCGCCATCGAAATTGGTAGTTTCGCCGTTGATCTCGAACGCGCCATTGATGATGTGGTCGAAGCTGACGATGCCGTGATAGCATTCCATAAACGGCAACCACGCATACCAGCCCATCACACCGGGGGAAAGCACGGTTACGGGCCAACCTGTACCGCCGATAAAGCGTAATTCACCGCTGATATTCAGTTGGTCATCCGCGATGTTCAGCGAAATGAGATCTTTTGTAAAGTGATTATCGCCAATGTGCACATCGAAGGCTTCTTCCGCAGAATGGAACGCCTCTATCGGGAATTGATGATACGTCGCCGTGCCGCGCATTCCATCCAGAATTTGGATGAAGGCGTGGTCATCCACAGCGTTATAGGTTTTGAAGATGCCCGGAATGATCGAGAAACGGGAGTTTTCGTCCGCGCTGATCTGCTTGTAATACCAGCCCTCAAAATAGGGCGGCTTTTTACCGTAACCGTGATACATATCAGGGTGAAGGGTTTCATAAACGAAGCGTCGAATCAAGAACAAACCTCCTGCTGAAAGTGCTGAATAAAAGTGATAATCGCATTTTGCATCGCTGACCATGAGGGCAGTTCTGAACTGACGAGATCATGTTCTGCGTCGACTTCAACATAGCGAGACTTAACACCCAAGCGGTGCACAAATTCTTGTGTTAATTTCGGGCTTACGAGGTCGTCCTGCTGACCCTGCAACACGAGTGTCTCACAGGTGATTTTTGGTGCGTCGGCATAAGCGGCATGACCAGCACGATGTATTTGTGCGAAAGTTTTGACCGGAAGGCGAAAATTGGCAATGGCTTTTCGGACTTCTGGATCATCTAAATCGGCATCCGGCATAAAATTGTGGATGCCATCACGGACATCTGGCTTGCTATAATCCAGCCGTAAATATTTGAATAATCGCGGGCGTGGAAACAGGATATTCACAATCGGTATGGCTTTCCACGCAATATGATCGAACTTCCAGAACGGTGCGGCGAGGATTAGCGCATCCGGCGGGATTTGCGCGGCGACCTGTACAGAAATCGCACCGCCGAGTGAATGTCCCACGAGAATCACTCGTTTATGATCGCGCTGTAAGTCCAGCAATTGTGCGTGTACGGTAGCAACCCAATCCTTATTGGTATAGTCGGTGATGTGTTCTATATCTGCGCCAAAACCGGGGAGCAAGATCGCTTTTGCCGTCCAGCCGTGATTGTGAACAAGTTCCGCAATATCGCGCATATCACGGGGGCTACCGGGGAAGCCGTGCACCAATAGCACCGCGCCTTTATCACCGTTGAGGATGAAAGGGCGGTGTTCTTCACCTTGAAATGGGTTGAGTTGCACGTCTATCATGACGAAAGATTTCCATGTTGAACACTGTCATTGTAAAGTGACAGGATGAGAACAAATTAAGTGGTACGCTAGAAAGCCGTTATTTTAAAAGGAAATCAAATGCAAAAAATGACATCTGAAGAAATTCGTAGCTTTTTGATGGATACTGCCCGTACAGGCAAACTCGCTACTGTGCGCGAAGATGGTAGACCGCACGTCGCGCCGATCTGGTTTACGATGGATGGCGATGATCTGTTGTTTAACACATGGCATGAATCCGTGAAGGCGAAGAATATTGCCCATGAAAACCGCGTCAGTTTATGTGTGGATGAAGAAACACCGCCGTTTTCGTTTGTGATCGTCGAGGGTGTGGCGCAGATTGTTGAGGTTACGCCAGAAGAGCGCATCAAGTGGGCAGGTGAGATCGCCGGACGCTACATGGGTAAGGATCGCGCCGAAGAATTCGGCAAGCGCAATGGTGTTGAGGGTGAGCTATTGGTGCGGATCAAGACGACCAAGTTTATCGCGCAGAAAAATCTCTCTGACTAGGCGTTATCGTCTTCTTTTCGGATCAATTGCCACACATGAAATGTATCGAAGCACGCCAGAATCGCGCCCTGAATCATGATGCCGTAGCCATTGCCACGCATAAATGGATTACCCTCACCGCGTGATCGGGCGAAGCGCCATCCACCGAGGATGTAGAGCGGGTTGAGGCAACAATTCACTAGCAAAATATTGCGGAGATTGCGTTTTTCTTTACGTTGGATTTCCGGCGCGTTTGGGTCTTCGAGTTTGTCCAACCGACGGCGCGTGAATCCGCCACCTATCACGGCGATGGCAATGTTAATGATCGCCCAACCGATTGCTTGCGTCCCGATTCCTTTGATGCGTCCTTCACGGCGGCTAAGTGCCAGCCCGATGAGCGCATTTAGAATGTTGATTCGCAGTAAGCGTTGGTTAAGCGTGCGTTGGAAGTCCCAGATGTTCATAGTTCTCAGACGATAGATAATAGATGAAAGATTTTAGATAAAAACATAGATTACGCTATTCTTGTAAGCGCAATTTGTTAATAAAGCCTACAAGCATTCTTTGCACTTCTTTTGTTTGCGTTTCAAGGATGCTGTGGTTTTCCGTCGTTAAATAATTTAGATCATGTGCCAGCAGTAGGTGATAGTCAAGTTCATTCGCCGATCCCATGGCGATATGCAGGAATCGTATAAGGTCAATATCGCTATTCCTCCCGCATCCCTCCGCAATGTTTGCGGGGATTGAACTTGCCGCTCGCCGTGTTTGGCTAGTTAGACTATATTGCTCCGCTTGCGGGTAATTTCCTGAGAATTTGTAAATATCGAGAGTTAGCGTATGGGCTTTGTGCCAAACTTGTAACTTTCGATAGTTGTGCATGAGCTTTGATCCTGTTTTTGCAAGGTATAAGCAATTTTAGAATTGCGTCTATCATACCCCGTCTAACATCTACAATCTATTATCCAATATCTTCTGCTTAAATCTGGTATAGTACGGCTTCAACATTTCCGGCAAGCGATTTTCACTCTCTTTTGCCTGCACCAACGTGACTCCGAAGACCAGAAGCACATTCGTCAGGAAGAAAAAGAGTAATTCCTCGAAGGGTAGATGCTTTGAGATGGCGTTGAGTCCGGTGATGTTCTCTGGATTGATCGTCCATGTGCCGGATTCGATAGCGAGTGAATCCGTCGCACCGAGATAGGCAGTTGCGGGTAAGATGCTCGCCAGAATTAGCTTTCGATGTCGCCACAAAATATCCCCACCGAGCGCCGTTTGGATCATGATCGGTGGGAGCGCCCATGTCAAAATGAGATGCAGATAATTTTTGCGATCCTGTATCAAGCGTCTCGCAGAAAGCGCCCACACTAGCCCGACTGCGGCGGTTGTTGTTGCACGAAATGCCGGATGAGTCGTGCGATAGGGCGAGTTATCAATGGGCATTCGTGCGGCTAAGAATTGTGCCCATGTGCCGGTGAGCAGTGTTTGCAGGACGAAAAATGAATATTCCTCGATTGGGACGTAACCGATAGTGATGCCGGTCACTAAATCTGGGTCATATGACCAGACTTTGTTGGCGACGAGGTAATTATCCCACAGCGTTGTATACCCCACCGCAACCGCTACATGCGCGAATAGTACGGTGTCTTCGTCCCAATTTTGAAGGGCGGTGGGCGGTTGTATACTGTTTTTGCGATCCCGCCAGACTAGCAGGCGCATGACAAACAGCGGGAGAATGACAAAGCGGATTAGGAAGCTGAAGTATTTCATGATCGGTTGATTTCAGGAGATGTGAGCATAGGTTCTGTTGTTCAGGCGCTTTCCGTACGGCGGGTACGTCGCCAGATTCCGGGTAAACGGACGACCTTGCCGACTAGCCCGACGTGTGCGCGGCGGGAAAAAACATCGTAATCGTGCTTTTCGATGTCGGTCAGGATGGCGCGATATAGTTCTGCGGCGGCTCCGATGGCAAAGCGACCATCCGCGTCTAGTTGGGCAATGCCTGCCATTGAATGACTATAGAGCTGATGGTTTCGTGCGAGTTGAAAGCGCATAAATTCACGCCATCGGTCATCAACCACACCCCGATGGATGTCGTTTTCACTTAAGCCGAAGTTTTCAAGCTCTTCTAACGGCAGATATAAGCGTCCTGATGTCCAATCCTCGGCGACATCGCGCAGGATATTCGTAATTTGTAGCGCAACCCCCAAACGCACCGCATAGGGGAGGGCTTCTTCACCGGAAAATCCGATAATGTGCATCGCCATCAATCCGACAGTCGAGGCGACACCGTATGAATATGCCGCTAGATCATCAAATGTCTCATAACGGGATTGCACCAGATCACGCGCCACACCATCAATCAGCTGTTCCGCATAACCACAGGGGATGTTGAAGCGCGCGCGGGTATCTGCCCATGCGAGGGCAACCGGATCATTGGATTGAGGGTGTGCTTCACTGACGCGCAAACGCCACGCTGAAAGTTCTATACGAGCTTGTTCTTTATCAGGAAATTCGTCCACGATATCGTCTGTGACACGGCAAAACGCGTACAGGGCGCGTGCACTACGTCGTTTTTCCGCAGGGAGTAAACCGGATGCCATGTAGAATGTGCGGCTATATTGCTTTGTGATTTCGTCACAATGGCGGTAAGCCGCTTCTAATTCATGGTCATTTGCGGAGATGCGGATGCTAGGAAGTTGGCTGTTAAATGCTTCTTCTGCAAGGGTAATTAGCCGATATTCCCAGCTATGTTGAAGTCGGAGAGTCATAGTGCGTGTGCCTTAGATGTTAAAATTAAGATCAAACTCATCTTTATGTGAGGGTAATTTTCCCACGGTGATTATTGCCTTTTTCCACATAATGTCGCATGAGGTGTTAATTAAAGACCTATGAGAGCTATTAGTCACTTTTGCCAGTCGCTATTTTGCGGCTTCCATATTCAGAATGCCACTTTCGCCAGCAACATAATGTTGGAGCATGGCATTTGCAACATCTTCAGGCTTAAGCGCACCGTCCGGTAACTTGAATGGAGCATTATCCCAGAAGTTCGTATCAATGGCTGGCGGGCGCACTAGAGTCAGGTTGCGTTTGCGGTTCTCTTTTTGCAGGATGGTGAACATCGTTTCTAATCCGGCTTTGGCGGCGGCATATGCACCCATACGCGGGAATAAAATATTCTCTACGTGGGCACTTATCAGCATGAGATGCCCGTCTTTGCTCAACAGTTGTAGGCTTTTCGTCGCGGCGAGAAATGCGCCGGTCAGGTTAGCGTTGATGACCGCATTCCAGTCGGTGATGTCCAGTTTTTCCAGCGTATTTGCACGGATGCCCCCCGCCGCATAGACGACTAAATCCACCGTTTCAACTGATTGCGCAATCGTCATGATGGCTGTGTCGTAACTAAAGGGATCGTTGGCATCGAAGTGAATCGCCATATCTGCGTTGTCAGGGATGCGCTCATCATGACGGGCGACACCGTAAACCTGCCAGTCGTTTTCTTTGAGTATGTTGACGAGGGCGCTTCCGATTCCGCCGGATGCGCCCCAGATTAATGCGTTAGGCATCAGAATTTGTGACCTTTTATGCTTGTTTTGCCATGTTGAGCAGTTGTTCTGGCTCAGGATGATCGCCCGCGTGTTGGCTGTAATAGGTATAGGTGATTTTGCCGGACGTATCTACGATAAACGTTCCCGGTAGCATCTTCACATTGCCAATACCCTTACCTTGCATGTGTCCCTGCGTTAGTGCCCGCAACCCCGCTTTGATGACATCCATTGATGCGAAGGCTTTTAAGCCACCCTCACGCAAGCCGTAAGCATCATAAGCGGTCTCGTCATCACGCGCTAAACAGGTGAGGCTCGGCGCGAGTTTGCCACAATAGCGTTCGATGTGTTTTGGTTCACCCATTGCCACAGCGATGATCTGAACCCCGACAGCGTTAAATTGTTCTGTGTGTCGCTCTAACTGAGCGAGCCATTCTCGACAGAAAATTCAGCCAAAGTGCCGTAAAAACGACAGCACCGTGGGTCCATTTGACCACAGGCTTTCGAGTTCTACAGAAGCGCCGTGCTCATCAAGCAGGGTCACTTCCGGCGCTTGATCGTTAATTTTTAATTTCATGCTTCAATCCTGTTTACGTGTGTTGTGTGAGTAAGTTGTGGTCTACACGCCAATTGCCAACAAATCGCGTCACTAATGCAACTGCGATGACGATGATCATTATTGCGGCTGTATTGACAACAGCAGATGTGTCACTTTGCTTAGCGATAATCCCGACTAATGCCCAGATAATGACCGCCGCGTACAGAAAATCGGTGCGCGTCAAGACAAGTATGCTGGCAACTACTCCGGCGACAATCAGCATGATGACTGCCCATGTGACATCGCTAAAGCCGAAGCCATTCCACCCTGCGTCGTAAAGCGTAGTGCTGATATTGGCAATGGTGGCGACGGTGATCCAGCCGAGATAAATGCTGAACGGTGCTTTGATAATCCAATTTTGCCAGCGTGAAAGGTCTTTGCCGCGATTATCCAGCCGAATGTAAATCGCAATAAGCAGTGCTAGCAGTGTTAACATAATCAACACGGATAATGCGAAATATTCGTAGTGCCATGAGAAAATCCATGCGGCATTAGCCAGATTTACGCCTGCGAACAAATAGCTAATCCGTTTAATCAACGGATTGTCTCGTTGAGAGGGCAATGCTTGATAAATGACGAACACGGTTAATCCGATGTAGATAATGCTCCAGATACCGAAGACATAATTTGCAGGTGTCACCAAAACGGGAAACCGATCCGATATTTCTGCCGGAGTTTGACCGTTTAAAGGTAAGGTGGTGGACAGGGCATTGACGACAATCGTCAAAATAAATGTGGCAATTACCACACCCTGACGAATAACTTGTCTACGCATATAAACTTCTCCCTTTTTCGGTAAATATGCGTTCATATTACCTGTAGGCGCTAAGATCGCGGTGAACCTTGCCTGAGAAGTTTGTGAACGTTCAAAATGATTTGTATCAGTCGCTTACCCGTCTTAATTTCTATAGACGGCATCCAAAAATGTGATGAGATCAGCATTAAAAGCGTCAACGGTTTCTTCCATTGGCAGATGACCAATTTCGGGATACGTGATAAAGGTTGATCCACTGAAAAATTCATGCAGACTTTCGCCAGCAGATAAGGGCACCCATGTATCTGCTTCGCCCCATTGAATCAGAATGGGCGCTTCAAACCTCGCAAGTGCTTCAAAATCAGGCGGGGTAGGGACGTTTTGATTGGCAAACAGCGCGAGGAATGCGAGTTCCCAACCATCAACGCGCAAGGCACGCTGATAGCCCGACGCAACTTCATCAGTAACGACGAAATCAGAACCATATGCACTGCTGAGAATATCAATGAAGACATCCGGCGTGACGAAATTGCGGATGATGCCTGCCGCAAGGGGGGAGTTAGGGTCAAGGTTGGCGGCAATCGTGCCGAGGCTTCCAAGTGGTGATCCACCGGAATCAGGTTCAGGCGTAGAGTCTGATGACGGTGCATCTTCTTGTGGGATGCGAACTGCTCCGGCGACGAAAACCAGCGCGTCTGCCCGTTCACGGAACTGCACCGCGAATTCGGCAATTACCGTGCCACCGGCACTATGCCCCACCAGCGTCGCGGATGAAATGTCCAGCGCATCCATCAGTCCGGCAGTGAGTTCGGCATACGCCTGTGGGGTGTAATCGAGCGCATCGGGGTCTTTATCTGCCAATCCATACGGGGGACGGTCAAAGGCGATGACATGATAACCCGCGTCTGCGATGACGCTGATATTGTCTCGCCATGTGAAGGTTGAGCCGCCGAAACCGTGCAATAAGAGCACCGTCGGATTTTGTGGGTCGCCCTGTTCAACATAGTAAATTTCTACGCCGTTGATGTCCACAAATGCACTGTCAGGGTCGGCGAGTTCCTGCGGACTTAGATCAGTATCATCCTGTGCATTGAGCGCCAGTAAAGGCATTAAGAGACAAATCAATATCCAAAAAAGTTTCTTTTGCATTTTGTATTTCCCGATCATACTCTTAAAATCAACATTATTTTGTCAGATTATCGCCATAAACGTGATAATTTGCATCATTTCGTCGCGGCTTTGAACGCGTCTAAAGTACGTTGACGTGCCTCGCTGTGATCGACAATCGGCGGCGGGTAATTTTCGGGCGGATTGTCCATTTTCCACGGCTCATGGATGAATTTGTCCGGTACGTCGCGTAATTCGGGAATCCAGCACCGGATGAAGTCGCCATCAGGGTCAAATTTTGTTGATTGTGAGATGGGGTTAAATATGCGGAAATAGGGTTGGGCATCTGTGCCAGTGCCAGCCGCCCATTGCCATCCGCCGTTATTCGCCGCGAGGTCGCCATCAAGTAGCCATTGCATAAAATGAAGCTCGCCTTCGCGCCAATCAATCAGCAAATCTTTGGTCAGGAAGCTGGCGACGATCATCCGTGCGCGGTTGTGCATCCAACCCGTTGCCTTGAGTTGGCGCATCGCCGCATCCACCACTGGATAGCCTGTTTGACCATCTTTCCACGCCTGCAAATCTGAATCCGATGTGTTCCATGCGAGATCGTCGTATTTGTCGTAGAAGTTTGCAGTTTTGACCTGCGGGAAGAAATAGAGGATGTGGGTGTAGAACTCGTGCCAGATGATTTCATTGACGAACGTGCTCACCGACTCTTGTCGATCATCGCTTTGCGTTTCTGCATGGGCATCGCGCGCTGACCAGTAAATTTGGCGGAGCGAGACTAAGCCAAAGCGAATATAAGGCGACAAAAACGAGGTTTGGGTGAGCGGGTTTGTTGGTTGTGCTGTCGATGGATTGCCGAGCGCGTTCCGTCCTTCTTTATACGAATAGACGGGTTTGCTCATGTAGGCTTCTAAAATATGAAGTGCTTTGTCTTCGCTGGCTATTGGCACGTTGATGGTTTCATCAAATCCGAGATCGGCAATTGTCGGGATACCATCATTCTGGATGCCTTCAAGTGTATGCAGATTGTCGGCGCTGATTTCATAGCGTTCTGGACGATCTGGCTTAGGTAATTTGCGCCATTTGTTTTTGAAGGGTGTGTAGACAACATAGGGCTTCCCGTCATCTTTTAGCACATCCCCCGGCGCGGCGAGTAGACGATCATGAAAGGCTTGCACGTCTATTTTTAGCGTATTCTGTATGATCTCATCACGCTTACGAGCAAACGGGGTGTAGTCAATATTGAAGAACAGTTTGTCCGCGCCTGTCTCGTCGATCAGTGCGCGTAGTACATCGTTTGGATCACCGTGCCGGATGAGCAATTCACGCTGATGTTTGTGCAATTCTATACTGAGCGACTCTAGCGCATTCAGCATAAATTTGAGGCGTGGCGCACCGATGCGCGGACTTTGCAAAATGGCTGGATCAAAAATAAATAGCGGGATTACGGGTTGCTCGCTGTCCAACGCCGCCTTGAAGCCGAGATTATCTTGCAGACGGAGATCACGACGAAACCAGAAAATGACGGGCGGGTTGCTCATGAGATGACCTCCGGCTTTTCGGTGGGTCGTGCGGTGCGCTCACGGGTTATTTTTGGCATTGATCGCGCTGATCGTCCGGCGGGGAGAGCGTGTTGCACATCTTCCGCGACACGGAGCGCACCGAGAGACACGCCTGCGGTAGATTGCCCCGGAAAAATTGAATCTCCGACAAGGCGTAAGTTGGAGATGCCGGTACGTGGTCCGCGCATCTTGAATAGCGATGTTTGCGGGAATCCGCCAACCATCCCCATATGGCGGTCTGTATAAAAATTGTAGGTGACGGGTGTGCCGGGCATGATGAGCGTCAGATTGTCTTTGAAATTGGGAATCACGTTGTCAATCGCGTTGATGAGTTTTTCGGTATACGCGTCTTTTTGGGCGTAATATTCGGTTTCATCACGTTCGAGCAAATCCCACCATTGTTGTACGTTGGTATGAGTCGTAACCGTTAGAGCGCGTTCTCCGGCGGGTGCGCGTCCTTCATCCCATGTGGGCGAGAATGACATAAAAATACTGCGCCCTTCGCCGAGTTCACCGTCCATCTGCGTGATAATCTGATGATGATCGGGAAAGCCTGCCGGAAGTGCATCCGCTTTGATTCCCATATGCAGGACGAATGCACCCCAGCCGAGACTGCGTTGCTGTGCTTCTCGTTGTAACCCGGCTGGACTGTGTTCGCCGAGTAGGGTGTTTAAGTTCCAGGGGGTGGTGTTGGCGATGACGAAATCTGCCGGAAAGAAATCCTCTGATTTGGCTCTACGCCCATGTTTCGCCCATACGCCCACGACCTTGCCATTTTGCACTTCGATGCGGGTCGCCCGTTGCCGATATTGAATTTCGCCACCGAGTGATTCCAGCCGTTCGACCAGTGTTTCCGCGATGCCGCCGATGCCACCTTCTACATGGAACACGCCTTGACGGGCAAGATCAAGCGCGGTTGCGCCGTAGAGTGCGTTCACATTTTTGGTGGTTGTCTGGGCAGAAATCAGCAATTGTGCATCCAGAAATCGTACAAAGGCATGATTGGTATGTAAGCCATGCCATTTCAGCCAATCATAAACGCTACTAAATGCAAACGGGATCAGACGTAAATCCTGCGGGAAATTACGAAGCCCCACCTTAACCAATTGGAAAAGCTCCGCCGCTGTACGAGGGGGCCATGGTAAACCTTGCGCTGAGAGCTTCCAGCCGAGATCGGCGATTTTACTTTGTTGTTCCCAGAATTTTTCTGTGCCGGGAAATTTTGCCAGTACATCCGTGTTGTCTCTGGTCAATGCGACAGAACGATCCGGTAGATGAGTCACCCATGCGGGATCATGCTGGTGAATGCGCCATTCAAGGTCGAGCAAATCGCCGACAATGGCGTGCGGTCCATCCGGTTGAAATCCGCCGACCACCGTCGCGCCGGATTCAAACCGATAACCTTTTGTATAAAACGTGCTGGCGCATCCACCGGGGTAGGTTTGCGCTTCTAGCACAGTGACCGCATAGCCGGCTTTTTGGAGCAGGGCGGCAGTGGTCAATCCACCGATGCCCGCACCGATGATGATGATTTTTTTCTCTTGTGTTTGTGTCATAGTTTATAAGATTTAGAATAGTTTGAACGTTATAAATGACATCCTACCTGAAAATGATGAGTGCTGGCTTAGATGTGCGCTTAGAATTTGTTGACACCCATGCGCGTTCTGAGATGTCGATAGAAAAACAGGATTCTGAGCGGAATGCCGTCAAAAAATAAACGGGTGAGAATGCCTTGAATGCCCGGCTTGTGCATGATGCTGATGCGATCAATCAGTGCGACTCCGTCTGGCGTTGCTTCAAAAATGTGGCGATGATACCAGAAGGCGAGCGGTCCTTTGATTTGACGATCTGCAAAGCCATGTTCTGCCGTAATTTCTTCATGATTTGCAATCCACCGGATTGGCAATGGCCCGAACCACATATTAAATTCAACTTCGCCATCTTGCAGGGAAGTGCGGTCATCACGAATCACCTGAATAAAAATCGGCGGTGGTGTGAGCGTGGCGAAGGCTCTCGGCGCATTGTGGAAGGCGATCATTTGCTCAACAGTGGTTTTCATCACACTGCGTTTTTCATAGGTGTGTGCTGAATCTGGAATGTCTGCTTCGTTAAAGGGTTCTGTCATGGACTGTATTCCTGCGATGTTTGATTTGACATTATGAAACACAGTGTAAGGTACGATGGCTAATGCCAGTTAACGGGACTATGAGTGCTTTGTGAATGTTAGAAAACTGCTACCCAAACTGCCTGATTTCGTGTTGCAAAGCGTGGCGTTAGCTTTTAAACTTAGAGCTGATTTTTAAGGATCGTTTAAGGCTTGTGCCACACCTTGTTATGGTAAACAAAAGCGATCAATACCGAAGTTTGCATCGTTGGACGCGGCATACACACATAGCCGTGCTTCAACGCCATACCTAGTCCGCAACCAGCGACCTCTACCCCTACATCGGTGAGGTCGTTGTTCATTTATAGCCAGTTACAGCCGATATACACACAGAGTTACAGGAGAGACAGTGGTTTCACAATTATCCAAAGTGAAGACACAGGGTTTTCGTGTTGAGCTTCAAAATCGGGAAGACGTGACGCGCACCGTACATGAGACCTACGCGGTACGGCAACGGCGATTATTCTTTTTGCAAGGCGATATTTCCATTGATGAGGCGCGATTGCTCTGTCAGGAATTGCTGACTGATCCGGTGGTAGAGACGTTTAGCCTCTCACAAGAGGGCGATGATGTGCTCAGTAGCGGCGACGTGCACACTATTGATGTGACATTTTTGCCGGGGGTGACAGATTCCGCCGCACAGAATTTCGTCCATGCGGCGCACGAACTTGGCGTGGTCGGGTTGGAGCGTGCCGCCACGGGCAGTCGATATGTCGTTCAAGGGGATGTTACACACGCTGAATTGGTGAAACTTGCCGAATCGGTTTTTGCGAATGTGGTGATTCAGCGGTATGCGATTGATGAAACCATCAGCGCCCCATTTATTGAGGTACAGGCAACAAGTGATGTGGTGGAAATCATCGCGTTAAAAGATGCTGACGATAACACGTTGATGGCGATTAGCAAAGAACGCAGACTTTCGCTTGATCTGAATGAAATGCGGGCGATCCGCGCTTATTTCGCCGAAGAAGACCGCGACCCCACCGATGCCGAGCTTGAAATGCTGGCACAAACATGGAGTGAACACTGCGTCCATAAAACGTTCCGCGCCAAAATTGATTACACGGGACCCGACGGCGAACAGGAAACGATTGACGGCATCCTGAAAACGTATTTGCGCGCCGCGACGGAAAAAGTTAATAAGCCGTGGGTACGCTCGGCTTTTGTGGATAACGCGGGCATCATTAAATTCGACGAGGTGTGGGACATCGCCTTTAAAGCTGAGACGCATAATCGTCCTTCTGCGATTGAACCATTTGGCGGGGCGAATACCGGCGCAGGTGGCGTGATTCGCGACGTTTTGGGCGTGTCTGCCCGTCCCATTGCCAACACCGATATTTTATGCTTTGGCTTGCCCGATATGCCAGAAGAAGACCTGCCACAAGGGGTATTGCATCCTAAGCGAATCGCCGAAGGGGTGATCGCCGGTATTGAAGATTACGGCAACAAAATGGGCATCCCGACGGTCAACGGTGCGATTCATTATCACCCTGGCTACACTTCAAATCCGCTGGTGTTTGCAGGATGCGTGGGCATTTTGCCACATGGCTCACACCGCACGAAAGCGGAGGCGGGTGATTTGATCGTTGTGATTGGTGGTCGCACAGGACGCGACGGTCTGCGCGGGGCGACCTTCAGCAGTATGGAGATGGACACGACCACAAGTACGGTTTCCGGTGGCGCGGTGCAAATTGGCAATCCGATTGAAGAGAAACAAGTGCAGGAAGTGGTGCTCAAGGCGCGTGATGAGGGCTTGTATACCGCCATTACCGATTGTGGTGCGGGTGGATTGTCGTCCGCAGTCGGCGAAATGGGCGAAAAATTGGGCGCAAAGGTGCAATTAGAGACAATCCCGCTGAAATATCCGGGTTTGCAACCGTGGGAAATCTGGCTGAGTGAGGCGCAGGAACGCATGGTACTGGCTGTTCCGCCGGAGAATTGGGAACGCCTACAAGCCATTTCTGCTGGACAGAACGTCGAGGCGACGGCAATCGGCACCTACGAAGCCACCGGACGCTTGACCCTGCATTATGGCGATAAGCTCGTTAGCGACCTGTCCATGCACTTTTTGCATGATGGCATCCCTCAACGACATATGCAAGCGGTGTGGGAGAAACCCGAAATCGCCGATACTCCAAAAGTGACGGATGAAGATTTTGGCGAAACGTTGCTGAAATTACTGGCAATGCCGACGATTCGCAGTAAAGAGTCGGTTATTCGGCGATATGACCATGAAGTGCAGGGTGGAACAGCCGTCAAGCCGTTGGTCGGAGTGAACGATTCCGGTCCAAGTGACGCGACGGTGATTGTGCCGTTGGATACGCTTAGACCCCTCACCCCTAAATCCCCTCTCCACCTGTGGGAGAGGGGACTTGATCCCGATGACGCTTCGGAACGATTGGATATTTCGCCAGAGTTACATGCAAAGATGGCAGAGATTGCTCAGCGTTTGCGTCGGCAATCCAAAGCTAGCGAAGATATTCTGTGGAAAGCATTGAGAAATCGCCAACTTGATGGGCGAAAATTCCGCCGTCAACAACCAATAGGTGTTTTTGTTGTCGATTTTTATTGCGCTCAAGAACGTTTGATTGTGGAAGTCGATGGGCGAATTCATGACTCTCAACAAGAAGCGGATGCGGAACGCCAAGCGGTCTTAGAATCACTTGGATTACGATTTGTGCGTGTTACGACTGATGAAGTCGAAAAAAATATCGAAGGTGTGGTGTCGAAAATTCGCGGAGCGTTTCGTGAAGATTCGTCTTCAGAATCCTCCCCCTCGCCCCTTGTGGGAGAGGGGGAACGAGGGGGTGAGGGGGCAACACGCGGCATAGCTCTGTCCGTCGGGATGTGCCCACAATACACCGAGCTTGACCCCTATGCGATGGCGTGGGCGGCGATTGACGAGGCGATTCGTAATCTTGTCGCTGTCGGTGCTGATCCTGACCAGATCGCGATTCTCGATAACTTCTCGTGGGGAAATACCAATTTACCGGATCGTCTGGGTTCGCTGGTGCGGTGCGCGCAGGGTTGTCATGATGCGGCGATTGCCTATGGTGTGCCGTTTATCAGCGGTAAAGACAGCCTGAACAATGAATATCTGGGGGCGGACGGTGAACGGCACGCCATCCCCGGCACGCTGGTGATTTCCGCAGTCGGAATCGTGCCGGATGTGACCAAAACCGTGACGATGGATTTGAAGAAAGCGGGCAATCTGCTATATGTCATTGGCGAAACCCGCGATGAGATGGGCGATAGTCACTATAACCTTCTTCATGGTTTTGAGGGCGGCACAGTCCCGCAACCCAAACCAGAAGCACTAAATACCTATCGCGCCTTGCACAAAGCTATCCAAGCCGGACTGGTGCAATCCTGTCATGACGTGAGCGAAGGAGGAATCGCGGTTGCGTTGGCGGAAATGTGCATTGCTGGTGGATTGGGTGCGGAGGTGGATTTGTGGGAATTAGATATTCAAGTTCCTAAGATTTTGTTCTCTGAATGCTCGACTCGAGTCCTTGTTGAGATTTCTTCGGCACAGCAAGAAACGTTCTTGAGGCTCATGGAAAGTGCAGGAGTTAAGGTTTATGAGTTTGGCTATGTCGCTGAAGACTCCATTTTGAATGTTTGTGTGGACGGCTATCAGAGTGATTGTGGGCAGGCATTCAGAATTTCATATGTAGACCTTGAACGCGCATGGCGTGGAGAAGCACCCGCACCCTCGATTGAAGATTTGCCTGTAGGCGTTCTGGACGAAGATAGCCGCCATAAGACTCTGATTACGCACAATATTTCCACGCGGGCGAATAAACCCAAAGTGCTCATTCTGCACGCGAATGGGACGAATCGTGATCGTGATGCCTTGCTTGCCTGTGAATTGGCAGGCGGTGAGCCTGAAATCGTGCATGTGAATCAGCTGGTCGGTAATGAACGCGCTCTGTTGGATTATCATATGCTCGTCGTGCCGGGTGGCTTTAGTTATGGTGATGATCTCGGCGCGGGGATGCTATGGGCGCAGGATTTGCGGCGCAAGCTCGGCACAGAGTTGCAGAAATTTATCGACGAGGGTCGTCCGGTTTTGGGGATTTGTAACGGTTTTCAGACGCTCGTTAAAGCGGGGATTTTGCCGGATGCCAATTGGTCACCGAACGCACCGAACGATGAGCGCCCGATCACGCTGACTTATAATCAGAACGGGCATTTTGAATGTCGCTGGGTATATCTTGAGCCGGTATCGAATAGTCCGTGTTTGTTTACGCAGGGCTTGCTTGAGCCTATTCACTGTCCCATCGCGCATGGTGAAGGGCGGATTGTTGCGCGGAATGGCGTTGTGCTCCAACAATTGGTGAATGATGGTCTCGCACCGCTGATTTATGTCGACAATCACGGCAAACCGGCGGGCTATCCGGTCAACCCGAATGGCTCGACGTTTAACATTGCTGGTTTGTGTAATCCGGCGGGGAATGTTTTCGGCTTGATGCCCCATCCAGAAAATCATGTCTTCCCGTGGCAACATCCGCGCTATCGGCGTGGTGAGCAGGGCATGGATGGTCTGCGGTTGTTCAAAAACGGGATTAAGTTCGCATGATTTTTGATGATATGTTTGATAACACAATGAGGAAAGCAACATCTTGACAGAAAATTATACTCACGAAACCTATCTCAGTCCGTTCACATGGCGTTATGGTAGCGAAGAGATGCGCCGAATCTGGTCGGATGGTTATAAGCGCGATCTCTGGCGACGCATCTGGGTGGCGCTGGCGGAGGCTGAACAACAGGTGGGTTTGGTCACTGAGGCGCAAGTCGAAGATTTACGTTTGCATCAGCATCAGGTCGATATTGACCGCGCTCATGAAATCGAAGCTGAGATTCATCATGATCTGATGGCAGAAGTGCGGACGTATGCCGAGCAAGCCACGATCGGCGGTGGCATCATCCATCTGGGCGCGACGAGCATGGATATTGAAGATAATGCGGATGCGCTTCGTCTACGGGAAAGTTTGGATGTGGTAATTGGGCGCTTGAAAACGGTGCTGGTCACGATGTCCGAGTTGATTTTTTCGCGTGCGGATCAAGTCTGTATGGCGTTTACGCATCTGCAACCCGCTGAGCCTACTACTGTGGGCTATCGCTTCGCCATGTACGCGCAGGATTTTCTGGCGGATTGGGATGCAATTTTACGGGTACGCGATGGCATCAAAGGCAAAGGTCTGAAAGGTGCGGTGGGGACATCTGCCTCTTACACTGAATTGTTGCACGGCACAGGCATGACCCCGCGGGAGCTTGAAACGCTGGTAATGGACAAAATCAACTTGCCCGCCTTTGAAATTGCCACACAGACCTATACCCGCCGTCAGGATTGGGAAGTGCTAAACGTGCTGGCGGGCATTTCGATGACCGTCTATAAATTTGCGTTTGATCTGCGCCTGTTGCAATCGCCACCGTTTGGCGAATGGTCAGAGCCGTTTGGTAGTAAGCAGGTGGGGTCGTCTGCGATGCCGTTTAAGCGTAACCCGATCAACGCAGAAAATATGGATAGCCTTGCCCGCTATATGGCGACTTTGCCGCGTGTAGCGTGGGATAACGGGGCGCATAATTTGCTGGAACGCACTCTCGACGATTCGGGTAATCGGCGTGTGCTTTTGCCGGAAGCCTTTTTGACGATGGATGAGTTGCTCAAACGTCTACATAAAGTGCTTGCCGGATTACGAATTGATGAAGCTGGAATCGCCCGCAATCTCTCGATTTATGGCGTGTTTGCGGCGACGGAGCGCGTCCTCATGGAAGGGGTGCGGAACGGCGGCGATCGGCAGGAATTACATGAAATCATCCGTGAGCATAGTCTGGTCGCATGGGAGGGGTTGCGTTTGGGCGGTGAAAATCCACTGATGGAAAATCTCGCCACCGATGAACGCATTACTACGCTGGTCGAACCGCAACGGGTGCGCGAGTTATTAGATGCGTCCGTGCATATCGGCGATGCACCGGAACGTGCGCGTAATATTGCGGGGATGGTGCGGGCGGCACTGGCGAAAGGTCTAGCATATGCTGGCACATAGCGACCTGCTTGCGCTGATCCCTGACGCGTTAGACACGGTTGAAATTAACGGACTTGGCGACAAAATCAGCGGTAAAGTGCGCGATATTTACACGTTGTCCGATAAGCGTGTGCTGATTGCGACAGATCGTGTGTCTGCATTTGATCGTATTCTGGGGCTGATTCCCTATCGTGGGCAGGTACTGAATCAACTCAGTTTATGGTGGTTCGAGCAAACTGCCGATCTGGTGAAAAATCATGTCATCGCCTCGCCTGATCCGAATGTGACCATCGGGCGCGAGGCACAGGCATTGCCCGTGGAAGTGGTCGTGCGCGGGTACATCACGGGGGTGACGGGAACGTCCATGTGGACGATGTATGAAAACGGTGAACGCACGCCCTATGGCATTGAATTGCCGGACGGATTGAAGAAAAATGACGCGCTTCCACACCCTGTTATCACGCCGACAACTAAAGCAGATGATGGCGGGCATGATGAGCGCCTGACGCGTGTGGAAATAATCGAACGTGAGATTGTCTTGCCTGCCTTGTGGGAACAAATTGAAGAGGTTGCCATCGCCGTTTTTATGCGCGGGCAGAAAATAGCTAATCAAGCAGGGCTGATTCTGGTGGATACTAAGTATGAGTTTGGCGTGATTGATGGTGAATTGACGCTGATTGACGAAATCCACACGCCGGATTCCAGCCGTTATTGGACACAGGAGTCTTATGAATCAGGCGGAGAGCCGGAGCATTTCGACAAAGAGTATTTGCGTCTATGGTTCGCCGCGCAGGGATATCGTGGTGAAGGTGACCCGCCAAAAATGCCAGCGGAATTTATCGCGCAGGTAGCAGGGCGGTATATCAGCGCCTATGAACGCCTGACTGGACGCACTTTTGAACCCGGTCAACTGCCTGCCGCCGAGCGTATTGCACGGAATGTTGAAGGCTGGGCAGTCTAAAAACATAACATAAAGTCTCAAAGATTAGCATGATGTGGGTTGGAAAATAGAGTAACAGGAAAAGAGGGGAATGATATTTCCACACGATATATCTGATGACAAAATGAAAGAGGAATGTGGCGTATTCGGCGTGTATGCCCGCGGACGCGACGTTGCTCGGCTGGCATTTTTCGCGCTATATGCTTTGCAACATCGTGGGCAGGAAGGCGCGGGTATCGCCACCTGTGATGGACACTCGGCGTATATCCATAAAGCGGCGGGGTTGGTCGCGCAGGTCTTTAACGAAGATAATTTAACGCCGTTGATCGGGCATCTTGGCATCGGTCATACGCGCTATTCCACCACCGGCGGAACACATTCGCGCAATATTTCGCCGTATGTGATCGAGACGATAGACGGTCCTCTGGGTGTCGCCCATAACGGTAACTTGACCAATACCGCATCCATCCGGCAGATGTTGTTACGTCGCGGGGTCGGCTTGTCGTCAACCACGGATAGCGAAGTGCTGACGCAAATGCTCGCCGCGCCGCCGGAAGTCTGGCTGGATTCCGGTGAATATATGGATATTCAGGGCGATTATCATGACCTGTGGCAACATCGCATCCGCGCTATGATGCAGGTGGCGGAAGGTGCGTATTCGCTGACTATCCTGACGACCAATGCCATTTATGGGGTACGTGACCCGCTTGGATTGCGCCCATTGTGCATTGGTAAGCTGGAAGGCGATGGCGGTTATGTGCTGTCCTCAGAATCGTGTGCGCTGTATACGATTGGTGCGTCGTTTGTGCGAGATGTTGAACCGGGCGAGATCGTCCGCATTGATGATGAAGGGATCACATCCATCGTCGGGCGTACATCCGAACGGCGGGCATTGTGCATTTTTGAGTATGTCTATTTCGCCCGTCCGGATTCGCATTTTGAGGGACAGGTGATCCATGAAGTGCGCCAACGCTTCGGGCGACAATTGGCGCGGGAAACGCATGTTGAGGCGGATATTGTTGTCGGTGTGCCGGATTCCGCGACTCCGGCGGCGATTGGTTATAGTCTGGAAACAGGTCTGCCTTATACCGAAGGGCTGATTAAGAATCGCTACATCGGGCGCACATTTATCAACCCTGATGATGCGTTGCGTAAAAATAGCGTCAAGCTAAAATTCAATGCGCTCACGTCTAATTTAAAAGGCAAGCGCGTGCTTCTGGTCGATGATTCGATTGTGCGTGGGAACACCTCCGGTCCGTTGGTGAAGTTATTGCGAGAAGCGGGCGCGAAAGAGGTGCATCTGCGCGTGTCTTCGCCTCCGGTCAAGCATCCCTGCTTTATGGGCATCGACATGGCAACTTATCGTCAGTTGATCGCGCATAAGCTGAACATCCCTGAAATTTGTGAACGCATCGGCGCGGATTCGCTGGATTATCTGAGCTTGCCGGGGATGGTCGAAGCGGTCAAAGAGGGCATCCCTGAAGGGCGCGAAACCGGACATTGTACCGCCTGTTTTTCGGGTGAATATCCGGTGGCGATCCCTGCGTGGTTGTTCAAAGAAGAATCCGAGCGCGTGACACTAACGGGCGCATGGGGAAATTAGGGCGCATTATGGAAAATATGAAGGTATTGGTCGTAGGTAATGGTGGGCGAGAACATGCGCTGGCGTGGGCATTGGCATGGTCTGAACGAGTCGGGCAAATTTACGTCGCGCCGGGCAACGCAGGTACTGCATGGCAGGAGGTCGCGGGTAATGTGGCACGTCGGGCAATTGCCGCATCTCAAAACGTCGACATTGCGGCAGATGACGTGGATGGGATTGTCAAGTTTGCGGTGGAAAATGCGATTGATCTGGTGGTGGTGGGTCCTGAAGTGCCGTTGTCCATGGGGTTGGTGGATGCACTCGCATTGGCTGGAATAAGAGCTTTTGGACCGACGCAAGCCGCCGCACAAATTGAAGCCTCCAAAGCGTTTTCCAAGCAATTTATGCTGGATAACAACATCCCGACGGCGGCATACAAGACATTTACCAACTACGAAAGCGCCCAACACTATGTGGAAACATTGGATCATCCGGTAGTCGTTAAAGCGGACGGTCTAGCGGCGGGCAAAGGGGTGATCCTCTGTGAGACACAGGCAGATGCACTTACCGCACTCAAGGAGATCATGCTGGATAAAGCCTTTGGCGGTGCGGGGAGTTCGGTAGTCATTGAGGAGATGTTGACCGGACCTGAACTCTCTGTGCTGGCGTTTTGTGATGGCAAAACCATCTCGCTGATGCCCGCGACGCGTGACCATAAGCGGGCGCTGGATCATGACGAAGGGCTGAATACAGGCGGGATGGGTGCGTTTACACCTGTACCGGATGTTACGCTGGAGTTGCTCAACGAGATTAAAGAAACGGTCATTCGACCCACAGTCGATGCGATGGCGGGCGCAGGAATGCCCTATAAAGGTGTGCTGTATGCGGGCATAATGCTGACACCCGACGGATCGAAAACACTAGAATTTAATTGCCGCTTTGGTGATCCTGAAACACAGGTGATTTTGCCGCTCTTAGAGACGGACTTGACCGAAATAATGCTGGCATGTATTGATGGTACGCTCGATCAAATCGACATCAAATGGCGTGACCAAGCCTGCGCGACGGTGATCCTAGCATCACCCGGTTATCCGTTATCTTACCCGAAAGGCTTGCCAATTTCCGGCATAGATGCGGTGCAGGATGCGCTCGTGTTCCATGCGGGTACGGCGATGCAAGACGGTCAAACGGTGACGAGTGGCGGGCGCGTGTTGGCGGTCAGCGCGTTGGGTACTGATTTGGACGCGGCGCTCAACACCGCTTATCAAGAACTCAGGCATATCCACTTTGATGGAATGCACTATCGGACGGATATTGGCAGAACATCATGACCCTTCTGCGCCGGATTGCGATTATCGGTTCATCAGGGAGCGGAAAATCAACACTCGGTAAGCAGTTGGCAGACTTGTTTGGGACGATTCATGTTGAACTCGACGCGCTCCACTGGTTACCGGATTGGCAGATGGAAAATACAGACATCTTCCGCCAAAAAGTGACAGATGCGCTTTCAGGTGAGCGTTGGGTTGTGGATGGCAATTATTCTAAAGTGCGTGATGTTGTGTGGTCGCGCGCAGATACAATCGTCTGGTTAGATTATCCGTTGCGAATTGTGTATTGGCGCTTGTTCTGGCGAACGATGAAACGCACCCTTCTGAGGGAGAATTTGTGGGAATCTGGCAACACGGAATCACTTTACAATCAATTTATGACACGCGATTCGCTTTTTGTCTGGGCGTGGACGAGTAAAGCAAGACAGCAAAAAATGTATCCTGAGCTATTGAGCCAACCGGAATATGCCCATTTAACAGTTTACAAATTTCGGTATCCCAAACAAACGGCTCAATGGCTAATTACGCATATAGGTGAATGACAAACATGATGAAACGACAACTGATTTCTAGTGGGGCAAAATGGGAAAGTATCGTCGGCTATTCACGGGCGGTGCGTGTGGGGCAGATGGTGTATGTCGCGGGGACGACTGCCACCGATGAAAACGGCGAAGTTGTCGGGGCGGGTGATGCTTACGCCCAGACAAAACACATTCTGACGAAAATCCAAACGGCACTGGAACAAGCAGACGCGACGATGGCGCATGTGGTCAGGACGCGCATGTTCGTCGTGAATATCGCGGATTGGGAGCAGATTGGCAAAGCACACGGGGAATTTTTCCGTGATATTCGCCCCGCCGCGACGATGGTTGAAGTGAGCGGGTTGATTGACCCGACGATGCTGATTGAAATTGAAGTCGAGGCGTACATCCATGAGTGATGCGTATAGTCAGGCAGGGGTCAATATCGCCGCAGGCAACAGGGCGACGGCATTGATGAAAGATGCGATTAAATCGACCTATGGCGCGGAAGTGCTCTCAGAAACGGGATCATTCGGCGGTTTATTTTCTGCACAGGCATTAACGGCGATGGATGCGCCTGTGCTGGTTGCTTCTACAGATGGCGTTGGGACGAAGACGATGGTCGCCGCCAAAATGGGCAAATGGGACACCATCGGGCAGGATTTGGTCAATCATTGCGTGAACGACATCCTTGTGCAGGGTGCGAAGCCACTATTTTTCCTCGACTATATCGCATCATCATCGCTCGTGCCGGAGCAGATTGCGGCGGTTGTGGGCGGTTGTGCGACGGCGTGCAAGGCGATTGGTGTGGCTTTGCTCGGTGGAGAAACAGCCGAGATGCCGGGGGTGTATCAAAGCGGTGAGCTTGATCTGGTCGGCACGATAATTGGCGTGGTGGATAAAGCCAATTTGATCGACGGCTCACGGATTCAATCCGGTGATGTGATTCTGTCGTTGCCATCGACGGGTTTACACACCAATGGTTTTTCATTGGCGCGAAAGGTGCTGGCGGATTTTGATTGGACGCAAGCCCGTGACGATCTGGGCGGCGCGTCTATCGGTGAAGCATTGCTGGCGATACATCGCTGTTATTTGCCGGAGGTGAACGCCCTCCGCACAGCACAAATCGACATTCATGGATTAGCGCACATTACTGGCGGTGGTGTGCTGGATAACTTGCCGCGTATTTTGCCTGAGGGGTTGGGTGCGATCATTCGGCGCAACACATGGAGTATGCCTCCAATTTTCAAACTCATTCAGGAGCAGGGCGATATTTCGGACTTGGATATGTTCCACGCATTTAATATGGGCTTGGGAATGCTGGTGATTGTTCCGGCGGCACACAGCGCCCGCATTATTGAGTCCACGACTATTGAAAATGGGACGATTGTGGGTGAGATTGTCGCGGGTCATGATGGGGTTGACTTACAATGAGCAAGCGCATCGTGGTGATGATTTCTGGCGGTGGAACAAATTTGCAGGCATTGATTGATGCAATCGCCGATGAAACGATCAAGAATGCGGAGATTGTGGCTGTGATTTCCAATAAAGCGAGTGCTTACGGGTTGACTCGCGCACAGGACGCGGGCATTGAAGCCAGTGTATTTTCCGCCAAGCCGTATACCGATGCAGGAAAATCACGCGAAGCATATGACGCGGATCTCGCCGAAAAAGTGACAACTTATGCGCCGGATTTAATCGTCCTCGCTGGCTGGATGCGGATTCTCACGCCTGCATTTCTCAGCCATTTTCCGAACAAAGTTATCAATTTGCATCCTGCGTTACCGGGGCAATTTGCCGGGATCAACGCGATTGAACGGGCATTCGAAGCCTATCAAAACGGCGAGATCGACCATAGCGGGTGTATGGTGCATTATGTGATCCCTGAAGTGGATGCTGGGCCCGTCATCGCGGACGTGATTGTCCCGTTTGAGGCGAACGATACGCTGGACTCATTCTCCACACGCCTCCACATCGCTGAACACGCGTTGATTGTGAAGGCGGTTGGTCTGGCTTTAGACCAGAATTAAGTTAACGGAATTCGTTGATCGCGTCCCGAAGTTCTTGCGCGGCACGGGCGGGATCTTCTGAAAAGATGATTCCGCGTGATGAATTGATAATTAGCCCTTTATTCAGGCTGTTTACGCCAAATGTCACCGTTTGTTGCAGATTTCCACCCTGTGCGCCGATGCCCGGAACAAGTAAAGTCATATCCCCGACGAGTTCACGCACAAGTTTGACTTCTTCAGGATAAGTCGCCCCCATAACGAGCATACAATTGTCATTTTTGTTCCAATGATCGCGCACTTGAATAGCGACGTGTTGCCAGAAGGGTTTGCCGCCGAAATCCAGATTTTGAAATTCGCCGGAGCCGGGATTTGAGGTGCGACATAGGACAATACATCCTTTATCTGCACGCGTCAAAAACGGTTGCATTGCCTCAGCACCGAGAAAGGAATGGAGCGTCACCGCGTCAAAATCGTACCAATCGAAAATTGATGCGACATAGCCTTGATTGGTTACGCTGTTGTCGCCCCGTTTGGCATCACAAATCAGGAAAATATCAGGGTGATTGCGCTGTAGGTAGTCTACGGTCAACTTGAGTTCGTGGATGCCTGCGTCTCCGCGTGCTTCATAAAAGGCGATGTTCGGCTTATACGCGGCGGCGAATTCATGCGTTTGTTCGATAATCCAGCGATTGAATGTAAATTGAGGATATTGGTTTTGCTGGAAGTGCTCCGGTAGCTTCGCATAGTCAGGGTCTAAGCCAACGCAAACAAGCGAATTTACCGCATCTGCGCGTGTGTTAAATTTATCAATGATTGCCATTTGTTTATCCTAATCCCTGTCGTTTTTCCCATCCGTATGGGTCATCAAACCAATCCTGCACGACGCGCTTTTGCTCGCTTGAAAATTTCTTCATGTCGATTGCCACATCGAGAATGGTCGTAAAATCCGTCAATGTGTGGAGCGTAATTCCCGCTGATGCGAACGCAGTCTGTGCCTCTACAAAGCCATAACTGACAATTGCTAAACACCGTTCCACATTCGCGCCTTCTTGCCGGAGCGCCTCAATACCAGACAGGCTACTGCCGCCGGTGGTCACTAAATCTTCCACTAGTAATACCCGTTTATGCGCTACCTCGCCACCCTCCACACGCTGACCTTTACCGTGTCCTTTCGCCTCTTTACGAACAAACAAGGACGGGCGACCCGTGTGATAGGCGAGAGCTGAACTGTGAGGCACACCGCCAACCGCTACGCCCGCAATCACATCAAAACTGAGGTCAGTATTTTCGATCAATTCCGCGAAGCCGACGATTACGGTGTGCCATTGGCGTGGATGAAATGGCAAGCGCCGATTATCGACATACACAGGCGAAAGTATCCCTGATTTAAAGCGGATCGGCGATTGTGGCGTAAAGCCTACTGCGTCAATTTCTAGCAGAGCGCGGGCAACATCGTGTTTGTTATCTTCAAATGCCATCGTTTGCAACCTCGTTCTGGATAAGTGCCGCGACCAGCGGACCCCGATAAATCATGGATGACCAGTATTGCACCGCTTTTGCACCCGCAGACACAAAATTCCGGTAGCTCTGTGGATCTTGCACGCCACCACAACCGATAACATCCACCGCGTAACCGTGTTGGCGGGCTTCTGTGGTGAGGATGCGCGTCGTGTTCACCGCCGCTTCGTGCAATTTGCCGCCGCCGACTCCCGCAATGGTATTTGGATCATCTGGCGCGGGGGCAGGCAAGGTATTGGTGGCGATGACGGCTTTCGCGCCCGTTTCATCGAAGGCACGCATCAAAGCAGAATATTGTTCTTCCGATAAATTCGGGCTGATTTTTACCCACAGCGGGAAATTACGTCCGGTTTCGGCATTCGAGTGTGCCAGTGCATCAATTACCGCGCCACAAAGTTCGCGAGCGCCGTGTTCGGTCTGGTTGCCTTCTGGATCGTCTTCCGTATTGGGACAACTGAGGTTGAGCGTGAACCATGATGGATAGACACCCCGTGCAATAAAGGAATTGATGGAGTCGATGACGTGGGTTTTCTCTTCGTCGGGGTCACTCACGCCCGGACTGACGGCGATATTGATCCCGAAAGTTGGCGGTATATGATGCTTGTTGACGGATAGAAATGCGGCGGCGGCAACCGCACCCGGATTTTTTAAGCCGATGCGATTCTGTGTCGAAAACGTCCCTTTATCGCGCCACATCACCACACCGGGATTACCAGTGCGCGGGTAACGCGTGAATGAACCGAATTCCACCGGACCGACGAGCGCGGGCACGGTGCGCCAACCGGGGATCAAATTTACGTTTTGCTTAATGGCGGCGAGTGCGGTTCGTTCATCAGCAAAGCCCAAGCCTTTTACAAATCCAGCGGCGAGAATGAACGGATGCGGTAATGTCACCCCACCTACAGTAAGTTCGGCATTTTGGAACGCGAGGTTGTTGACCACCCGTACAGCCGATAAAAGCGCCTCATTGTTATCTGATCTTGCGAGCAAGTCCATCACACGATGATGTGCGTCCTGTGCGGATTGGCGAAAAACTAAAGGACGGGCAAGCTGATAGATGGCTTTGGTCGCCTGCAAAAATACGCTACTCGCCATACAGATTTTGCCCGAAGCCTTCATCGACAAGGATGTTTTCACCGTCGTAGGCCTGTGTTCCACGTATCCAATTTTCGATGATTTTCCCGTGGACGCGCATCCCGCTGAACGGAGACCATCCGCACAGGGTATGCAAATTTGCGTCTTCAATCACATACGATGCGTCTAAATCCACGATGGTGTAGGTTTCATCCGGCGCATCAAGACCAAAAATCTTGCGTGGATTGGTGCTGACCAGATCAATCACCTGCTCTATTGTCAAGCGTCCCTCATGAACCGCAGTACATAGTAGGGGCAGGGTGGTCTCTAATCCCGGCACGCCATAGGGTGGTTTCTCGCTGGATTTTTCTGCAAGTGTGTGTGGCGCGTGGTCGCTTTCGATAATATCGACGATTCCGCTTTGCAAGGCGCTCCACAAAGCATCACGATCTGCTTTTGTTTTGAGTTCCGGTTTCATCAAACCTTTTGCGCCGAGTGTGCTAATATCGTCTTCCGTCAGCCACAGATGATGCGGGCAAACCCCAAACGTTACCGGTAAACCTTCTTCTTTGGCGGCGGTTAGATAAGCGATTTCTTCGGCGGTGCTGATGTGCAGAAAGTGGGTTGCACCGTGATCCTCGCGCACTAGTTCCAGAATTTCCAGCACGGTTATGCCTTCTGCATGAACCGCCAATACCTTGCCATTATCCCACGCATGAACGTGCTTCCGTCGCTGGCTTTGATCTTCGATGAGCAAATCGCCCGTTGTATCGTTGCAGAACATCTTTAATCCGCACACATCTTCGTGAATGGCGAGATATTCTTGCCAATTTTCGGTCTGGGAAGCGCCAAAATATACGCCAAAATCGCAGACCGAATGCAGATTCATTTCGGTGAGTTTGCGGTCAAGCGCGGCGCGGTTGATGGTCGTCGGTGGGGTGTTGGGCATATCGAACACCGCCCAATACCCACCCGCGATTGCGGCGGCGGTTTCGCTTTTGAATGTCGCTTTATGCGCCCATTCCATGCCCCGAAGATGCACATGCGGGTCAAGCATCGCCGGAATTTTGACGAGATGGGTCATCAGCGTACCTTCACGCCGAGGATGTTCGCCAATAATGCCATACGGACGAACATGCCATTTTCCATTTGCTCGAAGTACACCGCACGCGGGTTCTGGTCGAGAATGTCATGGTCTGCCGGTGTGCCCATTTCCTGCTTTCGCGGGAGCGGGTGCATCAGGATCACATCACGTTTGGCTTGATTCAACACGGCGGGAGTCATGACGAAATTATCACGTACCGCTTCGTAATCCGCTTGCCGTGCGAAACGTTCCTCTTGAATACGCGTCCAGTAAATGACATCTGTTGAGTCCATTACTTCATAGAGGTCGCTGGTTTCGGTAAAGTCGATGTTGTGTTTAGTGAGGAAGTCGATGATCGTATCTGGCATTTTGAGCGATGCAGGAGAGACGAGACACAGTTTGGTGTTTGTCGCGCCGTAGAGGGCGAGTAACTTTGCCAATGAATGCACCGTGCGCCCATAGAGCAGATCGCCAACGAGCGTAATCGTCAGGTTATCCGCACCTTTTTTAAGGTCAACAATGGTGAAGAGATCAAGAAGCGCCTGTGTAGGATGCTCACCGATGCCGTCACCGCCACTGATGACCGAGGTCGGTGTCTTGATGCGCTCATTCAGCCGATCAATATAATAAGCGGCTTCGTAGGATGAGCCGATTTTCGGATGCCGGAGCACGATCACATCAGAATAACATCCGGCGGCGCGGACGGTATCGGCAAGATTTTCACCTTTATACACGGATGAAAATTGCACACCATTGCTGGCACTCACCACCGAGCCACCCAGACGACGCATCGCCGCCTGAAAGGACATATCAGTGCGGGTGCTGGCTTCGTAAAACATGGATGCCATCAAACGCCCTGAACAGAGACTGCTCAGTGAGGTGTCTTTACTGGCGACGCGTTCACGGATGACCTGTGTATCATCGAAAATGAGTTGTAAATCGTCATGTTGAAATTGTTCAACGGTAATAATGTGTTTTCCGGCAAAGTCGCCATTGATGGCGGGGGGAGCGTACAGATGACGGTAGGGTTCGGACTGTCTTAACTCGGTAGGTTCAGCAGACATTTCACTCCATCCTGATTGATGGTCATGGGCTGGTTGACCGTTTATACTTGTACCCGCACCATTATTCGTTTGACCCTACGATTTGTAAAGGATGAAACCCGATGGCATTATTTGATTTGCCACTAGAAGAGCTAAAAACCTATATGCCGGATGTTCTGGAACCGTCAGATTTTGACGCTTTCTGGAAACGAACGCTGGAAGAAACCCGTCAACATGACCTGAATGCGGAGTTTGTGCCGGTTGATTATGGTCTGGCGCTGGTGGATATTTTTGATGTGACGTATTCGGGTTATGGCGGTCAGCGGATCAAAGGTTGGCTGATTTTACCGCGTGAGCGTTCTGCACCTTTGCCGTGTGTGGTCGAATATATCGGTTACGGGGGTGGACGTGGCTTCGGCTATGAGTGGTTAAGCTGGGCAACTGCCGGTTATGCCCATTTTGTGATGGATACACGCGGGCAAGGCTCATCATGGAGACACGGCGACACGCCCGATATTGTCGACGGTGCAAATCCCTCATATCCGGGATTCATGACGCAGGGCATTGTCTCACCGGATTCGTATTATTATCGGCGGGTTTTCTCGGATGCGGTGCGTGCGGTTGAAGCGGCGCGTTCGCATGAAGCGGTAGATGTCTATCGCGTTGCGGTCACCGGAGGCAGTCAGGGTGGGGGAATCAGCATCGCCGTCAGCGGTCTAGTCAATAACCTGAGCGCCGTATTGCCGGAAGTGCCGTTTTTATGCCATTATCAACGGGCGACCACGATTGTCGATACCCATCCCTATGCTGAGATTGCAAAGTATCTTGTTTCTCATCGTGATCATGTTGAGACGGTTTATAACACGCTGTCCTATTTCGATGGGGTCAATTTCGCGTCGCGTGCGAAAGCGCCTGCACTTTATTCAACAGCCTTGATGGACTTTACGTGCCCACCATCGACGGTGTTTGCCGCCTATAATCGCCTCCAAACGGAGAAGGACATTAAGGTATATCCATTTAATGGACATGAAGGCGGAGGTGCACATCATCATCTGGTGAAAATGAACTTTTTACGCGATGTGTGGGCATAATTTGGATAGCGAGTATAATCAACATCGTTTGAATTAATTTTTCAACGAAGGATACGAATGATGGACGTAAAAGCAATTTCAACTTCAATCACACAAACCGATGCGGATACCGTCATTGGTTATGTGTTTCAGGATGATCATGAATTTAGTGACGCAACTTCGGCGATAAATAATGCACTCGGCGGATTGATTGCCGAGTTGATGGAAAGTGGTGAATTCAGCGGAAAAGCCGAGCAAGTGACGGTTATATATACACGCGGGGCGATGCCTGCGAAGCGTGTCGTGCTGGTAGGATTGGGTACTTTAGAAGAGTTTACGCTGGACGGTTTGCGACGGGCGGCGGCAGTAGGCGTGAAACAAGCGCGTGACCTGAAAGCGGTGCGGGTCGCATCTACGTTGGCGGGTACGGAAAAAGGCGGTTTGTCGGCTGAACAATCTGCCCATGCCATCACAGAAGGCGCGTTGCTTGGTTTGTATTATTATCACGGTCAGCGGACGGGTGATGCGCCGGAGAATAAGCTGGAAAGCCTCGAATTGCTCGGTGATGGCGATCATGCGCCCGTTGAAGCGGGAATCGCGCAAGGCAGGGCGTATGCAGAAGGCACGATCCTTGCGCGCGATCTGGTGAATTTACCGCCGAATATTTGCACGCCATCGTATTTAGCTGAACGTGCTACCAAAATGGCAGAAGCGCACGGACTTAAATGTGAAGTTCTCGTCAAGTCGCAGATCGAAGCCCTGAAAATGGGTGCATTGCTGGCAGTCGCACAGGGGAGCGATGCCCCGCCGCGCTTTATCATCCTTGAGCACAACGCAGACAAAGTGAAATCACTTAAAACGGTAGTTTTAGTCGGCAAGGGTGTGACGTTTGATACGGGTGGCTATAGTCTGAAAACCCGCGACGGCATGATCGGTATGAAGGCGGATATGGGTGGCGCGGCGGCGGTGATAGGCGCGATGCAAACGGTGGCGATGCTGGATTTACCATTGCATGTAGTCGGGCTGGTGCCGTCGGCGGATAACATGATTAGCGGTCATGCCTATCGTCCGCAGGAAGTGATAACGGCGAGTAATGGCACGACCATCGAAATTATCAGCACGGATGCAGAGGGGCGCATGTTGCTGGCGGATGCGCTGGTGTATGCCAAACGCTATTCGGCAGAAGCGGTGGTCGATATTGCCACGCTGACAGGCTCCTGCGTAGTGGCGCTCGGTCATGCGGCGGCGGGGTTCTTTAGCATTGATGACGTGGTGAGCGATAAACTTTGTGCCTCTGGCGATGCAACCGGCGAACGCGTGTGGCAATTACCGCTGTATCCTGAATATAAAAAAGCGATTGAGACGCAGACAGCAGATATTAAGAATTCCGGTGGCGCGATGAATGGTGTCGGGACATCTGCTATGTTTTTGCGCCAATTTGTGGATTATCCCGCATGGGCGCATGTCGATATGGCAGGCATGATGCTGGATGCGGAAGGGAACGCCTATATTCCGGTCAAGGGCGGCACAGGCTATGGCTCACGCTTGCTGGCAGAATTTGCTCGTCAGTGGAGCGAGTGATTAATTTGAATCGGTTGATTGGGCGCATCAGGTGTTTCGTTGCGCCCGATGATTTATAATGGCAAATATGATTTTGTTGCCACGTTAGGAGTGCAGAATGGAAATTTTAGGGATAGATATTGGTGGTTCCGGTATTAAAGGTGCCATTGTGGATACAGAAAAAGGTGTCTTTGTCGATGACCGTCATCGCATTGATACACCGCAACCTTCAACGCCGGACGCAGTGGGGGATGTTGTTGCCGAGATTTCCGAACATTTTAAATGGAAAGGTCCCATGGGCTGTACGTTTCCGGCAATCGTAAAAAAAGGTGTGGTTTATTCTGCCGCAAATGTGGACGACTCGTGGATTGGCACAGACGCGCATAGTTTGTTTCACGGAAAAACGGGCAATCCGGTGCATATGCTGAATGATGCAGACGCGGCTGGGATCGCGGAAATGCAATTTGGCGTGGGCAGGGAGCATGACGGACTTGTGTTTATCCTGACGTTAGGGACGGGAATCGGGAGCGCCATTTTTGTAAACGGCGAATTGATGCTTAATACCGAACTCGGACATTTGCAGGTGCGTGGGAAAGATGCCGAACATCGCGCTTCGGATAGAGTCCGGCAGGAGCAGGAACTCTCATGGAAAAAGTGGAGCAAGCGCCTTAACGAATATCTGCAATATCTCGAATTCTTGTTTTCGCCGGATTTGTTCATTCTTGGTGGCGGTGTGAGCAAAAAGCATGATAAATATTTGCAGTATTTGGAAACAAACGCGGAGATTGTCCCCGCGTCGTTACGTAATGATGCCGGTATCATCGGCGCGGCGATGGCGGCTTCAAAAGCATTAGTTGAGCAATAAAGATCAATTTGACCTTAATCAATCGCGTAGACCTTATCACCAACATGGATGATAGGGTCTAGTTGTTTTCCGGTATAAGTCGCATAAAAGCCACGTGTGCCCTGATCCACAAATTGCAACGTGTCTTTGATGATTTCACCTTTGGCACGTTCATCTAGCAGATAATAGGAAAATTCTACGCAGGGGACGGCGAATCTGACTCCATCTAAATAAAGCAACTCATCAGTCCGGGCGTTTTTGATGGCAATACGCACGCCGAGATCACTTTCTTCAATGGTTCGGGTGGCTTCAATCAGGATATTTTCTCCGGCATCGCCAACAGATATGTGCTTACCAAATTTGTTGATGATCTGGTCATAGTGCGAAGTGAAGTTAAACGAAATACCGTTTTCATTCTCACGATTACGGGAGCGCGGATGATCCAAATGATGCACGTCGATAATCTCGCCGCCGTCCATCATTTGCCCGAAGATGCCACGTGGCGTAATTTTCAGAGCGTCAACGACCATCAGCGGGTCGGTGCTATAAACCCGATTTGGGGCGACACCTTCTTTAAGAGGATCGCGTTGAATTTGAACTCGTTTGATTGTCCCTAATAAACGCATTAATTTTCCTCCGGCACGGCGCTAAAATGACCCCACTGACGGCTATAGTAGAGTAGGGGCGGTTCGCCACCTGAACCTTGTGCATCAATGACTTCGCCCACAAAAATGGTATGATCGCCCGCTTTATGTTCGCCGTAAACTTTACAGTCCACCCATCCGATCACGCCGGGTAAAATCGGTGCGCCGGTTGTTGCGGTTGTATAGTCAATATCGAAGAAGCGATCCGTAATTTCTGGATACATACCGGCGAAACGTTTTGCCCATTCGATCTGCCCGGTATGCAAGATATTTGCGGCAAATATGCCACTTTCGCTAATCAGCGGTTGAGAGCGTGTTTTATCGTCAACGGCAATCAAAATCAGATGCGGGTTGATGCTCACACTCGTAAAACTGCTGGCGGTCATCCCCTGAATTTGATCGCCCACTCTGGTGGTGACGATGGTTACGCCGGCGACCCATTGACGTAGGGCTTCTTTAAAGGTGTTGTCATCCATAAGGTGATCTAAGTCCCGTGGTTGTGTTGACGGGATGGCTCGTTAACCATCCCGAAAAGTTTGCCTGAGTGTATCATAGGGTGGCGTTTTCTTCCTGAACTTTTTCCACCACCTGTTGCAACGTTTCCAGCGGTTGTGCGCCGGAAACCAGATATTTGTTGCCGAAGATCAACGCCGGAACGCCGCTTAAGCCGTATTGATGGGCTAAATTGACATCGTTATCCACTTCTTGCTCATATTGTGGATCCGTGAGTGCCTGAATAAAGGCATCGCCATCCATACCGGAAGTTTCTGCGATGGTTTTCAGCACATCAAGATCACTAATGTCTTTCGCGTCGATCCAATAGGCATGAGCAACGCCATCATGATAGGCTTTGCCAATCGCTTCGCCCTGTGCTTCCGCATATTTTTCGCCGATTAATGATGGACGGCTATCAATGCCGAAGGGACCGGAATTAATGTCCACATCGTAACGTTCTTTTGCCGTCTTGCGAAATTGTGGGCGCATTGCCTCAATCCGTGCGCGATATTCCGGCGAAATCGGTGGCGCACCTTGCGGACGTAATTCAAACGAATGCCAGATAATGTTGACATCGTGGGTCTGCTTGAGTCGCTCCAAACTGGAGCCGACAAGATAGCACCACGGTCAGACGAAATCCGACCATACGTCGATTTGTACGGTCATGTTTGCTCCTCAGTCAATTGATTATGGCTATATTGTTTCACATCCTAAAGAGCAATTACAGGTTGGATTTCTTACCTCTTAAGTCCATTTTGTTGGAAGTTGCCCTAGCGCATTCTATAGTATGGGGACATAGATAACCAGAAAATTTAGGGGAATTCCGATGCCTGTACACAATTATGCTTTGAAAATTTCTGATGCGGAACATCGCCAACGCTGTGAAATTCTGCTGGAATACGTACAGCGAGAAGGCTTTAGCGGGGCGGTGCTCTTTGACCCTGATTATGTGCTGTATTATTCTGGCTTTTCGTTTATCCCGACAGAACGCCCGATGGCATTTGTGATGAACGGCAAAGGTGAATGTGGCATGTATGTGCCACGCCTTGAGTACGAACACGCACAATCTATGTCTGTCATCGAGCGCGTTGACTATTACATCGAGTATCCGCACAACCCGCATCCGATGCACGGCATGGCAAATATGCTCAAAGATATGGGCATTACGGGCAACATCCTCGCTGATAACGACGGCTATCCGTGGGTGTTTGGTTATCGTGGTGCGGCGCTTTCTGAATTGATGGGCGCAACAGTCAGCAACGTGCGGGCATTTGTAGAAGATCAGATGATGATTAAATCTGCGGCGGAGTTGAACCTCATCCGTGAAAGTTGCGTATGGGGCAATCTGGCGCATATGCTCCTGCAACGTTATACGAAAGTCGGTGTGACCGAAACCGAAGTTTCCCAGCGGGCAAGCGACGAAGCTACGCGCACCATGATGGATGCCATCGGACCCGTTTATCGCGCACAATCGCAATATTATAGTGGCGCGTCGGCGGGCTATCGCGGTCAGATCGGGCGTAATGCGGCAATTCCCCATGCGCTTGGCAATAACATCGTGTTTCAAGCCGGAGATACACTCGTCACCGGGGCAGGGGCGGCGGTGTGGGGCTACGTGAGCGAATTAGAGCGCAGTATGTTCATTGGTGCGCCGAATGACGAACAAAAACGACTGTTCGATCATATGGTGGCGTTGCAAGACCTCGCCATTGAGACACTTGAACCCGGACGCAAATGTAGCGACGTGGATAGAACTGTGCGTGCTTATTATGAGAAACATGATCTGATGGATAATTGGAAGCATCATGTCGGTCACGCTATCGGTATCCGGTATCACGAAGGACCGTTTCTCGACATTGGTGATGACACCCTGATGCAACCGGGGATGGTGTTTACGATTGAGCCGGGTTTATATGAGGCAGGTGTCGGTGGATTCCGTCATTCGGATACCGTCGCCATCACCGAAGATGGGAGTGAGATGATGACCTATTATCCGCGTGATCTGGAAAGCCTGATTATTCCGGTTTAAGAACAAGACCGCCACATAAAAAAAGGACAGGTCAATTGCCTGTCCTTCAGTGTATTCATAAGATTTTAGATTGGTAAACTTATGCCAGACCGGAACGTTTCTGGCTACGGCGTGAGAAGGAATCCACCACCACCGCGATCAAAAGTACGATACCGGTGATAATAAATTTCTCGCCGGATGACAGATTGAGCAAACCCATGCCATTTTCGATACCAGCGATCACGAGTGCCCCCAAAATCGCGCTAGAGACTTTACCCGCGCCCCCGAAAAGGCTCGTTCCACCGATGACCGCCGCCGCGATGACGTTCAGGAGCAAATTACCGCCACCCGCGCCTGTGGCAACAGAGCGCAAACGAGAGGCGAGGATAATACCACCCACGCCTGCCATTAAGCCTGCGATGCCAAAGACGATAATTTTGATCTGATTGACGCGAATACCCGCACGACGGGCGGCTTCTTCGTTACCACCGACGGCGTAAACATAGCGCCCGAAACGCGTGTTTTCCGCAATGTAGGTGAGAATTGCCATCATGACCAATAGGAGCACGCCGACGAACGGCACACCACGATCTTGATTGGCGATGAGTACAACTGCGACGATAATCCCTAACAAAAGTGCTGTTTGCCCGATGAAGATGGGCATGGGTTTGGCGGGTAAGCCCTGTGCAGTACGGACGATCATTTGCCGATATTGCCCGGCGGCATATAGGGCGACGAAACCCACTCCCAGAATCCAACCCCAAATTTCAGGCAAGAAAGCGCTAGCAATATCTAGAACTGTGCGATCTTGCACGATGACCGTCCCTGCGCCACCGATCATAATGAGGACCGCGCCACTCCACACAAGAAAGCCCGCGAGCGTAACGACGAGTGACGGGACTTGAAAGAACGTAATCAAGAAACCCTGAAACAGACCAATAATCGTGGTGGCACACAATGCGCCGAAAATGGCGAGATACCAGACCATATCTGAGTCACGGATCAGTAAAACCATCGCAATGCCGCCGACAGCACTCACATAGCCCACAGAGAGGTCGATTTCACCTAACAACAGGACGAACACGATACCATAGCCAATCGCGGCATAGGGAGCCATCTGTTGAATTAACCCGACCATGTTACGGGGGGTGAGAAAATTGCTATTTTGGGATTGGAAAATAATTGCGATAAAAATTAAGCCAAAGACAATTGGGAGTGATCCAAGATTACCTGAGCGGACTTTACGGAAATAATCGCTGATGTAATCGTTGACCGATTGCTGTTCCTGACCAGCGAGAAGGGCGTTTTCTACGTTTGATGATTTCTGTGGAGTACTCATTTTTCGTCAGCCATTCCCGGTACGGTTTCTAATTGACCGGCTGTAATTGCATGAACAATATCTGTTTGTGTGGTGCCTGTCGTTTCAAAAATGCCCACGTTTTGTCCTAATCGCAACACGGTGATACGATCCGCAACTTCAAATACATCGTGTAAGTTGTGCGAAATCAGGATAACTGCCAGCCCTTTATCTGCCAGACGACGCACAAGGTCCAGCACCTGACGCGTCTGGGCAACACCAAGCGCGGCGGTGGGTTCATCCAGAATCACCAGCTTGGAATTCCACATGACCGCTTTTGCAACAGCGATGGCTTGCCGTTGACCACCGGAAAGGGTGGCGACAGGTTGTCTGACTGTGCGCAGGGTGCTTACGGAAAGTGACGTAAGGGTTTCAACGGCGGCTTTTTCCATACCTGTTTCGTCAAGCCGGAAGCCGTTTAGCACGCGTTCCCGTCCGAGAAACATATTCGCCACAACATCCAGATTATCCGCCAGTGCCAAATCCTGATACACCACTTCGATGCCGAGCGTAGCGCTATCTCTCGGTTTCTGGATATGAACCTGTTTACCATCAAAATAGGCTGAACCGGTGTCAAAGGGATAAATACCTGCGATGCCTTTAATCAGGGTGGATTTACCGGCACCGTTATCGCCGACAAGTGCCATTACCTCCCCATTTTTGACTTCGAAATCTACGTTGTATAAGGCTTGCACCGCGCCGAAACGCTTAGAAACACCTTGTAATTGAAGTAGTGCTTCATTTGACAAAACAGATATACCTTTCCAAAGTTATAACTTTAAATACAGTACAAATTTGTGTAATTTTGAGCATGGGATATTTTTAGAAAAGTGTGTGGCGAGAACGTCCCGCCACACACTTTTGTTGAACTTAACCTGATCCGATGAAACGACTTAGTCGTCGGCTTCGGGGGTTTCTTCCATTTCCATGTCCATTTCCATGAAGGCTTCTTCAGGGCAGAATTCTGCGAAGTCGTCTACGCAAATTTCTTCCCATGTACGGAAACCATCTTCGATCACGGTTTCGGCGACATTTTCAGCAGTCACGGAAACAGGAACGAGCAGGACGGACGGAATATCATTGGTGCCATTATTGGTGACACCGGAAGCCATTTCGCTGGTGTCTTCACCATTGAGGATTGCAATGGCGAGTGCGGCGGCGGCTTCAGCTTCTGCCTTGATCGCTTTATAGACGGTCATGCTCTGGCGACCGGCGAGAACGTTCTGGATACCACCAACGGTTGCATCCTGACCGGTGACGGGGATGAAATCCAGACCGGCGTTCTGACGGGCGGAAATGACTGCCTGTGCCAAACCATCATTGGCGGCGATTGCGGCATCGATGTTTTCGTTGTCGATCTGCATTTGTTCAAAGATAACGAGGGCTTGCTGGTTGTCCCAATCCGGTACAGATTGTTCTGCAACCAATTCCCATTCACCGCTATCGAACAGTTCGCCGATGACGCTGAAGTAACCATTACGGAACAGGGTGGCGTTGTTGTCAGTCGGGGAGCCGTTAAGGACTGCGATCTGAGGAACTTCACCAATTGTGCCAGCTTCTTGTGCGGCTTCTACAGCGGCAACAAGACCTTCACCCTGAAGCATACCAACGGCTTCATTATCGAAGCTGACGTAGAAATCTGCGCCGTCGCCTTCGATTGTTAGACGATCGTAGTCGATGACTGCAACGCCGGAATCACGGGCTAAGCCGATGATTGCCGCGCCGGAACCGCTGTCGAGGTTGACCATCAACAGCACTTGAGCGCCGTTGGTGATGGCTTGTTCTGCTTGTGTGAATTGAACCTGTGCATCGCCTTCAGCATTGACGATGGAGTAGGAGACACCGGCTTCTTCAAAAGCGGCTTCAAAGAAACGGCGATCATCATTTTCCCAGCGGGCTGAAGATGCGCTATCGGGAAGTAAAACGACAATATCGGCACCATCTTGCGCGCCTACAGGGGCGAAACCGATGGACAGTAAGAATAATGTGATGAGTAGTGAAAATACTTTACGCAAGGTTTATTTCCTCCAACTAGATGTAAATGAAACGAAATGTTTTGAGGTATTCTTTTTCTACAGTATCTTTCCCCCTCAAACTCCCTTCCACAACGGATTCAAAGATACGTTACAGATTTTACTTCGTAGCAAAACGAGGCACACAAATTCTAACACATTCTCCGGTTTGAATCATGAGTTTGCCTTAGCAACTTCAGGGAAAGTTCGTACACGAAAACACATAGCACCGTTTCCCGTAGGTTATCCCCAGTCGAATCATGGATAACTTACAAAAGTATTATTGTGGCGTAGAATCTGCAACCGCTTTCAGAACAATAATCATTTATGTCTGTGTTGTCAAGAAATTCACATTCTTTATTGCGGATTGCCTATTCTGGTTTGGGCTGTCTACACAAATGAGCAATAGGTTTAGTGGTTTGATATATCTGTCGAGTTCACCTATTCCTCCACATTGACGAGTTCTGTAGCCCTCACCTATACTCAATTCTGGTAAATGAAACTTTTTTCAGAACAATCTCAAAGGACTCGTCAATGGCAACTTATACATTTCGTGAACCGAGTGCTAAAGCCAGAACTTATGTAGAACGCGACGAAAAGGCGCTTTCACCGTCGTATACGCGCTCCTACGGTTTTGTGATGGCAAAAGGTGAGGGTGCGGAAGTTTGGGATGTCGATGGAAATCATTATCTTGATATTGCCGCCGGAATCGCTGTGCTTTCTACGGGGCATCGTCACCCAAAGATTGTTGAAGCCATCAAAAATCAGGTCGAAAAATATATTCATATTGGCGCAACGGATTTCTTCTGCCCTGAACAGCTGAACCTTGCGGAACGGTTGCAACAGATTATTAAAATCAATGGTGTAGAAGACCCCGGCGATGTGATGACCTACTTTGGTAATTCCGGCACGGAAGCCATCGAAGCGGCGCTCAAACTTGCCCGTTATCAAGAACCGAAGCGTAATCACATCATCGCGTTTTATGGCAGTTTTCATGGGCGGACGATGGGTGCGCTTTCCGTAACAGCAAGTAAGCCCACTCAACGCGCAGATTATTCGTATATTCCCGGTGGTGTGGAACACATTCCCTATCCCGGCAAATTTGCAACAATGCTAGAGGGCACATCCGCCGCGACCTACGACCCGATTGAATACATGGAATATTTTATTCTCGGCAAAAAAGTGCCTGCGGATGAAATCGCCGCTGTATTGGTTGAGCCGATTCAAGGGGAGGGCGGATATATCGTCCCGCGTGATGATTTCTTCCCGAAATTGCGCGACTTTTGTGATCGTCATGGCATTTTGATGATCGTCGATGAGATTCAATCCGGCGTGGGGCGGACAGGAAAATGGCTGGCGGTTGAGCATTGGGGCGTGAAGCCGGATATTGTGTGTCTGGCAAAGGGACTGGGTTCCGGTATGCCGATTGGCGCGATTGTGACCAGTCGTGACATCATGGGTAAGTGGATTTCCGGCGCACATGCCAGCACATTTGGTGGCAACCCCTTAGCGTGTGCGGTGGCGAGCGCGACACTCGATGTCATCGAAGGTGAAGGCTTGCTTGACCATGCCCGCGAACTTGGCAATTATGTCATCGAGCGGATGAGTGCATTTCAGAAAGATCATCCATCCCTGCGCCGCGTAGAAGGCAAGGGCTTGATGATCGGTGTGGAGTTCCAACAACCCGACGGCACAGAGGCGAAGAAGTTCCGGAATCATGTGGTTGATCAGGCGTTTTTGAATGGGTTGCTGACGCTCGGTTGTGGCGCAAGCACATTGCGTATCGCCCCGCCGTTGGTGATTACCCGTGAACAAATGGAGCAATCACTGGATATTCTGGAGCGTGTCATCGCACAGGCGGAAGAAGAAGTCTGGGAACATTAATCTCTGCATTTCAGTTAGTCAGTATTTCAGTATTTCAGCGAGTCAGTTTGGCGTATTCTAGCAACTATGTATTGATTTTATTGCATCAAGACCTAGAACAGGCGGAGACATCGTGTGCACTTTTTTCTCTCAGAGAGTCTACATCGTCGTTTCAAAATGCACACGATGTGGTCAGACGATTTTATATGACAATATGACCGAACCGCGGATAGTATCAACTGACAAACTGAAATACTGACTCGCTGACTAACTTTCTGGCACATCCATCCCCAAAAATCGCTCGTAAAGATGATTACGCCAGAAGCCGCGTAACGTGAGCATCCACAAAACGACCACAGCGAAAATCAACCCGTATGCCAGCCCGTTGAGCACTTCCAACTCGAAGAAATCACGCAATGGTTCGACGATGGTCACGGATGCCAGCGTAATGAACATCAGCATGACGAGACCAAGTGTCCGTTTGTCGCCATTGAGAACCGCGCCACCCGTCCACCATGCAGTCGGTGGTTTAACGAACGCGATCATCAAAATGCCACAGCTAATCAGTGCCGTTATGAAGCCGGTACGTGCCATGTCGATGGCGTGTGCTTGCGCGACGGGTGTTTCTGCTGGCAGATACCAGACCGCAAGCAAAATAAAATAGAGTACGAGGGTAAAGCTCGCTGTAATGAGCGATGCCGGAATGATAAAGTTCATAGCACGCGCAACGATATTTTTCTGTGTGACTCCCGGTTTTGCCCAGACTGCCAGCAAGAAGGTCGGGAATCCAACCGTGAGCAGGGTAAATAAACCGTCATATGTGGGCGTAATCGGGAAGAAATCTGTATTGGTGATGACCGTTACCGCGAGGATGGCAAACACCGCGCTAAATACCCGCACTAAAAACAGGCGCACAATTTGCGTCATGCCGTTGAGGATGCGCTGACCCTCCATAAATGCCGCCGGAAGTGCTGAGAACGAATCATTCATCAGGATAATATCGGCGACTCCGCGTGCCGCCGCGCTACCGCTTTGCATGGCAATGCTGATGTTGGCACTTTTTAGCGATGGCACATCATTGACTCCATCGCCCGTCATGGCGACGTAATGCCCGTTCGTTTTGAGCGCGGCGACGATGCGGGCTTTTTGTTGTGGCGTGATGCGCCCGAAGATGACCGTTTCTTCAACGAGAGTGGCAAGCTGAGAGTCATCAAGAGCATCAATTGTTGTGCCGGAAACCAATTGATTTTCTGTGACTTCCATGCCTGCTTGTCGTGCGAGGGCGAATACGGTTTCTGGATGGTCGCCGGAAATCACTTTGAGGGCGATCCCTGCGGCGCGGAAATTATCGAGCGTTTCCTGTACATTGGGGCGCAGGGTATCACGTAAGGTAATCACGGCGAGGGTCTGCAAGTTAGCGGGCAGGGCGTTTGTGTTTTCATCAAGCGGTGCATCTGCACGGGCGAAAATCACGACTCGCAAGCCTTTGTGCGTCCACTTCTGCAATTGGGCTTCATCCGGCGCTTCCTGTAAAAATTCCTCCAAAATTTCTGGCGCACCAAGGACGTAACTTGACCCTTGCTCACCGCTAAACGTAATTCCGCTCCATTTTCGTGCTGATGAAAACGAGACTTCACCATTTACATCGCGGGGTTGCCCCTCATAAGCGTGTTGAAGTGCCTCAATGGTGCGATTGCCACCAGTGACCGAGCGCGAAAATTCGCCGAGTAATTGTTGAATTGTGTTTTCTGATTGTCCATCAGCGGGGTATAGCTGTTCTACTTCGATGGCGTTGGCGGTCAGGGTTCCGGTTTTATCCATGCACAGCACGTCAATGTGGCTCATGGACTCCACCGCGTTGGATTGTTGCACGAGCGCCCCACTACCGACCATCCGCACTGCGCCGAGCGCATATGAGGTGGCGGTCATCAGAATCAACCCTATCGGCACCAATCCGGTAATCACGGCGGCGATTTTGACCGCTTCTGTGGTTTCAACCGGATTAAAATAAAACGATACAGCAAATAAAACGCCGAAAGCACTCGCCATCAGGATGAGAAAGCGCAGAACAAGGTTAATTTCTCTCTGGAGCGGGGTGGTATTGAGCTGGAATGTTTTGGCTTCTGCGCTGAGTTTGTTCAGGTAGCTATCCATGCCGACTTTTTCTGCGCTATAAAGGGCTTCACCCGTAACGCAAAAACTACCGGACATCACGAAGTCGCCTTTGCGTTTAGTGATCTGGTCGGATTCTCCCGTGAGTAGGGACTCATCCACGTCAATTCGTCCATCATTGAGGATCGCTCCGTCGGCGATGATCTGGTCACCGGGGCGGACGACGATCACATCTCCGCGCACGATGTCTGCCGGGTTAACCTGTTTTTCTTTACCATCGCGCAGGATGGTTGCCTGCGGACGGGCAAGTAGGGAAATTTTATCCAGCTGATATTTGGCGCGGAATTCCTGCACGACGTTAATCAACACACTCAAAAATGCCACGCCGACGGTAATCAGTGCATCACTATATAAGCCGAGCGAAACCATCAACCCGCCAATGATAAACAGCACAATGTTGATAAACGTAAACAGATTCGTCTGTAGAATTTTCCGGTACGTGCGCGTCGTCCGGCTGATAATGACGTTGCCTTCACCCTTTGCGCGTCGGCTTTGGGCTTCTGCTTCGGATAGTCCTGTGATGGTGGGAATGTCTTGCTGTGTTTGTTTTACCTGTGCCAAGAGTGTTTGCTTTCGTCTGGCTAGATGAGTGCCAATAAGTTGTTCGGATAATGAGGTAGCCTATTCGCCATTAGACGGCTTTGCGCTACAATCCACGTATTATATATAACCGGAGGGAAAATTGGGTGCGAAATCGAAGAATCGCCGCGTGGCTTGTTCATTTTTATACCGCAACAGGGGGAGTCATTGGTATGTTCGCCCTGCTTGCCGCCGCCAACGGTGATGTGCGCGAGTCATTTTTACTGTTGATTTTAACAGCGTGGATTGATGCTACCGATGGCTTATTGGCGCGTCGGGTGCGTGTACGTCAGGTGTTGCCGGAATTTGACGGCGCGATGATGGATAACGTCATAGATGTGTTTACTTATGTTTGGGTGCCGGTGTTTATCATCGTGCATCAGAACCTACTGCCCCATGACTTGTGGATTGCGGTGCCTATTATCGCCGCGATGTATGCCTATGGGCAGACCAATATGAAAACCGAAGACTCGTTTTTTCTCGGCTTTCCGTCGTATTGGAATGTGATTGCGCTCTATATGTACTGGTTGCGCCCTGAACCGTTCTGGGCGGTGTTGATGGTTGTCATTCCCGCGATCTTGACGTTTATTCCCACGCGCTATTTGTATCCGAGTAAGAATCGCTATTTGTGGCGCACGTCATGGGGATTAGCGATTTTGTGGACACCTTTGATGGGCTATTTGCTTTTGCAGGAAGACCCGAATCGGACGTTAGTGCTGATTAGTGCCTACTACCCGATCTATTATTTGCTAGCGAGTTTTTACGTTGATTGGCGTATTCGTACCGGCAGACCGCGCAATCCGCAGTCCTCATCGTAGCTATTGGACTCGTGTGGATTGATGTGTGCTGTTGTATAATGCCGTCGCTGTAAATAAATTTGAAACGACGAGGACTTAACGTTGAGCACCGAAAAACGCCCTATAAATGTGGATGATCTCTATCAATATGCACTGGTTGAAGACCCTCAAATTAGCCCTGATGGACAGTGGATTGCGTTTGTGCGTGCACAGGCGGATAAATTCTCCAATAGCTATAAGCGCAACATCTGGCTTCAAGCGGTTGCGGGTGGAGAAGCGATTCAGTTGACGCGTGGTAGCAAAGATTCTAGCCCGCGCTGGTCACCGGATGGCGCGACACTGGCTTTTTCGTCTTCGCGTGAGGGCAAGCCACAGATTTACCTGTTACCGATGCTTGCGCCGGGTGGAGAAGCCCGCATATTGACCAGTACGGCGAACGGTGCGACAGGGTTTGCATGGTCACCGGATGGTACGCAGATCGCGTTTTTATCGGCAATCAATGCGGAAGAACGCGAGCAAGAAGACTCCGGCGAAGAAGTTGCGCCGCCACAGGATGAGCTTGAAGGCAAACACCGTAAAGAACGGCGCGAACAGGACGAAAAATTACGCCTCGATCCGTATCCGATGGAAAAAATTCCCTATCGCGCGGGTACCTCATTTGTGGGAGATCGCACCACGCAAATTTACGTGATGCCGACTGCTGAGGGATTGGAAAAAGAGGTTGCCAAGCCCCGTCGATTGACGCACATTGATGTGAACCACGAATCGCCTGTATGGTCTGCGGATGGTAAGTATTTATACACCGGACGTACATTTGATGAGCAAGCCGACGAACCTTTCCGGCGGAGTGCGATTTACCGCTTGAGCGTGGCTGATGGCGACCTTGTGAAGCTCACAGACGAAACCCATGCCAGCTTTAGTCCGCAACCGTCACCGGACGGCAAATGGGTGGCGTTTATTCGTTATCCGCACCGAAATAGTATGTCCGAGCACATCACGCGTTTGGCTGTGATGCCTGCTGACGGGGGCGATGTGCGTGATTTGAACCTGACATTAGACCAGAGCGCCTTAAGTGTTTCGTGGACGGCGGATAGTACGGCGATTGTATTCAATGGTTGGACGCGTGGCACCGGTCCGATTCATAAAGCGGCGGTTGATGGTAGCGACATGGAAATTGTCGCAGAAGGTGACTTCAAGAGCGTTCAGCTAGATCAGCATGAAAACGGCGACATTGCCTTTACCGCGTCCACATATAACACGCTGACGGAATTATTCTGGCTTCCGGCAGGATCGAATCAACCCAAGCAGATGACCCATTTCAACCAGAAGTTCACCGATGAAGTTATCGTACAGGAACATCACGAAATGGTGTTCACCTCGCCGGATGGTAACGAAGTTCAGGGCTGGTATATGTTGCCTGTTGGCTATGAAGAGGGGCAGAAATACCCGCTGGCGCTCAATATTCACGGTGGACCACATCAAATGTGGGGGCCGAGCGAACCGAGCATGTTTCATGAATGGCAACTCCATGCGGCGAGCGGATATGTCGTCTTTTATTGCAACCCGCGTGGGAGCGATGGCTACGGCGAGGCATTCATGAAGGCGCTTCATGCCGCGTGGGGTGAAGTTGCCTATAAAGATGTGATGGCAGGCGTGGATGCTCTGCTTGAAAAAGGCTTCGTTGATGAAAGCCGGATGGCAGTCACGGGTGGTTCTTACGGTGGTTATATGACTGCGTGGATTTTGGGGCAGACAGATCGCTTTGTGTCGGCTGTGTCTCAGCGTGGGGTGTATAACCTGATTAGCTTCTACGGCACGAGTGATATTCCGTCGCTGATTTCCGGTGAATTTGACGTTGAGCCATGGGAAGACCATGAATTTTTATGGAAGCACTCGCCGGTTGCTTATGCACAGAACATCAAAACGCCGTTATTGCTCATTCACTCAGAAAATGATTTCCGTGTGCCGATTGAACAGGCGGAACAGCTATTTGCGTTTGTGCGCCGGAGCGGGGGGACAGTCAAGATGTTGCGCTTCCCACGGGACGGGCATGAACTGTCGCGCAGTGGTGAACCACATCATCGCGTCAGCCGTTTGACGCATATGGTGGATTGGTTCGACAAATACTGTAAATCATAAGGACATTGTAAATCCCATGAGAGGCGATCATATCTGGTCGCCTTTCTGTTTATATTCACACGCTAACAGGAGAAATATAGATGTCATTACCCGTGTTTCAGAAACCCGGACGTTTTTACAAAGGGAATATCCACACGCATTCAACCGTTTCCGATGGACACCTGACGTTAGCGGAAGTCTGCCGTGTGTATCAATCTGCTGGCTACGATTTTTTGTCGATTACCGATCATTTTATGAAGGCGTTTGATTATGCGATGGCGGACACGCGTGAATTTCGTACTGCGGATTTCACGACGATTATCGGCGCTGAGTTACACACCGGGCGCACCGAATTAGACGAGTTGTGGCATATTCTGGCGGTGGGCTTGCCGTTGGATTTTGCCCCCTATCCTGAAGGCGAAAGCGGAGCGCAAGTGGCGGCACGGGCGATGGCGGCTGGGGCATTCGTCGCGGCGGCGCACCCCAACTGGTACAATCTTACAGAAAATGATGTGTTGTCGCTAGGCGATATTCACGCCATTGAAATTTACAACGGCACATCAGCTGACCACAACGATAAGCCGGATAGCTGGTATATGCTGGATGTGTTGGCGGCACGCGGCAAGCGCTATTCTGCCTGTGCAACGGATGATGCCCATTTTACGCCGCATCGTGCGGATGCGTTGCTCGGCTGGGTGCAGGTGAAAAGCGAGAGTCTTGATCCTGAGGCACTCGTCGAAGCATTGCGAGTGGGCGATTATTATTCCAGCACCGGACCGGAAATCTACGATGTGGATGTGATCGCGGGTGATAAGGTACGCGTGCGCTGTTCGCCATCGAGCCGTGTGTTTGTTACGGGCAAGGGATATACTGCGGCGAGCGAATTTGGCAATGGGTTAACGGACGTCGAACTGGATATTTCTGGATTTAACAGCCCCTATGGGCGCATCACTGTGCGCGACGCTAAAGGTGGACGCGCATGGTCAAACGTGTTCTGGTTTGATTAAGCGCGTTACAATAGGCAGGAGATGGGCAGTTTCGTCCATCTCTTAACACATACTTAAAAAAATATTGGCGATACTTTGGTTAATCTGCGCTATTGTTGCGCTGGTTCGATGATTTTAAGGAGAAACAACGTTGAAAAAATTAGGTTTACTTTTTGTGCTTGTGTTAATGATGGGGATGATGCTCGGTACAAGTGTGACCGCGCAGGATGATCCTATTGAAATCACCTTTGCGCATATCTTCGATGATGACCGCCAACTTGTGATTCAGCAAATTGCTGACGCATTTATGGCAGAAAATCCCGGCGTTGTCGTCACACCGATTGCGTTAAGCCCCGTTTATGATGAATTGTTCAATCAGGCGTTGCTCGCCGCTGATCAGGGCACAGCATATAGTATTGTTCAGGTGGTAGAAGCCTTCACACAACAGGCGATTGACTCCGGTTATTTTGTCCCTGTGAGCGAAGTCGCCAGTGAAGAGCAACTCGCCACACTTGACGATGTCATCCCGACCATCGTGAATTACTACAGCCTTGATGATGACATCTGGAGCTTACCGTGGAACTCCTCAACGCCGTTGCTTTATTACAACAAGGACATTTTCACCGCCGCCGGGCTTGACCCCGAAGCCGCGCCGTCGACCTTTGCGGAAATTACAGCCGCGTGTGAAGCGATCATGACGATGGCAGATGAACTTGAGCTTTCCGGTTGTATTAACTGGCCGATGGAATCCTGGTTTGCCGATCAATGGGTAGCGATGCAAAATGGCGTGCTCGCCAACAATGAAAATGGGCGTGATGGGCGCGCAACAGCAGTGACATGGGGTGAAAGCTCTGAGTTGCTGAACGTAATGGAATGGTGGAGTAGCCTTGCTGAAGCCGGTTACTATACTTATAGCGGTACAGCGGGTGATTATAACGGTGAAGGTCTGGCTTTCTTGAGCAGACAGACCGCAATCACACTGAACAGTACAGCGGGCTTAGCCTTGATCCAGAACTTTGCCGCCGCGCAGGGTTTTGAATTGGGTGTTGCGCCGCTCCCGTTACCGGACGAAAACGCGACCAATGGCATGACCGTTGGTGGTGCGAGCTTGTGGTTAAGTGTGGATCAATCCGACGAACAACTACAAGCCGCGGCAGACTTTGCCTTCTTCCTTACTAACACCGAAAATGATATTTTGTGGCACGTCAGCACCGGCTATATTCCGAATCGTATTAGCTCGGTGGAACAACTGGAAGCCGACGGCTACTATGAAGAAAACCCTAACTTCCGTATCGCAGTCGATCAACTGGCGAATTCTGAAGCGAACGCGGCAACCGCCGGCGCGATCCTCGGTCCGGGGCAAGAATTGGGCGAAATCATCGTGGCGGCGTTCCAATCCGTTGTTGATGGTGATGAAGACCCTCAAGCGGCATTGCAGGCGGCGGCGGAACTGGCTAACTTAGCTTTAGCAGACTACAACTCGTTCTTCGAGTAAATCGCATCATTGATTAGACAGTTTTCGTGGGATGGGTCGGTTGGCTCATCCCACTTTTTTTAAGAAGCTATTCCAGAGGCAACCCAAATGGAAGAAGACATTCGCTTCGATAAATTGTGGGGAATCGCGGTTGGCATCGGTGCGACGCTTTTCATGGGCTGGTTTATCGCCACCGAATTTGAGGGATTAGTCACCTTTGTCGAATATCTCGGCAGGGCAATTGCCTATACACCGCAATCACTTCGCAACATGGTTGATTATTATGGCGCGATCAATGGCGGTCAGCTTGGTGCATCAATGCTGGTTGGCGCGGTGTTTGGCGCGGTGATGACCCTTTTCGTCATATTGAACGCCTCTAATATGATTGACAAATTGCGTGTCTCCGGCATATCTCAGCTTATAGGTATGGCAGTCGGGGTAGTGGTATATCTTTTTGGCTTCGTGCTGATCGAGTCGTTTTTCATCGCGCTGGGTGCAATGATTATCGTAGCATTCTTCCGCCGTGATGATCTCCGTCCGCTGGTAATGCCTGAGACCGTGCGCCGTTTAAGCCAGCCGGACGCGCTCCGGTTGATGGGGCAAGCGGTGCTTTTCGGTGGTATTGCGGGCGGACTTGGATCACAGATTCTTGGCTATCCGATGCAACATTGCACTTATAACGCGGAAGTCGAGGCGATTCAGCGACAAATTGGTTATCTGGTGACGCTCATCAGCGCGTTAATTGTACTTATTCCGTTGTGGACATGGTTATTACGCAGGAATCGCCCATTGAATGCTGGCACAGCCGGATTTTTCAGAGGGTGGATGTTACCGATTGCGTTTCTATTGCCCACGCTCGTCAGCCTTGCCGTGTTTCTCTATTATCCTGCCATGCAGGTGGCGACGCTCTCATTGAATGCCCAACGTTTCCGGCAAGAGCGTTTCGTCTGCCTTGATAACTATGTGAATCTTGCCAACGATAGCATTTACCAGAATAGCTTTATCGTCACGTTTGTGCTGATGGCGGCGATTGTGACTTTTAGCATGGCGCTGGCGTTGTCGATTGCGATATTGGCATCACAGAAGGTCAAAGGGGCGAATTTCTATCGGACATTGCTCATCTGGCCCTATGCCTTATCTCCCGTAGTCGTCGGTGTCATCTTCCTCGGATTATTTCGTCAGGGGCGCACAGGCTTAATCAACTACGCCATTTATCAACTGACGGGCGAGACGCTTAACTGGTTTACTGATCCGTCACTCGCGCCGTGGGTGATTATTTTCGCCTCCGTGTATAACGCGCTTGGATTTAATATTCTGTTTTATGTCGCTGGCTTGCAGAACGTCCCCAAAGATTTACTGGAAGCCGCCGAAATTGACGGTGCGAATCGCTTCCAGCGCTTTTTACGCATTACCTTGCCGTTACTGTCGCCGTTTACGTTCTTCTTGCTCATTACCAATGTGACCTATGCCTTTTATGGTATTTACGGGGCGGTGGATACGCTGACGCAGGGTGGTCCTCCGCTCGGTTTGGCGGGGCAGGATGGGGGCGCAACCGATGTATTGATTTTCAAGCTGTATTCGGACGCGTTCGCGCCGGGTGCACAAATTGGTGCGGCGGCGGCACAGTCAATCGTGTTATTTTTGCTGGTGGCCGTCATCACAGTGGTGCAATTCCGTTATCTTGAAACACGGGTGACGTATGCGGATTAGGTCGGTTCAGGCATAACTGTGAATGGATTTGCAAAGGATATATCAAATGACACATCTCTACATAGTGCGACATGGTGATTCTATTTATGATACGGTTGACGGAAAATTTCCGAGACGTGATCTCGGTCTTTCGGCTGAAGGGTTAAAGCAGGCAGAACACTTACGAGATCGCTTGAAGCATAGTGAAGAAATTAAGCCTGATGTGTTGATCGCCAGCCCGGAGCGTCGTGCTAAAGAAACTGCCGAGATCATCGCACCCATTTTCGATATGCCAATTATCTTTGATGAAGATGTTGAAGAGTGGCGGAGCGATGACGGCACATTAACCGACGAAGAGTTTATGCGTCCGTGGGAGGCGCTTTCTGCGGCGGAGAAGCCCTATTATCGTTGGATTGAAGGATGTGAAACGTTACTGGAATTTTCGCTTCGGGTGAATGTGGCGATGAATCGAATCCTTAATGAGCATCAAGGCAAAACGATATTGCTTGCTTCACATGGCGCATTTATTCAGGCGACATTTGCTTATTTCTTCGGCTTTAGTCTGGCAATTCCGCCGCGAGTTTCGCCGGAAATACATCATACATCCATCACACACTGGTACAGATCTGATAAGCAGGAACGCTGGATACTGGAACGGACGAATGATTATCACCATTTGAAGTAAATCGGTAATTACGACAACACAATTCGAATAAGTTATTGGTCAACAGAAATTATTATGAACAATACACAAGTGAGTTCACCAACTAAAACGCAGAACGACTTTGTCCCCAAAAGACGCACAAAAACGCGCTGGGGTGTGCATTTTGGCTTGATTATCGTCTGTTTTTTGACCGCCTTGCCCGCGCTCTATGCTTTGCAGGTGGCAACGTTGACGATTCAGCAGGCGTTTGTTGTGCCGCCCCAATTGTTCCCACCGGGGGGCGATTTATTTGATAACGTCAACACACTGTTTGATACACGTCAATTCGGACGGTTGATTTATAACACGACGGTTATCACGATGGTGGTTGTTATCGTCAAGACGATTCTGGCGATGTTGGCGGGGTTGGCGTTTGTGTTCTTCAAGTTTCCCGGCAAGTGGGTGCTGTTTTTCGTCGTATTGATGACCTTGCTCATGCCTACGGAGATCATTTTATTCCCGTTGTTTCGGTTGGTCGCAGAGTTGGAATGGATACAGACCAATCCTAAATTGGCGCTGACCATGCCATTTTTAGCGACAGCCGTCGGCGCATTTTTGTTCCGTCAGCACTTTAGCAACATCCCGAAAGAATTGGTTGAAGCGGCGCAGATTGACGGCGCGACCCCCTTACGCTTCCTGTTTTCGGTGTTGATCCCGATGTCGTGGAATGTGATTGGCGCACACGCTATGATTCAATTTATCGCGATGTGGAATCAATATCTTTGGCCCCGTCTTGTGATCTCGGATACGGCGGAACAGATGCTACAGGTGGGTGTGCGGCAGGCGGTGAATGCAACCGGCGCACAAACTGATTTTGGCTTGCTTATGGCGGCGGGGATTATCGCCTCAATCCCGCCGTTGATTCTGTTTCTTGCCTTACAGAAGCAATTTATGAACGGTTTTGCGATTACGCGTGACAAATAGTGGCAAATCAGTGTTTCGTTGCGTATATTAGAACATTCACGAATTTATAGTTAGCGGAAAGTGTTGTAAATGGCTGGGAAAGCTCGTAATTACGAAGGTCAGGAAATTGATGTTCAGTATGATGTCAAACGCTGTATCCATGCGAAAGAGTGTGTAAATCGCTTATCGGCGGTGTTTGATGTGGATAAACGCCCGTGGATTCAACCGGATAACACACCAACCACGGACGCGCTCGCCGAAACAATCCAACATTGCCCGACAGGTGCTCTGCATTTTAGTCGTAAAGATGGTGGCGCACAGGAACAAACACCCGAAGACAACACGATTCGGATTGTCCCTGATGGTCCGCTTTACGTGCGTGGTGATGTCGCAATCATCAATTCATCGGGCGAAATGATTATCGAAGATGTGCGGGTGGCGCTATGTCGTTGTGGCGCGTCTAACAACAAGCCCTTCTGTGATAACACACATAAAGACATTCACTTTAAGGATACGGGTACGCCTGACGAACATCCGAACTCCGACCCCAATGCAACGGGTGAAAGTCGATTGCACGTCGAAACAGCGAAAAATGGTCCATTGTTGTTAAGTGGTGAAATTGAAATCATCGGCGCTGATGGTCAGAGCGTGTTTTTGGGTACAGCCACCGCTTTGTGCCGCTGTGGACATTCGAGCAATAAGCCATTCTGTGATGGCACACATCGCACGGTGGGCTTTGAGGGCGACTAACTGCTTCGTCGGCTCAAGAAATGTATTGGCGGATCGGGATAATCAGTCCGCCAATACAATCCCTAAACTTTAGGTGCGCCGAACATGCGTCGGGCGATTATCTGCCAGACCAAGCCTGCGCCAAGAACAATTAACCCGATCACCCACACCTCGACATTTACCCAGAATGCTAAGAATAAACATGCGCCCAATCCCGCCCATGACACGGCACGCGGGAAAAGTCGTTCTTTGGCGGTCAATTGTAAGGCGGCGAGATTGGTGATTGAGTAATAAATTAGCACAGTGAAGGCGCTGAACGACCACGTTGTTTTTACGTCACCAATCAGCACCAATCCGGCGATGACGGTTCCCATCACAATAACGGCAATATAGGGTGTTGTACCGGAAGCGTTGATACGCGCTACAGCAGGCGGCATATCATGGCGGCGACCCATCGCCAAAAGCACACGTGATAAGCCGAGAATAAGATTTAACAGCACGCCAATCATCGCTGTGACCGCACCAACTGCCAGAATTTGCGGGGCGATGCTCAGATCAAAATTGCGGGCGGCGACCTCTAAAGGGGCGGCTTGGGTATCGGTTGCGCTGGCTAATCCGTCTGCACTGATGAGTCCCACGCCGACGATCCCGACACCCATGTACAGGATCATCGTGACCAACAATGTCGTGATGATCGCACGCGGAATGGTGCGCTTTGGATCGCGGACTTCTTCGCCGAGGGTGGCGATGCGCCCATATCCCGTATACGCGACGAACATCAAGGCGCTGGCGTAAAGTACCGCACGAATGTCTTCGCCTGTATTGCCACTTTCCGGTAAAAACGGCGTGAAATTTGATCCATCCAATCCGGTTGAGATGCCACCCATGATGAAAAACAGCAAGACCGCCAGCGTAACGGACACAATGAGCGTGTTCGCGGTGTTGGAACGTCGAATGCCTGCCAGCACGATTCCAGTCAAAATGATTACACCGATCAAGGCAATTGGTACCAGCAAATCACCGTCAAGATCGAGAGTCTCTAGCAGGTAGCCGGAAAATCCGAGTGCGGCGGTGGCGGCAGAGGCACTTTTCGCCAAAAGAAACGCCCAGCCCGCGATGAAGCCAAGTTGTGGGTTGAGATAGCGATAGCCGTATTCATACGTGCCACCGCTGACGGGATGATTAGCGGCGAGTTGGGCGCTACTTAAGCCGTTAAAGGCGGCGACGATTGCACCGATTGCGATAGCAAGAATGACCGCTGACCCTGCGACCCCGGCGGCGATGCCAATACTGACGAATACGCCCGTGCCAATAATTGAGCCTAAGCCCATTAAGGTTGCGCCGGGAATGCCAAGCTCACGGGTAAGTTGTGCGGGTGGGGTCATGCGTAAGCCTTCCGGTCAACGGTTCGTCTACAAGAGGTGAGTGTGGCGCACTAATTTTAGGAAATGATTAAGCCACTGTTTATATTTAGTAAACGCGAAGGTGTTACAATTCATCTTCGTTGACTTCGATTAACCTAACTTGAGGAGAGTGACGATGCAACTTGGCATGGTAGGCTTGGGTAAGATGGGCGCGAATATGACCAAACGCCTGATGGATGGCGGACATGAGCTTGTCGTAACGGACTTAAGTGCGGACGTAATCGCCGTATCTGAGAAAGAGGGAGCGACTGGCGCGGCAACTCTTGAAGAATTGGTGAGTAAATTAGCATCCCCGCGTACGGTGTGGGTGATGGTTCCATCCGGAAAGCCGACAGAGATCACGCTTGATTCACTCAAATCCTTGCTTTCTGCGGGCGATATTGTGATTGATGGTGGCAACAGCAATTATAAAGATACCATTCGTCATAATGAATCACTCAAGGAAGCGGGTATTCACTTGGTTGATGTGGGGACGAGTGGTGGCGTATGGGGGCTAAAAGAAGGCTATAGCATGATGGTCGGCGGGGATGACGAGGCACTCAGCCATATTCGCCCGATCTTAGAAACGCTTGCACCTGCGCCGGATCAAGGGTGGGGGCATGTTGGACCGACGGGATCGGGACATTTCGTCAAAATGGTGCATAACGGCATCGAATATGGCATGATGCAAGCCTATGCCGAAGGGTTCGAGATCATCAAAGCCAAGAAAGAATTTGATGTTGACCTTTATCAAGTGGCGGAAATCTGGCGCTTTGGGAGTGTAATCCGCTCGTGGTTGCTCGATCTGACGGCGAACGCGCTTAAAGAAGATCAGGAATTGAAAGATATTCGCGGATGGGTGAACGATTCCGGTGAAGGTCGCTGGACAATCTTCGAGGCAATCGATCAGGATGTGCCCGCGCCGGTGATTATGATGGCGTTGATGGCGCGTTTCTATAGCCGCCGCGAAGATGCCTATTCAGATAAATTGCTGGCGGCAATGCGGAATCAATTTGGCGGTCATGCGGTGAAGAAAGCGGAATAGGGGAGAGTCATGGTCAATACGAATGGCACTAACAGCAAACAACCGGAAGTTTGTGATCCGGTGACGATAATCATTTTCGGCGCATCGGGTGATCTGACCCAGCGTAAATTGATTCCGGCGCTGTATAACCTCTATCTCAAAAAACGCCTGCCAGAAGAATTTAACGTGGTCGGTGTATCGCGTACCAAATACAGCCATGAAGATTTCCGTGCGGAAGTTGTCGCAGGTGTAAAGGAACACAGTGCGGATAGTTTTACTGATGAGCAATGGGCGACCTTTTCTGAGCATATCTGGTATGTGCCGGGGAATGCAAAAGAAGAAGCCGATTATCGTGAATTAAACGCGTTTGTGCATCAGTGGGAAAAGAAGCAAGCTAATCGCCTTTATTATCTGTCAACTGCACCGTCTTTATACGAGCCGATTTTGCTCAACCTCAAAGAAACTGATATGCAGGACGAAACTAAAGGCTGGAAGCGCATCATCATTGAAAAACCGTTCGGCTATGACTCTGCGTCTGCTGAGGCGCTAAACGAGGTTGTGCATACGGTCTTTAAGGAATCACGCGTTTACCGGATTGACCATTATCTGGGTAAAGAAACGGCACAGAATATCCTATTTTTCCGATTTGCGAACACGATTTTTGAACCCGTCTGGAATCGTAACTTTATCAGCAACGTGCAGATTACGGTTGCTGAAACAGTCGATGTGGGGCGGAGGGCAGATTATTATGATGGCTCCGGTATATTGCGCGATATGTTCCAGAATCACTTGATGCAATTGCTGGCATTGACAACGATGGAACCGCCGATTTCGCTTTCCGCCGATCATCTGCGTGATGAAAAAGCGAAAGTCATGAACGCCATTCGCCCCGCAAAACTCAGCGAAACGGTGCGTGCACAATATCGCGGTTATTCGGACTTAGAGGGTGTGGCAGAAGGGTCGGAAACACCGACTTATGCCGCGCTTAAGCTGTATATTGATAATTGGCGCTGGCAAGGCGTTCCGTTTTTTATGCGTTCCGGTAAAGCATTAAAGCGCAAAACCAGCGAAATCGTGATTCAATTCCGTCAGCCACCTATGCACCTGTTTGATATTCAGCACAGCGATAGCAAAATCCCGAATACGTTGTCCATTTGCATCCAACCTGATGAGGGCATTCACCTGCGTTTTGATGCCAAGCAACCGGATAGCCGTATCGGGCGCGCTGTCGACATGGAATTTCACTATGACACGTCATTCGGGGCAAATCCCATTCCAGAAGCCTATGAACGCCTGATTCTCGATGCGTTGCTGGGGGATGCTGGCTTATTTGCCCGTGAAGACGAAATCGCGGCATCATGGCGGTTGATTGACGGTATTTTAGAGGGTTGGGCGAGTGATAGTCATGCGTTGCCACTTACCACCTATGATATGGGGACGTGGGGACCGGTAGAAGCGGACGAAATGCTAGATTTCGACGGCTTCGCATGGTACTTAGGCTGTGAGCATTGTGATGACTGAGATTCAACGTTTTAGTGACGGTGATGCGCTGGCATTGGCAGGGGCGGATTTTTTCGTCCAAACTGCGGTGATCGCCATCGCTTCACGCGGGAAATTTACCGTCGCTTTGTCCGGTGGATCAACGCCGCGTAACCTACACCAATTGCTAACGCGAGAGCCGTTTTTAAGTCAGGTGGATTGGTCAAAAGTGTATGTGTATTGGGGCGATGAACGGACTGTGCCGCCTGATGCTGCTGAGAGCAATTACAAGATGGCACGGGAAACCTTGCTTGAGCATGTCCCGATCCCTGAAGTACAGGTTCACCGGATGCGCGGAGAGATTGACCCTGAAGCCGCCGCAACCGAATATGGACGGTTGATAAAAGCACACTTTGATCCGCCTGATACCCGTTTTGACCTGATTTTCCTCGGCATGGGGGATGATGGGCATACTGCGTCTTTATTCCCGCACACTGCGGCGCTGAACGAGGTTGAGCATCGCTGTGTGGCGAATTTCGTCCCGAAGCTGGATACATGGCGCATCACCTTAACCGCACCCGTGATTAACAGCGCGGCGAATGTGGTGTTTCTGGTGGGTGGGGCGAGCAAAGCTGAGGCGCTCAAAGCCGTAATTGAAGATGAGTATCAACCGGAAACCTATCCATCGCAGTTGATTGCGCCGGAAGACGGGCAACTCATCTGGATGGTGGATGAAGCGGCGGCGGCATTGTTGTAGGATGATGATTCTGTATGCACAGAAGCACTTGAAAGCTAGAATTTACTAACACTTGTGGACGCAGTAACTGATTGCGGATAGAGTCTACCCTGTATGATTAAGGTAGAAATCCGTGTGAAGTTTCTGCGTTTTATTTTGTTCAGTAGTTTTTGTTTAATATGGTTGATTAGTGTTCGTCCCGCATATGCCGCGACCATCAGTGGTGAATTGCGTGTATGGCATGATGTTGTCTTGAGTTTTGATGGTCCAGCGACAACCGAAAATGCGAACCCGAATCCATTTCTTGATTTTCGCCTGATGGTCACATTTTCAAACGGCAGTCAATCACTTGCTGTACCGGGATATTATGCCGCTGATGGCAATGCCGCACAGACCGGCGCGGACGCGGGGGCGGTGTGGCGCGTACATTTTATGCCGCCGAACGCGGGTGATTGGCAATATAGCGTTACATTCCGACAAGGCACAAATATCGCCTTAAGTGATGATCCAAATGCTGGAACGCCGGTCGCCTTTGACGGTGAAACAGGCATGTTTACGATTTTGGATACGGATAAAGTTGCACCGGATTTTCGTGCTAGGGGACTACTTCGCTATGTTGGCGAACACTATTTACAATTTGCCGGAACGGGTGAATATTTCCTCAAAGGTGGCGCGGACAGCCCTGAAAATATGCTAGGATATGTGGATTTTGACGGGACTGTGGATACCGGAGGTATTGAGTTTCCTTTCCTACATGCGTTTGCCCCACACGTTGCAGATTGGACTGCCGGTGACCCTACGTGGGGGAATTTGACTGCACAGCCAGCACGCGGTCAGGGACTGATTGGCGGTGTGAATTATCTGGCATCGCAGGGTGTGAACTCCATGTATTTTCTGACGTATAACATTGATGGCGGTGACGGTGCAGATACATGGATGTGGACGGATCCTGCTGAGCGATTTCGTTTTGATGTAAGCAAACTTGACCAATGGAATATCGTATTCGACCATATGACCTCACAGGGAATTCAACTTCACGTCGTTACGCAGGAGGTCGAAAATGACGAACTTCTAGGCGGATCAGGTGATCTTAACCCTGCACGACAATTATATTATCGGGAACTCGTGGCGCGTTTTGCCCATCATCCTGCATTGGTCTGGAATCTTGGCGAAGAGAACGATAATACAACCGCCCAGAGAACGGCATTCTCTAATTACATCCGTGCGCTTGATCCGTATAATCATCCTGTGACAGTGCATAGCTATTATAATGTTGCGGGGACGTTTGGTGGAGCGCCCGCCGATGTATTCTACGATGCGCTACTCAATAATGCGCCTGCGACAATCGATGCGACATCATTACAGGGTGACGCTACCAACTATAATCGATGGGCAACGGTTTTCCGGCAAGCATCAGCGAGTGTTGGGCATCCCTGGGTGATTTATGGCGATGAGCAAGGTCCCGCGGTACAAGCCAATATGAGTAATGTCGGTCAATTGCGACGGGAAGCCTTATGGGGCAATCTCATGGGTGGTGGGGCAGGGGTTGAATGGTATTTTGGTTATCAACCCGCCGCAAATTTTGGAGATGTGCAAACTGAAGATTGGCGTGTCGCTGAACCTCTCTGGCAAACGACGCGTTTTGCCACTAACTTCTTCCAAACATACATACCTTTCTGGTTGATGACACCGGACAACACGCTCGCACAATGGCAGAACGCTGGTGCAGGGTTGCCTGAACCCCGCGTATTCGCGTTACAGGGGGATATTTATGCGCTTCAACTGCGTAGGGGCGATGGACTAACAGACGTTCAACTCAATCTCGATGCAAATAATGCGCTCTTTGATGTCAGTTGGTACGATCCTCGAAATGGAGGGGTGCTCCAAACCGGTACAGTGGCGCAAATCAACGGGGGCGGGTTGCAGTCCATTGGTCAGCCTCCCAATAATCCCGATGAGGATTGGATCGTCCTTGTCCAACGCAATGGTTATGCTGTGCCACTACCTACGCTTATTCAATATCCACCATCAGCAAATTTACCGCCGGATGCCTCACAAGCTATAAATTTACCAACCACAGGCGGACTAAATCTCTCTCAGGCTGTGGATTTGCCGTTTGCCGCGCCGGGTGATGTCATTAATTGGACAATTACTGTTGAAAACACGACTGCAACGCCCATTACGAATATCCAATTAGAGTCGGTCTTCGCTGATGGTTTGGAGATTTTGGCGGTTGATGGGACAAATGTGGTGGTTTCTCCGAATCAAATTACGTGGTCGATTGCGGTGCTGAATGGCGGGCAATCAGCTGTTTTGAGGATAAGTACGCGTGTACCACTGGATACACCCCTTCCATTCATATTGACGGGCACATCCACAATCTTCAATTATGGTTTATCGACAACCAATCGTATTTTGAGCGTCACGACCTTGCCACGCACGGGTGAAACACCGCTATGGCGGATGGATGCACGTTTTCCATAGGCGATGCCTGTTTCATCACTAGAATCTGAATGAGGGTAGAGATAATTCTACCCTCATAGTTTTTTGAACCGTCTACGATGTTAAAGAATTTGCGATAGGAATAGCTTGGTGCGGTCATGGCTGGGTGCTTCGAAGAAGTGTTCCGGCGTACCGACTTCTACAATGCGTCCACTATCCATAAAGATGACACGATCTGCTACTTCACGCGCAAAGCCCATTTCATGCGTGACGACGACCATCGTCATACCACTACGGGCGAGTTCCTTCATGACATCGAGCACTTCTTTAATCATTTCAGGATCAAGCGCGGAAGTTGGCTCATCAAAGAGCATGATCTTCGGCTCCATCGCCAGCGCGCGGGCAATCGCCACACGCTGTTGCTGGCCACCGGAAAGCTGACCGGGATATTTATTCGCCTGTTCACTGATGCCTACACGCCTCAGCAAACGCAGAGCAACTTCTTCCGCTTCTGCGCGTCCACGGCGGCGCACATAGCGTTGCGCCAGCGTAACGTTCTGGAGTACGGTCAAATGAGGAAAAAGGTTAAACGACTGGAACACCATCCCAATTTCACGACGAATGGCGCTAATATTGCTGATGTCATTGCTCAGTTCAATGCCATCAATAATGATCTGACCCTCTTGATGTTCCTCAAGGCGATTCATACACCGGATGAGGGTGGACTTACCCGAACCCGACGGACCGATAATGACGAGCACTTCGCGTTCTTTTACATTGAGGTCAATATCTTTAAGGACATGGAACTCACCATACCACTTATTGACCTCGACACACTGGATAATTTCGTTGGTGCCAATAACCGCTTCCTGGCGTTCGTTAACTTGTTCCTGTTCCATAATTGTAATTCCTCTTTATTAAATCGTGTCGCGGCGAACAGCGCCCGATCCGGTGCGTTCAATTCGACGACTAACATCTGCCATGATGTAGCTAAATACGAAGTAGACAATACCGACAAACAGATACCCTTCTCGCGGGAAAGCGATGTATCCGGTTTGGCTGTCGCCTAGAATTTGATTCATCGTACCGAGAATTTCAAATAGACTGACGATATAGACGAGTGAGGTGTCTTTAAATAAGCTGACTGCCTGACCCATGATCGCCGGAATAACTGCACGTAACGCCTGTGGTAAGACAATGAGCACAGTTGTCCAGAATCCGTTTAAACCGAGCGCACCGGAGGCTTCTAGTTGCCCTCTGGGTACGATCTGCAACCCACCACGGATCACTTCTGCAAGATACGCAGAGGTGAAGAGCGTCAGCACCACCATAATCCGGATGACCAGATCAACATCGCCTAAGCCAAATCCGAAGAACGGCAAAATTAAGCGACCCATGAACAGCAAGGTAATCAAGGGTACACCGCGCAAAACTTCAATAAAGACGGTACACAACAAACTGACAACTGGGAGTTCACTCTGGCGACCTATCGCGAGCATCATGCCGATAGGGAAGGACGCGATGATGGCGACAGCAGAAAGCAACAGGGTGAGTAGCATACCGCCGAGAAGTCCCGTTTGGATGGGAGGGAGCGGGGCATCTGGCTGGACGTTAGTGAACCCTGTGAGTAAGGTAATCACTACCGGAAAGCTCAACACCCACATTAAGGTTACCGCTTGAGACGATGCCTGTGGACTGCCCTTCGAGAACTGCAATACCGCATAGATAAATAGTGTCACCACAAATGAAGCCATGATGAACAGTCTGAGTGTATCCATCGCTGGAGTCGGGTTTGCCGCATTAGCGACCTGTACACCGAGCCAGCCAACAATCCACAAGGCAGAAAAGATCAGTAGCAGGCGTTCGGTTGCTTTGAGGGCGGGCGTTTCTGCAAGACCGACCATCGTGGTTAATTTGCCGATTGCATAAGCAACTGCACCGACGATGACCATCAGGATGAACATGCTACGGGTTTCTAACAGGAAGGGCGTTAGTTGTAGGCTAAACCACTGCGCGACAGTACGCGTCCCTTGAAAACGCATATCAGTACGGTTGGTTGCGGTGCCACAGCCGGGACAATCAAGTGGTGGCGCTTCACCGTACTCTTCGACGCGTTCGAGTTGTGCGCCAGTTGTACTGCGGTAAACATCTATATTATCAGCGATCACCCACGCAGAGCCGATTGTACCGGGATTTTCTTCATCGAATACGGCGGTATAAGTAAACCAACCACTGTATGGCGCAGTGAATTCCAGCACGATGTCATCCGTCGAGCCAGATGAATATGCGGATTCTTCAATGACCAGACCATCAATATTCCACACCTGCAATGAGACATTTAGATCGAATTCGGCAGGGTCGCGTAGTTCTCTATCAATATCTCGACTGACCGTATTAAACGCGTCGAAGGATGTGTTCGCTTGCTGATTATCATCTTCGATGTAGCCATCAATGTCGGCAAGCGCGTATTCTTCAGGGGAAGTCAGCGGGGCGAGTGTGAAGGTTATCTCTTGACCTTCTTGCGCGATGAAATTGACCTGTCGGACACTGTAATTTTCTGCCACAAATGTATAGATCGGTGGTTCCGGCACAGTGCGAGATGCGAACGGCACAATAAACGCAAACGCAATAATCGTCAGGATGACGATGGCGACACTGCGAGTAAGCCGTCCCCAAACACCCACTGAAAGCAGACTTAAGAAGACGATAATCTGTGCGATCAGCGTAATTCGCCAGATTTCGTCTCTTGGGAATTGCTGACCAACACTGAGTTCGCGCAGGTTCAAAAAGGCGACTTCCCACTGTGCTTCCAACATTGCCCAGCCGAGGAATCTCCATAAAAATAACGCAACTAATGCGATGGTTACAAGCGTCACGATTGTATCGAAGATACTGCTAAACAGATTTTCTTTCAGCCAGCCGATAAGACCGGTGGCGGTAACGGGTGGTCGGCGCGATGCAGGCGCTTCTACAGGCGCAACATAGTAGGAGTCGTTCATAGGTTGTTCGCTCATCGTGTCTTCACCTTCGTTGCGCTGTTAACAATATTCGTCAGGTATGAGAGCGTAACGCTTAACACGAGATAGATAGCCATCAAACCGACGAAAAACGGTACAGCCTGACCGCTCTCATTGTTCGCCAATTGTGCAATACGGTAGGTATCAAAGTAGGTAACGGCGATTGCAAGGCTCGAGTTTTTGCCGAGATTAACATATTGATTGCCGAGCGGTGGAATAATCAAGCGGAGTGCTTGTGGCAGAACGACAAGGTTCAATACCTGCGAGCCATTTAGCCCCTGTGAACGAGCCGCTTCGATCTGACCGGTTGGGACAGCCTGAATACCGGCTCGCACGATTTCTGCGATAAATGCGGCAGTATATAAGGTTAAACCCACGAATAAGGCAAAAAATGCAGTGGTGATTTGATAACCGCCGACGATATTCGGACCTGATTCCGGCAGAATCGGATAATCATTGATAAATACGCTTCCGCCATTTAATACGGATGCAATAATCCAGCCGATCAACGGAATGATAATCAGCACAGGCAGGGTATAGCGCACAATCTTCGGTGGCGTGCCGGTTTCTTCCTGTAGCTTAAAGCGTGAACGACGCACAAACCACGCAACAGCGATTGCGATCACGATAGCTACAAAGAAAATAACCGTTGTATCGGTTGATTGCGGGTTGACGATCCACAAACCCCGTGCATTCATTGCAATGAGATTATTTCCTGTACAGCCATCAGTCTGGCAAATGGATTGGCGCGGAAACGGCAATAGGACAGTCATCGTTCGGTAAATAAACAGCAACTGAATCAGGAGAGGGGTATTCCTGAAGATTTCCACAAATACTTTAGAGACACCGCGTACCAGAAAGTTACCTGAAAGTAAGCCAATACCCACTAGAATGCCGAGTATGGTACAGGCAATTAAGGACGTAACCACCACTTTGATTGTGTTGGCAATCCCTGTAAAGAAGGCACGTAACATACTGCCACCAAAGAAGTGGTCGCGTAAAATTTGCGGTACTTCATTCGGAGGTGCGATAAATACAAAGATAATGGTGAGCAACCCGATTAACACTGGCGTAATGGGTAATTCGTCACGCTTATTTTGTTGATAGCTGGAATAACCTACCCAGCCGAGGATGGCGACGATGATGCCAGTGTAAACGATCTGAATAGCGGTGTCATAGTCACCGTTCAGCCAGATCCAATTATTGGTGACGGACGGACCTTCAGAGATCGCAACGGTGAATGGTGCGCGGTAAATATTGAAATCCAGTGAAAGGTTGGATTCCTGTAGATTACCCGCGAGGCTTAAAAATGCGATACCTAGACCACCCACAAATAAAATGACGAACGCAACTTGCATCAGAATGCGGATTACAAGGATGTCACGATACCAGGGAATACCGGGTGTCGTTAATTGGATGCGTCGGCGCTGTTTAGGTGGAGGTCTGCTTCCGCCCATATCTTCTGCAACAGCCATAGGTTTACCCCTGAACGATAGCTACGATTATATAAAATCTGCCCCATCCGAGAGGGTTGGGGCAGAGATATGACTTACATAAAAACTGATTGGACTACATTAACGCCAAGCGGGTGAGTACAGCAGACCGCCGCGTGTCCACAGATCGTTCAACGAACCTGCGCGTGACACACCGATGGGGGTGACGTTGCGGTCGTAGATTTCTGCGTAGTTACCAACTGCCATGATGATGTCCGCGGCGAAGCTGTTGGAGATACCGAGGGCATCACCGTAGCCATCTTCGGACATACCGAGGAAACGCTGAATGTTGACATCTTCACTGCTCATGAAATCACCAATGTTTTCGCTGGTGATGCCATATTCTTCAGCCTGGAAGGTGGCATAAACTGACCAATCCACGATGTCGGCGAAGGCGCTGTCGTCTTCGAGGTACATCGGACCAAGCGGTTCTTTGGAGAGTGTGTCGCCAAGAACTTCGAGGGCGCTCGGATCGGATGCGACGGAACGCAGACCGGCGAGCTGGCTCTTATCAGAAGTCAGTACATCACAGCTACCGGCTTCGAAGTCAGCAAGGTTTTCTGAAGGACCGGCGGCAAGAACGAGGATCGGATCGCTACCGAAGAGTGCGCGGTAAGCATCGGTCAAGTTCTTTTCAGTTGTGGTACCGCTGGTGGAGCAGAAGCTCGCGCCTTCCATGTCTGCAAGGGTGGTCATACCGTCAGCGATACGAACCAACAGACCCTGACCATCGTAGAAGGTGGTCGGACCGAAGTCTGAACCCAGCGTGATGTCACGGGTAAGTGTCCAGGTGGTGTTACGATGCAGAACATCAACTTCACCAGCTTGCAATGCGGTGAAACGTACATCAGAGGTCAACGGGACAAAATTCACCATTTCTTCTGAGAACGGACCACCGAAAATGGCGACAGCGAGTGCACGGCAGTAGTCTGCGTCAAGACCTTCCATTAAACCTGTATCAGGGTTAATGTTGGAGAAACCGGGAAGACCACCACTTACACCACAGTTCAGAACGCCACGTTCTTGAATTGCAGTCAAAACACTTCCGTCATCCTGAGCACTGACTGCGCCAAACGATACAGCGACCAATGCCATGACCATTACCATCAAGAATGAAACTTTTTTCATATGTTGTTGCTCCTTATGCGTACTTTATGCGTTTAAATAAGTTAAGTAGCAACAGAGTTTTTAACATATCCATGGGTTCTAATCAAATTTCTCACGCCTTCTCAGGTGAATTTGAGTTAAATATTACGAAAGGAAACGGGTTTCTTGCTCATAAGTGCACAATTTCACGTAGTGAGCAGTAGTGTTGTTGTGGAATTTTATGATTTACTTAAGAAAGTTATGACTTATCAATTCAAAATTATGTATTGAAGGTTGAAGCATCAAACATGATAGACTTAGCGCTTCAACCGATTGTTATGATGTAATGAAATTGGAACAAATTTCTCGCACAATCAAGGCATTGTGTTTCCCCGTATTTTAGCCAGTGCAATTGGAGAACGTGAAACATGTTATGTTGAGACGTGTTAGGGATTGGATTAACGACAATCGCTCAAAAGTGGCGCTTGTTGTATTTTGGGCGGTCTTGTTGGCGGCGGGGTGGGGCTATGTGAATGCGCGTGGCTTAACGGTCACTGAATTAGTCGAAGAATTCAGATCCATACTGGTTGACCGCTGGTATGGTCCACTGATCTATATCTTTCTCTACATGCTTCGTCCGATCATCGTTTTTCCAGCTACGTGGCTTACGGCACTGGCGGGGATCGTGTTTGGGGTCGGGTGGGGCTTTTTGTTTGCGTTGATCGGTGGGACAGCCTCCGCAGTGGTTCCCTATGGAATCGGGCGCTTTTTTGGCGGTGAACAAGATGTACAGAGCCGTGCCAGCGAAACGCGGATCGGGCGATTCATCGGGTTGATGCACCGTAATCCGTTTCAATCTGTGTTGACGATGCGCCTTCTATACTTCCCGTATGATCTGGTCAGTTTTGCCGCGGGTGGGTTGCGCTTGCCGTTCCTGCGTTTCATGCTGGCGACGGCGATAGGCAATCTGAGCGGGACGCTGGTCTATGTGGCAATTGGCGCGTCGATTAAGGGTGACTTGAGTAATAATACGTTGAGCTTTGACCCTGTTTTGCTGGTGTTTTCTGCGGTGGTGTTGGTGGTGAGCTTACTGATATCGCGTCTGGTTAATCGCTGGCAATCCAGCAGAACAAAGCCAGACGATACTATGAACGTAAAAAACGATGGAGTCGTATCGTCAGAGATACCGGAACAATCGGCGACAGAAATTTTATAGATATGTCAATCAAATCAAAATTTTATGAGGATGAAAATGGCTGATGGAAAATATGATCTCGTCGTCATCGGCGGTGGATCAGGCGGGTTAACAGCGGCGGGGTTCGCAGGGCGGATCGGGTTAAAGGTTGCCGTCATTGAGATGGAATTGATGGGCGGGGATTGTACCCATTTTGGTTGTGTGCCGAGTAAGGCATTATTGAAAGTGGCGAAGAATGCCCACACCGCCCGCAAAAGTGCAAAATACGGTGTGCATGTGGATAACGTTCGTGTTGATCTAGCAGAAGTTAAGCGGTATGTGCAGGAATCGATCAACGAAGTTTACCAGCATGAAACGCCGGAAAAATTCGCCAGTAAATATGGCGTAGAAGTTATCATCGGTGAGGCGCGGTTTGTCAATAAAGAGACCGTCCGCGTAAACGAACGTGAACTGACCGCAAAGCGTATCATCATCGCTACGGGTGCACGTCCAGCATTCCCGCCCATTGAGGGTTTGCGGGATGTACCATTCCATACCTATAAGACCATTTTCGCGGAAACCCGCGCCGCCGAGCATCTGATAATTATTGGTGGCGGTCCTATTGGGATTGAGATGGCACAGGCGCATGTGCGTTTAGGTATTCCGGTGACGGTGATTGATGCTCAGATGTTGGTGCGCGATGAACCGGAAGTTGCCGAAGTCATGAAATCAATTCTGGAATACGAAGGCGTGCGTTTCGTGGAGAGTTTTGTAGAATCCGTGCGTAAAGACGGTGACGAGATCATCGTGCGCCCGAAAACCGGTGAAGAGGTGCGCGGCGATATGTTGCTCGTCGTCACCGGACGCACACCCATCGTCGATACGCTTGATCTGGACAATGCGGGAGTTAAATATTCGGCGAAGGGCATCGAAGTCGATAAATATTTGCGAACCAACGTGCCGAATATTTACGCGGTGGGTGATGTGATCGGCGGCGCACAATTTACCCATAATTCTGGAATGCAGGGATCCATCGCCGCACGCAACGCGCTGTTTCCGATCAATAGTGTGGGGATTAATGAGAAAACTTTGCCGTGGGTAACCTTCACTGAGCCGGAAATTGGGCATGTTGGGTTAACAGAAGCGCAAGCGCGCGAGCAACATGGCGACTCCGCGAAGACCTTCTTTTTTAGCCTGAAAGAGGGAGATCGTTCCGTAGCAGAAGATGATATGGAAGGGTTCATCAAGATCATCTATAAAGGAAGTGGCAACCTACTTGGTGTGACGATTGTCGCCAACCGTGCCGGTGAAATGCTGAACGAATTTACGCTGGCGATGGACAATAACCTGAGCCTGCGTGATCTGATTGGCTCAATGCACGCTTACCCGACCTATTCTGATGTCTCGGCAAAAGCAATTTCTAATCTGGTTATTCAAGAACTTCTGGGCGGCTTTTCTGGCAAGGTCATTAGTCAGGCAAAGCACATTCTACCCCTCTGAAATCTAAGTGGTTCGTTAGTATTTACCCGCATATTTCACTAAATCAAAAGTCCGCTCAAGTTTGGGTGGACTTCTTAAGTCCAATACGCCGTTATTGGTCTTAGATGCAAATTGAATCTGGTGTATGATTCATGGGTAGTATTTTAAAATATTTAAACCTCCCATAATGATCGATAATCAATGTTCAGTATAGAATGAATAAACACACTTTAGTGGTTGGTCGAGTGTGTGTTAGATGGCGCGGTGAACAGGAGTATGTATGAGCAGTTTTGAAATCTGGAAACGCATGATGCGGTATACAAGCCCATATAAACTGTGGGGCGGTATTGCTCTGCTTGCAGTCGTTGGTAGTACCGCATTGCAGGTGGTTATTCCCAGAATACTTGGGGATGTCATCGACATTGGTATCGCCCGTGGTGAAAGCTCATATATGCTCTCTGCGGGCTTATTGGTGGTTGGTTTGGGTGTCTTGCGCGGAATCACGGGTTTCCTGTTCCGTTATTATGGGGAACGTTTATCCCATCATATCGCCTATGATGTTCGCAATGAAGTTTACGATAAAGTTCAAGATCTTTCCTTTAAATATCATGATAATGCGAAGGTTGGTACGCTCATCACGCTATCCATTAGTGATGTGAACGAGATGCAACGCTTTTATGCCTTCGCGTTGATTGATGGTGTCGTTACGTTTTTGCTGTTCATCGGTATCTCAATCATTATGCTGGTTTCCAGCCCAATTTTAGGCTTGCTTGCGCTAGTGCCCATGTTGCCCCTTGCCTATTTTTCGCGTAACTTTGCGATGACTGTAGGTCCACGCTGGAAAGAAATCATGGAGCGGATGCAAAAGCTCGGCAATCACATTCAAGAGAACGCCATCGGTGCAGAGGTCGTCCGCGCCTTCGCCCGTGAAGATTTCGAGATCAAGAAATTTAGTGACGATAATGCCATCCTCTATGATGAGCAAGTTGCGTTGGTGAAGAAGTGGGGTACTTATATTCCGCTGAGTACATTCATTATTGCGCTGTCGACCTGTCTCGTATTGTTTTTCGGTGGATTGATGGAACAACGCGGGATAGGTGGGGTGACGGTGGGGATGGTTGTTGCATTTAACGTCTATGTGCTGGTGCTTTCACAACCGATTCGCTTCCTCGGCTTCGTGATTTTGTTGATTACACAGGCGATTAGCAGTGCTGAACGGGTGTTTGAAATTCTTGATGCGCCGATTGATATTGAAAATAAGCCGGATGCCATCACACTAGAAAAAATAGATGGTCATGTGCGTTTTGAGCACGTCAACTTCCGTTATGATGACGGTACGCCTGATGTGTTGCACGATATTGATTTTGAAGCCAAACCGGGGCAAATTGTCGCCCTGTTAGGACCGACTGGCGCAGGAAAGAGTTCGCTAGTCAACCTTATTCCGCGCTTTTACGATGTGACTTCCGGTCGCGTGACGGTAGACGGTGTAGATGTGCGTGATCTTGATGTCAGCAGTCTGCGTGATCGGATCGGTATTGTGTTGCAGAAGTCGCTTCTGTTCTCTGCGACGATCCGTGAAAACATCGCCTACGGGAATACCGAAGCCAGTGAAGAAGCGATAATCGCCGCCGCGAAAGCCGCTAATGCGCATGATTTTGTGATGGAATTCCCTGAAGGTTACGATACTATCGTCGGTGAACGCGGGGTAACATTATCCGGCGGTCAACGCCAACGTGTGGCGATTGCCCGTGCAATATTGATTGATCCGGGTATTATGATTCTGGACGATTCAACTAGTAGTGTCGATACCAAGACGGAATTTCAAATCCGGCAGGCACTGGATAACTTGATGAAAGACCGCACGACGATCATCATCGCACAACGTTTGAATAGCGTACAGAATGCCGATCTCATTCTTGTGTTAAAAGATGGTCGGATCGTTGAGCGTGGCAAGCATGATGAGTTATTGGCGGCAAATGGGCATTATGCAGAGATTTATCGCCTGCAATTGGCAGATCAAGATCGCGTGCGTGAAGAGTTGATCCGTGCCGGACAGATGTCCAAACCGCGCCAGAAATACGATAAACGCGCTACTGAAGAATTCCGGTCAGTGATGCGTGAAACGAGCGGCGATTAATTTTGACGCATGACAGGAAACAAATGGGCGATATGGCTCTTAAGCAACACGACTAAACAGGTTCAATAAACGGGGAATGTATGTCTGACGACTATTTTGAAGATGATGACCAGCAGTATAGCTCCTTCGATTGGGACGTATCCAAGCGTTTTTGGGGCTATTTGCGTCCTGAGCGTAAGAAAATTTATGGCGCGTTATTCGCGTCACTATTTAGCGTTGTGTCTAGTGTGCTCGGTCCGCCAATTATCGGATACGCGGTTGACGAAGGTATTCAAAACCGTGATTTGACGATTGTTGGCGTAGGTGTAGCCGCGTATTTGGTCACGCAACTCATCGGCGCGATTGGCTTTCGCTATCAAATTTTCTGGATGGCAGAGGCGGGACAGCGTGCGATACAGAAATTGCGCGATGATCTTTTTGAGCATATTCAAGTCCTGTCAATTTCGTTCTTCACCAAGTATGAAACCGGACGCTTGATCGCCCGTGTGATTAGCGATGTTGATACCCTGCGGCAGGCGATTACATTTGCGGTGGTGGGGTCATTCCGTGATTTCCTGATTCTGGTGGGTATTGTCATTTCCATGATGATCATTAACCTGCCCCTAACAGCAGTCGCATTTGGCGCTCTGGTTGCGTTGATCGTCGTGGCGAATTACTGGCGCATTTATGCCCGTGCATCGTATCTGCGGGTGGTTGAAACGAACGCTAAAGTGAACGCCGAGCTTTCCGAGTCTTTCAACGGTGTCCGCGTGACGAAAGCCTATGACCGTGAGGCATATAATTACAATCGCTTCACATCGCACTTCAACATGAATCATCGTCAGTCAAATGTGCGGGCTTCGTTGATCGCCTCGTTGTTTTTTCCGAGCATTGAGTTGATCGGCGGGGTGGCGACGGGGTTACTGATTTATGTGGGCGGTACGCTGGTATTGAATGAGCAATTATCCGTATTCACCTTACTCACATTTGTGCTCTATATCGATCAATTCTTCGCGCCGATTCGCCAATTGGCACAACGCTACAATATGTTGCAATCCGTGATGGCGGCGGGACACAAAATTTTCTGGTTGCTGGACGCACCGGTTGAAGTCCGTGATGAAACCGACGCGGTGCGTTTGCCGACCATTTCCGGTCACGTCAAATTTGAGAATGTCCGCTTTGCCTATGATGATGGCGAAGAAGTATTGCGGGACATCAATTTGGATATTCCGGCAGGTACATCGGTTGCCTTTGTCGGGCATACCGGCGCGGGCAAGACCACGATGATTAAGTTGATTCAGCGCCTCTATGACATCACGGAAGGCAAACTCACCATCGACGGCTACGACCTGCACAAGATCAGCCAGAACAGCCTGCGCGGGCAATTTGGCGTGGTGTTACAGGAACCACACCTTTTTAGCGGTACGGTGATGGAAAATATCCGCTACGGGCGTTTAGACGCTACCGACGATGAAGTCATCAAAGCGGCGACGGACGTGGGCGCACATGACTTTATTTTGCGACTGGAAAATGGCTATGAGACAGAAGTGCGTGAAGGCGGTTCGTTGCTCTCCGCGGGACAGAAGCAGTTGATCTCGTTTGCCCGTGCGTTGCTTGCTGATCCACGTTTGTTGATCCTCGACGAAGCGACCAGCAATATTGATACGCAGACAGAGAAGATCATTCAGGATGCGCTGGAAATCTTGCTGAAGGGGCGGACGAGCTTTGTGATTGCCCACCGCTTGAGCACAATCACATCGTCTAATTTGATCGTCGTGATGGATCACGGGCGCATTGTGGAAAAAGGCACGCACGAGGAATTGCTTGCCCTAGGTGGCATGTATACCAGCATGTACACGATGACGGATGCGTTCGTAGACTAATCATAGTCTTCAAAGCGGAAAATATCGGGGCGATCTATGAGATTAGATCGCCCCGTTTTGTTATTTGGTATCGGTGATTTTGGTCAGACCTTCGGGTGAATCTACGGGCAAGCCTTTGGCGATAGCTAAATTCATGGCGAAAATTTGCCCCGGAATCACGGCTGTAATCGGGGAGAGCCACTCCGGTATATCTGCTGGAATGGTCATGGTGTTGTGACCGTAACTGAGCGCGTTCTCGTCATTGGAAATGACCAGACACTCGGCGTTGCGTTCAGTGAGCTTGCCGAGCAAATCGACCAATCCATTAAGCGTCTTGCCCTGTGTGGCGATGACCAACACCGGAAAACCGGGATTTACGATGGCGATAGGGCCATGCCGGAAATCTGCCTCGCTATACTCCAATCCGGTGATGTAATTCAACTCTTTGACCTTGAGGCTGATTTCGAAGGCGGTGCAATAATTGTATCCGCGTCCGATAGCGGCGAAGCGTTCCATATAACGATAACGCTCCACCCATTGCGCCATACGGTCTGACTGTTTCAAGGTTTCTGAGGCGTAAACGGGCAATTTTTTGAGGCTTTCCGTCAATTCAGCCTTATCCGTCAATGCGGCAACGAGCATCGCAATAGCCGTGACTTGCGCGGTATAGCTTTTGGTGGCGGCAACGGCGATTTCTTCCCCTGCCAGCAGATCAAGGTGAAATTCGGCGGCGGTGGCGATCCGCGAGTCGGGATTGTTGGTGATGCTCACGGTTAACGCGCCCTGTTCACGCGCATCGGTCATCACACGGTAAATATCTTCCGAACGACCGGATTGCGAAATGCCGATGACCAGCGCACGACCCAGATTGGGTGGTGATTCGTACAGCGTGTGGATGGACGGCGTTGCCAGCGCGACGGGTAAGTGGGCTTCAATCCCCATCAAATATTGGGCATAGCGTCCGGCATTATCAGAAGTACCGCGTGCGGCGATAGAAACGAATGCCGGATTATAGTCACGGATGGCTTTGGCGATGGTTTGCGCGGTGGCGTGCTGTTCGGTCAATAAACGGGAGATAACCTCCGGCTGTGCGTGAATTTCGGTTTCAAGATGATACATTTTCAGTGTCCTTGCGGTAAATAATACGACCATTGGCGATGGTTACATGAGGGATAATATTTTCGTCAATCAAGACAAGATCAGCGGTTTTGCCGATTTCAAGACTGCCTGTTTTGTCAGCGATACCGATGGCTTGGGCGGCGTTCAGGCTAGTGGATCGCCAAAGTTGATCCAACGTTTCACCTGTTGCGTGTTGGAAATTATACAGTGCGCGATCCATCGTTAATGTGCTTCCGGCGAGTGTGCCATCGGGTAGGCGGGCAACCCCTTCTTTGACCGTGATTGTACGATCATCAATTGGGTAGTCGCCATCCGGCATTCCGGCGGAGCGTACCGCGTCACTGATGAGGATGACCCCTTCAGCACCTTTCGCACGGTAAAGCAAGTTCATGACTGCGGGATGCACATGGACGTTATCGGCGATAAGCTCACAGCGAATTTGGGGCATGGTCAAGACCGCGCCCACCGTCCCCGGTTCACGGTGATGCAGACTCGTTTGGGCGTTGAACGTATGTGTCGATTGCGATAGTCCGAGATCGACGGCGTGACGAATATCCTCATAGGTGGCGGAGGTATGCGCGGCGGAAACGGTGATTCCACGTTTTGCGCAGGCTTCGATGAGCCAGTGATTTTCGGGGAATTCCGGCGCGATAGCCAGTAATTTGATAATGTTAAGGTCGAGAAAGGTTTGCGCTTCGTCTTTATCGGCTCTGCGGATATAGGTATTATTTTGTGCGCCGCCTTTTTCTGCATTGAGGTAGGGTCCTTCAAGATGTGCGCCGAGTAGGGTCGCGCCATCTGCCTGTGTATCGACGCAATTAGCGATGTTTCTTAGCGCGGCGGTGATGCGTTCGCGGTTGTCCGTCCATGTGGTGGCGAGGTAGCCCGTAACGCCATGCTGTGCATAAAAACGCCCCATCGTAGCGAGGGCTTCCGGTGTCGCGTCCATCGCTTCGTGGTTCTTTGCGCCGTGTACGTGCAGATCAATGAAGCCGGGGAGGAGCGTTTTGCCACCCGCGTCGATGATTTCACCGTTGAATTCTGATGGCGTATCCCCTGAATCAATCGATACGATTTTGCCATCTTCGCACAGGAGCCACCCTGACTCTAGCGTTTGTGTGGAGGTGATAATGCGCGCATTTTTAATGAGTAAGCCTGCCAAAAAGAATCCTTTTTCGTATAAAATTTGGTCACACGTCCCAAAATAGTAACGCCCTTATGTTAAGACGCAAAGCCATCTGGTATGAAATGGTTAGGTGATTCAAAAGTGTAGTAAAAATGGGAAGGTTGATTGAAACCGTTGACGCACCCTCCCATTTTGGATTTGCTAGATGCCTTTAACCAAGTGGATTCATGACCCTGCCGAGGAAGAGTACACTGCCCGTAAGCTGGTCATAAATGGCGTAAATGAACGGACTGTCTGCGCGGAACTCAAAGATTTCCGTCGGGGCAGAAGTCGCTCTCATGGTGATGACGGTTGCCGCCGCCGCTTCGGTTCCGTTTTCGTCAACTGCAATGAAGGCTTTATGAATCACCTCGTCAATTGATAGCGAGTCTTCCGCCATGCCGGAGAAATCTGCATTATCGGAGAAGGCATCGGACATACCCATGCTCGCCAGAATACTCGACAGTTGTAGGTCGTATTCATACTCGAAGCGTGGCATGTTGACCATCACTTGCTGTCCGCCCATAGTCTGCATAATTTCCGTAAAACGTTCGGCGGTCAGGTCGCGCTGAAAGGTTTCAAATTCGCCGTCGGTTGGAAGCAAAACCACCATGCCCATATCATTGCCGAGATAGGGGAGGGAAAGTGCCTGATAGCCGTCGCCCTCACCATACAGAAAACGTTCTGATAAGCTCATCATCGGGACGGTCACGGCATCCCCATTAAGCAGGGTAAAGTCTGCGTCCTGCGTCCCGCGTTCACTAAAAGCGTTCATCCATGAAGCGTTGAAATAGATGGCGTTGGCGAGTACGAGCCGTGTTTGCGGTGTAATTGCGCCCGCAGGAACGATGTTCTGAATACGATCTTCCGTTTGATCTTCTACCCATGCGTTAATTTCTTCGCGGGCTGGTTCCGGTGCGTTGATAAAATCCGCAAATTGCAACCCCGCGCCATAATTTACGCTCAGATTATCGACATAACCTGTCAAAAATGGAAAGCCGATTTGCCCCCATAGCGCGTTGGCGATATTAATTTCTAGCCGTTGACCGTCGGTATTCGGCACGGCTTCTCGTTCGGTGATATCGCTATTTAATGCACCGAACGCGGCGGGAATATCTTCCTGTGGGAGCGAGAAATTCAACACGTCGCGCATCTGGTCTGCGGTTGTGCCGTTCGCGCCGGAATAGACCATCGCCAATGCTTGAGAAATGCTATAGGGCGAGAAGATGATGTTGTTAACATTCTCGGTGGTGATTGCCTGAAAGAGATCAAATGCGAAGGCGGTGTTATCATTTGCTAGCGGTTGCATTTCATTTTCCTGTGCCTGTGCGCCATATGTTGCTAGCATTAGCATACAACTCAGCAACAATACGAACTTCCTACGAATAGTCATGTTTTAGCTTCCTTACCGGATATTTTTTTGTTGTCGTAATCGGTCTTGCTCGATCTTACTCTGTCTAACGTTAAGACTTTAACGTATGTTCCACCTCTATTTAAGCATAGATGAGTGTTCCCTAAAAGTTCCTTTACAATTTGAGTAGACTATTAATTGGGTCTACTTGGTTGTCTTACCACCTGTTACGATATTATTCCCGAATTATGGTGACCCTTAAGGAGAAAACCCCGATATGGCTGTTAAGACAGCGACGCAATCTACACCTGTATCCGTGCCTCAAGCAGATATGCACTGGCTATGGGGATTCGTCAAACATCATCGCGGGGCGGCGATTGCGTCTATTCTAAGCGGTGTTCTCGGTGGCTTCGCAGGTGCTGGCGCACCGTACCTGATCGGAATTATCATCGACAATGTCGGCGAAGGCATCACGCGGAATCAATTACTCGCGGATATCGGTCTGCTCATTTTTATTGGCGCGATTTCGGTTGTTGCCTTTTTTGGTCAGCGCTATTTTAGCGGTACGGTTGCATATTCTGTAACTTACGATATTCAAATCAAAATCTTTGACAATATGTTGACGTTGGAACAAGATTTTTATCATCGTTACCCGACGGGCGATTTGATCTCCCGTATGCACAGCGACATTACAACCATCTGGCGTTTGCTGGCGCTGACGTTTACACGGGGCGGCGTGGCGATAACAACCTTGATAGTGACCTTCTTTTTGCTGGGGATGACCAGCTTACCGTTGACGATCCTCGTTTTTATGGTCTTAGCCATTTCTACTTTTTTCCAGCTACGCGCCGGGATTGTTTTGCGTCCGGTGTTTGAGAAGGTGCAGGATCAAGCAGGGGTGATGTCTGCATTTGTGCAAGATGTCGTTAGTGGTGTACAGACCGTCAAAACTTCCGGTAAAGAAGACGGAGCCGCCACAAAATTCCGCGAAGAGAATATGCAATATCGGCAAGACTGGCTGTATTTCCGCCGTCGTAACGAGCCGATTGGGATGCTCCCGAATTTAATTAGCGAGGCGACTGCTGGATTAGTCGTGGTAGCAGGTGGTGTGCTGGCGCTGAATGGTGACCTGACCATTGGTAACTTCGCGCAGTTCCTGATTTACCTGAATTTAATTAGTAATGCCTTGCTCATTGTCGGGATGATCTATCAACGCTACCAGCAGACGCTTGGTGTTCTGGATCGTCTGACTCCCTTACTACAAGACGCGACCATCGCCAGTAAGCAGGATGCGAGTCCCCTGAGCCAACCAAAGGGCGAAATTACATTTGAGAACGTCAGCCTAGATTTAGGTGATGCGCGCTTATTAAACAATATTTCCCTCACGATTCCCGCAGGTGCGACTGTTGCGCTGGTTGGACCTACAGGCAGTGGGAAATCCTTGCTGGTGAGTTTGCTGGCGCGTGTTTATGATCCGACTGAAGGGCGCATTCTTGTGGACGGGCAGGACATCCGTGATCTTGATCTAGACGATTTACGTGCCGCGATTGCCTATGTGCCACAGACTACATTTTTGTTCAGTCAGCCTTTGCATCGCAACGTACGTATGACCAAAAACACAATTTCCGACGAGGAATTGGATCGTGCTATTCATATTTCACGCGTGAGCAATGATTTGGAGCAACTCCCGCATGGGATGGATACATTGGTCGGGGAAAAAGGCGTGATGCTCTCCGGCGGACAAAAACAACGTGTGGCGATAGCCCGTGCGATTCTGAGAAATTCGGCAATTCTGGTGCTAGATGACGCGCTTTCTAGTGTAGATACCCACACAGCCGCCGATATACTAGGCGAATTGCGCCATGTTGTACAGAATCGTACGAGTATTATCATCGCGCATCGTATTGCAACGGTGAAAGATGCTGATTATATCTATGTGCTTGATTACGGCACACTGACCGAAGAAGGTACGCACAAAGACTTAGTTGAAAAGGGCGGTTTGTACGCGAGTATGGTTCAGCGTGAACTCTCCACAGAAATTGATATTGAAAATATTGGGGAGGTTGGACATGCGATCAGTGAGTGATGACCGCTGGGAAAAACAGGAACTTGATAAAGAATTTCGTCAGCAGAGTGAAGATCTTTCTGATCGATATTTGATTTTCATGCTGTTGCGTTTCGTCGCTCCATTCTGGAGACAGTTGATCGCCGTGTTTGTGATGTTATTGATCGTCACAGGCTTATCACTATTGCCGCCGTATCTCATCCAGATTGCGGTAGATGGACCGATTACAAATGGCGATATGCAGGGGCTTATCCCGATTGCTATTGTGTATTTTACCTCAATTCCGGCATTGTTCGTGTTGCGCTTCGGACAGATTTATCTATTGCAGACCGTCGGGCAAGATGCGCTGGTCGAGATGCGTCAGGCACTATTTGAGCACATCCTCAAGCAGGACATGCGCTTCTTCAACAAGACTCCGGTGGGGTTAATCGTCGCACGGCTTTCGAATGATATTGAAGCCCTGACGGAATTGTTGTCTACAAGTATCGTCATCATCGCGACAAATTTAGTGACGTTGATAGGTATTATCGGCGTAATGCTGGTGCTCAATTGGCGTTTGGCGTTGATTAGCCTGGCGGTAATGCCAGTTATTTTGCTGGCGAGTATTTATTTTCGGGGCAAAATCCGTGAAGTTTCCAGCCGGATGCACCGGATTATTGGCGAGTATCAAGCCTTTTTGAATGAGCAATTTAACGGCATGTTGATCGTTCAGTTGTTTAATCGACAAATGATAAGCGCCGAAGAATTTGATGATATTAGCTCGCGATATCGTCAATCGCGGATGGATTTACGCGACTCCTTCACCGTTTATGCGTCATTTTTGCAATTCATGACTTCGGTGGGAATGGCGCTGGTGCTTTATGGTGGCGGCGAAGGCGTGCTGGCGGGATGGGCGACGTTAGGCATGTTGCTGTCATTCATTCAATATTCACAACGGAGTTTCCAGCCGATTTTGCAGTTGACCGATCAATTCGCACAGATTCAATCCGCGTTATCTGCGGGTGAGCGGATCGCACGGATGCTACAGGTTGAACCGCAGATTGTTGATCCTGCTGAACCTGCAACCTTAGATACCACGCGCACTCATGCCATTACGCTGGATAATGTGCATTTCGAATATGAGGACAATACGCCCGTTCTGCGGGGTGTTTCGCTGGAAATTCTGGCGGGTCAGCGGGTGGCGATTGTTGGGGCGACAGGCGCAGGCAAGACCTCGCTGGCGGGTTTACTCGCACGTTTCTATGACGTGAACGAAGGGCGCGTGATGATTGACGGCGTGGATGTGCGCGATATGACTCTGGATGATTTGCGACGTTGTGTGATGGTTGTTCCACAAAGCCCGTATTGCTTTCATGGCACGATTGCTGAAAATCTGATGTTATTTGATAAAACTGTTACCTATGAACGTATGGTATCTGCCGCACAGGTGGCGCGTGCCTCTCGCTTTATTGAGCGATTGCCGGATCAGTATGATTATCAATTGCTCCCCGGCGGCGCGAATCTTTCCGAAGGTGAACGGCAACTTTTGGCATTAGCGCGTGCGCTCATCCACAATCCCCATAGCATTCTTGTCCTCGATGAGGCGACAAGCAACATCGACACGGAAACGGAAAAGTACATTCAAGAGGGGCTGGAGCACATCCTCAAGAATCGTACCAGCCTGATTATCGCCCATCGCTTGAGTACCGTGCGCGATGCAGACCGGATTCTGGTGATGAAAGCGGGGCAGGTGGTTGAAGATGGCACGCACGAAGAACTGTTGACGCTTGGTGGCGTGTATGCGGAACTTTATCGCCGTCAATTTGAAGAAGTGGGTCTGGAAGTTGCCAAAGTTCATTCAGAAACTGCCCTGAAAGAGCACAGTGCCTCGTGAGATGGGACACTTAACTCTCACATAACAATATTTGCGCTCGTACTTCTGTAAATCGAAATAAAAAGAGGCATGACTTCGCGCCATGCCTCTTTTGTTTTATGGAGTTTTCAAACTAGCCTTCGATTAAGAGGCGTTCGGGGTCTTCGATCAAGTCTTTGACTTTGACGAGGAATTGCACGGCTTCTCGTCCGTCCACAATACGATGATCGTAGGTCAGGGCAAGATACATCATCGGGCGAATGACGATTTCGCCATCCACCACCACTGGACGATCTTTAATGCCGTGTAGACCCAAAATACCAACCTGCGGCGGATTAAGGATCGGCGTACTCATCATGGAGCCGAATACCCCGCCATTGGTTATTGTAAATGTACCGCCCATCAGAGACTCGACGGCGAGCTTGCCTTCCTGACTTTGCTTGGCGTAGGCACGAATCTGAGACTCGATTTCCGCAAATGACATGCGATCCGCGTCACGCAAAACTGGAACGACCAACCCTTCTTCCGCTCCGATGGCAATACCGATGTCATAGAAGTGCTTCAGAACGATTTCTTTATCTTGAATTTCGCCATTTACATACGGGAACGCCTTCAACGCGCCGATTGATGCCTTGACGAAAAATGAGCTTAAGCCGAGGCTAACGCCATATTTTTCCTTGAAGGATTCTTTGTGCCGTGAACGGAATTCCATCAACGGTTGCATGTCAACTTCATTGAAGGTCGTGAGCATTGCGGCGACACTCTGCGCTTCCACAAGGCGACGGGCAATGGTCTGACGACGACGCGTCATGCGGATGCGTTCTTCTCCACGCGGGTCTGCCGGAGTCGCCCCATTGGCACTTGCGGCGGGCTGTGGCGCTGGTTTTGCGACTGGTGCTGTTTTTTGGCTGTCGCTGATGAAGCTCTCGACATCCGCTTTCGTCACTTTGCCACTGCTGGCATTCACCTGTGCAATATCGACGTTGTGCGCGGCGGCGACTCGTTGTGCGACGGGCGTAGCGGCGGCTCCACCGGAAGACGCTTCCGCAACCGCTGGCGTAGATGCTTGCGTTGCTGGTGCTTCTTCTTTTTTCGGAGCGGGTGGCGCGGCAGAGGCATCGCCATCAATCACGCCGAGCACATCGCCGGGGGTTACATCTGCGCCTTCTTCATGCGCGATACTGGCGAGCACGCCGGCTATGTCGGCAGTGACTTCTACGGAGACTTTATCCGTCTCTAATACGACGACGGCTTCACCCGCTTCTACCGCGTCGCCCGCTTTTTTTAGCCATTCTGAAACCGTTGCTTCTACGACGGATTCGCTTAATTCAGGTACGACAATATTCGACGGCATAAGTTGTGTTTCTCCCGTTTTGTAAGCCTTACTCGAATTTCCATGTAAATGCGTATTCGGTAATCATGGATTGATTGACCGTATGCGCGGTTTTTGATCCTTCAGCAGGGGTGGCACTGCGTCGACGACCCACATAATTCACCGGAATCCCCATGCCAACCAATTTCTTGATGCGGTAGCCCATAAATTCCCACGCACCCATGTTTTTCGGTTCTTCCTGTGCCCAGACAATCTGTTTTACGTTTTTGTACTTCGCCACAATCGGGCGAATGTCCTGACCGGGGAACGGGTAAAGTTGCTCGATACGAACAATGGCAACTTCAGGGTGTTTTTCCCGATATTCACTGTTCACAAGGTCAAGATAGAACTTCCCACTACAGAACACAAGCCGATCAACGATGTCGGGGTCTGCCTGTGCATCATCAATGACAGGTTGCCACTTGCCGTTGATAAACTCCTCCGGTTTGGAGAAAACATCTGCGTTGCGTAGCAAACTCTTTGGTGCCATGACGATCAAGGGTAGGGGATCGGTTTCTAATAAGAGTGCCTGACGGCGTAGCAAATGATAATACTGTGCCGAGGTGGTTGCATTGGCGATTCGTACATTGGTTTTCGCCGCCAATTGCAGGAAACGCTCCAAGCGTCCGCTGGTGTGGTCAGGACCTGCGCCTTCGTGTCCATGTGGGAGGAGCATCACTAGCGACGGTGTTTGTCCCCATTTTTCACGGGCAGAGAGCAAAAATTCGTCAATAAACGTCTGTGCGCCGTTGACGAAATCGCCATATTGCGCTTCCCAGAGCACCAAGCGTCCCGGTTCCTGTACGTTATACCCGTATTCAAAACCAACGACTGCCGCTTCTGAAAGTGGGCTGTTGTGAATCTCGAAAGCGGCTTTTGCTTGCGGCAAGGCTTGCAATGGCGTAAAGATTTCTCCGGTTTCGGAATCGTGCAAAACGGCGTGGCGATGGCTAAACGTGCCGCGCTCACAATCTTGCCCCGTCATGCGGATGGCGATGCCGTCTTCAAGGATGGTGGCGAACGCGAGTTCTTCCGCAGTCGCCCAATCAATCATCGGCTTTTCGTTTTCGCGCATTGCGGTGCGTCGTGCTTTCAGCGTATTTTCCAGACGTTTCGAATAGAAATTGAAACCGTCTATCAAATTTTCAAGCGAATCGTTAATCGCGGTCAGGCGGTCATCACTGACTGCTGTTACAGTTGCACGTGCCATACCTTGCGGTGGCTCTTCCTGTTTAAGGTCAATCAGTTCTTCTTCATCAGGTTCTTTATCGAGCGCGGTTTGTAAGACAGTGTTGATTTTATCGAGGAACGTCTGTGGTTTATCTGCGTCAATTAGACCATCACTCTGCAATTTTTCTGCCCAGAGGGTACGCACCGTGTCGTGATCGCGGACGACTTCGTACATCTTTGGCTGGGTAAAACCCGGTTCATCCAATTCATTATGACCGTAGCGACGATAGCCCACGAGGTCAATCACAAAATCCTTCTCGAAGACATCTTGATAGGCAAAGGCAAGGCGGGCAACTTCAATACAGGCGGCGGGATCGTCTGCATTCACATGCACAATCGGCACCTTAAAGCCCTTCGCTAGATCACTCGCGTATAGGGTACTGCGCCCATCAGATGGAAGTGTGGTGAAGCCAATTTGATTGTTGGCGATGATGTGCAATGTACCGCCCGTCCAATAGCCCGGCACACGGGATAAATTGAACGTCTCAGAAATAATGCCCTGTCCGGTAAAAGCGGCATCGCCATGAATGAGAATTTGCATCGTCAAATCAGGATTGAAAATCGGTGCGCCACGATGATCGACTTTTGTACCTGCCGCCCGTGCCATCCCGACTGCTACCGGATTAATCTGCTCCAGATGGCTTGGATTTGGCGGCATGGTGACGGTTAGTGGGGTGGAGTATTGCCCGTCATTGACCTGTCTAACCACGCCTTTGTGATATTTCACGTCACCGACTGTCCAGCCGATAGCCTGTTGGCGTTCTTGAAGCATGAGCGGGTCTTTAAAATCGGCAAGAATCTGCTCATAAGATTTGTTCATGATATGCGCGAGGATGTTCAATCGTCCGCGATGCGCCATGCCAATGGCGATGGTGGACATGCCCGTGTTTGCCGCATGTTCGATAATTTCGTCGAGCATCGGCACCATCATATCCAGACCTTCGATGGAGAAGCGATACTTCGTCGGGAAACTGCGCTGTAAGAAATGCTCGAAGGCTTCGATCTGCGTCAGGCGTTCTAATAGAGGAACGGATTGCTCCGGCGAGAAGCGATAACGGCGTGATTCGATGGCTTCCCGTAGCCATTGCCGTTCTTCTGGAATGCGGATATGGTCATTGTCAATGCCAATCGACCCGCAATAGATTTCTCTCAGTGTGTTGATGGCTTCCAGCGCATTTGTTGAATTTTCTACAACTGCGCCGCCCACGATATTAGCAGGGAGTTGGCGCAAATCATCTTCGGTGAGACCATGTGATTCTAACGTCAATTCTGGATCACCCGGCGATGGATAGCCAAGCGGATCTAGTTTGGCGGCGAGATGCCCGAATTGGCGGATGGACTGTGCCAGGCTGACTGCGCCGACAATTTTCTGCTGGTCAATGCCGGTGGCAACTGCCTGTGCAATCGCATGACTTTCTCCCGCGCCATTACTGGCAGGCGGTGACCATGATCGGAAGAATTGTCTGGTGTGTGCGTCTACAGAGTCCGGTGATTGTAAATATTGTTCATATAATTCGAGGACGTACCCCTCGTTAGGACCGTGAAACTCTTGGGATGTCATTTTCTCTGCCCAACGTATAAGTTTAGTTTCGATTTCTCTCTTGATTATTACACAAGGGAGCAAATATGTATAGCAATCGGCTGAATTACTCACCAGTAATTTAGCAGATTCATCAAAACTTAATGATTGAGGTCAATCACACGCTTATCAGGTTTTTCGTGATGAGGAAGCGCAAATAATCAAGAAAGACCGCCAAAGGTGACGATCTTCCTGATTTATGCAGACATCATTTGCTGAATCTAAACCTTACTATCCGAACGCGGGTCGAGCGCATCACGAAGACCATCCCCCACGAAGTTGATGCTGATTACAGATAAGACGATCAGTAAGCCCGGAAAAATCCATAACCACGGCGCTTCACCAATGTACTGTTTCGCGCCTTCCAACATATTGCCCCATGTGGCGGTAGGAGGTTGCACCCCTAAACCGAGAAAGCTGATATAGGCTTCGGCTAAAATTGCTCCGGCGATGCCCAGTGTTGCCGCAACGATGACCGGTGCAAGTGTGTTCGGCAGAATGTGTGACATGATAATTCTGCGGTCTGATGCGCCGAGTGCTTTCGCCGCAGATACGAATTCGGATTCGCGCAAAGACAGCACATTAGAACGTACAATACGCGCCAATTGCATCCAACTCGTTAAGCCGATAATCAATATGATGACAATGACGCTCCCGCTAAACGACCTGCCGAAAAGTTCCTGTTGTGGGATTTTGCCCGCGAAGAAGCGTGCCATGACCAACAATAAGAGGAGTTGCGGAATAGAAAGCATTGCCTCAATGATGCGTCCTAGAACAGCATCCCAGATGCCGCCATAGTAGCCGGACAAAACCCCGACAAACGTGCCTACACCGACCATCATCGTGACGGCGGTAATGCCAATCAGCAACGAAATTTGACCCCCATAGATGCTACGGGCAAGAATATCGCGTCCGATGGTGTCTGTTCCAAATGGATGCTCTGAAGAAATTGGCAATAAGCGTCGGCTGGTATCGTTGAAATTTGCATCGGCTTCGCTGAAAAAGACCGTTCCCAGGCTCACAAATAAAATAATCGCTACCAAAATTGACGTTCCAGTAACCGCCATCCGGTGCTTAAAAAATCGGCGGGTTGATCTTGCTAGTAATCCCTGCGATTTGGGCAGTTCATTCGATTTGGCAGAGAGTTGGATTGGATTTGCAGTGGTAGATGCCATTGTCTTCTGCTCCAGTTAACTATAGCGGATACGCGGGTCTAGCCACGTATAGACGATGTCGGTCATCAATTGAGAGAGGATAACGGCGACGGTGATAATCATGAGCAATCCCATAATCACTGCTACATCCGAGCGGAGGAGATGGTCAATAAATAAACGTCCCATGCCGGGCCATGCGAAGATTGTTTCCGTTACTACCGCCCCGGCGATTAATCCCGGTAAATTCAACCCGATCAAAGTGACGAGCGGTAAAGACGCATTCTTGAAGGCATGAAGATAGAGAATCCGGCGTTCAGAAATGCCTTTGGAGCGGGCGGTGCGAATATAATCAGAATTGATGACTTCTAGCATGGTGGAACGGATAAAACGGCTATAACCGGCGATGCTGATTAAGGCGATTGTCGTAACGGGTAACACCATGTGGATTGAAACTTGTTGAAAAGTTTTCCCGACGAGTGGATCATACATGCCCGATGTTGGGAAATGAGGTAATCCCCATGCCTTAAATTGCACCGCAAATACGTAAATTAAAATCAATCCAAGCAAGAAAATTGGCACGGAAAAGGTGATAAAGGAGAATGACGTGAGTAGATTGTCTATCGCTGAATATTGCCTCATGGCGGAGTAAATGCCAATTGCGAGCGCAATAATGATTGCCAATCCTTCCGCTGTGAGCATGAGAATCATCGTGTTTTCAATGCGTGAAGAGATGACTTCCATCGCGGGCTGGCGCGTGACGACCGATGTGCCGAAATCACCACGAATTACGCCCTTGCGGGTGCCTTCAGTTTCGCCTTCGCCATCCCCATCGAGATCAAGCATCACCCAATCATTGCCAACCAGCCAATATAGATATTGCGTTAAGATGGGTTGATCTAAACCGAGTTGGCGACGTAATCGCTGGCGGTCTTCTGCGCGGGGAGGTATACGCCCGCCCATTGTTGCTAATGGGTCGCCTGCGGAATTCATAAGGATGAATAGAATCAGGCTGACGAAAAATACCAGCGGGATCGACTGGAGTAGCCTCCTGAGAATATACTGCGTCATGGTTTGGCGCTCTCCTATAACAAACAATAATGGACTGACAGCATACTGATTGCGTGGCTATGGGCATGGTTCGGAGGAGCGCATAGCCGAATCAGGGCGAGGATGACCCCGCCCTGACGTTTCGTACTAACTATTTATGAGGGTTTCGTCAGTTACGGGGTATTATTCCGTAACATCCCATTCCACGGCGTTCCACATCGGGGTTGCGCCATTGACGGCAGTGCCTTCTAAGCTACCAGCAACGACCCACAGATCGGGATCATACCAGATACCAATCCAGACATATTCTTCGTTCAGGATACGGTCAATTTCATGGAAGAGTTCGATACGTGCGGCAGTGTCGGTGGTGCGTGCTTGTTCCTGGAACAGCGCATCAACTTCTTCATTGCAGTAACCACGATAGTTATCGCCTTCAGGATTTTCGTCTGATGGGACGGAATCGCAGAAGAATACTGGAGTGTCTGGATCAGGGAAGGCGCTATTGGTGGAGTATTCAGAGATGTCAAAATCGCCGATCGCGGTAGGACCACCCTGAGCATAGGCATTGAAGAACTGATCTGACGGATAATTGACGAGTTCGACACCGATGCCAAGATCAGCATAGGCTTGTTGCACCACTGCCTGAACATCCACGCGAATCTGGCGGGTGTTGGTGATGTAGGTCAGGATGAGCGGGACAATTTCGCCGTCAATTTCTTGATCGCGGATGCCATCGCCGTCGCTATCAACCCAGCCTGCTTCGTCCAGCAATGCGGCGGCACGTTCTGGATCGTATTCCGGGGCTTCGATATCGGGGTTGTCATACGGTGAGCCTTCCCAGAAGCCAGAGGCGGGGTAGGTCAGACCGTTCAGCAGGTCGTTGGTGATGGCGAAACGATCAAAGCCGCGGACGAGTGCCTCACGGACGCGCACATCCTGAAGCGCCGGATGACCGAGACCTTCACGCATATTGAGCAACCATTGTTCGTTATAACCGGAATTGACGATTTGCGGTGTGAAACCCGCGCCTTCGAGTGCCGGAACATCGGAATAGGAGATGAAGGTGGCGAGATCGGCTTCACCATTGAGCAGGGTTGCCAGCAGAGTTTCGCTATCCGGTACAAAGCGGATCAATACTGCATCGAGTGTCGCCGATCCGTCGAAGTAATTTTCGTTGCGATCAAAGCGGGCGAAACTGCCGACTTCCCATTGGCTAAAGACAAACGGACCTGAGCCAACTGTTGGTGCGCGGTTCCAATCTGCATTTTCCAGTGTACCTTCAGCTTCAAATACAGGAGCCAGTACGTGTTCTGGAATGACAAAGGTGAACAGGGTCGCTAGCCACGGTGCAAAGGGTTCACTAAAGTTAACGACGACGGTGGTCGCGTCCGGTGTTTCAATGCTGTCGATGAGATCATATGGATAGGTGCTGTTGACGAGGTTCGCAGGCTCCATCACCATGTCATATGTGAAGAGGAAATCTGCGGACGTGATCGGCGTACCGTCTGACCAGACAATGTCATCGCGGAGGGCGAGGGTGATGGTTGAGCCATCTTCGCTAATACCGCCATTTGATGCACTGGGGATTTCGGTCACGAGTACCGGATTCGGGTTCAAATCCTGATCAAAGTTCCATGCAGGCGCAAGATAAAGATCACGCGTGATTGCAACAAAGAACATATTTGTGTAAAGGGGGTTCAGGTTATCAAACTCCTGATCGTACACAATAGTCACGGCTTTGGTGTCTTGCGCGGTGGCGGGAAGTACAAACCCCAACACCATGGCGAGAGCCGCTAAAATCAATAAAGTGGAGCGTTTTGATTTCATGCTATTTCCTCCTGCAAAATGGTTAGATGGTAACAGATAATACCGAGAAATTGACGTAAAGCAAATTTCATTTGAGCAACAAAAGATTGCTGAATCGTTATGCAGATTGCATAATTGTAACCAAAAGTTACGGCAATCGATTGTTTTCATATGTGCTAACTGCCTAAATAAGACTCGACAACTGTTGCGTCATTTTGGAGATCAGCGGCTGAACCACTATGGGTAATATATCCAGTCTGTAGCACGTAACCGCGATGGGCGATTGCCAGTGCCATCGCCGCATTTTGCTCCACGAGTAAGATCGTTGTGCCGCTTTCTCTGTTCAAATATTCAATCACATCAAAAATTTGCTTGACGAGCAAGGGTGCCAGCCCCATCGAGGGTTCATCCAGAAGCAGAATGCGCGGACGGGACATTAACGCGCGTCCCATCGCCAACATTTGTTGTTCGCCGCCCGAAAGTGTTCCGGCAAGTTGATTTTTGCGTTCTAATAAACGGGGAAACCGTGCATAAACATCCTGCATATCTTTGGCGATATTGCTCGCATCGTTGCGAATGTATGCACCCATTTCCAGATTTTCACGTACGGACAAACGTGTGAAGATTTTGCGCCCTTCCGGGGATTGCACAACCCCGCGGGTGACAATTTGATGGGCGGGTAGGCGGGTGATGTCTTCGCCACTTAACACAATACTGCCTTCACTTGCCGGCACGATACCGCAAATTGCGTTGAGCGTGGTGGACTTTCCTGCGCCATTGCTACCGATCAAGGTGACGATTTCACCTTCATCTACCGTGAGTGAAATGCCCTTTAACGCATGAATTTTGCCGTAATAGGCGTGAATTTCGTGTACTTCTAGCAGACTCATGCTTATGCCTCCACTCCATCGGTTTGCTCATCAGATTGAGCCATATCTTTATCATCTGTTGCCGCTGTACCGAGATAGGCTTCGATGACTTTCGGGTTTTTCTGGACTTCTGACGGCGTGCCTTCGGCGATTTTCCTGCCGTAATCCATCACATGCACAGCATCGGAGACGTTCATAACGAGCTTAACATCATGTTCGATTAAGAAAATGGTTAATCCGCGTTCATCCCGCAGGCGACGAATGAAGTGCATCATCTCCTCGGTTTCCATCGGGTTCATGCCTGCGGTCGGTTCATCCAGAAGTAATAACTTGGGCTGAAGTGCCAGTGCGCGGGCAATTTCCAGCCGGCGCTGAAAACCGTAAGCAAGGTTGGTTGCCATCAGGTCACCCATGCCACTTAAGCCGACGAATTCGACCAATTCCATCGCGCTGTCGAGTGTTTCCTGTTCTTCACGGCGCATCCACGGCAGGGCGAAAATTGAAGAAATAATGCCGGATTTCATTTTGCTGTGCATCCCGACCATGATGTTTTGTAAAACGGTCAGGTTGTTGAACAGTCGGATGTTTTGATAGGTGCGAGTGATTCCTCGTCTGGCAATTTGATCTGGACGTAAGCCCCGGATCGGTTTGCCGTCGAAGAGGATTTCGCCTTCTTCCGGCACATAGAAGCCAGTCACGCAATTAAAGAAAGTTGTCTTGCCCGCGCCATTTGGACCAATCAGGCTAACGATGGATTGTTGTGGGATTTGCAACGACACGCTGTTGACCGCCGTCAGACCGCCGAAGCGTTTCGTGATTGCCTGTACATTCAGCAGGGATTCGCTCATGCCGCCTCCTTTTGCGTGGGTTGGTTGGTCGCTTTTTCTGAAAGTTTGGGTGGCTCCGGCGGGAGTAGTCCGTCGGGTTTGAGCAACATCGCCACCACCAGCAAACTGCCAAATGCGAGCAAGCGATAATCTTGAATTTCGCGCAGGGCTTCCGGCAAACCGATAAGGATGAACGCGCCGAGTACCACCCCCGGAATTGACCCCATACCGCCGATAATTATGAGGCTCAACACGTTGATTGAAACGAAAAGTGTGAAGCTGTTCGGGAAAATGCCCTGCAACCAGCCGCCGAAGATTGCCCCGCCTAAACCGGCAAATGCGGAGCTGATGCCGAATGCTAACAGCTTTGTGCCGACGAGGTGAATGCCGATGGCTTCTGCGACATCTTCATCAGCGCGGATTGCCAACCATGCCCGTCCAAGCCGTGAACTGGCTAATCGGTAGACGACAAAGGCGGTGAAAAACACGCCGGCGAGGAACAGATAATAATTATCCTGCGCGTCGCCTAGCGTGTACACCCAGTCAGGATTTAAGCCACTCAAATCAATGACCGGACTTGGAATGGGGGAAATTCCCTGCGCACCTCCGACCAGTGGTTTCATGGTATTCGATAGCAAGAGGCGGTTAACAATTTCACCGAAACCGAGTGTCACAATCGCCAGATAGTCCCCGCGCAGACGGAGCACCGGCACACCGAGCATCATGCCCGTGATGGCGCTGAACAAAATGGCGAGAGGTACTGTTTGCCAGAATGTGAGCACACCCGTGCCACCCCAATGGGTGAGGATGCCCTGACACATCTCAATATAATCGTAACTTGCGGCGGCGGGTGAAACGCAACCGATGGTAACGACGCTCGGCGTGGTCAGGATGCCTGCGGTATAAGCGCCGATGGCATACGACGCGACATAACCGAGATCAAGCAAACCCGCATAGCCGATCATCACATTTAGACCGATGCCCATGATGATATAAAGCATCACAAGATCAAGCACGCTGGTAATGTATTGTCCGGCAAAGATGGGCGTGATGAGCAAAACGCCCAGCGAGGCGGCGTAAAGGAGCATTCGCGTAAAGGTTTGTTCACGAGATTGCGTTTGAGATGCTGATTTTGGCGCATCCGGTTTGCCAAGTTCTTCAAAACGGGTGTTGGCTTGCTTGCTGAGTATGGGCACGAATGTGAACATCGCCATCAAGATAAATATACTGAGCAGGGCAATGCCAACGTTCATCGTATCTTGCCAGTTGAGGATGCCGATGAGCAATAACCCTGTGATGACATACCATGCCGTATTGTGCATCCGCTTTTCTGATGTGGCGACGAGTGACCCCACGATGCCGATGGTTGCCACGATGGTCATGAAGGCAATCCGGTTATCATCAGTGGTGCTGGTTTGGGCTTCAACGTCTTCAATGGTATTTACATTCGCCAGCGAGACGATGCGCGGCACACTGCCAGACCCGCGCAACCAACTGCCACGTTCCAATCCAGCGGAACTCACCAATAAAATCAGGACGAGTCCAGTTGCCAGTCCGATGCCCACCCCCACACCCAACCGTGCAGGAAGCGTCGGCAATGGGAGAAAATAAATCGCGGCGTAGGCAACTAAGAAGATGCCGATAACGGTAAATGCGTCCGGCAGGTCAATAATGTCAATCAATCTGTCCTGTAGCAGTCCCATCACCGTGATGATCGCTAGACTAATAAATAGCTGATTGCGCAGGAATGCTGGAACGACCACCAGAATTGCCGCAAGTACGCCGATAACAACGCTGACTGCCATGAGTAGTGCTAAGGCAGGTGCGAGTTCTGTTTGACCGAAAACCAGCGCACTCCCTAACAAGTCTTGCAAATTGCGGAAGACAAACGACATATCCACATTCGATTGCAAAATAATCACCGTGGAAAGCCCGAAGCCCATAATGACGGTAGTCACGGTGGCATGGACGATTTTCTGCGGAACGGTTACGCTTTCCAGACGGGACGCGTTGAAGAAGGCAACCCCGAACAAACTGACAATCAGCAGGACATTGCCAAGATTCAAGAAATCTTCAATGACAGGGCGCGATTGAAAGCCGGTGAAGATGCCCGTTAGCGTGAGAATGATGACCAAGATGGTCGCGTAAACGGCATAGCGTACTGTGGTTTGAAAGTTTTCTGTCATGACCGTTACGCTTTCTTCTTGGAGAGGACTTCGCCGAAAATGCCGGTTGGACGGAAGATCAGCACCAGCACCAACATGCCAAAAGCGACCACATCTTCCAACTGCGACGGAATGCCGAGCAATGCCGGAGCGACAGATTCAGTTGTGCCGAGGAATAAGCCGCCGAACATCGCGCCGGGAATATTGCCGATCCCGCCGAGCACCGCCGCAGTAAATGCTTTAATGCCGGGTGTAAATCCCATAAAGGGCGAGACTTGCCGATTATAAAGCGCGAAGAGTACCGCCGCCGCACCCGCCAATAACGCCCCGGTGACGAACGTGAAGACGATCACGCGGTCTACATTGATGCCCATTAGCGCGGCTGTATCTTTATCTTCTGCGACGGCACGCATCGCTTTACCGATTTTCGTGCGTTGAATGACGAACCAGAGCACCGCCATAAAAAAGATCGCCAGAAAGAAGACGATAAAATAAAGTGGGCGCAGGCGAAGCTCCATACCCAAAACGTTCACATCGTAAATCCCGCGGATCAAGTCGATACCGAGACATTTTTCATATTCGAATACAGGGCGGGCGATGTTATATCCCAGCCGGATACCCTCACTGCTATAGGTGGTGCATTCCTCTTTTGCCACTCCTGAGAGCACATAGAGATTTAAGTCGGGATAGGTGCGGGTTGAGCCACCAAATAAGCGCAAAAATAATTGTTGCAGGGTGACCGATGCACCAATCGCCGTAATCAATGGTACGAGGCGAGGCGCATTTCTCAGTGGGCGATAGGCGATCCGTTCAAGCAGAATGGCGACAATTGCGGAGGCAATCATGCCAGTTAATAAGGTCAAAATCAGTCCTAACAGGGGTTGCGACGCTAAAAATCCAGATTCCGCCATCGGATAAATGACGAAAAATCCGATATATGCGCCGGACATGAAGACCTCACCATGCGCGAAGTTAATCATGCCTAGGATGCCATAGACCAGTGTGTAACCCAGTGCGATCAGGGCGTAAATACTGCCCTGAGCTAACCCGAAAATAAGTAGCCGGAGGAAACGCTCGAAGGTGAAATCACCGGATAAAATATTTGTTCCGGCGGAATAGATAAGCAGGAGTAAAATCGCGCCCCCTGCAAGGTATAAAAATAACTGAATTGGGTCTTTGCGTATCCACCTTCGGAGACGTTGTAAAGGTGGTTGTGAATTTTGAGGCACTGCGGAATCAACACTTTCCGTTGCCATGGTCTACCCCCGAATGTCCGTTAAATATTCCGTTTTATAAAGATAGAGGTGGATTATAGCAACCGTATGGTTGTAAACCCACCTCTACACACGTCCTACATATGGCGCATGTTGTTATTTACATGCACGATAGATTTATTCTTCTTCCATCATCATTTCTACGAGGGTGTAATCACCATCGATGACTTCATAGAAGTTGAAACCGCCGAGCGCACATTCACCCGTGCCGTCACAGGACAGTTCGCCGGAAAGACCGAGTACCGGTTCTTCTGCACCGTATGCGCGGATGAATTCCAGCAGGGCGCTACGGCTGATGGCAAGGTTACCGTCTGCGTCAATTTCGCCAACGGCTTCTACACCATCAAGAAGCATATTTGCCGCATCATAAGCATACGCGTGGAAGGCGGCGGTGGGTTCCAGACCGAAGACTTCTTCGTAACGGGCAACAAAGTCGGTGTAGGCTTCGCTGGTGGGGATCGGTGAGCTAGCATAAACGCCTTCAGCGAAATCACCGGCAAGGTTGATGAATTCCGGACCGAAGATACCATCAGCACCCATGAAGACTACATCTTCTAAGCCTGCGTCTACACGTTGTTCTGCCAGACGTGCACCTTCTTGATTGAAGCCACCGAAGTAGATCAATTCGGCATCGGTTTCTGCAACGTTATCCAGCAGACTGCGGAAGTCGGTATCACCCACGTTGACCGCATCGGCGAAGACAACTTCACCACCGAGTTCTTCAAACAGTGCTGTCACGGCGCTTACCAGTCCGTCACCATAGTCACTACCATCATGGATGGTGGCGATCATGGTCACGCCCAGTTCATTGTAGATGAAGTCTGCGGCGGCGACGGATTGTGCATCGTCATTCGGGGTGGTACGGCTGAAGGTATCGAAGCCTTCTTCTTCATCAGTCAGGCTGACGGCTGTACAGCTTGAGCTGATGTAGGCGTATTCTGCTTCGTCGAAGATAGGACCGGCGGCGTTACAGGCGCTGGAGCACATCGGACCGATGACGGCGACGATTTCCGGTGAGGAAGTGAAGAGATTCGCCACTGCCTGACCACCTTCGCTGGAGCACTGGTCATCCTGGGAGACCAATTCGCCAACGGTGAACTCTACATCGCCAACGGTGACGGTGGGGCGATCCAACAATGCCAACTGAGCACCGCGTTGAATATCTTCACCGAACGGGATCAGACCTTCGCCACTGAGGGCAGTTGCCAGACCGAGAACCACATCATCGCCGGGGGCGATCACAATGGTGTCTTCATCCTGTGCCATCACACCCGGTACAAGCAGTGCGGATAGCATCAATACGACGATGACCAACATCATTTTTGAAGATAAAAATTTATTCATTAACAACTCTCCTTCATATAGGTGATAAGTGAACGGGCGAACTGTAACCGTAAGGTGCATTTCTGCGAAGTGCTACAGTCTCCCTGTAACATGAGAAATTCTCATATTGCTAGCATGGATTGTAAACGGTTTGGCAAAATTTTCAATGTTACGGCGGAAATTAATTACGAGGATGGCGGATTGAACGCGGTTGCTTGTCACAAAATAGGACAATTGAGAAGGGTAAAGGAATGTTCACCCTTCTATGACGAATTTTGTGGAGATGTTAGCCGACAGATTCGATTTGACGTTGTTTCATCAGCCACATATAGCCATCTTCCAGGCTGGGCTGGAGTGGTTGCGCGTTCAAATGTGCAGGGGGATCGCCGAGAATACGATATTGCACGCCTTCTGCGACCTGTAATGTGGACACGATGGTGACCTCTTGCGGTAGGCGCTCTCCGGTGGATATGATGCCCCAAACATGATTTTGCGCCTGCTGAATAAGTTCGCGGGGTGCGCCTCTAAAAATGACCTTACCGTGATTCATCACCGCGAGATCGTTACAACTCTGGCTGATGTCTTCGATGATATGGGTGGATAGAATGACGGTGCAACGGGTGGCAATATCCGAAAGGATGTTACGAAAGCGCACCCGTTCTTCGGGGTCAAGCCCTGCGGTGGGTTCATCCACAATGATGAGTTTAGGAGTGCCGATTAAGGCTTGTGCGATACCCACACGGCGCTTCATGCCACCGGAAAACGCTTTGAGTCTGCGCTTGCCTGCGTCTTCAAGGCGCACCATCGCTAAGAGGTCATCAATTTGTTTTTTGCGGCTTGCACTATCAGTAATGCCCTTCAAGATAGCGATGTAATCCAGAAATTCACGGGCGGTTAGGTTTGGATATAAGCCGAGTTCCTGTGGTAAATAGCCGAGCATCGTCTTCATCGCACGCTTGCCGTCCGCTTGTGTGATGTCGTTGCCGGATACGCTAATTTCACCGGAAGTCGGGCGTAATAATCCGGCAATGATCCGCATGAGGGTGGTTTTCCCCGCGCCATTGGGTCCAATTAACCCGAACATCCCTGTGCCAATATTTAACGTAATGTCATCTAGCGCGTGGATTCCGCCTTTGAAGTGTTTACTGAGATGATTAATTTCGATCATGTCGGTTTCCTTGGTTCACGTTTATCTGTTGTTGTCTTGATATTTCAACCAGCCCCACGCCGCGAGCCAGATGATGAGTAGTTCCACAAATCCCATCAGAATGGAGAGCATGACCTGTCGGTTAAAGACCGTTGTGATAAGTTCTTCCTGTCCTTCAATGGGAATGAAATAGGTGAGCATGGGCATTCTTGCCGGACTGGCGAGATTCCAATATTCGCCGAAATCAAAGCCGAGGACGAAGACAAGTAAGGCAAATAGCCCGATCACGACGACGATTGCGCGGCGGCGGTTCGGTTGACCCACTGCCAGCAATACGCCTAAACTGCCGTTCAGGATCGTAATTGAGAAAGCATTCACGAGCCAGATTTCCGCATAGAGAACGTAGTCAAATTTGCCGACTTGCGAGATCCACGCGATTGTCGCGATTATCATGACGATAAATACGCTACTGAGCGTGGCTAACCATGTGCCGATGAGCTTGCCCCACAGATACACCGCAGGCGTAAGCGGGGTGGTACGCAGTAATTCATCAACGTTGTATTGTTTATCAAGAGGAATCGTATCTGCAAGGGCGACGGGCAAAATGAAAATTAAAACGCTTGATAGCGGAAACCACGTCACGATGGCGACGGATAAACTGAGCGCTTTTTCAACATTTTCTTCGCTCACGCCATCTACATTCGTCAGGTTGGTTAAGTCTCCGCTGAGGAAGATGGGCGCAACTAAGATCAAGATCATCGAAAGCGTGAGAACGAGCAGTGCTCTCCGTCGCCAGTGCATTTTGAATTCGTATTTTGCCATGCCCCAAATTTGATGTGCGGTTATATTCATGGTGATGTTCCTGTTACCTTCTGTTTATATCGCTTTGATACCCGTTAAAATGTGTTCTTCGTCGCGTAGACTGCGAACGCTGAGTGCCAATAACGTGATCCCGAAGGCGAGCACGCACAGCCGATTCAACCAATAAGCGGACATCGGCAGATAGTCCGGTTGGAGATAGGGATTAATGACCCACAAAAAAGGTTGGATGTAATTGAGCGGATAGAAAATAACGAGTCCGGGCAAAAAGAATATTTGGAAAATTACCGTGCCGAACCACACCGCACCGACTATCGCCACACCAAGCATGATTTGGTGGGATTTAATGGTGGTGAATACGCCCACACTGCTCAAAAATAGCGACGGCGGAATCCAGCGAATGAGCGCGATGCCTGTGTCAAGCTCGCCAAATCTTAAGCCCGCGAAGACGATGCCCATGAGTGCGACCATCGTTCCGGCAAGAATGACGAGCATAAGACGTTCAATCAGTACCCATGCAATCGGGCGCGGACAGGCAAGTTGTACTTCAATTGCAGGCTCGTCCGTTGGCGAAAACATCAATGCACTGAGACTACCGACTGCCAACGGGACAATCGTTTCTACTATGCGTGATGTGTGTTCCCACGGTAGTTGATATAGTGAATCGCCCGATGTATTGTCACTCAAGTAAGTCAGGAAGATGACCGCGCCCGCCATAAGGAGCGTCGGAAGCCAGAGTGAACGTAAAGGGACGCGCCACGCCAGCGAAAAGCGATCTTTGGAGGCGGTGCGTAAGAGGTAAACAATTTCCCATAGCGCGATGCTGATGAACATAAGCGTAATCAAGCGCGTCATGCCGTAAGTTTGCTCCAGCGTGGCGACAAAATGGGTCTGCGGTGGGTCAATCAGCGAGACTAATACGCCAATACCGATAACGGTTGCGATCAGGATAAGTCCACTTTTTAGGGTAGGTGACATAGCGAGAACTTTCATTGATTGCTTGCTCCGTGATGATGCTCCTGTTGTTGGAGATACCAGAGCGTGACCGCGACCAATAGACCCGCCACGATGAACAAGAACGGACGGGTAACGAGCGCGCTTAAGCCCTGTAGCGATAGAATTTGGATGGCGATGCTTTGTTTATCGGCGACCTGCATCAAGATGTGAAGTGCCCACAAAACGAGGCTGATTAATCCACCTGCGATTGCCTGCGCGGAAAGTACGCTGATAAAAAACGCTAACGCGGATAAAAAGGTCATCGGTGCTAACCATGACATGATGACCGGTATGAGTGAAAGTTGTGTTTCTGCCAGCGCAAGGACGATGCTTCCAGTCGTTGCCAGCACAAGGTTGAAGCAGAACACCAGCAATAAGCGGGCGAGCATGAGCATCGAAGTAGACATGAGCGTGCTGTCTTCAAGTTCGCGGATGAGCGCCATATCGTCGTCGTAAAGCAAACCAATCCCGACTGCCGCGATAACCGGCGCGATAATAGCGAGTGCCGTCAGGTTGCCGGATGCGGGATCATAGCGGAGGAGTGATACGATTGTGCCGAGCACCATCACCAGCAAAGACGCTAGCCAGATTTCTTTCTGGACGACGCGCAGTTGACTCCATAAAACCAGCCCGATCCACCGTATGTTGGGCGTTGAGACAGTGTTCGCCTTTGCTGATGGCATCTCTGCGGATAAAAGGCGAATCAAATCATCGGTAGCCTGTGCAGATGGCGCGGGGATGGTTGAATCGGCGAGGGACATCATCAGTGGAATTAGGGCTTCTGTGTCGTCGCCATCGTCTCCCGTATCCATGTCTAGCGAGCGTTTCAGGTACGGTTTTTCGTCAAGAGTCATGAGAAATCCTTCTCAAGTAATTGTCTCAATCTGCCCAGCCCCAGCGATAAGCGGGATTTCACCGTGCCAAGCGGTAAATCAAGGGCTTCGGCGATGTCGTTTAGCGAAAGTTCCTGATAGTAGCGCAGGACGATGACACTGCGATGGGTTTCTGGCATGTGCATCAGCGCGTCCATCAATGCTTGCGCGTTTTGATTTTTCATAATCGTTGATTCAAGGTTTGCTTCTGCGGGCAAATATGCCTCGTCTACATCTAAAACGCGATAACGCTGTTCTGCCCGTTTAAAATGATCGCGCACAAGATTCGTCGCAATTGCATATAGCCATGCTTTGAATGGGCGCGGATAGCTGTATTGATTGATTGAACGAATCACCCGCAAAAATGTTTCTTGCGCCATGTCTTCAGCGAGTGGACGGTCTCCGCCGGTCATGCGGAATACGAAACCGATCAACGCATGATGATGCCGCCTGACCAATTCCGCGAGCGCATCATGGTTTCCAGTTTGAATGTCTCTTGCCAGTTGCTCGTCGGTATTCAACCGCGTGCTCCGTTTGATTTTTCGCTTAGCGTATTCATTGCATCATTCAAACCCTATTACGAGTGAGTTCGCAAAAGGTTCACGAAAATGGAGATTTGGGGATAAATGTGGATTATTTTGGTTGTAGCAGGCTTTCCACAAGGGTGGCTAAATCTAGCGAGACACGCCCGTATTCCAACGTGCCCAACAGCACATCTGCGTCCATACTGGTTTGAAGTTGTTTGAGGAGTGGTTCTAAACGATGCTCAATCACAACATCGTCCAGATCAACATATTGGGATACGACCCCGATTAATTCCGCGCTGTGTTTGTAACGTTTGCTGGCATAGGCTTTTTGTGCCAAGCCGATGAGTACGTTTATCGTGGGTTGTACGGCGCTAATTTGCCACGCGATTTGCAGGGCTTCTTGCAAATAGGCTTGCGCGTCTTCCAATTTACCAAGCCGGATTTTGACAAAACTCAGATTCGTAAGCGTGCCAGCGATTTTTTCACGATCCCCCATTTCACGGTAAATATTTAGCGCGTTCAAATAGTGTCGGTTAGCGCTGGAGTCGTTGTTCTCAAGCTCATCAATCCAACCGAGATGATTATATCCACTTGCAATCCCACCGCGCACACCTGTCGCCTGACAAATTATCAACGCCTCTTGATAATTTGCACGGGCAATCGCAACATCGCCTTGCCCTAAAGCCACATTACCAAGACTATTCAAGCTGAAGGCGATTCCTAGCCGATTATCAATTTCACGGAAAGTCCGCAAACTTTCTTCACAGTATGTCTGTGCAGTCAGGTAATTTTTTTGGATGAGGGCAATGTTGCCGAGATTGCCTAACACCAATGCAGAGCCGAGTTCGTTACTGATTCGGCGGTAAATGGCGAGGCTTTCGTTGTAATAAATTTGGGCGGCGGGATAATCACGTTTGCCCTGCGCCACATTGCCAAGATTATCCAGCATCCCGGCAATACGTGAAAAGTCCGCCATATCGCGGACAACGGCGAGGCTTTCCTCATAATAATGTTGGGCATTATCCAGATTGCCCTGTTGCTCGGAAATATTTCCCAGATATTCAAGACATTCTGCGATGCCATCAAAATCGTTTGTCTGGCGACAAATGCGGAGTGCTTCATCATAATATTGACGTGCCGCGCTGTAATCACCCTTGCTCTGGGTTGTGCGTCCAAGATCGGTCAGTGCATTCGTTACGCCTCGCAAATCGTTGGTTTCACGGAATAATGTGAGGCTAATTTTGTGATTGCGCGTGGCAGATTCATACTCGCCCTGATCTTGATCGAGATCGCCGATTGCGTTCAATGCGCGGGCGATTGCATTGCGGTTGCCGAGTTTGCGGGAAAGGTCGGCGCTTTCTTGCAGATGTTTGCGGGCTTCGTCGAATGCCCCTAGATAGCCGTATGCTTCACCCATTTGTATTTTTAGATCAGCGGCTTGATGTTGCCAGTCCGTTTCAGTCGGATGATTACGAAGCAAGTCAATCGCCCGATTGATATAGCGAATCGTTTCTCTGAACGCGTTAATGTGGCTGGTTTCATCTATGGCAAGGCGTACATAGTAAAGCTCTTTTTGGGTGTCTTTTGCCTCGTGCCAGTAATCTGCTAGTGCGGCAATTTTGTTCGTCGATCCTTCATAAACGGCTTCTGTCGCTTCGGCTACCTGCCGATACAACATGCTTCGTTCGTCATGCGTCAGCGTGGCTAAAACAGCCTCACGCAATTTGTCGTGGGCGAAGTGCCAGTGTCCGTCTTCAGCCTCTAATACAGCGCAGTTGGCGCAGATCGTCAGCCAACTTTCTACAGTCAACATCTTAAGGTCAAAGCCGACGAAGACCTGTCGCTTAGTATTCAGTGTGTGTAGCAAATCCATATCCAACTGTCGCCCGATGATTGCCGCTAATTTAAGTAAAGGTTGGGCTTCATCTGGCACATGCTGTAGGCGTTGCTTGATGACTTGCTGAATACCACCAGAAAGCACATTTTTGGGAATCTCTGTTTCGTTAATACTTCTAAGGCTTCCGGCTTGTTCGGCGAGTGCACGAATCACCTCTACGATAAAGAAAACATTGCCCTCCGTTTCTTTCGTGATGAGACTTACGAGATTGGGCTGTTTTCCTACGCTTCCAAGGATCGATTCGCTGAGTTCGGCAATCGCAGTTTTTGGCAATCTGCCGAGCCGAATCAACGATGCTTCCGGCAGTAAATCCGCAATTTCTGAACGTTCATCATCACGATAGGTGCAGACAATAATTAACGACATGCTTTTTACATGGTTGATGATCGCCCGTAACGTATTTAGCGAGTCATCCGCCCAGTGCAAATCTTCCATTATCAACAGGGTAGGTTGGGTTTGCTTACGGAAAAGATGCGTCAGCGTTTCGATCAGGCGAGTGCGGGCTTCCATGCCATCTAGTATGGGGGCATTTTCCACCTGATAGCCGAGTAAATCACCGATGTCGGGGATGATGGCTTTTAATATGCTGGCTTCGTCGGGTTCAATATGTGTAGAGAGGGCAAGCCGACGCAAAGGTTCCCGCCACGCATGATAGGGGAGCGAGCTATCAGCAATATATTGTGCACGTAACACTTGAATACCGTAAACCAGAGCGCGAATCCGCAATTCTTCTACAAGGCGTGATTTGCCGACACCACTTTCCCCTCCGATAATCCACGCGCTTCCTCCCGGCTCATCCTCGTCCAGTACATTTTCAAGCGCGTCGCGTAGGGTTGCCAATTCTTTCTCACGCCCGACGAAGCGACTCGCCTGTAAGAAGCTCTCCCTGATGGCGACATTTTCCGCTGGAACTGCAATATCAATGGCATCTGATAATTCATTGATGACATCTTCTGCATTGTGATAACGCGCTTCAGAGGGTTTTTGCAATAGATGCTCAATGATGGGTGCGATCCGCGAGTCAACGATATTTAAATTTGGTTGATCGCGCATGACACTATTGACGAGGCTTGCCATATTTTTGTTGTTAAAGGGGTGTTTACCTGTAAACATCTGGTACGCCATGATCCCAACGGAATACAGATCGGATTCAATGGTGGCGGGGCGCTCCATAAAAAGTTCAGGTGCCATATAGGCTAATGTGCCAACGGTCACTTCTTGCTGATCGTCTATCGTATGGTTTTCGTTGAGCGCGACACCAAAATCAAGGACTTTAACTGTGCCTTCGGATGTAACGAGCACGTTTGCCGGTTTTAGGTCGCGGTGAATAATATTTCTGCGATGCAAATAGGCGAGTGCTTGCAACATCTGAATCAAGAGGTTGACTTTACCCTCAGTGTCTTCGTGGATGCCGACTGCGACGATGTTTTTTGTATCTTTAAGCAGAGACATCGTAAAAAATGGATGCTGTTTTTCATCGAAGCCGTAATCGATCACGGTGATGATATTGGGATGTCTTAATGAGGCAAGGGTACGAAATTCCGCAGATAGGGCAACACGCGCATCGTGGTGGTCGGCGGAGAAGGTTCGATTGAGTGTATGAACGTGCTTTAGAGCAAGGGTTTCCCCGGAAAGGCGATCAATCACCTCATAGACCGTACCCATACCGCCCACACCCAATTGTCTTACAAGTTGATAGCGATTATTCAGAAGTGCTTTTTGCGTTTTTCTAAGAGCATCTGTGGGCATGATGTCGCCTTAATAGATGACAGATGATTGCTTGGTTGGCAAGACTAACAATAGAATAATTACTATTTTACAGGAAATTGTAAGTATAGGGGTACATGATTAATCCTGATTGAGTTCGCGCAAATTTTGTGAAATTAGAATCCATGCGGCGGCAACCAGACCCAAAAATACCAGCGCCCAGAAAAATTCGACCACTAGAATTAGACTGGTGATGAGCGCCATTGTAATGGTGATATTGAGGAGGAGGCGGATTAATCTGCCACGTAACATCGCCTCAATGATAACAAATACGCCGATTGCGATTCCGGTATAGATCCAAAAACCGCCCGGATCATAAAATAAGGACATGGCAAAGACCAGCACCAGCAAACCACTGCTTACCGCCGCCCACAATTCGATGATGCGACTTTGCTCTTTGAGCGGTGTTTCTGGCGTTTGCATGTGTTGGATGTGGGCATGAGGATCACCGTAATTCCCCTGACGCAATTTTTGTAGATAGAGTTCACACGCTTCGAGGGTTTCCTGTAATTCTGATTCGCGTTTATACAGGGCGTTCAGTTGTTTTTCACGTTGTTCCAGATCATGCAAATTCGATTTGTAGAGTGCTTCGAGATATTCGGTTTCTCGTAATGCGCGGACTTCCAACTCCATTGCCTGTAGTTCATGGCTGGTTCGGGTGATTTCTGATCGCACTTTTTGCAGTTCGTGCCCGGATGTGGTGATTTGTCGTTGCAATTGTTCGATTGCTTTTTGAGGCGGTGCGACTTTGTGCAAGCCAGACCAGCCCAGCGGGTTATGCCACGATAAGCGCACTGTGCCATCACGGTTGTATTTTGGTCCGGCGGGTGCGCGTTCGCCGCCGAGTGGGTCTTGCGTATCTAACCCCCACAGACCGCGATATTGGTGTACCCATTTCATGTCTTCAGTAAATAAGATCGGTGTCCATTTTTGAGGCTGTTCTGGTCCGATTGCCACGCCATCACCACGCGCATAGTCGACAAACGGAATGCTCAAAAAGGCGGTGATTTGCTCCTGTGTTTCCCGGCTAAAACCCTGACCAAGACGCTCTTCCCAGAATTTGTTGATTGTCTGTAAAGCGCGGAGCAGGGGTTGCATTGCCTCTAATTGTACGCTAGTGAGATATTCACCGGGTAAATAATAACTGGCATGGGAGCCGGCACCCGCGTAGACCACCGGATGGGTATCATCGACCTTGTGAAATGTCGGATCATCCCAGCGCCGACGTAAATCATCGCCGGAATAATCATGGGAGGCATACCCCACCCACAACGGACGCGGATCGGGTTCATCGGCAAGATAGACGAAGATTTGCTCCCAATCGGATTCGTGGTCGTTTACGCCATAAAATGTGGAGCGCCAATCATTCATCGGGTAGAAGAACATATAATGCAGGATGATATAGCCGTTTTCCCGCAGGACACGCCCATAATACACATTACGTGAATCAACGGAGCGAATTTCACGATATTGGCGTTCTGCGCTGGCGGCAGTGCCCTGTGGCACCGTGCCACGGAGGAGCAACGATAGATCAAAGAACGCATCAAGCAAGCGGGAGACGATGCCAACACGGGCTAAACGCCCCGGTGCATGAAAAATTGGACGATTTTCCCGGCTTAACCATTGTTGATATTCGGCACTGGTTAGTGGGTCGTTCACGAAGCGCAAATACATCACACAACCTGGTGGCGTGTGGTCAAATTGTGCTAAATTTTCCAGCGTAAGTTCACTTGCAGGAATCAGCAGGCGTTCTTTACCGTCCTTGTTACGAATCCACAAACTGCATTGCGTAATGTATTCATCCACCGCAATAGGGAAGAACATCTCGCCTTCGGTGTAACAGATAACCGGCTCGTATTTACGGAGTAGTTCAAAATCGCGACTCATAGGGGTACATTCACCGATTGTGGCTCGTCATTAGACAGGAAGATATTTTGTACATCGTGCTGGTTCAGATAGAAAACAATCACAATATTGATGAACATCTGCGGGAAGGGCGCTTCCCCTAGTAAGAAATAGTTAAAATCCACCGCCATATGAATACCGGATTGTAGCATGACCATAATCCATGCCCACCGCTTTAAGCGCCAGATGGCATAGGCGAGCAATATACTGGGCGTATTGATTAAGAAGACCACAAAATCGTACTGGTCGTTATGCCCGAAAAAGTCGAGTTGTGTGAATAATTGATTGTCCAACGAATACAATAGAGCATAGCTGATATATGCCACACCGGTGAGCAATTTTACAATCGTCAGCATCTTAATGCCGAACGGACGGTTTATCCGACTTTCCCTCATGAGCTTTCCTGATTTAGTATCCATAAATGCTGTTTCTCATTATGACCGCGAATATGACTTGACCGCAAGCGACAATTGATGATTTTTGCGACGAAATTAGTTTCGAGCGTGGTAGAATCAACTGCATAGGAGTGGCGAAAGTGAGATTATGACTGATGGTAAAATTTTCAATTCGTCCCGCTGTGGATAAAGATCATGTAGCGATTATGTGGGTGAATAAGGATGCGTGGGAAAGCGCTTATGCCCACATTTATGAGCCAGATGAAATTCGTAAATTGTTTGCCGGAGAGATTACGCAAGCCGGTGATTGGGTGGGTCGCAGACAAGGCAAAGGCGATACATTTGTTGCCGTGATTGAGGATGAGGTCATCGGTTTTGTGAGTACAACACACCTCAATATTAAGGGTGAGGGGGAAATCACCCATTTATTCGTGCATCCTGAGTATCATCGTCACGGTGTTGGGCAAGCATTATGGAATGCCGGTGTAGACCATCTGCGAAAGGCACAATGCACGCGGGTCTGGGTCTGGGTACTTGAAAAGGCGGATGCTTATGCGTTTTATTTGCATCAAGGATGTGAGGTTCAAGAGGAAGCGGAATATCGTGTCGGTTGGCATCGTGAAAAAGCGATTGGGTGTGTGCTGAAATTAACATGATTTCGGGCAGAAAACCGGAGCCGTCTGCCCGAAAAGGTATTACGATTCTAATTTTTTAGGCGGCATCGGGAAAAATGCCGATGTGCTCTCAATATACTGCTTATATGCTGGTTTGGTTTCTTTTAGGGTGCGCTCTAACATCGCCACGCCAGAGACGCGCATCAGCAAGAATGTCATGATAAGCGGAGAAAAAATCGTCAGAAATCCATTGGGTGTGTTGAGCGCGATCAAGAAAAACCCCCACCAGACCATCGCATCACCGAAATAATTGGGATGACGGGTATAGCGCCACAATCCCTGATCCATCACTTTGCCTTTGTTGGCGGGATTGCGCTTGAATTGCATCAACTGCCAATCACCCAACGCTTCGAAGGTAAAGCCAATCGCCCAGACGACTATGCCGATGATATCGAGTGCGGTAATGCTATCGGGTGTATCAGAAAATTGAGCGGCGAGCAATGGCGCGGAAACGATCCACATTATCACACCTTGCAATAGATTCACGCGGAAGAAGCTAATCCACCAATACGAATCGCCGTGTTGCTCACGCCATTTCTGATAACGGAAGTCTTCGCCTTTGGGCAAATTACGATAAGCGAGATGGGCGGAAAGACGAACGCCCCACAAAATCACGAGCACAAAAACGATGGTTTCCCGCATGGCAAAGCCTTCACTGAAGACATTATAGGTGTAGGCTACCGCGACAAAACCTAATCCCCAAAAAATATCGATGATGCTGGAGTCTTTTAGTAAAAGGCTCGTCCCCCAAACCATCAACATTAAGAGTAAAACAATCGCAAAACCTAATAAGTAAACGAGCAGAAATGACATTTTACTTTTCCTATTAAATTTAATTCGCTATAACCTAACTATAGCGAATCGTAATCACTTAAAAAAGGTTTTCAAATTTATGGCAAAATATATCGCGATTTTTCTTACTGAGATTTTTCGTGTTCCGGTGCTGGCGTTGTGGTATGCTTTCGGCTGGCGTGTGGACGGGGAGTTTCCACCGATTGATAAATTTATTCTGGTGGCTGTGCCGCACACATCCAATTGGGATTATGTGCATATGGTTGCGATGTCGTTTTACTATCGCCGTAAGCCATCGACACTTGTTAAAGCCGAAGCGATCAACTGGTTTCTGGTAGGGCGGTTGATTCGCTGGGCTGGCGGAATCCCGATTACGCGTGGTCAGTCAAAGGACGGTGTGACGCAGGTTTGTGAGATTGTGAATCAGCATGAACGGATGGTGCTAGTCATCACACCGGAAGGCACACGCCGGAAAGTCGATCATTGGAGAACGGGTTTTTATTATATTGCGCTGGAAACCGGATTGCCGTGCGTGCTTGGCTATCTGGATTATCAACGGAAGCGCAGTGGTGGGGGAATTTTGCTTCAGCTTACGGGTGATGTTGAAAAAGACCTCGCCGATATTCGTGAATTTTATGCCACCACAGGGCATGGTAAATATCCAGATAATACGGGCGAGATTCGCTTCAGGTAAAATATATGACGGAAACTTCGCATAGTCACGAAGAATACCTTGCAGAATTACAAAAACGGGAAGCATCGGCGCGTGCGATGGGCGGCGAGAAACGCATCGCACGGCACCATGCACAGGGTTCGCTGACTGCACGCGAGCGTATTGATGCACTCTTAGATGCTGATACCTTTGATGAACTCGGTTTGCTGGCGCATAGTGATCTACTCGAAGCACGGGAAAACACACCGGCTGATGGTAAAATTACCGGTTATGGCGCGATTAACGGACGTACAGTTTTCGTTTGTGCCGATGATGCGACTGTTATGGCGGGCGCAGGTGGACGAATCGGCTATGGCAAGCAGATGGAAGGCTTCAAAAAGGCGACCAAACTCGGTTATCCGTGCGTCAATTTAGGTGATGGGGGCGGCGCGCGTATCCCTGATATTATGGGCGCGACAGGGATGATGAGCATGACCTATCGCGTGGATGGCGAAGCGCGTAACCGTTATGTGCCACAAATCGCCACGATCATGGGTGCCTGTTATGGCGGTCCAACGTGGACGGCTTCTGTCTCGGATATTGTGATTCAGGTCAAGGGCGCGATAATGGCGGTGGCAGGTCCGGCGATTTTAGAAGTTGCCACCGGAGAAAAAACCACCGCAGAAGCACTTGGCGGGTGGGAATTTCACGCGCATACGACGGGTTTGGTTGATATTGTCGCCGAAGATGATCGTGATTGCCTGTGGAAAGTGCGCCATGTGTTGAGCTATTTTCCGTCCAACGCAGATCTGATGCCTGCTGTGGTCGCGTCGAAAAAATCGTCGAGCGCGCCACAACCTATCCTGCGTGATCTTATACCGACAGACCCGAAAGCCATTTATGATATGCGCCATGTGCTGGATGCGATTGCCGATGATGATAGCGTTCTGGAGCTAAAACCGGATTATGAAGGTAGCCTAATTACCGCACTGGCGCGTATGGACGGGCATCCGGTAGGCTTTCTGACGAATAATCCGCTGGTGAACGTAGGCGCGATGGGACCGGGCGCATGTGAGAAAGCGATTTCGTTCATCTGCCTGTGCGATTCGTTTCATATCCCGTTGATTTTTCTGCATGACACGCCGGGCTTCTTTGTCGGCAAATTCGCTGAAGAACACAAAATGGCGCAGAAGATCATGGCGTTTATTCAGGCATTACAACAAAGCACTGTCCCACGCATCTCGTTGATCGTACGTAAATCTTACGGGATGGCGCATTGCAATATGGTGGGTGGCAACATGGGCGCATCAATATTGCTGGCGCTTCCGTTTGCAGAGGTGTCGTTCATGGCTCCTGAAGTTGCGGTGAATGTGGTCTATGGGCGAAAATTAAAGGACTTGCCTGATCCCGAAACGGCGAAGCAGATCATGCTGGATGAAATGCGACAGGGCAACACGCCATGGGAAGCCGCCGGATTAAATTTGATTGATAAAGTGATTGACCCGCAGACGATCCGCGCCGAATTGATCCGTGCGTTAAAGCGCACACGTGGTGCGGATGGACGCGGTGGACGGAGTAAGCGGTTGCTAGCGAATTGGTCACGGATGTTCTAAATGAATGACAAAGGTACGTAATCTCGATGCTGAATGAAACGATTTTGTTGCAAGCGCAATCCCGTCATGCCAATCATTATTTGCGACAACTAAAAACCGCCAATGACTTATTTCAACAGGGGGAACGTGAGCAAGCGTTTCGCAAGTTCGAGGCGGATTGGTTACAGATTCAGCGGGCGCATTCATGGGCAGTGGAGAATCTTGACGATGCAGTAGAAGCAGTGAAATTATGCAACGCTTATCCGCTAGAAGGTGGGCAGTTGCTCGATATTCGTCAAATTATTCCTGATCGTATTGAGTGGTTAAATATTGCAGTAGATGCGGCGATTGTCCTGAAAGATCGCCATGCAGAAATGGCACATCATCTGGAATTGTCTCGGGCATATTTGCTCATCAGCGAAACGGAGAAAGGTTTGTTACACGGTAGGCAAGCCCATGAACTCAGTGTGTCGCTTGCCGATCAACAATCAGAAATACGTGCGCTAACGTCAATCAGTAACCATCTGCATCGCTCCGGTAAATTCCTGGAAGCTCGCGATCATAGTATGCGAAGTGCCAACCTCAGCGAGGTAATCGGTGATAAGCATGGTCTGGCGACAAATTACGGCAATCTTGGTTCGCTGGAAACCACGTTGGGGAATTACGAACAGGGTGAAATTTACCAGCTTCGTAGCCTTGAGGTGAATCGGGAAATTAACAACTTATCCGGTGTCGCCAAATCCCTAAATAATCTGGGTTCATTGATGTGGCAGAAGGGCGAGTTAGATAAAGCCCAATCATTATATGACGAATCGCTACGCATCAGGGAAGGGCTAAACGATTTACCCGGTATTGCTGATGTCTCGAATAACCTCGGTGCTGTGGCGGCAATGCGGGAAAATTTCTCACTCGCGCAACATCATTGGCAACGCTGTCTTGAGATTTCCCGTAAGCAAAATTTACGCCGTCTGATCGGGACGAGCCTCTTAAATCTGGCGTATGTTTCCAGAGATATGAAAGCCTACGGAGACTCCGAACGCTATTTTAAAGAAGGGATTGCTATCCTCGAAGATCTCGGACTGCGTTATTTGATGACCAACGGGACTATCGGCTTCGGGTTTTTGCATCTCTCGCTTGGCAATATTGGCGAAGCGCAACATTGGTTTTTGAAAGCGATGCAATCCGCACAGGCGATGGATGTGATGCCCCTTTTGATCTGGACGCTGGTCGGTATTGCGCGAATTAAGGCAGAAACTGGCGATGTTCTGGATGCCGCGCACATGGCAGGCATGATTAAGGCGCATAAATCCAGCATCGATAGTAATTTGCGCGGTGATCTCGATGAGTTGATTTCTCTGCTTGAAGAAAAATTGACCCCCGAAGACTTAACCATCGCGTTTGAACATGGTGTGACGTTGACTATAGACGATATTTTGAAACCTATTCTGGGTTGAGCGCTTACGCCGACATCGTATTTCCCGGCAAAGTGTTATTTCCCTCTGCAAAATTCCCCCCTCAAGTTACGATTTCGCAAACTCAAATATCCAACCTGTTATGACGATGTTATGTTGCTGAGATAGCCACAAGTTATGACTCATGACGATCAGGTTGTGAGTTCGATTTTTCATTCGTGTCCACTTGGTCATCCTCCTAAGTCCTTCCTCCCCCTTCAGCAATAGGCTTTACCGGAAGGGGAGGAAAGGGGGAGATCGGTCTGTGGCGGTTAGCTCACACCTGGACAGTCAACGCTATTTATTTTCGCCGTTTGTTCAGTTCGATTTGTCTCACAGAAAGATGGAACAAACCCAAAACGGGATCGTCGTTTTTAGTTGGCGATTGTTGTTAACAGGTATTGCTGAGGCTGTACCTGCACACTTACACACAATTTTTAGGAGGACTTATGAAAAATCTAACCCGTTTTCTGATTCTAAGTATTGTTATGGGGCTAATTGTTGCTCTGGGTGCCACCACTGTGGGTGCTCAGGATGATGAAGTGCCCGGACCCGGCGAAGGTGGCGCGGTGATTCGCGGTAATACACGCGGCTCTGCCAACTTAGGCTCACTGGTCTGGATTCGTTGTGATGGCGTGGATTGTTCTGATCCCGGTAGTCTCATTTGGCCCAGTCTCTTAGCACTTGATCCGGTTACACAAAATTATTCGCCGGATTTACAGGGGCAAGGGCAGGTCGCTAACGGATGGTCTATTTCAGACGATGGCACCGTTTACACGTTTACTTTGCGTGAGGATGCCTTCTGGACGGATGGTCAGCCGATCACCGCGGAAGATTTTTACTTCGCATGGGACGCAACGCAAAATGGTGAAGCGGTTGGTATGAGTAGTAGCTATTCACTCATCCAGCGGGATGTTGTCAACGCGGAGATCGTGGATGACTATACCATCGCTTTCACGATGCGTGAAGCGACCTGCAATGCACTGAGTACGCTCGCATTTAATGCTTTGCCGGCACATGCCTATAACTATTCATCGGAAAACACAATCGACTATGACTGGGGTCAGTTGGTGGGTCATCCGTTCGATACTGATCCTACGGTTACCTCCGGTCCCTTCAATTTTTTCCGTGCTGATCCAGGCACTGCGATTTTGTTAAGTGCTAATCCAGATTACTGGGATAATAATGGGGAATATACCATCCCCGAAGGTTGGGTGTATGTGGATGTGCTTGATGAAACCGTCCTGGTAGAGCGCTTCTTAAGTGGTCAAGAAGGTGAGCCGAATCTGGTGTTTGAGCCAACGGCAAACTTTGGCACATTGCGAGATGCACAGGCGCAAGGTTTCCAATACTTCGAGTCTCCGGGACGCATCTGGCATTACATGGCACTTAATCATGCTGACCCATCTAATCCGGTCAATGGATTGGAAGATGTAACCGGGCTTCCAGGTGCAGACAATCTGCCACTGGATCAGGGGAATCATCCGCTCTTTGGTGATGTGCGTGTGCGCCAGGCGATTCAATACGCGATCAACATCGATGAAATTATCAACGGCGCGTTGAGTGGAGATGCGACACCGATGGTCTCCGGCACAATCCCAACTGCGTTTACCATTCATCCCACACTCGAACGTCGCCCTTATGATGTCGATGCCGCCCGCGCATTGCTAGATGAGGCGGGTTTTGTTTCTACGGGTGATCCAATCGTAGATGGCGGTGATGGTCTGCGGACTTGCCAGGGATGTTTGTACGCAGATGAAGGCACACCCTTTGTCTTCCAGCTTGATAATCCGGGTGGTCCGCGTAACGATGTGGCAATCCTTGTTCAGGCACAACTCGCCCGATTGGGGATTGAGGTCAATGTACAATCGCTTGATTTCAATACCCTCTATGATAATCGACTCGGTGCACAGGTCTTTGATGCCGCGATTGCTGGCTGGCGTGGTGGTTTACCGTTTGATCCTGACCAACGCAATTTCTTTGGTGCACAAAATGACCTTGTAGATGATACAGGGAGCGCCGGATTCAACTATACGTCATGGTATAATGAACGTTTTGAAGAATTGGGTGAAATGGTCAATCAAGTAGTCGGTTGTGATGTTGCGGAGCAACAAGCGATTGCTTACGAAATGCAAGAGATTATGTGGGAAGAACAACCCTATGTGTGGCTCTACGCGCTGAACACGGTGTATGCCGCCGCGCCGAATGTGGAGGGATTTGCCCCATATCCATCATTTGGCGATTGGAATGTTGACGCGTGGGTCGTGAACGAATAGGGTGTTGATTCAATAAGCAGTAGAACGCGGGAATAACTAGCGAATTACACTGCGGTAAGGCAATTTCTAAAAGCGACTTCAATGCGGATGTCTCTGCACCTGGAGTCGCTTTTCATATCTGCTCTCCGGCAAAATCAATATTTTTAGAGCGTTATAGAAATTTAAAATACTATGTTAAACTATCAATAAGAAGGTAAAAATCTCATGATAGATGATGTCACGAAGGGCGATATGATGAATCAGCGCACGAACATCCTGTTGATTGAGGACGATCCCGATGTCGCACATAGTTTACGTGATGGATTACAACGCGAAGATTATGCCGTCGTGTGGAAAAATCAGGGCAAGGATGGCATTCGCTATGCGCGTGAGCATAGTCCCCACCTCATTATCCTTGATGTGCGCTTGCCCGATGGTTCTGGATTAGATTTTTGTCGTCAACTTCGTCAGCAAGGCTCGCATCAGCCCGTGCTCATGCTGACCGTGCAACGCGACGAGATGGACAAAGTGCTCGGTTTAGAAATGGGCGCGGATGATTATGTCACCAAGCCTTTTGGATTACGTGAATTGCTCTCACGCATTCGGGCGCTCCTGCGGCGTGCTTATGGCGAATTATCTTTCACAAATGCGGAATTACTATATATCGGTGATCTGGTGATTGATCGGAGTCGTGGGCAGGTGAAGCGGGGTGAACGCCCTATCGCACTCACTCCGACTGAATTTCGTCTGCTGGTTTACCTATCGAGAAATCCGGGGCAGGTGCTCACCCGTGCACAAATCCTTGATTCTGTCTGGGGGCATGATGCCTCGGTTGAAAATGAAAGTATCGTCAATGTGAATATCTGGCGATTGCGTGAAAAAATTGAGATGGATCCCAGTGCGCCCACGTTAATATTGACCGTACCGGGGATTGGCTATCGACTAACGAGTTAAGAAATGTTGAGGTTCGTCATGCGACCACGATCAATTCGCTGGCAACTCCCGCTAAGTTACGCGGCAATCGCATTATTGTCCACGCTGGCACTCGGTTTGGTGCTCCTCATTACGCTCCGTACCTATTATGAACAGCGCGAAATCGGCTATCTGGACGGCAATGCAGAAACCATCAATACCGCTGTCCGGCAAATGATAATTGACAATGCCCCGCGCCCGATTATTGAATCCCACATTGCGAGTTATTCATTTTTGTCTCAGGTTCGGATACGCTTATTAGAACCTGATGGCGAAGTTATTGCCGATTCCGGCATCCCCAATGTTCGCAATAATGTGTCGATTTCGGCGCAACCCCAAACGGCAAATGATCTAACGGAGACTTCCGCTGGTGCAGAGGACCTAGATTTTTTCTATTACCTCACGCCGGAAGATTACGTCGATTTACAACGATTTCGTACCAGTATAGAAATGCCCATCGGTATCTCGATGAGTAGCCAGAATGGAGACCCCTCGACGGAACTCTACACGCCGGTAATTACCCTAGATTTTGTGCGCTCGTCACCGGCGGGAATCGTACCGGTGACAGAGTCGAATAGTACTAAGCCTGAGGAAGGCGAGTCCGAATATACGTATAATGTCCCTGCAACGGGCACACTTTATGGCTTTGGCTTAAGCGAGGAAGTTGCCGAATATCGCCAACGCTCTTATCAATTTGTGACGCGTGAATTAATCGACGAGAATGGCGATTTTATCGGCACGCTTGAACTCTCTGACGGACCAGCATATGGTCGTCAAATTGTAAGCCGCGTGGCAAGTGGATTAGCGATTGCGAGTGTCACGGCGATGATGGTGGCAGGTGTTGCCGGATGGAGCGTCAGTTTGCGGATTACGTTGCCACTTTCTTCTTTAACGGAAACCACGGGCGCGATGGCAAAGGGCGATCTTTCGGTGCGTTCCGATCTTGTACGGAAAGATGAACTCGGTCTGCTGGCGAATTCGTTCAACGAGATGGCGCAACGGATTGAAAATATCGTGGTAACGTTACGGCGCTTTGTGGCGGATGCCGCGCATGAATTGCACACACCGATTACTGCCTTGAATACTAATCTTGAATTGGCGCTTGATGAAATGGATGCAGAAACGCGTGCAACTTATATTCAACGCGCCCGTAAACAACTTAAACGTCTGGAAACACTCACCGATAGCCTACTTGATCTATCACGCATCGAATCCGGACTTTCCGCCGCGCCACATAAGCCACTGCCGTTTAAAGTGATGGTGCAGGAAATTAGTGAACTTTACGCGTCCCGCTCCGAGCAGGCGAATATCAATTTTGAACTCTGCTTGCCGGATGGTGCAGTCACCGTGTATGGCAATGAACAACAACTCCGCAGTGCGCTTAGTAATTTGATGGATAATGCCATCAAGTTTACCCCGATTGGCGAGACGGTACGGGTTGAGATGGCGACCCACGACAATCAGGTGGAAGTCTATATTCAGGATCAGGGGATTGGCATACCGATTGATGAACTTGACCTGATTTTTAGCCGTTTTCATCGGTGCCGGAATGCGGTGAATTTTACCGGAAGTGGGCTGGGTTTGGCGATTGTGCGTGGCGTGGTGGAGGCGCATCGTGGGCAGATTAGCGTTGCCAATACGTCACCTGGAACACGATTTACACTGAGCTTACCGCAATCCGTGTAAGCGACGTGTTGTAATTTCAAACGCATAGATGTAATTCATGATTTCTCCACGACTTCTCCATATTTCCACCGTATAATGAATGATAATTACGTAATTAGATGTTGAAACAGGTGAAATTATCATGCCAGTATTGTCCGCTAGCCAGCGCATTCTGGTTGTCGACGATGATAAAGAGATTGTCCGGCTCGTGCGTGCTTATTTAGAGCAGGCTGGATTTCAAGTGTTGGTGGCTTATGACGGCGAAACCGCGCTTCATACCGTCCGGCGGGAGCGTCCGAATCTGGTGGTGCTGGATTTGATGTTGCCGGATCGGGATGGGTGGGATGTAACGCGTATCATGCGCCGGGATAACTCGCTGGAAGCGATTCCGATTATTATGTTAACTGCCCGTGTTGAAGATACGGATAAAATCATTGGTCTAGAATTGGGCGCAGATGATTATGTGACCAAACCGTTCAATCCGAGAGAAGTCGTCGCACGCGTGCGGTCTGTCTTGCGGCGGGTTAATGGCTCACAATCGGAGCGCGATCAGGTGTTGCAGATTGATCGGCTTCGGATGGACTTGTATCGACGTGAAGTTATGATGGACGGCAAACCCGTAGACCTCACGCCCACAGAATTTGAATTGCTCCGTGCGATGATGCAAAACCCCGGTTATGCCTTCACCCGCGCCGAGTTGATCGAGCAAAGTCTCGGTTATGGGTATGAAAGCCTCGAACGTTCCTTAGATAGTCACATCAAGAATTTGCGTAAAAAAGTTGAGCCTGATCCTAAACAACCGCTGTATATTCAAACGGTTTATGGCGTGGGCTATCGGTTGGGCGGGGATGTAATCATATGATGCTGAGGCGAATCAAATTTTCCAGACCACAGATCACACGCGAAGGTATGAAAAACTGGACGAATAGTTTATGGATCCGGTTGATCTTTGCATTTGCGATTGTGGTGATGATCGGTGCGATGATTACGTCGCTGATTAGCGTGCTCGTCCTGTATGTTGAAGAAAAAGATGTGGATTTTCGTGGAGAATTTCTGGTAGAAGGCGGACCTGTCGATAACTTGAAGGCATATTATGAGTCGGCTGGGACATGGGAGAATGTACCGTCGGTGCTTTCCGGTATACAGAGTATCTACCAGCCTAATGATTACGGAATTATCACGTTTTCTTTTATGGATCAAACTGGTGAGGTCGTCTTTGACGCGCACGCTTCCGAAGAAGAGATGGCGGATTATCGGGGCGCAAACTTCGACGAAATCTTCGATATTGAAATCGAAGGTGAGGTCGTCGGGCAATTGCGCGTGATTGCCCGTTATGTCGAAGGGGTTTTCTTTACCGTTGATGTTGCCGGTATTTTCGGCGAGTGGCTTAAAGAGTCCTGGTGGAGATTGGCGATTTCCGGCGGGATTGTTGGTTTGCTTTTCGGGATTTTGATGGGACGAACGCTTACCGCGCCACTACGTCATCTTGCTGAGGCGGCACAGGCAATTGGTTCCCGCAATTTGAGTAGTCGTGTGGATGTGAATGGCAGTACGGAAGTTAAGCGCCTCGCTACCGCCTTTAACCAAATGGCATCTGATCTTGAGCAAGCGGAAGGGTTACGGCGCAATCTGGTTGCCGATGTTGCCCACGAATTACGTACCCCACTGACCGTATTACAGGGAAATTTACGCGCTATTCTGGATGACGTGTATCCGCTCACAAAAACGGAAGTTGCCGCGCTCTACGACCAGACGCGCACGTTAAGCCGCCTTGTTAACGACTTGCACGAACTGTCGCAGGCAGAAGCACGGAAGCTACCGCTCCGCATGATGCCGCTGAATATGACCGCGCTAGTTGAGCGCATCGCCCTGACATTTTCACCCATCGCCGAAGCGCAAAGTATTCAAATCGAGACGCAACTCGCCGCAAGTTTGAGCGTACGTGGCGATGAAACCCGTATTTATCAGGTATTGAATAACATTGTCAAGAATGCGCTTAACCACACACCCGATGGCGGCAAAATTACCCTATCTACATGGCGAGACGAGGGACATGTGTGCATTTCGATTGGCGACACAGGAAGCGGCATTGCAGTGGAGCATTTGCCATTTGTGTTTGATCGTTTCTATCGTGCAGATCGTTCCCGTAGCCGTGACAGGGGCGGGGCGGGATTAGGTCTGGCGATTAGTAAGGCGATCATTGAAGCGCACGACGGACGCATTTCGGTGCAGAGTAGCGGTGTTGTGGGTGAAGGCACGACGTTTACCGTTCAGTTGCCTTACATTCAACAGCAGATCGAAAAATTGCCTGAACCTGTGATCGTCAACGGGAGTCCATCTACAGTGCAAGGGTAGGTTTGTCAGTCTATAGTGCAAGGGTAGGCTTGTCAGTTTATGGCATTTCGCTGGTGAATTTGAGTAAGTACGGAATAGAGAGGCACTCAATGGATGATACAGGCACACTGAGCAAAGAAATGTTGCAATCATTCCGTGATCGTTTCGGAACCTTCCATGATGCCATTGTATATTCAGTTACGTATCACATATTTAGGGCTGAGAAACATGCAAAGAAAAAGCTCGAAGTAGTGCTCGGTTTTTATGATTTAAGTCGTAAAGAAAACAAATGGGCGCGGGTGGTTCTCAGCTTTATAGGCGTTGATCATCTCACATTGAACGACCCTATCAATTATGAGGCTAGCATCATCTTTAAATTACATGCAAGTGTATTCGACGATAAAGTCCATTTTAACTTCTTTACTTCGGGTTCTACTCCTGATGATCGTGATGAATATGTAGTTTCGGATCTACGTGGATCAAAACTACTCATCATTGCTGAGGAATGCCATTGGGAAGTGAGTGAAGATATAATCGAAGATCGTTAGGCTCGAAAAATAGTTTGACTTTTCTATTACCTTCAACAAAGGAGTGTTACCCACTATGCCCTCATGTGATTTGCTGATCCGTAACGGGACAATTTATGACGGTAGCGGTGGTACGCCGTTTATTGCTGATGTGATCGTTGATGGTGATAAGATCATCGCCATAACAGACGCGCATGAGTATGCGGGTAAGCTAGAAATTGACGCGCAGGGACTTGCCGTCGCGCCCGGATTCATCAATATGTTGAGTTGGGCAGTCGAGTCCTTAATCGAAGATGGACGCGCACAGAGTGACATCCGGCAAGGTGTGACGCTAGAGGTCATGGGCGAGGCGACCTCATGGGGACCGCTGAATGATCGCCTCAAAAAGCGTATCAAAGAAACGCAATCTGATATTCAATATGAGATTGAATGGGACACACTCGGCGAGTATTTAGCGTTTCTGCAAAATCGTGGTGTATCGCCGAACATCACGTCGTTCATTGGCGCGGAAACTGTGCGAACCTATGTCTTGGGCTTCGATGATGTTGCGCCCACGCCGGAACAACTAAATGAGATGAAAGCCCTAGTCCGGCAGGCGATGGAAGAGGGCGCTGTGGGGATGTCTACCGCCCTCATTTATCCGCCGGGGTCGTATGCGACGACTGAGGAAATTACCGCGCTGTGTGAGGTTGTCGCTGAGTATGACGGGCTGTATATTTCCCATATGCGGAGCGAAAGCGGCACTATCGAAAATGGTCTGGCGGAATTCCTGACGATTTTGCGACAGGCAAAAGTACGTGGTGAAATTTATCATCTCAAGATTGCGGGTCAACGCAATTGGCATAAACTTGATTATGTGCTCAAAACGATTACTGATGCACAGGCGGAAGGCTTGACCATCACGGCGGATATGTACACGTATCCGGCGGCGGGAACGGGCTTAAACTCTGTTATACCGCCGTGGGCGCACGACGGTGGGCATGACGCGCTCATGGAACGCTTGAAAAACCCCGAACTCCGCGCACGAATCATCGACGAGATGAATCAACCCGGCGAGGATTGGGAAAATCTATATTACGAGGCGGGTTCGCCGGATAACCTGATGCCAGCGCATTTCAAAAACGAAGCGTTGCGTCATTATGCGGGCAAGCGATTGTCTGAAATTGCGAAATTGCGCGGACAATCCCCCGAAGAAACCGCGCTTGATCTCATCCTCGAAGATGATAGCAGGGTGGGGACTGTTTATTTTCTGATGGATGAAGACAATCTACGGCGACAGGTGCAATTGCCCTATGTGAGTTTCGGGTCGGATGCCGAAGCGCCTGCGACTGAAGGCGTATTCGTCAAAACGCCAACACATCCGCGTGCATACGGCACATTTGCCCGCGTAATCGGGCGTTACGTTCGCGATGAGGGGCTGATTTCACTGGAAGACGCTATACACCGTCTGAGTGCGCTCCCCGCGCACAATTTGCATATACGTGAACGGGGCGCGCTCCAAGCGGGGTACTTCGCTGATATCGTTATTTTTGATCCGGCACAGGTACAAGACCACGCCACATTTACCGATCCACACGCCTATTCGACGGGCATGGTGCATGTGTTCGTCAATGGCGTGCAGGTGCTTGCACATGGCGATCACACCGGCGCGTTACCCGGAAAGATCGTTTATGGACCGGGTTACCGCCATAATTCGGACTAAAATGCGTAAGGTGCGCGCATGGCGGTTTGCACATCGCCCTGTGCGTCAATCCATGCGATGGGCATATTGCGCGTCGTATGTGCCGCTCCCAGGTTGCCCTGCGAGTCGATGCTAATTACGCCGATTTCCGGGTCTTGAATGTGGCTGACGATCGTATTCACGCCCCCGGTGGTGGCATCGAGCGCATTCATTCCATTGGCGATGTTGTCTACAATTTGTTTGGTCAGGAAATAGCGCATGATGTGCTCACCGATGCCCGTAGCACTCGCCGCGCCGTGTGCGCTATCTGCATAACCGCCTGCGCCGAAGATAGGCGTATCACCGACACGCCCTTTGATCTTATTGGGCACGCCGCCGGTAGAGGTTGCGCTGGCAATATTCCCGTTACGGTCAATCGCTACCGCGCCTACCGTGCCTAAACCATGTTCCATACCGGGATTTTTACGACGATGATTAAAGGCGCGTTGCTCGGTTTCGGTCACCATTTCCAGATTGGTCACTAACGGAATATTGAGTTTCGCCGCGAGTTGATCCGCACCATCGCCGACGATGAAACAATTTTTTGTATCGGTCATCACCAATCGCGCCAGTGAAATTGGATTTTGCACCCGTTTGACCGCCGCCACCGCACCAAATTTGAACATACTGCCATCGACGATCAGCGCGTCCATCTCGACTTCGCCATTTTCGTTCACAAAACTGCCAAATCCAGCATCGTAAAGTGGATTATTTTCTAATGAAACGGTTGCCTGCTCAACTGCATCGAGGGCGGAACCGCCATTCATCAAAACCTGATAGCCAATCCTTGCCGCTTCTGTAACGCCCAGCAATACCTGTTGATGATCGCGCCCGTCCCAATTACCTGCGCCGCCGTGAACGATGATGCGCGGCGTGTTTTGTCCCGTTGTCATTCAAAAACCCTTTCGCAAGAAAAATCTGTTAATAGCGCCATTTTATTGGCTGATAATTTTATTCATTATTGGGTGTTCGCGGTTTAAAAGCCATACTCAGCATGGTGTTGGGGATTCGCCCGGAGGAAATGAATAGGCGGGATACAAAGTTGGTAACCTCTGCATCCCGCTCACGTTACTGTGGAATTTAGCTTAACTTGAAGACGACAATGCCTAATGGGGGTACGGTGATGGACATGCTTTGTTGCCAGTCCCGCCATGGGAGCGTTTCCGCGACGACACTGCCTGCATTGCCGACATTGCCGCCGCCGTAAAAGCTTGAATCGCTGTTGAGCACTTCTTGATACATGCCGAGTTTCGGCACGCCGATGCGATAGTTATAATGCGGAACGGGTGTAAAGTTCGCGGCGATGATCAGAAAATCATCGGTGTCGTCCGCAAAGCGAATGTAGGCGTAGGTGCTATTGTCGGCATCATTGGCTTCTATCCACTGGAAACCGGCGGGATCGAAGTCATGTTCGTAAAGTGATGGCTGATTTTTGTAGAATTTATTGAGGTCAGCTACCCACTTTTGCAGACTGGAATGCGTGTCCATACTGAGCAAGAACCAATCGAGACTGCGCTCCTCGCTCCATTCACGCCACTGACCGATTTCCTGACCCATGAACATCAGCTTTTTGCCCGGATGGGTCATCTGGTAGCCGGTAAGCAACCGCACGGAGGCGAATTTCTGCCACCAATCGCCCGCCATTTTCTCCATTATGGAGCCTTTTAGATGCACTACCTCATCATGAGACAACGACAACACAAAGTTTTCCGAGAAGGCATACATCAGCGAGAAGGTGAGTTGATTGTGATGGAAACGCCGATAGATCGGGTCACGCTTCATATAATCGAGGGTGTCGTGCATCCAGCCCATATTCCACTTCATCGTGAAGCCCAATCCTCCTAAATAGGTGGGGCGGGAGACCATGGGCCATGAGGTCGATTCTTCTGCGACGGTGATCGCGCCAGGGAATTCCCTGTGCACAATTTCGTTAAATGAGCGTAAAAAGAAAACCGCATCCAGATTTTCATTGCCGCCATGCTCGTTTGGAATCCACTCGCCCTCGTTGCGCCCAAAATTGAGATACAGCATGGACGACACAGCGTCCACGCGTAGCCCGTCTATGTGGTATTCCTTAAGCCAGAACAGCGCGTTGGAGATGAGGAAGTTACGGACTTCATTGCGACCATAATTGAAGATATACGTTCCCCAATCGGGATGTTCACCTTTGCGCGGGTCAGCATGTTCATAGAGGTGCGTGCCATCAAAATAACTGAGTGCGTAGCCATCTTTGGGGAAGTGGGCAGGTACCCAATCAAGGATGATGCCGATGTCGTTATTGTGGCAAACATCGACAAAATATTTGAAATCATCCGGCGTACCGAAGCGACTCGTTACCGCAAAATAGCCCGTTACCTGATAGCCCCATGAGCCGTCAAACGGATGCTCGGAAATGGGCATAAGTTCGATGTGTGTGTAGCCCATATGCTTGCAATAATCGACGAGCGTTGTGGAAAATTCCTGGTAGGTCATCCATGTGCCGTCTTCTCTGCGTCGCCATGATCCCAGATGGACTTCATAAACCGACATCGGTTGTTTTAGTGAGTCCACTTCTGCACGTTTTTTCATCCATGCGTCATCCGTCCACGTGTATTTATCGATGTCATGGACGATTGAGGCGTTACTTGGCCGCATCTCCGAACGGAAACCATACGGGTCAGATTTTTGCCCGTGATAATTTTGATTGTGCGAACGCAAATCATAGCGATAGAGTTCACCTTCGCCGATTTCAGGAATAAACAATTGCCATACGCCACTGCCACCGATGGGTTGCATGGGGTTCTGGCGCTCATCCCACGCGTTGAAATTGCCGACGATGCTCACACGATAGGCGTTGGGTGCCCAAACCGCGAAGTAAACCCCTTTTACACCGTCAACTTCAATGATGTGTGCACCGAATTTATCATAGCTATAATGCAAGTTGCCTTCGCCAAAAAGATGCAGGTCGAAATCGGAGATCGGTAACTCTGTTCTAAAGGCGTAGGGGTCTTTAAATATCTCGGTTTTACCATCGAATGTTTCTGCTTCAAAATGATATTTTAGGGTTTCTGCATCGCCCTTAATTCTTACTTCAAAAAAACCTTCTTCGCGTAATTTTTCCATTTCGGTGCGCTTATTTGTCGCGTCATTGACGACGGTCAACGTCTTGGCGGTGGGGCGGAACGCACGGACTGAAACCAGTGTTTTGCTTGCCTGATGCGCCCCCAGAATGTCAAATGGAGAACCATGTGTCGCGCTGACGAGTGATTCAAGAGCAACTTCTAAAATTTCACTTGGCATATACTTGTCCTTGTCTTCATCATCGAATCACGATATTGATAATGATTATAACGGGCAAAGGTGAGCGAGTCATAAAATCGCTCGATTATGTTTCGTGAAATCGACTTATTAAACTTTGATTATTCGTTTAAGGCGTTGCGTAATCGTCAGGTGAAATGTAAGATTTTTAGCGAGTTTTCAGATAAAATAATGTGGTCTGCTTTCCTATGTTGTCTCCTTCCTCACACGATAGCATCTATGCCATTACGCAACCAGAGTCGGTAAACATGTGTCTAAGTAAGATGAGCCACAATTTGAGCGTATGACTCATAACAAAAGTGGTTCATTGGGTTGATTACAGAAAGGAATTGACGAGATTATGCGTCGCATTAGTTACTATCTGATTGGTTTGATTTTGTTTGTGTTTGGAGTAGCGCCTGCCTCCGCGCAACAGAACACGATTATCACGCTTGGGTTGCCATCCTGGATGGAGTCGATGGTTTATTCGGACGATCAACTGCTCGCGGAATTTCAGGCATTGTATCCTAATGTAAATGTAGAGATCGTCCCTCTCAGCAATATTTATGAAATCCCTTTGCTTTCGGAAGATATTGACGGTTATTTTGAAGCGATGGAGGAACTGGCAAGTACGGCGGATGTCCTGTTTGTGCAGGGGAATATGCTGACTCCTGAATCTACTACAGCCGGATATTTCCTCAATTTGCAACCTCTCGCAGACACAGACAGCAATTTGGATGACTCTGATTATTATCCCGCCGCGCTTAATGCCTATCGTTGGGATCGTGGTTTGTGGGCAATCCCGCTCCGCTATGAAGTCAATACCTTAATTTATAATCCGGTTCGTTTTGACTCGATGGGTTTATCTTACCCGAATGGTAATTGGACAGTCGACGATTTTGCGAATGCCGTGCGGGTGCTGACGGAGTTTGATAGTAGCGGGGCAATTTCGCAATCCGCTGTGACGTTTGGTAATGAAGAATTGATTTTTCTGGCACGTGCACTGGCGGGACAGGGATTCTACGATTCTACTCTGTTGCCGAATGCACCCCGTTTTGACGATCCAAATCTTGAATATGTCATTGATACCCTGTATGCGTTGCTGGATGAGGGCTACATGGATGATTTTCAGGGGGATTTTCAGAATATTGCGATGATGTTTGCGCCGCCCTGGGTCGTGGAGTCAATGTCATTTGGACCGGATAGTGACGTTGAGTTCCGCGTGACCCTATTGCCCGGTAATACAGCATTACCGAACGTTGAAGGGGTTGCTGTGAGTAGTGGGACGGCGTATCCTGAATTAGCATATGATCTGGCACGAACCTTTGCACAGGCGTTTGAGCAAAATTACGTGACCATCTCACCCCGCCGTGATACAGAGTCGCAGATGCTCTCAGATTTAGCCCAAAATTCGCCCGAACTCCTACAGATTGTGGAGCAGGCACTGGAAAACGGATTGCCATATTCTGAACTGCGCTTTAGCAATTATCTGAATAATGTGTTCATCAATATGAGCGAAGATAATCTCTCTGCACAGGAAGCTCTGGAGAACTTGATGCTGGAGGCGCAGGCTAATCTGGATGAGTCTCAAGCCAGAGCAAGTTCGATGAATATTATTGTCCAGCAACCTGACTTGCCACCGGAACTCGCGACGGGACAGTTTGCTTTGCGTTTTGGGATGAATATGGGCGCAGATGAGATCATCAATAGGGACGCATGGGAACAAGTCGCGGATGAGTTTGCGGCTACCCATCCTGAAGTCGGCTATGTTGATCTGGTTGATCGCTGGATTATGGACGATGAACTTGCCTCAATGGATTGCTTTTATCGCTCCTATAATGACATTCCTTTTCTTGATCTGAGTACGTTGATTATCAATGTTGACCCTTTTCTGGATTCGGATCCGAATTTTGATGAAAACGATTTGATCGGGGATGTATTGACACAGGTTCAGCGCGATGGGTTAACATGGGGAATTCCGATGACAATTCGCCCTGTGGTAATTCAGTATGAAAAATCTGCATTTGAAGATGCCGGTCTGCCATTACCGCAAAATGATTGGTCAGGCGCGGTCTTCGCAGAAACATTGCGCGTGTTGGCGGAATCTGCCGATGAAGATGCGTACCCGTATTTACTGGGGTCGGATGTGATGAACGTTTTATCGCTGGTCGCCGCGTTTGATGGTTTGCCTTATGATTTGGCATCCGAATCTTTTACGGCAAACTTTACCGATTTACAGAATGTTCAGGCAATTCAGAGCGTTTTGGATCTGGCGGTTGAGGGCGATCTTGCCTATTTGCCAATATTCGATAGAGAAGGCGGCGACTTCCGCGTCAATGAAATTTATATGTACAACACGACGCTATCAGCAGGAACGTTTCAGTATGTGCTTTTAGACGAGGAACAAGGCGCGGATGCGGGATTTGTGCTCTTTCCTCAGGGGCAACTTTATACGCCCGTGCGCTACGATACATCTGTCGGCATGATAAGCGCCTCAACACCGCACGCAGAGCTATGTTATGACTGGCTGATGACGATTGCTCATCGGACCGACCTCTACTATGAAATGCCCGTGTTTAATTCGACTGTGAATAATCCGGCGCTGGAGGTCGCTCAGGGTGCAGAACTAGCGGCATTGTATCGTCAATTTGCCGAACGCATGAATGATCCTGCCGCGTTTGTTATTCCAAATGGACTGCCCGGTGATTATGCAGGATTTCTTGAAGCGACGTGGCTGGCGCAAATCTTCGACGCTTACGTTGCGGAAGATGGAGATATCGATCTTGAGGCTGAATTGGCACAAGCGCAGACTTATGTTGAGGATTTCCGTGCCTGTGTACAAACGATTGAACCCATCGATTGGAACGTAGCAACCCCTGAAGAGGGCGAGGCACAGATACAGGCATTTCAGGATTGTGCGCGACAGGCTGATGCTGAATGGGAAGACCCGTTTTCTAATAGACGTGGTGGCTGAAGTTGAAGTTGTCAAGGGCATGGGAATCAACCCCCATGCCCTTAATCCTGAGTTAAGTTGCTGTAACCATTTCGCAACCCGCTTGCAATCGTCTTCCTCGATAATGGCAGTTTATCAAGTAGGTGTTGTTGGATATAAATTATCAATAAAGGATTAAGATTTCATGATGATCTTCAAAGACGTGTAATGTTCTGCGGGGAATCTACGAAGTATAAATAGCCACCGTAGACCATCTTTACTTTCATGATTGATTTTCGATAGGCGATATGTTCCGTATCCTTGACATCCTCTTTTTCACACTAGAACGTCTGCGCCAGCATCGTATGCTGGTTTTTTGGGTTCTGGTGGGACTTTCTGCCGCGACGACGCTTGCGCTGAGTATGGTGCAATATGTGGATGCGGTAAACACGGATGTACTCACGTCAAAACTAAGCGATCCGCCGTATGCCTTTCGTTTACGCTATCTCGGAAGTTGGGAAGGCAATATTACGTCCGGCGATATCGAAACGGCGAGTATCGTTGCCAGTCGAATTTTTACGGATGAAATTGGCTTACCGGTAGACCGCTATGTGCGCTTTGTGCGGACTCTGCCGTGGTCAATGACATTGCTGGATGAAGAAAATGGCTCGGTTGCACTGTCTCCGCTCGATATTGGAATGCTTGAAGGGTCGGAGGAATTAATCCGCATTACCGCGGGCGACTGGGATTTTTCAGCAACGACACCAACCCGCGCTGACGATGATCCAATTCCGGTACTCATCTCAGAGACGATGTTGTTTCAGATGGGTTTACAGGTCGGCGATCAGCTTCAGGCACGGCAAAGTGGGCGTGATAATGTGACTTTAGAAATCGCCGCCTTATGGCAACCGATCAATTCAAATGATCCACGCTGGATTTTTACGCCCCGCTTCTTCAATGAGGTTGTGATCGTCGCGCAGTCGGATTTCACCGCATTGACGCTTGACGCGCCAAACCCGCCGATTAGTGAAGGCGCGTGGTATCTGATTTTTGATGGCAGTGAATTACGGACTTCCGAAGTCGATGCGTTGCTGGATAACATCAGTGCTGGAGAGCGAGCAATTACGTCTGCGCTCCCCGGCGTACGGATGGAAAGCCCGATAGATGGCTTGCGAGCGTTCACGGTGGAGGTCAACCGTTTAACACAGCAACTCGTGATCGTCATTTTGCCGGTGGGTGGTTTGATTCTCTATTTTGTCTCGTTGGTGGCGGGTTTGTTGGTGTCGCGTCAACTCAATGAAGATGTGGTACTTCGTAGTCGCGGGATGAGCCGTCTGCAATTATTGAGTGTGCATGTGTTGATGTGGTTATTGCTTGCTGGAAGTGCGCTCTTAATCGGGATATTTTTGTCGCCGTTTATTGTGCGGGTGGTGGGTCGTACTGCCTCGTTTCTGAGCTTTGATAGTAACTTGCCCGCCTTAGAGGTGACATTGACGCAACAGGCGCTGACGATTGGTGGCGGTACGGCGCTGATTGCGATTAGTAGCGGGTTGTGGCTCGCGTGGCGCTCCACTGGACAGACGATTACCAGTTATCGGCGGGATACCGCACGGGGCGCACAGGCATGGTGGCAACGTATGTATCTGGATGTGCTGTTGCTCATTCCAGGCGCATACGTATTTTACACACTTCGCCAGCAGGGTGGCTTGGAAACCGCCGCGACAGATCCGTTTTCTGATCCGTTGACGTTTGTTGGTCCGACGTTGTTTGCACTTGGCTTAACGCTGTTATTCTTGAGGTTGCTCCCGTTTTTTCTGCGGATGGGGGCGGGTATATTGCGCTATACGGGGAGCGTTGCCGTGCTCATGGCGTTACGCGAATTGACGCGCTCCACATGGCGTTATCGCGGGACATTGCTGATGATGTGCTTCACGTTGAGCTTAACGGGTTTGACAGCGTCTATGGCAAGCACGATTGATCGTAGCCTGAGCGATTCTGTGGATTACAGCGTTGGCGCGGATGCGGTGCTGGTCACGGCGGTGGATGCCCAGACGGAACAGGACGAAGCGACACAAGGCGAACAGACGACGTTTACCGTCACCGGCTTTAATGTGTTGCCGACAGATGACCTGCTTGGTGTAGACGGTGTTGAGAATGTCTCCCGCGTGGGGCGTTATCCGGCGCGTTTGCAAATTCGGAATCAGCGGTTAGATGGAAATGTGCTCGGCATTGATCGCGCATCCATCGCTTCGGTTGCCCGTTCGCGCTACGATTATTCGACCATCCCGTATGCGGATTTGTTTAATTTGCTGGCGGGAAGTCGTAACGGCATCATTTTGAGCGAGAGCATCGCCCTACAATACGACCTGATTCCGGGTCAGGAAGTCGATATGCAGATTTCTGTGCTGGGTGAATGGTACGATACGCGTGTGCCGCTTCTAGGGTTTATTGAATATTTCCCGACGATGGATCCACGAGATGGATTTTTTGCGCTGGCGAATATCGACCCGATTTTTGAACTGGTCGGTACGCCATTACCCTACAACGTCTGGATGAGCCTGAACGGAGATGCGACTCTAACAGATATACAACAGGGGGTGCGCGATCTGGAATTTCCTGTCGTTGAGTGGCGCGATCCGACGACCATCCTCAAAGAAGCACAGGCGCAAGCGTCCCGGCGTGGGGTGCTTGGCTTTTTGTCAGTTGGGTTTGTCGCCTCGATCTTCCTGACGATGGTTGGCTCGATCATCCAGAATACGGTTTCCTTCCGCGCACAGGCGACACAAATCGGCTCCTTGCGGGCGATGGGCATGAGTAGTTGGTCGTCTAGTCTGTATCTTCTACTATTGCAGGGTATCGCGGCGATGAGTGGTGTGCTTGGTGGGACTGCTATCGGTGTGTTGACAACGCTCTTGTTTTTGCCGTTACTGGATTTTAGCGGCGGATTACCTCCGTATCTGGTACGCGTGGCATGGGATGAAATTACGATTGTGTATGTCATTTTTGCCGGTGTGCTCCTTTTTGTAACGTTTATTACGACGATTGTCGCCAGTTTCCAGCAGTTATCAACCGTTGTGAAGCTCGGTGAAGCCTAAAAAAGATGGGATGAAAGTTTGTGATGGGTCGTTTGAAAAGTTTCCTGTTTGTGAGTTTTAGCGCGCTATTGATTGGCGCATGTGCATCGGTAGATAGCCAGCCCGCGCCATCCGCCGCAACATCTACACCATTCCCTACCGCGCAGGCAGTTGCCCGCCCGACCTACACCGTTCAGCGTGGCGATGTGGTCGAAGTGTTGGAATTTACAGGGCGCTGGCAACCGCGTGACCAACTTTTGTTGTCGTTTGAAACAGACGGCACGGTACGGCGCGTTAATGTTCAACAGGGGCAGGCGGTGAGCACAGGTGAATTGCTGGCTGATCTGGACATCGAACAGCTTGAAGAACAATTGCAAGATGCGTTGATCGCCTTTGAATCCGCGCAGGCGAATCAGGAGGCGGACGCGGAAGGGTCGGTGAGTTCTGTCGAAGATGCCGAACTGTCAGTGTTTCGTGCGCAGTTATCGTTGCAGAGGCATCTGGATAGCCCGCCGAATGCAAGTATCCGCGATGCCTTGCAAAATTATGAGGATGCACAGGAGGCTGTTGTTGATGCGGAACGCGCCTACTACGAAGCACTTTCTTATAATGGTGAAGGCGGACCCGGTGCAGTAGATAGTGCATTGGAAGCATGGGAGAACGCGCAGGATAATGTTGAAAATGCCCGTTTTGCCTATGCACAATCCGCGGCTAGTGCTGGCGATACGATCCAATCATGGGAAAACACACGCATTGACCTTGAAAATGATTTGTTGCTTGCGGAGCGCAGTTTACAGGAGGCGCGTACCAATGCGGTTTCCGGAGGTGGCAGTGACTTACGCTCGCAACAATTGACGATTGATCGTTTGCAAGAGGATATTGATCGCTCCACGTTAATTTCCACACTCGATGGTGTCGTGTTAGAGGTCAGCATCCGGCAGGGCGATAGTGTACAGGCTTTTGATCCGGTGATTACTGTAGGTATCCCTGAACCGCTAGAAGTTGTCGCCAATTTGCCAATTAATAACACCCAAAATTTAAGTGTCGAATTGATTGGGGTATGCAATCCGCTAAATCGCCCTGAAGAAGCGGTGCAATGTATCATCCGGCGTTTGCCCGCCAGCGCCCGTGACGCTGACCAGACGACCCGGATCGGCGCAATTTTTGACGACCTAACGCAAGGGACGATTATTGAAGTTCAAATGCCGTTACAGATCCGGCAGGACGTGTTGTGGTTGCCACCCGGACCGATTGGCGAATTTCAGGGAAATACCTTTGTTATTCTGGAAACTCCCGATGGACCGCGTCGTGCCAATATAGAAATTGGGTTACGCACGACAGATCGTGTGGAAATTCTGAGCGGATTGCAGGAAGGCGATGTCGTCATTGAACAGTAACTTGATTGAATGCTATAAAAATTGTCATGCACGGATTTACTTTCGGCGTATGTGGCTAAGATGGTTTGAGGAGGAAAATTTTGATGGTTAAACAGGGAATGCGCGTAATGCTCATCGCGTTGCTGATGGTTTTATTGGCGGCATGTAATTTAGGTCAGCAGGAATTGCCGATAGATGCCCGGCAACCGGAAAATCAGCAATCAACGGAGGAGCCGGAACCTACCGAAACTTTACCGCCGTTTACGCCACTGGCATCGCTCACACCATCGCAAACATTGCGCCCACCCCCGACATTCGAGCCTCCCACGCTTACGCCAACAGCCACCGATCCGGCAACGGTAACTCCCACGCCGACGGTCAATCTTGAGGTGAATATTCCGGGTTTGCAGGGGCTAAACACCGCGACACCCGAACCGGGTCAAGAAACGTGCGAACCGCGTGACGATTGGCAACTGGAATATGTAGTGCAACCGGGGGATGCGCTGGCGAATATTGCGCCGCGTTATAACACATATGCCAATGACCTTGCGGAAGGCAACTGTATTGCGGATCCCAGCCTTATTCGGTTAGGACAACGGATTCGCGTTCCGGGTCAGGCACATCCGTCATCGCCCGAATTTGTATGCTCGCCGTGGGAGTTGCTCACGCCGTTCAATGGTACGATCACTGTTGAGGGGAGTGGTACGATCACGTTTAATTGGCGTGGACCGGATGCCCCGCGCTATCTGGTGCGTTTGTGGTACAACGCAGATGCCTCCGGTAGTATGTATGACGAGTATCTGGTGGAATTTCGCAATGATTATACGCTTGATCTATCGGAAATTCCGGGCGGCGGAACATATAGTTGGCGCGTCTATCCACTAGGGCGCGATTTCCTGCAAATTCCATGCACGGAAAGTCACCATTCGATTTTTACCAAAGCCGCAGAACCAGCCATGCCCACGCCATAATCAGACTCATAAAATGCGCCCTGAGCTATGATCATGCTCAGGGTGCATTTTATAATTTTGCCTCTTTCAATTCACACAGGTCTCAGGATGACTTTGGTACTAAAACATACTTTAGTACCAGTGACACCCCTACAAGAACGGCGTATCGTTAACGTGTAATCTCTGGTTCATTGCTGTCATTATCCGGTCTTATTTGACACAGCCTTTTAATGAGTTTCAGAGGAATACAAACAAATGAATGTTAGAAATGCACGCGAAAATACGCCCGGTGCGATGATTAACTCATGGATCATGACATTGCAAGGCAGTGGTGATTCTGAACTCAACAGAATTGTGAACGATCTCGTTCAACTTCGTCGGCAACTGATGAGTACACCGTTGGGCAGTCTTGAAAATCAAGCGTTGATTGGCAGAATTACAACCACAGCCAATCAGATCCGCAATCCGCTTGATCCCCGCTATGTGGCTTGTATCCAGCAAGTCCAGGCACTGATGCAGGAGTTTAAACGCCAATAACCTCCACAGTAAATCTAAACTCTTTAACGCCCTCAGCAATGAGGGCGTTTTTGTTGATGTTTTTCTGATGTTATGTTGACAACGAATATATATAATTTTTCTATACTATACTTATTGCAAGGGAGGTACTTACAATGGATTTAAACAAATATACAAACAAGGCGCAAGAAGCGCTTATCAAGGCGCAATCTATCGCGTCAGACAATAATCACGGTAGTATTGAGCCGATTCACTTGATGATGGCACTGATGACCCAGCAAGACGGAGTAGTGCCGGAAGTCGTCGCCAAGATTGGTATTCGCCCGCAAAGCCTGATAAACGAATTAGAAGGCATGTTGGATTCTATGCCACGCATTTCTGGCGGTGGGGTGCAACTGGGCTTACACCGTGATCTTGTGAATGTGTTGAACTCTGCGGAAAAGCACGCCGCCAAGATGAAAGATGATTACACCAGCACGGAGCATATGCTGTTGGCGCTGGTGGAAAGCAAGGCGTTACGCGGCATACTTGAGCGCAATGGCATCAGCGAAAATGCGATTTTGCAGGCATTGACCAGCATTCGTGGCGGTCAGCGTGTCACGTCGCAAGACCCTGAGAGCACATTCCAGAGTCTCGAAAAATACGGACGTGACCTCACCGCCGTCGCCCGTCAGGGTAAACTTGATCCGGTTATCGGGCGTGATGAAGAAATCCGCCGTGTGATTCATGTGATTAGCCGCCGGACGAAAAATAATCCGGTGCTGATTGGTGAAGCGGGTGTTGGTAAAACAGCAATCGTAGAAGGCTTGGCGCAACGAATCGTCAATGGGGACGTGCCGGAAGGCTTGCGTGATAAAACGCTGATTTCACTGGATATGGGCAGTCTGGTCGCCGGCGCAAAATTCCGTGGTGAATTTGAGGAACGCTTGAAAGCCGTACTCAAAGAAGTTTCCGATAGCGCGGGTAAGATCATCCTTTTTCTGGACGAGTTGCACACGGTTGTAGGCGCGGGAGCGGCAGAAGGCGCGATGGATGCAGGCAATATGTTGAAGCCGATGCTGGCGCGTGGCGAACTCCATATGATCGGCGCGACCACGTTGGACGAATATCGCAAACACATTGAAAAAGATGCCGCGCTGGAACGACGTTTCCAGACGGTATTTGTCGGTGAGCCGAGCGTTGAAGATACGATCAGCATTTTACGCGGACTAAAAGAACGCTACGAAGTGCATCATGGTGTGAGGATTCAAGATAGTGCCGTGATCGCCGCCGCGACGCTCAGCAACCGTTATATTCCAGATCGCCAATTGCCGGATAAAGCTATTGACTTGATCGACGAAGCCGCCGCGCATCTCAAAATGGAGATTGATTCGCGTCCGGCGGAGCTAGATCGAGCGGAACGGCACATCATGCAGTTGGAGATTGAGCGCGAAGCCCTGAAGAAAGAGCGCGATCAAGCCTCCAAGCAACGGCTGGATGATCTTGAGGGTGAACTGGCTAATTTACATGAAGAATTAAACGTGCTCACGGCGCGTTGGCAGAAGGAAAAAGAGGCGATTCAATCCATCCGCGAGATCAAAACGCAGATGGATGATGCCAAAATCGAGCTTGAGCGGGCAGAACGGCGCAGTGATTTAGAAACCGCCGCCCGTTTGCGCTACGGCACGTTGCCAGAGCTAGAAAAAGAACTCGGCGAGCGTGAAATCCATATGGAGCAGATGCGCGCTGAAGGGGCATCAATGCTTAAAGAAGAGGTCGATGCTGACGAAATCGCCTCTATCATCTCCCGCTGGACGGGCGTGCCGGTTTCGCGATTGCTGGAAGGCGAGATTGAGAAATTGCTCCACATGGAAGATCGCTTGCATCATCGCGTGATCGGGCAGGACGATGCAGTGAAGGCGGTTTCGTCTGCGGTGCGCCGTAGTCGTGCTGGCTTGCAAGACCCGAATCGTCCGGTGGGAACGTTCCTGTTCCTCGGTCCTACAGGTGTGGGTAAAACCGAAATGGCGCGGTCATTGGCGAACTTCCTATTCGACGATGAAAACGCGATGATCCGCATTGATATGAGCGAATACGGTGAAAAACATGCCGTCGCCCGTTTGATCGGTGCACCTCCGGGATATGTGGGCTATGAAGAAGGCGGACAACTCACGGAAGCCGTGCGCCGTCGTCCGTATAGCGTGGTGTTGTTTGATGAAATCGAAAAAGCGCATCCTGATGTGTTTAACATCTTTTTGCAGGTCTTCGATGATGGACGCTTAACGGATGGGCAGGGACGGACGGTAGATTTTACCAACGCGGTGATTATCATGACCAGTAACGTGGGTAGTGATTTCATCAAGCAAATGGGCGTGGAAGCCAGCAAAGAAGAGATTCGCCATGCGGTAATGGGTCAGCTTGATCGCCACTTCCGTCCAGAATTTTTGAATCGGCTGGATGAAATTATCATCTTCCATAGCCTGGAGCGTGAGCATATCGTCCAAATTGTCGATATTCAGTTGGCGCGTTTAGAGCGGTTGCTTGCGGATCGTCGCGTGACGATCGAACTGACTGCTGATGCGAAGTATCTGTTGGCAGAGCGCGGGTTTGATCCGGTATTCGGGGCGCGTCCACTCAAGCGAACCATTCAGCGTGAATTGCAAGACCCGCTTGCGATTGCTTTGCTAGAAGGTCAAATTCAAGAGGGCGATCATGTGCTTGTAGATGCGGATAGCGATGGACTGACGTTTACATCTGTTCCGCAAGTGACTATCGCCTAATTTTCTACGTGGGTGAGTGAAATAAAAAAAGCCGGATGAATTTGCTCATCCGGCTTTTTGTTTTATGTTAGCTGTTTAGCTTATGATGTTCCGGAGAGATCACCGGGTGTATCATCACTGCCATCATCGGTAGGTGGTGTATCACCTGTGGGTGGTGCGGTGAATGCCGGTCCTGCGGGAACTTCTTCGCCGCCTCCGGGTGCTTCATTGCTCACCATACACGCGCCGACTGCATCGACATCGTAGCCGTCTGCATCGTTGCCGAAGCTGTCGGGATTTGAGATGTCCCGAATCTTGACATACCGTGCCCAATCAAGTTCTGGCGGGAACGAGAGATACTCGTCATGTTGGGCTACACCGAGATCAAACCATGGACCACTGGCAGATTGTGCGACCCATACCCGTGCTTGCTCAGGATAGCTACCGAATGTTGTACCGCCGAAGCTGGTTTCATAAATCGTGAGTTCATGCCCATATGGATTTTGCACGATATAGGTGTTGAACTCAAGGATGATCGTGCCACCGAAGCCGAGAGAGTAGAAATTGAAGTAGGCATCAAAGCTATCCGGTGCGCCAAGTGCGTTACTCGTAATTGAGCGGTTGGCGTTGACTGGGTTACCATCTTTGCGGTCACTTTGATCGAAGCTGTAGACGGAGTAGGCGAATGCCGCGTCACAATCACCGGAGACAGGCGGTGCGACATAGATATTACCAAAGTCTACGCGGGTGTTGTTGCCCTGAACCAGAGTGATCGGGTCAGAACAGGGTTGTCCGAATTCTTCATCTACATAGTGGGTGGTACTGCGCCAATTCAGTTGTTGAACTTCACAGACTACATAAGTGCCGGAGTGCAAGCCACGGAATTGAACAACGCCGTTACTATTGGTTTCGCTTTCCGCGATGAGTTCCCCATCTTCGTAAAGGAGCATTCCCCATTCTGAAAGCCGTTCTTCACCCTGGCCGCCGTTAAAGCGTCCATTGATATTCAGGTCGTTAAATTTGGTCGCCGTGATTCTGCTGGCACGTTCGTTATAGAAAGTACAGTTTGCATCTTCGCCTGCACCAAGATAGATGGTCAGCGTGGCGGTTGTCAGATTGACGTTGTACTCCACACCTTCACCGCAAATCACACTATCCAGATACCAATTGTTATTGTTGGTGTTGGTTTCGCGGATTGTGTAGGTTCCGGGTTCAAGCTCTTCGGCGGTATAGGATTCGCCGTCGCTGAGTGTGAAGTTTCCGATCTGGCTACTGCGGAAGTTGAAGTCACCGTCGTTTGGCGAGATCACCTCTTTGTTGATTGTGATTGAGCCGGCTTCAAAGGTTTCGCGGTTACCAAATACCACAGTGGCATTACCAGCAGAGGTCACCACAACATCAGTACAGAGTTCACCTTCGTGTGATGTATTTTCCCAACCTTCGCGGTCTTCTTCGCAGACAGTGTATTCACCCGGCAGTAAGCCGTCGAAGCGTACATAGCCGCTTTCGCCAGTGTCGCCGGAAGCAACTTCGCTTTCGCCCTGATAGACCGTCATTTCCCAACGGTAGAGCCAGGATTCACCTTGACCAGCGTTGCGATGCCCGTTGCCGTTAAGGTCTTCGTATTTCTTGGCGGTGATGCGACCACTACGAACATTATAGAACGTGCAGGTGACATTTTCGCCTTCAGCAAGGTCGACTGTGATCGAGTTGCTATCAGAGTTGAACTCAAATGTTGAGTCGTAACCTTCATCATCGACGGTGCAAGTAACATCTTCCAATAGCCAGTTACTGTTGGTATTGGTTTCCGCTACCGTATATGAACCCTCTGCAAGTTCTTCGAATGTTTCACTCTCGCCATTACGTAAGCGGAATGTACCGAGTTCTTCGCCGCCGTCAAAATTGAAGCGACGCGTATTTGCAGGTGAAGTTTCTTTGACGATTGTTAACGACCCCGGTTCATCGTCATCAAAAGAACAATTCAACGGGTTCAGTCCATCAGACGTGAAGATCGCATTGACGAAATCCTCTGCGAATGGAATTGTGATTGGCGGTCCGACGATATTGCCTTCGCCATCGGTCTGGAATGTACAAGCATCGGGGTAGGTGAGCCAGATGGCGGCGATCACACTGACAAACGGTGCTGACCATGAAGTACCAATGCCGACATAACCGGGTTGAAACTCGTACCAACCGCCCGGCGCACACATATTGCCATCATGTGAACCTGTCCACTGCGGTCCATCATCACCAAGCGTCGCGCAGACCGCGATCACCTGTGGCAAACTGGCAGGCACTAATGGGAATGACCCTAGTGTCGGCGCAAAGTTGCCGGATGATGCTACCGGAATGACATTGCCACCTGCAATTAACAGATCAAGCAAATCAGTAAGGTCTTCAAATTGGTCAGGGTCTAATCCGCCGAATATTTCGTCGAGAGTGACACCCGTGCCTTCAAGATAATCTATCAAATTGAAGTCATTGAAGTCTGGTCCGCCGGGGAGATCGGTACACGGATCGGCAGTTGCGGTGGAACCAGTAACGTTGTTTCTACCATAACGTAAGTGCCAATTGAGTTGACCTGTATAAGTAACGCTAAATGCATCTTCAACTCGTCCGGGTTGGAAGACAGTATGTTGACCCCGACCTTTCGGTAGTGGACTAAATTTATTGTTATTTCCGATTGGGATTTCGACTACAAAAGGATTTTGGTTAAGGTAACCGAAACGAGCCACTTTAACTTCACCGTCTGTGGCGACACATTCAATAATCGGGATAACTTGTCCTCTGGGCGGGTGATTACATTCGGGTGATAATAAACCGGCGGTGGATGTCCGACGTGAACCGTCAGGTCCTTCTAGTGTCCAGACGATGTCGCTTCCATAGAAGGGCACGGAGAACGCGTTGATAATGCGTCCGGGATAGAAAGTTGTGGGAAGTTCAACGCCTTCCTGAGAGGGTGTGAGTTTGTTGTTGTTTCCTGTAGGAATGGTGACGATTTGGTCATTATCATTTTGATAACCGAAGTATGCTGTACCGGAAACTTCATATTCGCCGGAGTAGCCTTCGTATTCGTCTTCATAGTCGTCGTCGTAGACGATACATTCGAGCACCGGACGAACGGAGTCTACAAAAGAATCTTCGCGGGCTTCGATAAAGTCATTAAAGTTAAATGTATTGCCTTCATCATCCGTGAATTCGCAGGGTACCAAGCCGAAACTCATGTTGATAACCCAGTGTTCGATATCAGGGCGACCATCAATGGCTGATTGGATGCCTGCGCTGATCGCATCAATTTGATAATTGCCCATCTCACTAATATCGACTTGAATGACTTCGATATTTAAGGTGATTCCAAGCGCAGAAAGTAATTGCTCGGTAAGGTCGTCTACAACAAGATTGACCAATTCACCGTGCTCAAGATGGTCAGTTGTGCCGTCAAAGTCATCGACAATTAGCAAGCCCACTTTGACCGAATTAAAGCCATCCCCGCCCGTAAGGTTTGCATTACGTACATAGGTTGATAGCCATTCAGGTGTAGCAGGATTGCCTTCGATCTCGGCGATCAATGCCGCCGTTTCTTGAGGAGTAAGATCACCCAAACCAGAGAGCGCATACCCACCGCTACCCAAGCCGGAGAGCGCATAACCGCCCAGACCGGAGAGTGCGTAGCCACCCAAGCCGGAGAGTGCGTAGCCACCCTGTCCTGTGACCATTTCTGTTGTGACAGCACAAGCTATTCCCGTAGATGGGGTGTCATCTGCCGCTACGGGGAATATACTCATTGAAAGCAAAACGCCTGTTATCAACATAACAAGCAACGTAAGTCGATGTTTTCTAAACTGTGGTGTTCGTAATCGCATGATGTGATGCTCCGTGATCTTTATATGCGTTAATTCTTGCTAATTCAATTTGCTGTGTGTCTATACAACTATTTGTGAGGTCGTTACACTATTATCATTATAGAGGGTCTAACAAAATTTGAGCAAGTAAATAGCGGCTCGGTTACGCAATAAAAACCAAAAGTTTACGTAGTTCATATTTGAGGTGTTTTTTCTGTAATTAATGACGTAGCACTTCACATCATTTTCATGAAACATTTACGTGCTAAGGAGGTTTTTTGCTGTGGTAATCCGCATTGAAATAGACGTTCGGTAAGGATGCTGTTTGGAGAATAAAAAAAGTCCGGTAAAGTCTACCGGACTTTACTTTACTTCCTAGAATTGAGGATGTCCTGTACGATATCGTCCACAGTTATTTTCTTGCCTTCCTCAACATAGCTTTCGTATTTCGAAGCAGGAATTTCTTTTCGCCAGGTCTCTAATTTCTCACTTACACGTTGCCGTATATCCTCTGTTGTTGCCGTATGGTCGTTTACCAATGTTGCGAGAACAATCGATCTATGGGCATTCGTTTCAAGATCGGCTAGACCCGCGAGAATATTCATAATCAGCGGGGCGGCTTCTATCTCATGGGCGATGTCTAATCCGTTGACGTAATATTCACGGGAATGTTCTTGCTCATCTAATTTGCGATACACTTCACCGAGCACATAGTATGTCAAACATGAGCCGGGTCGATTACCAATCGATTGAGAAATTTCCAGACTGTCCTGAAGGTAATTGATTGCCTCCCCGTACTGCTCAAGGTCATTTGCGACCTGTCCCATATTATGAAGCACCAATGCCACTCCGCGCCGTTCACCGATTGCACGGCATAATTGGAGTGCCTCTTTCAAGTATTCCTGTGCGTGGACAAAATCTTGCTGTCCACCTGCCATACCGCCAAGATTGAGCAGGGCGGTAGCGGCTTTACGGCGTTCCCCGGTGCTCCTGCTAATGGTAAGGGTTTGCTCAAAATATTCTCGTGCCTTCTGGGTATCTCCATCCGCATAGTGGGCGACGAGACCTAGGTTATTGAGGGCGTTGGCGCGTACCTGTTGATCGCCGCTCAGCTGGGAGATATCCAGCGTATCTTGAAAATAAGGCGCGGCTTTCGCGTATTCGCCCTGTTCCACATAGACAATGCCGATGCGATTTAACGCCATGCCAATGCCAATATTGTCTTCCAACGCCTTAAAATCATTCAAGCTGTCTTCACTCAAGCTGATTGCATGGGCATAGTCACCTTTGCGCCACGCAATATCGCCTAGAAGTAGGATTGTTCGTGCAATATTGTTCGTGTCGTTCATGGCTTCATAACGTTCAAGCGCATCGCTCAATCGTGTTTCTGCTTCGTCATATTCACCTGTATATTGTAACGTTTCGCCCAAATTTCGGAGTACATCTGCGTGCGCCTGTTGTTTTTCTTTTTTAGACATGGATGTAAGTGGTAACAACGTGAGCGCACGTTCAAACATGGTGAGCGCGTCGTTGAATCCACTAATCTTGAGCATATATTCGCCGGCTTGTTGGGCATAATATTGCTCTTTGTTGATGTCTCCGGCGTGTTTCCAATGAAGGGCAAGTTCCTGTGCGCGCTCCGGTGCATTTGGATAAACGACTTCAATCGCTTCTGCAATTTGCTGGTGCAAAATCGGAAGCTCTTTGTCTGGAATTCGCTCTAGTTTTGCCTGCCGTAGTTTACTGTGGGCGAATTGCCAGCGTCCTTCGCGCACCTCGATAACAGCGACATTGCTACACACTGCCAGCCATTCATCAACATCTACATCACCCTTCACTTTATCAAGAATGGCGAGATCAAGCTCACGACCAGTAATTGCCGCAAGACGTAAGAGCCGCCGCCAACGTTCCGGTACATGCTCCAAACGGCGTTCGAGAATCTGTTGTACACCGCCCGCTAGCACGTAGTCCGGTAAAGTAAGGCGGTCAACCTCTGCTAGTCGTCCCGCTTCTTCTGCTAAAGCACGGACAACCTCTACCATAAAATACACATTGCCTTCGGTTTCACGCATGAGCAGTTCGACAATTTCGTTGTTATGACCAATTTCGCCGAGCATGGATACACTTAATGCCGCGATATTAGTGCGTGTCAGGCTATCCAACCGCATTAGGGTCATGTTGGGCAATTCTTCAGGGAGTTCTGGTCTGACTTCCACCTGATACGTACCCACGATCAGTAGTGAAATATCGTGTGCGATACCGCTTAGTAGGCCCAAAACATCGAGACTTTCCTTTGTCCATTGCAGATCTTCCACGAGGAGCACTAAGGGACGTTTCTGGCGTTCAAAGACGCTGACGACTGTACCGACGAGGCGTTGTTGATAGGCTGTTATTTCTACAGCGGGCGCTTCGGGGATTTCACGCGCAAGCAGGCGATCAATATCCGGGATAATGTCCTTCAAAATACTGGCATCAACATCATCAATATCAATACCTAGGATCAGTTGGCGTAGCGGTTCGCGCCAAATTTGGAAGGGTAGACCACCCCCATCAACGCCCTGTCCGCGCAAAACCGTCATGCCACGCACTAGAGCACGGGTACGAAGCTCTTCTAATAAGCGCGATTTGCCAACGCCGGTAACACCACCGATCAACCATGAGTCGCCGGTGCCATTCTGGGCTTCGTGCAGGGAATGTTCCAACTGATTCAGTTCAGTATCTCGCCCTACAAACGTCGCCGCCTGCAAAAAGCTTTCTCGAATAGCGACGGATTCCTGTGGTGAACTGATGTTGAACGCATTGCAAAGATCGTCAATGATTTCGTAGGCATTGTGGTAGCGGTCATCTGGTGATTTTGCCATCAAGCGTTCGATAATAAATCCGAGTGGTTGAACTTCCTCTGCAAGTAAACTGTAACTTTGTTGCGAATTCAATGTAGGGAAATTGGGTATTGGTTCACGGCGCTTAACTTCAGTTTCTGGCAAGGTTATCCGGGAAACGGGCATAGTGTGTGTTACATCGTCAGCGAAGTTTTCTGATTCGCTTGCCGTGTCATCAAACTTTGCCGTCGAGGAAAACGCATCTCTCTGCGCCGTTTGCTCTATATCTTGAACGGTCTTTAAGGCATCTGAAGATAATTTTTCGGTTTCCAAGTCTGGCACGGTTTTCATCGCATCAAATGAGGACAAATCATCTTCTTTTATGGTTCTTAATGCGTCACCGCTTAACGCATCTATATCGCCGGTGAATGTAGTTTCGGCATCATTTGTAATGGATTCAGGTAGATCGCCCACAAACGTGCGTAATTCATCACCCTGTACAGTGGCATTTCTATTTGCCAGCGATTCCTGATAATCTAACGGTTGCTCTTCACGCAGATTACCGATAGCGAGCTTGAGTTGGTTTAGGGGCAGTAGATCGGGTGGTGTCAGGATAATATCGTTGACCAGTTTGTTTAGGTTTTGTAAGTCAAACGGGTGATGCCCTACAAATAGCTCATAGAGCATCACGCCGACAGCGTAAAGATCTGCTGGTTCTCGTGCGGATTCGCCGACCATCACTTCTGGCGCAATATAAGCTAATGTGCCAGCGAGTTCCTCTTCTTCCTCTTCGTTTTCCGCTGTGGCTTGATCTCGCACGACAGCCAAACCAAAATCGAGTACTTTGACTTCATTATCTTTGACCAGCACATTGCCGGGTTTTAAGTCACGATGAATAACGCCGCGACGGTGCAAATAGGCAATCGCCTGTAGCATCTGGATCAATAGATCGACGCGGTGCAACATAGACTTGCCACGGGCGCTATCCAACAGGGTAGCTCCATCGGTCATAATATCCATCGTAAAATAGGGTTGTCTGTCCTCGTCGAAGCCGTAATCCAACACACTGATAATGTGTGGATGACGGAGTGAGGCGAGCGTCTTGAACTCCTGAGCAAGTGCAATACGCAGTCCGGTGCTATCCGATGAGTAGGACTCTGAGTCGAATTCGATGCTCTCCGGTTGCAAAGTCACGCGTTTAAGAGCGACAGTCTGTTCAGTCAGGCGGTCAGTTGCGCGGAACACAGCCCCCATACCGCCTTCTCCGAGTTGTTCGTGAAGAAGGTATCGGTTGCCGATCAGCTTGGATGATGAAACGCCTTGCATAGGACTTCTCCAAAGGTGTGTTTACCTTCTTAATTTTATCCAAACATTGAAATTCAGCGAACCTTTTTAGTTTCATTTATGTTATAGATAGTTTTTATTTTGTAATAACTGAATAGTGGTTCGCTTTGTAAAATTGACTACCATTATAGAACTTGCTTCTCAACACGACCAACAAAGGATCAGGAATGGCAACGAAACGCTGGAATCTCACGGAAGAAATTTCACGCGCACATCTCACTCAAGTTTTTTCCGGTGGCGCGTGCAACATCCTAAATGCGGACGGTATTTTATTACGAAACACTGAACGTGATGTCATTAACGACTGGCTCACGGAAAAGAATATCGTGTTTTTTGATCCACAGATTCACCCCGACACACACCACGTTGAATATAATTATGACATTCATCATCCATTAGAATTTGCGGCGCGGGATGCGGCAAAAGTCAACCTATATGAAGTATCCCCACGTACATTTGGCGGAATTAGTAGCCTTGAAATTGCTTCCGATCACTTTGAACATCAAGAACCGATGGTCATTTATTATTCTGATGGTTACGCAGACAAGGACGAAATTCCGGTTCACTCTAAACGCGGTCATCCTTTGTTCGTACCGGACAATATTTATGGTAGCGAACAGGCGATGGCGGCACATTATCAGGAATTTGTCAAAAATGCGAATCACATGCGAAAGTATCTGCTCACATTCGCCCAGAAGATGGAAACTCTGACGGTGACATTTACGAATAATCCGGCGCGGGGGGATATTGTGATTACGCCCCACCGGATGCACGCGGTTGAAATGTTTAAGGCGATTGTACAGGCGGCATCTAACGAGCGGGTGTTTGTGGCATTCACGGGTGGCGAAGATGCGCGGGATGCAAAAGGGCAACCCCGCTTTATGGTGCCAAAAGAACCGCGTGAGATGGAAATGCGGACGTTGCTCGATCAATATGTGGATGAAGGTAATGCACTGCGCCGTGCTATTGCGGAATTGCTGGAAATTAGCGTCTATGTGCGCGTCGTCTATACACAAGAGTCGGTTGTTCTTGCGCTCAAGGAAGTGCTAAGAATCACGGGATATTTGAAGGGCTAGGGTAAACGTTTATTATGCCGATGTCGGCTGAGTTCAAAGCGCGATTAGATCCGATTTTGCCGAAAATATGCGGACATTTTGGGACACCATTCCATATCTACGATGAAATTGGCATTCGTGACACAGGTGAAAAGTTGCTGAGTGCCTTCGCAGGTGTGCATAGGTTTCAGGAATTTTTCGCCGTTAAAGCATTGCCCAATCCACGCATTTTGAAGATTATGCACGATTTGGGCTTCGGCTTCGATTGTAGTTCTGTGCCGGAATTGATTTTGAGCCGTCAAGCGGGTGGAACGCCTGACCGCATCATGTTCACGTCAAATAACACCTCTGCTGATGAGTTCACTGTCGCGTTTAGTAAAGGTGGTTGCATTATTAATCTGGACGACATCAGTCTGTTAGACCGTTTACCTGATATCCCGGAGACACTTTCATTTCGCTACAATCCCGGTGAACGCCGTGCCGGAAATAACATCATTGGTAATCCGATGGAGGCAAAATTTGGCATCAGTCATGAGCAACGTTTTGCCGCCTATAAAACCGCCCGGGAAAAAGGTGTAAAACACTTCGGCTTACATGCAATGATTGTCTCGAATGAGCGTGATTATTGTTCCATGGTGCACACGACAACGATGTTGCTTGAAATTGTCGCCGAATTAAAAGCTGGTCTTGGCATTCAGATGGCATTTATCAATATCGGTGGTGGCTTAGGTATTCCCTATCAGCCGGAGCAAGAAGCCCTGAATATTGAGGCGTTGGGTGATGCTGTTTCCAAGCTTCTTGATGAATTTCAGGAAAAGTACGGCTATGCGCCTGCGCTTTATCTGGAAAGTGGACGTTACATGACGGGTTCGCATGGTGTTCTGATTACGAAAGTGCTGACGCGTAAAGAGACATATCGCACTTATGTAGGTGTTGATGCTTCGATGTCATCATTAATGCGTCCAGCAATGTATGATGCGTATCATCATATTGATGTTTACGGTAAAGATGATGCGGACTTTTTTGAGAAAGTCGACGTGGTCGGGTCACTCTGTGAGAACAATGATAAGTTCGCCGTTCAACGCCTGTTGCCGCGCTTAGATGTGGGCGACACACTGATAATTCATGATACGGGCGCGCATGGTCATGCTATGGGCTTTAATTACAATGGTAGATTGCGCCCGAAAGAATTGCTCCTGTGTGCGGATGGATCGGTTGAGCTTATCCGGCGGGAAGAAACACTTGTAGATTATTTTGCAACGCTGGATTTTGTGCCGAAGTCACTTTAGCGGCGATGATTCAAGAATTTTCCGGGCGTGAGATAAATCTTCCGGCGTATTGACGTTAAAAAAAGTTTCGCTATGGTGGTCATTTGCGCGGGGCGGAGCGTCGTAAATAAAGTGCATGTTAATTTTTTCTAATGCGTGTTCCATCCGATAGTTATTGAGGCTGATTTGGGCGGCGAATGGTTCACTACAACGCCTTTGATAAAGGGCATGTAAGCTCTGCGGATAGCCGTCAAAATGAGGCACGACGGCATCATAATTTGATCGTTGTGCATATAACCAGCGTACCCATCCGGCATTAATAAACGGCATATCACACGCCACCACGAAGATATATTCTGTGTTGCAATGCTTTATGGCGCTACAGATACCGTTCAAGGGTCCGCGCCCTGTGCCTTCGTCTTGGATGATTCGTGCTTCAAGGTGCGTATATTGCGATGGGTTGCGTGTGATAATCAGTGTTTCTGCTGTATCAAGTTGAGACAATCGCGCTAAAGTATGGGTGATTAGGGGTTTATCACCAAGCATGACGAAGGCTTTGTTTTCCCCCATCCGGCGACTTTCTCCACCGGCAAGCACCACACAGGTCACATCGTTCACCATTCAAGACTTTCTGCTTCCTGATAGTAGCCATTCCCGCCACAGGCTTGACAGAGGGTTAGCGTATCAGTGATTATTTCCCGCCCGTTATTGATTTCTTCCCCGCAATGGTCGCAAACGGCGAACGCGGTGGGCGTACTGATGATGTCTTTTAGGTAGACGCTGAGGTTGACCGACCGCACACTAAATAACAGGCGATCATCAAGCACTTGATAGCCGTAGAGATACGCGTGCCAGCGACTTTCAATGGGTTCAGGGCGCATATACGCCTCGGCGATGGCGATTGCATTTTGGCGCGATTCAGGTAGCGGGTGAATGCGAATGGCACGGTCAGTCACCGTATCCACAAATGTCGCGGCGACTTTGCCAAAATCCATCAGTCGCATGGTGCGCTTATTGACACTGCATCCGGTTGAGGCTGTAATGCCAGAAATTGCACAGCCGTCAGTTTCAGCGAACACAAACAGACGTTTTCGATCCGTTTGGGGCAGGGGCATGTCTAAAATTTTGGCGGCGAGCATCCCCATCCGCACACCAAGCACCTGTTTAGGGCATAAATGATGATGACTTGCGGCGGATAGTTCCAGCAAGTCATCCATCGAGAATACATTCATATTTTACGCCTGTTGTAACACAGAAATCTGCACGGGTACGCCATTAAAGGCGGCGTTTCCGGTGAGTTTATCAAGCCGTTGATCGTCGGTGAGATCGTTGATGCTTACGCCAGCGTGTTTTTGAGCGGTTTCCAGTTGAACACCCTTGCGCCCATGTCCCCAACCATGTGGGATACTCACCACGCCACGCATGATGTCCGCCGTAACTTCCGCATTAATCTGTACTTTGCCCACGCGGGATTCCACTTGTACACAATCGCCATCCTGAACGCCATACGCCTGTGCATCATCGGGATGGATCATCAGGGTACAACGATCTTTACCGCGCACAAGCCGTTCGCTGTTGTGCATCCATGAGTTATTGCTCCGCAGATGACGGCGACCAATTAGCGCCAACGGGAACGTTTCACTGATCGCGTTATCATCATGAAGTAATTCTTCAGAAACACGCTGTAGATCATTGACGATGATTTCCGGCGCGAGATGAATTTTACCGTCTTCTGTGGCGATGCGTTGCTTGAGGCAGGGTTGGAGCGCACCAAAATCCACGCCGTGCTGTTCGCGTTTGAGCTTGGGCAGGGAAACACCATCACCAACTTCCGGCTTATCTCCCCACGCGCCATACGGACCGAAACGTAACGCCATGTCGATGATTTTGTGTGGTGGCAAGCGACGCAGATAATCTTTGCGGTTGATCGGCTTCGGCGTTCCATTGGATTCCATACGGATACGTAATTCGCGCAGAATCTCCCAATCGTGCATCATGCCGTCTTCCGGCTCATATAGGGCAGGGGAGAACTTCGCGGTGTTGCGAACCGCTAAATAATGGAACACGAGATCATAATGGTCGGTTTCTAAGCCCGTCGTCGGCGGTAGGATGATATTGGCGTGGCGGGTGGTTTCGTTGATGTAAATATCAATCGAAACCATGTAGTCAAGGTTTTTCAGTCCCTCGTCGAGTTGCGTGCCATTTGGTGTGGAGAGCACCGGATTGCCCGCCGCAGTCACCATCGCCTTGATCTGACCATCGCCTTCAGTCAAGATTTCTTCTGCTAATGCCGAAACAGGCAATTCACCGCCGAATTCAGGCAAATCACGCACCCGACTGCGCCAGCGATTGTACTTTCCTTTTTGTCCGGTCATGCTCGTCATGCCGACAATATCGACTGCCGGTAACGTGAACATCGCGCCACCGCGAGAATCCAGATTGCCAGAAATGACATTCAGCACGTTAATCAACCAATTCGACACGCCACCAAACGCCTGTGTCGATACACCGATGCGCCCATAACACACCGCAGATTTTGCGTTGGCGAACTCACGCGCTAAACGGCGAATGTCCTCCGCGGCAATTCCGGTAAAAGGTGCGACCAGTTCCGGCGTGAATTCTGCCGTGACTTCGCGCACAGTGTCTAAACGCTCAAGCATATCGGTGAGATGACCGGTATCCACCAAATTTTCAGCAAACAGCGTGTTGACCATCGCCAATAGCAGAAGCACATCCATGCCGGGACGGATGAACATGTGCTCATCGGCTTTAGAGGCGGTTTCCGTGCGACGTGGATCAATCACGATGAATTTGCCACCGCGTTTTTGAATATTCTTGAGGCGATCTCCCACTCCGGCGGCTGTCATTAAACTGCCGTTAGAGGCGAACGGATTCGCTCCGAAGATCAGCATGAAATCGGTATGGTCAATATCCGGCACAGGCATCAAAAGCTGATGTCCGAACATGAAAAATGCGGCGAAATGATGGGGGAGTTGATCTACTGATGTGGCGGAAAAGCGATTTTTTGTGCGTAGACTGCGGATAAACGGTGCGCCATAGAGCATACTGCCGTAATTGTGGACGTTGGGATTGCCTAGATACACGCCTACTGAATCATTCCCATATTTGGCTTGCACAGCTTTTAAATTGTGCACGACTTCATCGAAGGCTTCATCCCATGAAATTTGCTCCCAACCGTCCGCCGTGCGCCGAACAGGAAATTTGAGGCGATCTTTGTCGTTGTAAATGTCCTGTAGGGCGGTGGCTTTGGGGCAGATGTGTCCTTTACTGAAGGGATCGTTTTTGTCTCCGCGTATGGCGAGAATAGAATCTCCTTCAAGTTCAATTTCTAATCCACACATGGCTTCACATAAATTGCACGTCCGATAATGCAGTCTTTTTTCTGTCACGCGCTTATTTTCTCCTAAAAAATTTCTTCATCTAACAACATTTAGCATTCATTATATCCGAAATAATAATGAGATCGTAATTCATATAAGTTTATCGCTCTTTGTGCCTCTTCATTCTAAATTTACCAAATTTACAATTCTTAAGGTTTATTTCACAATTTTGCGGTGATGATAGATACAGTTAATTATCACTCTCATTGCGTCGATTTTACACTTATTCTGAGGTCTTTATGAACTGACCTGTGTTTCAGGGTTACCATTAAGTAATTGTAGCATTCATATAAGCCTAGGAATTATCACTGAGGTAGCAAATAAATGAAGAATCAATACATAACAACCAGAAATCTTGCACTGGCGGCTATGGTCGCAGTAGGGATTCTTCTGGGCGCACTCCTTCTTTCTGATGGCGATCCTGATTTGCAGGGTACGGCGGCAGATGGCTCCGAGGCAACAGCAGAAGTCGCGGTACAGCCGACAGATGTTTTGCCAACACCTGTGCCAACGGCGAGTCCCGTGCCGCCTACAAATACGCCAATTCCGCCGACGGCAACGACAGAACCGTCTGCGACGAATACTGATGTCCCGCCGACGGCAACAACTGAACCGTCCGCGACAAATACTGATGTCCCGCTGACGGAGACTCTAACCGAGACCGCAACGGATGAACCTCCGACGGCAACAATGACGGTTACAGCGACAACAGAACCAACAACTGCGAGTGGTGTGTCTTCTTCTGAAATTGTCGTTGATGAAGAACCGGTTCAAACGGGGACACGCGGAGACGCTACTGGTAACACGGACACCTCAGGTGGCGTTTCCAGACAGGCGATCTCCTGCCAGATGAGCATTACGGATGCAGGTGATACGAACCCGTTCACGTTCGACTTTGGGGCGGTCAATGTTCAAAACATCGCTTCTTATAGCTGGAATTTTGGTGATTCGACAACTTCTACCTCCCAGTCGCCTTCCCATACCTATACCAGCACTGGAACGTTCCCGATTACGCTGGTCTGTACACCAAACAGTGGCTCGCCAATTACGTTAAGCGGGAGCATTACAGTCAACAGTATTCCGGTAGCTAGCTTTAGCATTTTGCCCGGTACAGCAGGTTATTCACCATTTACGGTCAATCTGGTGAATGGCAGTAGTGGAGGTGGCTTAGGGTATAGCTGGTCAGTGACCGGACCTAATAGTTACACCAACTCCAGCACAGCCTTTGAGCCGAGCTTTACTTTTACCGATTACGGTACCTACAACATTACACTGACGATCACGGATGGGGCAGGCACAACCGCAGTAGCCACGCGCACGATTGCGGTGAACGCACCTCCACCAAGCGCAGATTTCACGATGTCGGTCTCATCCGGTACAGCGCCACTCTCGGTGACATTTAATGGAATTGATAACAGTACAGGTCCGATTACCTCATGGGATTGGGTGTTCGGTGATGGTACAACGGCGACAGGTCAAGGTCCTCACACTGTTATATATAGCGTAGAAAACACCTACACTATAACTCTGAATTATAGTGGTCCGGGTGGGGCAGGGACGGTAACGAAGCAGGTCGGTGTCTATCCACCAGCCGCTTCGGTCATTGCTGATTTTGTAGAAGCATCAAGCACGAATAGCGGCGCTACAGGTGTTACGGTATGTTTTAACAACACAAGTTCCGGTCCAATTACAACCAATACATGGCAATTTGACTTCGGCAGTAGCCCTGCAAGTGTTGTTGATAATGGCGGGTTGGTTTGCCATACATATGCTACAGAAGGCACATATATTATACGTCTTTCCGTTGCTAACTTTGATGGTAGCGCCACTTCTCAAGATCAATTGACCTATTCTGCGTGGCGCTCCCCAACCGCCGCATTTACCGCTACGGCTAATCAGATTATCTGGGGACAAACGGTAAATTTCGATAGTTCTGGCAGTACAGGAGTCATTGTTGATTATGAGTGGGACTTCAATAACGACGGGACGATTGATAGTACAGATGCTAACCCCACAGGGATCGCACTTTCTACCGTTGGCGAAAATCTAATTCGCCTACGGGTGCGTGGTCCGGGTGGTGAATCGACTTCTGAAATGATTATTGTTGTTGCTCGTCTGGACATCACCTGTTCTATCACAGGCGCAACTTCCGCTTTACCGGGTAGTTCCCAAGCCTATAATGGTGTGGTTGGCGACCTTAACGGACGCACCGCCACCTATAGCTGGACGGTAACGGGACAAGGTGTCAACGATAGCTATACGACACAGAATATCAACGTCACATGGGGCGCGGTTGGGTCTTATTTGCTGACATTCACCGCGCAGACCGCTGACGGCGCAAGTTGTTCCGAAACGACAACGGTTCAGGTGGAATATCCTGATCTGACGTGTTCAATCACTGGTAGCATAAACGTCGTGCCGGATGGTAACAACGTTACCTATACCGCCACCCTGAACAATGTTTCTGGACGTACATTGACGTATGAATGGTACGTGGATGGTGCGGCGCAAGGTGTCAATAGCACCACCTTTACGCGCTCGTGGACAGCATCCGCAAATGAGGCGATTCGCTTTTTTGCCACCACGCCTGACCTATCAGATGATTGTGAAGATACCGTCAATGTGGTGGTAGCTTGGCCCCCGCTTTCCTGCACCATGACGGGGGACTTTAGCCCCTATCCGACAGGTTCAACCTATACGTATGGCGTGAATGTCACCGGCGCGTTGATGGGTCGCACCTTAACCTACGAATGGTTCGATGCTGGAAACAATTCACTTGGTACAAGCAATACGCTTGACCGTTCATGGACAACGCCAACGACAGAGAGCCTTCGGGTAGTCGTTACGCCAAGTGACGGCACAGGCTGTACGGATACACGCACTATCACCGTTGCTTGGCCCACACCTGTCTGCACGATTTCTGGTAATGGGTCACAGCGCCCTGATGGCAACAACAAAACCTTTACCGGCAGTGTAAATGATCCTGCTGGACGTACATACACCTATGCGTGGGCAATTGATGGTGTCGATCAGGGGAATGCAACCCTCAGCCAGATCATGAATTACATCTCGGTTGGATCACATACCATCACGTTTACAGCAACCCCGACCAATGGAACAACTGGCTGTACTCAGACACGCACGATTAACTTCTCGTGGCCCAACTTGACCTGCACTATTCCTAGCCCATTTGTGAATGCGGACGATCCGCTACCGCAGATGTTGGATAACCCGACCCGTAATTACACATTCGGTATGACTGTCGGCGGACAGGCGGGTCGCCCGATTGCCAGCTACACATGGAGCGGTTTCACGGATGGGCAGGCGACGAATACAAACTCAATTACTTTAGATTGGTCTGCTTCTGAGCTTGGTAGCTACACGGTCAATATGGCGGTCGTCGTCACCAACCCGGATGCCACAACCAATACGGCGAATTGTACACGTACCTTTACAGTAGATGTACCAGCAATGACCTGTGCGCCACCCATCGGCGATTTGTCCCCGGTGATTGGTGAAACGGTGAATTTCCAATCTTCACTGACAAATCAATATGCGCGTACAACGACCTATAGCTGGACACTTTCTGAAGATGACGGTTTCGGTAACTTTACGCCCGTAGCCACTGGGACAAATCAGAATTTCTCTTATCAATTTAATAGTCCGGGCGTGACTTACCGGATCGAATATACAGCGGATGTGGTTGATCCTGCGGATAACTGTAGCGGTATGGCGACAGTGGTAGCGTCGGGCACAGGGATGGATTTCTCCTGTGATGCAGGACCGACAGGCAACCTCTCTCCGACCAATCCGGCGACGAATTATACGTACGATGTCGTGATTGACAATACCAACGGTTATGACCTGACGTATCGCTGGGTACTGTTGGACAGTGGTGGTAACGAAGTTGCTACCCTTGCTACAAATGATTCTACAGTAGACGGAACAATAACAAGTCCGTCAATCTCCGGTAACTTTATCGTAAATCGTGTAGATGATTACACATTGCGCGTCTATGTAGATGATACCGATGACAATGAATCGACCTATAGCTGTCAATTAGAAGCGGCGCTGGCACTTGGCACGCTGAATGTAACTTACAGTTACACCAATAGCGGTGGCGGAGCGATCAATAATAGTTTGATCGAAGTGGGGCAGGTCATCTGCTTCAACAATACCAGTACGGTTACACACGGGACACTGGCGGATATCACCTTTGATTGGGCGCTTGGTACGGCGGCAAACAGCCTCGGTACAGCGACAGTTAACGGCGAAACAGTATCCTGCTTTAGCTTTAATACCCCCGGCGCGTATGCAGTTGCTTTAAACGGCGCTTCCGCATCGGGTAATCGTACTGGAAGCCATAGTGTGACATTCACAGTCTATGGATCACAAAGCATTGCTGTGAATTACACGCAGGCAACTCTTGCTCCGGCAAACATCAATTTCTCTGCTACGGGAACGAATATCACCGGAAATTATCGCTGGTCGTTCTATAACGCGACGACCGGTGCGCTTTTGAATGGCACGCCGGTTCCGGGTCAAAATGTCGCGCGTTTCTTCAATACATCAGGACGTTATCGCGCAGTGGTAAGCGGAGATGGTCCTTTGGGGACGACACAAGCCTCTGTCGAATTTGAATTGCTCGGTGCAAACGATATTCGTGCGGCGTTTACCCCGTCTACTTACGGTGGTTTAGCAACATTGAACGTTTGCTTTACGGATAGAAGTCTCGGTACAACGATCAACAGTTGGACATGGGATTTCGGCAATGGTCAAACCCTGACCTACAACGATACCAATATACCAGCACAGATTTGTACGGATTACACCACACCAGCACAGGCACACAACGTCAGTTTGGTGGTACGCAACGCAAGTAGCGCGCAGGCAACTGCAACCAATGTCATCCGTACCTATAATCAGCTGGAATCAAACTCTAACTTCACCATTACCCCGCAGGGTGGCGGTAGCTATTGCTTCACCGCCTTAGTATCGCCGACTGTCAATGTAACTTCATGGGATTTTGGTGACGGCACCATCGTCACTGGCAATCAGACCAACATATGCCACAGCTATCAGGGAGTGGGTACATTCCTTGTGACGATGTTCATTGCACAGGGACCGGATACCGGACAGATTACACGTCCGGTAGATGTGAGCACAAATACGTCCGTTCCGGTACCTGCTATCGTTGCAACGGCAAGTTGTGATGCGAATAGCGTTGCGACCTTTGTCCTCACTAACAATGGGGACTCGATGACTTCTTCAGATCAGGTCAAAATTGTCGATCAAAATGGCATTCAACGCTTCATCACAAGTGATTTACTACTGGCGAACGGCGCAAGTCGCTCCTTTACGGTCAGCTTCATCGCGGGGACGCTGACCTTGACCACTGTTGATACGTCGGTTTCAACATCAACAAACTGTGCTGAACCGCCTCGTCTGGCTGGCACAGCAGTGTGTCAGGCGAATGGGTCTGCGGTGTTCACTATCGAAAACTCAGGCGCAGGAACCGCCGCCAATCAGTCATACACTATCACCGATGTCAATGGCACGGTCAGCACCGGAACGCTAAATGTCGCGGCGAACAATGGCACACAGGCTATCACAGTAAACAACAACTATAACGCGCTGACGTTTACATCTAGCGGGGCGCAAGGTCCGACGACCAATCTAACGTTGAATGCAGATTGTGATGAGCCGCCTGTATTGGCGGGTACACAATCCTGCGCGCTGGACGGGACGATCACTTTCAATATAGCCAATAACAGCAATGACACGGCTTCTAATCAAGCCTATGAAATCCGTGATGCCTCCAACGGGCTGGTTCAATCTGGCACGCTTGCAATTGCAACCGGAAGTTCACAAACCTTTAACCTCAGTGTTATCGGAGAAGCAGAACCGCTCACGTTCAGCACGGATGGCGGTGCACAGGGTACGACAACAGTCGTCAGTATGACACAAACCTGTGATGAACCGCCTATCCTGAGCGGCACGGCTTCATGCGCGGCGACGGGTTTGATGACATTCGTTATCAACAATGCGAGTGAAGATACTGCCGCCAACCAGAGTTACACGATTGTTGATGCCAGCAATGCAACTGTTGCTAGCGGCACATTGACAGCCGCGGCAGGTGGTTCACAGAGCTTTGATGTCAATATCATCGGCGTGAATGATCCGCTGACATTTAGTTCATCGGATAGCAATTTCGGTGCGAACGCAACGGTCAATGTGACCCACGATTGTGACGAACCGCCAATTTTGAGCACCACCGCGAGTTGTGCAGTAACGGGCATGTTGACATTCACGGTGGATAACACCAGTGCCAATACCGCCGCGAATCAGCCGTATGAAATCCGCGATGGTAATAACGTAATGGTCAATTCCGGCACCCTTAATGTTGCAGTCGGTGGTTCGACAGACATCAGCGTCAGTGTCATCAACACAGGTGATCCGTTGACCTTTAGCACGTCTGATCCAGTCTTCGGATACGGGTCTACGGCGACCTCTACAGCGACACAAAATTGTGATGAACCGCCAATCTTGATTGCCGGAAGTGCCTGTTCAATTGATGGCGCGGCAATTTATACGGTACGCAATGACAGTGAAGATACTGCCGCAAGCCAGACCTATCAGGTGACGCGTGGTGGTGTGGTGGTTGATAGCGGTACGCTCAGCATCAATCCGGGAATCACCCAGACGGTGATCGTCCAGACGGGCGACGGTGCGTTGACCTTTACCAGTAACGGTGCACAGGGGACGACAACATCCGTATTGATGAATACAAACTGCTCACCGCGCCCGCAACTGTACGGAACAGCCATTTGCCAGACAGACGGAACAGTAGTCTTTGATGTCAATAACGGTGGTGGTTTAGTAACCCAGCCTTATCAGATTGTAGATGGCTCTGGCGTAGTTGTGGATAGTGGCTCGATGACGATTGCCGGTAACGGCACACAACAATTTACCGTGCCCAATGCCTCTGGTACGCTTTCTTTCAGCACGACAGGTGTTTCTAACTTAACAATGGATGCTTCCTGTGGGAACGTGAGTGCGGCGGCTGTTGCTGGACTAGGCATCAACGCAAACGCGTCGCTAAATGTCAATGCCGCTGGCATGATCCTGCCTCGTCTTCTGCCCGCAGTCTCCCTCGTTCCGGGTGATCCTGACCCCGGCATCGAACGCGCTGAAGCATGGGATGGAATCGAGATGGGCGGCGCAATCTGCCCGGATTGGATCATCTATCACACCGATCAAACAGGCGATTGGGAAGTGTTCCGTCTCGGTGATTTACCGGATGGACGCGTCGCAGATGTAAACTTGAGTCAGGGGCGGGGTGATGATGTTGTTGATATGGCACCTACCCGCTCACCGGATGCCGAATGGGTTGCCTTTACCAGTAATCGGGATGGCAACTGGGAACTGTATGTGGCGAAAGTCGACAATAGCATCATCCGTCGCGTCACTTATAACGTTTTCGCACCGGATATCGACCCCGTTTGGTCACCGGACGGACGTTACCTCGCATTTGAGACATCACGCGATGGTAATTGGGAACTCTATCTGTTTGATCTGATAACAGGTCAAGAAATTCGCCTGACCGAAGACGACTATAGTGACATCAACGCCTTCTGGTCACCTGACAGTGAACGGTTACTTTTCCAGAGTGATCGTAGCGGACAGTGGCAAATCTATGAACTGAACATCTCAACATTGGAAACGACTTTGATGAGTGATGGTGAGGGTGAAGATCATGACGCGGCGTATTCATCCAATGGCGATTACATCGTGTTCCGTAGCTTCCGTGATGAAGGTAATCACAGCGTGGTCTACATCATGAATAATGACGGCACCGGTTTGGAACGTGTGAGTGATCCGAACGCGAATGCGATGAACCACACATGGTCACCTGACGATAGCGTGATTGCTTATCAGTCTGATCTGGATGGAGACCTCGACATCTACGCATGGGAAGAAGCCAGCCGAGAGACCCGCCTCGTCACCGATAATGACATTCCTGATTATGCACCGACTTGGATTTGTTACTCGACAGTCATTGTCTTTACATCGGATGTCACGGAAGACCCGAACATCTTCAATACACCGGCGCTCCCAATTGACGCTGATCCGATTATCGTCGATGAAGAAGCGACCCAGATGACGTTTGATCCGGCAAATGATGTGTACCCGGAAAGCTCGCCTTCTGAGGAAAATGCAAGCCAGGAAGGGGATGTCCCGCCACGAATTAACTAACGTTAATTCAGGGAAACCCACAGTCAAATAATTAAATCAAACAGGATGCTCACACAGGCATCCTGTTTTGAGTCTTATTGACCGTATTTCGAGATACTAACAATCTGAATGTTTCTATGTTGTAAGTGCACCTATAATAAGGGTATTGCGCTGTTTATGGATAAAATATCGATGTTACTCAGCTATTTATTTGCCATAATCCTTCCGCTATGCGTGCTCTATCTCATCTGGGCGTTAGAAATTTACTCGTTCAGTCGTGGTCGGTTGTTGATGAGCGCTTTTGGTTGGGGGATGCTGACATTTGTTATCGCATTAGTCGTTCAAAATACACTTATTGAGCGTAATATCCTGACTTATGTTGAAGTATCGCTAGTTAGCGCGCCGGTTTTAGAGGAATTTCTGAAATCCGCGTTTTTGATCGCTCTTATGCAAGCCTTTGCGGTGCGCTATGCAGTCGACGGTTTATCGTATGGCTTTGCCGTCGGAACAGGGTTTGCCATTGTCGAGAATCTGTTTTATATCACTATAGGGACGACCCCTGATCTCAGTGATACCTTAATTCGCGTGTTTTCTGTGAGTTTGATGCACACGTTTACAAGCGGAGTGGTCGGTACAATTGTCGGCATTAGTTCGTTGCAGAGCGCACGAGTACGCGTTCCCCGAATCGTTCTTGCCGTCTTTTTTAGCATGATAATCCATGCGGTGTTTAACCTCGCTACAAACGTAACAGAGGGTGGGGTCATGATTGCGGTTGCACTCACCATCGGATTGGGCGGTACTGCGATTCTTCTCTATGTCATTCATCATTCACTGATTTTAGAGAATCGCGCGATTGAGCGCGCGTTAGTGGGCAGTTTGAGCGGCGGCGAATTGGCGGCGACTCTTCATCCGCAACAAGTGGTGCAGATTATCAATGCACAAACCGAGGTACTAGGCGCACAACGTATTGAACATATGACCCGCTACATCACCTTGCAAGCACAACGGGGTATATTACGTAAGATGCAGGCGATGAATCAGCGAAGTCGCTATGATGCTGTGCTGGCATCCAAATTGGAAACCATTGAGTATCAGGTTGATGCACTCCATAATTCAATCGGGATGTTTAGTCAAATTTGGTTGCGTCGTGTACTCCCATCCGAGGAGAGTCCCTTGTGGACGGCGTTGGATACGGAACTGAATGACTCGGATGCGATGTTAAATTTGTTGTTAGAGCTTAATCAGCGCCGTGAGTCGATTGATGATGCAGAATTACAAATCCGATGCAATGTGCTAGAAAACACGACACTATTCGGTGACCTTTCTCAAGATGATCTGGTTGAAATCGCGCTGATGCTCAACCGTGAACGGTACGTCACAGGCGAAACGATCATTGAGCAAGGGGCAGAGACGGACAAATTATCAATCGTGGCGAAGGGTGCACTGATCGTTAGCGTAATTGACAGCGAAGAATCAGAAACGATCATAACGACATTCTCTTCCGGTGACCATTTTGGCGAGCTAAGTATGATTGATAGTCAGCAACACCCGACACAAATCGTCAGTGTGGACGATGTCATCCTGTTTACTTTAAAGCGCAACGACTTCCTAACGCTAATTTATGCGAATCCATTGATCGCATTTGCCATGATGAGAAAATTAGTGAGCGAAATTCATCAACATACCGAGTTAATCACGTGGATTCGCCAAACTGAGGTGTCACAGCATCCAATAACTGCGGCTCCAAAGTAAGTAAGACAACCCGAAGTGTAAGCGCCACTAAACAATCCGTTGCCGGAGCTATGGGTAATTCTGGATTCTATAGAGGTGGATGCTCATACTGCCATGTATCAAGATTGGTATTCTCTATAATTCGCCGTATTCTATTAAAAATTTACGTTCTTCGGTTTTATTTTGGTAGATTATTGCGTAAAGTGGGGTTTGTACTCATGGAACATGTAGAAAATTAGAATTATTCTATCCTTACCAGGTCACAAGATTGTGAAGCCTTGTATTTTTCATTATACTTGTCAACTTACTAAGGTTGCTCTTCTGGAAATAACGTGATGATATTAACCAAACTCATCAGGTCGAATACCAAATGGATTTCGATCTTCCTGCTCTTCATCACGACCTTAACTTTGCTGGCATTGTTTATTCCACAAAGTCAGGCGGCGGTCTTTGAAGTGAACAGCCTCGCAGATACCAATGACGGTACCTGCGATATTGCTGATTGTACGCTACGTGAAGCTATCATTGCCGCTAACGGGGCAGTGGGCGATGACAATATCACTTTTGCCATCGGGCTTGCTGGTCCGATTAACCTGACCGGTAATTTACCCGCTTTCGCACCAGGCACCGGCTCAATTACACTACAATCCAACGGAAACATTGTTCTAAACGGTGCGGGCGTGGCAACCGTTGGCTTGACGATCAATTCCCCGAATAACTCCATTTTTGGCTTGCAAATTACAGGCGTTAATGGCAACGGCATCCTTATTAATAATGTCGCTGATAATACTATTGGTGCTAATGTTGCGGGTCAGCGCAATCTCATCTACGCAAATGTTGATAGCGGTATTGTCATTGATGGGATAAACGCTACAGGCAACACTATAAGCAACAACATCATTGGCACAGATGCCGCAGGAAACCCCGGACTTGGAAATAATGCGGGAATCACCGTGCAAAATGGGGCGAATAATAACTTGATTGGTGTCGTGGGTGGCGGGAATATTGTTTCCGGTAACAACACATCCGGCATTATCGTCAACGGAAGTAACACAAATTCCATAAGTGGCAACATCGTTGGCATTAGCCCCATCGGTATTGGTGCGCTTGGAAACGCGGCTAATGGATTGTTGATTAACGGAGCAAGCAACAATAATTTTGTCAATTCAAATGCTATTGGCGGTAACGGTGCAAACGGGATCCAAATTTCCGGCGGGGCTAATAACAACAATATTTTCGGAAACAGCATTGGTCTAGATCAGACCGGTAATTTTAGCGCGGCGTTTCCGGTGGGAAATGCGACACATGGTATCTTACTTTTAGGTGCGGTGAGCAATGTCATCGTTAGTAATCTGATTTCTGCCAATGGCGTGAATGGCATTCAGGTTGCGAATGGTGGAACGACATCATCCGATAATATTATTAATGCCAACGCTATCGGTATTGATGCAGGTGGAAATGCGGCGGGTAACATCGGAAATGGTGTACAGATCGCGGGTGCATTGACCACGGTGATCGCCACAAATACCATCTCAAACAACGTCAATGGGGTTGTCGTTGACGGCTCTATCGTAAAGACTGATGTTTTGGGCAACACAATTTCACAAAATACGGTTAATGGTGTGACTATCATCAATAGTACCGGCGTGGAGATAAGTGCCAATAGTATCGTCAATAATGGCGCGCTCGGCATCGACCTTGGTAACAACGGAGTGACTCCAAACGATAACGGCACAGACGATGCGGATGTGGGTGCCAACACACTGCTAAACTTTCCCGTGCTTGTGTCTGCGATTACAGATGGCACGACTCAGACAACAGTCACCGGTAGCCTTGATACACAGGCAAATGCGTCGTTTCGGATTGAATTCTATAGGAACGCGGCATGTGATACCTTTAGCCCCAATTTTGGTGAAGGTGAGCAGTATTTAGGCTCGACAAACGTCGTCACCGGTGCGAACGGTATTGCAAATTTTAGCGCGAATGTTGCCGCGGCGGGCGGAAGCGATTTTGTTACCGCACTTGTCGTGGATACGAACGGAAACACGTCAGAATTTTCGCTATGTATTCTGGTTGCTCCTCCCCCCCCGGTTGCGGCGTTTATTGCTAATCCTGCCATTGGTGATGCACCGTTAGATGTGTTTTTCACCGATCAATCCACCGGGCTAATTACCAGTTGGTTCTGGGATTTTGGTGGTGGAATCACGAGTACACTTCAAAATCCTTCAAACAATTACATCAATCCCGGCACCTATACAGTGACATTGACCGTGACCGGACCGGGCGGGTCTGATACCGCCACAGCGACGATTTTCGTCACATCACCTGTGCCGACAGCAACGCCAACTTCCACAGGAACCATCACCGCAACGGTTACGGCAACCCCGTCTTCTACGCCTAGCCGTACCTTGACGCGTACATCTACAGCGACGAATACTTCAACCGCAACCTTAACCAATACGGCGACTAGCACCAGCACTGCGACGGTCACGGCAAGCGCCACAAGTACAACAACGCCATCAGCGACAATGACCAACACATTAACTGCAACCGCAACTCAAACGGCATCGGTCACCGCGAGCGTAACAGCTTCCCGGACGATGACCAGAACCGCTACCATAACCGTGACCCCAACGATGACCACAACGCCGGATATGGATGTCGATAAGATCGAAGATGACGAAGGGTTTGATCTTATTGTGGGTAACAACGGCGGACAGGACGCGCAGAACGTGACCGTCATCGAATCACTGCGACCGGGCGTGCGTTATTTATCTTCTGCGCCGGGGTCGCCCGTATGTATTGAAGATCGTGGTGTGGTCATTTGCGAGTTAGGTACAATCGCGGCTGGTGGATCGTCTACGGTGGATTTAAGTGTGTCTTCGGATGGTACGGGCGTAACTTCCGGGCAGACACAGGTTATCGTCGGCGGATTTTCTGCGGTAGTGGTTGATGAGCCGTACATCTTTAAAGTAGGACAGCCTCCCGTTGCCGCACCGGGCGAGATCGTTACCTATACGTTACGGGTGATTAACCCGACGGATGACATGGTCACGGATGTGTTTGTGCAAGATGTGATGCCGGATGCACTAGAAATTTTGAGCGCAGAGGCTTCGTCCGGCACAGTCGAGATTGACGGGCAGAACGTCAACTTTACGCAAGCTACGCTGAACGCGGGTGATCGCATCACCATCACCCTGGAAACACGCGTGCTGGAAACTGAAGTGTTCGAGTCAATTGTCAATCGTGCTTGTTTGACGAGCACGGGCAATTCCGCGCCAAGCTGTGCTCAGATGAGTTTCTTACGCGCAGGAGAACTCCCATCCACAGGGGAAACACCGCGTTATCGACTGTTGGCTATTGTCGGAACGCTACTTCTTGTCGGTGGGCTTGGTCTTGCAGGATGGTTAGTTTTCAGCCGTACATGGCGTATAAATTCATCCTAAACGCATACAAAACTGGATAGATAAAACGGGCAGTCGCAAATAATCGACTGCCCGTTTTTTGTTTGATGGTTATTTTGCGTTATCCGCCACTTATCAGTGTGAGTGAGAAGGGGACGTTCAGTGTGCAGACCGGACTATTAAGATCAAGCACTTTTTCCCCGACAATCCGATCTGATGCGACCACTTGCAATGTATCCTGATGCAAATTGTTGTTGTCGTCGCTATACGTTGCACGATACACGCCAACTGACGTGAGATTATAACTAATGGTATTCACAAGGATGCCATCACTTTGTACGGTCAACGGGAACGTTCCGCTTGTGCTCTGGAACGGTACTTCCGTGCCGTCAGGACAAGTCAGGGAGGCGACTCCCCATGCGTATTGCCAATTGCCGCCCGCGGGTACGCCGGTTGCAAGGTTGAGTGATGAGGGTAGGTCTAGTTCATCATCCAGAAGTTCTGTCGGCAACGCTTGCAGGTCGTCTGGATCAATTGCAACGGGATCGTTTGGCACATCGCTCGGCGACAGATTTTCATCTAACGGCACATCAATGCGTTGTCCTGCTACCGCGGTACGGGTTTCACCTAATGCTTCCACGCTGGCAAAACCTGAGAGTGAATTTACCGCCAGACTACCATCGGATTGCGCCTGCACAAATGCGGTGTCTCCCGCACCCATTGTGATGACGACTTCATCCAGCCAGATGGTGACATTTGCCACGCCTTCCGGTGTTTGAATGAGGATGCCGCTGTTGGGTGCTTCGTCGCACGGTGCATCGTCATTGCCCGTTTCGAGGAAAAACGCCTGCATCGGTCCATAGAGGGCTAAGTCGTCGGCTATCTCTGAATTCGCTTCTTCCAGCGTTAACGGTGTGAGTTCATCAACATCACCGTTTGGTGTGACTAAGTCGGTAAAAATCCAGCCAGTAACGCTATCCGCACCTTCTTGCACACGCACACGCAACCATGAGCTATCTTCTAGTCGCCCATTAACGGTAATCACTTCATCGGCATCCATGCTGGCGATTACTTCGCTGGTGGTTGATGGCTGGCGGCGGATATTGAGCCGTTCATTGGCGCGAATTTGAATAAAGCGCGTGGCATCGTTAAGCGCAACATCGCCAAAAAGTAAAACTTGTACATCATCGGCTGTCAACTGATCAGTAGTTACAGTTTCGTTACCGGTGTCCTCCGATGGAACGGTTGGCGGGAGATAATTCGGCTCAATTTGCATCAAAACCACGCCCCACTGTCCGGTTTGTGTATCCAGCGCACTCAGCCTTAGGCTCTGCACTTCGATCACATCCACCACATCGCCGGGTGTCTGAAAATTGAACGCGTCAATATTGATGCGCGGTTGTGCGTCCAACACAAGATGCCCATAACACAGTTGATTGTTGCCCGTCGCCGAACATCCCGCCTGCGTGAGGTCAATCGCCGTCTGAACGATGACCGGACATTCCGATGCGTTCGGATCAGGAGTCGCTTCAGCTTCTGCGGTAACTTCAGCAGTTGCTTCTGCCGTAGCTTCAGCATCGTTTCCCTGACCATCTTCCTGTGCTAGGACCAGAATTGGAATAATGGTTAAAAGCATCATGATGAACAGTAAAAATGGTTTTTTCATGTGCATGTGGCATCTCTTCTTCTAAATGGTTGTTATGCTCTCAGTTAATCATTCGGTTATTGTCTCGCAAATATCCGCGGGGCGTTCCCCTGCAAAATAGTTGCGGACTTCCTCCGCTGTTAGATTTCGATTGGCGATCTGACAGGCATCTGTGCGCCAATCTTCAAGGTTGATTGCCCACTTGATGACCTGTGAGTCGCGCCCACCTGATACCATATAGTTTCCATCCGGGCTGAACGCCAACGTGTTGACCCAATCGCTATGTCCTTCAAAAGGTTCGCCGATGACGCGACTATTCTCAGTATCCCATAGGATGATCGTTGTGTCACCACTTGCGGAGGCTAGGAGTTTACCATCCGGACTAAACGCAACCCCTAAAATCCAGAATGTAGAATGTAAGATGAGCGGTTCGCCGATGAGCGTGTGCGATGCAACATCCCAGAGCCGCACACTAAAATCACGGCTACCGGACGCGAGGCGTGTGCCGTCCGGGCTGAAGGCGACACTTTCTACGCCTTCGGTGTGTCCGGTTAAAGCGCCACCGGAAGCGGTCATGGTGGTGATGTCCCATAAACGGATGGTGCGGTCACGACTACCGGAAGCCAATAATGTGACATCTTGGTTAAAATCAAGGCTGACCACACGATCTGTATGATCGGAAAACGTGGCGATATTTTGCCATTCTTCCGGCGTGCCGCTCACGTTCCAGAGGGTGATATTTCCGTCATTGTCTCCAATGGCTAATGTGTTGCCATCCGGTGTGTATGCCACACTAAAGACGGCATCTGTAACCTGTATCATGCCATAGGCTCTGCTGGTTTCTAGTGACCAGACAATCACCGTTTGATCTGCGCTCCCGCTGGCAAGATATGAGCCGGATGGATCAAATGCGAGGGAGGTCACCGGTTGCAAATGCTGATTCAACACTTCCCGCAGGGTATTTGTCTCCGCATCCCACAGCCGGATGCCTGTATCCGCGTCAATCCCGCCTGCCGTTGCAATTATCGTGCTATCCGGGCTAATTGCTGTAGAAAGCACCAGTTCTTGATGATCGATCAGGCGTTCACCGAGGGCAAGTTGCGCCTGTGATGACCATAACGAAATGGTTTCGCCATCTCCAGCGACGGCGATGGTCGTGCCATCGGGACTATAGATTGCCTGCCAAACATCCTGTTCTTCGACGTTAAAGAAGCCGGAAATCGGGCGTTGTGTGGCGACATCCCAGATGAGCACACGCGCATCCTCACCACTGGTCACAACGCGTCGTCCAGCGGGCGAAAAGACGATACTCCGTACCCAATCGGTATGGGCGGCGAGACTGGTGCCAATCGGTGTGTTTGTGGCGACATCCCAGAAACGGATGGACGTGTCCGCACTGCTTGAAGCGAGTGTTTGTCCGTCTGGACTAAACGCGACAGCAAAGACCCAGTTGGTGTGTCCGGTTAACGTTTCGGATGTGATATTCTCAAGTTCGGAAATATCCCAGATGCGAACGGTTGTGTCTGCGCTACCGGATGCGAGGCGCGTGCCATCAGGGTTAAATACGACGGCATAGACGATGTCCGTGTGACCCGTGATCGGCGGAATGACGGCTTCGCGTGATTCTACGTTCCAGAGTGCAATCGTCGCATCAGCACTACCGGAAGCCAACATCGTCCCATCGGGGCTGAACGCAACGCTCCAAATTTCGCCATTCTGTCCGGTGATTGGATCACCGATTGCTTCACGGGTAGAGACATCCCACAGGATAATGGTATTGTCTTCACCACCGGAGGCAAGCATTGTACCATCCGGGCTGAAGGCGATAGTATTTATCCAATCTCGATGTCCGGTGAATGGTTCTCCGACTGGCTGATTGGTGGCGGTATCCCAGATGATGATGGTGTTGTCCTGCCCGCCGGAAGCAATCAGCGAGCCGTCGGGACTATACGCGACGGCTCGATTTGTATCGGTGTGACCATGAAGCAAGGTACGGATACGTGGCTCAGATTGAAGCGCGGTGAGTAAACTGTTGCGTGCTTCAAAGGTGTTGGCAGTATCCAGCGCATAAACACCGAGCAATAAGGGTAGGTCGATTTGATTGATGGAGACGAGCGCGGACGCGGCAAGCTCTCTTGAACGGGAGATGATCGATTCTTGATCTGCGCGGTCCCGCTCTACAATGGCATCATCCCGCGCTTGCGCCGCCTGTATACTTTGATAAGCCGCAACCCCACCGAAAATTAGGGCGATGACAGTCAAAATCGTCAAGCCAGCAACTGCCGCTCTGCGTAAGCGGGTGTTGCGCTCACGCTGATTCACGCTAGCGAGGATAAAGGCGCGTTCGTCCTCACTGAGGGCGAGCGTTCTGGAATTCAGCAGGTCTTCAAATTGGGAAAGTCTTGCACCCGTAGCAAGATAAGTCGTCTTACGTTCTCCGGTGACCCATTCACCCGTTGCGGTGGCTAATTTGCGTTGCTCGCGGAGTGCATCACGGCTTTCATTGATCCATTCACGTAGGCGCATCCATCTGCGAATCAGGGCTTCATGGGCGACTTCAACCGTCGGTGTGCGCGTGGTCGGGTCGTTATCGAATGATAATAGGCGGAATTTGCCGAATTCTTCGATTACCCCGCGCATCATTTCCCGGTTACTAATGAGGGTATTTAGTTCTGATTGTTTGGCGCGGCGACGGGTATCTTCTGTGCCTTCGCCAATATTTACAAGTCGCAGGAATAATTGACGGGTTGCCGCCTGTTCTTCATCGGTCAGGCGTTCAAAAAGCTGATCTGCACGCCGTGCAAGCGCGCCCGTGATGCCGCCTATTTTGTCGTAGGCTTCTAATGTGAGTCGTAAATTGTCGCGCTGTTCGTAGAGTTCGGTGAGCGTATATTGCAGTAAGGGCAATGATCCGGGCTGACGGGCGACATCGTCAATGATCCGTTCGATCAACCCATTTTCAAGCACTAGTCCCACGCGTTGCGCCGGTTCAACCACCGCCTCGCGTAGCTCATCCGGCGAGAGGGGCAGGACGACTTCGGTATTGTTGCGAATAAGATCGCCAATGCCACTATAAAGAAGCGGTCGATCATAAAAGTCGGCGCGCAAGGTGATGATAATACGGAGTCGGCTCAATGGATCGTGTGCGGCGCTGTAAATGTTGTTCAGGAAGGTCTTGCGCTTTTCTTCGTCAGTTGTCAGCGTAAAGATTTCTTCAAATTGATCGATGACGAGCAAGAGTTCACTACTATCCTGCGGGAGGACTGCGTTTACGCTTTCTAAGAGTCCTCGTGTTGAGGTTGTCATGCGGGTGATGATATCCGCATCCGGCTCTACCGCCACTTTGAGCAGTGCGTTTTCCAGTTCCTTGAGCGGTTCGTTGCCGGGGGTCATATCCACGATGAAGCTGTTGCTCCAATCAGAATCCACACTCCGGCGAATTTTGGGAAGCAGACCCGCCCTGACCACGCTTGATTTACCGCTACCGCTGGGTCCGACAACCGCTAAAAAGCGCGAACCACCTTCAGAAATAGCGATGTGATTCATCAGAATGCCAATTAATTCGTCCCGCCCATGAAAATCTGACGCATCGCCTTCTTGAAAGGGTCGTAAGCCTTTGTAGGGATTTGCTGGACCGGCGTTAAGATTGATAACCGATGTGATTGAACCTTTGGCACGTCCGCCCCCCATCGGGAAGCCCGTGCTACGAACAGGGGAGGGCGCAGGCACATAATCAGCCGAATTGGTGATTTTACGAAATTCTTCCGCCATTTCGGTGACATGCACATAGCGCAAGCCGGGTAATTTCTCGGTAGCCTTCCAGATGACGGTGTTTAGTTCTTCCGGCAATTCCGGGCGATATTCCTGAAGTGATGGCAAGACTGTATCGGTTTGATGCTTTAACAATTCCATCAAGCCCGAATTCTCAAAAGGATGTGCGCCAGCCAGCAGTTCATAGAGGACAATACCGAGGCTATAGATATCTGCCCGCATGGTAATTTCTTCGCGTTTGATCTGTTCCGGCGCAATATAAGCGGGTGAGCCATGAATAACATTTTCGTCACCCATTGCCGCTAAATTCTGGGAGTTTGCCAGATCAATGGCGATGCCGAAGTCCGTTAGATAAGCGTTATTGTCTTCGTCGAGGAGAATATTCGCGGGTTTGATGTCTTGATGCACCACGTCGTTACGATGGGCGACGGAGAGTGCGCCAGCGATTTGTTCGAGAATTCGCGCAACCGTGTCTAAATCCCACAGAATACCGCGCTTAAATTTGTCCAGTAAGCTCCCGCCACGAAGGTAACGCATCACCAGAAAAGCACCATCAGGTTCACGCCAGTAATCATATAGCGGGACAATATTCGGGTGTTCCAGACGGGCAACGAGATGCGCTTCCGCCTCAAAGTTGCGAATGAAACCCGGGTCATTGGCATAAATCGGCAAGATCGCTTTAATGACCACTTCGCGCTCGATGACATCCTGATAGGCACGGTAAACCACGCCAAATCCGCCTTCGCCGATGAGTTCATCAAGCCGATAACCCCGAATTTTTCTTCCCTTGTAGTTATCTATAGGTTGCATTGTCACCTACACGCGTTATTTGTCGTAATTAATTAATATGGTTAGTTATAATTGTATATGTAACAATATTTAATCAAGATTTATGCACAAAAAAACCCAAATCAAACCATTTAATTGTGATAAAATAACTTTTAAATTAATTGTTACGTAATGTAAAAGTATATTTCAATGTTTTATTTAATTGTCTATGACTCATTAACTGACTTATTGGAATGCGTTGGCTATGTGGTATTCTAAAGGCTCATCGATTAACCGGATTATGACTATTGGCATCATTGCCATTTTCACCTTTCTAAGTGTTTTACCTGTGATGGCAGGAGGTCAACAATCCCTGCGTCTTACGTCTATGTGTTCACCTGAACCCCATTTATATCGTGTTTGGCGAGTGCGAAATACCAATAGCTACGATTTAGGGTTTACATGGTCAGTTTATGGTACCGGTCAATCTGGAAGTGGTAATGCGCCTGCTAACGCAGATACATTCTTCAACACGACCACAATTGACGGACCAAACACCACGGTCATTTTTGTTGATGGCGTGCAACAGGATGTAAAAGCGAGCCAACCGGATGCCTGTAATCCAACCCCAGTTCCTCCATCAACCGCAACTTATACACCTATTCCATTACCAACACAAACCACTATACCAACAAATACGTTTACGTACACGCCATCGCCAACAAATACGGCTACAGAAGGCACGGTTACAGTTTGTCATATTCCACCCGGCAACCCCGCAAATGCTCATGAAATCACTATTGGGGCTTCGGCTGTTTCGGCACACCTCGCGCACGGTGATTCGGTTGGACCGTGTCCCGCTGCGACAGTAACCAACACGCCTACTGCGACGAATACGGCAAACAATACCGAGACAGCGACATATACAAATACGCCGTCGAATACTGCAACGGCGACGAACACGTCTACATCAACCCCTACATCGACGAATACGGCGACGCAAACACCGACACATACCGCGACAGCAACATCGACGCATACGTCGACGGCAACCGAAACGTACACATCTACACCAACCGCAACCAACACGTCTACAGTGACGAATACCGCGACAGCAACATCGACACATACGTCGACGGCAACCGAAACGTACACATCTACGCCAACGGCAACCAACACGGCTACAGCAACCGAAACGCACACAGCAACGCCGACGGCAACCAATACGGCGACAGCGACCGAAACGCACACAACAACGCCGACGGCAACCGATACGGCTACAGCAACGAGTACCGCAACGGCTACGGCAACAAATACTGCAACATCAACGTATACGAATACTCCAACAGCAACGCCCACAATGACGGCAACGGCAACCGCGACATTGCCGCCGGGATGTGATTTTGCAGTCGCATCTGGCGATGTATATGGTGTGATGGGTCTGGTAAACACGATTTCAATTGCCAACAATAATGGCATGGCAGACACGATTTGTCTGGCGGGTGGAACATACGAAATTACGTCAATCCAAAGTGGGCAAAATGGGTTGCCGCCAATCACCTCGGACATTACCATTCAAGGTAACGGAGCAGTCATTACGCGGACATCAGCGCAAGACTTTCGCTTTTTTGAACTCAGCCCTGGAAGTAAACTGAGTCTAAACGCGCTTTCACTAACTAATGGTCATATCACCAATGGTTCTGGCGGGGCGGTTCGTAATTTTTCCAGTCAATTGACGCTAAACAGTGTGACCTTGGCGGATAATCTCGCGCGGACGGGTGGCGCGATTTATAATGATTCCGGTAGCGTTGTTGCCACAAATAGTAGCATCAACAACAATGAGGCTGAGGGGGGGAGTGGGGGCGGGATCGCTAACTTCGGCGTGCTTGGGAGTGTGAGTATGTCAGGTGGGGATATTTCCGCGAACTTCGCGACCAGTGGGGGTGGGGTTTTTAACTCCGACGGCACAATTTATATCGACGGGACACTGATAGACCGTAATTCTGCCGGAAGCGCGGGGGCAATTTTTAATAATAACTTTGGCGTAATGGTGCTGTTGAATAGTGCGATGATGAACAATGTTTCATTGGCATACGGTGGGGCAATATCTACCAATGGATCAACCATGCGCGTGAACGATACCTGCATTGTCGGCAACAGTGCGCCATTTGGTGCGGGAATTGCCAACTTGAACACGGGCGCAACTCCGGTAAATGCAGAACTCAACTGGTGGGGCGCGGCAAATGGTCCTTCCGGGGCGGGTGCGGGTTCTGGTGATGCAATTTATGGCAATGTGGATTATCAGCCATTCCACACTACACCACTGGCATTATGCCCATAATCGTTATGATTCTGAATCGCAAAATTCCAGGACATGCTGATAATAGGCATCCGGCTGTTCAAGATGTATCGTATGTCCGGCGCGTGGCACAGAGATGTGTTGTGCGTCCGGCATTTCTTTTTTCATCTGGTGGGCAATAGCATGGAATTTCGTGTCTAGTTCGCCAGTAATCAATAATGTTGGCTGATGAATTGCTGACAATTTCCCCCAGAGTGTTGGCTGAATCCCCGTGCCCATTCCGCGCAAACTATTTGCTAATCCGGTAGGTGAGTTATTTAAGCGCTGTTCGTGCAATTCTCTTTGGGTTGATTCAGGTAATGATTTTTGACTCGCAAACAACGCGATATTTTCCCAATAGTCGACAAAAGATGTTATTCCATCACGTTCGATGCGCTCTGCAAGTTGCTCATCACTCTGTTGACGTTGCAGGCGTTGCTCTTCGGTCAATAATCCGGGGGATGCGCTTTCCAGAATAAGACGATTGATTTCATGCGGGTAATGCGCCGCTATATAAATTGCTAGCCGTCCACCCATAGAATAGCCAAGTAGGGCAATGGGAGAGGTGGTCATTGCGCAGATGAGCTTTACCACGTCGCTACTCACATATTCCATGCGGTAACGGTGAGGATCATCCGGTTTGTCGGTGTCACCATGACCGGGTAGGTCGATTGTGATTACGGTGTGTGCTTGTGCGAGTGTGGGAATTAGATGCCTCCAATTCGCCTTGCTTCCTGTGAAGCCGTGCAACAACACAATCGGCGTGCCATTGCCTGTGCGTTCTACTGCGTACGTCATGTTGTTGATGCTGATTCGCGTCATGATTGAAAAAGCTCGACTACCCGTTTGCGTTCGATTTTGCCGGACGCCGTTTGCGGTAATTCTTCAACGAATTTGATAATGCGCGGAATCTTGTATCCGGCGAGATGTTCCCGTGAAAATGCTTCGATGTCTTCTGATGTGCTACTTTGCCCCTCGTGCAAAATAATCGCCGCCGCCACCCGCTGACCCCACTCCGCATCCTGAACACCAACCACAGAAACCTCTTTAATTGCGGGATGTGTGCGTAAGACCGCTTCAACTTCCGCCGGATAAACGTTTTCGCCACCGGTGATGATCAAATCTGTGCGCCTTTGCACGATAAATAAATCACCGGCGCTATCGAAGTAGCCGATGTCTCCCGTATGAAGCCAGCCATCATGCAGAACTTTTGCCGTTGCTTCCGGCTGATCATAATACCCCCGCATGACGGTTTCTCCTTGAACAATGATTTCGCCAAATTCTCCGGCGTTCTGGTCATTGCCATGCTCATCTAAGACGCATACCTGTGTGAACATTAATGGTTTGCCCACACTTGCTGGTTTTCGGAGGACTTCATCCGGTAGAAGCGTAGCAACCTGTGAGGTCGCTTCAGTCATGCCGTATGTGGTGGCGACATTTACGCCTGCTAACTTTGCTTTTTCGAGCAACTCGGGTGTGCCTGCCGCGCCGCCGAGCAACACCATCCGTAAGCGTGTCCATTTTTTCGGCGTGCCGTGTTCCAGCAAACGATAGAGCATCGTCGGCACGAGTGAAATAAGTGTAATCGGTTCTTCGCTCAGTTTGCGATTGATTGTTTCCAGATCAAAGCGTTCCAGCAGATCAACGCTAATGCCATATAAACATGCCCGTAAGATGATGCTCAATCCACCGACATGAAAAAGGGGCAGGGCACAGAGCCAGCGATCATCAGGCAGTGTGCCTAGTCGATACGCCGATCCCATCGCGCTGTAGAAAAAATTGCCGTACGTCAGCATCGCGCCTTTAGGGATGCCAGATGTCCCCGATGTGTGGATGATGGCGAATGGGGCGTTCAGGTCGATAGAATGTGGGTGTAGCGGCGATGTCCCTTTTGTGATCTTCGCATCAAGATTAGCGATTTTGTGACCTGCTATTTTGAGTTCGCGTAATGTTTCTGCGTCACCGTAGGGCAAAAGCCATCTGCAATCGGATTGCGTGAGTTGTTGGCTCATCTCGGTTACGGTCAGGCGTGTGTTGATGGGGACGAATAACACACCCATTCGCATCGCGGTGAATATTTGAATCACGGAAAGTGGAAAGGGCGGAATGACCATGCCGACATGATCGCCCTGTTTAATGCCCGCATTTTGCCAGCGAAGCGCCATTTGAGTCACTTGTTGGTCAAGGTGGCGGAACGTGAGTTGATCCGTGACGTGTGGGGCAGGGTTGGTGATGAGGGCGATTTTATCCGGTGTGGCAAGCGCCCGTGCGGAAAGCCAATCTTGCATAATATGAGCTTACTCGTCTTTCAACATCGCTTCAACAGATTTAATGACTTCAATAATGCTGGGCAATTCAGATTGCCATAGGGTAGGCACATGGAGCTTGAAATCAGGTAAGAGAGGCGTGCTATACACATCCTGTGCGCCCGGTTGATGTGCTTGAAATTGTCCTTTTTCGTTGCGACGATAAAAGGTCGTTGTTTCACGCATCGGGTCAAATAGCCAATACTCACGCACCCCACCACGCTCATATTCTTCCAGCTTTTCGCCATAATCTGTCGTGACACTTCCCGCAGAAACCACCTCAATGCAAATATCCGCCGCGCCATCCATATATGTATTTTCAAGTGTACCGGGGTTGCTGTTCAGGATAACCTGTAAATCTGGCTCACGACGCGCCTTCACATTTTTTAAGCGCATGACGAAGGGTGCGCCTATGACTTTCCCAATGGGTTTCAGCGCAAAATAGGATTCTAACAAGAGGCGGGAATAATTGGATAGTTCATCGTGTTTTAGAGTTACAGGGGACATTTTTGTAATTACTCCATCAACCCATTCATGGAAGCTCTCTGCATAGTCACGCATATAAACATCTTCTGAAACATCAATCGCAACGATCTCGCCACTTGGTAGGGAACGGGGGATTTTGATAACTTGTTCGACCATAACAGTTTCTCCACGCTGACTTACTTTTATAGTATAGCAGGGACATTCAATAGCGCCCCTGCTAAAAGTTTATCAATTTTATGGGCGGCGCGGGAACTTGCTGAAGTCCGGTTCACGCTTCTCTAAGAAGGCATTTTTGCCCTCTGAGCCTTCTTCGGTCATATAGTAGAGCATGGTGGCATCACCCGCCATGACCTGTACACCTGTCTGACCGTCAAGCTCCGCATTTAGACCCGCCTTGATAAAGCGCAGGGCAATCGGGCTTTTCTTCAGGATTTCACGCGACCATTGCAATGCTTCTTCTTCGAGATTGGCAAGTGGTACAACAGTGTTGACCATGCCCATATCTTCCGCTTGCGCGGCGGAATATTGACGGCACAGGAACCAGATTTCACGCGCTTTTTTCTGCCCGACATGCGATGCCAGATACGATGACCCGTAACCTGCATCAAAACTGCCGACGATCGGACCGGTTTGCCCATAGATTGCATTGTCGCTGGAAATCGTCAGATCACAGCAGACATGTAAGACGTGACCGCCGCCGATGGCAAATCCGGGCACGACAGCAATCACGGGTTTGGGACAGTTGCGGATGTAGCGTTGCAATTGGAGCACATTCAAACGCGCTACGCCGTCATCACCGACGTAACCCGCTTCGCCACGCACGCTCTGGTCTCCACCCGCGCAAAATGACCAGATGCCATCTTTGCTACTCGGTCCATTCGCGGTAATCCAGATCACGCCAATCTGACTATCGCGCCATGCATCAAGCACGGCTTCGGTCATTTCGTCAATCGTCAACGGGCGGAAGGCGTTGCGAATATCAGGGCGGTTGAAGGCGATTCGTGCGATGCCTTCTGCTTTATGATAGGTGATGTCGCTATACGGCTTGACTTCCTGCCAATCCGCCAACTTCATCAGGTCTTCTGTTTTGATCTGCGCTTGCTGTTCTTTTGTTGTAACCACTGTTTTCACCTTTCGATTCGTATCATTTATAAATTACTAACCACAAAGACACTTGTAAGAGTAAGTCAGTATTTCAGTTTTTTTGCCGTAACTTGTTGATAAACGGAGCGAGCATCTTCTTAACTTCAATGACGGCTGAATTTAGCATCTCGTAGTCAAGCTCACTCATAAATCCCAAATCTTTTGCAAGTAGTAAATGATATTCAAGTTCACTTGCTGATCCCATCGAAATTTGCATATATCTAGCAAGCTCGATATTGGAGTTTTACCGCATCCTTCAGCAATGTTTGCCGGTATTGATGCCGCCGCACGCCTGATTTGTGACGTTAAGCCATATTGTTCCAACTGTGGGAAATTTTGAGTATGCTTGTAAGCATTTAGTACCAGTGCATGGCTCTTTTCCCAAACTTGTAAGTTGCGAAAGTCTTGCATCGTTTCTCCTGACCAACTGACTTACTGACTAGCTGACAAATTCTCTTGCACTGCTTTCACAATCTCATCACGGCGGGCGAGGTCGCGCAGGGCATCCGTGCGGACTTCGATGAGGCTTGATTTCCGTGCATTAACGCTTTCGCTAAACACCTGCCGGAAGTGTTCACGGGCGTTATCCGCTGTCACATCAATCAACGTGTGTTCTAAGCCGTACATCTTCGCCGCATGGGAAAAATCCAGCCCGTGCGGAGTCAGGAAATACTCGGTAAATTCTGGCTCAAAATCCTTAATCGGCAGACGATGGAAAATGCCGCCACCATTGTTGTTGAGTAGCACAAGCGTGATCGGTACGCCGCAACGATGCACCGCCAACAGACCGTTCATGTCGTGATAAAAGGTGATGTCCCCGACCACCGCGACGAGTGGCTTATCCGGTCTTGCCGCGCCCGCACCCAACGCCGAACTGATATTGCCATCAATGCCGGACGCGCCCCGATTGGCATAGGTATAAATGCGTTTATTTTGTGGTTTGCCGAATTGATCTAGCAAGCGCACGGGTAAGCTATTGCCAGCGAAAAGGGTGCTTTCGTTTGGAATGAGATCAACCATGTCATAGACCACGCCACCATCAAAGTACGCGCCGGTCTGCATCTCGTGATCGATGACTTGCCAGGTTGTAGCTTCATAGGAAATTAGTTTATTGACCCAATTAGTGTCAGGTAAATATTCGCCATCCTCTTTAATTTGCCGAATACCTTCCGCAATATATTCGCATGTGGATAGTGGATTAGCTTGGATAAGTGCAGTTAATTTGTGTGAGCTACTAATCCAATCTCCTGATTCACTTAAGAGAACGTAATGCTTGGGATTTATTGTTTCAAAGTACGTTAATGTTGCTTTTGAAGTTGCCTCACCACCAATTTGGATAACAATATCTGGTGACTCATGCTTTAAATGTGGCAAAAACGTTTCAAACGCTTCCAATAATTTTTCGGAAGTACCATATTGGCTTTGGTAACGAAATCCCGAAGTAAAATCCGCAAATATTGGGTATCCAGTAACTGCGGATAGTCTGTCGATTGTTTGAGTTTGATGGTTAACAGCACGGTCACCACAAAAAATAATGCCTTTAGGTGACTCACCTATCCAGCGCATCAAGTTGTCAGCTTGACTTGAGTCAGGATATTGCTCTTGTGTAAATGATATGTGTGTAAATGGTCTCCCCGCAGGAAAAGGATTTCTGTAAGGTAATTCTTCCTTTGGATATGGGTTTGGTTCAACTTCAACCACATCACCTTCAACCGGAGTCGGTTCAAGCGGTTTTCGGAAGGGCATGTTGATATGCACCACACCTTTACGCAATCCGTTCGCCGTCGCGTAAGCACGATTGGCGGTTGTCCGTAGATTACGAATCGCTACAGCGGGCGGGTTTGCTTCGGGCAGGGCCGTATCCACAAACCACAGCACGAAATCGCCAAACATTTTGATCTGGTCGATGGTCTGGTTCGCGCCACTATGCCGGAGTTCTGCCGGACGGTCAGCTGTGATGACGATCAGCGGGACACGCGATTGGTGCGCTTCGATGATCGCCGGATACATATTCGCGCCCGCCGTGCCGGAGGTACAAATTACCGCGACAGGGGAGTCACTCGCAAGTGCCAATCCAAGCGCAAAGAACGAGGCGCTCCGTTCATCGAGATGTGAATAGACCTTAATATCGGGATGTTTCGCAAATGCCAGCATCAAGGGCGTGTGGCGTGATCCCGGCGCGGCACAGACGGCAGTAAGTCCGCTACGGGCAAGTTCATCCACGAAAATTTCAGAATAAAGCGTATTGCGGTTCATAATAGCTTCTCAGCACTTCAGCCTGTCAGCTTTTCAGCAAAGGCACTTAACTTGAACGAAGTTTGTTGATAAATGGCGCTAACATACGTTTTACTTCTACAACGCGACTATTTAGGTCTCTATAGAGATCATCAGATAAATACTTCAAATCATGAGCAAGCAAAATGTGATATTCAAGCTCACTTGCTGATCCCATTGAAATCTGCATATATCTAGCGAGTTCTATTTCGGTATTTTTGCCACATCCTTCTGCGATATTTGCGGGGATGGAAATTGCGGCACGACGAATTTGGGATGTTAGTCCATATTGCTCAGTATTTGGGAAATTTTGAGTTGCCTTGTAAATTTCTAAAACTAGGATGTGGCTCTTCTCCCAAACAAGCAATTTCCTGAAATCACGCATGAAACACTCCAAATTCTGACTAGCTGAAATGCTGACCTGCTGACTACTTTATTCCCAACGCTTCCATCATCGGGCGGAATTTGAGCGCGGTTTCGTCCCATTCGTTTTGCGGAATGCTGTCTTTGACGATGCCCGCGCCTGCATACATCCACACGCGCTGATTTTGTGCGACGGCAGACCGGATCGCCACCGCAAATTGCCCATTCATATGGCGATCTATCCAGCCGACAGGGGCGGCATACCAACCACGCGGGACGGGTTCATATTCACCGATGAGTTGCATGGCGATGTCACGCGGATCACCGCCCAATGCAGGAGTCGGGTGTAGGGCGGCAACCACCGGAACAATGCCCGAATCTGTTTTGAGTCGACCTTCGATGGGTGTGTAAAGGTGCTGAATGTTGCTCAGTTTGTAGAGACCCGTTTCGCCGACAGTGAGCGTTTCGGTAATTGCGCCGATCCGATCTTTACCGGCATCGACCACCAATTGATGCTCATAACGCTCTTTGGGATCATTGAGCAATGTCTTCGCATAGTCAAAATCCTCGTCGGGTGTTTTGCCCCGTTTGATGCTCCCTGCTAGCGCCATTGAGGACACGATTCGTCCATGGACACCTGCGAGTAGCTCAGGAGTCGCGCCGTAAAATGCGCGTCCGGGACGTGGCTCGAACAAAAAGCGGTAACATTCTGCATAATGGTCAGCCAGATATCCCAGCGCGCCATCAATATCGACAGGGTAGGCGAAACGTACTTCTGCCACACGGGAGAGCACCACCTTATTCAATTCGCCATTTTTCATGCGTGTGGTCGCGGCGCTGATATTTGTTGACCATGTTTCAAACGGCATTGGATAATTGACTTCCGAGGCTGTTTGTTGGGCGGGATCAAACCGTGTTTGTTCGGTCTCCCGCAACAGCTCGATGCGCTCGACGAGTGCTTCCCTGAGTTCAGCCAAATAATCATCAGGTGAATCGTCTATAGGAATGTGCGCGTTGATCGTCAGCCACTTGTCACCGTTAATGCTCACCAATTGATAGTGGGGGAGGACGAAATGTGCGGGTGTGAAATCTGCCCACGCGGCATCCGGCACAAAGTCGTCGCGAAAGGCAAAACCGCCAAATAAGCGTGGCGCGGCGAGCGGTTCGTTTTCATCCAGAACCACAGACGTATCAAATAATTCACGGGCGCGGCGCTCAATATCCTGAAAACGCTCTTCACCCCATTCCATGATTTCTACCGCGGTGCCGAAGCCAGCGAACGCCACATGATCGCGGTTACTTTCCCAATAGAATCGTGGTTGATTTTCTTGCCGTGCGTGGCGCAAAAATCCGGCGAGTGTAATCTCAGGGCAGGGCATACTTACGCTTACCAGCCGACCCAGTTGCTCAGGGATCGTCTTATATTCGCTCGTTTGGGTGATGTCTGTCATGCGTGTTGACCTCCCGACGTACTTATTCACGATCTGCTGACTCAGGTGCGACATAATCCACGCTTTTGAGCAATAATGGCACCAGTGCCGAAGAAATACGCTCCGAAGTCGGTTCGCCTGTGTAAACCCATTGAATAACAAGGTTATAAATTGCACCCATCCAAGCGTGCGCGACGACTTCGCTATCAATGGGGGCGATGTCACCCACTTCTACCGCTTCATCGAGATAGCGCCGGATCATTTCCGCAAAGTGATCGGTGACTTCTAGCCGTTTTTTCTCGAATACTTGACCTAATCCGACTGCCTGTACCAGCAAAATTTTGGCGGGACGACGATACTTACCGAATGTTTCTAGCACGGTTTCAATCGCCACACGTACGCGTACCATTCCTTGAGGTTCTAGCTCAATCGCTTCGATGACACGGCGTTCCAGCAAACTAGAAAATTGATCAATCAACGCGACAAACAGGCGTTCTTTGTTCGGGAAATGCACATAAATTGACCCCTTGGAAGTGTTCGCTTCTTCGACAATTTCATCAAGTCGGGTATCGTGATAGCCCTTGCGACTGAAAATATCCAGCGCCGCATCGAGGATACGCTCACGGGTAGTTTTGCTGTCTTTTGGAGTTGTTTTATCGGGATTAGCCATGTAATTATCACCGTACTGACTGGTCAGTACTATAATAACATGCTATTGTGAAAAATGGAATTAGTGCTGGCTTAGAGGGTTGTTAATGCAAAATTGCAAAATTCGTTGACAAGCCCTTGTTCACACGTTATAGTTCCCATATAGTCAAAAAACGCGACCCAAAAATGACCAACCAATTTCACCACCACCATCACCTACAAAAAAAGCGCACGCACTGGTGTTGATCCTGCGGAAATTTTCCCGTCTGCGATCATGATGGGTTGGTATTGAAACATGGACATTCACCCTCACACATCAGTGTGGGGGTTTTTTATTTTGCGGTGATGCAGGCGGAAGGAGAAACAGATGTTAGCAGTGATTGACTACGGTGCAGGAAATTTGAGAAGTGTGCTCCATGCGTTGAATCATCTCGGCATTGACGATGTGACGTTGGTACAATCCGGCGATCAGCTCAATGGTGCTGACAAGATCATTTTGCCGGGAGTGGGGGCATTCGGCGCGGGTATGCAACAACTCCACAAACAGGGCATTGTTGAGCCACTCAAAGATGCGATTTCAGCCGGAACACCCTATCTTGGTATTTGTCTTGGGATGCAATTTCTATTTGAGGAAAGCGATGAAATGGGTACGCATGAGGGGCTGGGCATTCTTCCCGGTAAAGTGCGTCGCTTCCCGAAAGATCACGTCTTCAAAGTGCCGCACATGGGCTGGAATCAATTAATCGCCCACAAAGCGTCGCCACTGTTAAACGGTGTCATGGAAGGCGATTACGCTTATTTTGTGCACAGCTATTATTGCGATGCGGCAAATCCTGATGATGTCATGCTCACCACAGACTACGGGATGCCCTTTACGGTGGGTGTTCAGCACGATAACATCTACGGTGTGCAGTTTCATCCCGAAAAAAGCCAGAAAATCGGGCTAAAATTACTTGCAAATTTCCTGAACCTCACCTGAAAGTTGGAGGACAAACATGATTATTTATCCAGCGATTGACCTGCGTGGTGGCAAAGTGGTACGCCTCAAAGAAGGTGATCCTGAGCGACAGACGATATTCAGCGATGATCCGCTTGCCACAGCGCAAAAGTGGGTTGACGAAGGCGCACAGTGGATTCATATGGTCAATTTAGATGGGGCATTTGATACTGCGAATGACAACAGTAGTATTCTGGAAAAAGTCGCTAAACTTGGGGTCAATATTCAATTTGGTGGCGGGTTACGCACGCTGGAAAACGTTGAAAAGGCGCTAGAGCAGGGCGCGAAGCGGGCGGTTATCGGCACGGCGGCAATCGAAAATCCAGAGTTCGCATTTGAGGCAGTCAAGCAATTTGGCGCGGATGCGATTTGCATTGCATTAGATGCCCGTGACGGCAAAATTGCCACGCACGGCTGGAAGAAAATTACCGAATTGCGTCCAATCGAATTTGGACGCGAACTTGCGAAGGGTGGGGTTATCCATGCGCTTTATACGGATGTTCACCGCGATGGCAGTTTATTGGGTGTCAATGTGCATGAAACGATTACATTAGGGCGGGAAACCGGCTTACAGGTCATTGCGTCCGGTGGGGTGAGTGATATGTCGGAAATTCATCAACTAGCGCGGAGCAAAGTGGTAGCTGGCGCGATCATCGGCATGGCGCTCTATGAAGATCGTATGACAGTCGGCGAAGCGATTATTGCCACCCGACAATCGTAAAAATTTGTGTAAAAGTCCGAATGTAAAAACAGGAAGCGAGTGGGTAAATGCTGGCGAAGCGGATTATTCCCTGTCTGGATGTGAAAGACGGGCGTGTGGTGAAGGGTGTGAATTTCGTGAATTTGCAGGACGCGGGCGATCCTGTGGAGCAAGCGGTTCTGTATGATCGAGAAGGTGCGGATGAACTGGTCTTTCTGGACATAACAGCAAGCCATGAGAATCGTAACACAACGCTTGATATGGTGCGCCGTGTGGCAGATAATGTGTTTATTCCATTCTGTGTCGGCGGGGGAATTCGCACCATTGATGATATTCGTGCGACATTGCTTGCCGGGGCAGATAAAGTGAGCATAAATAGCGCGGCGATTAAGAATCCCCAATTGATTAATGAGGGTGCATGGGCGTTTGGTAGTCAGTGCATCGTCGTGGCGATTGACCCGATGCTCATTGACGGTGAATGGATCGTGCATATTAATGGTGGGCGATTAGCAACCGAGCGCACCGCGGTTGAATGGGCGAAAGAAGTGGAAGATCGCGGGGCGGGTGAAATCTTACTTACCAGCATGGACCGTGATGGCACAAAAGCCGGCTATAACGTAGAAATGACTCAGGCGGTGAGCGAAGCGGTGACTATTCCGGTGATTGCATCCGGTGGCGCAGGGACGAAGGCGCATTTTTATGAGGCGCTGACGGCAGGCGGTGCGGATGCGGCATTAGCGGCGAGTTTATTCCACTATAATCAGTTGAGGCTGGCGGATTTGAAAGCCTATTTAACAGATCAAGGTGTTTGTATCCGGTCAAATGGTTGGGCATGATGGAAGTGGAAATCTTGTTGGATAAGATTAAGTGGGATAATTCGGGGCTGGTTACAACGATTGTACAGGATGTGACCACGAGGCAAGTATTGATGGTCGCCTATATGAACGCTGAATCGCTTCGGAGAACGCTTGAACTGGGCGAAACGGTTTTCTGGAGTCGTAGCCGGGGAGAATTCTGGCATAAGGGCGCGACCTCCGGCAATACGCAAACCGTAGAAGACATTTTTGTGGATTGCGACGGCGATGCTTTGTTGATAACCGTTGATCCTGCCGGACCTGCGTGTCATACAGGGGCAGTAAGTTGTTTTTATCGTAATGTATCCGATTTTGAGCGTGAATTGATAACTGGAACGGAAGAAAACGAATCATATGGCTGATATGCTCTCTCAACTGGAAGCGATCATTGCAGATCGTAGGCACCAACCCAAAGAAAACAGTTATACCAATGAACTCTTTGACAAGGGTGTTAATAAGATCGCTCAAAAAGTAGGTGAGGAGGCGGTGGAAGTCATTGTTGCGGGGCTTGGGCAAGGTCGTGATGAGCAAATAGGCGAGCTGTCTGATCTGTTTTATCACACACTGGTGCTCATGAATCAATTAGGTATCACACTTGATGATGTGAGCACCGAATTACAGCGCCGTCATGCGAAAGGTAGTTAGATAATGAATCGGATTAAGAAACCACGCCACGTCGAATCACGAGACCGTAGTTATTCTCTTTTCCGTCGGAAAATCATTGCCCTCTGGGTTTCCAGTTTGTCCCTCTCACTGATTAGTGTGACGTTATTAGGGAGTATTGGGTATACTGTTCCGCTTGTGTTGATTAGTGCATTACTAATTTACATTATTCTCACCTTATATCATCGTACCCAGATAGAAAGTTTCCATCATTATCGGCAATTAGAGGCATTAACATCGATCCACGCGTTAATAAAAGTACGCCATCCCTTACCACCAATGCGTATCTGGGCAATTTCGCCCGACTTCGCGTTACTTGTCTTGTCGTTAGTTACTATCAACCGTCCAAAGCATATCGTTGAATTAGGCAGTGGTACATCAACGTTAATTTCATCTTATGCGTTGCAGAAAATTGGCGAAGGTAAGGTGACATCCTTAGAACATCTGGCGCAATTCGCAAAGGAAAGTGAGCGCGGTGTCGCAAAACATGGTTTCGAAGGGACGGCGACGGTTGTTCACGCACCATTGAAAACATGGGAAAAAGATGGGCAGATCTGGAAATGGTATGACATTAAGGATAAGAGCGCATTAGATAAAATTGACCTACTCATTGTCGATGGACCGCCTGGATTTACTTGCAAATTGGCGCGGTATCCGGCGCTACCAGAATTGTACGATCAACTCAATGAGGGTGCTTTTATCCTTGTGGACGACGTGATGCGCGATGATGAAACCGAAATGATAAATCGCTGGTTGGATGAATTTAATCTGGAAATCGTTGAAATTATTCCCAATGAAAAAGGCGCGGCGATCTTGAGGAAAACCGCCGCAACCTAAGCGATTGATTAAATGCTAATTGCTCTGGAATTCACCATTCAGTGCGGCTTGAATGATGAGTTCTAGCACTTCGTAGGGTAATGCGCCACGCAGTGGTTCACCATTGGCAACGACCCAGTTTGGACCGACCTCACCGACACTCAAGAGTATTGATGGTGTACCCGTTACCCCCAGACTGTTTCCGAGTTCCGAATCAGTCAGGAATTGATCTGCGGTTGCGAGGCAGGATTCCATCGCTTCCATATCAAGTGCCAGTGTATCGACTACATTATTGACAACATCCATATCTACGCGTTGTGAACTGGATAACTCAAAAATATAATCGTGTGCGCCCCAAAAATTGCCCTGTTCCCCTGCGCATTCTGCAAGTTGTGCGGTGAGGGGCGAAAGGTTCGGATTAACAATCGGAAACATGCGATATTCCAGGCGAATGTCGCCTGTCAATACATGTTCGGTAATGAGTTGCTGAATAGTTGGTTCATATGCCTGACAATGCGGACACATAAAATCAGCAAATTCCACGATAACGACCTCTGCATCAGGATTACCAAGAACGAATGCCCCGTCTTCTGTGCGTGATTGTGGCACATCATCATAGCGCGTTACATAATCCGGTGTTTGATTTACAGTGAGCGTATTGAGCACATCAATTATTGTGCCGGAATCGATCCCTTCATCGTCGCCATCTTCCTGAGCAATGACGGGAACCGCGAGTAGTAGAAGAACAATACAACTTGCCAGAACTTTACGGATAGAACCCATTTTCATAGTTTATAAAACTCCATAGATCAGTAATCATCAGAAGTGTAGCATGACTGAGGCTAAGTATCGACCAACTTTCCCGTGTAGTGTATGCTGTATGCGCGTGGGTATCGACTGATTAAACGGTAGGGCTGTGTATGGCACCGGTAGATCGTTTTGTTGCGGAAATTACTTTTCATGTGCGTTATGCTGAAACAGACGCAATGGGAATAGTCCATCATCGCAATTATCTCTCCTATTTTGAAGAAGGGCGTAGCCATTATGCTCGCTTGCGCGGGCATCCGTATAGCGAATTCGAAAAAGAGGGCTATTTCTTGATGGTCTCAGAGGCAAATTTGCGCTATAGCCGCGCCGCCCGTTATGAGCAACAAATCACGACGCGCTGTTGGTTATCAGAAATGAAAAGCCGCACGATGATTTTCAATTATGAAATTGTCGATGCCAATACAGATGAAGCGCTTGTTACCGGATACACGAAGCATGTATGTATCACGAAAGCAGGGCAGGTAGCGCGTATTCCATCGGCGTGGCGTACATGGATCGACTCATAAATTTGTGATTGTTTAAGAAATGCTTGAAGCGACCTTCACGATCACGTATACTTTAGCACAAATTAAACTTGGATTAGATTAATTTGGAGTGTTTTTAATGACAAATTATGCAGAACGCCCGTGGACTAAAAGTTATGATGCGGGCGTGCCCACAAAATTAGACTATCCCGAAGCCCCGTTACATCAGTTTTTAGGTGAGAGTGCAAAACGCTTGCCGAATCGTGATGTGCTGATTACCAGCGCAGAATTGCCTGTAGTAGGGCGTATTGCGAAATCTGTGACGTACAGTGAATTGGATCGTTGGTCTGATGCGCTGGCGGTTGCGCTGATTGACTTAGGGCTGAAGAAGGGTGATCGTGTGGCGATTGTCATGCCAAACTGCGTGGCGTTCGCTGTCGGGTTTTATGCCATTCTTAAGGCGGGGGGGGTGGTCGCGGCGACAAATCCAACCTATCCGGCGGATAAAATGCAATATCAGATTGACGATTGTGATGCTGAAATCGTGCTCACATTGACCTTGTTTTATGACCTTGTGAAGCAAGTTCAGCCCAAAACAAAAGTGAAGCATGTGATTGTCGCCAATATCAAAGAATATTTACCCGGTCTGGCGAAGCTGTTATTCACCCTCGCCCGCGAGAAAAAAGATGGTCACTATCTGGAAAGCGTGAAGTCTGGCGATCATTGGTTTCAGGAGTTGCTCAAGAAATATGACGGGCGCAAACCGGATGTCAAAGTTACGCCGGATGATTTGTGTTTATTCCAATACACTGGTGGCACGACGGGTGTTTCCAAAGCGGCAATGTCTACGCATCGTTCATTGACGGCGAATATTATTCAACAGAACGCGGTACTTTCCGTCGATAACGTCCCCGGCGAAGACGAAATTTTCCTCGGCGCGATCCCGATGTTCCATGTATTCGGTATGGTTGCCGTGTTAAGCAATGCGGTGCGGATGGGCAGTAAAATTATCTTGATTGTCAATGCGCGTGATATTGGCGATGTAATCGGAGCCGTTGACAAATTCAAGCCGACTTTGTTTCATGGTGTGCCTGCGCTGTACAACGCGATCAACAATCATCCGAAGATTACATCAGGTGAGGTTAAGCTCAATTCGATCCGTCTGTGTGTTAGTGGTTCCGCGCCTTTGCCACCCGCAACCAAGGTCGAATTTGAACGCCTGACGGGTGGGCGTTTGCTGGAAGGTTTTGGTATGAGTGAAGCCCCTACAGCGACGCATGTGAACCCGATTAACGGAGAAAACCGGACAGGTTCAATCGGCTTGCCGTTGCCGGACACGGACATGCTCATCGTGGATGTTGAAGATGGTGTTACCCCTGTGCCAGTGGGTGAACCGGGCGAATTATTGATGAGCGGTCCTCAGGTGATGAAGGGCTATCACAAAATGCCCACCGAAACATCAAATTCCCTGCGTGAAATTGGTGGGAAGTTGTGGTTATTCACGGGTGACATCGCCCGCATGGATGATGATGGGTATTTTTACATCGTCGATCGTAAGAAGGATATGGCGCTAATCGGCGGTTATAATGTCTATCCGAACGCGGTGGAAAAAGTGCTCAAAGATCATCCGGCAGTCTTAGAAGTGGGCGTTGCCGCTGTGCCACATCCTGAAAGAGTGGGGCAGGAAGCGCTAAAAGCGTGGATTGTCTTGAAGCCGGGGATGAGCGCAACACCGGAAGAACTCATTAAGCACTGTGAAGGTCATCTGGCACAATACGAAATTCCACGTCGCTTCGGATTTATCGACGAATTGCCTAAAACAGTCGTTGGTAAAACCCTTCGCCGTGAGTTAATTCGACTGGAAACAGAAGGTCAATAAGCGGCATCTATTTGCCGTATAATCTAAAATAACGAGCGAAAAAGCCGGCTTTACCGTAAAATTATGGAAATCCGGCTTTTTGGATATATTTTTTGGAGACTCTTACTTATGGCACTTGATGTTACTTATGCGGATAAGCCGTGGACGAAAAATTATGATTCATACGTCCCTGAAACATTAGCTCCTTATCCAGAACATCCCCTGCACGATTATTTGATCCAACGGGCGAAGCAAACCCCTCATTTGCCTGCGCTCATCACGACAGCAAAATTGCCTGTTGTCGGACGTATGAGCAGTACGCTGAATTATGAAGAACTTGATCGGTTATCGGACTCATTGGCGGCGGGGTTAATCGCGTTAGGCTTGAAGAAGGGGGATCGGGTCGTCATCGTCTTGCCGAATTGCACCGCCTTCGCCATCAGCTATTACGCCATCCTCAAGGCGGGCGGGGTGGTTGCCGCGACGAATCCGACTTATCCGCCTGCAAAGATGCAATATCAGATCAATGACTGTAATGCGGAAATTGTCATTACGTTAAGTCTGTTTTATCAGCAAATCAAGAATGTGCAGTCAGAAACGCATGTGAAGCATGTCATCGTCACTAACATTAAAGAATATATGCCCGGATTGGCGAAAATGCTGTTCACCATAGCGCGTGAGAAAAAAGACGGACATCGCGTAACTCTTGCAGGTGGAGATCAATGGTTTCAGGAAGTCATTGCGGAAAATGCCGGTAAGCGCGTCAATGTTGATGTAAAGCCGGATGATCTGGCGATTTTCCAGTATACAGGCGGGACGACGGGCGTTTCTAAAGGGGCGATGTCTACGCATCGGGCGCTGGTCGCCAATACCACACAGATTCAGGCTTGGACGGGTATCTCATCTGGTTCGTTCAAGGATATGCGCCCCGATGAATTGTTATTTTTTGGCGCGATCCCGATGTTTCATGCCTATGGGTTGATCGCCTTATTGACACAGTCGGTCTCGTCCGGCGCGAAAATAGTACTCATTCCCAATCCGCGTGATGTGGATGAATTGGTGGATGTGATTAATTTCTACAAACCCAATGTCTTCCTCGGCGTTCCGGCGATGTACAACGCGGTCAATAATCATCCGCGAGTGCTCTCCGGTGAAGTGAGCTTGAAGTCGTTTATGTTTAATTCCAGTGGGTCTGCGCCCTTGCCACCCGCCACAAAACGCGATTTTGAAACTCGCAGTAGCGGTGCAATCTCTGAAGGGTTCGGCATGAGTGAATTACCGGTTGCCACCCACTCAAATCCGGTTAACGGCGTGAATAAAGTAGGGTCTATCGGGATTCCGTTGCCTGATGTGGAGGTTCGTATTGTCAGCCTTGATGATGGTGAAACGATTATGCCACCCGGTGACCCTGGCGAGTTGATCGTCCATTGCCAGAATATGATGGTTGGTTATCATAATCTGCCGACTGAAACCGCCAATACCCTGCGTGAGCTTGAAGGCAAAACATGGTTGTATACGGGTGATGTTGCTCGTATGGACGAGGATGGCTATTTCTATCTGGTAGATCGCAAAAAAGACATGGCGCTTATCGGTGGGTTTAATGTGTATCCAACATCCATCGAAAAAGTGCTTAAAGATCATCCGGCGGTCTTAGAAGTTGGTGTTGCCGCCGTGCCACATCCAGAGAAAATCGGGCAGGAGAGTTTAAAGGCGTGGATCGTACTCCAACCCGGCATGTCCGTCACGGAAAGCGAACTTATTAAACATTGTGAACAATTCCTCGCACCGTATGAAGTTCCACGCCGCTATGGGTTTATTGATGAACTCCCCAAGACCATCGTTGGCAAAACCCTGCGGCGTGAGTTGGTGCGAATGGAGGCTGAAGACTAAGCATCTACTAGGCTTGAGTTTCCGGTGCGGGTAAGTAATGTCCTCGAAAGAATGCCCGCGCCGGACCTCTGTTTAGATACCAGACCACGTAAATTGGCACGAGAATAATCAACGTGAGTTGACCGCATTGTAATGATGCGAATAGTCCATCCAACGATCCACCACTTGATTGAGGTGTGCTGTCCAGCAAAGGCACGATGATTAGCCCCAGATTGATAACGGTTAACAGTAAAACCGTCCCCATAAAGACATAGCGCATAAACGCCGGTTTACCACGCCATGCGAAGAACGCGATGACCAGAAAGCCCAGACTCATGCCAAGTTGAAGGATGATCTGTGTATTATCGAACACATCTTCCAAACTACCACCGGAATCACCTACGGCGACTTCTTCATCCCCGTAAGGAATGGTGAAAGCATCACTTTGATCTCCTAAAAATTCGCGCACTGTCACGAACATAGCAAGTTGCCCGATAGGTATGAATGAAAACACAAGTACACTGGCGATAATTGCGAGGGTTACACCAAATGGGCGACCGGGTTTTTCGTGTAGATTCACAGCCATTCAAATCTCCATGCTCAATTTTTAATTCGTGTATTACAATCAATGTAAGAGTCGACTAACTAGGCAGTAGCAAGATTCCGTAATTTTGATATAATACGTTTAATTAGCAATTCATTAAGTATAAAAGGTAAGTGTCCAAATGAAACTACACGAACTCGTCGAAAAATCATACCAGACCTTTATGCAACAGGTCGATGATACAAAAGTCGTGCTTCTTCACCCTGAAAGTCGTTTTCGGTCGATGCTGGTTGCACGGCTGATTAACGATCCGAATCAACGTGTATTTTACTACGCGCTGGGTCCTGATGATGTTAAACTTCAGGCGTTTATTACCAGCATCACGCATGATATGGCAAATCAGCATCCGACATTTGGTCGTCATATCAATATGTTACCCCAGAATGTGTATGAGAACCCTACAGATCACTTTGAGCTTGTGCTGGATACGTTCGCGGCTGATCTTGCCGAGATGACCGACGAACGCTTCTTGCTCATTCTCGATGAATATGACCGTAGTGATCTTGCGGAAGATGTGCAGATGTTCGTTGCTAAGCTGGCAGGTAAGTTGCCGGAAAACGGACGCATGGTCATCAATAGTCGTACATTGGCGCGTTTGCCGTGGGTATCTATGATTGCACAGAATTATGGTGTAATCCTCAAAGACGACGAGGTCATTTTACATGACTTCTACAATACCACGCGCGAGGTCGATACCGCACTTGAAGTTTTTGGCTTAGGTCCGGGCTTTGTGGTGACGAATGGGCATACAGTGGATACGTGGGAAGGGCATCTGCCACGTTTATTGTACTTCTTCGCATTGGATAAAGCCCTTGTTACCCGCGCGGAGATTTGTCAGGCGTTTTGGCCCGAATTGGACATCGATCAGGCGGTGAACGTCTTCCATGTAACCAAGCGCCGTTTACATAAGGCGCTGGATATTGATATTTTGATCCATGATGATGGCTATTATCGTGTGGATTATGACCGTGGTGTGTATTATGATGCCAACGAATTTTCCGGTCTGATGATGCTTGCCCGTAACACGCAGGACTCCGACGAGCGATTTAATGCACTGCAACGGGCAGTTGAATTGTATCGTGGACCGTTCTTGCAGGGGCACAATGATCGCTGGATTTTAGACCGGCGTGAGAGCTTCCGCGCGGGTTATTTGGAAGCCCTGACCAGCCTCGCACAGCTTTGGACGGAACGCGGCAAGCACGATCAAGCATTAACCTTACTGCAAAAGGCTGTCTCCGAAGACATGAGTCGTGATGACATTCATCGGGATATAATGTCGCTTTATGATGCACTTGGACGGCGTAGCGAAGCCGCATCCCATTATCGCAAACTCAAGGATGAGGGTGTTACAGTTTCTGAAGAGACCCAAACGCTCTATAAGAAAATTATGGGATAGGTCGAAACGCGTGTGACCTTTTTGCGTTTCAGTATCGACAGAAAACACCCGTTTTAAATTAAGCGGGTGTTTTTTGTGACATTGATATACACTATTTACGAACAATAGCGACGCTACAAGGGTATTGGCGCGATGATCCCAACCGGATGGTAAATGTGTTCCGGAAATACCCTACCTAAATCTGTTCTAAGCGTGCGTTTGGTCAGAATTTCACTCAACACATCACGATAATCTGTCGTAATTGCCAAATCCCCGTCGGATAAAAAGTTGCTGTTTAAACCGGGCCACACCGCATGAACAGCATTGCCTAAGACGTGTTCGCTCATCACATACATCACGCCACCGTGTCCATGATCTGTACCACCAGCGCCATTCTCCTGCACCCGTCGCCCAAATTCGGACATCACGATGACGGTCACTTTGCCCATATAATCCAGCAAATCATCATGGAACGCGCGCAGATTATTCGCAAATTCGGAGACGAGTCCCGGAAAAGCGCCGATGCCTTCGTGGACGGTGATTCCTTGCGTAATGTGGGTATCAAAATTGCCTAAATCGACACAGGCAACTTCTAGCCCGACATCTGCTTTGATGAGCGCCGCTGTTTGTTTCAGCGCCCGTCCATAATCGGTTTCCATATAAGTGGCGTTATTGGCGGGTTGATATTGGTCGACATCAATTCGCTCGACGGTTCGCAACGTGTCTAATGTCGCCTGTGCCGCCATATCCAGCGGGTTATCCGCATTTTGATAGAGTGATGCCAGCGATGCCATTAGTTGATTGGTCTGCGCTTCGTCGCCGTTGAGGTGATAATCTGTGATCGAGCGGAAGGCATTGGCGGAGGTGTACCCGCGCAGGCTGGTTTGCAGGCTGTCATCCCATCCAATTGCCCGCAGAGGTGAATCTTGTGGTGACGAGGTAGCCGATAGATGCCTTCCGAGCCAGCCAGAACTCGCGCCTTCTTCGCCGTCTGTACCCCGTTCCAGCAAATCCATCGCCTCGAAGTGACTGCGCGAAACGTTCGGCGCGCCAACCGCGTGGATCGCCTTTAAATGTCCGCCCGCGAAAAGGTCGTTCAAAGCACCCATATCAGGATTTAGCCCGAAAAAGTCATCTAATGTCAGCACGCGCCCGTTGCTATTGCTATCAGGGCGGGCGATTGCTAGTTGCGAGCGTGCGCGATAATAGGCATCATCACCGTAAGGGACGATCATATTGAGCGCGTCTGCACCACCACGCAGGAAGATGCACACAATCACATCACCGGCGACTCCGTCCTGTGCAAATGCCAGACGGGGTAGCCAGGGTTTCCATAATGCTTGCAATGCCATTGCTGTGCCAGCGCCGGCACTCGCTTTTAAAAAATTACGTCTTGATAAGGGTTTCATAGGTTAATCCTCTGTAATCGTATTGGTAGGGTGAACTCACTTAACGCCACTGAAACGCAGGACTCGCCGCCAGCAAACCGAGAGTCGTGCTCAATTCATCATTTGCACCGTCCATAAATCTCAGTAGTTCCGCTTCATCGCTTGCGCTCAAATCATGTTTCAGGAATAGTCGCCCGAAGAAGCGAATCACATCAGCAGATTCAGTTGTTTCTACGCTATTTCGCAAATCATCCACGTCGATTCCTACACCGGGTAAATCCCCTGTGAAGGCTTCCAGACACAGATTCCAGCGATCCAGCATATTGCCTGTCCATTCGATAGCGGTATCGGGGTAGCCGTCCGGTGTTGCCCAGCCAAAAGGACGATGTCCCATTTGCTCAAGGCGGTTAATCAGCCCGTTACTACCGCTGTAACTGGCGTTGGTGACGCGTAACAACGACGTAACCAGTTCAAATGGGCGCTTGAGTTTGAGCGGTGCATTGTCGAATTCGGGATGCGTCAGGATCGTCCGCACGATTTCACGGATGTTGCCCTGTGTCGCGTTCCATGTTTGCACGCACGCAGAAACAATGGATTCCGGCGGGTCGTCCGCCACGAAACGGCGCACCAATTTACTGCTGACATAACGTGCGGTATTGGGGTGGTTCGTCAGGATGTCCAGCACGCGCTCACCTTCGGCAAGGGGATCATCACTGTGAATAATCTCGCCGAGTACGCGTTTTTCGCCGACAGCGTGCCATTCAGGGATAAATGTGAACTCACCCAGACTATTGACCGTCCAGCCTGTAAAGCACTTCGCCACTTCGGGAATATCGGCTTCTGTATAGCCGTTATCTACGCCCAAGGTGTGTAATTCCATGATTTCGCGGGCGTAATTTTCATTGAGCATGTCGGCAGTGTTGCGGACATTATCCAGATAGACCAACATTGCAGGGCTATGCGCCGACGCACGAAGCAAATCGCCGAAGTGTCCGAGTGCGTGTGGACGGATGACTTCACGATCATCAATCGTTTTTAGGACAGCCGTATTCTCTTTATAATGATGAATGCTGAAATGATCTGACCAGAAACCGACCATCACCTCATACAATTGCCGTTCTGAATACACCGCCCGCACCAGCGTTGCAATTGCCAGTTCATCACGCACAAATTGGCGGTTTGTCTCGCCGAAAAACCCCAATAGATCACGCGGGTACATATTGAGCGTGTCATAACGGCGCAGGCGCAAATTAACTGCGGTTGTATCAAGCGATTCATAGTCCAATTGTTGGTCAATCCATGCCTCGCGTCCCTGTGCCAGCACCGCTTCGATCTGCCCCGGACGCGGTCCAAAGGTTGCGCGATTGAGCAGGTGGGCGATGGGATGACGGTCTGCCCCGGATGGTGGCTGTAAGACATCTGGCAAACCGGGTTGGGTCTGCTGGTCGATGATCGTGCTACAGCCTGCCGTCGCCAGCGCCCCAAGCATCCCCTGTAGAAAGATGCGCCGTGAAACCTTGCTCATGATGCCCCCGCCATATGTGTATCGTCCTGCGGTTCGGGCGTGTCATAAACCGATTCTCTTCGGGCGATGAGCGTCGCGCCAACACCAATCGCCATGCTTAGCGGGAGGATGACGAACCATCCGATCAACGGGAAGGCAATCGCAAAGGACAAAACAAACGTGCCGACCACTGCTTCGGTCATCATAGATTGCTCACGATTGGAGAGCATCCCCAAACGCCCACCGAGCATTCTGGCGACTGTCGCTAGTCCAGTAAACAACCATGCCAGTAAAAATAGCCATAAGATTGTGCCGAATAGCTGGAAGATGCTCCCTGCGGATACCAGTAATGATGCCGGAAATCCGATCACCACCATTGCGATGATGCCGATTACTAGAGGCATCTTGAAGCCCGTGTGTAGACGTTGCGCGGCGGAAAACGTGGTGCGCGTGAACATGAGATTGAGAAAAATGAGGAGCGCGGGTAATGCCACCATGAACCCCGCCAGACATCCGGTCATTAGAATTGCGTCGCCAATTGCCATGAAACTTGCCTCCATCTATAACTGCTTACAATGAGTTATACCAAGCTATGGAAACAGCATATGACAGTTAGAGGCGTTATCGAAGTGGGGCGGTACAGGGTTGTGGATGACAGGACTCATGATCTGATGTGAGTTCTGTCATGTCGGGGTCGTGTAGGGGTTATAGGTTAATCCTGCGGGGTGATAAGTCCGTAACGCCATGCGAGGGCAGTTGCCTGTGCGCGGTCTGTAACGCCCAATTTGGCGAGGATACTGCTGACATGATTACGCACTGTGCCTTCTGCTAGAAATAAGCGATCAGCAATGGCGGCGTTGGTCATCCCGTTGGCGAGTAGGCGCAAGATCGCTAATTCGCGCTCACTGAGGGAATCCGCAAAATCCGCATTGGCGGGCGTGCCATCTTTGATGAATGTAAATAGCTTCTGTGCGACAGCAGGATCAACATGGGTTTTTCCGGCAATCGTCCCTTCAATCGCGGCGATGATGTCATTTCGGTCAGAGTCTTTGAGGAGATAGCCTTTCGCACCGGCGCGAACGGCTTCTAGTACCCATTCGTCATCATCATAGGTGGTCAGGATGAGCACCGGAATATTTTTGTGCTGGTCTGTGATGGCTCTGGTCGCCTGAATGCCATTCATCTGTGGCATTTTGAGATCCATAAGCACGATATCAGGTGTGAGTTGGCGCGTCATGCTTACGGCTTCCAACCCATTGTCCGCCACAGCAATTACCTCAATGTGCGGGCTGGCATTGAGTAATACGCGGAGTCCTTCGCTGACCACCACTTGATCGTCTACCACTAGAACACGGATCATAATTTCTCCTCGATTTTTAACGCTTAATTTTCAATTGTCAATCGAATATCAGTTCCCTGTCCGGATTGACTGCTTATGTTCAAGTCACCATTCACCAGTAGCGCCCGTTCTTTCATCCCTAAAATGCCGTAATGCCCATTTTGCTCGGATTTTGTCACGTCGAAACCCTTGCCATTATCACTGATTGAGAGTTCAAGCGTCTGTGGTGTCTGATAGATCGCAATTTTCATCCGCGTGGCATCGGCGTGATGGATGACATTATTCACGGCTTCGTCCACGATTCGATAGAGGTTTTGCTCAACGAGTGCGCCGACGTTTGTGATCTGTACCGGTAGGTCTAAATGCAGGTCGATTCCGGCGCGTTCAGCCTTGGCAGTAGCGGTTTGCTGGATTGCCAAGACACAGCCCAATTCATCCAGCGAGGTAGAGCGTAACGCGTGTAAGGCACGGCGGGCTTCGTGCAAACCGTCGCGGGTCAATTGATGTGTCTGTTGAAGCGTAGCCTTCGCCGCCTGTGGATCAGAGTCAATCAGCACATCGAGCGCCTTCAATTGAATGTTCACCGCGCTAAGGGTGTGTGCCAGCGTATCGTGTAATTCACGCGCCATCCGATTTCGTTCGCGGGTGATCGCCAATTGCTCCAGGGTGGTGGCATAATGCGCCAGTTCATCATTCTTTTTCGCCAGCGTAACCCGTTGCTCACGTCCAGCCTGTGTGATACGCACAATCACATAACCGACGATCAAGAAGATCAGCACGCGTAGAAAAGTAGTGTCCCATGTCAGCCTAAAGGGTACATCGCCAATCCATGTGAGGGGCAGGGCTAACGCAATTGATAATAGGGCAGTGCCGAACGTGAAAATCAACATGACCCGCATTCGATACTGCGTACTAATGAGCAGTAGCGGGAGTATCAGCCAAAGATAAAGAATGCCCGGATCAATCAGCGCGAACTCCGGCGGAAAGCCACTCGCAAGATTCAAGAAGGTTGCGATATACAGGGCGAAAATAGGCATGGTTGAGACATAAACAAGTGCCACAGGCAAAAAATACCTGCCGAGGGTGTTGTAAATTCCGCGACGATAAAGATAGATCAATAGGAGTCCGGTATGCCCCCAACTAAGCACGGTGAAGTAGTCCAATGTTGTGTTGTCGAGGGTGTCACACATGCCGAGACTGAGCAACGCAAAAATGACCACGATGAAGCGGCGGAAGGTTTGTAATACACCCGGTTCAATGTTGTTTCTATTCATGCTGTCATCTTAACATGACTCGACGACTTCGATTGTGCTTACCGTCATAAGTATCAGTGAATTCAGTCATTGAAGAGACGCTAAAGATGCGGAGATTATTTGAGACTCTTAAGAGGATAGATCAAACATTATTCAAGTAAAAACAAAATGCCAACCGATTGGCTGGCAAATGGATCGTTCAGCGCCCCCGGTAGGACTCGAACCTACGACCTTGAACTTAGAAGGTTCCTATTCTATCCACTGAACTACAGGGGCAGTTAGCGAAAATTATACTGCAAGTTCAAAAAGATGTGTACACTTAATCTACGGTTTGCCTTCGATCCAATCTTAACAGAACAAATTTTCCGCGTGTCCTATTGTGATGTTCCCTACAGTGGTGTATAATTAATGAAGAACACAAGACATTTTTCTGCCTGATTGGGCATGAAATATTGGGAGTGTAACCCCATAAACTATCTACAACATTGCGGTGAATTTTCAATCGCGGGAACACCCCACGATCTTCTTAAATTGTTGAGGTAAAGAGGATAACTATGACGGATAAAGATGTGGCTGTGCCGCAAGCTGGTCAATATACTGAAGAGAGTATTGTATATCTAGACCCGATGGAGCACATCCGAAAACGCCCCGGTATGTACGTTGGCGGTACGGATATTCGCGCCTTACACCATCTGGTTTATGAAGTTGTCGATAACTCCATTGATGAGGCGCTGGCTGGACGATGTGACACCATCTTGATCGCCCTAAATGCGGATGGCTCAGTCTCGGTGACGGATAATGGTGTTGGTATTCCGGTTGGGATGAACAAAGAACTGAATATGTCCACCTTGACGGGTGTTATGACCAAAGTCGGCATGGGTGGTAAGTTTGATAGTAACGCCTATAAGGTCTCCGGTGGTCTGCATGGTGTGGGTGTGTCTGCGGTGAACGCGCTGTCTGCTTTCACGAAAGTAGAGGTTTTCCGTGAAGGCAATTTGTGGCAACAGACCTACGCACGCGGTAAACCGACCAGCGAAGTTGATAAAATTCGCAAGTTGGATGAGAGCGAACCAACAGGCACCCGTACGACCTTCCTCCCTGATTTTGAAATCATGGATGACAATGACTTTAACTTCAAAACGCTTGCGGATCGCTTCCGTGAAATGGCGTTTGTGACGCGCAAAGTCACCATCAAGTTACGTGATGATCGTGTGTTCCCTGCACGGGACATCACCTATTATTTTGAAGGTGGTTTACGGTCTTTTGTACGGTATCTAAATCGCAATCGTCGTCCGGTACATGAGCCGGTCTATGGTGAGCGTGATGTCGATATTACGTCAGAGAAGAAAGCCGATATTACCGTCGGGGTAGAGGTTGCTTTCCAATATAATGACGGCTCTAGCATTACCGAGCTGGCGTTTGCCAATACTATTGGTACACCGGATGGTGGGTCTCATCTTACGGGTATGCGTTCCGCAATCACCAGCGTGATTAACCGTTATGCGCGTAAGAATAACATCCTGAAAGAAAAGGACGCGAACTTCTCCGGTAACGACACGCTTGAAGGTCTGACAGCGATTGTCAGCATCAAACATCCTGATCCGCAATTTGAAAGCCAGACCAAAGTTAAGTTACTGAACCCTGAAGTACAGGGTGCGGTCTCTCAGGTGACTTCTGAAGCCTTCGCCGAATTCCTTGAACTGAACCCGCGTGAAGCCCGTAAGATTATCGACAAATGTATGACCAGCAAACGCGCCCGTGAAGCCGCCCGTAAAGCGCGCGATCTCGTGCGTAGCGGTCCGAGCTTGCTGGAAAGCAGTACATTGCCCGGTAAGCTGGCAGATTGCTCTAAGCATGGCGCTGATGCTGAAATCTACATCGTCGAGGGTGACTCCGCCGGTGGTACCGCGAAGCAAGGGCGTGATCGTCATTTCCAGGCGATTCTGCCGCTACGTGGTAAGATTTTGAACACCGAACGCGCCCGTCTGGATAAAATTCTGGACAATAACGAAATCAAGTCGTTAATTTCTGCGCTGGGTACGGGCATCAGTGATGATTTTAACACCGCGAGATTGCGCTATCATCGCGTGATTATCATGACGGATGCTGATGTTGATGGTAGCCACATTCGCACACTGTTGCTGACCTTTTTCTTCCGCCATATGTACCCGCTGATTCAGGAAGGTCACCTATATATCGCACAGCCGCCGATTTATTTGCTGAAACACGGCAAAGAACTGGTCTATGTGTACAACGAAGCGGGTATGGGTGAAAGTGAATTGCTCAATAAGGCACTCAAGAAGTTCAAAAATCCGGATCGTGTGAGCGTCCAACGCTACAAAGGTCTGGGTGAAATGAACGCCGACCAATTGTGGGATACAACGATGAATCCGGAAGCGCGTACATTGCTTCAGGTAACCATCGAAGATGCCGCCGAAGCAGACGGTGTGTTTGACATGCTGATGGGTGCAAGCGTGCCACCACGTCGCCGCTTTATCCAAACCCACGCGAAGAAAGTCCGTAATCTGGACATTTAGGTAAAATTCTTCGTCTATTGAAACTAACAGTTTACAAAACGCCCTCTCAAAACTTGTGAAGAGGGCGTTTCGTTTTTATGATTAGGTCGCTAAATCACGTTAATCAGAAAGTGTATAAGCAATGACCAAACGCCTGTATTATGACGATTCCCACACGCGTCAATTCACTACAAAAATTGTCGATCACGCGACATTCAACAACCAACCCGCAGTCATTCTCGACGAGACCTATTTTTATCCCACAGGCGGCGGTCAACCGCACGATGTTGGGACGATTAATGGTGTAGTCGTAAAGGATGTCATTTCTGGCGACGATGGTACGATTTTGCATGTGCTAGAAGCTGAAATCATGGGTGATTCGGCACAGTGCGACATTGATTGGACGCGTCGTTTTGACCATATGCAACATCACACCGGACAACATGTTCTGACGCAAGCCTTCGTACAGGTCGCTGATGCTCAGACGGTTGGTTTTCACCTGAGTGCTGAGTCGGTGACGATTGATATTGACCGGAACACAATTTCCGAAACGGCGCTTAGAGAAGCCGAAACACTTGCTAATTCGATTGTGTTTGACAATCGCCCTGTGACTGCACAAATCGTTGATCCGTCCGCGCTTGATGATGTACGGATGCGTAAAATGCCGGAAAAGATTTATACGGACGGTCTACGTGTGATTGATGTAGACGGTTTCGATCGTACAGCTTGCGGTGGCACGCATGTTAGCGCAACAGGTGAAATCGGACTTATCAAGATCATCAAGACGGAAAAACGCGGCGACAAACTCCGTGTGGAATTTCGCTGTGGTCGTCGAGCTTTGTGGGATTACGATGCGAAAAACGCCTCCGTGAATGCGCTTTCGTCCCTGTTGACCTGCCATCAAGATGAGCTTGTTGAAGCTCTTGAGCGGTTGCAAACTGAGTTAAAGCAATCCTTGCGCGACATAAAGCAGGTTACGAACCTCCTGCTAGATTACGAAGCACCCATGTTATTGGCAGGTGCAACGCTTTTTGGTGATATTCACATCGTTAGCAAAGGCTTTGATAATCGTGACGCGAACGAATTACGCGGTTTGGCGACACGTTTAACAGAGCACGAAAACGTCATCGTCCTTATTGGAACATCCGGCGAAAAAGCACATCTCGTATACGCACGGAGCAAAAATTTGCCGAATGACATGAATCTGCTGTTAAAAGAAAGCCTCTCTCAACTCGGTGATGGTCGCGGTGGGGGCAGACCCGAACTCGCGCAGGGTGGGGGTGTTCCAGCGACTGTTGCTTCGGTGGAGGAAGTGCTCTTTCAGGCGATTGAGCGCGTTACATCCTAGTGAATAGTGTATAAAATGCGCCATATAGCGCGTCTAACAAATAAGAATAAGCGATAAAATTGATATAAGTTCGAAAATTTGTTAGAAAGCGATGTACCCTCAATGACGACTACACGCATTGATTTACCGATTACTGGCATGACGTGCGCCGCCTGTGTGCGGAATGTGGAACGTGCCATAAAAAAAGAAAACTCCGTAAGCGAAGCAACAGTAAATTTAGCGACGGAACGCGCCCGTGTGGATTTTGACCCATCTGTGACCACACTGAATCAGATTATTGAACGGGTGGAAAAATCCGGTTATGGCGTGGCGACTGCAAAAGCCGAATTGCCGATTACTGGCATGACCTGCGCCGCCTGTGAACGCAATGTGAGTCGGGCGTTAAAGAAGCCGGATGGTGTGCTTGATGTCAGTGTGAATCTGGCGACTGAAAAAGCAACTGTGACGTATTTGCCGGGCATCACGCCTCGCAGTGATTTAATCGCCAGTGTTGAAAAAGCAGGTTACGGGGTTGTCGATACTGCTGGGATGGAAGCGCCCGAAGATGCTGAACGCGCCGTCCGTGAAGCCGAAATTCAACGGCAACGACGGCTCGTGATTATCGGTGCGGTTTTTAGCATCCCGCTTGTAATTTTGAGTATGACTCGCCACTTCATGCACGACATCCCATTTTTGATGGAGTCGTTTCCGTTTTTGATGGAAGACTATTGGCTATTTATCTTCGGTGCGCTGGCAACACCCGTTTTTGTATTACTTGGCAAGCAATATATCGTCGGCGCGTATAAATCTGTCCGTAATGGCACGGCAAATATGGATGTGCTGGTGGCGATGGGATCATCAGCGGCATATCTTTACGGGGTGATCGTCTTGCTCGGTATTCTTTTTAACTTCTCTGATGCGGTTGGCAAGGATGATTATTTCGAGTCGTCGGCGGTTATCCTGACGTTAATCACACTGGGTAAGTTGCTAGAAGCCCGCGCAAAGGGTCGGACAAGCGAAGCGATCAAGAAATTGATGGGGTTGACTCCAAAAACCGCCACCATTTTGCGCGGTGAGGATGAAATTGAAGTCAAAATTGATGATCTCGTCATCGGTGATTTGATGCTCATTCGTCCCGGCGAACGTATTCCTGTGGATGGGATTGTCACGCAAGGACGGTCATCAGTAGATGAATCGATGCTCACGGGTGAAAGTTTGCCTGTTTCAAAGTCTATTGGTACTCAGGTGATTGGCGGAACAGTCAATAAGCAGGGACGGTTAGTGGCGGAAGCGACGCATGTTGGTGCGGAAACGGCGCTGGCACAAATCATCCGACTGGTGCAGGACGCGCAGGGATCAAAAGCGCCGATTCAACGGGTTGCGGATCAAGTGTCGGCAATTTTCGTTCCTATCGTGCTCATTCTGGCGACGTTGACGTTTTTAGGCTGGATGTTTATCGTTCAGGTGCCATTCACCGAAGCGATGCTCCACACAATTGCTGTATTGGTGATTGCTTGCCCGTGTGCGCTTGGTTTAGCAACCCCCACGGCGATCATGGTGGGTACAGGACGCGGTGCTGAAATGGGCATCCTCTTCAAAAATAGCGAATCGCTAGAAAATGCACACCGTTTGCAGGTGGTCACGCTCGACAAAACGGGCACGATCACGCGGGGTGAGCCAACCGTCACGGATGTTATCCCCATGAACGGCATGGAGCGAAACGCGTTGCTTCGGATTATTGCGAGTGCCGAGCGTGGCAGTGAACACCCACTCGCGGAAGCAATTGTGAAGGCGGCAAAACAGGAAAGCATTACCATAAGCCAACCGGAAGTGTTTGAGTCAGAAGCGGGGCGGGGCATTCGTGCCACGATTGGCGGACAATCCGTGCTTGTCGGTAGCCCGCGTTATATCACGGAAAATGGCTTTGATCTAAGCGCCGTTCAGGCTGATATAGATCGATTGCAATCCAATGCCCGCACTGCCGTTGTTGCGATAGTAGAAAACGACCTCGCTGGAATTATTGGCATTGCGGATACAGTCAAAGATGGGTCTCCGCAGGCGATTGCCATGCTCAAAGTGGCAGGTATCGAAGTGGTGATGATTACAGGCGATAACGAAAAGACCGCGCAGGCGATTGCCCGTGAAGTCGGTATTGATCGGGTTTTTGCGGAGGTGCTCCCCGGTGATAAGGCAAACGCTGTGAAGAATTTGCAATCTGAAGGTAAACGGGTGGCTATGGTTGGGGATGGCGTGAATGATGCGCCTGCGCTGGCACAGGCAAACGTGGGGATTGCGATTGGAACAGGCACGGACATTGCGATGGAAGCCAGTGATGTTACGTTGATGAGCGGCGATTTGCGTGGTGTTGCACGGGCAATCACCCTCAGTAAAGCGACGATGCGGACGATTTATCAGAATTTGTTCTGGGCATTCGTCTACAATATTGTGCTTATTCCGGTGGCGATGCTCGGATTGCTGATTCCGATGTTCGCGGCAGGTGCTATGGCATTTAGTTCGTTTTTCGTGGTGAGTAATTCCTTGAAACTGAGACGTTCATCGTTACCGCTTGCTCAGGATTCCGCTCTAAATACTGTTCAATCGTCTCCTGTTGCATCATCGGCACCTCTGGCTTAGTCACTTTGAATTCCTTTCCCCGGAGCTGGGTAATCTTCCTACGAATTTTTTCCCAGCTCCGATGTGGCAGGGCAGCACATAGATCGAGCTGTGCTGCTCCTTTATCTAGCAGGTTTTCCAGCATTTCAATTTCTTCCTTGACCCAACGAGAACCAGATTTTCGTGGATGTTTCCATCCGGCGTGTTTCATACGCTCGACATAGTCCCCATAGGTCTCATCTTCGCGTATGGGCTTGGGTGATATGTGAAATGAGCGCTTGCCGATTATCTCATAGACTTTGATACGGATGGCACGCCAGTTGCGATTTGGTAATGCCCTCGATATTTCCTCCTGTGTCTCACTCTTCTCAATCAACTCTCTTAATGTTTCAACTTCTCTAGGAAGCCACAACGTCCAGTTCTTTGCCGACCAAGGGAGTATGAATTCGTCGATGCTTTCATCGCGCCAATGGATTTCAACGTCCGCTACACGATATTTCTCAGTCTGCGTAACCACGATTCGCTCGATAAACACTTGTGCAACTGCACATTTTGCGAGCAACTCCATTTGATCCCAATTTTGCAAGACATTCTCGGCTTTTTCTGCTAATTCGATGAGCGATTCTTGTTGGTTAATACGCTGTTGTAGATCATATAATTTCTTTTCGAGACGCTCTTTTTCCTGCTCGTGTTCTGAAAACTGACGTTCAAGTGCCTGAGCGAGTGATTTCGATTGCACATAGGCGAAGTTTCCGAGCAATACAGACAGCTTTTGCTTCACAGAAGCAAGCTGATGTTGTAGCATCCTGTTCTCTTTGTCGAAGTCACCGCCTGCAGAAGTTAGAACATTATCCCAGACCTTACGGTCAAAGGTTGCCTGAAGTTTAGCAAATAGCATTTCGTTGATAATGCGGTCGAAGTAGTCGCACCGCCGTGACCAGATGTGATGCTGGTTGTCGGCAGTATCGAGATAATTAACTGTATAGGCGTATGCTTGCATTCCCTTTGTCCAAGACGCCGTAGCACCGCGCCAGTTTCCTTCATGGTAGCTACCAACTAAGCCAATATTGATCGGTTCGTACGCATTACGTTGTTTCTTTTTTGTTGAGTGGCGATGACCAAGTCGGGGTTCATAGTCCTTATTTGGTGTACCATCTAGATTCTGAGGTGATATGTAATTGAACGCTTGATAAAATAGGTCCTCGGGGATAATTGGCGGATGATTATTCCATTGAACAACTCGATCCTTAAATACCCAATGTCCGAGATAGACGGCGTTAGTCATCATATTTTGTAAAGAAACTGCGCCTACCATGTAAATGTTCCCGCGCTTGAGCATTCGCATCGGCTTCGCCCAGACAAATCCCGGCGGAACTTCACGCATCAGATCGGGATCATCAAAATCAGGGAAGTGCGGACCGTTATCATGTAAATAACGCAGAGTGCCACGTTGATTTCCACCGAGCATCACGAATGTCTCGAATATTTTGACAACGACCTCAGCACATGGTTTAAAAGGGTGAAGTTTCCGCCAGTTACTATTAGGAATGCCACTTGGTAATGTTTTACGATCATCGACCATGTAACCGAGGTTGATATTGCCGCCCATCCATAATCCCTGCCTCAGCATACGTTCTTTTGCGGCGTATAGTCGTCCTCTTACGTAGGAATTTAGAAAGTCAGCAGCTTGTTCTGCACGCATTCTAAAGAGAAGACGATGATATGGACCTTCGTGTTTGTCAGCAAAATTGTATTTGAAATATGGGGTAATTACTCGAACATCGTTTTTGACGCAGGCATCAATAAAAACGTTAACTTGGATTTGTGTCTCATCACGAAAGAGTCGATCTTCTGCCTGTACTGCAACAGCGCCAATTTTGCTAGTGATAATCAGATCAAATAAGCGTTTCATGCCTTCACGCTCATCAATACGTTTTGAACCACTAACTCCTTCATCTTCGTCAATCAAAATGATCGCCTCGGCCGACCAACCTAGGGACTTAATATAGATAGGCAAATCAATCTGTTGCATATTCGTGGAAATGTTTCCAACCTGTGCCATTGATGATTGGCGATAATAAACAGCGACAGGGCGGTCCAAAGGTAAAGTGCCGGATAATAGAGGGATTGAATCCTCAAGTGGACGCTTGTATTTTCTAGCACCAGGCATGTGGTAAAATCCTTATAGTCTAGATTATCAGTCTGGATAGGAGCCGGGTATCAGTTTCTCAGGCGGTTACCCGGCTTCTCATATCAATGCTCTAAATAACCCTTTTTCAGTGTCAGATTTCTATTCTCCATCTTCGGTTTGATTTTGCTTTCGGCGGCGGTTGGGTCTACCCGCGTCTATCCACATCTGCACATCACTGCGTTTAATTATCCAATTTCGTCCCACTTTTTGTGCTGGTAGAAAACCCGCTTCAATTGCTCGGCGTATGGTATCGTCATGGCATCCTGCTACTTCAGCCGCTTTTGTCGGGCTGATTAACTCATCACTCATGTATTCTCCAGTCTTCGTATTGTACGGGTTATCCCGTACATTGGCAAGTTTTACATGACTAGATTTTACAGCGTGAACCCTAATCTCACGAAATTTTTGGCTCTTTTCTTTGCTGTTTGCTTGCCGAACTTATATTTGATCGGACATAAGCAGTGATTAACAGACGATATGCATTCGCAAGATTAAATTTCGGTTTCGTGTCAGTTGCTTGAGTCAGATGTTCTGAATGTTCTCTTTTCTTGTCATCTCGTTGGTTCAATTGATTTTCCTCCAAGTCGTGAACTTATACTGATTTACAGGTTGTACCAGAGCGTGCAATACCAGGTGTGAACAGGATTCATTAGTCGTTTAGAATGTATGGGAATGAATTGTGTGTCGTCTCGTGCTAGGCAGAAATTAACTGCATCGTCACGCTTTATAGAACGTTTAGATGTAATAATTTGATTACTCACTAGGTTTACGCAAGTTTTACAGATGCAATTAGCGTAGCATCTGAACCGAGTTTAACGAGCTGATGGTTACAGTAAGGTGCTGGAAATTTACATTTTGCTGTTGGAAAATTACAGAAGAGGCAATTTTCATTTAGTAATGGTAAGTAGCGAAGAGCGTTTTAAATGTAAAAAATGATTGGATAATATGAGTTTTCTTCAGCTTAAGGAACGCAGAAGCTGGTTTAGAACTATAATATTGGTTGAACTTACATTCTTAATTAGGTGAGCTTCTGGCAAGATATGGATTTCAACACAATCACAGTACTTCACAAAACAGACCCTTCACTCGTGGCACTTCGCAAAGAATGGATACCGTTAGCGATTAGTTTTTTACATCTTGCATTTAAGCGTAAGCATGAAGTTCTCGTCTCACAGGACATCTTCCGCGAACAGTTGGATGTCTACATCGATAGTATCAACGCGATGCAGTCAAGCGATAATCAGTATAAACATAATGCAGATTACTACCTTGATCGCTGGAGTAGGGAAGATGACTTGATTCGTGTTCGGGCAAGAGAGGATGGCTATGTCGTTCAGCTTTCGCCTCATGGAGAACGCCTTATCGGGTGGTTTGAGGACCTGCAAAGTCGCGGTATGGTGGGTACAGAGTCACGCTTGTTAAACATCCTGTCAATGCTGGATGAGCTAATCACCCAAAGTACAGAAGATGTTGAAGCCCGTTTGCTACAACTCTATGAACGACGAGAACTCATTGAAGTAGAAATTGCCCATATCGAAGAAACCCAACAGGTAGATAGCCTGAGTGATTTACAAATTCGTGAACGATTGGAACATATCAGCAATATGGCTGGTCAGTTACTTCGTGATTTTAGCCTCGTTGAAGAGCGCTTCCGAGAAATGGCACGCACAATTCAACAAGCCCAGCTCAATCCCGACTTGCGACGTGGTGAGATTTTAGGCACAGCTCTTGATGCTGATGAACAGCTTGAAACCAGTGACGAGGGACAGAGTTTTCGCGCGTTTTACGAATTACTAACGCATCCTGACCAGCGTGATAAGTTTGATTCCTTAGTCAACAAGGTCTTTGAAATGCCCCGCCTTGCCGTCTCTGTGGGTGAAAATGCGGTGCTTCAGCGGCTTACATCGCACTTACTTGATGCGGGTGAGCGAGTGAATCAGTCTAATCAGCGCCTTGCAGAGCATTTACGCCGTGTTGTGGATACCCGTAACGTCACAGAAAGCCGCCGTGTTCAGGAAATTTCAAGAGATATTATGCACCTTGTCAGCCAATTAGGTGATGATGTAATGCCGTATATGGTCAGTCGGCGGGTGTTTTATAGTATTGAAGGGGAGCCTGATATTGAACTGCCTCTAGAGCGCCCCTTATTTGACCCGCCTGAACAAATTATTGCATCTGAACGTCCACTTATGGCTTCGGCATTGATTGATGATGATGCGCTTTCCACTCTATATGACACCTTTTTTATAGATGAAACGCTGTTACACGATAACATCAAGCGCTTGCTGATGAGCCGCTCAGAGATTACATTACCTGAACTTGTCCAGCAGTATCCAATAAAGCAAGGTATGGCAGAGGTTGTAACTTATCTGCTGATTGCGGCACAGGAAGCACGCCATGGTGTTGATCAAAATTTGCGTGAAGAAATCAGTATCAGTATGCTCGAAGGTGAAGAACGCCGCGTTATAGTGCCGCATGTTGTGTTCCGCCGAGCGATAAAACAGGGTGAAATCAACCATGTCTAATACACAATTTGAATTTGAGCCATATGCCGCCGCCGTGCGTAAGCTCCTTAAAGGTGTTGTGTATCACGATGATCCAGCATGGACGCAAATTCGTGATTATGAATTACCGCTTCGTGAACATTTCGGAAAAATCGGGCTGGGTGTTCATTTAGACGAAATCGGTAGCTTTGCCTATCTCTATGATGAGAGTCGTGATGATGATAACCAGAGCATTCTTCCGGCATTGACCACCCGCCGTAATCTGTCTTTCCCGGATACGCTCTTGCTCGTATTGTTGCGTGAACGCCTTGATGAACACGAAATGCGTGATCTGGACGGTGCAAAACTGATTCTTACCGCGGAGGAATTGATAGAGATGATCGGTGTCTTTATGGGCGATCATCCTGATGCGCGTAAAGTGGAGCAGAGTAGCTTATCAAGCATCAAACGCTTAGTTCGTTATGGCTTTCTCACTGAACGCCGTGACGCACGTTTTGAAGTGCGTCCTCTTCTTCGTGCCAAAATCGGCGCAGATGAACTAGAAGCCATCAAGATACGGTTGGGGAATTTTATCCAACAAAACAATAGCGGAACAGGTGATGACGATGATGAATCTATTTAACCAATCAACGGGTTTTCGGCTAGCCCGGCTTGAAATTTATAACTGGGGTACGTTTGATGGTCATATCTGGACAATGAGTCCAGATGGACAAACGGGAGTGCTGACAGGGGCTAATGGTTCCGGTAAATCAACCGTTGTTGATGCTCTATTGACGTTGTTAGTTGAGCCACGCCAGCGCAATTATAATCTCGCATCCGGGGCAGGGAGTAGCCGTGAGCGTAACGAGCGTACTTATATACGCGGTCAATACAGCCGTTCGCGTGGCGATAGTGCAATTGATGCCCGTGCCAATACATTACGTGATCAGCAAGCGCATAGTGTTTTGCTAGGTGTGTTTCAGGATATTGCCCACAACCGTACTGTAACCCTTGCTCAGATTCTCTGGATAGGCAATTCTGAGCGCGTCGAAAAGCGCTATTACATCGCCCCGTGCGATCTGACTATTGAAAAACACTTTCCCCAACGCCTGATTTCCACCCGTGATTTACCTAAAGAAGTAGAGTCTTTTGGCAGTGTCTTCAAAGATTATATTGCCGCCGCCCGCAAGGCATTGGGTTTAGGAGGTAGACCCAAAGCGCTCGACCTCTTTAACGAAACGGTGGCGGTAAAGGATATTGCTAGCCTGAATACTTTTGTGCGCGATCACATGCTTGATAAAGGTGATCCAGAGTCGCGTGTTGATGCCTTACGCACCCAATATCGGGAATTAAATGATGCTCATGCGTCGATTCAACGTGCCAGCAACCAACTTCATATTCTTTCGCCCTTAATCAAAGCTGGAAACGAATACCGCCGCTACGAAGATCAAATTGCCCGCTATGACGCGGCTAAATCTCTGGTTCCGTTTTACGTTGCAGATCAAGCCAGGCAGATTTTAGGTGATGCAATTGGCAAGACAAATACCTTATGTGATGCTGAACAAAGTAAGCTGGATGGTGTCGATAACGAATTATCCAATCGTCGTGATGAGCTGGAGCAGGTCAAAATCTCGATTGCACAGGATAATGTTGGGCAGATGAAGCGGGAAATTGAAGGGAAAATTGCGCCGCTCAAACGTGTAATTGATGCGCTAAAAAGAGCCGCTGACCGGTATGATGAAAGTGCGCGTTTGCTGGAATTCCCGGTTTATAAGAATGAAGACGATTTTTATCAGAATCGTGAAAAAGCAGAGCATACACGTCACACAGTAAATAACCAACTCGGTGATTTAGAGCATCAACGATTTGAATTAGAAACCGAGCGTCGGGATGCCGTTGAAAAAGGGAAAGAACTCGATAAAGAGATTCAATACCTGAAGGCGAATCCGAGTAATATCCCGGCAAACGTTGCCCGTATTCGGCAGGAAGTTAGCAGTGCGTTGAATATCCCCTTAGACGAACTGCCTTTTGTCGGTGAATTGCTTAAAGTGCGCCCTGAAGATGCCATGTGGGAAGGGGCATTGGAACGCCTGTTAAATAGCTTCGCACAGGATTTAATTATCTCTGATGCAATCTATGCACGGGTAAGCCGTTATGTGAATGACAATAATTTGCGCGGGCGTTTAGTATATCGACGGGTAGACCCGACCCAGCGGATGGGACGATTGCCTGAACGGCGTGAACAGCAACTTAATGGCGAGATGGCGCATTATGAAATGGCGTATGACAAACTGCAAATTGTAGCAAATACGCCCTATCATGATTGGCTTTCGATGACACTTATGCAGAAATTCTCTTACGCATGTTGTGAAAACTTAGCTGATTTTCAGCAGGCAGAAAAAGCGCTTACGCCAGAAGGGCAAATTAGACATAGTGCGACCCGTCATGAAAAAGATGACCGACGGAATATTAATGATCGGCGCAACTATGTGCTCGGTTGGGATAATCGTGAGAAGTTACGCCAGTTAGATATTGAGCTTGACGATTTACAGCGTCTTATCAGCAAACAGCAAGAGCAAATGAAGATGCTCGAAGCTGATTTAGAGCGTGGACGGCGTGACATTAGTGCGCTCGAAAATCTGCTTAAAGTTGCAGAGTTTCGGGAAATTGATTGGCGCACACCGCAATCAGAACATGACCAGCTACAACGCCGATTGACTGAACTTAACCAGCAGTCACAGCAGTTGCAACGACTTGAAAAACAGCGCGATGATTTGCAACAACAGGTCAAGGAGATAGAACAGCGGCGGGATAAAATCACCGGTGAAATTCGTAGCTTAACAGACAAAATCCAGAACTATCAGCAGCTCCTTAAAGTGGCTGAACGTCAGCTTACTTCGGTCACGGATGCCGTACAAAATTTATGGGAGCGGGTAGGGGATGTCATTCAAGAGATTGATAAAGACCCACTGACGATTGAGTCTTTAAATAACCGTACTCAAGAGCTGGAAGTATTTATCCAGCGTGGTATTGCAACTTTTAAAGGTGTCCAAAACCGTTCGGAAGCAGTGATATTGGATTCTATGAACACGTTTCGCCGTGAATATCCTGATGAGGGAGTATCACTAACTGCTACCATCGCTTCACTAGGGGCTTTTGAGCGCATTTTTAACCAACTGGAAACCGACGATTTGCCCAAGTACGAAGAGCGCTTTAAACAGATGCTTGACCGCACTGTAACGCGTGGTATTCAGGTGTTTTCGTCACATCTTACTGAGCAGGAACGCGCTATTGATCGGAGTATCGCCGAACTGAATGATTCTCTGGCAAAAGTTGATTATGGTGGAGGTTCGATTATTCGCCTGATTGCCGAGCGTACTAACGACCCCGAAGTGAATGATTTTCAGCGTGAACTCAAAGGCTGTATTCCAAATGCAGGGGATAACACCTATGAAGAACTAGACCGCGCTTACACACGCATTAAAGCACTTATCACGCATTTTGATGATGATCCTAACTGGATGCGGCGTGTGATTGATGTGCGTCGGTGGCGTGTATTCGCCGCCGAACAGATTGATTCCGAGGGGCGGCAGGTTGATTACTATAGTGACTCGTCTGGTAAGTCTGGCGGGCAAAAAGCCAAACTTGCCTATACGATTCTCGCCTCTGCTATCGCGCATCAATATGGCTTGCAGGATGCCATGCCGAATGATCGTTCCTTCCGTTTTGTGGTAATTGACGAAGCGTTCAGTAAGCTTGATGATGATAACGCCCGGTATGCTATGAAACTTTTTGACCAACTCGGCTTGCAATTGCTGGTTGTTACGCCGATGCAACAACTGCATGTGATAGAAAGTTATGTACACGCATATCATGTAGTGGTTAATAACAATGAAGGCAGTTATTCGCGCTTATTTAACCTGACACAGGGAGAATATCGTCAACGCCGCCGTGAATTTCAGGCACAGGAACACCAGGCATAAGTCATGCTTACACCAGATGACATCTCCAAACGTGCCAGTAGAAAATACCGTGATGTATTGCGTGCATGGCTTGCCGGTGAAGTATTTACCCCTATTGAATATCCAGTCGGTGGGTTGTCAAAAAATTTAGCCGAACGTCGTCAGCAGATCGAAACACTACGCGAACAGTCGTATGAGGCTGTTGGGTTTGGTTATCGTCTACTGTGGGACACGATTAACACACAATCCTTAGGAACACAGACGATGCCTCGCCGTATAGTGATTGAGACTTTGGATGATTATCTTGGACTCTTAAGAAGGCTGACCGAGTTCAATCATTTTGTGGCTGATGTACAGAAAATACGTCACAAATTTCCCTCGCTTGAAGAATGGATGCAACTGCGCCCACAGGACATTATTGAGCATCATGGGAAATGGGATGACTTGCTGATTGTATGCGATTATTTCGTGGATAATCCGCGTCCGGATGTCTATATTCGAGAGCTTCCGATTGCGGTGCATACCAAGTTTATTGAGTGGAATCAGCGCATTTTGCGTGAACTGTTTGAGGTATTTTTACCGGAAACGGCTATAGATCGGGATATACAGGATTTTACCGGACGATTTGGCTTAAAAGACAAGCCCTCATTGGTTCGTTTACGCTTACTTGAAGAACAGCTTGACTGGCTTTACAGCATGAGGATCAACGAACTCTCGCTTCCAGTTGACCAGCTCGCGCATTTGCTCGCTGAACATATCAAGCCGCGTCGTGTTCTCATAGTGGAAAATTTGATTAATTTTCTTACACTACCAAAAATTCCTAATGGAATTGGTATCTTTGGAGGTGGTTTTGCTGTCCATTTATTGCGTAACGTAACATGGTTGAATCAGTGTGATGTGATTTACTGGGGCGATATAGATTCTCATGGTTTTGAGATACTTTCAGATTTACGCGGCTTGTTCCCGCATGTTCGCTCACTGATGATGGATCAGGAAACGCTTGAAAAGTATGCAGAATATGTGGGTCGGGGGGTGCGTAGTCGTTTAGAGCGGTTCAGTCATCTTACAAATGCCGAAGCGTTACTTGTACAAGATGTTGTGGAAAATAATTGGCGTTTGGAGCAGGAACATATTCATCAAGACTATGTAAATATGCGCCTCAAGCAACTGTTATTGGAGTCTCCGAACCGTTGAATGATATTTAGACAGCAGGTTTTAGTGTACAGGTCGTGTTAAATCGGAACGAGTAAGAAACAAATAGATATTTAACAGTCGAAACACTACTCGCCATAAGTTGTGGCGGGTTCTTCTGCTCGGCTCGATATTCTTCTGTGCCACGCCACCGAGTATACCGTCCATAAGGCTTTTTGCCAGCATAGTCAGTCCGCCAGCGTCCCTTACCATAGCGGTAGGCATACCGTTCCTGAAGTGCTTTCCATGTGTAGTCGGGGAAGGCTTTGAGGATTTGCCATTGGTCAATATCACCCTCGACCATCTCCCTTAACTGCTCTAAAGCATCATCTTCCCAGAAGTAACCCAGACTACGATGGGTGGCTTTTTCAGTAACAGTGGAACCATCTCGCCAATGCACACTGACGATTTTCGTGTGGCGTGTGATCTTTGTGATGTGGATGTGGGTGGCGAATGCCTCGAACAGATCGCGCCGTTCCTGACGGGGGACATCCTCCCAATGAGCGATGACGGTTTCGAGTACAGGTTTGGCTTCTCCCAGATCTAGACGTTTCTTCTCACCCGACTTCAACCGAAGTAACTCCGCTTCCAGTGCTTCAAGCTCTTGTTCCAATGCCTTGTAGCGTGCTTCCGCCCGTTCGACCATTTCAGGATGCGATAGTGTCGTCAGGCTGTTGATGATGTTGTCCTTTGAGCTTTGTGCCTGCTTGATGGCTACTTCCAGCCGTCGAACTTCGGCATGGTCGCCGTGATCGATACTGGTAAGTGCTGTCTGCCACACATCTTCATCGATGGTCGTCGCCTTCAGCCTTTCAAGTAGCATTCTGTCCACAATCTCATCCACGATGTAGGTCTTGATGTTCCAGACATTCGAGCGACGGTAATCATAAAGCTGGTACTGATACTTCTTTGCCCCCGTGTTCCAGACGGTTGCCAGTCGATGGTTCGGTGCATGTTCCAGATCATTTGAATACAGCAGATTAGAGTAGGTGGGTGGTGCTTCGGAACGATCTGCTTTGTTGTGACGGATCCAGGGACGGTAAGGCACATAGTGCGGATTCGGCTCACCGTAGAAATCCACAGGAGAGATGCGATTGTAGGCATACATAAAGAGGTCATTCGGGATAATCGCTTCATGATTATGCCACTGCACAATCACCTGCTGGTGAATCCAATGCCCGATGTAAGCCACATTGATGAGCATGTGCTGAAGCCCACTGATTGAGGGTGTGAGGTAGCCTGTGATACGTGAACGCCGTTTCAGGTGGTCGGTGGTTTTGAAGCCTGCTGGAATCATATCCTCAGTGAGGTCGGGGAAGTAGGGACCTTCTGCTTCGATTTGATCCCAAGTCTGTTTGAGGTTGCCCTCGTTGGCATGGAAAAGCTCGAAGTACGCCAGCACGATGTCCGCATACAAATCGAAGCGATGATATTTGCGCCAGTCGGGATTGCGACTCCCATCGGGTAGAGTTTCGCGCATATCCACCATGAACCCCGGTGTGATCTTGCGCCCTGCCCACATGCCCCGTTCCTTACGCCAGTGACGACTTTTCACCAGTCGTCCACGCACATGATACTCGATAAAGTCAGCGGCGCGTTGAGCGTGGTCACGGAACATCTGCATGTGATAGCGTCCCTGAGTTGGGTGGGCGAAGTCATATACAAAGCTCGGTGTCAAGACCTGCACATTGTTGCGTTTGCAGGCATCGATGAAGATATTGGTTTCGATCTGGGTGAGGTCACGGAAGAAACGATCTACATCCTGAGCCGCCACCAGCCCGATTTCACCGTTCTCAATCTGGCGATAGAGCAGGGACATTCCTGGACGTTCACTGATTTTCTTCTGACCACTGATGCCAGCATCCATATCGATCATGTTGATCTGCTCACGTTGCCAGCCCTGTGCCATCAGGTGTTCGACCATATCCACTGTCTGGAGCGTTGTCGAGATATTCCCGATCTGACCTTCTGAGGATTGGCGGTAGTAAACCGATACAGGCTTACCAAGCGGTAGCGGTTGGGCTTTATACGGATCAATCGACGCGGTTTCAGGGCGTTTAAGTGTTCTAACCATGTTTGTATCCTCCTTTCTTGTGAATGAAAAACGCCCTGCTTCCACGAGGTTGTGCACGAATGTGCATACGCAGAAGCAAGGCGCAGTGTTTTGTTCCAAAATCTTGTACAATGCGTCTTAGCCCTGCGATGTGTCACTAGCACTCGCGGGGTCAGGCAGGTCGTCGAGTTGGTCCTCGTCGGCCTGTCGTCTATGTCCGTTTGACTTAGAAACACTATACTCGTTTTTGGGCAGTCGTGCAACGATCCTGAGCAGTGTTCTTGAGACATCTACCAGATTCGTGCCGTTATTCAGTTGTTTTTCTTGCAAGCTATCTTCTGACTTCAAGTGCATCCTCGTATACTCTGGTTTTACCCGCAACCACAGCATATCAAACCCATACACCCCAAGACCTGAAAAATTACAGGATTTGGCTGTAAATTTTCATTTTGTCGATTTTGGTGGTGAAATGAGTTCAAATGCTGGCTGTTCATCGGGTTTTCCCGTTGATTTTCCGATGTAACCAGCATATCAAAGTGAGGATACTAAACCCCTGAAATTCTACAGTTTCGACTTAGAAGTTTTACGGGATATCAGAGCAAGATTTCAGTGTAACCTATTCGGTGTCAATCTGTCTGAAATCACTATCGCCCACACAACAATAGCTTGAATGCTATATATATTCTGTTCTCACTATCTTACAGTCGATATTGAAGAAAGGGTGAGATGTTATCGACTGGATTGAAGACTAAAAAAACCACATACATTCCAAGCAAAATTCATGATGTTGGCAGTTTAATACTAAATGTAGTACCAACACCAACAGCACTTTCGACAGAGATTGTTCCTTTGTGAGCGTTTACAGCCCGCTCCACAATAGCCAAGCCTAAACCAGTGCCAGAAATATTGCCTACATTACTAGCACGATGAAAGGTTTCGAACAGTCGCTTCTGGTCTTCCTCAGGGATACCTATTCCCTGATCTTCAACCTGGAGTGTGATCTGGCGCTCTTCATAAATGAGTCTAAATTCGATCATTCCACGCTCAGGTGAATATTTGATCGCATTAGATAATAAGTTTCGAAGCATATCTTCTGTTAGTTTTGCATCAAGTAGAACAGGATATTCATCTCCTTTGACAATATAACTGATCTTGTTCTCCCCGGTTAGTTGTTGCCTCTCGAACACAATATTTTCACAAAGGCTACTCAAATCAATCAGCGCCGGTGAAAAGTCTAACGCGACATTTTCTGATCGGCTGAGCGAAAGAATATCATCTAACATGCGGACTAATCGGTGCACCTGTTCTTCAATTCCACTGAGTTTGGATTGCCTCTTTTCTTCTGTAAGTCGGTCAGCATAGTTCATTAACATCCCGGCGCTTGAAAGAATGACCGCTAAAGGCGTCCGAAACTCATGAGAAACCATTGAAGTAAAACGTGATTTCAGTTCGTTTAGTTCTTTTTCTTGTTTGAGCGCGTTGCGCAGACTGTTTTCAATTTGCTTCCTCTGTGTTATATCATGAACGATACAGACGACATTGGTATCACTTTGTCCATTAGTTATTATCGGTGTAATAGCGAATTCCGTCTCAAGATGTGCCTCATCTGAACGAGTGCATGTAATATCGAGCCGGATTGTCTGTCCTGTATCAACGGAATCCGTAATAGCTTTTGTGATGAGTGTAGCTGAATTCTCAGTCATAAAGGTCGATAGCTGGTTGTGGGTAGCGACTTCTGAATCAACTTGAAGTATCCTATAAAATGCCGGATTCGCCTGAAGAACGTTGCCCTGTTGATCAGCGAGGATTATCATATCACTAGTGCTGGCAAGGATTGCTTCGACACGCTCTTTGGATTGGAGTAGTTCAATAGTTCGTTCCTCCACGATTCGCTCAAGCTCATCTGCATAGTGCGTTATTTGTGCAAAGAGTTGCACGTTGTGAATTGCAAGCGCAGCCTGATCTGCCAGAAGCTCCAAAACCCGGACTTCGTGTTCCTCAAAATGATGAGGTTCCGTAAATGCCAGCGACATGACTCCTTTGACCTCATTTGTTGCCATCAATGGTAGACCAATAATTGCTCCATTCCATTGCCAATTTTTATAGGTCGGGTGCTCATTGACACTAGGAATTACTAACCTTTGCCCTGTTCTTGCCACTGTATAGGTCAAACCTTCCGGACGTGGCTCAGCAAACGGCGTATTTTGCTTAGTGACATCCCATTGAGCTGCACCAAAAGTTAGGGCATTACCGTCATATAAAAAAATGTGTGCATCATTGGCATTGACGAGCAAGATGGCATAGTCCAGAACAGTATCCAACACTGTTTGCATATCAAGGGTACGGGTTAGTTGTAGACTTGCCTGATGCAGAGCTGTCAATTCGCTGGTTCGCTGCTGTTCAATTTCAAGCAAGCGTGCATTCTCAATTGCAATTGCCAGTTGCGATGCAACTTCGCGAGCAATTTTCAGTTGATCTTCTGAAAGCACTTCCGCATTTTCTGAGCGAAAGTTAATTGAACCAATAAGTTTCTGGTTGGAGATTAAGGGGATTCGTGTATATGATCGAATCCCCACATCGATCAATGCCTGATCACTTGAAGACACCTGAGAGGCGCTAAATAAATCCCGAACACCATAGACCTCGTTTTGTTGCAATCGCTCAATAACAGAAATATCTTCCAAGGGATGACTTGTACCTGCTAACAGCTTAGCGGGTATAGATGCTGTTGTTGCAAGGACGGTGAATAATTGTCTCTCAAGATCAAATGTAGTGACATTGGCGCTGTGAAAATCGAGTACGTTATGCATGGCAGTCAGTGTCGCCAGGGCAATCGATTGGGGTTGATCGGCACGAAGGATAGCTTGATCAATTTCGTGTAGCAGTTGGAGACGTTTTGCATATTGCTTGGTTGCTTCTTCTGCCAGCTTACGCTCGGTGATGTTTTCATGAGCCACCACAATCTGCACAGGACCGGCGCCCCTAAAACGAGTTACCCTAACAAGAAACCAACGTTGTTCTGAGGGTGAGTGACAGGGATATTCCAGCACAAAAGATGAGGATTGCCCGCCGATGACGGCACGAATACCTGCCGCAACGGCATGAGCCTCTTCACTGCCTTTTCCTTTTGCCCGATCACAAGTTTCAAGGTAATTCACCCCCAAGAATGCTGACTTAGGAGCATTAGATGTGTTGTCCGTTGCGAAATCAATCCAGGATTGGTTTACCGCAATCACGGTTCCAGTATTGTCCAGAATGGCAATATGTGCCGACAGGGCATCCAGTGTGGAACGAGCAAAACGTTCAGATTCACGAACCGCTTGTTCACTTTCTTTCATTTTTGTGATATCGCTGGAAACGCCAATAATACCAATCAATTCGCCATTTTTATCATGGATCGGCGCGTTAGTAATTAAACTTGGAAACGTGGTGTCATCACTGCGGCGAAGCAACATCTCCCCTTGCCATATTTCGCCTCGAGCGAGATTTGACATGATTTCCCTTGATTCGTCTAACGAGGCTTCCGTTGGTGTAACATCGACAATATTCCTCCCTTTAACCTCCTCGAACGTCCAACCATATAGCTGTTTGGCTGCGCGGTTCCAGTAGATAATTTTACCGTGCAAGTCAGTTGCAATGACGGACTGACCAACAGCATTGAGAAGCTTTGCCTGAAAAGCAATTTCTTCCTCCGCACGCTTGCGATCAGTAATATCCGTGATCATCGCCAATATGCACAATTCATTCCCAAGATCGATTTGTTCAAACGACACGAGACACTCAAGGACGTCACCTGTCTTGGTTCGCAAGCGGAGGTCTTGATTCTGAGCGGTAGAATGACTGGACAAAAGCTGAATAATTTCGCGTCGCCTACTATAGGCATCCCAAATATTCAGATCATGAATACTGTGACCAATTACTTCCTCCCGCCCATAGCCAAACAGTTTCAAGTATTGCATGTTTACGTCGAGAAGAATGCCCTCAGCAACTGTGCTGATGCTAATCGCCACTGGGCTTGATTGAAATGCCCTGGTAAAACGCTCCTCAGATTGCCGCAACTCCTGCTCTGCCCATCGACGTTTGCGCCGATGTTCTGCATCGCTCAGCTCACGTTCAATTGCAGGAACAAGGCGTGTCAATTTGTCCTTTGCAAAGAAATCTTGTGCCCCTGCTCTCATGGCTTGCACCGCAATATCTTCGCCCACGGTCCCGGAAAGCAAGATGAACGGTATGTCTGCATCGCGTTCCCGTATAAGTTTCAAGGCTTCGATAGCATTGAAACCAGGTAGTGCAAAATCCGAAAGAATAACATCCCACTTCTGGCTTTCATATGCAGTGATCAGAGTACTTGCTGTCTCAACTCGATCAAACTGAACGTCGTATCCCCCACGCCGTAGCTCTCGCACCATAAGTAGAGCGTCATCTTCGGTATCTTCAATTATCAGTACGTCAAGTTGTTTGGGGGGCATGATTCCACCTCAATGACTACATTACTTTTTTGCAGGAACGTTTAGTACTAACCAATAAAGCCCGAGGTGCTGTACCGCCTCGATAAATTGCTGGAAATTTACCGGTTTGCGAATATAACTATTCGCACCCTCACGGTAGCTTCTGATCAGGTCTTCCTGTTCATCCGAAGATGTCAAAACGACAACCGGTAACATCGCAGTGGTCTCGTGATTGCGGATTCGGTGCAAGACTTCTAAGCCATCAAGTTTGGGCAATTTGAGGTCGAGTAAAATTAGCTCGGGCAGTTCGCTTGTGTCGCGTCCCTCATGTGCTCCCGTGCCAAAGAGATAATCGATAGCTTCTACACCGTCATTAGCAACGACAATTGTATTCTTTAAATTACTTTTCTTAAACGCACGTAATGTCAAATCGACATCATCAGGATTATCTTCAACTAAAAGTATCATTTTTTCCTCCATAATTTTTCTCCTATTAATCTGAGAGCGTGAAATAGAAGGTCGCACCTTCGTTTAGGGTACTCTCAGTCCAAACTTTGCCTCCATGTCGGTGAATAATTCGCTGTACAGTCGCCAGACCGATACCTGTTCCTTCAAATTCAGTGACTGAATGCAGACGTTGAAAAGCGCCGAATAACTTGTCCACATAAGCCATGTCAAATCCAGCACCGTTATCCCTGACAAACAAGACGGATTGACCATCTTGTTGTGTCTCCCCAAACTCAATGTGCGCCACTTCTCTCTTGCTTGTGAATTTCCACGCATTCCCTAATAAATTCTGCATGACGATCTGCAACAGGTTTTTATCCCCTTGAACGTGGATTCCTTGCTGAATTACAAACTGCACTGATCTGTTCGAGTCGTTCGTCTCAAGTTCCGAAGTGATTTCTCTCGAAATCTCGCTCAGGTTTAGATCGGCTCTCTTTATTTCTTGGCGCGATATCCGGGAAAGGTTCAATAGATCATCAATCAGACGGCTCATACGCTGGCTTGCCAGTCGAATGCGTTCCAGATACCGTTTTCCCTCTTCATCTATTTTATCACCATAGTCTTCCAGGACAGCCTGACTAAACCCATCGAGCGCACGCAATGGGGTCCGTAGATCGTGCGAAACCGAATAATTGAAGGCTTCCAGTTCCTGATTGATCAATACAAGCTCTCTTGTGCGTTCGATGACCCGCCGCTCAAGCTCAGTATTCAATTTACGAACTTCTTCCTCAGCCTGCTTGCGCTCAGTGATATCAATATTGACCCCAATCATTTTTAGGGGTTGTTTATCCTCGTTGCGGACTACGGTAGCCTGACCCAAAACATGGCGAATCATACCGTCAGTCCGGACAATACGAAATTCAATGTTAAATGGGTTGATGTCAGATAAAGCATCCTGTATTGCTTGTTCAGCAGAATTCATATCTTCGGGGTGAACCGATTTTCGCCACGCCTCGTAATTACCTCCGAAGCTTCCGGGTTCCAGCCCGTGGATTGATTCCATTTGTTCATCCCAGACGATACGCTTATCTTCGATATCCCATGACCACACGCCAGCCTCTGCCGCATGGAGAGATAATGAGAGTGTGCGTTCTCGCTCTTGAAGTTGATGAAGTATGTGCCGTCGTTCAGTGATGTCATCAAATGTGGTATAGACCTGATAAGGAAAAGCTTCGCCAGAATGAAATTGTGGTGTAGCATTCACGATTATCCAGCGGTGTTCATCGATTTTCGGGTTATATACACCCATAACCACGTCGTGGATGGACTTTCCAGTCTTAAGGGCTACCATTGCCGGGTGTGTCTCACCCGGAAATTCCGACCCATCTTCGCGAATTGCACGCCACCGAGGATCAATTGATGTGATACCCTGTAACTGATCGAGTGTTAATCCAAGAACCGCTTGTGCGGCAAGGTTCGCCGCCGTAATCGCTCCTGTCTCATCTTGGTAAACAATTCCCTGTTTCATAGTCTCAAAAAGCGTGCGGTAGCGTTCTTCACTTTCGCGAAGTGACTTCTCCGCCCGCTTGCGTTCGGTAATGTCCTGTACGATTCCTGTTAAGATAGTTGGTTTCCCTGCTGAGTCCAAAATCATGTTACCAGCTTCAGCCCAGACATCCCGAATCGTACCATCTTCCCAGATGACACGATATTCCAGCGGCGCAGATGCCCCGGTTTTGATGACTGAAGCATTGGCTCTCTCAACAGCGGCGCGATCATTAGGATGGATAGCATGGCTTATCACCTCGCTTAACTCACCACTGAATGTTTCCTTATCAATACCGAAGATATGATACATCTCATCCGACCACTCCAGGCGATCGGTCTGAACATGCCATGTCCAACTCCCTATTCGAGCGACTCGCTGAGCTTGTTTAAGTGCCGCTTCAGATTCGCGGAGTTGCACCTCTTTAAGTTTTTGTTCGGTAATATCGCGGGCAATTTTTGATACTCCGATAATGTTGTTGTACGAGTCGCGCATTGGCGATACAGTGATTGAAATAAAAATTTCTGTACCATTTTTCCTCAACCGGGATGCTTCGAGATTCTGGACAATTTCGCCAGAGGCGGCTCGTATTAAGAGCGCTGCTTCTCCCTCCCATCCTTCTGGTGGAATGAGAATGTTTATAGATTTCCCAATCATCTCTTCGGTCGAGTATCCGTAGATTTCTTCAGCGCTGGAATTCCAACTGGTTACTATTCCTCCTAGTGTCATACTGATAATTGCATCACCAGATGAGTTGACGATTGCGGCAAGTTGAGCCTGTGCATCGCTTGTCTGCTTGCGGTCGCCTATATCAACTAGCATCGCAAGAGCACCGACATACGTTCCCACATCATCAAAAAGAGGAGTTTTAGATAGAAGACCATATAGCCTGCTGCCATCTTTTTTCGTAAAACTAAATTCGTGTAATCCCTTAGTTTTCAGTCCTCCCGTTTCGATGCTTCTGGCAGTAATTGCTTGTCCTTCCTCATCCATATAATCAAAGATAGAAGTACCCAGCATTTCCTCGATAGAGTAACCCAGCATTTCCGCCATTTTAGGATTAACAAACGATGTGCGATTTTCAGCATCGATAATCCAGATGCCTTCTTGTGCTGTTTCCACAATTTGGCGGTATTTTTCTTCGCTGGCTTGTAGCGCTACCTCCGCTGTTTTTCGGCGAGTTCGATCATGAAAATAAACCGAAAGTCCGCTCATGGTTGGATAAACTTCCACTTCAACCCAAGCATCCAAAAATGAAGAATACGTCTCAAAGCTAACAGCACATTGCTCTTCAATCGCACGATGCATTTCTCTATACGCCTGTGTGTCAACTCCTTGGGGAAATTCCTCCCAGATGTTCTTGCCGATCAGCTCATCGCGGTTGCGTCCCCAAAGCTGTTCTGCCTTCCGATTCAGATAGATGAAACACCAGTCTCTATCCAACCCATAAAAAGCTTCCCCAATGCTTTCGAGCAGTTCGAACGCAAGCTGTTGCGAAACTAGCAGTTTTTCACTGAGAACTTCGGATACACCCTGGTGCATATTCCGACGCTGATCTGAACTCAGCACTATGGACATAATAACCAGTTTTGTACTATCGTGAGATTCTTCTAGCGGTGTTAATCGCGCAATGAATTGTTGATTGTCGTGTTCATAAACAAATTGATGTGACTTTCTGCCTTCTACCACAAGAGAAAGTTCGTGCAAGAAGTCCGTTCCGCCCACATTAGGCAGGATGTTTTGAAGACTTTGACCTATGAGAGATCTGTTCTCTTCCGGAAGCAGTTGACCCTGATTAGAGACAATATCGCTGATATGCCCATCCTTATCAATAATTAGACAGAGATCGGTATGGGCATTTACGGAGGCTCGCAAGCGGATTTCACGCTCACGAAGGTCTTGTATAGTCTTTTCAAGTTTCTCAATCTTGAGGTGGGGTTTAATTTCTGTCATTTTGCTTAAATTTCATTTAACATAAACTATTTTATATTTATTCTATAACAATAATAAACTGAGTCAATGAACGCCCTGTAAATTATGTTGTTGATAATTCGCTTGATTGTGATGCCAAAAAGAAGCCAGTGACTCTTCACCAGCCTCAGAAATAAAAACGACTGACCTCATGAGGTACAGCCGTAAACCTGTGCGAGTTGTTTGTTCGCCCGTCGGCGATGATATTGCAATGTGTTGACATTATGACCGAATGCCTTTGCCGCTTGTGTTGAACTCTTGCCTTCGATTAATCCTCGAATTGCAGCGTACTTGATGTCCTGCTCGGGATGATTTTCGAGAAGCTTCATTGCTGGTTCAACCTCGCCTGCATCGAATTTCTCACGCCATGTGGGTTGTTCACGGCGAAGTGTGCCTAACATGCCACGCAATTGATTACGGATGGCGGCTGCCCGCCAACGGATGGCATCTTCACCTTTGCCCGATACAACATATGCCAAATCTTTGCTGGTCACCGATGTTGTTGCCGCGTAGAGTGCCAGCAGTCCAGCAGGGTCGTCCTTCACCTGTTCGTAAACGGTCAAGACAGCGCGTTCGATGTCAATGCGGATGTCAGTCAAAGTTGCCCATGTCGCCCAATGTTCACCTGCGATCTTGAAACGCTCCAGACCGCCAATCCGCATCTCTTCGGGATGTTTGAAGTCATGCTTCGCCCAGAAATCTTCCATGTACTCATAGCGAAGATTTTGCTTACGAATACTAGTGGACTTTGACCGATAGCAGACTTTAATGGCAGTAGCCAACCGACTCCATGTTGAAAGGTAATTGCGATCAGCGGCAAGTTGCTCCCAGATGTACATTGAGCCATTTTGCAGGCAATCATCGAGGTCTTGAGGCCAGACCCGATATTGACGCAATAGCATCTTGGCGGCGAGTGGGCGAATCTGTTCCGAGATTTGCTCGAAACTCATTTCGCCACCCCAACCAGTCGGATAGGTCGCAACACGCGGAAACGGACGAATAGAAGAACGGATACTGCTGGAAATGGTCGAATTGTGCATGAGATGACTCCCTCTTGCAATTGCTGGTAACGCCAGCGCGATGAGCACAACGCTCAATCACGCGGGACAGCGCAGAGGGGGGCACCAGTCAAACAAAAAGCCGACCACTTGGTCAGCTTTTATGGTGTTTAACTATTGGGAGGCTTTTTAGGCGGTGGTTCGGCAGTCCCGTCCACAGGATGGTACTGGCGTACCGCCGATGGTGTTTGACTGGGAGGAAACCCGCGCTGTAGGATCGTCCGCGCGGCGGTGTGCGAGAGGGAATGCACATTGGCATGATCCCAGGTCGACGAAAACGGATATCTGGTGCTTAGATTGAGCGACTAAAAGTTAGGTATCCGATCATCTGAATTAGACGAAATATAATCTGGCACTCTTGGTACACTGTTGAAGATACAGGAGAGTGTCAGGATGACAAATGAATAGAAGATCATCGAATTTTAGTGATTACTCAAATATATTGATATGTTATGATTAAATCACAAAATATCCTCAGATTCTTACTTCACTGTTGTCCCTGGAATGTGGACAATAACCGTTGTTCCTACTCCGATCTGACTTTCAAGCTGGACATAACCTCCGAGCAAATAGGATGATTGTTGAACAATAGCTAATCCCAGTCCTGTGCCACCGATACCCTTGACATTGGATCCGCGCTGAAAAGCCGAAAACAGGTGAGATTGATCTGCTTCGGGAATGCCAATGCCGTGATCCTGAACAGTTAGAACACATTGATCACTATCTTGCTCTAGCGCGATATGTACTGTGCTTCCCGATGGTGAAAACTTGACAGCATTGGAGATGAGATTGGCAACGATCTGACGTAGCAGGCGGGAATCGGTCATGATACTGAGGGGAAATTGATTTTCAAAAAGAAATTTATGCGTTTCAGTATGTGTGATCTGAAAATCATCCACTATATGCCTGACAAATTGCCCAACATCTACCAACTCCATCTGTAGACTATAACTATCGGAATCAGTCTGAGCAAACAAGAGCATATCGTCTAGCATTTCCAGGAGTTGGCGCACGGATGCTTCGGCACGATTCAAATGTATTAGGCGGCGTTGCTCATCTAGACGGTCAGCGTAGTCACGGACAATACTGATAGATGTCATTATCGTTGCCAGTGGATTGCGAAAGTCATGAGCAAACATGCCAACCATCTTTACTCGAAGGTGGCTCTGTTCTCTCTGCTCTTCTACAGTCTGCCGCCACGTTTCAACTTCCATAGCCAATTCGCGCTTCTGTACAGCTCGCTTATCGAGTTGAGTCTGGATAGCCTCTAACAGTTCCTTTTGTGTAAAGGGCTTGGTAACGTAATCGTCAGCCCCCAGGCTCATACCACTGCGTATATCAGCATGGCTGACACGTGCGGTCGTGAAGATGAAGGGTATCAATTGCGTCAGCGAGTTCGCCCGAACATGCAATAGCACCCCATTCCCGTCAAGCCGTGGCATCATGATGTCGCAGATAATCACATCGGGCAAGTGTAGGATCGCGGCATTAGCACCTTCCACACCGTCTTTTGCGATGATAACTTCAAAATCCTCATAAGTGAGCCACTCTGCGACCTCATCTCGTAATTGATCTTCATCTTCAATAACTAGTATTTTTGTCATAATGTAATTGCTCCTTAAGACTGAATAGGCAGGTGAACCGTAAATGTTGTTCCAACGCCAAGCTCGCTCTCAACAGAAATTGTACCATCGTGCAGAGCTACCGATTCTTTGGCGATAACTAGCCCAAGCCCGGTGCCATGAATGGTTCCCACATTGGCGGCTCGGTGAAACGGTTCAAACAAATTCCGCAAGTCGTCTTCCGGAATGCCGATCCCACGATCACGCACATTGAGGACGAACATATCATCAGTGTATTCCAGTTCTACAGCGATCATCTTGTCATCCGGTGAATATTTAATGGCGTTTGACAGCAAATTGCTAAAGAGCTGTCGCATCAATTTGATGTCTAGCCACGCTGTAGGCAACTTGTTGGCACAGGTGTATTGAACTTCATGAAGGAAACCCACCTGATTGCTGTATTCGTCTATAATTTCACGACATAGAGCATCAAGATCAACTATTGCAGGGTTGAACGCGACTCGCCGCGCCTGCAACTGTGCTAGTTTCAGCACATCATCCATGATATCTTTGAGATACCCTACCTGTTCGCGAATGGCAGTCAACTTGTGTTCAATTTGCTCATCGGTTAGCCGCTGTCGATAAGCACTCAAGGTTTCTGTGGTGGCATGGATCGTTGCAAGCGGTGTGCGGAATTCGTGTGATGCCATCGAAACAAAGCGTGACTTGAGTTCGTTGAGTTCCTTTTCTTTCTCAACTGCACTACGCAGTGATTGTTCGATTCGTTTGCGCTCGCTGATGTCATGGACAACACACACGTAGCCACCGTCTTTGATGAATCCGATGGTCAGTTCAGCGGGGAAAACGGTGTCATCTTTACGATGGGCCAAGACATCTATTGATTGGCTGTTTTGCGCTGTGGAAGTCTGATGAATTACTTCGTTGAGATTCTTGTCGTTGTCATCAAAGAGTACATTGAGCGACTTATCGAAATAAGCATCGTGCTCACAACCAAACATTTTGTCAAACGATGGATTTGTCTGGTCGATCCTCAAATCCTCAGTAATAAGAATAATTGCATCTGCACTATAATTTAGAATCCCCTCCACACGTTCTTTAGCTTCTTGCAATCGAGCGGTCCGCTCGATGACCCGTTCCTCCAACTGGAGGTTTATGCTTTTTAGTTTTTCTTCGGCTTCTCTACGTTCGCTTACATTGATATGCGCAACCACAACACGGCGGGGTGCAGGTTCGGGAAAGGGAGTTACACGCAGTGCAAACCAGCTTCGTTCAAATGGGCTGTGGCAAGGATACTCAAGGTAAAACTCTTGCTGTAAACCGTCAATCACAGCGCGGATGCCAGTTGCAGATGAAGATGCGTCGTCTGCTTCCTCACCCTCAGCCATGTCACACACTGTCAGATAATTCTGTCCAACGTAGTGCATGGGTGTTAGCGCATCATTTTCAACCGCAAAATTAATCCAGGGAGCGTTCACGTTGATGATAGTTCCATCAGGGCTAAGGACAGCCGCATTCGCAGGAAACGCATCCAGCGTCGTTTGCAGGAACAGGTGCATTCCTTCAACAATCTGCATATGATCTCTCAGTTCAGTTTCTGCCTGCAAGCGACGCGTTTCATTTTCAGCAAACTCCATGGCAAACGAAATATCTGTTGCCATTTCATCGAGTAGATCGAGTTCGAGATCACTAAAAAAGGCTGGAGTGTCTGAATACAGAGCAAACGATCCGCGCGCCTCACCGTCCACTTTGAGGGGCAAGACTGCCAATGCACGGTAGCCTAAGGTCAAGGCATCTTTACGCCAGGGTATCATGCGGGCATCCTGCTCAATGTCGTTTACGACAATATTTTGCCCCGTTTGTATTGCACTGACAGTTGGTCTCATTTCCTGCGAGTCATCTGTCAATACAATGTTCAGATTTTCTAGGTAGCCATCAGCGAAACCCGCATCAGCGACCGGATTCACCCTACTGGTTTCCGAGTCAAGTAATCCTAACCACGCCATACGGAATCCACCCAGATCAACGGCAATATGACACACTTGCTCAAACAACTGCGACATGTTCCGAACACGTACAATCAACTGATTTACGCCACTGATCAACTTCAACGTGCGATTCAGTCTGTGGAGTTCTTCTACTGCTCGTTTGCGTTCGGTAATGTCTCTCCCGATGCCAACCAACCCGATTACATTACCCTGCATGTCATGCAACGGCACTTTTGTGGTTAGCATCCAGCTGAGGTTTCCGTCACGGTCCACAGTCGGCTCTTCCCGGTTGATTAACGCCTGACCGGAGCGGATAATCGTCTGATCATCGGTATGATACTGCTTAGCTATCTCTAATGGATAATAGTCATAGTCCGTTTTTCCGATGACTTCATCAGTCGAATCAGCCCCCATTTGACGTACATCTGCCTCATTCTTAATGGTAAATCGGCCTTCAGCATCTTTGGCATAGATACGATCAGGCAGGCTGTCGATCACGGTACGTAACAGTTTACGTTCTCGTTCAAGTCTCTCTTCCATCTGCTTGCGCTCAGTGATGTCCATCGATACGCCGATAATCCCTACAAGCCTACCCTGTTCGTCAACGATAGGGCTGTCGGTTACTATGGCAGGGAACGCCGTGCCATCTTTGCGCCGTACCGTAAACTCACCGCTCCAATTGTCACCGGACTGCAAGCGAGCTATAATCTCCCCTGCCTGCTGGCGCGATGTGTCCGCAGGCGTTAGGTCCATGATATTGCTACCTAATGCCTCCTCAGCTGACCAGCCGTAGTGCCTCTCAGCAGAACTATTCCAGTAGATTACTTTGGATTCCATATCTGTAGCGATGACAGCCTGACCAACTGCATTCAATAACTCCGCCTGAAAGCGGATGGCTTCTTCGGCTTGCTTGCGCTCAGTAATGTCCATTGATATGCCAATAAGCCCTGTGACCGTACCCTGTTCATCAATGATGGGACTGTTCGTTATAAGAGCAGAGAACGCTGTGCCATCTTTGCGACGGGCGTAAATATCTCCGCTCCAACTTTGACCGGATTGCAATCGAGATAGTATCTCTTCTGCTTGCTCGTGTTCTTCAGCGGGGGTTAACTCTAAAATATTACGTTCAAGGACTTCCTCAGCTGACCAGCCGTAGAGCCTCTCCGCAGCACGATTCCAGTAGATTAACTTGCCCTCCATATTTGAAGCGATCACGGCTTGACCAACTGTATCCAATAACCGTGCCTGAAAACGAATGGCTTCTTCGGCTTGCTTGCGCTCAGTGATGTCATGCGCGATTTTTGATGCACCTACGATGTCGCCGTTGTGGTCTCGGATGGGGGATAGGGTGATCGAAACAAAAATCTCGTGGCCATCTTTGTGCAGTCGGACAGTGTCAAAACTCTTCACGATTTCGCCAACCGCAATCTTCTGAAGGTATGCTGTTGTCTCACCTCTTCTATGTGATGGTATTATCGTTGTGATGGGTTTCTGGATCATCTCGTCCGCAGAGTAGCCAAATATTCTCTCTGCTCCCTTATTCCAACTGGTAACGATTCCGTCCAACGTTTCACTCACTATCGCATCATTTGAATAGGTGACTATGTCCGCGAGTCGCGTAATTTTCTCTTCTGCAAGTTTGCGCTCGGTCAAATCGGTAACAAGTAAACAAACGACTTTTGTTTGTTCCAATTGAAGTACGTTTGCAGACAGGTACACAGGTACAACTTGATTAAGCGCAGTTTGGCAGTTGAATTCTCTATGGACATCACCTTTAGATGAAAGCATATTTAGAAATGAACGGAATTTTTCCCGTTCTTCCGATACGATAAACTGGTCAATGCTGTGAGAAATAATCTGGTCAGTAGGATAGCCTAGGATCTCTACGAAGCGTTGGTTACAGTACAGAATAGTTCGATCTGTGCCAATGGTGACAGCACCCTCCTGCATTTCCTCAACCATCAAGCGGTACGGATGGTCGGCGCTTTGCAGAGTAAATACCTCATTGCCTTGAGCGGTCGAAACAACAAGTCCATCCACTTCACCCATGTGAATGGCTCGGAGTGTTTCTTCGGCATCAGTTAAACGTGCCTGAAGATCGGCATTTTCCTTCAGAAGATCGGCTTTTGAAGGCATTGGCATTCACTTTCTCATGATTTACTCGTGATCTTGTCATCCGATCCAGTTATTGGTAACGAAATTCTGAATATCGTCTCCATCCCTGGAATACTTTCAACCTCAATTGATCCATGATGTAGTTCGACAATACGCTTCACCATTGACAGTCCAAGCCCGGCACCGCCAGTCAATCTGCGTGCTTCATCTGCCTTAAAAAATCGTTCAAAAACATGGGGTAGGTCATCAGGGTCGATTCCTGAGCCATGATCAGCAACCTCAAGAATCAGTTGACGATCATTTACAAGCGTAGAGCGAACTTGAATTTGTCCACCCTGTGGTACAAAGCGAATGGCATTCTCGATCAATTCGGTTACAGCGCTAAAGAATGTATCTACATCAAATTGCACGAACTGCCTTTTCGATTCTAGCTCCATAGAAATCGTGATGCGTTTGTCATCGGCTTTCTTTGCAACATACTGGACTGCATCCATGATGACATCGTTTATACTGCTCATGTGTAAAGGAAGTTCTCTAATGCTATCTAGCACAGCCATCTGTTGGAGTTGTTCAACGACTCGATTTAAGTAAAGTACGTAGTTTTCAACCTGGTGGAGTTTTTCGCGCCTTCGCTCTTCCTCCTGAATGCGTTCTATGTTGGAAAGTGTGCTGAGAATGATTGTGATAGGCGTTTTTAAATCATGCGATGTATCACGCACAAAGTCACTCAACAGTTTAGTCCGTTGCCGTTCAATTCCCAGATCAATCGCCTGTTGCTCAGCCCGCTTCCGTTGACGCAAATCGGTAAAAATCAAACAAATAACTTGTGTTTGTTCTAACCGGAGTAGATTTGCAGTGATATATACTGGAATAACTTGATTGGTCTGAGTTTGGCAGTTGAACTCATGATCTATGCCACGGTGAGAAGAGGCAGTTTGTAAGAATGCGTGGAACTTTTCGCACTCGCTGGAAACGATATACTGATCAATTGGGCGAGAAATAAGGTGATCGGAAGAATAGCCTAAGATTTCGGCAAAGCGTCGATTACAATAGAGAATGGTTCCATCGCTAGCAATTGTTACCGCACCCTGTTGCATTTCCTCAACCAGCAAGCGATAGGGTTGGTCAGCTCCTTGCAGTGTATAAACCTGATTACCCTGAGCGGTAGAAACAAGAATGGCATCCACTTCCCCGCTGTGAATAGCACGCAAGGTTTCTTCTGACTCAGCCAATCGCGTCTTTAAATCAGCGAGTTCCTCTATAAGTTGCTCATAGTTGTCGATGGTTGACATGATTGCACGGCTTCCAATAGCATCACTTAATTGGTTGTTTCGCTTATACCCAGACCTGACAGCACCTTCTCTTCATTGGTGAAGTTGCCTACGATCTTGCGGGGCGGCAAGGGGAACTGTTTGACGAGTGTGGGTGTAACAATAATACGTTCGGCCTCAGCGAGCTTCGGTTGTTGATAAACATCGATAACTTGAAGCTCGTAATTTCCCCGCAAGCGTGCTTCACAGATAGACCGAATTGAGGCAATCGCCAGAATAGACTTAGATGTGTGTCCTGCTACATAGAGTTTCAAGACATAATTTGGTTTGTATCGTTGAGGCAAAGCATGTTCGATTGGCGGCATCTCATTGTCGACATTCTGGTTATCATCTGTCATTGTCTCATCCCTTCTCCTGTGAATGAGGTCGAATTTGCAGACCAACCAGTGTCTTCTCGGTATTGGATAAGTCACCGATAATTTTTTTGATCGGTTCGGGAAGCGATCTGACGAGAGTTGGAATGGCCACAATTTGATCTCCCTCTGCCAATTGCGGGTTCTCTATCAGATCAATCACTTGAATTTCATACATGCCCTCAAGATATTCTTCACATATCTTTTTCAAATTGGCAAATGCCGTCAACGACTTGGGCGTTTGCCCCGCAATGTAGAGGCGGAGTATCCATCTTTCTGTGGCTGATTCATTAGTCATCCCATTTTTCTGTTCATCCATTGTCATGCTCCTCGGACCTATTAGTGTGCAATTGATTGGCACTGTCCGTCACTTTCCGCTTGCGCGCCATCGAAGCGGTGTAATTCTGGGACGCTACTGTTCGTCTGGCTTCCTGGTCTAAACGTAATTGAGTCTCAGCACTTTCCACATCTAATTCAGCTTGTAAAGCGGCGATCTGAGCCTGAATAGCGGCACGTTTACGCTCTAGTTGAAGCTGTTTCAATTCAATTGTCTGTTTGCGTTCTCGTTCTTCCTCTTGCTCGCTCGCCGCCTGGGCAAGCCGTGCCGAGCCAGTCAGAACACCGGATTTTCCCAGATAAGCGTCTATCAGGTTAATCCCCTCTTCTGTGATCTCATACTCGCTGATTTGATTGGAATGCGACATACCCCGCGATTTCAGCACATACATAAGTCGGTTGCGCTCTCCGCTCGATTCTACAGTTCGAACCAAAAGCCAGGTGTCGATCAGTGATGATATATCCACTTCAGTTTGTTCGCTGGTTTCACCCGCTGTGGTCAGGCTCGTCAGAAACCCGGTGGTTCCGCGTTCTTTAAGAAAATCAATCAATCGCGTAAGTAAGGTTCGACTATCCGCCTTGGAGCCAATTGCCTCGAAGCTTGTGACCGGATCAATGACCACAATTTGCGGATCAAATGCTTGAATGTGCTTATGCAGTATAGCGAGATGCATTTCGAGACTGTAGCCCGTAGGACGAACAGTCTCGAACCGAAGCAAATTAGCCTCTACCCACGCTTGCAGATCGAGACCTACTGAACTCATGTTTCGGATGATTTGGGCGGCAGGCTCCTCGAACGAGAAATATAGACAACGTTCACCACGTTGACAGGCGGCATCCAGGAAATGTGATGCAATGGTTGTTTTTCCCGTTCCAGTAGGTCCTGAAACCAAAATCGTAGAGCCGCGAAAGAATCCCCGATCACCCAACATGGTATCAAGACGTGGTATGCCACTAGAGATGCGCTCGTCAGATATCTTATAATCTAGATTGACCGACGTAATCGGCAGTACCGAAAACCCGCTGTCGTCTATCAGAAAGGGATATTCATCAGTTCCATGCGCCGTTCCCCGATATTTGACGATCCTCAAGAGCCGAGTAGACAAGCGATTTTCGACCCGATTTTCCAATAAGATCACACAGTCGGAAACGTATTCTTCAATGCCCTGCCGGGTGAGCATTCCATCACCCCGCTCAGCCGTAATGACTGCTGTGACACCTTTGTCTTTCAACCACCGGAACAGACGGCGGAGTTCTGCGCGCAAAATATCGGTGTTGTCCAATGCTGAGAACAAGACTTCTATCGTATCCAGAACAATTCGTTTGGCGTTTACCTTTTGGATGGCATACTCAAGACGAATAAACAGCCCGTCCAAATCGTAATCACCGGTCTGTTCGAAATCTGTCCGGTCAATGCTGATGTGATCAATGGCGAGTTTGTTTTGGTCAATAAGATCAGCTAGGGCAAATCCCAGCGAAGAAGCGTTCTGTGTGAGTTCTCCGCTTGTTTCCTCAAATGCAACAAAGACACCTGGCTCATCGTATTGCGTGATTCCATGAACAAGGAACTCCATGCCGAATAGGGTTTTCCCACAGCCTACACTACCACAAACGAGAGTGGGTCGCCCACGCGGTAAACCACCATTGGTGATATCATCTAGCCCGATGATACCTGTAGGGGCTTTTGGGAGTTCCAAATTAGCCAATCTTGTAGAATTCGTCATAGAATTTGCCTTATTTAGTTGCGACGAGTTTGTGTAGATAAGCAATAGAAGAAATACGAAACTCTACAATAAATTGGTCACACTTCATACCTGGTGCGGAACGTGCTTTGGAAGGTTTTGTGGATTCTTCATCAAGCTTATCTATACCAACAATTTTTTACCTTGACTATATTTTATTATAAACGCGAAAGAAAATTTACTCTGATACAATGTTTGAATTTATAAATTGCTTTGAACATGTCAAGCCTCTGTCTATCGGTTGTGAATTCAGACTTGTAGACTAACAGGAAGCTGGAAGATGACCTGTGTTCCTGATGAAACAGTCGGACGAAATAAGATTTCACCATCATGTAATTCAATGATTGTCTTTGCAAGCGGTAAGCCTAATCCCATGCCCTGCTGTTCATGTCGCTCTCGATCAATTTGCTCAAATGGCACCAAAGCTGTTCGCAGTCGATTAGTGGTCAATCCTGAACCCTGATCCGTTATCGTAATCCAGGCTTTATCTTTATGAAGCTCTTGAGCAATAGTGATCTTTGAACCGGGAGGAGAAAAGTCGAGCGCATTGGCAACAATCTCTGCTAAAGCATGTCGTAGCGCCTGATAAAGAATGTGAACAGGTACAATTTCTCTTGGTGGTTTAAGATAAATCTCACCATGTGGATGACGGTAGGCGAACTGGCGAGCTGTAGCCACTGCGGCTTGAACGACAATCCACGCATCTAATACATGACCGTTTTTCTGTACTTCGTCTTTATTGAGTAGGCTTGTATCGATTTGAGTCATCAATACCATTTGTTCAACCAGATGTTGCAGTCGATTGCTCCCCGATTGGAGTGTATCCATCAATTCAGCAATATCATCTGAGGATAGTGCATGTAGTCGATTTGAGATAATTTGTTGTACCATTGAAATTGAGACTAACGGAGTTCTTAGTTCATGCGAAACGAGGCGTGTCAGACGTTTCTTGGCCTTATCTAATTCAAGATTGCTAATATCAGTCAATTCTTGATAGCGATTCAATCGAGATTGGATAGCAGATAGTAACTCGGTTTTGCTAACAGGTTTTGATATATAGTCATCAGCACCTAGCTCCATGCCAAGCCGAAAAAAATTGCGTTCAGTACGTGCCGTTAGAAAAATGAAAGGCAATTTCAATAGGGTCTTTGAGCTTCGAACATAATCAAGCACCTCGTATCCGCTTGCCTCTGGCATTGCAAGGTCACAGAGAATTAGATCGGGCTGTTCGATCTCTAACACCTCAATTCCCCTCTTACCTGAATCTGCTTCAATGACCTGAAAACCTTCGTAGTGAAGGATTTCAGCCAGATCTTCGCGGATCGTTGCTTCATCTTCAATAATTAAAATCTTAATCATATATTCTTCACCATACTATTGCTTGATTGTTACGGAACATATATTTAAGCCGACATGTATGTTATCGATCTCCAAATATCGTTGTGCAAAAAAAGAACAAAACCCTATACTATAATTATGACACAATAGAACTCTCGTGACAATTTTAAGGATGTGTTCATATCTACTATACGCTTTCAAACGGACCTTAATACATAAAGCTATCCAAATTAGTGAGTTGTTTGTGACTTGACTTCGGGCATGGTTAGTTTGACTGAGGTCTGCGTGTTGTTTGGCAAATCTCTGATCTCAGAAAGTAAATCTGGCAAATTACGTTCTTCTTTTTCATCCATCTTGTTTCACTAGCAGCCTAAAAAACACATGATCAAAGTATATCTATCTACTTTGCCACCAATTGGTCGAAGATTCTGAAGGGCTTGAAACAATTTATAACAACGTGTCACTGGCATGAGACAGCACCTTGATAATGCCAATCGCATGATTGTAATCCGCTTGGGTATTTCAGTTAATGAAAATAATGTGCTTAAGTATGACATTGTTTGATTTGCCATTATCTGTAATGCACCCCTTTTTATGATCACGACCAGCCTTGCATATTTCAAGCTTCTGTCTCAAGCGTCTCAACTGCCTCAACCCCGTTTTTTCAACTCGTAAAGCATTTACGATAGGGGGTAATTTTTTTAAATTCTAGTAGAAGTAGGTGTCTCATCCTGTGCCACCTGTGCCAGTTGAGGCACAAATTATTGGATGATAGCTTCCGCAAAAAACAAAAGACTCCTCTATAGTAGAAGAGTCTCAAGTGTCTCAAGTGTCTCAACTGTCTCACCCTAATTTCAGGCACTCACGTCCTCATTTTTGCGGTTTATATACCTCCGTCTCAGGTGGCTCAACTGTCTCAACAAAGGATTCGGCAGTCAGTTGCCAAAATCGAACACGCCCACCACGTACCCGCTTCTGTGTGCTGAGGTTGTTCGGTCCCGGTATGAGAATCCCATCTTCTTTCAACTGCATCCCGATGGCAGTTGTGTTGAAGTGAATCGCCTGTACCTTATTAACCTCCTTAAAAGCAATTTCCGGTAGCAAATAGACATAGGTATCATCCCTGTAACCAACAACCGTCACACCGGACGGGTGTTCATGCGGAGTTTGCATGTTGTCGTCAATCACCACTTGCCCACCTGCGAGCAACTGACCCAGCAGATCGAGAAAGACCTCACTGGCGCGTTCTTCATGTAAGGCACGAACATTCTCGACGATGACATCCTGCCAAGTGGGAAGTATGTAGTCCTCATCCATCTCCTGCACGAACTTGGATAGAAGCTGATAAACCGTTACCAATACTGCCCAGTTCTTCACAGCACGGTCATGATGCCCATTTTTACCGAGTTTGGCAGTCAACTGAGCGTCGTAACCACGAAAATTCTGGAAGAAACGGTTAGGAATTTCCTCTATCAGGCTACCGTTATCTAGTTGTTGGGCAATCCACGAAGCAAAATGAGCCGTGAAACCGGGCAAGTTCTCCCTAAGTGCTTCTGCTTGAATCAGTGCCTTGCCTTCGGGATCACGCTGTTTCCACGGTGGGATTTCCAGCGACATCATGCGGGATGCCACCGACATTTCACCTTCCAGACTGGTTTCACCTGTGGATAAAATCAGCCCACGACAGGGTTTTTCACGGCGAACCTTCGCTTCACGGGTCAGCCGTCCACGCCCCAGATTTCTGGAATAGGATTGCAGAAAGCGCGTGAAGGTGCGGGTATCAGCGTAGATGTCCTTGTAATCATCGACCCAGTAGAGTGCGTCAGACAAGGGATAACCCAACATTTCAACGGTATTGATGGTATCGCCCCACTGAGCAGGTGGTGTGTCACGGCTGAACTGTCCGTAGAAACTGCTCATCAGTGATGCGATTTCTGACTTACCGCTGCCCGAAGTGCCAACCAGATGAATGGCGGGTTTGGTCGCCATCTTTGGGAAGAAACGCTGAATCACGGGTAACAAGGCGAACGAAATCAGGCAAGGTGCGAGCTGAGGTGGCAAAACCTTTACTAATGCATCAAACGCCTGAAGGCTCTCTGTCCATGCGATACCCTTCAAACCATAATCCCGAAGGCGCTGATCGAGTTCAACCGAAGGCGGTTCTGGAAGTTTGCCCTTTGACGTGATGCAATCGGTTGGCGAGACATAGACCCATCTGCCGTCCAGTTCCATCCAGCCCATGAAGTTATAGTGGCGATGTGTTGGAAACTCACCGGATAGTTGAACAATGGCTGGTACAAGATGCTTCGACATGCCTGCCCGAACCACATACTGTGACCCGGCACTTGAGCCAATGAAACGGCGCAGTGCTACATCATCAACAAAAACATCACCGGGAATATCAAGTTTCTTCACCGACGATCCACGCTGAAGCTCAATCGTCGTCACATGCGCTTCTTTGCCATCATCGTCAATCTGGCAAGTCTGGTAGAGCGCGGTGGCTGCCCAATCGGCGACGGTCTTTTCCATCGTGCCGCGATAGGTCTCTTTACGATAGATAATTTTGCCATCCAGCATAAGATAGCTCTCGCTATCAACATACTCCTGCTGGTGCTGGCGTTCGATTGCCTTTTTCTTTTCCTTATAGAGGCGGTCAATATCGCTGATTTTCAGCCCATCCCCACAGACAGCTTTGAGGTGCTGACGTTCTTCCGCCCATTCAATCGGATTGAGGTGGATGCAGGCTTCAACCGCTTCCACAATCTGAGCAGTAGTGGGACGTTCGGGTTTCTGCTCGACCTGATATTGTCCCACAAGTTGCTGGACAACCTGACGCGCATGGTGTTTGGGTGATGCAATAGGTTCACGGGCTGGTTGGCTGTAGGCACTGGCAATCGTTGATCGTGCTTCTTTCTCACGGCTGGATGGATTTTCTGTACCATTGCCATCAGCAACATGACGGGCTACCAATTCTCGTTCAGCATCGCTCTGGCTGTAACCTGCATCGCGAAGCTGACAGGCGGCGGCAAACAGTTCGGCATTGCGATTGCCATCGTATGCACCTGAAGCTAGGTACTGCTCGGTGCGTGGTGGTAGTGGATGATTTCCATTGCCATTGGTCGAAAATACAGGCAAATAACCATTTTGTGGCTTGGGTTTGACCTCTAGCCACTCGAAACTGCTCAATGAGTAACAGCGATCTGGATGCCATTCAATGAACTTCACTAATGCGTTATTGCGCTCTGGTTTCGTGTTGATGCTGTCTGGTAGCCTCATTATGGATGCCACCGATTTGACATAGCCCTCATCGCCATCGAGTGCTGTGAACAAACCCTGCATGATCTGGCTGATTTTCTGCTTATCTTCATCAGTTTCCAGCATGAAGGGTTCGTCCAGCAACCAATAAGCGTGCCAGCCGCCACCACTATCGACGATGATTGACGGTGCAGGATCAAAGGCACACAACTTCGTCATGCCTTTTTCACGTTTCTGCGGATCATCATCACAATCAATATCAATCCAGATGGCGGGGAGCATAATCGCGGATGCCACACTGCCTTTTTTCTCTTTCCGCAGGCAAGGCGCGAACAACACGCCAAAGCCCTCAGCATTGAGTTTACCTGCTTGCTTCAGCACATTTTCAAGCTGTTTGGGCTTGTTGAGTTGTGTCCAGAGCATTCGGACTTCACCCGTTTCGGGATGAATGCAGCGCAATTCCAGCCAGTGTTCCCCTGAAGATTGTAGGTACAAAACACTCAGGAAGTCGCTCTGAGTGACCGCTTGAATTTCGTGACTCGTATTGTTGCTTGTCGTTTTTTGTGTCATACTTTAAGCACTTTCATATGATGTACACAGGGGCTTAGGGTGAATCGTTTCGTCGCGGAATCACCTTCAGCTCCTGTGTGCGTTTATGGTCAAAAGTCAATCGTCGGACTCAGTTCATCGCGCTGGATGGTTTTTGCGTCTGCTTGCAGTTGTTCCTTCATATATTCAGCGGCTTTCTCCGCTTCACCGTGTTCCAGATCGGGCATGAGTGGACGGAATTGCAGTTTCAATCGTCCCTCTCGATCCTCAAAATACCCATAGAAGCCTGCCGCACTGGTATGCTCATCGGTGCGACGGATACCTGCCCAGACAGCATCACCACCCCACAAGCCATGCGCTTCCTCTATAGTGGCGATTTGTTCCTGCTGTTCGCGGATAGCGGTGAGTTCGTCGTAGCGTTGTTCCCAGTCGCGTCCTGCATATTTGTCCATGAGGTCTGCCATCTGCTCCTGCGTGATGTCGTGTAACAGGTCGATGTGATTGACCTCCCGATTACGCGAGAAATACAGCGGTTTGCGTCTGCCTTCATCGGCATCGTAGTAGGTTCCGGGCAGGACAACATGGGTATGTGGATCATGCTGATTGGGTGATTGCTCACCATCGGTATTTCTGTGATGGGTGACGTATGAATACTCCACACCCGTATCAATCCCGCGTGCATCGAAGAAACCTTCAACGGTGCGCTCGGTCAGCAAACGAACAAATTGTTCCCGTTGTTCATGCGGAACCATGCGAATTAAATCCGGGTTCGGATTCACGATAAGGCTGAACAGCAGAACATGATCGCTCTGGTATCCTTCACAGGTGTCGGCAATTTGTGTCACCGATTTGCCCATGCCATGATCGACCCAGCGTTCCACGCCACTGACCTGCGGCACATAATCGTCGCGGCTGTCACGGTATGTCAGATAGCCCAGCAGGTTTTTCATGCGCTTCGCCTCATTCTGAGTGGGCTTTTTGTAGCGCACATTGCTCACACACATCTGTTTGCGATCCATGTCTTACGCCTCCCGTCGCTTGCGGAAGAATGTCACCATCTTTTCCAGCAGATTGTTCTGCCGCTGAAGCTGTTCTTCGACAGCATCCAAACGCCCTTCCAGCTTGCGCGTAATGGCTGCCCGTGTTCCGGGAATGTCATCCTGATGGGATAGATATAGATTCAGCGCATCCCTTATGAGGTCGGTCTTATGTTGCATCTCACCCTGACGCGCACGAACACGTAGAATCTCTTCCAATCGACGCATCTGCTCCGGTGTGAAGCCAACGGATAGTCGTTCCGTGTAGCTGTCTCGCTGTCTACGTTTTGCCATTCAATTGCTCCTTTAAATTCTCTGTCGGACGAAACCGTCCATACACCCGGCGGAGTGTGCCATGCTGTTTGAGCACCCCACCTGCCTCCATAACCTGAACTTCAACGGTCAGTCTGCCGATGGATGGCATAGTGACCGCGTCGCCATCCATCAGTGTTTCTGACCAGATCTCTGTGAGTAGTTCGACGACTTCCACCACGTCCCGTTGTGTTCGGTGTGGAAGTCGTCTCGCCACTTCTGCAATCACTTCACTATGTTTCACCAACTGTTCTCCTGCTTCTTTTTTCTAAAATTTCCTATTCGACTGTTAACACCAGCCCGCACCGGAAAAACGTATCCGGGTGCGTCACCTCGGCGTGGATCTCCACGTCGAGGGATACGGCGGCGGCTCGCCACCGCCGTATCCGTGCAGCGCGAAGGTCGCGCTGTACCAAGCCCTCCGGCGTATAAGGAGCGAGCGATTTAGCTCGCTTAGGGCTGAGGAGGGGATAACAAGACTTCCAATCCATGCGTTCTCCCCTCAGCCCGTAAGGCAAGGCGACAAGTCCACTCGGCACAACTTGAGTTACCATGTGGCACGCTTCATGCGCCGTGTCCGACGCTCGCTCTCCGCATCCGTCAGGGCTGGATCGTTATCGACGACCACCGGTGGGGATGCTCTGGGTGGATGCTGTCCGACAGTCACCGATTGCGCGTGCGTGAGCACATGCTCGATGACCCGTTCCAGATAGGCAGGCATGTCGTTCAGTGCATCTTTGATCCACAACGTGTCGCGGTGCACTTCCACCAGTTCGGGTAGGTCGATGATCGGGTTTGCAGTCATCCGCGTCCGACGCAGTTTGGATGGCAGTTTGAGATGACCGCGTATGACATCCCGGAGTTCTTCGCTTCGATCACCATCTTCGATACTCTCCCACCAGTCCAGAATGTCGGCATCATCGTCGAAGTACGCTTTGAATGCGATGAGTTTGTGCTGGCGGCGTTTTGGTTTTCGTCTTGGCATCACTGTCCTCCTCATGGGGGTTTTACTGGAGAAACTGCTCCGGCAAACCCGTAAAACCCCTGTCTCTCTGGGCTAGTCTTCTCGGGCGGCAAAGTTGGCGTAGTAGAGATAACCTCTGGCGTTCGCCATCTGCGCGTCCGACACAAGTTTGGTCTGAGGGTAAGCATCAGCCACTTCGTCATGCACCAGCTCGGCACCGCCGCCACTCAGGTAAATGACATCGACGGTTGTGCCGCGTTGCCACTTCTCGCTGAGCAGATTCAGTGTCGCGCTACGTAACGGTGACAGCGCCTCCTCAACCTCGCGGCTGTAATCGACTGGCTTGCCACTGGCGGTGAAAATCCCCGTTCGCAGAACTTGCTCGATGATCTTGTAGGGCATCTTCTCGCGATAGTCGCGTTCCAACATGGCGGAGATTCGTTCCTGCGCTGTGTAGACACCACCCTCGACACTGCCGCTTTCGGCATCCACAAACTCGCCATCATCGTCCAGCGCAATATCGACTGTGTATGTTCCAACATCACATACCCCGGTTCGCATGTAGGTGTGATGCACATTGATATCGCCATCTGACGTGAGCATCTGCGAGTAGATACTCCCGTAAGGCTGGGGCATCACCCGTACTTCAGTGACATTGGCGATGATCTCGCACGAATCGGTGGTGATAAGATGCTGACCGAGCAGAGCCTCTTTAAGTTCAGTCGCGTCCCGCATGTGGTCGACGGGTAATCCGGTGCTCAAGCGCAGGTGGATCACATCCCGCCCCCACACCCCCTGAGCCAGTTTTCCGATCGCCACCTTCGCCAGCCGGAGGCGAAAGGTATTCCCCATCGTCTTTTCATTCGCTGTCCGTCCCCGCAAGCGTAGTAGTTCTCCGGGTGGAAGCTGTGCCAATGCCAGATCGCCCACGAACCATTCGCCTTCATCATCCGTGATCTGGTCGCCCGGATACTTCTGCTGGATGGTCTCCTGCTGGAACTTGATCTCACGGGCATGTCCCATCACCGACGGGAATCCGAGTGAGTGTTCATCAGTGACGACTTTCACCACGCCATAACCAATGTCCAGCCCGACGGTCAGGATACCTGCGGGCGCACCCATGTTTTGTGCTTTGCTTTTGTTCGTTTTTTGCTTTGCCATTGTGCATTCAATCTCCATATCTAAGGCGGAAGTCTCAGTCATCCGACAGATCTTCCAGATGTGCAAAACGCGACGCGAACGAGCCAGCGAAGGCACGCGCTACGTCGCCTAAGTCAAACGGCATAACTATTTGTTGAGTTGGTGATGTACCAATGAATGAGTATCTGCCTCTTACTTGTGTTAATTGCAGTACAAGAGGTCTTAAGATACTTTGGGAGTTCAATCTATCTGATTGAATGCGATCAAAAAGTATCATGATGATCGTCTTTCTCCAATTCAGATGAATTTGATGCGGTTTTGGGGTTATGAGATGGGGTAGGGCTATCACGCGGTCGATTGGTCTCGAGCGCATGTAACGACAACAAGATTGACTTTGGATTTAGTATCGCAAGGTTGAAGCGGTGGAGGGCTAGCGATTTCTCATTCTGAGTGTTGTGCGGTGAGCAACAGTCTAAGGTTGAGAGGGAAATCTGTGTAGATCTAGAACAGATTTTCATTGAGGGTGGTGAGGGACGTTAGTAGATGCAACCTCTTGTAATCTCCTGCGTATAACAGTTAACACAGGATATATTCAGGATCGACTGATATGACTAATTCAGTTTTTAATGGGCGTTATACTGCTCACATCGAAGGGGACTTCGTCGTCTTTCTGATCGGCGCACGCATCAACTCGTGGCGCAAAATGCTCAAACTCGCCTGGATTGGAGAGGCTAATAACGCTATGTATCGCGTACTAGAAGCCAATTCGGATTACGGTTATTTAGGTGGAGAAGCGTTCACCCGTAATTTTTTCCGCGAATCTGTCAACATTACCTACTGGCGATCCTATGAGCATCTGGAACGATTTGCTCGCAATCAGGACGATCCCCATCTTGAAACGTGGCGTCGATTCAATCGAGAAATCGCCAACGATGGCAGTTTTGGCATCTGGCACGAGACTTATCTGGTTAAAGCAAACAACTATGAGAGTGTATATGGCAATATGACTAGGTTCGGACTGGCGAAGGCATCAGTACATCAGCCGGTGACTGGTCGCAAACAGACTGCTCGTGGACGGTTGACCGGAGAGGAGTCGCCTGTTCCGGCAGATGTCGCCATCTACTAAACGAATGTCGATCTTCCTCTTTCGCCGAACCAGATCGATTTGGTAGATTTGTAGGTCGAATGTTGGTAGGGCTATCGCGCGGTAAGTTTGTTTCGCAAGACATTAATGCAGGTAAAATTAGAGTTGCATTGAGTAAGGCAAGGAAACGGTGAAGGGTTAGCAGTTTCTCATTCTGAGTATTGGGTAGTGGTTAAAAGGTAAGTGGTGAGAGTGATTTGATACACTTACCGCATGATACAAGAAACCATTACGTATACTTGTCGTTCATGCGGTAGTGATAACATCATTAAAAACGGAACGAACAAATGTGGCAACCCACAATATCATTGCAAGGCGTGTGGGGTGTACCGTGTGCTCAAGCCCAAAGAGGGTCAGTCCCAAGCAAGACGGGAACAGGTGTTGAAAGCCGCCCAGGAACGGGTCAGTCTGCGTGGTATTGAGCGGATTTTCGACGTCTGCCGCCAAACCGTTGCCACGTGGAGTCGGGACTATTTCAAGCGTTTACCCGTTGTAGCAGATACCTTGCTGTTGTATGAAGTCGGCGATGTGCTGGAAATTGATGAATTATGGTCATTCGTACTCGGAAAAGACCAAAAACGCTGGGTTTGGGTTGCTTTATGTCGTCGGACACGTCAAATTATTGCCTTCTACATCGGCAAGCGTGACGAGACATCCGCACGACAACTAGAGCAACGTATTC
>JAVJSU010000038.1:0-397901 GCA_040219275.1 Aggregatilineales bacterium | reverse complement strand
GTGGGATGTCGATCAACACTTCAACAAATGCTCCCTCTAGTCTCTCTTGAATGAGCGATTATACAATTTCAATTCCTGAGAGCCTGTACCAGAAGGCGCAAGAAATCGCCAAACAGAAATCGCGAAATGTAGACGATGTCATTCGAGAGAGACTAGAGGGAGCATTTGTTGAAGTGTTGATCGACATCCCACTTGACGAACAAGCCGAACTCAAGGCAATGTCGTATCTTTCCGATGATGCGTTGTTTAGCATGATGCGAGAACAGATGCAACAGGTGAAACAGGCTCGATTGTCTGCTCTTATGGACAAAAATAATCATGGAACCATCACTGATAAAGAATATGCTGAATTGACCACATTGGTTGAAGATGGTCAACGCCTTACTTTGCGTAAGGCAACTGCAATGAATATTTTGATGGATCGTAGCTACAAGCTGACTCTCGAAGATATGAAACCTATAGATGACTAATCTATCATGGGCAGAAACGGTAAGGCGTGTTCATGAACGAGCGACTTTCCAATGTGAATACTGCCAGACAGGACAACGTGTTACAGGGCAAGCGATGCACGTGGAACATATAAAACCTGGTGGTGGGGATGATCTAGAAAATCTCGCTTTGGCATGTGCAACATGTAACTTGAGCAAAGCACGTGCAACTTCTGCACCTGATCCTGAAACTGACGACCTTGTATCACTATTTAATCCACGCACTCAGATTTGGGCAGAGCACTTTCAATGGACACAGGACGGAACTACGCTACTTGGATTGACTCCTGTTGGGCGTGCAACTGTTGTACGTTTACAAATGAACGTCGCACGAATAGTAAATGCGCGCAAAGTCTGGGTGCGAGCTGGTGAACACCCACCGGACTAACTGACAAAAATATATTTTGAGGGACATCATGACCTCTGACAACCGCTATCTCCATCTCATCCGGCAGGACTGCCCGTTACCACCCGGCACGCATGTCGTTGTCTACTGCCGTGATTCAGGCGGGGATGAACAGGATCGCAGTGTCGCTCAGCAGATCGATGTCGCCCGCGAATACTGCCAGCATCACAACCTCGTACTGGATAAACTCTACGTCGATGAGTCGAAGCTGTCATCCAACACCGACAAGCGCGATGCCTTACAGGAGATGCTCTTCGATCTGCGTCGCCGTTTCAGGCATATCAATGACCGTTACAAGCGCGAAAAAGCCAGCCGTGAGCATCCCTTCGGTGTGATCTTCTGGAAGTCCAACCGGCTGGGACGCGACAGCATCGAAGCGACCAATATCAAGACCGATCTGCGTCTGCGCGGTATCACTCTCGTTGACCTGATGACCTCTGCTAACACGGGCAATGCCGCCGTTGATGCGCTCATCGAAGCCTTTCAACAATGGAAAGACGAGCAGGATCTCGAAGAAATCTCGCAGAATGCAAAACGTGGATTAGCCCAGCTTGTTGGTACACGGGATAACGATCCGGAATTCCTCCGATACAATCCCGACTGGGAGTGCACCGGTGGCTATCTGGGCATTCGCCCCGGTGGTGTGCCGACTGGTTTCCTCGGTGAGCGGGTGCAGGTCGGTGTGTACGAGCGCAAGAAAGGGCGAAAATCTGGCGAGCCGCGTGTCGTCCAGCGACTTGTGCCTGATCCGGAGATGTGGGAGCGCTGTTATCTGGCATGGCAGATGCGACATGAAGGTGCAAGTTACGGCGAAATTCATAAGACCACGCGCCTGTTCAAGAACATCAATGGCTATGATACTTTCTTCTCCAATCGCATTTACACCGGCGACATCATCTACGGTGGAAAGTTATACAAGGAATTCGTTCCAGCGATGATTCCGCATGAGTGGTTTGAAGCCGAGCAGAAGCGGCAAGCGGAGAACGCCAAAAAGCACAATGGCAAGCAGGTAAATCGCAACCATGAGCCACGTCGAATCGGGAGCAATTATCTGCTCTCCGGTCTGGTTGTCTGCGGGCATGTGGATGGCGAAGAACACCCCATGAATGTCGAGAGCATCCCCGGCAAGAAGGGCAAGCGCGGCAGTTATAGCTTTTTCATCTGCACGACGATGAAGAACTCGCGCGGTCAGGCGTGCCAGGCAAAGCGTGTCAGCACCAAAGCCCTCGACCAGACCGTGATCGAAAATCTGTTGGCGCATGTACTGACCATTGAGAATCTAAGACCGTTGGCGAAGAACATCGCGCAGTCGCTGGAAGAGCGCAGTAATGATTCCGGTACGCGCATTAGTGTACTTGAGGACAAACTCGCTGAAGTGAAAAAATCGCTCGAAAACATCATGGATGCGATTGAAAATATGGGCTATGCCAAACATCTGCAACAGCGTTATGACGAGCGCCGTCGTGAGGAAGAAGAACTGCTTTCTGAACTAACGGTACTGGAAGCCTTGCGGGTGGATCCGGGGCAGATTGCGCAGATCAGCGATGAAACTCTGGAAGGCTGGATCAACTACATGCGCGAGGCGCTCGAATGTGAAGATAAAGCATTAGCTAGGCGTATCATTCAGCAGTTTGTGGCAAAGGTTGTAATCAAAGAAGGAACAGGTACGCTCTACTACACGTTCCCGTTCCCAGATAATTCGTATATGCCTAGTTTTCGTGACTTGGACCTGAGGAGACTCGAACTCCTGACCTCTACAGTGCGATTGTAGCGCTCTCCCAACTGAGCTACAGGCCCTCATTAGACTGCAAGCATTTTATAGCGCGGCTGTTATAGAGTCAAGCCCGACCATGACTCCCATAACCACGTTTGTCTCCGCCAAAGCCTTCGGGTTCAATAGGATTTTTTTATTGACGCACAAGCGGATCAACCCACAATTTTTCCGGCGGATGCCAGCCAGCGCGATGATCCTGATAGCCTACTCGCGCCCGTTTCAACCACTGAATTCGTCGATATTCAGGACCTCGCCTTCTACGCGATCCCTTTCTCACGCGCTAGCCACTGCCAGTAGCGCAACGAGCAGACTTCTCAATTCGCTTTCAAAGTCAATTGTGACCAATGAGGGTTCGCTGTCAATTATATGTCCGGTCATCGGGGCAGGATGGGCAAAACCTTCCAATCCTGCCACGAAAACGAACATCGTGAGCAGTAAATGCGTTCCCTGCGTTGGGCGCAAATCGAATTTTTCCTCAAGCAGGTGGGCGACTTCGTACAGATTGCCATAAACCCATAATTTATGCTCACGGAGCTGTTCCAGCGCAACGTTATACTCAAGAACAATCGGTGAAAGGGCTACAAGGCGCGTAAACAGCGGTCTGTCCATGGTCGTTTTGACCAGCAGTTCGATTAACGCCTCATCAGACGAATCGATCTCTCCCAGAGATTGCTCGATTTCATCACGCCAGCTAACGGTTTGACGCTCGAATACCTTCAAGAACAATTCTTCCCTGGTTTTGAAATACAGATACAGTGTTCCCTTAGCAAGCCCTGCGCTCTGTGCAACTTCAGCCATATTGATAGCAAGATAGTCCTTTTCCTTGAGCAGGGTTTCCGCCGCACCAATGATATTATCTTCGCGTTGTTGCTTATCTGCATCACTATAAGCTCGCTTCTTATTCGACATTGCGGATGTGTTCTCCCAATTCTCATTAATGACTGCTGGTCATTTGCTTATTGACTACTGACCGCTAGTCAGATACAATATGATTGTAACAAATGACCACTGGTCAGTAAATTGCTATGGAGGAGCAGATGAAACGACTTACCAATCTCACCTTTGTTTTAACCCTCGTTGCCATTGTTGAGGCGATCTACGCCTTAATTGCCATTCTCACGCCACCAGACATGGTTGAATCCCTAACTGGATGGGTATTCAGTGCCGACGGTCAGTGGATCACGAAACTGTTAGGGGTGGCGCTCGCCTCGCAAGCATGGGTCGCCTGGACAATTCGGAAGAAGCCGCATATCGGCGTTGCATGGGGGCTGGCTTTTTATCAGTTTGCCAGTGCGACCGTTGATTGGGTGATGTGGTTACTTCTGGCAGATCAGGGCATCTTTTCAAACACAACTGCACAAATCGGTGTTTTGCTCGCTGTCCCTTCACACTATCTGTTGGGGATACTCATGGTCATCGCTATCCGCACCTATAACAGGCAGGCACAAGCACATTGAATGACTTACAGGTCATGAAATGGTTCGTGCGGGTCGCCGGTCTCTATAATATGAGTGCTTTAATCGTCTTATTAATACCAACCGTGCAAATAAGAATCCGCTATTTTGCAACTTTTGAGCAAGCTATAGCGGACTCGGTTAAACCTGATTGGTATAACTCCCGGATTCCTTGAATTACTAGAGGTTGAACTCCCTTATTCGCCGTTCTGGGTTTGGTTGCCTGCCCTGTTAGGATTTTTTGCCGGACTGGTGCTATTTCTTTCATCGCAAGACCTGGAAAAGTATGCTTCGTTTCCGTATTGGAATGGCATTGTTCGTCTGGTATTCGTTGTCGCCGCGTTCACACTTGATTTTGGTGGTAGCGCGGGTACATTTGTCGCTTTGTTGGCGCTCGGCGATTTACCCCTGGCGCTCGTCGCAATTTTCGGTCTGCCGCGTGTCCTGAACCGGAGCCATGTCCAACTCTTAACCAATCGGTAATTCCCTAAGCGGTGCGGGCAACCCGGATTGTCTCGTACCGCTGTTCTTGAAGCATCTGTTCTTCAGGCATCCCCGACCATTACAGCCGTAACTTCGTTTGTTTCCCGCTATGCTTTGTGGTTCAATAAGATTTTTTATTGACGCAGAAGCGGAGCAATTCATGGTGCTATCATCCAGAATCTACGAACGAATGCTAGATTGGGCATTGTTTCATTATGCCGATCAGGTCTATTTTCACAACGACATCTGGTATCCCACCGTATTTTTCCCTGCGGATGCCAGCCAGCGCGACAATCCTGATAGTCTACTCGCGCCCGTGCCGCCCACCGAATTCGTCGATATTCAGGATTTCGCCTTTTATGCGGACACCCACCTCGCACTACGGCGCAGTCAACGGCGACAACTGAGCAACGGCTTATGCTACATCTTCGATACCCTCACCACCGACGACAACAAGCCCCAACTCTCCGCCAGACTAGGCAACTATTTTGATATGATGGCAACCTGCGACGCACTTGACGAAGAGCTTGAATTTTTCAGCATGGGCGGCGCACCTATTCTTCCGCTCAGAAGTCAACTCCATGAGTGGCTAAAATCCGAAGGCATTCGCAAAATCGTCGACGGCAAACCCTATGACGGCGAACCATACGATGGCGAACTCTACGATGGGCGCGGACGCTGTGGAGTCATCGGCACGGCGACGCTGACCGTCTTCAACCACGAGGGGACGTATAAATTCCTGATGGCGCAACGCTCCCCGCAGTTAGCGACAGGCGCAGGCATGTACCATGTCTTACCCGCGTTTGTCTTCCAGCCGACCCGCAACCATCCCGCGTGGATTTCCGCCGAATGGGGCGTGACGCATCATATTCTGCGCGAATTCGGCGAAGAACTTTTCGGGATGCCAGAATACGCCGATTGGTCACCCGCGCCACCAGACCCGACCTACTTTTACGACCATCCGCCCGTCAAAGAACTCCGCGCCATGCTCAACGACGGACGCGCCCAACTCCAAGCCACAGGAATCGCCCAGATGCTCAGATCGTTGCGCCCTGAAATTTGCACTCTGCTCATCATCCACGATCCTGCATGGTACACGCGCAACGAACCCGCCCTCCACGCCGCCATGCACACCGAACGTCAGGAAACCCGCCTCATTCCACTCGATTCGCTGAACGGTCTGCCTGACGACATTCACCTACGGATGGTCGCACAGGGCGCAACTGCGATGTGGGAGGGGGTCAAATTGGCGCGAAAAATTCTCACCAGATGATTAGCGAGGATTTAAGGAATTCGCAATTATTTGCGCTATACTAGAAACTATCAAACGTAAAGTTTTGTGGAGCAATAGTGCTATGGGTATTTTCCAGCGGGATGACCGCCGTTCATTGGAAGATCAAATGAAAGAAGAGGGACGACTCCCCGCCGGGCAATCATTGACGGTCAAGTTCCCTGTATTAACCTACGGACCGAACCCCAAATTTGACCCCAACACATGGGATTTCCGCGTATTCGGTGGCGTAAAAGAAGAAAAACGCTGGTCATGGGACGATTTCCTCAAATTGCCCACCACCACCATCACCACCGATATTCATTGCGTCACCCGTTGGAGCAAATTCGACACTACATGGGAAGGCGTGCGCTTTAGTGACATCGCGCAGATGGTCGGCGTGAATGACGACGTTCAGCATATCATCGCCCATTGTGATTACGGCTACACCACCAACGTGCCGCTAGAAGACATGATGCGCGACAATGTCCTCCTCGCCTATAAATTCGACGGCGAAATGCTCGAACTCGACCACGGCGCACCCGTCCGCACGCTCGTGCCACACCTCTATTTCTGGAAGAGTGCCAAGTTCCTGCGCGCATTAGAATTCAGCCCCATTGATAAACCGGGCTTCTGGGAAAAAGCAGGCTATCACAATTACGGCGACCCCTTCAAAGAAGAGCGTTATGGTCGTCGCGGATTCTTTTAAAGAGCACGCATAATTTCAACTCACACAGGGCGCAGAATCACTTCCGCGCCCTTTTTAATTTTCCCCGTTCAAATCCTTAAAATTCGCGCCTAAGAAAGACTTCGTGTTATCATTATTTTCACATTGACCTGAACCCGCTAGGACAAAATCCTTATGCCCGCACCTGATTCCATTCGTGAACTTGTCGAAAAATTCGAGAATGAAAAACAACGTTTCACAGCCTCCAATTACAACGAAACTCAGGTAAGGGTTGAATTCATAAATCCCTTTTTCGCGGCGCTCGGCTGGGATGTAACCGATAGTCGCCATGTGACCCACGAAGATCGTGTCGATGTTGAAGAAGACGGCAAAACCAAGCCAAAACATCCCGATTACGGCTTTATGATTGATAATGTCGTCCGTTTTTACGTCGAGGCAAAAGCGCCCCATGTCAACATCAAAACAAGCGTCGATCCTGCCTATCAGGTGCGCCGTTACGGATGGTCTGCCAAGTTACCGGCAAGCATCCTGACTGATTTTGAAGAATTTAGCCTCTATGATTGTCGAATCCGTCCCGAATTATCGGATAAAAAATCGAATGTAAATCGCCCGCGCTACTATCTCTACACCGATTATGTCGATAAATGGGATGAAATCGCTGGTCTTCTCAGTTACGAATCCGTCCGTAACAACAAATTAGATGACTTTATACGCGGAGAAAAAGTACGCGGCATTGAAACCGTTGATGAAGCCTTCCTCAATGAACTTGAATCCTGGCGAGAAAAATTGGCGAAAGACATTGCCCTGCATAATCATGCGCTACGTGATCCCTCCCGTATCCGTGATCTCAACATGGCGGTACAACTCACCATAGACCGCATCGTCTTTTTGCGGATTTGCGAAGACCGCGAGATCGAACCCTACGGCAGATTGCGCGATCTGAAAAACAATACAGGCATTTACGAAGAACTCAAACAATTCTTCCGTCAGGCAGACACCCGCTACAATTCCGGCTTGTTCCACTTTGCAGATGAAGCTAAACGCGAAGACCCGGACAACCTTACCCTTAGTTTGACTATCGGTGACGATGCCTTACGCCCAATTCTCTCAAATCTCTATTATCCCAACAGCCCTTATGAATTTAGTGTCCTTCCGGCGGATATTCTCGGTCAGGTCTATGAGCGTTTTCTCGGCAAAGTCATTGATATCTCCCCCACAGGCGCGGTCAACATTGATGAAAAGCCGGAAGTCCGCAAAGCCGGAGGCGTATACTACACCCCCACCTATATCGTGGATTACATCGTGGAAAACACCGTCGGCAAACTTTTAGACGGCAAAACACCGGAACAGGTATCTGAACTTCGCATCTTAGACCCTGCCTGTGGTTCGGGTTCATTCCTCATTGGCGCATTCCAGCATCTCATGGATTGGCATCTTAACTATTACACCAACAAAGCACTGAAAACCAATCTCAATAAGAAGCTCATCCGTGAATACACCGTCACCACACCCACCGGAGAGGCACAAACCCGTTACACGCTCACCACCGATGAGAAAAAACGCATCTTGCTCAATAACATCTACGGTGTTGATCTTGACCAGCAAGCCGTCGAGGTCAGCAAGCTCTCCCTGCTTCTTAAAGTGCTGGAAGGCGAAAATACCGCCAGTGTACAAACCGGATTTGCCGTTGATCGCGTCCTGCCGGATTTGAACAACAACATCAAATGGGGCAATTCGCTGATCGAAAGTGATTTCTACGCCGGAAAAACATTCAATATGTTTGGCGATGAAGAACTCTTTCGCGTCAAAGCCTTCGATTGGTCAAGTGACGACGGCTTCGGCGCAATTATGAAACGCGGTGGCTTCGATGCGGTCATTGGCAATCCGCCATATGATGTGCTGGAAAAAGACCGTAATAAGAGTTCTTGGCCCCATGAAGCATTGAGCGAGTATGTATCTAGAAATTTAGAGTATAGATCGGCATTGGGAGGAAAAACTAATCTCTATCGGTTTTTCTTAATTAGGTCAACGCAGTTACTTAGATTAAGTGGTTATTTTGGAATGATTATCCCGCTATCCTTACTCGCTGATATTAGTACTGCATTAACACGTCAATATTTAATGGAAGTGTCCGAAGATTTACATGCAGATTGCTTTCCTCAGAAGGACGATAGGAATAGGCGGATCTTCTTTGATGCAAAATTGTCTACAGTTATTATCACGTTTTCTAAGAAAGAAACTCTAGATGCGAATTCACATAAGATCAGCCTGAGAATATTCCCCGCAAACAGTTTTACAGATGTGCCAAAAAGCAATGTAATCTATTTGAGAGATGCAGAGTTACTTGATAGGAAGAATATACCGATTCCATTGACAAGTTCGGATAATTGGAGTGTTTGCCGCACAATTCATAATAAAATGATTATTAAACGCTTGGGCGATTTACAAGAAGTTGAAGTCCGAAGAGGTGAGATTAATCAAACAATCTATCGGAACTATATAAAAAGTGATAATACGTTAACCCGTTTACTTAAGGGTGTAGAAGTTGGACAATATATAATACGAGACAAATTGAGTCAGGGAGAACGGGAATGGTTTGATAAGGAGAAATTTCTCGAAAGTAATAATGAGAAGCCAGTTTCTAAATTACCGCGCATTGCGACGCAAAGAATAACAGGCGTGGACGAACGATTGCGACTAGTTGCAACAATTATTGAACCAGAAACTTATTTTGCCGATTCAACAAACTCAATTAATCTGAGAGGTAGTACAAAGTACAAGTTAGAATACTTTACTGGTCTACTGAATTCACATTTGATGCAGTGGCGATTTAAGATCACAAGTAGTAATAATAATGTTGGTACAAACGAATTAGAATCACTCCCCATCCGCACAATAGACTTCGACAATCCCGAAGAAGTCGCCCTGCATGACCGCATGGTGCAACTTGTCGAAACCATGCTTGACCTGCATAAACAATTGCCCGCCACCACCGGAGAAGCCAAAAAAATCCTTGAACGTCGCATCGCCGCCACAGACCGCGACATCGACACCCTCGTCTATCAACTCTACGACCTCACGCCGGAAGAAATCGCCATCGTCGAAGGGCAATCCTAACCACAACGGGCGACCACCCGTAGGGGCGACCTGCTAGGTCGCCCTTTGCCCTTTGCCCTTAATCTTTTCTCTGCGTTTCTCCGCGCTCCCTACGCCTCCGCGTTACGCTTTTCATCTTTCATCTTTTGTCTAACATCTAAAATCTTCCCGCCCTTTATCTTTTCTTTCTCCGCGCCTTTGCCCCTTTGCGCCTCCGCGTTACGCTTTTAATCTTTTCACTTTTCAAGTCCCTCTCCTGCGGGAGAGGGATTTAGGGGTGAGGGCAATTGAGTCCTTTTGGCGGAGCATTTGGCTCGATCCTACCCGAACATCCGTGCTACGCTTAAACATCAAACCAGCCGATCCATTTATCAGGAAAGCACATGAAACGTACACGCATCTACACACAGGAAGAAGTCTTAGAAGCACTGACACTCATCGGTCTAAATGGTGGCAGTGTGCCACTCACTGCCATGCAAACTGCCATCCCCGAACGCACCCTTTATCGCTGGAAAAAGGAGCAAAATACCGGAAATGCCAACTTTTGGCAGAAAAAAAATCCTGCGCCACTGCCAACAGCCGATCCCATAAAATTGCCCGCCCTCAGCGCGGAAACTTTAGAAAATCCCTACGGCATCATTCGGGAACGTCTGCTCGCCCATATCCTGCACCTCACAGAAAACCTGACCCACCATCCCTATGAGTTGCAAGCGGTGGCGATGGCGGTCACCCGCATGATTGATCGCCTCATCAAATTAGAAGCCCTCGACGATAGATACCAGCCGGAGCAGGTCATCCGTGTCGAATACAAAGACCCCGATGGCTCAATCCATAATACGCCCATGTGGCGCAGAGACGAAGAAACACCGGTCACAATGTCCGGCGCAGACCGCGCAAGGCTCACCTATCTGGATGATGAGTTCAACGCGCCCCGTACCACACCTTACGTCGACCCGCGTCAGGAACGCCGTCAAGGTCTCCTGCTCGATGAGTAACCCCATCATGGCGCGAGCGTATCAAACCCGTCGATCTGTCCGGCAATCCAGCCCTGCAAGCCACTCGCAATCTGCACCTGCCACCACTCGATACCGTCCGCGTTCACCGGACCCGCCAGAATCGCCACATACTCGTTGAACTCTGCCCCGCCAATCACCGTGCTCGTCGTCAAATTCGGCACATCGCGCATGTTCAACGATTGCCTCTGCACCCGCAATTGCTGACCCGGCACATAGCGGCTACCTTCAATCACGCCACCGGGCACGAAATCACCCGTGCCTGCATTCCCTCCCGTGCCACCATTCCCCCCGCCGGTCACCTGTTGAGCGCCCGCGGGCAATCCGCCTGTGATCCAACTAGGGATCGCGCCGCCCGTAGCGTTGCTGATGTCGCTCACCGTCCCGTTGATGTTCGCCACGTACTGCCGTCCATCCCGCGTGACGACCAGCACCGCGCTCCGGTCAGGACTCCACGCCACCTGCGACGGGGCAGTCGAGCCGATAGCCCCCGTCACCGCCTGTCCACTGTTGTTGTATAGCGCAACCGGTGTGTTATCCAGCCTCCCCCCTGCGCGACCCAGCGCGTACACCGTCCCATTCGGGTTCTGTACCGCGTGCTGATACCAGAAGCCGTTCGGGTTGAGGATCGGCGTATAGCCTCCACCGTCCGCGTTCACCACGCCCACGCCGTTCTCCCCACTCACGATAATCCGTCCATCCAGCGCCCACGAACCGTAATCGTAACGCAAAGAGGGCGGTTGCGAGTTCGGGTCTTGCGATAAGCTCAACACCATCAACACTCCGCGATCTTGTCCCCTCACAGCATCATCGGTGATGACCGCTCTCACCAGAATCTGGCTACTATCCGGTGACCATTCCAGCGTTTGACTCGCGTGCAGATATTGCCGCGTCCCACCCAGTTGATACCCCGGATGGTTGATCGACGGAGCATCGCGCAGTAGCTGTTGCGAGTTACTATCCGCAGGGAAGAACAGATGCACACCGTCCTCCGCGGTAGGATCAGGATGCGTCTGATAACCACTAATCACATACGCCGCGTACTGTCCATTCGGTGCCCACTGAATGTAACTGACGAAATATTGATTCTCCTGCGGGCTACCCGGCTCAAAGCGCGAGAACGGCGACGTATCCGGGCGCGACAGCCCACCACTGTTCAAATTGAAGAACACACCTGCGCTATTCGTAATCAAGAATTGACTCGGATCAACCGGATTACGCGCTACCAGATTGGTGTTGTTCAGCGGATTGAACGACGCGGGAACACCACCGCCCCCCGTCGTCAAAACAAATCCCAGCGCCCCCGTTGATGTGACCGGCAAGAGCGGTTGCGGGATCGAATTCACCGGAACCGTCGGCAAGATGGGTACATTCGCTACCGTCGGCGCGGGCGTGGGCGTTTCCGAGGCGAATTGCACCACCGGATCGCCCCCCGTGATCGGCGTGATCTGTGCCGGAGGTGTGCCTGCTTCTGCGGTGATAAACGTCGGCGTGACATCCAGCGTAATCACCGAAGTCGGGGTCGCCGCGTCAACCGTCGCGGGAGGAGGCGCTTCCGCCGTTAAGGTTTGATTGAGCGCCGCTAGAGTTAACGTGAATTCCAGCGAAATCCGCGTTAGGTCGATGTCTGTCGGTGTAGCTGTGGGCGCTTCTGCGGTAAGCGTTTGTTCTAATGCCTCCCATGTCTCGGTGAATCGCAACGCGATCTGCGTTAAATCCGGTGTAGGCGGGGCAGGAGTCGCTGTAGGTTGCGGAGTCGCTGTCCACGATGGCGTGATCGTCGGTGTGTCCGTCGGCGTGGGCGTACTCGACGCGCCAATCGTCGGCAGTGGAGTCACTGTCGGCGGCACTGTTTCGGTCAATGTCGCTGTCGCCGTCGCGGTGAGCGTATTCGTCAGCGTTAAAGTCGCAGTCGGAGTCTCGCTCGGATTCGGCGTAAATGTTGGAGTCACAGTTGCGGTCAGGGTTTCGGTCGGCGTGTTGCTCGGTGTGGATGTTTCCGTCGCGCTTGGATTCGGTGTAAGCGTCGGCGTATCGGTTGGTGTTGCGGTCAATGTTGGTGTGAGCGATGCTGTTTCGCTTGGATTGGGTGTGTCGGTTGCGGTGGGCGTGTCTGTCGGCGTGGCGGTATTCGTCTCCGTAGAGGTCGCCGTCGCTGTTTCACTCGGATTAGGCGTATTGCTCAGGGTCGCCGTCAGCGTTTGCGTCAGGCTCGGCGTGATGCTTGCCGTTGCGGTGGGCGCATTGGTCTGCGTCGCGGTAAAAATCGGCGTACGCGAAGGCACAACCTGCGCGACATTGGTCGGTTCGGTGGCTTCCGGCGTAAAGGTCGCCGTGTCTGTTGGTGCGACGGTAGGGGTCACCTGTGGAATGCCTTCATCGCTACACGCGGAGGCAAACATCAGCACAACCAGAATCAATACAACCCGTTTCATTCAACACGCTCCTGTGGTGGTTAAGTCTATTATGTCACAGGCGCGGGGTCGCTACCATTTTTGTGGGGTACGGCACTTCACCGCTTGCCCTACGGTGTCTCCCAAAAACGATTTATCTCCGTAATGGTGTAAGATCACTTATAATGTGAAGATACTCATTTGAATGATCTTCGTAGGGAAGCACCAACGTGTGCTTCCGCAATTGAAGGCAGAGATAGATTTTGCACACACTAGCGAGGCGAAAATAAAATGTTGAAATTGCTCTTGTCTGTAATTGTGATCTTTATGCTGAATGGACTTGAGTCTAGCGCCATGCTACAAAATGAATGTGAACCGTCCGACGAACTCAGACCCATATGGTCACCAACGAGTCAAACCATTGTATTCATGAATGGGAACGCAACCAATATTGATATTTTCACGATTGAAGCGGATGGTTCAAATTTAACGAATCTCACTGAATCAAGCCTCGCCCATGATTATAGACCCTCGTGGTCACCGGATGGCGAACAACTTGTTTTCTCATCAGAGCGCGATGGCACATCTGACATATGGATTATGAACGCCGATGGTTCTGATCCCATCAACCTCACGCCGGATATGGAAGGGCTACAGGATTTTGGACAATGGTCACCAGATGGCGAAATGATCGCTTTTGTATCTGAACGAATGGGCGAGGCAGACATCTATGATATTGGGATCATGAATGCGAATGGCTCAAATTTGACGCTACTCACATCTGACGAGCGCTATTTATTCAGTCAACCGCAGTGGATGCCAGATAGCCAATCGTTGATTTTTACTTCAGCAGATGACGGTGCGCTGTGGTTCGCGACGGTTGAGTCACCCCCATTAACAAGAATCACTCCTTCATTTCCAGAAAATCTGGCAGGCAACGCTGTAGTTTCCTCTGAAGAGGGTAGCATCGTTTACACAGATTCCGTTACGGGAGACCTACGACTTGTCACCGAAGACTCACAAAACCCGACCAACCTAACGAATACTGAATCCGTGATGGAAACTTTTCCAGCGTGGTCACACAACGGTGAAACCATCGCCTTTGGATGTCACACAAAGATTTGTACGATGCAATTTGATGGCTCGGATTATACTCAAATTACGGACGGGAGCGAGCATATTGAGGATTGGGATCGGTTACCGTCATGGTCACCTGACGACACCTATATCGCGTTCGAGTCCTATCGCGCCGGTACGGGCGACATCTGGGTGATGCGCGCCGACGGTACAGATATGCAAAATCTGACTTGTTCCTCGTAGTTAATATTCATATATCCGTAGGTAAGCACCAACGTGTGCTTCCGCTTACAGGCTAGCCAGCTTGCGCCTTCTCAAATGGCTGAAAGTAGGCGACAAAGTCTTCCCTTGCGATGTAGGAGTGTCTACGCCTGTAAGCGGGTCGAACTTTAGTTCGCGAGATTATCGAGGGGGGATTTTGCCCGAATCATCCGAAAAAATTCTGCTAACCTGTCCCATCCCGCTCCACACAAAAGTGCTTTACGGTGTATGGTTCATCGTCATGCTATTTCTACTCAGGTCGAGCGTATGGGCGGTCATTGTCGTATGTGTAATTTTTCTGCTCTACGTAGATATGCACTTGTTTAACATCGTAATCGTTGAGAACGGCATCATCATCTACAAAATCGGGCGCAAACGGTTCATTCCTTGGAACGCCGTCACTCGTATGGAAACCATTCTCGGACGTGCCATCATCTTCACAAAAGGCGGTATGGGCTTCAACGTGCCCCGCCTCATTTTCACAAACGGACGCTACAATTATCACGAAGCGGTCAAGCTCATTCGGGAACAATGCGCGGTTACTTATGGCTCATCATGAGTCCCGTTATGCTACTTAAGGAAATATACGCATCTTTAGCCGATATTTTGCCCCTCAAACGTTAGCAATCCCTAACCGCGCAATACGAACATCTGTGCTATGATGTTCAGTCCAGACGATTTACGAGCTAAGCGCGATGATTTCAACTTACCTACACCACATCACCACAATAAAAATGTGGCACAAAATCGCCCGAATCAGTGGCACTGTGGCACAAACTGCCATTTGATCTGGCACAAAAAAGACACTATTCTCCCCTCAAAATCCGCGTAAATGCCACAATCTGGCACAGAAAAAATCACACTTTCATGGCAGTCGAGTGCCAAGCACAGCGCGGCGGAGAATGAAAGTTATGGGAGGTCAACATCTTTTGGGAAATCGTCAACTTACACACGCCAACTTTCTGAAATCATCCTGTATGATGGACGGACTCCTGCACACTTCATAACCGGGCAGGCTTTCTCAGATTGGAATGCGTCGTGGCTCCTGAAACGATTTTCATTTTTGTGGTAGTAGCGTTGCTGGTCGGGTTGTCCAAAGGTGGATTAGGCGGACCCGTCCCCGTATCGTTAACCACACCGCTCTTGAGTCTGGTGCTGTCAAAATCGGAGGCGGTTGCCTTGGTCTTACCCTTATTGATGTTCGCGGATGTCTTCGCATTATATTTTTACTGGGGCAAATGGGACATGCGCTATCTTCGGCTGATGCTCCCATCAGCGTTGCTCGGCATTCTGCTCGGAACGCTGTTGCTGGCAACCTTGCCGGATGATGTGTTAGGGCGGATCATCGGGGCGTTTACACTGATCGCCGTGATCTATAAGCTGTCGAATAATCGCATCCCCACGCTCAAGTACAGCCCGCGGGCGTGGCATGGCTACTTTGCGGGATGGGCTTCCGGCTTCGGGTCATCGCTGGCAAATGCAGGCGCACCGCCGTTCACCGCCTATATGCTCCTCCAGCCGAACATGAATCCGGTCATGTTCATCGGCACGGCGACGTTATTCTTCGCCATCGTCAATGCCCTTAAGCTCATTGGCTATATCTCTGCGGACGTGATGGACATTAACCTGTTACTCAGCATCGCGTGGACTGCACCCCTCGTACCGTTCGGGGTGTGGCTGGGGCGCAGAATCATCGAGCGGATGGAGCCGAAAATTTTTGAAAACCTGATGATGGTTTTGTTGTTTCTCGCCGGCATCTATCTGCTGTTTTTTTAGGGTAAATGTTACCGACTCAGCGCAAAAACCGTGTTGCCGGAAACCACATAAATGAAATTCGAGTCGCTGGTGGTCGTCACATCTTCGATCAGCGCGAAGTTATCCTCGTTAAAGGTGCGATAGGTCGAAAAGTGTGTGCCACTTGGCGAAGTTTCAAAGATAGTACGCTGTACTTGATCGACAAAATAGAGACGTTGTCCGGTTGCAAAACTGTCATAATACATGGATGTCCCATTGGAGAGTCTTGGACCCGGAAAGCTAATAAACTCAAACGGTTGCGCCTGTCCCGACAAATAACGATTGACGGTGCCATCAGCTAGCAAGACAGTCACCCATCCAGAATTATCAATGATGAAGTCAACCGCGTTCGTGATCACGCGTTGGTTATCAAAATAGTCGATTGCGCCACCATAGACATTTCCACTGGGCGAATAGCGCCAGATCACCGACGCGCCGGAACGGTTGTCGAGTACATAGACGTTACTATTCCAGATTTGCATGGCAATCGGGTTTTCCCATGTGTCTGCATCACTCAATTGAGTGGATTCGCATTCGTTCACAAAAATCGGTGAACAGGTCACTAGCACACCATTACGATCCAGTGCAATCAAGCGCCCATTGGCGAAAGCAATATCGATAAATTCACCAATGACGCGTCCGCCAATCGTTAAACCACTCTGGGTCACCGGAGGAGATATACCACCGCTTACGCTCAAGCCATCTGGATTCAACGAGAGCCGATAAATTACACCATTGGCAGAATCAAGTACATATAAATCCTGCCCCTGTGCAATAATGCGTGTCAATGACGCGGCAGTAAAGGTATCAATGACCGTCAATTCACGGCGTTTAATCTGGTTGGTACCGTCAATGTAATTCTGCGCTTCCCGTTGGAGTGCGTTCAATGTGGGGTCATCAGGGCGCAAATCGCGGCAGGAATCCACCTGAATTAACACCTGATCCCACGCGGCAAGTCCGGTTTGTATCTCACTCGGCGGGATGCTACGGGCGGTCTCTGCACGGGCGACCGCTTCGCCCACACAAATTTCAACGCCCGTGTTGCCTGCACCGGAAAGCCATAAGCCGATCACCAAAAATACAACCGCCAGCGGTACAAGGATAATCGCTCCGGCGGCAAGTGGTGAGGAGAGCACATTCCGTTCGTTCTCTTTGGGCGGTGGGAAAAAACGATCAAGGATGCGATTGAGTAGGCGGAAGATTCCCGCTAGCCCGAACGCAGAAAGACTTAACCCGCGCCGTGCCTGTTGCTGGATTTTCTCTGCGCTTTTATTCTTTTTACGTTCCGCCCGCGCCTCGACAGCACTGACAGGCGTACCATCGGGAGCAGTCTCCGGCTTTTTCGCCGCACGGAGAGCCGCTTCTACTTCTTTGGTGGATTGTCCGGCGGGCAGGGGTTTGGCGACTGGATCATCCGGCGGGACAAATTGTACGGCGAGCAGGGTTAGCTGTAACTTTGCCAATTCTTTGAAGGCAACCAGCGTCATGCTCAAATCCTGCGCCATCAATGAGCCGGTGATGTGATCTATGGCGAAGTCCGCGATGTTAGCATCCCCCATAATCATTCGTGTTCCGCTCCCCACACGATATTGTGACATGCGAACATTCGGGATGGGATGGATACCCAACGGCGCAGTGTACAAAGCTTCATCGACAGTTAAATCTTCCGGGAAGGTGCGTGTTTGCCCCTGATGATTAATTACCACCACTGCGGGACCCACACGCCCGACGATCAAATCACTGCCGCGCAAGACCGCACACAACAGATTAGCCTCGTAGGGGGATTCCGGTGATCGCTGATTATGTTCGTGCAAATTTTGATTCAGCGTGGTGAAGACATCACGTAAGCCAGAGGTAACGCTACCTGTACTATTAAAGTAGCGTTCAGCGGCGAGTTGTGCCATCTGCTCAAAAAATTTAGCAGGGGCGACTGCCTGACCGGAAGGCATGACCAGCGCGAAGAATGTATCCGCTTCACGACCGCGTGCGGCTTTATGTGGCGCGATTTCGACTAGCGAACCGGGCGGTGCGGCACTAATGGCACGTCCGCCAACAATATAGAGATGACCCACAAGGGCTTCAAATTCAAATGACATAGGGAACCGCTAATTGATTATTGAACATGAGGGCATTGTATATTAGGACAGGCGCTACGCAAAGTCTATGCGTGAAGGTTGCGTTAAATTTTCATCAAACAACGGAATTTGTGACACATGCACGAATACGATCTGGCATGATGGGCTTGGCGACAAACTCTACGGGATGAATACGTCTTACTTCAGCTTCAAAACGGGGGTTTGCGGTTACAACGATAACGCTACTGTTGACTAGAGGACGATGATCCGCGATAAATTGCAACACGTCCAACCCGCTGATACGGGGCAGAAGGATATCAAGAAAGATCACATCCGGAACCGTGTCTCTTAAAATTTCGATGGCAATTGCACCATCCGATGCCTGGATAAGCTCAATATCAAATTTTTCCAGCACTTTCTCATAAATATAGCAAAGTGCTTGGTCATCTTCAATAACCATAACCACAGGTACCATCTACAAATGCCCTTAACATAACTGTGCTACAGTTTTTAGTAACTCATTTGTGATTGAAAGCTGATGCAAAACGCGGGTGTGATCGCCCTTTTATTACAATTTGACAGTAAGTTCAATTAAATTGTAGACAATAAGTTACTGTTCAAAATTGTTTATCAATGTGATTTTAGCGCATCATAGTAAATTCACAAAAAATATTAAGTTTTTCTATTTTATCTTACTGGCTAATAACGATTATTACCTTGCAATTACTACGTTTAAGTTGATTGTATAAAAAACACATGAAAGTGACAACCTCATGACTGCATCACATGACTGGAGTTCACATTTTCCGCTAGAAGCGATACAGGCATCACGCATTGGCATCATTACCGATGTTGACGGCACAATTAGCCCCATCGTCAGCCAGCCTGATGCCGCCACCGTCACCCCGCGCAACCGTGACTTGCTGATTAAATTACAGAAAAAGCTGGCATTGGTCGCGGTGGTGAGTGGACGCGCCGCCGCTGATGTGCATGGTCGGGTTGGCATTCCCGAACTCGTGTACGTCGGGAACCATGGTTTAGAGCGGTGGGTGGGGGATGGTGTTGATGTTCCAGACGCTGTTCAGCAATTTCGCCCACAGATGGAAACGGTGCGTGATCTTCTGAGAGAGCGCACGCTACCCGGTATGCTGGTGGAAGATAAAATTGCCACATTGTCGGTGCATTATCGCAATGCGGATAATCCTGAAGTTGCGGCGAGTTTGTTCCAGCCGATTATCAACGCAATTAGTGAAAAACACGGCTTGCGTGTGCATGAAGGACGCATGATCTTTGAAGTGCGCCCGCCGTTAGACATCAACAAAGGCACGGCGTTCCGCGCCCTTGTCGAAGATTATCAACTGAACACCGCGCTCTATCTCGGTGATGACGTGACCGATGTCGATGCCCTTAACATGGCGAGACATCTCCGTGAAACCGGCGTGTGTTATGGAGTCGCCGTTGGTGTAGAGTCTGCGGACGATGATACCCCACCAACTGTCCGTCAAGCCTCCGATTTTTTAGTTGATGGCGTTACCGGCGTGGAAGATTTTTTTGATTGGTTTTTGAATGCGTTGAGCGCATCTGTGAGCTGATTGTTGAACCATGCTTTTACGCCTGCACCTTGTACCTGTTTACGCAGTGCGGTCGCCATTTTTTCGCGTTCCGCCATGGGCATCTTCAACGCATCGTGCATTGCCTGTGCGGTTTTATAAATATCGAAGGGTGATACGACCAGCGCATTGTCGCCCAATTCATAAAACGCGCCAGCATATTCTGATAGCAACAGGACACCATCGCGCTGATTAACCAATGCGCCTTCTTTGGCGACCAGATTCATGCCATCTGTGATGGGATTGACCATCAAAATATCATAAATCTGGAAGGCGGCAATTGCCCGCTGGTAATTGTTACCGAGAATCATGCGGATGGGTTCCCACAGCGCGTCACTAAATTGCGCGTTGATTAAGCCCACTTCGGCTGTCACTTCCTGGAGATACGTGAAATATTCCTTGACATCCAGACGCGATGGCACCAGCAATGCCAGCATCTGTACTTTGCCCCGATGCTCCGGAAAACGCTCCAACAACTCACGGAATGCCTGAAAACCCCGCAAAATGTTCTTGCTGGGTTCGATGCGATCCACGCGCAGAATCACCTTACGATCACCGACGATGTTGATGACGCGAGATTTATGGAGTTCGATTTCCGTACTCGCCGCCATCGTCTCTAATTTTTCGACATCAATCGAGATCGGGTAGGCAATCGCCCGTACTTTGCGTCCTTCATAATCAATCGTGTCACGGCTACCGTAAGAATGAGCATCCGGCAGATAAAAACGACAGGTCTGCACAAAATTGAAGGCATCGCGCTTGGTCTGGAAACCGATGCGGTCACAATTAAGGAAGCTGGTGAAAATCGCGTCTCGGATTTCCGACGGCAACAAACGCCACGCATCAGGACCGGGCCAGGGGATGTGTAGGAAGTGTTGAATCTGTACTTTGTCGCCCAATAATTCCCGCAGAAATTTTGGCACCATATACAGATGATAATCCTGCGGGAAGATCACCACCGGACCGTCATAATCTTTTACACTTTCTGCGATGACTTCCGCGATCTGCTTATTGACCGCCACATAACCGTCGTACCATGCGTCCCATAAATTGCCATCAAAGGTCGGCTGGCGGGGGGTGTCCCATAATTGATGATGTAAGAACCACAACAGGGGATTGGCGATCTGATTATAGTATTGATTGAAGCGGTCAGTATCCACGCGCACAAGTTGTAAGGTGGTGCCGTCAATATCCTGTGGCTGGTCATTGTGTTGCTTCGCCCATGCTTCGTCGGCTTCGCTTAAGGCACAGGCAACCCAGAGCACATCATGTTTTTCTGCTACGCCTGCGAGTGCCGTCACAAGACCACCCTGACCGCGTGTATGGGTGAGTTCACCATTTTCGCTTTGTTTAAATGAAAACGGACCGCGATTAGACGCAATAACGATTAAAGGTTTGTCCGTTGGGCTGGATTTGTCCGAATCGTCCTCAGTTTTCTTTGTTTTCGCGCCATTTTCTTGCGCCATGTTCTGCTCCTTCATTTCTTTACCATCCCGGTACATCACTGATAATACGCGACAACAGTGCGCCAATCAGTGGGTAATCTTAACAAATTTATCGCGGGAGATGTTGAACAGATACTGTAACACATCCACTTAAACAGACTATTAAGCCCTGATGGATACCCGATTTGTGTGCTATGTGCTTTGATGTGTATGACTGAAATTCGGAAACTTTTAATCTAAATTTCATTGAAATATTTTGAAATAAAATGTAATATAAGTGAATTAATGATGTAAAACAAGTAAGTCTAGATGGAGTTGTAAGACAAAGTGATAAACCTGATTTATGTAAGCTCCGCCGTCCAACTGATGAGCGAAGCTGAACTTGTGCAGATTCTCGCAAAATCGCGGCAGAATAACGCTAGAGTCAACGTTACCGGTATGTTGCTGTATCACGAAGGTAACTTTATGCAGGTGCTCGAAGGCGAAGAAGACGCGGTGATGGCGCTTTATCGCAAAATCGAGCAGGATACCCGCCATCATATGGTCACGCTCATCGCCACCCGTCCCATCAAAAAACGCAACTTCCCTGAATGGGAGATGGGCTTTACCAACCTGCGTGATTTAGACCCCGATCAGATAGAAGGCTTCAGCAATTATCTGAGCGAACCGCTGAACTCCGAGGCATTCACCCAAAACCCGACTTTTGCCAACGCTTTTCTCCGCACCTTTAGAGAAATGCTCGCCCGCTAAGTCGATTTCATCAACCTATGGCAACGCGGGCAAGACGACACTGTTTTGCCTCGCGTTTTTTTATATAAACAATCGGATAAGACGGTAATAGAGCTTCTGTAAGAAAGTAAGTGGGTGGTTTTGGATTCGCAGTGGCTTATACTCAACATCTTCTGGAGTATAGTAACTGTTTTCCGTGAAAAAAGTGTCAGAATCAGGATTTGGAAACATTTCACGATAGATTTGTGGCATAATATTCCACGGAAGTTCGTCTTCATCACGTAACTTGAATTTGCTCGCCCATCCGAGTTCAATCATGCGTTTAAATATCGAATGATAAATTTCAATGGCTCGCTTTTTGCATTCTTCATCACCAAGACATCCTCTAAAACCGTAAGCAACTATACTCAATTCGTCTTCGAGCCGTTGAAATTCTCTCTTTAATTCCATATCAGACATCGGGTTCATCCCATACCAAATCCGCATGTATTTACTTTTCATCTACTTTAATTCCTTACACATCGTCGGGGATGCGTTGGCTACATTTTACGCGGGCTATGCTATAATGCCCACGTTTTTTGGTAATTAAACATGACGCAGGGATCGACATTATGCGTATTCCGGGTTGGTTATTTATTGTAGGGTTGCTCGGCTTTATCGCCTCCACGGTGGTATGTGCAGGGCTGGCATTCGTGACGGCTGAACAATTTGGCACGGATTCTTTGGCGGATACCTTACCAACATTCGCGCCGTTCGTCGCGCAGAGTGCGTCAATGACTCCCGCGCCTGTCAACACGGATGAACCCACCAACACGCCTCCGCCCGGTGTGACCTTCACCCCCGCACCGACGGAAGAAATTCTGCCCACCGGCACACCCGACCCACTCGGCGACATCCCTGAATGGGAAGACCCTCGCCGGATCACCATTTTGCTGATGGGTATTGACCAGCGCAGTGACGCGCCAGAGATCGAAGAAGCGTATCGCACAGATACCATGATTATCGTCAATATTGATCCTGTGCGCGAGCGCATCGGCGTGTTGTCGATTCCGCGTGATCTTTGGGTGGATATCCCTGGTTATCGTGCTGGGCGCATTACCACCGCCAATTATCAGGGTGACTTGAACCGTCTGCCACAGGGCGGTCCAGGCTTGGCGATGGAAACCGTTCGCCAGAATCTCGGCGTGAGTATTGACCATTATATTCGTATTAATTTCGATGTCTTTACCCGCCTTGTCGATACTATTTCGCCGGATGGCGTAGAAATCTGCGTGGATCAGCAAATCATTGACGAGGATTATCCTGATGCAGGTTTCGGCACGATTTATGTGCAATTTGACCCCGGTTGCCAGAACTTGAACGCGGAACGTTTGCTCCAATATGCGCGTACCCGTGCGACTGAAGGCGGTGATTTTGACCGTAATCAACGCCAACAAGAGGTGTTACAGGCGCTACAGGGGGAAGTGCTCAGTGCGGGTGGTGTGCTTAATTTCGCCTCACAAATCCCGACGCTCTATAATGAATTGCAAGCCAGCTATACTACCAGCCTTTCTTTAGAGGATATTCTCGCATTAGCGCGATTGGTCGCGGGAATCTCCACCGATGACATCACGTTTGGCGCGATTGGTGTGGCGGATGTGACGTTTGATACCACCGGCGACGGCACACAGCAAATTCTCTTACCAATTCAGAGCGAGATCGCCCGCGTGATTAACGAAACTTTTAATCCACGCGAAACTGATTTGTCTCAGGCGGAACTGAGTGTGCGTGCCGAGGAAGAAAATTCGCCCATTTATGTCTATAACAACACCGATACTGCTGGCTTGGCGAGTAATACGCGCACTTGGCTGAATAGCCGTCAGGTTAACGTGACCGATGTCGGCAATGTGTTGCCATCAAACAGTGAACCGACCACAATCCGCGATTATGGCGGGAGCAATTACTACACTCTGCGCTTCCTCGCGGCGTTGATGGGCTTGCCGGAAGATCGCATCATCACTGGCACAGATGGCTTGATCGAAAGTGGCGTGATGATCGCCGTCGGACCGGATATTCAACCTCTGCTCGGCGGAGGATAGGTACAATAAATGTAAATGGCGAGGTAATCATGTGCCTCGCCTATAATCCTTTGTCCTCACGAAATTCGGCACTGATGTATAATAAGTGGGTGTTGCCAGATGACGTGAAATCGCGTGTGGAGCTAGCACGCAGATGAAGGAGCAATAACCTTGCGAAGAGTACAACGCACTCTGCTGATTATGGCGTTTGTCGCCTTACCCGTATTTATCGTATTCGCCCAACCACCGCCCGGTGAGCCACCACCACCCGCCGCCACAGAAGACATCCCGCCGATGGAGAATGGTAATCCGCCGGATTCTAACCAGCCGCCACCCGGTGTCGCCACACAGCCATCCATTGCCGCCACAGATGCGGGACCCGGCTCCGTGCAATCACAACCGGTCATCACACAAACACCGGCAGTAATCCCCGATGCAGTCGAAGCGACGGCTGAAGTGGTCGATACAGAAATTGGCGCAAATATCGACATCATCGCGTTGTTGATTCCCATTCGTGCTGATCTGGACATCATGGCAAATCTGACGCTCGGCGAAGGGCAACGTCCGGTGGGGTGGAGCAACTTAACCAGCACGGATATTGCTGATCCGAATTTGCTCCTTCTTAGCCGCCTTGATCTTGAAATTCTGGTGGGCAATTTAATGGGCGCGAACACCCGTCCTGAGGGATGGTTCGGCGCGGTGGCGAGCACGCAATATGCCATTGCCCGCGATATTCGTCATGATCTTGAATTGCTGGCGGATACGATGTTTACCGATCAACCGAACGGCAGACCCGACGGCTGGAATGGCGATGATCCACTCTTCCGTTGTGGACGCGCCACGCAAGCCCTTGTGGAATTGCTGGAAATCAACGAATTGTTCTCTATCGAGATTGACCCGACTGCGGCGGATTTCTGCTTACAGGTAGAAATCGCAGTCAGCCAATTCGCCGAACTCAATTTACTGGCGAATCCGGTCTTGAACGGTAGCCTGCTCCAGAATCCAGCGGCAGTAGGATCGGCGACAATCAACAGTCAGTTCGCAGTCGCCTTCTTAGATCGTGGTGCGTCTCAGCGGGTGGGGGTCATCCCGAACACCAGCGGCATCACCCCTGTTGCACGGAGCGCGGCGCAATTCTCCAATATGATGCTCGTGCGCGGGCAGGATTTTGAGGTCTTCGTGGATTATCAATTTACGAGCGTCACCCAGGATGAATTCGACGATCTGCCGGATGTGGATAGCATCGGTGCAAGTCCCTTCTGTAGCGCGGAGTGGTGCTCCGGCTAAGCTAATCGCGCGAATTTGTAACTCTTATGGGCAACCAGATTTTAATTTCCGGTTGCCCTTTTTTGTGCCAGTATTTATCGAGCATCCCGCAAAATATGCGCGATCTGTTTGAGATGATTCGCATCGTGCCACACGTTCAGGAAGAGTTGATCGTGCAGGGTGAATGCGCCGCGCTTGGGATGGTTGGCGGGACGTTCCCACGCATCATTATTCAGCCCTTTCAAATAAGCGAGGTAGGCTTCGCGCTTTGCCTTCCACGCGCCGTAAATCGCATCAACCGTCTGTGAATTATAGGCGTTGTCGATCACCAGTTGGTTATGGTCGGGGAAGGGTAGATCGGGCATATCCTTCGTCGCCGTCAATTGCGCCCGCTCATGAAAAACCGCCTCGAAATCATTGAGATGACCGAGTACCTCCAGCACCGTCCAGCCGTCGCCACCATCACGCACCGTCGAGAGTATTGCCTCCGGTACGGAATGTACCACGTAATGCAGTGTCGAAATCATCTTTTCCATCTGGCTGAACTGCCACCCGCGAATGTTTTCAATGTTCATTGTGTAAGCTCCTATTTTTCAGATGGAGTCTAGCGTATTTATGCTCCTAACCCTATGACAATTGCAGATCAATTTAAAATCACATTGACTCCATACCATACTGTATGGTATGGTTTAAACATACTGTAGGGTATGGTTGAAATTTAAAGCATATGGCGCGGAAAAGTAAACACGATTGGCTGATTGAAGCATTGACTGTGTTGGCGGAAGTTGGCGCACAGGGACTGACGATTGACCTGCTGACGGAACGACTCGGTGTGACGAAAGGCTCATTTTATCATCACTTCGGGAGCTTCGCCGGATTTAAAGAAGCCCTGCTCGATTTTTTCGAGTCTGAAGGGACATTGCAAATCATTGATGTAACTGAGCAAGAAGCAACACCGGAAGAAAAGTTACAAACTTTGCTAGACATCACGGCGAGCTTTCCAACAGCGGTGGAAGTAGCAATGAGAGCATGGGCGCTACAGGATGAGGTGGTGCGTGCCTATCAGGAGCGGATAGATGCGCGCCGGATCGAATATCTGCGAAAGTTATTCTTTGATCTCACAGGCGATGCGGCGATGGCTGTTCAGCGGGCGCAATTGTTGTATGTCATTTATATCGGTAGCCAGCATGTCGTGCCACCAATTCAGGGTGAGGATTTAATCCGGCATTGCGCGGAATTAACGCATCTATTTTATTTCACGGAGAAGAAGCAATGAATGGTTTCTTGCTGGTCGCGGGTTTGTTGTGCTTAATTGCCACCCCCGCACATATCTACGGCGGCGAATACACACTCCGGCGCACAAGTACGGGGGCGTTTCCTGAGATTTCAAATGGTGATGCGAGTATTGCCAAACAGGAAATTCGCTTCGGCTGGCATATGGTCACGGTTGATCTGCTGTTCTCCGGTTTGGTGCTCCTGTGGCTTGCGGTGGTAGACCAAACAGCGGATCATCAGGGACTCTTAACCTTTATTGCTCTGCATTTTGCGGGATATGCAGTCGTGATTGCCCTGCTACCGATGTTCGCTCTGCATCGCATTGAACCGCTCTACCGTAGTCCACAATGGCTATTGTGTCTTGTAATCGCTGTTCTCGCCTATCTGGGCGCGACATAATCATTCAGGAGATCGTACATGGCAACACAAGCATATTCTGCAACACAAAATTTACCGCACATTCCCGAAATGGCGGAACTCTTCGACAGCGCCGATCATATCGACATTAAAACGGCGGAAGGTGAGCTTGAGTTACGTGAATTTGTCGCCCGTTTGCTCAGCTATCAGCCCGCATGGGTGACGACGTTGTATGGCGTGCGCTGGGGATTTGTGCGCTTGCTCGGAATGAAGCAGAGTGGCATCCCCAAACCGGCAAAGATGCGTCCCGAAGATGTGCCGATGGATGCAGGCGGCGATAGCAAATTTCTAATTTTCACGGTGATTGGCGCGCAGGAAGACCATTATTGGTTCGCACAAGCCGCCGAGAGTCATCTCAATGCGACGCTCGGCGTGATCTGTGAACCGTTGCCGAACGGAAAGAATCGCTTTCATGTGGTGACTCTGGTGCATTACAACAAATGGACGGGGCGCGTTTATTTCAACACGATCCGCCCATTTCATCATCTGGTCGTCGGCGCGATGATGCGTCATGCGGTGGCGTGATGTGGGATGTTATTGTTCTTTGAGGTAGCCTAGATTAATCAAACGGAAAATCATCGCCTGCAAACTAACATCATACTTATCGGCTAGGGCTTTTATAGTCGAATCGTCTTCATAATCAATTATTTGTCCGTGTATATCTTTGTCTAGCATAGATACGGGCATAAGAAACTCAGCGGCAAAAGTATTCGCTTCAATTTCGAGTGGATCAATCGCCTGTGAGGAAATTTCGCTTCTTAAGTAGATGGGAAATGTACGATCCACAAATAACTCATTGCTATTGTGTAATTTGAGATGACCCAGTTCATGGGCGATTGTGAACCGTTTTCTTCGTCTTGAATGTGTTTGGTTTACACCAATGATAATCTTATCATTTTCACTATACAGGATACCTGATAAGTCACCATCGAATGGTTCGTAGCGTACTAAAGCCCCACAAGCTTTGGCTGCTTTGCCAACATTAATTGGTGGATGTTGAATCGACGTTTCCTCTAATAACTCGATTGCTTTTTGACGTATCTTTTTCTTTAGAAGTCTGCTCATTCTTCCTTCTCACTCTCTGTCACAATACGTCGTATCCAATTTTTCTCATCTGCTGAAAGATTCTTTTTCTTTTTCAGTTCTTTTTTGATACCTCTAAACTCAAATGAGGATGTATCAGGGAGTAACGAAATTAAGTTTACATCTAGCGCACTAGCTAACATATAAAGTGTATGTAACTGTATCTTCTGACTGCCGGATTCAATATTTGTGATTGAAGTACGTTGCAAACCTAGTGATTTCGCCAGATCGTCCTGTGTCATCTGAGCACGTATTCTTGCATCTCGAATATTCTTGCCCAAAGTTGGGTACAACTGACTAATTTCCATACTATCTCCTAAATTCTATCTCTATTATGTCTTGACGTTTAAACTATGTCAATTAAATTAACGTCAAGATGTCATTTTTAGTGACATGAAACATTAGCTTCTTTTGTTGACATTAAAGCCAATATATGATACTTTGATTATGAGTGATCACTCGAGGATAGTGGATAAATTAGGCTAATAGAAAGGAGGATGGATATGGCTAAAACTCGTAGTGGCAAAAAGATAGTGCCGGTGAAACCTCACAAACGAAGTAATCCGGGCGGAACGCGAAAAGTCGTTCCTGTGAAACCACATCGTCGGTCAACACCGAATTGAGTTCAGAGACTATGTTCTTGAAGACTCGATTCGGTGTTTTTGTTTGTTCAACCTGATATGGTAGTAGTAAGGAATGAAGCTATGGCTAATCCATTGCAAAAGCCCGGTGAGAATCCTAAAAAGCCGGGAGAATACGAAGAAAGAGGTCCAAGAGGCGGGGAAGTACCAAAACCCCGAACAGTAACTATCGAGCCGGGCGACAAGCCCTTACCTCCAACGCAGAAGCCAAACCGTCGTTGGAAACCTGTCGCTCCAGCCCGAAAGAAATAACAATCGAATAATAGTGTCATTTGGGGTGTATTGCAACAATATACTCCAAAATTAACTCGTGTGAAAATTGTAGAAAAAACGGGACGCGACTCATTTGCCGCGTCCCGTTTTATATGACACCCGGAGAATGTCCATCTCCGGGCATCGGGTTTGTCGTCCAATTGCACACGCCAACGACTTTTAAGTTAAGGGATCAGTCTAATAACTGCCGCTTTTCCATTAAGCTACCGACCCATAAAAAAGAAACACACCTACCGTACTGCCAGAGGGTCGAGCAGGAAATGAGCCTGCATCTGCAATTTTCGTCCCAAAACGGTTGATTTGGCGACGACGACGAATGCTCAGGTTGGAGTAATAGTCTGAGCTATGGGTGGACGGTCTAGTGCCTCTTCCACTTGGGCTACCCCGCCACGTTTGGCGGGGGCAGGAGTCGAACCTGCACTGTCGTAGACTCATCCGTGATCTTGAACTTTAGTTTGAGTTTGTACTCCGTCCTCATTATATAGGGAAAACGGGCGGTGCATCAACTCGACATTTGTCACTTATACGCCAAAGAGATAATTGAAAATCGCCGCGCCCACTTTTTGATCGGTGATTTCAAGGCTGTTGGCTTCTTCACGGGCGAATTTGACCGATTCCTGTAACTTCCGCACCCGTTCCAGCAGGGTAGAGACGCGCGCGGCAGGCATCGCACCGGAATATTTGACCGTGCGCCAATAGCCGACGATCACATCTTCGTAATAGACTTCCACCTGTGCCGGATGTTCCTCCGTGGCTTCGGCTTTTACATGGTTACGCGGGATTTTCTTGGTTTTGGTCGTCTGGATGGGTTCGGTTGCCCACGCGTTCTGGGACGCATCAAACGTCCACAATTCCGCCGCATCCAATACGGGCAAATTCTTGATGAAGGTGTGCATATCGGTCAATTGCTTCTCAAGAAAGAGCAAATACGTCACCGGAACATCAGCAACCAGTGTTTTGTCATCGACGACAATATCCGCTTTTGCCTCGCCATTTGCCCAATCTTTGGTGGCGGTCACATCGAACAGCTTGGTTAAAATGTCCACGGTCTGATTGATGACTTCTTCGACCTTCACCTGCACGCGGGTGGATTCCGGTGGGTATTGGTCCCCTTCGTCGTCGGTGGGGCGGTAGGTACGGGCGATTCCCGCCAATAACGCCTGCTTTTGTAGCATTTGATGCGCGTCTGTTAGTTCACGCAAGGATTGACTCTTTACGCCTTTTTCAATCGCAATAATTTGATTGAGCTTTGCCATAGTAAATGTCCTCTACAGTTCATAATGGTTCTATTGTAGCGGAATTTTATGATTTGTGGGTGTCTGTCTTGGTGACTTTTCCCTTATGATTGTTTTCGCACAAAATTCAGAAATGGTTATCGATTTTTTGGCAGGTTGTCTGATATGCTGATAATAGATGGTTATGATGAGAAATAGATATGGACACACGAGAGATACTCCTCGCGGCGCGTGATTTAATTCAAGCGAAGCGTTATCAAGATGCCTATGAGTTGCTCCAACCGCTCGATCATCCTGTCGCGGAGCAATGGAAGGCGAAAATCAGGATGATCCTCGCCAAACAACGCCGCGAAAAACGAAGCACGACTCCGAATGCCCAACCCTTACCCCCGACAGGGACGGCATCCGCGCCGAAACTTCCGGCAGGCAAACCGTGGAATCCGCATGGGCTGTCGATCTGGCACTTTTTCATCAGTGTGTTTGTGGTGGGCACCTTGCTCGGCTGGAATTGGCGACGGCTCGGCAGACCGCAATGGATTATACCGACGATTGCCTTCAGCATTATCACACCCATTCTGATGATCGGTTCAATTCTTTATTTCGCGGATCAATTCGGGCTTGCCTCGCAAATCAGCTTCCCCACTGTGCCGATGCTCATTATTGTCGGTTTGTTGTTTTTGAATCTCGAAGGGGTGTATTGGGTCGTCTATATACAGGCGCAGGGCTACAACAAGTGGGAAAAATATGGTGTTGAAGCAATGCTCAATCACCGGTATACCATCGGCAAAGAAACTGCCATCGCCGTCGCTATCTGGGTGGTATGCGTGGGCGGATTGACGTTTTACTTGAGTCAGGAAAGCCAACTGAATACCTTTTCCAACGCCCGTTATTCGGTAACATATCCCAACGGGTGGGATTCCTACACAATGGCGGATGTGGAATTCTGCCAGCAAGCAACGTTTTATAGCTGTGACTTTTTCCTTTATGATAATTTTAGTGCCATGAGCTTGCTGGTCATTAGCTATCCGCTCAACGTGTCGTATTCCTCCGCCGAGCTTGAGGAATGGGCATGGACGAATTCCGCACCGGTAGACTACGGCGGGGCATTTGATCGCTCAGTCGCTTATGATATAGCGAATGGGCATAATTTTACTTATCGTCGCTACCGCGCACCGAATCATAGTAATCCGTCAGAAATCCTGTTTTTCCAGCATATTTATGTGATTGAGGACAATATGGCGGTGGAATTTATCGTCAGCCGTCCCTATCGCATTTGTGCGACATGCGATAGTTATGATGATCTGGAATTTATTTACCGGAGCATTGAATTCGTCGTTCGTCCGGATGCGTAATCCATCTAAAATGATCGACCCGTCACGACATCGTGTGCTATTTTATGGTAATATTGGGTGCGTTGCCGACCAATACGCTTGTCCTACGCACAAATGGCACATCCCCTGTTTTAACGTGTGGAAAGAAGGTCGCCCTCTATGGTATTACGTTCATTTGACAGCATCTATGAAGATGTCCCCACAGAACAGCGCAAAAATTTCGTTTATTTCCGCCAGACTCATCCCCCAAAATACGCGCATATTGACGGAATCAACTGGGCGTATATAGATAATGTGCGCGGCGATGAGCCAGTGTTATTGCTCGTCGGTGGCTTGCGGGTCGCGGATGCGGCATGGCAATCTATTCCCATGCTGGATGATGTGTTTCGGGTGGTTACGCCCACGTATCCTGCGCTGAACACCATGAACGAGCTTGCAGATGGTCTGGCGGGAATGCTGGATGCGCTGGAATTAGAGCAAGCCTATGTGCTGGCGGGATCGTTCGGCGGGATGCTCGCGCAGGTATTTGTGCGCCGTCATCCTGACCGCGTGAAGAAACTGGTGCTCTCCACCACGGCTGTGCTTGATGAGGACAGCCAAACGCGCTATCAACAAGCCCTGACGATGATGCAAGCCTTGAGCGATGAGGAGATGGCGCAGACAGCACAATCCATGATGTTCGACACAATGGCTCCACCAGCGGAGATGCACGCTTTTTACCGCGCCTATCTGGATGAACTCTACACAGAACGTCTCACGCGGGACGAACTCATCAGCACCTATCATTGTCTGCTGGATTTTGCGGAAAATCATGATCTGCAACCGCTCGAAAAATCCGACATCCTCATCTTAGAATCCGACAATGACGCTACATTCGACGAGGCGACACGGGCGCGGGTACGGGCATTGTATCCTCACGCGCAACATTTTGTCTTTAAAGGCGCGGGACATTCACCGGGGACGAGCCAGCGCGAACTATATTTCAAAGTGGTGAAACACTTTTTCAAGCACGGCACCACGCCCTGATTCTACGATTCACTTTCAACGTCGCCACACTGAATCGGGCGGTCAGGTAAATCAGCGATATTCAGAGGCAAGCCAAAATAAGGCGACGGATCAAGTGTGTTGCTTAGAATCGCCTCATTTTTGAAGCTCCCATCTTCTTCTGAGAGCACAATGCTCAGATGCACATGCAAGCCCACCGGAGGTGCATTGCCCGCATATTCGCCCTGATAACCGAGCAACGTGCCTTGCTCCACGAATTGTTCGCTTGTGCCACGCGGGAAGGCTTCATCAATAAAGGACTCTGTGCCATCACGATTTGCCATGTGTGTGTAATATGTCCAGATGGTGCGCCCCGGTTGTAAGGGGTCATCGTGGCGGATAATTACGGTAGACAGCCACTCATCAAGACGGGTCAGGTAGCCATCATAGACCGCCACAATCGGCACTTCACCGGGCGCGCCGTTCCCGAAAATATCAACCCCGCTATGCCGGCGCAAAATATTATAGGGTCCGATGGGATCACGCCACAGCAAGCCGATAAATCCGGTAGAGGGCAACAGGAAGGGGGCATTCGCGCAGGGAGCGGTGTTTTCAGTGATGAGCGCCGAGCGACCCTCACGCGTGCGGAACCACTCGCCGATGGGCGCACCGCTATTTGACCTCGCCAGTTGGAGATAGGTAAACCCGCCAATCGCCCCACTTATTAGAATTATCGCGCCTAAAATCAAAGCCATACGTTTTTTGGTCATAAATTACCACATCACAGTTTACACAGACGGCACAGCATAACGGCGAAATTGCGGATTTTCCAGCTTGTAGTCTTCATAATCGCCTGAAATTTATGAAAAGTATTGATTTTTCATAAGGTTATTAGCTGTTAACGGGAAATTCGTCCTAGTTTGACAATCTTACGTTATGTTTGAGAGAGGGCGATATACAATAAAAGAAGTTCAGCGTTTATCGGAATGACAGGATTTAAAGTAGGTTACTGATGCACAACAAACGAGTCACCATTGAGTTAAAGCATGAGATTGTGGAACGTGCACACGTCGTCGCGCAGAATACACAACGCCCCGTAGAGGATGTGCTTGCCGGATGGTTGGACAACTATATCAACGAACTGCCAGTAGAAAACCTCAACGATGAAGAACTGATTCAGCTCTGCCAGTTTAAGATGAATTTATTCCAGCAACAGGAATTGAGTTTACTGTTACATTACCATCGGGAACGTCCGCTGACCCGCGAAGAAAGCGAACGCTTAGATACGCTCCTCCAGATGCACCGACGTGGACTCGTCCGTAAGGCGCGGGCGCTACAGGTTGCCGCCGCACGCGGATTGATCGTCGACTAAATCGGGATGCCCTAAGAAGCATCCCTTTATCTCCTAAAATGCCACTGTTGTGGTGTAAAAATTTGCCCCTCCTCGTTAAAAGCATTAAAATCCCCTCAACCGTTTAAAATTTTTTTTCTACGAGAGGGATACTGCTATGAAAATCCTTATCTTAGGTGGTACAAAATTCCTCGGCAGAACGATTGCCGAAACTGCACTCGCCGCCGGACACGACCTCACGCTGTTTAATCGTGGTAGCACCAACGCTGATCTTTTCCCGGATGTTGAAAAATTACAGGGGGATCGTGATGGCGATTTGAGCACGCTCGAAGGGCGCACATGGGACGTTGCCATTGATACCTGTGGCTACGTGCCGCGCATCGTCAAAGCATCCGCAGAATTGCTGAAAGACTCGGTTGAGCATTACACGTTCATCTCGTCTATTTCGGTGTATGGACCGCCGATGGATTCGCACATTGATGAAAGTGGTCCGACGCAGGTGATGGAAGACGAAACCGTAGAGGAAGTTACGGGCGAGACTTATGGGGCACTCAAACGCTTATGTGAACAGGCGGCAGAAGATGCCCTACCCGGACGCACGCTCAATGTCCGCGCCGGATTGATCGTCGGACCGTATGACCCGACTGATCGCTTCACCTATTGGCCCATTGAGATTGCACGCGGCGGCGAGGTTTTGGTGCCACCGATGAGTAGCATCATGCAGGTCATTGATGTGCGCGATCTTTCCGCATGGGTCATCCGTATGGCAGAAGGGCGCAAAGCGGGAAATTATAATGCCACCGGACCGGCAACCGAGATGACCTATGCCGATGTGCTGGATGCGTGCCAGAACGCGGGCGGAAATAAGGCAACATTGATTGAAGCCAGTGAAGAATTCCTGATTGACCACGAAATTTCACCGTGGAGTGACCTGCCATTATGGTTGCCACATGATTATGCCGCTATGCACACCGTAAACATTCAAAAGGCGATCAGCGACGGCTTGACCTATCGTCCGATCACGGTAACAGTCGCGGATACACTCGCATGGTATAAAGATGAGCGCGGTCTGGATGACCCGTTAACAAGTGGGTTATCTGCTGAACGTGAAGCCGAACTTATCTCTGCATGGAAAGCCCACTAAACGCATCTCAAGTTACCTCACTCGCCTCATTAAAACGAAAAGGGCGTATCACTCATGAGTGGTCGCCCTTACGCAAAGTTACTGATGGTTTTTTGACCGGAATATGAATTTGCATTAGATCACAAACTCGGCTACAGTAATTTAATGAACGTATATTGTCAACTAAGTTGCCTAATTAACCTATGTCGGATTTGATCGGTCAGTCTTTCGGACAGTACGATATCAAGAGTGTGCTCGGACGGGGCGGGATGGCGATTGTCTATCGCGCAACGCAAACGAGCATGAAGCGTGATGTCGCCATTAAAATCATGAGTTCGGAATTGAGCGGTGATGAGGAATTCGTCAGCCGCTTTGAGCGTGAGGCGCAATTCTTCGCCGCCTTGCAACATCCGCATATCTTGCCGGTCATTGATTTTGGCGAGAGCGGCGAAAATATCTTCATCGTCATGCGCCTTGTTGAGGGTGGCGGTCTGGATGAGTTGTTGCGTAAAGGGGCGCTTTCTCTGCCGCAAACGGCACGCATGGTCGGGCAGATCGGCGGGGCGCTGACATTCGCGCATCAAAAAGGAATCATCCACCGTGACCTCAAGCCGAATAATGTGCTTCTTGATGAAGACCGCAACACCTATCTGACCGATTTTGGCTTGGCGAAGATGGCAGAAGGCACAACCCGCCTGACGCGCACCGATGCCATCATGGGTACGCCAACGTATATGGCTCCCGAACAGTGGACAGGCAGGGATGTCGATTTCCGCGCTGATATTTATGCGCTCGGTGTCATGACCTACGAGATGATTACCGGACAACTGCCGTTCGAGGGCGATACCTCTTATGTGCTGATGTACAAGCACATGAACGAAGATCCGGTTGCTTTACGGGAGCATATGGCAGATTTGCCGCGTGCGGTCGAAGATGTAGTGATGCGGGCGCTTGCCAAAGACCCCGATGAACGCTATCAGAGCGCGGAATCGCTGGCAAATGCCTTAAAAGATGCCGTAGAAGGGCGCTCCGCCGCTTCAACAATTGGGGTTCAGCCCCGTGTAGTCGATACGCAGAAAGCCATCGCTAAAGATACCGAAGTCGGTGTGGGGTTATTGCCGGATACCAAAACCATCGTCGGCGATAAAACGCCTATTCCCAAGCCAAGAGAAGGCGCAACCGTTATTGGTACTGCCGATACCGTTGCCAGGGCTAAAGAGAAAATTCAGGCGGCGATTGGCGACAACGAGGATTCACAAACTGCACTCATCCCGACCACGCGTAAAATATCTCCTATGATGATCGGCGCGGCAGTGTTGGGTGTGATTGCCATTATCGTGGTGATTGGCGTGCTGGTCTCTGGTGGAGGTGGCTCAGAAGACACACCGATTATTGAGGAAGTGGGTGATGTGATTGATCTAACGACCATCGCCGAAGACATCGCCTATAATCGTTCCACGACGGAAAGTGAAGATATTTATAGTATGCGCCCTGATGGGAGTGGATTGCGCTTCGTTGGCACAGGGGGCAAACCGTCATGGTCAGCGGATGGGCAATTCATCGCCTTTGATTCCAGCTTTACGGGTGATCCCGAATTGTTCATCATCTCGGCAGATGGCACCGAAATGCGAAATCTGACCAATAGCCCTGATACACAGGAATATTTTGCGTCGTTTTCACCGGATGGTACGCAGGTGGTGTTTCATAGTAATCGTGGTGAGAACTTTGATATTTTCGTTATCAATGTAGATGGTACAGACCCGCGTCCCATCACCGATAATCCCGCCAATGACCAATGGCCCACATGGTCACCGGATGGTAGTCGTATAGCGTTTACGTCTCAGCGAGATGGTAACCTAGAAATTTACACGATGGATCCCGATGGTGATAACATCTTCCGCGTGACGGAAAATCCAGGTGCGGATTTGTGGGTGTCTTATTCACCGGATGGCTCTGAGATGGCATTCCAGAGCAATCGGGACGGTAATCTTGAAATTTATGTGATGAATAGTGACGGTACGAATGTGCGTCGCCTGACGAACAACGATGCGGACGACCAATGGCCCGATTGGTCATCTAATGGCTATATTGTTTTCTCCTCAAATCGGGACGGTAATCAGGAAATTTATGTGATTCGCCCTGATGGAACGGGACTCACCCGCGTAACCAACAACTCAACCGACGAACGCTTCCCGGTGTGGTCAAAAAATAGTGTAGATAACTAAATCATCGCACTCAACATACTAACGTAATCTATAGTAGATCGTCTCCACAATCCAAATAAGACAAACAAAGTAAGCCCAAAACGAGGAAACCGATGCGTAACATAAACATCAATATTCGCGTAGTAGTGTTCTGGAGCATTCTTCTCGCAACGTTCGTGCTGATTGCCGCCTTTGGATTGCCTTACGGGCAATTCGGCTGGGGGGATAAAGCATGGGCGCAAGATATTTATGCGATTTCAGAACAGGATCGTAACCCACAGCAAGCAATTCTCGCGTCACCGATTGCTGATTTTCTGCCGGAGGGCGGAGGTAATCTGATTTTTGGGCGCGAAGATACCAACGAAGACGGGATCATCGACGCGTTAGACGGGCTTTTCATCTTTATACAGGTATCCGGTGAAGATGGTGAGACGTTCGTGCCGCTTGATCTGGGGAATGATGCCATTAGCGAGGTGCTGGCATACCAATTTGATGAAGATGGCTACGGAGTCATCGCCATTAAACTTGCGGACAATTCCACTGCCGTCTATCTCATCAATGAAGACGGTACTGCCACTCAGATTCAAGGCTTGCCGGTGTTAAATTCGCCCGTGGTGCAACTCGGCAGTTTATATGTTGCCAACAACAGCGCCACCAACAATCCGGTTACGCTTTATGTAATTGACGATGAGACCGGCGACTTGCTCGCTCTGCGTGAATTGGATCGCTCGAATACGACAGTATCGTTTGATCCTGACGCTGAATTTATGCTGGCATTCACCCCGACCAGCCGATTGCTCCGCATTTATAACCTGAGCAATGTACAGGGCAACCCGCTGAGTTTCCAGTTTACGGGGAACATCGCTGTTGTGCCACAATGGTCACCTGCGGGGAACACGCTATTCTATGTGGAAGAAGATTTAAACACCCGTACCGAAAGTGTCGCCATCATCGAGGCAAGCGCGGGTAATAAGCAGACCATCACCTTACCAGATTACGCTGATGATCTGGATGTCATCGGCTCATGGAGTGAAACCGGACGTTTTATCACCTTTTTTGCGGTTAATGGCGATGCCTCGCTTACGGATGCGCCTGTCTCTATTATTGATACCGACGATTCCAGTCAGATTGTGCTGGAAGTGAGCGGAACTGCCTTCGTGCCGTATGATTGGTCTGCGGATGATTCATATTTGTTGTATCTCTCGCACGGATTAGATACGCCGGATAGCTACTTCCTCGGCTTGTATGATGCCGTCAACGTGACGACTATCAACATTGAACTCGGCGGAAATGTACCACTGGCGATGGCATGGCATCCGACGGACGCGCAACTGGCAATCCTTACCGCCAATGTGGATAGTCTCGATGTGCTGACGTATGATGTCGCTTCCGGTGAAATAGAAACCGTCGCTACGCTGGATGCCGCACCCTATACCGCTGTGAGTATACGCTGGTTAGGGGATACGGAACTTGCCGTGGCGATGACCTTTGATGATCTGGTGATTGAAAGTGTGCTGAACGCCACCTATCGCATCAACACACTGACCGGCGAAAGCATTGAACTGATCCCGGAAAGTGTTCGTTTAAATTAAGCTAAACCTTGTGTAGCAGGGGCGTGGCGACTCATCAATTTCCCGTCCCTGTTGCGCTCCGGTTTAACTTATTTCCACCGCACATGATGGACTCTCACGGTAAACCTTACGCTAATTTGCAAACTTATGCCTATCCCATCAGCCTATTTTTGCTGGCACTGATCGTGCTGGCACGAACGCTCGTCCCCACACTCTATACCTTCGATTCTGCTGAACTGGCAACCGCCGCCTATACGCTCGGATTTTCCCACGCGCCGGGGTATCCGCTATATCTCCTGCTAGCACACGCCTTTATCCAACTGCCGTTTGATCTGGATGTTGCCGGAAAAGTTAATTTATTTTCCGCACTGTGTTTGGCTGGCGCGGCGGTGGGTGTTTATTTTCTGCTGTTGCGACTGTACGGCGAAAGATGGCTGGCGTTTGGTGCATCTCTGGTGTGGGTGTGGTCATATTATGTGTGGTCGGTGGGGATCATCGCGGAAGTCTACGCGGCACAAGCCCTGACGCTGGCATGGACGGCATGGGCATTAATCGCTTTGCATGATCGCGGGTGGTTCGCTGTCTTGCGCGGTGGGGTGCTCTATGGACTCGCGCTCGCTATCCATCCGGGATCGGTGTTATTTGCGCCGGCGGTGATGCTGGCTTATGTGTTTTCTGGCGTGCGTCTGTCGCAAAGTATGATCGCGGGGCTTGTTTGTATTTTACTATTCAGCGCGACATTGCTGTATTTTCCGGTTCGCTATAACGCGGGTGTGTCTTTCAGCCTGCTTGGTGAATATAATTCAACAGGCGAATTTATCCCTATCAACCTCAATACTCCCGAAGGCGTGTTGAGCGTGGTTCGGGGCGCACAATTCGATGATTTGTTTTTCAACGTGGACGACTCACTTTTAGTCCGCACCGCGCAATTCGGTGGCTGGCTGATGGCGAATTTCCTCGGCGTGGGCGTGTTGATCGGCGTTGCGGGGATGTGGGCGCTTCGTGAACGCAAACGCCTGCTGATCGTTTGGTTGACGGCAATTATCCCCTTTTGCCTGTTTTACATTCCCTATGGTGCGCCGGATATTGAAACCATGCTCGTACCACTGTATCTGCTGTGGATCATCGTTTTCGCGGTGGGCTGGCAATGGTTTAGCGTGGCTGTGGGCAGACAGGCAATTGCCGCGCTGTTTGCCTATGCGATTTTGTTGCTGATCGTCAACTTTCCGCTGGTGGATGGCAGTCAGGATGTGAGTGTGCGCCAACGGGCGGAGATTATGCTGAACACCATGCCGGAGAACGCGCTGATCTTCGGCGGCTGGTTTGATGTCGTCCCGCTGGAATATCTGCAAACTGTTGAGCAGGTGCGCCCCGATGTGCGGTTGTATAATCTGTTCCTGTTTGAGGATGACACCCTGAGCGCATTTTTAGAATCGACCCTCGCAGATGGGCAAATTGTGATTGTGGGACCGCAAGACCTATTGGCACAGTTGCCGTTGCCTCCGGTGCGTGTTTCTACCATGCTTTTCCCTGTGCCGGAAGCCGACATTGATAGTCTGCGCTTAGAAGCCTATGTGGTGACGGCACAATGACCCAAATGACGAAAACTACACAGGAAGAGGCGACGATAAGCCCGCTTTTATTACGCATCGGGCTGATTGGCGCGGGGGCGCTGGCGTTGCGTATTTCTCACTCGCTGATGCTCGGCGATGCCCCATTGATCCGGCATCCGCAATTTGTCTGGTGGCTGGTAGTGACGGGTGCGCTTGGCTTGAGCCTGTGGGGATTGGCTGGGCTGGGTAGTCGCATTCCACGCAGGGCGGTCTGGCTGGTGTTGGTCGTCTGTCTGTTGGACATATTTTTGCGCTTTGACATCCTCCAAATGACCGCAGACACACCGTATTTCGTCAACTCGCATGAAGTCGCACGGGTTGATTTTGCGGCGCGGTTGCTGGCAGACGGTGAAAATCCATATACGTGGGATTACGCGGGTGTTTACACGCTTTATGATCTGAACGCACCACCCCGCCTGATCGCACAGGAACATCTCGCCCTGCCACCGCTCGGCATAGTGCTGGCGACTCCGCTGGAACATGCTGGATTGTCCCCATTACCCGCGCTCTCTGCGCTGACCTATGGCGGCATGATCGTGCTGATTTTCTTCGCTTCTCCGCTGTGGTTACGTCCGGTGATCGTATTGCCATTTTTCGTCGCAGATGAGCTTCTGTTCTCGCAAATGGTCGTTTCCGGCTCAATGTCTCTTTTGTGGACAGTCGCCTTCGCTGTATGCGCGCTGATGTGGCGCAATCGTATATGGCGTGGGCTGGCATTCGGCGTGGCGTTGGCACTTCATCCGCTGGCGTGGCTTGCTTTACCGCCGACCCTCCTGCGCGTTTGGCGTGAAGATGGTTTTTCCGGCGCACGGTATTTCTTACTAATCGCGTTCGCCCTGTTTGGCGTGGTCAATCTGCCCTTTGTCTTGTGGAATTTCGGCGCGTGGATGGATTCCGTCAGCGCGGTTTTGCAAATTAATCCGGTGATTTATCTGCGCCCACTGGCGGGTTTGCCTGTTTTGCAACCTGCTTATTTCGTCTTCGCATTGATCGTGCTGTATGTGCTCATGCTGTGGCTTTATGGGCGACATTTCGCGTTTTTGCGCCATGTGTGCTGGGTGTTTCCGGCGCTGATGACGACACTTTCACCGTATCCCGCGCTGGAACTGTGGCTATTCTGCGCTCTGCCGGTCGTCATGACATTTTTGGCGACATCTGACTCAGAAATTATCACGCCGCAGAAAATTAAATGGCGAGGGAGTATGGCGGTTGCATCGGGCGTGCTGGCGAGTGTCTTGCTGGTCGGGCTGGTCGCGTTTCGGTCAGAGAGCACCTTAATTCTCACGCCGAATTATCCCCTGTTTACCGATGCCAACGGACGGATTGAGACGATCAGCGTTCAGCTACAAAACGAGGGCGGTCAATCCCTCACGCCCCGCTTTTATGTGCATCCACGCTTTGAAGCTGATGCCGTGCGCTGGCGGATTCTCGACGGTCCGGCGGAGCTTGCTGGCGGCGAAAGCGCGGACTTTGTGATTCAACCGATAGACGATGATGGCGGATTTTTCGTCGGCGCGGAGATCACAGCGTTTGATGCGGATGGGCAGTTTAGCGAACCGCTTATGTTCGGCGATTTCGAGGATTATTCGTTCCCGGATAACATCTTCAACACGAATTTTCAGCTATGGACGCAAGGCTCGGCGGCACCCAACGGATGGACTCTTGATTCCAACCCTGCCGGACGCATCCGTGCAACTATGCGGACACATGATGGACGGAGTGCGGTGCAACTCAACCTTGAGGCGGGTAGTACACCGACTTTGAGCACATTGACGACCACCGCGCCCTTTCCCTACACGCCTTTGCACCTGTGGCTGTGGCGGGATGCAATGGACGATGCAGTGACCTTCGGCGTTGAATTTGATGACGGCGTACATCGCATTATTTATGATTTCGCGGCAGACGAAGACTCAACCCGCCTGACGAGCACGACCTATCGAGAAACGCGGGTGATCCCTGTGGGCGAATGGTCACTTCAGACGATTGACCTATCGGCGGTTTATGATGCGGCGGGCTGGGATTTGCCGGAATTCCGCGCTACGGTGCATCGTGAACTTTTGCTCGATTGGCGGCTGATTGACATGAGCCTGATTCTGGCGGGGCGCTCCGATGACCCGATAACTGCCTATATCGGTGAGATTGTGCAACCGTTAGAGCGTGTTTCACCGCAACGTTTGATGCGCGAATCGATCAACAATCCGGCAAATACCTACCGCCGCATTGCCGTTGAACATTTGCGGATGCGTAATGATGATCTGGCACTCGCCGCGCTGGAAACCGCTCTGACGTATACGCCGGATGATGTTAGCCTACAGGTCGAAATTGATGCACTGAACGCCCGCATTCAACAACTCAATGGGGCGGGAACTCATGAGTGAAAGCCTGTTTACACCACGCATGATGATTTTACGTCTGGGTTTACTGGCGACAGGAATCATCTTGCTCAGCGTCGGTAGTAATCTCGCGGATACGATCCCTACGGGTGGCGGTGTGATACCCTACGTCGTGCCGGGGACTGTGTGGATTGCAGGTGCATTGTTGCTGTTGTTATGTCTGTTGCCACATCTGCGTGGATGGATGAGCGGGTTGATTCTGGTCGGTCTGCTGGGCGCGTTGGGGAGCTATGCTTATGTGCAAGCCACGCTCTATTCGCCGCTTTATTGGACGCGCACCGATAACGAGATGATCGGCGAGTATTCGGTGGAGGTGTTGCAATCGGGCAACAATCCCTACACATGGGATTACACGGATATGACGCGTGTTTTCCGTGATCGTGGCAACCGCACCACCCAATTTCTGGATAATTCCACCCAGCATCGCGTCACATATCCTATTTTCCCGACGCTATTACTCTACGCTTTTGACGTGATGGGAATCGATCAAGCACGCGCCGTGACATTTATGTTTTTGTGCGCGTTGCTGATCCTGATGTATTTTGGCGCGCCACCTGAGTATCGCCCGCTGGTGCTGTTGCCGATTTTTATCCAGAAAGATTTTATCATCCTCAGCTTCATCGGCGCACAGGATGTCGTCTGGTCCGCGTTATTGGTCGCCATGATTCTCGCGTGGAAATATCCGATCTGGCGGGCGGTGCTGTTCGGGTTCGCGGTCAATTTTCGTCAGCAACCGTGGTTCGTCGCGCCATTTTTGGTGTTGATGCTGTGGGATGACTCTATTGATGCGGGCGAAACTTTACAGCAACGAATTCGCAGGGTCGCGCAATTTGTGAGCATTCCGCTGGGCATGTTCATTGTGTTCAATTTGCCATTTTTTTTGATGAATCCAACAGAATGGTTGTTGAGCGCCTTTGAGCCGTCTTATGCCCGTTTCAATGTGTTCAGTCAGGGACTTGCCGCGCTCACGCAGTACGGTGTAGGTTCGCTCACACGCGAATATTACACCATCGCCCACCTCAGTTTGTATGCCGTGCTGTTGTTCATTGGTTGGCGACATCGGCGACAAATGGGACAAGCCTATTGGATTCTGCCGGGCATATTCTTCTGGGTGTATTATCGCGGGCTGGGGAATTATTGGCTGTATTGGATGCCCCCGCTGATGATGGCGATGTTGTGCTTCAAAAATCAACCGGAAATCGGAGAAGAACGCGTCTCACTTCGTCCGGCGCTGGCGATTTCTGGCGCGTATCTGGTGACGGTCATTTTGCTGGCGTTCTTGCCGATGTTTCACAGTGAGCGGGTTTCAGCGGAGATCATCGCGCCGATTGAAACCACGAATATCGGCAGTCCACGTGTAGATCGTTTGCATGTGCGCGTAACAAATCACGCAGACACCGCCTTTCGCCCGCGTTTTAGTCTGCAATTTGAGCGCGTGACGGAAGCCTATACATGGACGATTGAGACCGGACCGGAATGGTTATCTGCCAGCGAAACTGCTGATTATGTGATTAGCGCGGATGGTGCATCGGGCAAGATGTTTGCGCCGGAACGGGGTGCACAGGTAGTCGTCAGCGATGCCGGACGAAATTATGCGTGGCGCACCGTAGCGACCATCCCGAATCCCGATGACGAACCGCAGAGCTTTGAACGGCTTGAGCATTTTAATGATGCAGACGTGGTCACAGAATCAGTTGACGATCCGGCGCAATATTATCTATCGCTGGCATCGCGTTATGTGTCGCTGGGTGAAGTTGCCGCCGCCCGAAATGCTTATATCCAAGCACTCGCCTACGACACGGAAAATCCGCAAGCCGTCGCCGGATTATCTGCGTTGGGCGACAGCGTAAATCCTGATAATAGCAATCAAGTTGACGAAAACGGGGGTGGGTGATGAACGGGGTGACTAATCGCACAGTGGTGTATATTATCGGCGCAATCGGGTTGCTCATCGCCTGTGTTTTATTGGCGCGGTTAGCATCAGAAGTGATCGACCTGCTTCCGTTGGCGGATCGTCAATTTGTGGTGATGCAGTCCTCTGCGCTGAACTTGCCGGAAACCACCGCCGCGTTGTTCGCTCATGTGCAATTCGCGCTGTTCGCCACATCTGGCATGTTACTCGGTATGGCGATTTTCCAGCAAACACAGGTGTTCGGCGGGGGCTGGTTATCCTATTTAGCGCAGAATCCGGTGCTCGTCCTTGCGCCGTTTCTGCTGGTCGTATTGTTGTGGTTCGCCTTTGAGCGGAGCATCGTCATCAACGGGACGCGCTTTTTTTATCTCGACGACGACGCGATGATTACCATGCGCTACGCTCGCAATCTAGCAAATGGACACGGCGCGGTCTGGAATATCGGCGAGCCTGTGGAAGGCTACACTAATTTTTTGTGGATGCTGGTTATGGCGGGCGTGCATCTACCCGGTTTTCCAGAAACGATCACGTCGCTGGTGGTCATGCTCATCAATTGGGGCTTGGTCGTCGGCGCGTTGATCGCATTACAGGCGACACTCAAGGCACTCAATGTCGGGCGGATGTGGATGTGGTTGGTTTGTCTCGGTTTCGCCTGTGACCTGAATATCTTGCATTGGGCAAATAGTGGACTTGAGGCGAGTTTATTGGCGAACCTTGTGATGGTATGTGCGTGGGCGCTTATCCGTCAGCGAACCACAATTTTCCTGATTACACTGGCGCTTATTCCACTGGCGCGGGCGGATGCGTGGATTCTGGCGTTGGCGTTGGGACTGGTCTTTTTGTATCAGGAGCGCAATCTGCGTGCTGTGGGTTTGCTCCTGATGGCGACTCTGCCCACAATCGCCCATCTAATTTTTCGGGTCACGTATTATGGTGAGCTTTTGCCGAACACCTATTATCTCAAGATGACGGGCATCCATGATCGCTGGTTGATCGGCGTGTCTTACATCATGCGCCTGTTCAACCTCTATCCGCTTGGATTACTCGCTATTGGCATTGGTGTTTGGCTTGAGCCGAAAATCCGCTTTGTCGCGCTGATATGGCTGGCGCAGATCGCCTATGTGATTTACGCGGGCGGTGATACTTTCTGGCTGTTGCGTCCGGTTGTCGCGGTTTTGCCGTTGATGTATCTCAGTGCAGGTGTGGTGTTGGATCGGTTGACGGGCAACATGGCGCAATCGACTGCTGTTCGTTGGGCGCTGGCAGGCGTATTTGTGCTGAGTGTTCCGGCAATTGCCAACGGCGGGGTATTATTCACCAATCCACAGCAAGAAGCGGCGCTTTTCGGCGGGCAGGTGCAGGTCATGGCGCATATGATCGAAGCGAATGTGCCGACAGATATGCTGATCTCAATTGAGCCTGCCGGAAGCATTCCTTATTTCGCGCAGGATTACGCCTTTGTGGATGCACTCGGCAAAAGTGACGCGCACATCGCCCAACTTCCGGCGCATTCTGGCAATACGTTGATCGGTCATAATAAATTTGATTGGCAATATGTTTATCAGGTGCGCCAACCGGATATTGTGCTGGCATCGTGTGTTCTGCCGGATATCTGGATTAATCTACCGGAAAGTGCACGGGCGAACGTGTTCAACGAAGCAGGCACGAATGGTCTAGCCTATCTACCGTATCAAATCCTGTATCCTGATTTTGAGACGCTCTATCATCCCAACCGCGTAATTTATGGTGTACCGTCCCCCTCGCTTCCAGAAGAAGATTGGATCATCTGCCCGTTCGTGCGCGAGGGGAGTGCTGTCCCGCTGGCATGGGATTTGCCCACTAACGACTAATCTTCCGCTGTCGCTTCTGGCGTAGAGTCGCTATCCACCGCCGCCACTTCTACGCGGGGCGTGTATAAATTCTCGAAATCGCCGGAATAGATCATCGCCGCGAACAGGGCAAGACTCTGGTTATAATAATATTGCGTGGTGCCGCCAAAGTAGCCCGCATCCATGACATTTTGGGCATGATCGAGAAATTGCGATGCCAGCCGATTTTGCATGTCTTCGTCCCCCGCCGCCATCGCCGCGACCAACCACATGCCTGTCGTCACCTCGTTGGGCGTGTCGATGATGGCACTACCCGCCATGTCATACATCAGCGCGAACTCACGCGGGGGGAGGGCTTGCAAAAAGGTGATTCCCCGCCGCGCCCATTCACAGGCACGCAGATCGTTATACCAAATACAGTCTAATCCGACGCGCCACAACACACGGATGCCCTCATAGCCCATCGTGTAGCTACATTGGTCACGGCGACGATCAATCGCGAGGCAATAATCATAGGCGGGTTGTCCATCAGCGGTTGACCAATCCGGCGCAAGACCGAGTGCCTGCCCATCGGTGGCATAGAGCGTACGATAGCCGAAGCTCAAAACCTCACCCCAGCGATCTGTTCCGGCATAATCATCAAACATGCGATACCATGTCGGCGCAAAGTAAGAAGGGTTGGAGAGTTCGCGTCCGGTGCCGTCCCACGCGTCGCTCGGCGTGATATAGCGGTTGTCATCAATCGCGAACAGATACAATACGTCGATCAAAGTGCGGGCGCGGTCTCCGTAAGGGGTGGTCGGGTGTTGCTCCCATTCGCCCCTATCGACCCGTTCCTGCGCGAAGATCAGCGCGGCGGTGATGTCTTCTTCGGCATCCGTTGCGGAGAAATGCCCGACGATGTTGCCGCGATTATCCACCTGCCAATGATAGAGGCTGGTCATTTCATTGAGCATAATCTCCTGACCGGCATCAAAAATGGCGTTAAAGGTCTCCTGATCGTCCATCATGACCGCGAACAGCAACCCATAACCGACCCCTTCGCTTACGGATTGATAATTGACATTGGGGTCATAGACCAGCCCTGTATTATTCCCGCAGGCTTCTCCACAAAAGATATAATGCGTTTTATAACCCTCCCATGCGGCTTGGGCGAGGGCGTTCCAGTCAGTCTCTGCGACCCGTTCCGCCGCTTCTGTCGCATCAGTGATGGGGACAGGCGGGGGAGGCGTGGAGATCGCAGGGATGTCTTCGCGTCCAGCTTCAATGAACATTGCCCGCCCGAACACCGACGGATCAAGCCATGCCTGATCGTTGGTATCGAAGGTTGACCAGATCAACTTGACCGTCCGGCTTTCTGCGGATGTGCCGTTAGATTCTGCTTGAAAGCCGAATTCACGCCCGTGTTCAATGCCACCGAGGAATTGCATCGGGAGCGCGGCTTCTAAGCCCCATCCGTCATCCGTGCGGAAAATTTCGGTTTCAATGGGTAAATCGGCGCTCCGGTTACCGGTATAGATCGTGCCGTCATACGTGTCATCAAGCAACATGACCGGACTAATGATGAATTGATGGATGCCTTCAGTGTAATCTGTGGCGAATAAATTACCAGAAAAATTGACGTAAAATTCCAGCGAATCTTCATTCCAGAAATTCGTGCCGTGCGCTCCGGCGATGATGGTATTATCGGTTGAGGTCATCGCAATATAGAGCGTTTCACCATTAGCGGCGAGGGAAAAGGTGAAGGCGCTATTTTCGCCGTCTTCAGTCGACGGTGATGTGCCAGTGGTCACGGTTTGGAAAGGGATGTTTGCGGCTTCCCAATCGCTCAAATCACCGTCTAGTGCAATCTCTATTGGAAATGGCACATAGACGAGTTCACCCTCTACGCCCTCCGGCACGATGAAGGGGTCGTCATCCTGTGCATTTGCAGGCACAATGAATAGTGCGGGAAGAAAGATCATTACGATTAAGATACATCTCGTGATTGTTTTCAATAAATTCGCCATACCTGTTTCTATCCATTTATTTCATAATTGATTGATGCCAGTGCTGATACACGTTACTATTGTGACACACTCCTGATGCTAACGCATGACAGTTGTCATCAAATTCCATCATACAATGTTCACTTTTAATCGCAAAATAACATTCAAACAGAAAATTAACGATTGCAACATACAATAATTGCGGGCAGAACTGTTATAACATGGTAAAATGATTTCATTAATGTCAAGTAGTCGAAATCCGTCGGAGGAATTCGGTAGTGATTGAATGTCACGAATGTGGTCGTAAGAACGAAGCATCCGCAAAAATCTGCGTCTATTGTGGCGCGGTACTCATGGATGTACAACAAGAATATGCTTCAACACGTACCTTAAACGATACAGATTTTGAAGAAGGTGTGCCGAAGTGGGGATCCGCCCGTTTTAATGCCCAGATGAATCTTGTCGTCGGGGTAGAAAAAGAAGCAAAGAGCATGATCTTCGATGCGAGTCAGATCGAAGAATTGGTGATTGGCAGACGCAACCCTGATTCTGAAGAAGCGCCGGAGATTGATCTTGAGAAGTGGGGCGCGGTAGATAAAGGTGTTTCCCGCCGTCATGCCGCCATCATCCGTAAAGATGGTTCATTGCATGTTGTTGATCGTGGGAGCGCGAACGGGACATTTTTGAATGGGCAACGTCTGGTTGCCAATCAACCGCGGGTTCTGCGCGATGGCGATGATATTCGTTTAGGGCATCTTGTTATTCGCATTACATTTGAGCGTGCCTGATAAAGAGCGAATTAGAAGTCTCTTCTCACACCGAAAGTCAGGTTATGTCGACAAACCGAACCAATGAGCAGTGGTTAGCCGATCTCAAGGGTGATACAGATGTTCAAACTAGCGCAATCGAGGACTTACGTGAACGCCTAAAGCGCAGTATTTTGTTCTACCTCAGTCAGGAACGTAGCGACCTACGTGACCTTTCCTCGCAGGAATTGGCGCAAATGGCGGATGATCTTGCCCAGGATGCTACCCTTCGCATCATGGATAATATTGATAACTTTAGAGGTGAAAGCCAATTTACCACATGGGCAAATCGCATCGCCGTCCGTATGGCGATTAGCGATTTACGGCGCGCGCGATACAAGGACTTTAGTCTGGATAATTTGACGGCGGAGGGAGAGCTTTTACCCGCGAACGCCTCAACGGCTGATGGGATTAATTCCGCGCCGCCCCCCAACCCCGAAACGGCTGTTGAACGTTCTGATGTGCTGGCAAAAATCAACGCCGCGCTAGAAGATGCACTGACAGAACGCCAATATAACGCGCTGGCGGCAGTCGCCTTGCAAGGTGTACCTATGGACGTGGTGGCGGAGCAAATGGGGACGAATCGTAACGCGCTCTATAAGTTGCTCCACGATGCACGGCGCAAGCTCAAGGCACATCTGGAAGCTCAGGGCTTGTCGATGGATTATGTGATGGATCTCTTCCGTCAGAAGTAATGCCTCCTTGAGAATCGGCGAGGGATTTAGCGGATGTCAGTCTCCATGCCCCCGTGGATGCGGGTGAGGGAGCTGTGATATTTCAACATGATTAATATATAGTCCATTTGGTCCACCACCATGGGAAATTTGTTGACCATCAAAAGACCATTCTAATGCGTAGCTTCCGTTGCCTTCTGGCTCTATCGTATCAATAACTTCCCACGTAGTAGTATTCCATATACGAATAAGTGAACCGCCGGTGGCTAACAAATCACCATTAGGACTCCAACGCAAAACTGCTGGACTATCGTCTTCAAAAGGGTGAACGGTGAATGTATCTGCGACCACGTCATAAACAACGAATCCTCCACGTTCCAGTGCCGCTATAAACTGTCCATCAGGACTCCACTCTATATTTCCACCGCCTCTACCACTTAAAGTCCTGCTAGGCGTATTTATGATCCCACCAAGAAGCGTATTCTCCCACAATTGAATATCCACAAGATTTCCCGAAGGATCCACTGTAGGATCAGCGGAATGACTTGTTATTATGTTTTGCCCATCATAGCTCCAAGAAAAAGAAACAACAGCAGAAATAGGAGGGGGAGATCCAATAACTGCGATTTGTGAATAATCGACCGCATTATAAAGGTCAATTGCGCTATTAACACTAAAGCCCACAACCTCATTTACCGGATTCCATACAACTGCCTCAATAAAGACCGGTCCGCCTTCTGTTATGAGTATGTTACTTTGACTGTTTAAATCAAAAATTCCAACACGGGAACTACTATCTGCCCAAAGTAAGCGATCACCGGTAGGACTTAGATCGATCAATTTTGGTGCATATGGAGAAATATCTACCGTTTGTACGAAATTGCCTGTTACATTATCGAAAACATCGATAATACTCGCGTTGGCAAAATCATTATAAATTACAGCCAGAATTCGAGAATCTCCACTTTTTGCAATTCTAAAGACAGGCAACTCTTGATTTATCATTGACCTTGCATCAACCAATGAAATTGACAAAATTCCCCCCATCGTAACCAGAAGAAGAACCAAGACAGTTTTTAAATAGGCAAATTGAGTCATGTGGTTATGTTTTTCATCAATATACGGAAACTTTGATAACTGTTTTAGACGCATTATTACAGTCGACATTTTAGAGAAATAGTAGTTCGTTTTTCATCTAGCCTTCATGTAAAACTACGTTATCAGAACACACTTTTCTCTGTTTATCGCTATAAATTGGCATCTTCGAGCAATGGCAGTAGATCAAATAGCGTCAGCAGAATCGCGTTTTCCGGTGCAGTGAGGGCGAAATCCCCGTCAAATTGTGTGCGGTTGATGGTCACATCAAGGTAAATATCACTCGCCGTACTCCCTAACCCTAACGGATCAAGCCCGTAATACAGCGTATCTAGCAAGCTGTCAGTCGGTTGATAGGCGAAGCTATAGGTTACACGGTGAATAGTGCTGTCTACCGGATTGATGACTCGCTCCACCCGTAAGGACATCACATCTAAAACCTGTGCATAGTTGTCGATAATCTCTCGTAATTCCGCATCTGAATAATTTTGACCTTGCAAATATGCGTCCAGAATCGTCAACATGCTGGCGTTAAAGGTCATCCGGCTGAATGTATCATCAAGCAATGTGCCAAAATCGACAATCCACAGATAACGTTCCATCGCCACGTCGTTGACTGTAACATCGCTCAGGCGTTGTACATCGGTTGGCTCTAATTCAAACGGCAGGGCGGGCGCAGAATTGGCGGAATTGTTGTTGACAGGCGGCAATAAATCCGCGGAACCTAAATCGCCGAGGCTGTTGAGTGATAGTTGAATCAGCGCGCCTAAATCTATACCGTACCAATCGGCTTCACGGACATCGTCGCCCACCAATTTGCTCAGGTTGATGTAGCCAATACCATCCAGCAATGACAGATCGAACGCGTATTCTTCGGCAGGCAAATCATTGTATAACCCGCCTGTAGGATCCAACTCTGAAAGATCAACCACCACGCTCACATCTGCATCTAATCCGCGTACAGCGATTACAGGGTCGGATGAATTTCGGTCATCGTTCAAGCGATATGCCCCATCCAAAAAGACGCGCAGGGTGGAAAATGCACGCGTATACACATCACGGATGGTCAGCACAATCTCTGCATCAAAGGCGGCGGCGTTTAGATCACGAGTGAGGGATAAGCTAGCATCGACCTGCTGGCATTCTGCGCGGTTGAGTTGTCCGCAATCATTCCCGCCGGTTTGAGCGAGGGTGGAAAAAGCAATCGTCAAGAACATCAGCGCGAGAATAACACCGCGCAACCGATATGAAATTCTATAAATACGCATCAAAAATCCTAACCTTATTTACACTACACCTGATGACTTCTACTAATGAGTATAAACGAACTTACATCCTGTGAGCGTAAATAAGCCAATAATCATTGCAGAAACGGTGGTTATGACGTTTTTTGCGGATCGTCCAGTGGTTCAGCCGATAGCAGTGATCCGGTGTATGGCGTGGTGTAGAGCTTATAGGGTTGTTTATGGTTGAAGGATTCAAATACTTCTTTATTAACGATGGTTTCAAAGCCCTCCACACGGATCATCATGTTCACAACACGGCGCGTCACCGGCTTAACGACGCGCTCCAACGTGCCGGTAATTGTATGGACTTTGCCACGTTGAATATCGGCATTGATGCGAAGCCAATAGCGCGCAAAAATACCGGTCATGGCGGCATTACCAAGTGTTACGCCGATTCCGATAATCGTCAAAATGGACGACTCCTGCCTGCGCCCTAGAAAGATCAACACCGTAGCGGAGATGATAAACAGGAAGATGAGGCTTGCGCCCGTCAAAATTGCCTGTTGGCGGCGCACGCGCAAATGGTAATTTTGCATCTCGCTCAATTTGCCCTGACGATTGGCTTCCAGATCATCCAGCATGAACTCCATCGCCTGTTGGAGTTGTTCCAGTGTGGCGGGTTGGGGTGCTGGCTCTGTATTATGTGGTTGCGCGGACTCCGCCGGATTAACGGTTGTCATCGTCCGCCTCCGGTAAATCCGTTTCTGAACCTTCTTGTGGTGTGGGTTCGTGCGGTGGCGGGATTTCTGCCTCACGTTTAGCGCGGGCTTCTTCTTGCAATAACGCCCGTTCACGCGGGGATTTACGCGGATCGGGTACGCTGTTGTGGATGGTTGTGTTATTAAATTGACGGCGGGCGGCTTCTACATTAAGCGCCAGATCAGGCAGATTTTCCAGATAAAGTGACCGACTTGGGAAGGCAACGCTCATGCCTAATTCGCTGATAATATCCATAATTTCCAGATAGACCAATTCTTTCTCTGCGGTAAACTCGCCCCAATCGGCAAGATTCACATAACAGCGCACCAGAATGTTAAGTGCGCTATCGCCAAATTCGACAAAGTAGACGACCACTGAATCTGGTTGAACGGTGTCACGCACACTCAGCATTTCACGGATGCGATGCAACAACACGCGCATATCTTCGCTACTTGCGTCATACGTCACGCCGAGGTTCATATCAATCCGGCGCTTTTGCAGGCGTGACCAGTTGAGGATGGCGCTATTGGCGAGTTTATTGTTCGGCACAGTGACGAGCGCTTGATCCAGACGGCGCACACGGGTAGAGCGGATGCCGACATGCTCGACCAATCCTTCTACGTCGGGCGTGACGATATACTCGCCGACATCAAAAGGACGATCCCCGACAATCGCTGTGAAGCCAAACAGGTTGGCGATGGTATCCTGCGCGGCAAGTGAAATCGCCAGACCACCAATGCCGATGCCGGCGATCAACCCGCTCACATCGTAGCCCCATTCTTGAATGACGATTACCAGACCGATGCAAATAATCACCAGTTTGATCGCCGTTCGTAAAAACGGCAGTAATTTTTCCTGTATGCTCAAGCCAGTAATGGCGAATAGGCGGTTACTGCTGGGCATGAAGATGTCGATGAGGCGATAGATGACGAGTAAGATGGCGATAATGATGAGTGTCCGCCCGAAACGTTCTACGAGTGCGCTAATCGCATCGCCCGCGCCCAGAATCCGCACGCTGACCAATAACGCCGCCGCAATCACCAGATAGCGCATCGGCAAGATGAGCGCATCCAGAATTTCATCATCACGGGAAGGTCCGTTGCGCGTGGTGATTTTCCGCAATGGGCGAACGATGATCCATGTGAGCACACGCCGAAGTACGACGATTAAGACGATAGCAAGCACCAGCGCACACAGGCGCAAAATTATGTTTTGCATATCTTCGGAGAGGTCGCTCAGGAAAGGTAAATTATCCATAGGCAGTATGTTCGCTAAATTCGTTTGCAGATAACAGGGTGCTATCATGCCAGAAAGCCCTGTGTTGTGCAAGGAAACGACGCGTTGCTAAGGGGAATACGGAGATGCACTCATCAAATACTTGCCTATAAACATTAAATTGCTGTTATAATAGAGGAAGATAGGTATAGGCGGAAAGCAACACCCTCTTTCAGGTTACTTTCCTTCGCACAATCCGGCGTTTGTTATTTTACAGTTTAGGCGTGCGTGACTTTAACGCACCAGCATCCATCGGAGCAATCGTCCCGAAAAATGGACTATTGGTTTGTATGAGTCGCCATTTTACAGGGATGGATCTCGTGAACCATCGTTCGCGGGATTAATCGTCACCTGATTTTTAGCATTATCGAACGTATTTTTTAGTTGAGGAGTATTGCCTTTGAGTGAATTATTAAATGGTCTGGTCGTGAAGGAACAAAGTGGTTTCTTCTGGGTAGAAGTCGCGGATGGTACAGTTTATATGTGCCGTTTACGGGGCAAGCTCATGGAAGAAGCACAGTCCTCTGATATCGCCGCCATCGGTGACCGTGTGACCATGTCTATTCTTGAACAGGACGAAAGCGGCTTGAAAGGGGTCATTGAAGACGTAGCAGAACGACACAGTGTACTCTCCCGTGCGGTTCGTACCGTCGGTAATCGTGGCGCAGGTGACCATGAACGCGAACACGTTATCGTCGCCAATCCCGATACGATTTTCTTCGTATTTGCCGCCGCGCAACCGTCACCCGATCTTGGCTTATTAGATCGTTTCCTCGTCGCGGGGGAAATTTCCGGCGTAGATAATCTTGTGATTGTCGTCAATAAAGTTGACCTCGAAGACCCCACTAACATCGAAAGTATCTTCCTACCGTATACCAAAATGGGCTATCATCTGATCCAAACGAGCGCCAAAGATGGGCGAGGCGTGGATGAATTGCGGGCGTTACTCGTCGATAAGATTTCGGCGTTTTCCGGTCCGTCAGGTGTTGGCAAAACCAGTTTGCTAAATCACATTCAGCCGGATTTGGGTCGTCAGGTGAAGCAGGTCAGCAAAACAACCGCAGAGGGGATGCACACCACCCGTGATAGCGCCCTCATCAAATTGTCGGGTGATGTCTATAGCGGGACGCACACCTACCTCGCGGATACACCGGGGATGCGTAATTTGAGTGTGTGGGATGTTGAGCCGGACGAACTCGATGCCTATTTTATCGACATCGCGGAGTATGTGGAGCATTGTCGCTTCGGGGATTGTACCCACACGAATGAACCGGGCTGTGCGGTCATCAAAGCAGTCAAAGCGGGCGAAATCAGCAAATTGCGCTACAAGAATTATCATCTCTTACGGACAGAGCTTGCCGAGACCTTCGCAGTTCATTAACGATTTGGCATAGCCAGCTATTTAGCATGGGGGCGTAGAGATGCGCCCTTTTTTGTTGCCTGTTTACCACATGATAAATAAAAAACACGGAGCACATGACGTTTAACTGTGCTCCGTGTAGTGATCGAAAAGTTTCGATTTTTGGTGAAGTTTGGTTATGCCTCTGCCAATTTCTTGGCGGCTTTGGTTGCCTTCATCCGCAGTTCGTTGTTCAGGATGCGCTTACGTAAACGCAGGCTGATGGGCGTAACTTCCAGCAATTCATCCTCTGCCAAAAATTCGATGCAATCATCAAGGCTCATCCGGCGCGGGGGAACAACCCCTTTATCGTCTTGCTTTGGTGTGTCACGGTGATTGGTCAGATGCTTGGCTTTGGCGATATTCACCGAAATGTCATCAGGGCGGATATGCTCACCGACGATCATGCCTTCGTAAACTTCAGTACCACCGGGGATGAAGAATGACCCGCGCGGTTGCAAGTTGACGATGGAATACGGTGTTGCTACGCCGGGTTGGTCGGCGATCATGCTCCCCAATTGGCGCGAGAGTGACTCGCCCTTTACCACATCCCAGCTATGATGCAGGGAATGAATTTGCCCCATACCGCTGGTGGCACGCATAAAGTTGGACTGAAAGCCGATCAAAAAGCGTGTCGGGACGATGTAGGTCATGTAGGTGGTGCCGTTACTGCTGGACATATTGGTCATCTGACCGCGTCGTTCGCCCATCATTTCCAACACCGTACCGGATGCGTCATCCGCAACTTCGATGTGGACTTCTTCGATGGGTTCCAGCATTTTGCCGGTTTTCTCGTCTTCACGGAAAATCACTTCCGGCTTACTCACTTCAAATTCATACCCTTCACGGCGCATGGTTTCGATGAGAATACCCAGATGCAACTCCCCGCGTCCGCTGACCATAAAGCGATCTGCTTGATCGGTGTCGGCGACGCGCAATGCCACGTTACTGCGGGTTTCGTTATATAGACGCTCACGAATCCGGCGCGATGTTCCCCAGCTGGTCTTGCCTTCACGTCCGGCGAACGGTGAGGTGTTCACGCCGAAGGTCATCTTGACGGTGGGTTCTTCTACGCTGATAACCGGCAAACCTTCTGTAACGGAAGGATAGGCGATGGTATCACTGATGCCAATTTCACCTAAACCCGAAAAGGCGATGATGTCACCGGCTTTGGCGAGATCGGTTTCTTCACGTTGCAGGTTCTTGAACGTGAAAATATACTCGATGCGCCCGTTAACCCGTTCGCCCTGTGGCGTAATCCGCACAACGGACATACCGCGTGTGAAAATGCCAGAGTGGATACGCCCGATGCCGATTTGACCTTTGTAGTTGTCATAATCCAGCGAGGTCACTAGCATACTCGCAGGAGCGTCGGAATCAACATCCGGCGCAGGGATGGATTCGACTACGGTTTCAAACAAGGGGGTCAAATCATCTGACAGATCATCCGAGCCATAACCGGCACGTCCTTCTAAGCCGATGGCATAGACAATCGGGAAATCTGCTTGTTCGTCACTTGCGCCGAGTTCAATAAACAGATCAAAAGTCTCGTTCAGTGCCTCCGCCGGACGTGCATGGGGACGGTCTACCTTGTTGACCACGACGATGATCTTTAAACCCAGTTCCAATGCTTTACGCAACACAAAACGCGTTTGTGGCATCGGTCCTTCTACTGCATCAATGAGCAATAACGCCCCATCGACCATATTTAACACACGCTCAACCTCGCCGCCGAAATCCGCATGTCCGGGAGTATCGACGATATTAATTTTGGTGTCGTGCCAGTCAATCGCGGTATTCTTAGAAAGAATGGTAATCCCGCGCTCACGTTCTAAATCATTGCTATCGAGAATACGCTCCCCCGCAGTGGAGTTATCCCGAAAGACCTTACTTTGCTTCAACATGCCGTCGACCAGTGTGGTTTTGCCATGATCGACGTGCGCGATGATCGCTATATTGCGAATATCGTTCCGTTTCACGCCTGTGCTATCCTTGTACTCTGTTTGTGTTCTCATTATAACGGACAAACGGGCATAGAATGTAGGGGGAAGGCGAGAAAGTAGGGTGATTTCATGGCAAACGCGGCTAAAAAAGCGGTGCTAGCTCCATAAATAGCGTGCCATCCCGTTATTTTGGCGCTATTTTTCAGGTTGCGTATAGCGGACACCAACGGAAATCATCATCAATAACCCTGCAAGATGCCATTGCCCGAACAGCAACAAAATCCCTGTAAGCGCCACCACCACACCCATGAACACACCCGCTACCATATAATTTTTCGCGTTATCGCTCATCATATTTGCTCCATCTATAAGTGAACTCCTTAACTTTCATAACACATTAAGGGCGTAAAAGTCGCTTGAATGACAACCAACCGCTCCCGATGTAAGGCTTTATTGACAATCTATGTGCAACATTGCCCCGCATGTAACGATATAACGCATGTAAGCAAGATAACATTTATGAGGAGTCTCATGTTCAACAAGCGGCAGTATCAATTTTTAGCACTCGTTCTTTTACTTCTCATCCCGTTACAATTCTCTTCTGCACAGGATGACAACGGCGGTACACCGATTGACTTTACAGGCGCGGTGGAATCAATAGACGGTACGACGATTGTGGTTGGCGGTTTACCCGTCGATATTAGCGGTGCACAGTTGGGTGGTGACCTCAACGTGGGTGTTAACATACAGGTCTCTGGTTCGCTGGTGAATGGCACGGTAATCGCGCAGGTGATCGTCATCGTGCAGGTAGGCAACGGCGATGACGATGATGGTGACAACAGAAATCCCTCGGTAGCCTTGCAAAAATATATATCAGTTGACGGTGGCGCGACATGGGACGATGCCGATGATGAACCCGGTCCTGATGTGATGCTGGGCGAACAGGTGAGCTTTCGCTTTGTCGTGACCAATGATGGCGATACCGATCTGAACAGCATCACACTGACGGATAGTATGTTCGACCTGAACACCTGCACCATCCCTGAATCACTAGCTGTCGGTGCGTTCTTTGAATGTCAAATCGGTCCGTTTGATGCTGTGGAAGGGCAACACGCCAATCTCGCTACAGTGAATGCTAGCTTCATCAGTGGTGACGATGACGACGACGATGATGACGATGATGATAGTGGTCTGTTGATCGCCACCGATCCTGCTTATTATTTTGGCGGAAATCGTGCGGAAATTGATGTGCGTAAAACCATTATCGCGGAATTTGTGAACGATGACGACGATGATGACGATGACCGCCGCCTAGTCCGCGTGGGCGACTCCTATTCTTATCGGATTGAGGTCATCAATAGTGGTAATGTCCCCTTAAGTGATGTGACCCTCACCGACCCCGGTTATGATCTGAGCGGATGCACCATCCCTGAAAGTCTTGACCCTGAAGGCACCTTTGAATGTCTGATCGGTCCATTCTTCGTAGAAGCGGAAGGTGAAATTAGCAATACGGCTACCGCAAGTGGCACATATAACGAGCAAGCGGTGACGGATAGCGATACAGTTCGCTTTTTCGGGGGCGATGATGAAACTGATTTGCCGGTCATTATCGTTATCGAAGGTCCCGTTATCAATATCAACGTGAATGTCGTCACCATCTATGATTTTGACATTGAGCTTGATGACGATGACCCCCTCCTGACGGTTATCCAGATTGGTGACATTCTGCGGATTGAAGGGGAAGTAGATGACGACGATTTCGACGGCTTGACGATTGTCATCGTTCCGATCACAATTGTGATTATCAATGTGGAAATTAACATTGTGGATGGTGCAGTCTGGCGCGACACGGGCGAATGTGGCAACCCGCCGCCGCCCTGGGCACCTGCCAACGGTTGGCGCAGACGTTGTCAAGGTGGTGGCAATACGGTCATCATCATCGGTGGCGATGACGGACGCGGGAGCGGACGTGGAAGCGGACGTGGAAGCGGACGTGGAAGCCGCGGAAGTCGTGGAAGTTGATCTTAAGAGCATATATCTATCGTCGATCAGTAGTTTGATCTGGTGAGGGAACGGAGCCGATGTATGATAATCGGCTCTGTCTTTTATGTCTGAATAAGCATCTTAACGAAAGTACAAGCCAGAAACCCAATTATTTGCTATGCTGTAGTTAGATTGCATGAACGAGATAATATTGTCTATGATTTGTCCAAAGTTTGTAAAATTTATGCGTAAGTTGCGACATTCACGCCGCGAAAACGATTTAACAAGTACAAGAAGGTTACTCATTATGGTAGATCATGCAGGCAATCCTAAGCTCCCACAATGCACTATTTGCACCACTTATACAGGATAAACTTTGCTTTATGTCTGATGATCTGAAGCAGATGATCCAGCGTGCGATACGCGGAGATTCCGGCGCGATTTCAAGCCTATACGAACGGTTTGCTAATAAGATTTACCGTTACGTGAGCTATCGCGTGTCGTCTACACCGGATGCAGAGGACATTACCGCTGAAGTCTTCGTGAGTATGTTAAACGGTCTGCCAAATTATCGTGAAACCGGCGCACCTTTTGAAGCATGGCTCTATCGCATCGCCGCCGCCCGTGTCGCGGATTTTCACCGTCGTAATGCCCGCCGCCCACAGGTCGAGCTACCTGAAACCCTGCGTAGCGACGCACCCGCGCCGGAAGACCATTTAGAAGATCAACAAGAATTACAAACCTTGAAAACCGCCATCGCGCAACTCAATGAAGAGCATCGCATGGTCTTAATTTTGCGCTTTGTGGAGCGTAAGAGCCATCAGGAAGTTGCAGAAATTATCGGTAAAGGGGTCTCTGCTGTCCGGTCTATCCAACATCGCGCACTCATCGAGCTTGCCAGTCTGCTCGGTTCTGACGAAAAAATTCGCCACTATTTACGAGGGAGGTCATCATGAGCGACGATCATTTTGATCCAGACTCCCTCGCCGATTATCTGGATAGTCTGTTTGATGGGGCAGATTTACCGACAAACGCGGATGATCCGCTGGTGGATATGGCGCTTCGTCTTTCAAACGCGCCCAAGCCCGAACTTGATCCGGCACGGTTTGAGTTGATTCGCGATCAGGTCTTGAAGGCGAATCAGGCGAATTTAAACGCTGGAAATGTTGGTGCTTCTAGCGCATCATCACTTTCCATTACAACGATCATCGGTGTGGTGGCGATTCTTATTGTCAGTATCGTGATTGGTATTTATGTTGTCACGCAAAATAATGACGCTTCTAATGACTTAACAGTGCCGGAAACGACACCAGATGTGACGCACGAGGTAATTGTCACGGATGAAGCCACTGAAGAATCAACGCCGGATGAAATAGCCACCACAGAGGCGACACCGGGAGCCGAATTGATCCTGTCAGATACGCCAACCGATGAACCAACAGCGACTCACACAGCGGCGGCGACGCTTCAAGTTGCGCCGGAGATTACGGAAGAATCTACACCTGAACCTACGACGACAGAAAGCCCAACGGCGACGGCAACGCTGACGCAACCACCAACAGCAACGGAAACACCCGAACCATCAGCACTGCCCATCACCTTAATCATCGAAGGTGCGGTTCAGGAGATTGTCGGGAATATTTTGATTATCTACGATTTTGAGATTGAAGTTGACCCGAATGATCCGATTTTGACGATTATTCAGGTCGGCGATGTCATCCGTATTGATGGCACGATGGAAATTATAACGAATACAGAAGATATTCGATCTTCGATTATACGCATCACGCCGACGATCATCGTGTCGGTTGGCGATACAGTCCAGATCAACGCCGATACAGGTGAAGTGTGGCGCGATGATAATTCCTGCAACAATCCGCCGCCTGCATGGGCACCTGCTAATGGGTGGCGTGCCCGTTGCGAGGGTGCAACCGCCCCCGGTAACAGTGGCAATGCGCCCGGTCAGGGTGGGAGCAATCGCGGTAGTGGTCGAGGTCGGGGTAGTAGAGGGAGTTAGTTATTTCACGGCATATACTTTGCCAGAATCATGTCCGAAAAGTAAGGTAACGGGCGTGGAAACGGCAATGGCAACAATGATTAAGCGTCGGTGGCAGGGTTAAGCATTCACCCCGCCACTGACTATACAAGATAACGGACGCTTACCCGTTAAATAGGGGTGCATTCTGACGCACCCAACCTTCAAGTGAGGTGAGCGTTACAGGAAAGGTATTCAAGATCGGTGTCATGTCCTGATAGTTCATCAGCAGATCATGATTTGCTTGAACAAAACGATAGTTTTCGGCGATGCCTTTACCTTCTGTCTCCCCAAAAAACATACCCAGTTGTTGACCGAATTCGTCCGGTGTTAGCGCACGATAGGTAATTGTCCGCCCCAGCGCGTTCGTAAAATGTGCCGCCATCTGTTCTCCGGTCAGCGCATCAGGACCATTTACACGGAAAATCTCTTGGCTAGTGACTCCATTTTGAGCCGCAGAAACCACCAGCTTGGCTACATCATGAACGGTTATCCAGCCGATGGCATCCCCGTCCAGAATGGGATAGGCGAGCACATCCTCCCCACTAATCGCGGATGCTGTCCATGGACCTGCGAGATTCTCCATATAGGCGGGTGGGGCGAATACGGTATAGGGAATGCCACTGGCTTTAAGCATCGCAAATAAATGATAACGGAAATCAACACTGGCGTTTCCGATGAGGTCATCAAGCAAGGAACCTCCCGTATTCCAGATAATCTGCTTGATACCGGCAGATTTGGCGGCAGTCATGGCATTGTTCATATACGTCATCGGGTCGCCGGGAGGGGTGACGAAAAACGGAATCAGTAATGCCAGAACATCTACATCTGCATAGGCTTTTTCCAGGCTGGTCACATCGCCTAAATCTGCCTGAACAATTTCTGCCCCTGCGTCTTTCAGACTCTGTGCTTTCTCCGGGTCACGGGTAATGACACGCGTGGAGAATCCTGCTTTTAAGAATCCTTCGGCAATTGGACGACCCTGTACACCCGTTCCTCCATGAACCACGACACGCTTTTGTATTGCTTCCATTAGATATACTCCTACTGTAAAAAATGACGAACAGCGGTTAGTATCAAATGCTGTGCAAAAACATGCAATACGCACAATTTCGGCACATAGGCACATTTTTGTACCTATAAAAGTGGAGAGAATACCATACATGGCATCGACACATGAAGCGACCAGTTATTGCCCGATTGAATATACATTGAATGTTATCGGCGGGAAGTGGAAACCGCTCATCATTTATTTCTTGCTCGATAATCCAAAGCGAATCAGCCAGTTGCAACGGCTCATCCCGGATGCGTCACGGCGGATGCTTACCAAACATTTGCGTGAACTTGAAGAGGATGGGATTGTGTATCGGGAGATTTACCCGCAAATTCCGCCTAAAGTGGAATATTCACTAACGGGACGGGGTAGAAGTTTAGAGCCAATTCTGCTCAGTATGCTGGCATGGGCAAATGAGAACCAGAACGATAACCAGAAACCCAACCAGAATGAAGGGCAAGCGGTAAATGAACGGGTTCTCGAATCACGGTAGCCAGCGCGGTTGATAGCCATTGGTGACGATCTGGTTGAAGTCACCCGTTTGTAAGTCATAAATCCAGATTTCAAGCGTGCCCTGACTGTTCGATTCGCCGTCGTCGGTCAAGACCTGAAAGCGATTCATCAGCAAATAGCGCCCATCAGGACTCCACGAAAAGTAACTGTGGAGATAGCGTTCATCATAAATCAGTGGCGAGAAGGTCTGGTCGCTCACGTTATATAGAAACAGTTGATGCCCCCGTGTGATACGGTCATCAATGTAGCGCCGTGCCACCGCCAACGTTTGCCCATCAGGACTCCACACCGCTTCTTGATCGTCCAGATCGCTTTCAGAAATGGTTGTGAACGTTCCGGCATTTAAATCTGCAATTTGTAACGTCGCCCTCACTAATGGACCACCGAGTTGAATTTCCGGGAAGATCATGAACTCACCATCAGGAGAAAAATCGCCAACCGTACCATAATTCGTCGGGATCAGGGCAAATGCTGAGTCTTCTGCTGAGGTCGCCGCAAAATCATAGATGTAAATGCCACTCTGCGCGGTATCATAAAAGGCGAGTTTTGTGCCGTCTGCTGACCATTTTGGCGTGTAACCGAGCACCTGAGAGTCCGCGATTAAGGGCGTATTGGTCACTGTGTCGCCATTAATATCCAGCAACCACACCCGATTGGGACTCACACCCAGACCCAACGCGCTGTTGAGTTCCGTCCGCTGATAGGCGATCATGCGCCCATCAGGACGGAAGACCGGCGTGGTGCAATCTGCATCTTCGGCGACGCAATTCGTTAGTTGTTGTGATGTGCGTGTTCGCATATTGAGCAATTTGATTTCTGCGTTTCGATTGGGTGCATCGGCGATTCGCTCCGCATACGCGATGAAGTTGCCATCTGTGCTGACACTGTAATCGTGGATGGTGGTCGTCACGAAGGTCAGTTGCTCCGGCGCGTCTGAATTTTGCGGATCAATCAGCCACAGATTGTTTACGCCGTTTTCATCCGGCATGACGAATACCACACGCAGACCCGCTTCGGCAGGTTGCCCGACGAGCACCATCATAACCACGCCCGCCACCAGCACCGCTAAAATTGACCAGATCACCACATCAAACCGAGAAAATTTCATTAGCATCCGAATTCGATCGTATAACAATAACGATTCGGATTATACGCGTAATTGACGTTCCAGTGAACCGTGATCGTCAAGATACGATTCAGGCGAATGGTCGTTTTTTGCGTATAATAAGTGTCACATCAGACGGGGGAAATATACATGCCAGCCGAAACCATTTATCAGATCGAGGAAGTCAATCGTCGCGTCCGTAATATCGTGGAGCGTGAATCCGCCGATGAGCCATTCTGGGCGGGCGGGGTCATAAATGGGCTGTCTGAATCACGGTTAGGGCATATGTACTTCAAACTAGCTGACGATGGCTACGAAATTGAGTGCATGGTGCATCAAAAACAGCGCGGAAACATCGCCGTTGAGCCAAAATCCGGCATGGAGGTGGAGGTTTACGGCAAAATCGGCGTATATGATAAGCGCCTGACCGTGCAAATCATGGTGGAGCAGATGCGCGTGGTGGATGCACATGGGATAGATACCACGCCGCTAGAAGAACAATTGCGTAAATTGGGCTTGTATCCGCCGACCAAAAAAGCCCTCCCGCAAGTCATCAATCAGATCGCGCTTGTCACCAGCAAACAGAGCGAAGCCAATTTCGATTTTCACAATAATTATCACGGCGCGGGCAAAATCACCTTACAGCATACCCCTATCGCGGGTGAATTTGCGCCGGAGCAGATCGCACGGACGATCAAGCGGATCAACAGCGAAAAAAGTGCCGATGTGATTGTGCTTACGCGGGGCGGTGGCAGACCGTCGGAATTGGCGATTTTCAACGATATTCAGATTGTCGAAGCGATTTGTCGCTCGGCGATTCCGGTGCTGACCGCGCTCGGACATGAGCAAAACGTCTTCTTCGCGGATCGGGTGGCAGATGTGAGCGCCGGAACACCCACCGCCGCCGCCGTTATTTTGAGTCAGCATGAAAGACCAGTCGCGCAAGGGAATGACCGCATGGAAACGCTCTTTATCGCGCTCGGTGCGGCAGTGCTCGGCGCGCTGGTTGTGTTCGTTCTGCTGAATGTGGTGTAAAAAAAGACAGTGCGATTATCCACACCGTCCAGAAATTCACTCTTTATCTAGGGCGACCTAACAGATCGCGCCCTACAATTTTCTACGCATTGCTCATTACTTTTAACGCGTCGCTTTAGATCACGGCGAGTTGGGCTTCTGCGGCACGGGCGGCATCATCGAGCATCCCCAACTGTGTGAAGATAATCATCACCTGCTGAAGTTTACGCGCCGCTGATGTCCGTCTACCGCGTGCGGCGAGGCTACGTGCCTGCGCGAACATGGTACGGGCGAGTTCGGCTTCTGCATGTAATTCACGGAACGCGCCGAGTGCCTTGCGGAAGTAATGATCCGGGTCGGATGGATAGTCTTCATGCGGTGAGTTGCCCATTTTGGTCACGACTTCGCCGATAATGCGGTTCGCAAAGCCGTAATCCATCGGTTGTGAAGTGTTGCGGGCAATGGCGAGGGCTTGCAGGGCAATGTCCCACGCGTCGTCCAGCCGATTTTGTGCCATATAAACGACGGCTAGTCCCTGATATAACTCACATTGGGTACTCGCCTGACGTGCGTTTTGTTCCGTCCATTGTTCACACAGGGTACAGCCTTCAATGAGTGCGTCTAAGGCTTTGTCCCATTTTTCGAGCGCGATTAATGCCAGACCTTCATTACCAATCGCCATCGTCTGGATAACAAGATCGCCGACTGACTCCGCGCCTTCATAGGCTTTTTGATAGAGGCGACGGGCACGGTTAAAATCACCCTTAAAACGATAATTCTCACCTTGATTCAGGTCAATCGTGCAGGCGCGTTTGCTATTGCCCACACGCATATAGAGGCGATGCGCCTGATCGTAATGATGAATGCTGGTGGTGAGGTTGCCGCCATAATGCTGGATGTATCCCATAATGTGATGTGAGCGTGCCTGATTCGCAAAATGCCCATCGTCGAGTGCTTCCTGCAAATAACTTTGAAGTGTGTCAATCGCAGTGCGAAGTGGCAGATGAGCCGCTTCCCAGTCCTGCACAACGCGTAAACATTTATCATTAAAATCGGGCGTGGGTTCACTCTCTATTTGTGGCGGAACAATACCTACCATGGCGCACTCAACCTTATGTGTTTCTGTTTGGAACTCAATTTATCTATTTATAACAAACTTTTTAATAAATGTCAGTGTTTATGACGTTACAACTTCACCAATTAAGTAAAATTCCTGTAACACCTCAATGATGTCTGTATAGTTTTCACAAAAATTAGTGAGTATTAAGGTGCATTGCCATGAATGCACTTTGCTACGATACTGATGAGTGGCGACTAGTTTTTAGGATGAGTCCATTTATGATGCGAACCAGGAGAAATAGAATGCGTTCCCGTAGCAAAGTCCTTATGGGTGTTTTGTTATGTTTAGGTGTATTGGCAGGTAATGTGCTGGCTCAGGTACAGACCTATACCGGGTATATGGGCGATGATGTTGATGATAATTATTATCCATTTGATGTAGAGGCGGGGCAAAATATCCGCATTACCGCAGATGCCACCAGCGGCAACCTTGATCCGCTAATCGGCTTGCAGGATCCAACAGGCATAACTGTCGATGTGAATGATGATCGTGATACAACGACACTGAGCGCGGAAATTAATCATGTTGCTGGAGAGTCCGGCACCTATCAAGCGATTATGTCCAATATCAGCGGGACGAGTGGCGATTATGTGATGACAATTGAGGTCAGCGGGGGTGCACCTGTCGTTGATGACCGTAACACGGGGACGCAACAGGCTCAGGGTGACGACGAATTCTATACGGGAGACATCCTCAGCGACAAAGACGAAGATCGCTACGACATCGCGCTAGGTGCCGGAGATGGCGTGATTATCACCGCAATTGCACCGTCTGGAAGTAACCTTGATACAACCCTCAGTTTAGAAAATGGCGCGGGTAATCAAATTGCCGAGAATGATGATTATGAATATCCTACAACCACCAATTCTCAGATCACGTTCGTGGCGGAACAGACAGATACCTACACGGTTGTAGTCAGCAATTATCCCCGTACTATCGGTATCTATGAATTGACGATTCAGTATGTAACTGCGGCGCAAGCCAACGGAAATGCGGAGATACCTGCGGTTGATCTGGAACCTGACCTGATATACAGCGGGTTTATGAATGACGATGTGCCGGCTGACCTGTATACGATCACCTTAGATGCCGGACAGGGTGTGGTGATTTCAGCAGATGCCACCGAGGGTAGCACGCTTGATCCCTATATCTTCCTGGACGGTCCTGATGGTGAGGAAGTTGCCCGTAACGATGACCGTGATCCTGGAATAGACATCAATTCACGGATTGTTTTCGTTGCAGAAGTTAGCGGTGAATACACGATTGTAATGTCCAATTATCCGGAATCTAGTGGTGATTATCAACTTACTGTGACCTTTATTACCGCTGAGAACGCGCAAAATCTGGTGGGGTCAAGCGGCACAGCGCCAACCATCAACACCACACCGAGTCGCGGTCCAGATCAACAATTTAGCGGTACCATTGTGACCGACAAAGATGAAGATGTTTACTCCGTCACCTTAGAAGTGGGTCAAGGGCTGGTCGTGGCGGCTTATGAGACGGATGGCGCTATGGATACCTTGCTCCTTGTGCGCGATCCGTTTGGCACAGAGATTATTTCTAATGATAATCGTGGTGATTATCAAACGCTGGATTCTCAGGTCGGGTTCACCGCCGTTACAGCCGGTCAATATAGCGTTGTCGTCACCAATTATCCCGGCTCACCGGGGAGCTATCGACTGGAAATCTATATTGCGGATGAGGCGGAAGTGGCGCTAGCACAGCAGTCAATGCGGGTGCTACTATCTGGCGCAGAACTGACCTTTGATACGGATAATTTTCGCATTCACTATACTGTCGAAGGGGATGACGCAACCACTATCGACTTTGTGCAGGCTGTTGCCGATACGGTTGAAGAAGTGCTGGCGATTCAGGTCGGTCAATTGGGCTGGGCGCGCCCGCCAAGTGATACCATTCAAGGTGGCGATGGGCGCTATGATGTTTATTTGACCAACATCACAGATGCTTACGGCTATGCGTCTAGTTCATCGCCAGCAGGGGATAATCCAAACACGGCGGTGCTTGAGCAATTCTCTCGTCCTGCCTATCTCATGCTTGATAACGACTATAGCGATTATGATGACCCGATTCAGGCGATGCGTGCCACCGCCGCGCATGAGTTCCATCATATCGTGCAATACGGCTATGATTACGCAGACTTCCAATGGTATTACGAATCCAGCGCCAGTTGGATGGAAACCGTAACGTTCCCGACGCAGGAAGAAGCCACCATTTATGTTGAGGATGTCTTCACCTACCCGGAAATCTGTTTTGGCGCACAAGGGGATGCGAATATCACCGGTGGCTCGGTGTATGGGACCTGGCTGTTCCTTGAATTCTTGCAAGCTAACTATGGCGCTAGCGCACCATTAATTCTATGGGACAATATCGCCTTGACGGACGGCTGGGAACCGCTGGAAACTACGCTTGCGGTCTTTGATGATACAGTGCCGAATATGGTTGCCCGTTATCAAATTAACAATCTCGTGCGCGATTATGCGTTCGTCTACAAATTTGAGGAGACGACTGTCTGGTTGGAGCAAGTCGTTGATGGGACAGGGGATTGGACGTTTACCGGCAATGGTGTTCAGGAATTAGCCGCAAATTACTTCCAGTTCAGTGCGCCGGGTGGTGTGTATGATATTACGCTCAATGCGCCGAATACCTTGCTGGAAATGTATGCAATTGGCATTAAAGGCGTAGAGGCGGCGGTCATTCCGCTGAATCAGAATGGCACCATAGATACAAATAACTTTGACTATACCTATTTGATGGTGTTCAATCGTGAATATGATGACGACGTGAACGATTGTAGCTATACAGATTATAGCTTTAGCGTGCAACCGGGCACCAATACCCCACTATCCGCAACAATGGGCTTTAATGCGACTCAGTTCCGTCCACTGGAACTACGTTAACAATCCTGTTTTAAGTCTTACTACAACGGGCGTAAGTGACTGCGCCCGTTTTATGATTTTTCGTCTACAATACAATTTTGATCTCAACCCTGTCTCTAATAAAAATCGCGTAAGATAATTATGACAAGGTATTCCCCTAGACCTTAAGGACAAAACTTGATGCACTCGCCGGAATCAAAGGACGAGAGAGACGCGCTGATTGAAGAAAACAGGCGATTAAAAGCGCGGATTGCGTTACTAGAACGAGAGCGGGATAAGTCTGGTGACTTGAGTATTAGGCGTTACCTCTCCGCGTTGTATCGTAGCGTGGCTGATCTCATCAAACATCGCTCTCTGGATACTTTACTCCACTCTATCGTTAATGATATGAATGAACTTGTTGGTACAGCGCATGGGGTAATTTATCTGGCTGATGAGCGTGGCGAGAACTTAACAGCACGGACGGCAACTGGCATTTTTGAACCCTACGTTGGGGTAAACTTCCTGCTCAGTGAGGGTATATCCGGTCAAGTCTATCAAACTGGAAAGCCCATTTTTGTTGATGATTATCAGGGATGGAATGATCGAGACGAGTCGGTTCTGACGGCACTAAAAGCGGCGGTAGCATTCCCCCTAAAAATCGCCGAAAAACCCATTGGTGTTATTTCGCTCGGTTTTCTGGAATATAGTAAACCGCTACCTAAGCGCACGATGGACTTGTTGCAGGGATATGCCAACCTTGCGGCGATTTGTATGGAGAACATACACATCTACGATGAATTGAACCGAACAAAACACTTTAACGAACGTGTAACCAATATCGTCCCGGCAACGATTGTGATTTATGAAATATTGCCGTTGTCTGCCCGCCCAATTTATATCAATGACTCTATTCAACCGATACTCGGTTATACGCGTAAGGAAGTTCTTGAGAATAGTGATAATGTGTTTGCTAGCTTAATTCATCCTGAAGACATAGACCGCGTGCAACAGCACCTTCAGGTTGTTTTGGGCTTGCATGATGATGATGTTGCCGTTCAAATTGATTATCGCATCAAGCATAAAGATGGCAGTTGGCGTAACTTCCGCTCATGGGATCGTGTGTTTGACCGTAACGCTGATGGGTCTCCAACGCATGTATTAAGTCTTGGTCAGGATGTTACCGAAAATAGAGCCATCCAACAGGCGCTTATTTACAGTGAAAGTAGGTTGCGGGCAATTTTTGAAAGTGCGGCGATAGGCATGATTGTTTCAGAGCGTGGGGGTGTTATTCAGGATTGTAACCCGGCATTTGCGGCAATGCTCGGCTATACGCGTGATGAACTGATTGGTGTTAACGGAAATGAGATATCACACCCTAAGGATGTCAGAATAGAAGTTCCCGAACTTCAGCGGATGGTGACCGAGAAATTAAAACAGGTGTCCGTAGAGAAGCGATTCATGCGTAAAGACGGTACTGTCATGTGGGCAAGAGTATGGTTTTCGTCGATTCCATCCCCGAATGATGCTCCTTCATCCGCCATGGCGATCATCGAAGATATTACAGAGCGTAGACTATCGGAGCAAGCCACTCTTGAAAGTGAGAATCGCTTCCGCGTACTCATGGAGACTGTTCCGGCGATTGTTTTTCTGTATCAAAATGATGCGCTCGTTTACATCAACCCTGCGGCAGATCATATTCTTGGGACAAAGGACTTACAGACATTTCAAGCGATGCTGGTTCAAATCATTAAAGAACAGAGTGAGGATATAGACAGTTACTCCCAGTCGAATGATTTACAATTGATGCTTGAAAATGGAAGCGTTTGTTGGCTTAACCTCAGCCTTTCGATAATAGAATTAGAGGGCACACCCACCATCCTCGGAACCGCGCTTGATATTACCGCGAGAAAAGATGCTGAACAACACGAAATTGCCTTTAAGCTGGAGCAACATCGGGTTGATTTATTGGCGGAGTTTGTCGCCCACGCGTCGCATGACTTCCGCACGCCCCTCTCGACGATACAGACGAGTCTTTATTTAATAGAGCGCCTGCAAGATGAAGAGCGTCGTCAGCAACGTATTCAAATTATCAAAGATCAGCTAGACCACCTGAATCGTATGCTGGATAATATGCTCACGCTTACACGCCTTGATAGCAGTGCTTATTTTCAGCCTGCTAACACAACTGCCTATGAAATTTTAAGCACTGTGAAAGAGAAAGCACAACCCGCAACTGAGAAAAAATCTTTACTGCTTGACGTTGATACAGATGAAGCACAAACCATCCTATTTGCAGATGCGAGTTTATTGATTGACGCGCTGTATGAACTTGTTGATAACGCAATCCGTTATACGGCTGAGGGTGGAAAGATCAAGGTACGATGCGCCGTTGAGGATAACCACTACCGATTCACCGTCACCGATACCGGAATCGGTATTCCGCTAGACGAAGCCGGGCAAATCTTCGAGCGCTTCTATCGTGTAGACCGCGCACGGCGTTTTTCTGGCACGGGCTTAGGTTTAGCAATCGTGAAGAAAATTGCTGAACGTCATGAGGGTACCGTCACATTGGATCAAAGCACAATTGATGTGGGCAGTACATTTTCGTTGACGATACCGTTAGTCAGTGGCTAAGTGTGGGCATAAAAAAACAGAGATACGACAATTGCCGTATCTCTGCATAGGTCTTAATGTGTAAGCCGGATCACCTGCGAACTGATTAGATCGCTTTAGACTTCTTCGGTTGCCGGTAAAATACCTTCTTCGATCGTTTCCATCTTCAGCTTATCTTCTTCCGCGTCATGATCGATACGGACGACACTGCCGAGGCTAAATTCGCCGGAGAGAATGCCATCAGAAAGGCGATCTTCGATTTCGTTCTGGATGACGCGACGCAATGGACGCGCACCATATTCGGGATCGTAACCTTCTTTTGCTAGCCATTCACGCGCTTCTTCGGTAATGTCCACCGAGATGGCATGTTCGATGAGGCGTTCGCTGACCTTGTGAATTTCCAGATCAACAATCTGCTTGATCTCTTCCTGCGTCAATGAGCGGAAGACGATGCTGGCATCCACACGATTGAGGAATTCCGGACGGAAGGCGCGGCGCAATTGTTCCATCACGCTCTTACGCATATCGTCATAGCTTTCCTTCTCGGTGACGCTCTTATCAAGCGGGGCATTAAAGCCGAGCGTTGTACCCCGTTTGATAGTATCCGCACCGACGTTGCTCGTCATCACGATGATGGCGTTGCGGAAGTCCACCCGACGACCACGCGCATCGGTAAGCGTGCCTTCTTCCATCACCTGTAACAGCATGTTAAAGGCTTCTGGATGGGCTTTTTCGATTTCATCAAAGACGACGATGCTGTATGGACGGCGACGAATCGCTTCCGTCAATTGACCGGCATCTTCATAACCGACGTATCCGGGAGGCGCACCGACGAGGCGGGCGACACTATGACGCTCCATGAATTCACTCATATCAAGTTGAACAAGGGCATCTTCACTGCCGAACAGGAATTCTGCCAGTGTCTTGGTCAATTCACTCTTACCAACACCCGTCGGACCGAGGAACATAAATGACCCGATTGGACGACGCGGGTCTTTAAGACCGGCACGCGCACGCCGTACCGCTTTGGCGATAGCGACAATCGCTTCATGCTGACCGATGATGCGCTTATGCAGTGCCGCTTCCATTTCCATCAAGCGGGCGGTTTCTTCTGTCGCCATCCGCATGACCGGAATACCTGTCCACATCGCGACAACTTCCGCGATGTCCTCACCAACGAGGCGCGGTTGATTGGTCTCTTCGTTCCAGTTGGATTTCAGTTCGGCGAGTGTGGCTTGCAGGCTTTCTAATTGGCGCTGTAAGTTTTCTTGCCGTTCTTTGTCGCCCTCTGTGGCTTCTTCATCCTCTTCGATGAGGTTGATTTCATCTTCTGCCGCCGCCAGATCAATTTCTGCACGACGTACCTGAGCCGCTTCTGGACTCTTGTACATCCGCAAACGGGCAGAGGCTTCGTCGATCAGATCAATAGCTTTATCCGGCAGGAAGCGATCCGGCACATAGCGCGCAGAAAGATTCGCCGCTTGTTCGATGGCTTCATCGGTGATCTCGACGTTGTGATGATCTTGATAGGGTTCTTTAATGCCCTGCAAAATTTCGATAGTTTCTTCAATTGAAGGCTCTTCGACGAGAATCTGCTGGAAGCGACGTTCCAACGCGGCATCGCTTTCGATATGCTTGCGATACTCGTCTAAGGTGGTCGCGCCGATGCACTGAAGTTCCCCGCGAGAAAGCGCAGGCTTCAGAATATTGGCGGCATCCACACTGCTACCGGCAGAGCCTGCACCGACGAGCATATGTACTTCGTCAATGAACAGGATGGCATCCGAGGATTTGAGTTCTTCGATGACGCGCTTCAAGCGTTCCTCGAATTGACCGCGATACATCGTACCGGCGACCAGCGAACCGACATCCAATTGCAGGACGCGCTTATCCAATAACAATTTGGGGGTGTCCCCGTTGATGATGCGTTGTGCCAGCCCTTCCACAATTGCCGTCTTACCCACGCCCGGCTCACCAATGAGGGCAGGGTTATTCTTGCGGCGGCGTGAAAGCACCTGAATCACACGCTCAATTTCGGTTTCTCGTCCCACAACCGGGTCGAGCTTACCTTCGCTTGCCAGCGCGGTGAGGTCAGTTGCCAGCTGGTCAACCAGTGGCGTTTTTTCCTGACTGCGGCGGCTGGGACGGGGGGTGTTCTCTTTGCTCTGGGTAGATTGCATCGGGCTTTCTTGAAGCACACGGCGCGTTTGGCGGCGCACTTCCTCAGGGCTAACCCCGAGGCGTTTCAAGACATCAATGGCGACCCCTTCGGATTGGCGAACCAAGCCGAGAAGCAGATGTTCCGTCCCGATGTAGTGATGCCCCATGCGGCGTGCTTCGTCTACTGCCAATTCCAGCACTTTTTTCGTACCGGGGGAGAGATCAAGTTGCACTGGTGTGGTGCGGGTAGAAGCGCGGGTTAGACGCTCAACCAATTCCTCAACACGGCTTTGTTCCAGCCCGAGGTCACGTAAAACGCGCCCTGCAACACCCCCTTCTTCACGCATTAGCCCAAGCAGAAGATGCTCGGTGCCAATGTAATTGTGTTGAAGGCGTTCAGCCTCTTCTTGAGCGAGGCTGAGTACACGTCGCGCCCGCTGGGTGAACCGTTCCATTTTATTCGGCACAGTACTGTACCTCCGTAGCTACTTATTTGCTTTAGCGATTTACCGACGAAAACTCAAACGTTTACTCTTACATAGTTTCTCAAACACAGAATCTAACTTATTATATCAGGAGTTGCCACCGAATTTCATTACGCATCATCAACACTTCGTTAGAATTTACGGATTTTCGAGCCTGCATGTTTGATTATTGTAATTTAGATGAATGCTCAGGCTTTGTATGATGCGCTCTTGTGCGGAAGCAATCGGGATATAGGCGGAAAGCAACCGTGTTTGTGCTTAAGTCGCGGTGGTCAGGCAAGGGTGATGGTGGGATGTGTGGCGACTTCGGAATAGTATACCATAAAGCGTAATCAAACAGATGAGTGATGCTTGCACGATCTTACACCGATGTGTTCTAAATTAGTATTCGGTGATTACTTTAGGCAATCAGCGTGGGTGGAGCGCTGAAAATAATAAAGCGGAACAATTTACCGGCTAGACACGTCTATTAAAGTAGCCGTTAAAGCGAAAGAGGTGTATGTATGAGCCGATTCTATTGGATAACCGCCGCGTTTTGCACACTCCTGCTCTCCGCCGGAGTGATCGCGTCGCAGAATACGCAGTCTATTACACAATCATCTTCCCTTGTGCTTACCGCAACACTCACACCATCCGCGACCATCGCTTATGACCCGACGTTGTATGCCATCAGGCGCGTGCGTGAAATGGAAATCGCGGCGAGTTTGGGACCAACCGAACACGCTGTTTTCATGCAAACCGAGCGGGCAATTATCGCCACTTACGCCGGAACAATCATCCCCTCGCCTACACCACAGCCCATTACCGCCGTGCCTTATACCCGGACCCCCTGTGCGTGGGTCTGGCACACAGAATATCTGCCCGATCTTTCCGATTATGTGCGGATTGCGCTCCGGTTGATGCCCGAATTGCGCCCGTATAGACTATCTGGATATGCGGAAGCCTTCGGAGAAAATTGTGTTGATTCAGACGGCACTCTGCAATACTTCGCAGTCATGGAAACCGATTTCACGGTGGCTATCCAAGCTGATGAGTTGACTTTGCCGGAAACTGGCGACGACCTGACCGACTACGGCGATGTGTTGCTTAATGTCTTGATCGCCCTCTCGACCTTTGACACACAGTCCACCCCCGGCGGGCAAGCGGGGCGTATTACGATTCGATTTTTGCATAGCGTAGATGCTCAGAATAATGAAATCGTTCATACTGTGCGAATTGCGGATTACGATGCCGTTATGCTGACATTGATGACCATTCTCGATGAGGATTTGCGCGGCGCGGATGTCGTGGAGGCGTTGGCAGAATATATGAATTGAGGCGGGCAGGTTTCGCCGTTTGCGGATAGGTTAGGCTACGTGTACTGAAAACGCCGATCATCGCGTGTTGTGTCTCCGTGCCTGCGCGTTCTGCTTTTTATGTCTCTATTCTGCGCTGTCGGATGGGGTAAAATGCTGTACACTTAGGGTCTTGAAAATACACATATCAACAACGCAAGAACACCCATTTCCACGACGCATATTGGTCAGAATTGCAGACGATGAATAATAACTATACCCCGCCTACAAATTTGGATACGTTCTCCGGCACGGTGGAGCGCATCACCTATTACAACGACGAAAACGGCTATAGCGTGATTAAGGTCATCCCCGATAAGCGGATGCCGAGCAAATCCGCACGTGATGGCACGGTGACCGTCGTCGGCACGATGCCCGAATTGCGCGACGGTGAATCCGTCGAATTTACCGGCGAGTGGATTGAAGATTCAAAGTACGGCACGCAACTCAAAGTGCAGACGCTCACACCGATTGCGCCCAATAGCCTTGAGGGGATGAAGCGTTATCTAGCGAGTGGCTTGGTGCGCGGGATTGGTCCGGCGACGGCGGAGAAGATCGTCAATCATTTCGGCTTAGAGACGATGGATGTGCTCAATCGCAATCCCGAACGCCTGCAAGAAGTACCGGAAGTAAAGACCAAATTGCTGGATGATCTCGCCAAAGCGTGGGAAGAAAATTATGCTGTCCGGCAGACGATGGTCTTCTTGCAACAATACGGCGTAAGCTCCCGTATGGCGACCCGCATTCAGGCGGTTTACGGTGCGGAGACAGTCAATAAAGTCAAAGAGAATGCGTATGCGCTGGCGGATGAAGTTTTCGGCATCGGTTTCATCAAGGCAGATCAAATTGCGCGGGCGATGGGCTTGGCGATGGATTCGCCGGAACGTTTACGGGCGGGCTTGGGTTATACGCTGAGTCAACTCGCTAACGATGGACACACGTATGCCCCGCGAGACATGCTGATGGACTCCGCGACCAATCTGCTGAGTACCGATAATCGAATGCGCCTGAAAGCGGTGCTCGAAGGGCAAATCATGGCGAAGGAATTGATCTCCGATACGATGCCCGATGAAGACGGCACGACCCACGAGGCGATTTATCTGCCCGGATTTCATCGCGCAGAAACACAATCCTCCGAACGACTGAAAAAGATGGCGTTCGCCCCGTCTGAGATGACCGAAGAATCCGCCAAAATTGAATGGACGGAATTTCTGGCGGAATTGGCGCGGGAAAACGAAGTCGATCTAACCGACCAACAGCAGGGTGCGGTCAAGGCGGCACTGACGCGCAAAGTCACCGTGCTCACGGGCGGTCCCGGCACGGGCAAGACGACCACACTACGCATGGTCATTGCGGCGTTGCGGGCGGAAAATTACCGCTTCGCGCTGGCATCACCTACCGGACGCGCCGCCAAACGACTCGGTGAGGCGACGGGTGAAGATGCCTATACCATTCACCGTCTGCTCGGATACAGTCCAGCGGAAGGGTTCGCCTCCAATGAAGAGCACCCGCTTAAGGTCGATATGCTCATCGTGGACGAAAGCTCGATGATTGACCTGATGCTTTTCCATCATATGCTGAAGGCGCTTTTGCCAGAAACGCATCTGATGCTGGTTGGTGATATTGACCAATTGCCTAGCGTCGGCGCGGGCAACGTGCTACGGGATGTGATTGATAGTGGCGTGGCGTTCGTCACCCGTTTAGAGACGATCTTCCGGCAAGAACAGGACAGCCACATTGTCGTCAACGCACATCGCATCAATCATGGTGAAGCGCCGTACATGGATAATCAGAGCGAGGATTTTTATTTCTTCCGTGAAGAAGACCCCGCACGGGCGGCGGAATTGGTGGTGGATGTCGTCAAAAATCGCATCCCGAATAAATTTGGCTTCGACCCGATGAATGATATTCAGGTAATCGCGCCCATGTATCGCGGTCCATCCGGCGTGACGGCGCTCAATGATATTTTGCAGGAGGCGCTCAACGGCAGTACGCGCAAAGCGGATAAGCTCATCGCCGGACGCAAATTCCGTGTGGGCGATAAAGTCATGCAGACGCGAAATAATTACGATAAAGAGGTTTTTAATGGTGACATCGGGCGGATTTATGCCATCGACTACACCGAACGCCTGATTGAAGTGGTCTTCGACGGGCGCTATGTCGATTTTGATTTTACCGACGCGGAAGAACTCATGCACGCCTATTGCATCAGCACACATCGCAGTCAGGGGTCAGAATATCCGGTGGTCGTGATGCCCGTGTTGACGCAATTCTATATGATGCTCCAGCGCAATCTGCTGTATACCGCCATCACCCGCGCCCGCAAAATGGTCGTGATGGTCGGCAGTCATAAGGCGGTGTATATGGCGGTCAAGAATAATAAAGTCTCCGAACGTTATAGCGGTCTGGTCACACGGTTGCGTGAAGGTGGCGAAGGCTAGGCATTTTGGAGCTTCGTCATCCACGCGTCGAGTTCTTCTGACGTGAGGAATCCATCTGCCGCGCCCGCCACGCCGATTTTATATGAGGCGAACACCACCGCCTTTTTGATCGCCAGATAAGGGTCGTTGGTTCGGGCATACGTGTGGATGAACGCCGAAAATAAAGAATCGCCCGCGCCGATAGTGCTGACAATGTCACGTGTTTTCACTGCCGGAACGCGTTCGATGAAGTTGTCTTTGCGGATTGCTAATAACGCGCCTTCTCCGCCCAAGCCGATCACCATAATCGGTGTGCCATATTGCGCCCATATTTGCCGCACCCATGCTTCGGGTGTATCGGGCAAATGTTCATGACTTTGAAACATCACAGTCGCATAGTGCATAAAATCGCTGTTATAGGCATCGTGTATATCGCTAATCGCGTGGACATCCGTCGCAATCGGCACGCCGGCTTGATGCGCTTTCGCCAGCATTGGACGGCTGAAATTGATATTACACAGCACCGCCAGCGAGGTTTTAGACAATGCCTGTTCAAAACTTTCGACAGGGTAGGTTTGCTCCTGAATGTCCTTTAAGTCCGTGTTGATGGAGCGCCTGCCATCCGGATCATAAAGAATGACTGATTGACAGGTATTTTCTAGCTGAGATAACACCCCTGAATCATCTACCTGAATCGTGCTTAATGCGGAGCGCACCAATTGACCAGCAGAATCATCGCCGATAAGTGACAGGAATTGCACCGAATCGCCGAGGATGGTTAATGCTTTGGTGATGTTGTAGCCCACACCCGATACCGTCGTATTCACGCCGAAAAATGGATAGCGCACCGGTGCATAGGTATACGGGAAGCCATCCACTTTGAGCGTTGTTTCAATGTTAATCAAACCGGAGACAAGAATGTTCGTCATGGATGCTATTCTCCTGGATGCTCAAAGGCTTCTAGCACGTAACCCGATCAGGTCAGCTCGATCTGCATTTCATTGGTGGCGTTAAAGCCTAGCGATTCATAGAGCGTTCTACCCATCGGGCTGGAGTGCAAACTAACTAACGTGATTTGATGATGCTGACAATAATTGAGAATCGTCGTCATCAGGCGCTTCGCTAAACCGCGTCTGCGATACGCTGGTATTACATAGACGTTGATGATGTATCCGTGATTGGCGATTAAATCATCCGGATTAGGACACCAATCCAATAACCACATCCCCGCACCGCCAACCACCTGCTCCGTGGCTTCATCCACTAGAAACCAGCCCAGATACACTCCTTGCTCAAGCATTTTTTGCGTCCAGACGAACGCGACATCGCGCATGGATTGCAGGGCGGTTGCGTCACTTTCTGGATCCATATCCTTAAACATCAGATAACGCTGGTCGGCAATCAAGCCCGCATCATCATAATTTGCGCGTCGAATGCGAATGGTATCGGTCATGTTATGCCCCTTTGTATACGATCACTCTATCCTAAGAAGTCTCAAAAGTCCCGACAAGATCAATACTAGACCAATTTTCAAGTTAACAAACCTGTTACAAACGTTACGAAGCATTAATCCGTTGTTTGTTATGTAAATTTTTGGAATAAGGACTCGTGCAAACCGAATGAAATGTATTATAATTTTGAAACAAATATATCATTTCATTAACATTTGGGTGACATACTAGCCCGACAAGCTGAATTTTTAACAGGTTATTACCGTGTAATGCAATCAATTACACCTCAAATATTTGTAAAGGATTATTGTATGCGTAACCGAATCCTCATACTGCTCGTATTATTGGTGTTGAGTAGTGTGTCCGTTGCCTCCGCACAATCGGATTCGTCCGATGCTGAGAACGACACCTGCGCGGTGTTAGTGGCGACGATCATCGAACAAACCGCAGAAAGCTGTTCCAGCATGACTGGTGGGCTGGCATGTTATGGTTATGAGGATGTCGAACTCAACTTTGCAGACAATGTAGAAACAACAGACATCACCTTTAACACCCCCGGCGATCTGGTCGATATTAATTTGATCGACGCTCTACAAACCAACACGTTTGACCCTGAAAATGATCTGTGGGGCATGGCGGCGCTCACCATCCCCCTTGATACGCCTGCGGACAGCATAGATGATCCCGCTGATGCGCCGTATATCGCGGTGATTCTGGTGGGCAATAGCCGGATAGAAAACATCTCGCCCGCGACTGCGCGTGATTTTGCCGCGTTTGATTTCAGCACTGAAATGTCCGAAGCGGATTGTGGTGGTGCGCTGGATGGCGTGATTCTTGATCCGCCGGATAACACCACCGTAGATATGACCATCAACGGTGAAGATGTGCGCTTTAGCGAAACGATTTTGTTGCAGACCGTGCAACTGACCGCTTTGCCAAATCTCGGCGGCGGGAACACTCCGAATACCTCAGCAAGTGCCAGCAATATTGATCCGCTTGCCTGGATGCGCCTGAGTGCCTATAGCAATCCGGCTGTCATCGGCGACGGGCTGGAAGTGAACGCTGGACAGGGGAGCTTTATCTGTCTGAATGCAGGGACATGCAATTGGAGTATACCCAACACACTCAGCGACGCGAATCGCAATACGAACTCACAATTTGCGCTTATCTTTGAGCAGATGCGTGCGCGTAGTGGCGAACAAGCCGATGTGGATGAAGATGGCATCACCAACGCCTACGATAATTGCCCGACCACGCAAAATCCCGGTCAGGAAGATCGTGATATTGATGGTATTGGTAATCCCTGTGATGCAGACGAAGATTTTGACCGTATTGCCAACGGGGTAGACAATTGCCCCACCGCCTATAATGCCGATCAATCTGATCTGGATGGTGATGGTTTGGGCGATGCCTGTGATATTGATGTTGACGGAGATCGCGTTAATAATCTCAATGACAATTGCCCGACAGTGCGTAATCGTGGGCAGGGTGACGAAGATTTTGACGGTATCGGCGATGCCTGTGATGATTTTGATGATCGTACCATTGATTCTGATGGCGACGGCATCGGTGATTATTATGAAGTCTACGTCTATGGAACGGACATCTTCGGCGTTGATAGCGACGGCGACGGCTTACGTGATGGGGATGAAGTTAACGGGTACGGCAGTAATCCCGCCTTGTATGACACCGACGGTGATGGTCTTAACGACGGTGCGGAGGTCAACACCTACGGCACAATTCCGGTTGAACCGGATACTGATCGTGATGGCTTGAATGACTATGATGAGGTATTCGTCTATTTAACAAGCCCGCGCAATGTCGATACTGATGGTGACGGTGAACATGATGGGGATGAAATCCGTAACGGGAATGACCCCAACTTCTTTGAAGATGATGATGGTGACGGCTTAAGTAATTGGCAGGAAGCCAACCTGCATGGCACGCTCCCGAATAATCCGGATACCGATGGTGATGGCTTAACCGACGGACAGGAAATCTTGACGTACGGCACACCCGCGCTGAATCCGGATGCGGATGGTGACGGCTTAACCGACGGACAGGAAATCTTGACTTTCGGTACAAATCCGTTTAATCCGGATACAGATGCCGATACCGTGCAGGACAATACCGACAATTGCCCCCTAAACGCCAACACCGATCAAGCCAATAATGATGGCGACGCGCAAGGTGATGTGTGTGATCCTGATGACGACAACGACACCGTGTTGGACGGCGCGGATAACTGCCAATTCATCGCTAATGGCGGACAGCAGAATAATGATGGCGACGCGCAGGGTGATGCCTGTGACCCTGATGATGACAACGACGGCGTATTGGATGCCGCACCCGATAATTGTCAGTTCATTGCTAATCCCGGACAAGCGGATAATGAATCTGACGGCATAGGTGACCCGTGTGACCCTGACGATGATAATGACGGCGCGTTGGATGGTGCCGATAATTGCCCGATCACAGCCAATCCGACGCAAGCCAATAATGATGGTGACGCGCAGGGTGATGCCTGTGATCCCGACGACGACAATGACGGTCTGAATGATGGTGGCGACAATTGTCAATTCGTGGCAAATCCTGGACAGGAAAATAATGATGGTGACGCGCAGGGCGATGCCTGTGACCCTGACGACGACAACGACGGCGTGAATGATGGCGGCGACAATTGTCAATTCGTGGCAAATGGCGGACAGGAAAATAATGACGGCGACGCGCAGGGCGATGCCTGTGACCCTGACGACGACAATGACGGCGTGAACGATGGTGGCGACAATTGCCAATTCGTGGCAAATGGGGGACAGGAAAATAATGATGGTGACGGACAGGGCGATGCCTGCGACCCCGACGATGACAATGACGGCGTGAATGATGGAGGCGACAATTGCCCGCTGATTGCGAATGGTGGACAAGAGAACTTCGACGGTGATGGGCAAGGTGATGTCTGTGACGATGACGACGACAATGGCGGTGAGCCGGACGCATCAGAAATTGGAGCCGGACGTAACCCATTCGACCCTGCGGACGATGTGTAACGTGTTGCTGTAAACACCAAGCAAAAATACTGAAAGCCAGCCTTCCTAATTTGTTGCTAGAAAGGCTGGCTTTTTTTATGAGTGAATTCAACCCCGCCTAACCACACAGCGTTGTAACTACATCTGTATACATACCCGTGTATACATACCCGCAAATACGCAAAATTTTCTGTTGCTGATATAATTTTAATCAATTGTGCTGGCTTGGGGTGCTTATACCAATCGGTTTTAAGCGAGTCGTAAATACGATGCACTAAACTTGCAAATAGATGATTCCTTTCATATGGTTGGTATTATGGAAAGTAATGTTGCGCAAGAGATGCAGGTGGAAATTTATCTCTTAGGAACTTTTGAAATTAAGATCAACGGCCAGGTTCTTCAAGCCTCGTTAAGCCGTAAAACACGCGCTCTACTCGCCTATCTTGTGGCTTCTCCCAAAAAATATAACCGTGAAACCCTCTACAATATATTTTGTCAGGAAACTGATGACCCCGCCGGATCATTGCGCTGGCATTTAAGCCGCATCCGCCGCTTGATTCACAAAGACCTCTTACATGTAGATAATCAGGTGGTGGGGGTAAATACCGCGCTAGTAACGATAGATAGTCTGCAATTTCAGCAGGTTATCAATGAAACAGACTTAACAAATATTGACTTCGAGACATTGCTGAACGCAGTTATGCTGTATCGGGCAGAGTTTTTGAGTGGCTTAAATCTGCCGGATGCGCCGGAATTTTCCATCTGGCAATTGGCAGAACGGACGCGCTATACACAATTCTACGAACGCGGTTTGACTGCGCTTGTTGAGCAGTTGATACAACAGGGCAGTTACCTTGAGGCAATCCGCTGGGCGCAAATCCTGCTACAAAATAACCTATTGCTAGAATCAGCCCATGCGCGCCTCATGTGGCTGTATGCGCGGATTAATCAACGGGAGAACGCGCTCAAGCAATATGAGCAATGCCGCGATGTCTTGCAAAAAGAACTTGCCGTCGAACCGGGTGAAGAAATTATTCAGCTTCATCAGGATATTCTTAGCGGTGCGCTCACGCCGCCCACGATTTTGCCGGAACGTCCGCTCACGCCTCAACTGCAAATCCCATCGAATACTGCGGGCAGGGCGGATTTCATCGGGCGGGATGATGCGCTCGATCAACTGGGTGACACATGGCAACAGGCGCTACAGGACGGCGTTGGCGTTGTACTTGTCGATGCTGAGGCAGGTGGCGGCAAAACACGGCTGATAACCGAATTTACCCGCGTCCTGCCGGAGCATCATCTGCTCATCGGACAATGTTATGAGTCCTCCAAAAACACGCCCTATCAGCCGTGGGTGCAATTGCTGGACACATGGGTTCAGCATGTACCGGACGATACACCCATCCAAATTGACCCGTTCTGGTACGATCAACTCGCACATTTAGTCCCGTCAATGGCACTCCGGCGCAAACGCACGCCTGCGAAATCCGCCACGCATGATTTCAACGAGGTGCATTTATTTATGGCGGTGGTTCATTTGCTGACCTACCTACAAGCCAACGCGCCGATTGTGTTGTTTCTGGATGATTTGCAATGGGCGGATGAAACCAGCTTGCGGCTGTTCCAATTTGTAGCGGGGCGCATCCGTGACCAGCAGACCGCACCTGTGCTGATGTTCGGCGCGTTCCGTAGCGAAGAAGCAGAAGAAAATCCAGCCCTACCGACAATTATTCACGATCTTTCTCGCACGGAATACTTTACCGCAGTTAGCCTGAAGCCACTGGACAGCCATGCAATTGGCGAATTTATCCGCACACACTGGAATAGCGATCAGATTGATCCGTCACAACATGAACAACGCCTACTAGACATCACAGGTGGTAATCCCCTCTATCTGACGGAAGTACTCCATGAGCTTTCCCGCGATGAGGTCAATTTCAGCAATGGAAATTTACCGATTCCTCAGAGCTTAAACGACCTTGTTCTGCGCCGATTACAACGCTTACCGGAAAACGAACGGCAGGTGATTGACGCGCTGGCGGTCATCAGCCTGCCAATTTCATCCGAGACGGTACAAAGTGTGAGCGGGCGCAGTGAAGATGACGTGTTCGGTGCGCTGGATGCCGGTTTGCGCTGGCGCTTGCTCCGTGCACTAGAAGACGAATCGCCGACGCATTTTGCCTTTCAGCATGAGTTGATCCGTGAAACGGTGATGCGCCAGATTAATGCCATCCGGCGTGAACGCTTGCATCAGCGTTCCGCAACCAAATTGGCAGAAATGGGTGCGCCACCGGCACAGGTTGCCTATCATTGGCGGGCGGCAGGCAATAGCGAACAGGAAGCCCATTATATCGGTCTGGCGGGCGAGCAAGCGGCGGATTTGTTTTCTAATAAAGATGCCAGAATTTATCTGGAACGTGCGATTGAAATTACGAAAGACCCTCAGCGACAAGCTGAACTGCTGGTGAAATTGGCTACCGTGTTATTCTCGTTGGGTGACTGGGATGCGTCGGAAGAAATCGCTTATCGTGCGCTACGGTTGGCTGAATCCCACGACTTCTTAGGCTTACAGGGATCAAGCCTTCTGGTTCTGGGGCAAATTGACCGCAATCGTGGCTATTTCCCGGAAGCGTTGGAGCGTCATCTCCGCGCAGAGGAAATTTTCACCCATCTGGAAGATTTCCAGCAACTCAATCGCGTGCTGGGCGGGATTGGCTCCATTTACTGGCGACAGGCAGACTATGACCGCGCACTTGAGTATCAAACCGCCGCCCTCAAAGTCGCTATCGAAAATGATGATATTCAAGGCATTGGCGCGGCACATGGCAGTCTCGGCACGATATATAGCCAGATGGGTGACCTAGAAAATGCGGGAATTAATCTTGAGCACGCCTTAAAAATCGCCCGTCAACTTGATCAACGTGGGCGAATTGGCAAAATCATCGGCAATATTGGTGTTAATTATGCCCGTCAGGGCGATTATGAACAGTCATGGTCATGTTTCTGTCAGCAACTTACCACAGATTATGAATTGGGTGATCTAACCGGAGTTGCCACCGTATTAAACAATCTGGCGATCATTTGTCGCTATCAAGGAGATTTCGAGCAGGCGCTCCTGTGTACAAATTATGCCTTATCGCTGAATTTGAAAATGCACAATCTGCGAAGTATTGCCATTTCGCTAGGGGAAATCGCTTCAATTTATATTGACCAGATGATATATGAGGAAGCAAAACAGTTTTCATCACAGGCCATCACTTTAGGGCAAACAATAAATCTTCGCTATGAAGTTGCCGCTTTTCATGTGCAGGAGGCAAACCGTCTTTTCGGTCTGGAACGCTATGCTGATGCGTTGAAAGAAAGCCGTGAGGCTTTAGACATCGCGCGTGAAATTCAACGTCAGGATACGATCCTCCACGCTTCTATTTTTGAACTGATGGCGCTCCAGAAACTGGGAGAAATTACATTATCGGAGGCTGTACAAGACCTGTCTGCGTTGATCGACACGAGTACACAGCCAGCCGATCATGCCTATATCTATTACAACATCTGGCAAACCGACCCCACCAACACCCATGCACAACAACAGGCGATGCAATTCTACGAAGACCTGTATGCCAAAGACGGTACTTATGTTTATTATGAACGCTACACGGCGCTCTCCGGCAAAACGTTGCCAAGAAACATCATGGCGCTGGATTTGCCTGACTTCGTTCGCGAAAAGTCCTTTGAAATTGAAGACATCTTCACACAGCTTGATCGACTGTTGGACGATATCGCAGTATAAATGTTCAAGCCGAAGTGAGATAAAGTCGTGGACGAACCTTAAATTCCACTCACACGCTTTCTCACACGTTCATCCTCTATGCTCTGCATAATGTGTTCATCAGGGAACACGCACATCAGAATGCACGCAACTCCACCACCTATGACCTGTCAGCGTGAGTTTGTTGAGCTATCGTCCGCCCCTCTGTAGTGGGTTGGCGTTGGTATTGTGTGCGCCCCACTGATGGCACAACCGAGTCAATCAGGGAGAGCGTAGTGATGAATAAAGAAATATTGAATTATGAACTGCCAACATTTGGAAATTTGGGTGCGGGTAACCCTACAGCATCCGGTTCGCTAGCAAATTTTGTGCTTAATCGGCGCATGATCGCTCTGCGTAGCGTAATTCACGCGCTTTGCCGGATAAATCCGCGACTTGCCACTGAATTGCTTCTATTCTTATTTTTACGCCCACGTCGTAAACCGATTACCTATACTCGCAAATTACCTGCGGGAGCACGCCCAATCACGATTTATCATAACTTGTGCAAGCTAAAGGGATACGAATGGGGTGATGGGAGCAAAACCATTTTGCTGGTGCACGGTTGGGAAAGTCATCTGGGGCATATGTTGCCAGTTGTAAAACCATTATTGGATGCCGGTTTTAAAGTGATGGCATTTGATGCGCCCGGTCATGGACAATCACCGCAATTGTATTCAAACATGGTGGATTTCGGGGATGCTGTACGCGATGCAGTAGAGCAATACGCACCTATCCATGCCATTATCGGCAATTCTTTTGGCGGCGCGGCGACTGCACTCTCCTTGAAGCGTAATAAATCTATCAGTGTGGATCGGTTAATTCTTGTGTCACCGATGCAACACATCTTGCAACACATTGATATTTTTGATTGTCTGATGGATGTGCCCGACGAGGTGATGTCACGCGTTTTATGGAAGATCGCAGGGCGTATTGGGATGCCTTTAGGTCAATGTGATGTGTTAGAAGCCGTGTCGGATTTATCAATGCCAGGCTTATTGATCCATGATGTGGAGGATGAGGTCATTCCGGTACAAAGTAGCCGGATGATTGCTGACGTTTGGCAAAATAGTTTTTACGTTGAAACTACTGGATTGGGACATCGGGGGGCTATTAGAGATAAATGCGTGATTGATGAGATCATTCATTTCTTGAAGAGTGTGCCAGCATAATCATAAGTGGTGAACTGAAAACGAGATGTGATGTGTGTTCAAGGGTTACTCCACCCCCCGTGAGTAGCCCTTTACTGTTTAGGGGAGTTGTTCGTAGCGCGGAAAATTTAAAGATAACTCGCCTACCCTCATCCCCTAAATCCCCCTCGCTCACAAGGGCTAGAGTGGGACTTCAAGAGCGTTAAAAGCGCCCTTTCTCCCACAGGTGGAGAAAGGGCGGGGGGATAGAGGATAATTGCCCCGAACTTGAAATGCACCCCAAAAGCATGTGTGATTTGCACGAATGACAATTTCAGAGACAATTGAAGGTACGAGATAAAACATTAGCGAAACACAAAAAGGTTCAGTCATGGCACAGATGAGTTGTACCAGTTGTGGCGCACCGCTACAGATTGAAAACCAATTTGTCCGCTCGGTGACGTGCAATTTCTGCGGGTCTGTTTATCAGATCACGGGCGATCAAGGGTTGGATAGCGTCGGTAAAACGACTAGCCTTGCCAATTATCCCTCACGGTTGCACATCGGGATGAGGGGCAAAATTAAGGATATGGGCTTCACAATTTTGGGGCGCGTCCGCTATACCTATGAGCAAGGCTTCTGGGATGAGTGGCAGATTACATGGGATGATAACTCCCCGCCTTCGTGGTTAGAAGAAGACGAAGGCTATTGGACGCTTTATCGCCGTGAAAAAGTGCGCGCCGCCATACCGGATTATGATTCGGTCAAGGTGGGTAGCACGATGCAGGTCAATAAGCACAACGTCTTCGTCACAGAAAAACGGCGTGGCAAGTTAATGGGTAGTGAAGGGCAATTCGCCATGTGGTTACCCATGCAAACGAGCTTCGGCTATGCGACTGGCACTGCCAACAATCAGGCGGTGAGCATCAATTATTGGGAAAATGAGATCGAACTTTCCGTCGGTGAAGATTTGGAACCCGAAGATATGGTGATGCTCTAATGGTGATGTCTACGCCTCTACCTGTACTGAAGAAAATGGAATGTCCCAATTGTGGGTCACCGCTTGAACAACGCGCTACTAATGCCCAGACGATTGTCTGTAGCACCTGTGGCAGTTTTATCGCTGTTGGCGCGGAACAACCGGAAGTCACCAGCAAATCACCCCAGAAACCGCCACCACCGCCTAAACCGATCACACTCGGCGCGAAAGGACTGCTTGACGGCACAGAATTTTTCGTCATGGGGCGCGTCGTCTATACGGGCTGGGATGCGCGTGATACGTCAGATCGCTGGACATGGCATGAATGGTTGCTCGGTGGCGCGGATGGACGCTTGCTGTGGCTTTCATTCGACGAAAAAGGCTTCACGCTTTATAAAAAAATGCGCTTCCGTGAACAATTTGACCCGGCAACCGCCCGCGCATTACCCTTAGGCAATGGCGCACAGGCGATGATTCGTGAGCGTTATCCGGCGCGTATCGTCGGTGCGGAAGGCGAATTAACGTGGAAAGCCACAGCGGGCGAACAGCTTTTTGTGGCGGAAGGTGCGGGGCAGGGTAAACGTTATAGTATCCAGAAGACCGCTGAAGAAATGGAAATCCACGAAGGTGTGCCCATCTCAGAAGCGATGATCGCCGCGGCTTTCGGAGATGAAAATTGGCAGAAGCGGGCAGTGAGTAGCGGTGGTCGCACCGGAGGCATCCCAACGCGCCTGATGATTGGCATTCTGTGTGTTTTGTTCGCCATGATCGCCTTTGTCGTGGGTTCATTTGCGGGGAATTCGCAGGGAAACATTATCGGCGAACAGCGACAGGTGAATTTAACTCAGAGCGCCAATTCTGTGGATGTGCCTGTCAATATCAGCAGTACGCGCAGACCACATTCCGTGACACTCACGGTACAGACATCGGCTTCAGGATCATTTCCGATAACGGTCAATATTGTTGATCCTACCGCTCAGCAACGGCTCGTCTTTAGCCAAACGATGAGCGTTGCGGGCGGCACCGCGTCCGGCGAATTTGTGCCATTCCGTAGCGGTGAGCATCTTCTGCGGATTTCGACGACATCAACATCGTTCGATTCAGCGACGGTGACTGTGGCAGTGCGTAGGGGACTCTGGACAACATCGTGGTTTACGACGTATGCTGTCATTATAGGTTTGATCGGTGGCTTTCTGGTCATCAGCGGGCTGGGTCGTATGAGTGGCACGACAAAGGGTTAAAAGCAGTAACGAGTGAAAAGCAATGAGTTAATCTCATTTGCTGACTCATTTAAACTGAAAACTGTCAACTAACAACTAGGAACTAAAAAATGAGCAAAGGTATCATCCTCTTAATCGTCGTCGTATTGTTATCGGGTACATTCGCCTTCACCACCTATGCAAGTTATTCCGGCTATGGGCTGGTTGCCAGTGGCACAACGAGTAGCCGTGTCGGGAGCATCAGCGGACCGCGCATCTTTAGCGGTGGGTTCGGTGGTGGCTTTGGGGGTGGTGGAAAGTAAATGTCCACTGTTTCTAAAGTGAATAGCAAAAGCGAGATCGTCAGCGCCTTGCAGACGATCTGTGATGAGCTTGCGGGCAAAATTAGCGCCATGTCCGAAGAATCGTTTTCTGAAGAGCGCGGGGCGATGTGGTCACGGGCGGATTACGTCAAGCACCTGATCCTTGCCAATAAACCCTTCGCCAAAGGCTTAACCTTGCCCCATGAGCAACTTAATCAGATGTTCGGCACGCCGGATCATACGCCCATGTCCTATGAAGAATTGGTTGACAAGTACGAGTCGAAACTGGCAACAGGCGTGGGTGCGGAAGACAATCCACCCGTTGTGCCAGTCAATTATCGCTTCCCGGATGGCGTGACGGATGTGAAAGCCTATCTGCAAGAGACCCTCGTGGATGCCAATAATCGCATCATTACCGCGCTGGAAAATTGGACAGACGACGCACTCGATCAGTATCAATTGCCACATCCAGCCGTCGGGATGCTTACTATGCGTGAGATGCTCTTCTTCACCGTGCATCACAACCGTGCACACAGCAAGGATTTGGATTAATAACGTTTATATGTTGCGGATACAGTGAGAAATGACTCAATAGGGGCGATTTAGAACTATTGCGCCCCTACACATTTCTAGCCAGCATACTACGATGGTTGAATTAGTTTTCACTCATTGCTAAAAATTCCACACTCAGAACTCATTGCTCAGAACTCACAACTGACTTAAAAAGGATCATCCGTGACCGATCATTCTGTATCGCTCCAGCAAACTGACCCATCCACCCCCGCAGAGAGCGCCATCACCCGCGTTGAACGTGCGGTACTGCTCACGGCGGTGCTGATTATTTCTATCTGTGCGCTGACCTATGAATTGATCGTCGCCACGCTGACAAGTTATTTACTGGGCAACAGCATCACCCAGTTTTCATTCACAATTGGCTTCTTCTTATTTGCGATGGGCTTGGGGGCATTGCTCTCGCGGCGCGTCAAAACGAACGAATTGCGCTGGTTCATCATCGTTGAGATCGCCATTGGCGCGTTCGGCGGCACATCTGCTATTGCGCTTTTCGCCGTGTTCGCCACATCACAGGTGTATTACTACACAACCATGCTCTTTTTCTCGCTGGCGATTGGCATCTGCGTTGGCTTAGAAATTCCACTGCTCACGCGCATCATCGCAGATCGCGCCGATCTCGGCAATGCACTGGCAGACATTCTCTCTGTGGATTACATCGGTGCGCTGGTCGCCTCGCTTGCTTTCCCGATTTTGCTTTTGCCCGCGCTCGGTGTGACGTTAACCGCCTTCTTGATGGGCTTATTTAATTTGCTGGTCGCGGTGATTTTGCTCTATCGGTTCGGCTACCGGCTGAATGTCGTCTGGAAGCGCAACCTGTGGCTAACGTGTGCGCTGGTGGCGGTGGGTATGATATTGGGCGCGGTGAATTCTACGCAAATTTTGAGCTACTTCGAGCAGAGACTCTACTTTCATCCCATCGTCTATAAAGACCAAACGCCCTATCAGAATATCGTCATGACGCACAACGGGCTGGATACCCGCCTGTATATCGAAGGTAATTTGCAATTCAGTAGTCGGGACGAATACCGCTATCATGAGGTGCTCGTGCATCCGGTGATGAGCGCGGCGCGTAACCATGAGCGTGTGTTGGTGCTCGGTGGGGGGGATGGCATGGTGGCGCGGGAATTGCTGAAATACGACGACGTGCAGGAAATTATCATTGTTGATCTTGACCCCGCCATTACCGATCTGGCGCGGGAAAATCGCCTTGTGCGTGAAATCAACGGTGACGCGATGAACGATCCGAGTGTGACGGTCATCAACACAGATGCTTACACCTATATTGAGCAAGCGGGCGACCTGTTTCCTGTCGTGATTATCGACCTGCCCGACCCCAACAACGAAAGTCTGAGCAAGTTGTATAGTCGTCAGTTTTACAGCTTGCTCCATCAACGTCTCACGCCGGACGGTGTTTTCGTCACGCAGTCCGGTTCGCCCTATTTTGTGCGTGAAGCCTTCTGGATGATCGCCAACACCGTCACCGATGCCGGATTTAACGTTCTGCCGATGCACACCTATATTCCGTCGTTCGGCGATTGGGGTTTTGTGCTCGGCGGGATGCACACCACGCCACAGGTCAGTATGCCGGAAAATATCGACGATTTGCGCTATCTTACGCCGGAAGTCCTGATCGCCGCGCAAGCCTTTGACCCTGACATCGCCTACCTCGACACAGACATTAACACACTCAATAATCCCGTCCTGCCCCGCGTCTACGAGCAGGGCTGGAATCAGTGGAATTAGAGAGAGCATCATTCCCGATGAAATCAAAACTGTTTCTTATCGTCATGCTATTCATATTTGTATTTCAAGTTGGCGCACAATCTGAATCTCATTTGCCTGATTATTCGGTCAGTAAAATTATTCTGAGTGGCGACGGCACGAAACTGATTGTGCTTGGAGGGCTTACACAGGGCATCACTCATGAAGAAACCCTCTTTCATGTCGATATTCTGGATGCAAGCACGCTGGAATGGATAACGACCTATGACATTCTCTTTTCTTTTGTGCCGTACAGATTTGATGCCAACCCACAGGCGACGCAATTTATCTACAGCGCGGAGTATGATCAATATCTTTTCGATACAGCCGATCAATCCGTCATCCAGATTGCCCATAGTGCGCCTGCATCGGTTGGTGAGGTGGATTGGAATCCTCATGATGACCGTGTAGCACGCATTGATGCCAGTGCGATTTTTGTGACGGATTTTTCTGATCTATCGGGTGTTTTGCTAGGTGGTGATGTTGAGGGATGTAGCGGGCTTCCCTCGAATGCGATATGGTCTACTGACGGAAGCCTTTTAGCGACAACACGCTATGATCGGCTCGATGAAACCACCTGTATTTTTATCTGGGACGAAGAACAGCTCTTATCTGAAGATTCCGTGCAAATGACACCTGCCAGAGTGATCCATGACACCGGGAACACTGTATTCTGGAGTCCATCGGATCGGCAAATCGCCAGCTTCACAACATCATCAGAGATCACCATTTACGATACTGAGACCGCCACAGCAAATAGTTCAATTGAGCTTCCGTCAGAAACATGGTGGTCACTCGTATGGTCACCCGACGAAACACAAATCGCTGTATCGACGCGGAAGGGAATAGTCGTGTTTGATGTCGAAACGGGTGAAATTGTAGAGGTGTTCGAGATTGAGTCCGCCACGTCTTTAGTGTGGTTGCCAGACATCGGCATTGTGCATGATGGATTGGGCGAGGGACTTTATCTCAATGGCGAACGTGTCACTGAACCCTTGAATTAAAAATTGTAGGTGGTATCAAGAATTGCCAACACCACCTACCACACGCTCAACCCTACCAGCGACGATCCTTCGTGCCTGTATACACCGACGCAGGGCGGATGATCTGCGATTCTTCGCGTTGCTCGAAGCAGTGCGCCGTCCAACCCGCGACCCGTCCACAGGCGAACATCGGCGAGAAGAGGTCTGTCGGCAAACCGATGCCATGCAGAAGAAGCGCCGTGTAAAATTCGACGTTGGTCTGTAAATTGCGCCCCGGTTTATGCTCCTCTAGCAGATGCAACGCGACAGATTCTACATGACGCACTAGATCGTAGAGGTCTTGCCCATCACCCGCAGAGAAGAAGCGTTGCGCCCCGGCGTTCAGCACATCTGCACGCGGATCCCGCACACGATACACACGATGCCCGAAGCCCATCAAGCGTTCGCCCCGCGCCAGCAACTCACGGATGTACGGCTCTGCATTGGCTTTCGTGCCGATCTCGAAGACCATATCCAGCGCGGGACCGGGTGCGCCACCATGCAACGGACCTTTCAACGCGCCCAACGCGCCGACAATCGCCGAAATCATATCCGAACGCGTGGAGACGATTACCCGCGCCGTAAATGTGGAGGCGTTCAAGCCGTGATCGGTGACGGTGTTCAGGTAGGTTTCCAATGCACGGGCATGAGCATCATCCGGCTCATTCCCCGTCAGCATATACAGCAGATTTGCCGCGTGACGCAGATCATTGCGCGGGGCGATGGGATCGTCGCCATTCTGTAAGCGCCAATACGCCGCGATAATCGTCGGGAATGCCGCCACGAGTGTGAGTGCCGCGTCCGTATCATCTTCTTCGTCGGCGGTCAAACTGAGCGTACTCGCCGCCATCCGCAGGGCATCCATCACCGGCACACGTTTTTCCGCCGCCGCACGTAAAATGTTGAGTGTCGCCGGAGATAAAGCGCGTCGTTCCGCCAATTCGTTACTAAAATTCACCAGTTCGGGCGCATCTGGCAGACGATCATGCCACAGCAGATAGACGACCTGCTCAAAGGAGGCGTTAGGGGCAAGTTCTTCTAGCGGATAGCCCGCAATAATCAACTCACCGCGCTGACCGTCTACACTGCTCAGGCGCGTTTCCGCCGCGACCACATCGCGCAAGCCGGGGATATAATTTGGGGTTTGGGTCGTCATTTGAGTCTACTTTCATCACTGATTGATCTCATTGATAAAAGTATAGATGTATTGATAATTTATTGTCAATATTGATCAGTAAATCAATATATTGGATTTCCCTAGGGCGCGACCTGCCAGATTGCCCTAATCCCAAAAAAGCAAAGACGGTGGGATGGTCAATCCGCACCGCCTTATGCGTGCTTAGGAGCATGTTATCGGGACTGGATTTTGTAGAAAACAATCCCGTAAACAACACTATTGGTCGTTCGGTGTACCTTTGAGACCGAATTGTGCCACATCCATGCCGCGACTATAAATTTTGCCATCCGGCATAACGGCTTCGATCAAACGAGCACCTTCAACATTAGCATTTTCCATGTTGGTGCCTTCGAGATTGGCTTCGGTCAGATTGGCTTCTTCAAGGTCAGCGCCGCTGAAATTCGCATTTGTGGCATTTACCCCGCGCAAATTCGCGCCGCGTAAATCTGCGCCGGAAAAGTTCGTATCGTCCAATCCTGCTACCCGCAGATTCGCGCCCATTAGTTCCGCACCCTGCAAATTCGCATGATCGAATATGGCATCGCGCAGGTTCGCGCCTCTGGCGTTCATACCCTGCAAGTTTGCATGGGAGAAGTTGGTGGCTTTGGCATTCACACCGGAAAAATTGACGTTATCCGCCTTCACATTGCTCAAGTTACAATCGCGCATGTTCGCGCCGGTGAATTTGGCATCGGTCAAAATGGCATCGGTCAGGTTGGCGGCGGTGAGGTTTGCGCCTTGCCCATTAACCGCTTCCAGATTAGCACTACTCAGATTACAATCCCTCATGTTTGCACCCGCTAATGCCGCACCGGAAAGGTTGGCTTCATGGAAATTACACAGTCGCAAGTCCGCGCCAGTCAGCACCGCGCCAGATAAATCCTGCCCGTTGAAATCGCGCTCACGCAGGGATTGTCCGCTCAGGTTTGCCCCGCTCAAATTACCCAGGTCGATGTCTTCATCGCCGTCTTCGCTTTCGATTGAACCGTCCTCACCATTAATGACAATTCGCATCCCACGTTTACGTTTCTCCCGACCAAACGGCGGACGGGGCGGGCGTGGTGGACGCGGGGGGGCTTCGAAATCAATGTCGATATTTTTCATCGCACGGCGCAGGGTTTCACGCGTGGTTCGGAGCACCTGATCTTGAAAATCGCGCCCGATGTTGCGCCAATTGGACTCTTCATCGGTGCTAAAGTTGAAGTCGAATGACCCTTCGCCGCGTTTTTCTTTTTGTACGCTTTCCAGCAGAGACTCCAGATAGGTCAACATTTGGCTGGCGGCAAGCTGTACCTGCGCCACCTGTTCGCGCTCTCCTGCTTCGCTATTGTGTTCCAGCTTGAGCGCATCCACCACATAAAAATCGTCCGGCAGAATTTCCGCGATTTTTTGCTGAAGGCTGTTGTAACTTTTGAAGGCGATCCCGCCCGTGCCGTTATAGGTATTCATCTGGAGCGAACGCTCCACTGATTTCGTGAGTGCATTCAACGCCGGGACAAATTGGCGTAATTGCACCGCTTTTTCGTTGTCGATCATTTGTTTAACTCCTTTGTTCGCTGGCAACTCGCTTTGTGCTAGTCGCTTATATGATTTTTAATGTGTATATATGGGCGACCTAGCAGGTCTCCCCTACAATTTGCCCTCAATCGCCTTGAGTGTTTCCGGCTTCAGCAGGCGACGCAAGGTGCGTTTGGCATGAAACAGGCGCGATTTCACTGTGCCGAGACTCACGTCCATAATCCCGGCGATTTCCGCATAACTGAGCGATTCCTCACTGAATAGGATGATCGCCTGCCGTTGTAATTCCGGGAGCAGATCAATCGCTTCTTGCACTTCGATATAGAGGAGAAGCCAGTGCGTTGCGTCTTCCGGTTTATTGGATCGCTGATGGGCGTTAAACGAAACACGCATGTTCACCGCGTCATCATCCAGCGATTCCTGATTAAACCGTCCCTGTTTACGCAGGGTATCGTAACAGCGATTGCGGGCGATACGAAAGACATACGGGCGCAAATTTTCTGGCGGGTCGATGCGGTGCATATTGGTATATAGCGAGATTAATGTATCCTGTAGCACATCATCTACCTCAGCAGTATCGCCGATCAAACGCCGGACGAAGCGCCGGATCGGATTTTCTAGCCGTTTGTGCAGGCTTTCATAGGCATCATAATCGCCATTTTGCGCCTGTAACAACAACTCGACCTCAATCGCTTCCGGTGTTTTAGTTACAGGTTTTCCCTCTATATCCTCATTATCAGCAGAAGTTGCGTTCGGCGCTGTCGATGCTACGCCGTCTGGCGACTCCTGCTGAATGGCATCGTCGTCAGTTGCACTGGTCGCCGTTTGTGTATCCGGTTGTTCCGCTTGCATTTGCATGTTTCGCACCGCGTTCCCCCTGTCTAATGATGTTTACGCACGCGGCGCGAAAATGGTTCAAAATTGGATGGGGGAATTTGGGGATTTATTGAATACGGATCAACCGCCAAGACGCAAAGATCGCCAAGAAGAAATTTCTTGACGATTAATCTAAAGGCTAATTGTGTTCGGGCTTAGTGGCAAGGTGATCTAACTGCCGCTCACGCCACCTTTGATGACCGTATCGTAAAAGCCTTTGGCGATGCCACCTACCGTCAACACGATTTGCCCGACGAGTGGCTCCGTAAACAGTGAGATAACCGCGCCGGCAATGGCTGGACTTACATCATAGAGACTGCGGGCGGCTTGCACCAGAATATGCGGATTGGGCGGTTTTTCCGAGGTGAGTTGCTCTTCGACGACTTTTAAATTGTAGGCGGCGGCGGCTTTTTCGTCCGGTTCGAGCTTGGTATCTTCCTTGATTTTCTGGTCCACTGTTCGCACTGAAGCGACCATGCTATCGTAATCGGCGCGGGTTGTTTCTACACCGCCAACGGTCATGGTCGTGTTGTTGGTCTGGGCGACATCGCCACCGGTATTGACCGAAACCGAGCCGTCACGTCCGGCAAAGACCACATGCCCTGTTACGGAGAGATGCCCGACATCAATATTCATTTCGCGCCCGCCATCATTGCGTGATTGATTGTCCATCGTACCCATACCACCACTCCTGCTCTATAACCCGACTGAACTAGCCTGATTTACGCATAAGATCGCAAATTAATGAAACATAGAAAAGCGTAATGCAAAGGTACAAACATACAAAGACACAAGGAAATTTTCTCCCTAATTCAATCTTTTTCTAAGCGCATGTCTCGTTTTACACTTTTTTACTGATTACTTTAATCCAGCAATACCAGACGGAAGCCGATGGACGAATAGCGTGCTTCAGGATTTAAGAAATAGTGAAATGAGCGTTGTGCACGGTCACACGGGCTAACGAATGACCCGCCGACAACCGCCCGCTTGTCATCTTCTGCCGCGCGTGCCGCTTCGCCTTCATCAAGACACCATTCCCACACATTGCCTGCCATATCGAACACGCCGAAGGGACTTACGCCTTCTTCGTAACGCCGGACGAAGGTGGTCATCTTTAGACCGCTCTCACGCGTGTTGCAATATTTGGGATCGTACATATTTCCCCATGGGAACAGACGGTCATCATCACCGAAGGCGGCGCGTTGCCATTGTTCTAGCGTTGGCAGTTTGACCTGCTTACTGATCCGGCTACTAAGCCATTCACAAAATGCCATCGCTTCGTACCAGTTGACTGTTTCCCGTGGGCGTTCATCCCCGCCGAACTTGGGTTGAATTGGAATGGGATTGGCGAGATACCAGTCATATGCACGCTGAGAGAAATGCCACCAGCGTTCTAATGAATAGCCGTTCGGGTCACAGATAAATTCCTCGAACTGCGCGTTGGTAATCGGGTAGGTGCTGATGTAAAAATCGTCTACCGTGATAAATCGATCCTGATGGGTTTTCGGCTCTTCTATGCGTACTTTGCCCTGTGGAATTTCTGACCATTTGAGCAAGGGTAGCACTTCAAAGTCGGTAATCCCTATTTCCTGTGTTTCATATTCGTCAGGATTTTCTGTTGTCACACGACCACAACGTTTGGCAAGCCCTTCCGGGTCATACTCAGGAAAGTATTTCTGGAATTCGGCGAACGCCTCGCACGCAATGTCTCGTGTGACTGCGTACTGGTAGACATCCAGAATATAGGCATATTCACGCTTGGCTTCGCGCTCACGGGTTTTCTGCTCTAAGGCGATTTCTGCTTCCTTAAGCAAGCGGTCAAGATCAAGAAACTTCGGCTTATATCCGCTGGATTTTGCCTGACGGAGCAAGAACACTGCACGGTCATATTCGCCATTTTCCAGCGCGCTTGCCGCCTGCCCGACAACTTTAGGATCGTCGAGGGCGGGTACGTCTTCGCTTTCTTTTGGCAGGGCGCTGACCGGCTTTTGTTTACGATGGATCAGGCTTTGTTCAGACAGATAGATCGAATCCCAGAGTAGGTTGACATTTTCTACTGCCATGCCATTGGTCATATCTACATACTGATATTTCGCCAACGACGGTGGAATTTCCGTATTGGGTTGAATCAACACCGGAATAATTTCACGTCCCAGACGTTGCGCGATTTCCAACTCTTTTAAGCAATATTCCGATGACACGGACTCCGGCGACAGCAGGTAGATGAGACCTTCGCACCAGTCCAAACGGCGCAAGATTTCTTTCCACCAGTGCTGACCGGCATACAGGCGCTGGTCATACCAGACTTCATGCACACCCAGTGTCGTGACGAGTTGGATTGTATAAGGTTTATCAATGCGTGCATAGCTTATAAAGAGGCGCATGTTGTTAGCCCTGCTTCCCTACCGTTTACTTTTGATTTCCGACCATTTTTTGAGAACCTGTTTGCTCTGGGTGGTGTTCATTCCGGCGATTGCACGCTCGGCAAGTTCCCCCACTGTAATGCTCTCCCATTCGGGTTTGCCCTTGTCCCGCAAATGCACGGCGATCACCTTTAAGAGTGTCTCGTCTGCGTTTTCCCCAAGATGTCGCATCGCCGTCCAGCGCACATGGCTATAGGTATCTTGCAATGCTTTAACCAGCAATGCGCGGGCTTTCGGGTCATCAATGCCCGTAACTGCCCGTGTCGCCGCTAAACGCACAAATTGGTCATCGTCCTTCAGTGCCGCTTCCAGCGCGGGTAATACCCGGACTGTTCCCAGAAGACCCAGTCCTTCTGCGGCGGCTTCCCTAACAGCGTTGTTCGCGTCATAAAGCAAGCGGGCGATTTCCCCAACGGCTTCACGCGCACCTAACTCTATTAACGCCCGTACCACCGCAATTTTCACAATCCAATGGTCATCTTTGAGCGCATCCATCAGCGGCTTAACAGAGGCATCGTTCTGTAACCATGCCAGTGCTTCTGCGGCTGTCCATCGAATTTCCCATGTTTCACTTGCCAGCGCGTTAATCAATACCGCGGTCACGCCATCATTGGGTTGATTCCGTAAGCGCCGTGCTGTCTCGCGGATTTGCTGAGCGGCTTTTTGAGATTTCCCCCACTCATCACTTTCCAGTGTCGCTACCAATTCACGCATTGTGCCTTCAGCGGTGATCGGTTCCGGTTCAGCATCCTCTAAGCCGGGGGGCAATACGGATAGAATGCCACGTTCATCCACTAAACCGCTTGACTGCACCGCGCTGACCGCATCCACGGTGCCGATGCCCAATAATGCATTTGCCGCATGTTCGCCGAGCGTTTTGTCTTCCATCCATGCGCGTCGGGTATCGGTCAATAAGTTCGTCAGATGCGGGACGGTTTTTGGATCACCCGTGCATCCCAATAGATCAATAATTGCCGCTAATGCCTGTGGGGACGAGTCCTTAATGTGTTCGATCAAGCGTTGGCTAATGTCACCCGCACGCGGGCGCAAACGATCCGCCGCCGCATCGACCACCATGTAATCGTCATCGTCGAGTGCCTCAAACAGAGCGTTCAACACCACTGGAAATTCGTTTTCATCAGGAAGCGATTCGATCACCGCGATCTTCACCTGTCCGTCAGGATCATGTATCGCATCTAGCAAAACGGACAACACAACACGCGGGGGATAATTGGCGATCTGCCGTACCGCCCGCTGACGGATAATCCAATCGTCCTGTTCCATCGCAACCAGTAATTTTGCAGGTAGTTCGCCGTCATCCGTCAGGGGTAGGGTGCCACCTGCGTCTGCGTCCTGTGGCACAATCGGAATCGCCTGTGTATTACGGATGCGGGCTTCTAAACGTTTCAGTTCTTCCTTACGCAATCCCAGCTTAGGTGAGTTCTCCGGTGATGTTGCGGGTGGAAGTGCCGCGATTTGTGCCGTTCCCGTTTCGGAAGCACCCATTGCGGTCATCACGTCTTCGGTAAAGTCGGTGAAGGCTTCCTTATTCCGCAACACGGTCATTTTTTCCGCGAGAATATCGAGTAATTTTCTCATGCGATCCGTCTCACCTTCTACCTGCGCGTCTGTTTCATCTACCTCGTTAGCCTGTATTGCGGTTGCTTCTGTGTGCTGGTCTACGCCGATTAAGCGCATTAGCACCTTCGTCACTTCGGATTCTTCTGCGCGGATGAGATGATGCCACGCGGAATCGTCCATTAACTCTGCGGCGCTCAGGTAACGCACGGTGATCGCACTCGCACCGCGTCCGTGTTGCTCTAACGCCCAATTTGCCGCGCTGACCACATCGCCATTCTCGTGCGAGAGGAGCGAGAACAAATACGTTATTGCAGAGGTTCCGGCAATGTTTTGTCCACTGATAATCGCATCTGGGGAGTGCTCAACCTCTTTGATTTGCGGTATTTTGCCGAGTGTTTCCGCCGCACGTTCCAGAATTGGTACGCTTTCGCTCCCTGGCGCAAGGCGCGTTAGCAGAGGCACTGCCGCCTGTTCTTGTAGCTCACCTAAAATGAAAATCGCTTTCTCACGCAGACCATCGTCATCAGCACCGATCAAGCGAATCAGTCCCAATAGCAGGTCTTCAATCGGGTATGGCTCTAGCTCATCATATACCGCGTCTAAGAATTCCATATCGAGCGATTGCAGAATGTCCACCAGCCCATCCGGTAGCGGTATGTCCAGATCGGCGATGATCTGTAACGCCGTTTGAACAATTGCGGTTTCATCCGAGCGCAACGCACTGATGAGATGATTGGCGAATGTCACCAATTCTTGCAGGTCGTCCACTACTGCACGGGTCGCTGTGAAATTCGTCGCCGATTGATGGCGGGCATCAAGCACTTTCCACAGCACATCGTCCAGTACATCCGCCGCCGTCACTTGATGATGCGTCACCACCTGATAGGCAAAGAAGGGATCCACATCTCCGATGCTATCAATGGTCTGAAGGAGCGTCTGTGGCGGGAGTAATTCCGTCGCGTGGATGATGATGTCGTCCCATTGTGTCGCTTTGCGGTTGCCAGTCGCATCAAATTCCGGGTAGGTCAGGCGGGTATAAATGCCATCTTCCAGCAAACGCCGCGCACTCAAAAACCGCTGTAATGATGAAATAGCAAAGCGTAGATGATCGCCATGTTCCTGTAAAATGCCCAGATGGACGGCAATCTGAATCAGGAAATCGTCGCCGAGTGCCTCTAATACAAAGCTCCGCGAGACATACACCCCGCAGGCTTGCTCTGTCATACGGAACGCCAGCCGACTTAAACCATCAACGATTTCTTGCACGCTGTAATGTTCTGCGGTGCTATCATCCGCCAGTTCGTATAAGGCACGGATGGCATTTTCTAGCACAAACGCGTCACCCGGTGGTGTGTCGTCCCCGCCATAGACGCGCCACAACAGCAGGCGTAATGCCAGTAGTTCAGCGCTTAACTGTGATGGCGAAAGCACCGCCATGCTATCTAAAAATGCGTCCGCTTGTTGATCGTCCAATACGATGCGCGTGAGTGTGTCGATTTGCATTGTAGTCAGGTGTTGCACGCGGATCATCGGCAGAAGATCACGAAGATTTCTGACAGCAATGTCACTCCGGCACGTCAGCGCAATCGCTGGAAAATTATGCTCTGCTAACCAATCGCTAAATTGTGCGCCCCGCGCCACCACATCACCCATGACTTCATCAACACCGTCAACGAACAGCATGACATCACCCCGTTCGAGCAATGCAAAAACGTCGCTGTCCAATGTCCAATGTGCGCGGACGAACTCATCCAGCATCTGACCTTCTTGCCAACCCACCAGATCAATCAGAAGGGGTAAGGGATAATCATACTCGCGTTGTTTACGCACACGGTAATGCGCGGCAACCAACGCGACATAGTACAGGATATTAGACTTGCCCACACCGGATTCACCCATAAATACGACTTGTGGGCGAATAAATATCCATTCCAGTACATTTTCAATCGCCAGTTCTAGTGCGATCCCGTCGGCAGAGGCGGTCGGTTGCGCTAATGTTTCCGCCGGATCGTCGCCGCTCTCATGGGTTGAACCGAGGCGTTCTTGCAGGCGATACTCACCCTGTTGTAACCATACCTGTGCGGAGTGTCCACGCGGGCGCATCGGTACACCGTCCACAATTTCACTCTGATCGGTGCGGATTTGTGTCAGGGCGGTTAGGGTGCTCAGAAAGCGTTTCTCTAGCTCAGAAATAACCCGTAACAAATAAATTGCTTCATCAGTCAGATAAATTGGTGTTGGTTGAACATTCTTCAGCAAACCATGCAACATATCGAACGCAGATTGATACAGGCTATCATCACGCCAATTTTCCAGCTGAATATTCATGTTGGCGGCGGCGGGTGCGCTTAATGCCGGATCATCAGGCTTATATAACCAGACAAATATAAGGCTACAGTTCCGATCTCGCAGGTGGGTTAGTTCTTGTTGGCAATAAGGTGTACGGGCATAATGTTTGCTGGCAATGACGATAGCCGTTGCGGTGGTTTGTAGCACCTCTGTTATTGCAGGAGTCCACACATCTGTGGGGGCAATACACAGACGGTCAAACCAAATATCCATACCACCCGTGATTAAATCATCTGCTAATTGATGAGCAAACTCATAATCACGCGTGTGATAACTGATATAAATCGACCCCTCAGTCATGTGGTTACACTATGCCTATACTAATCATCTATGCGATGGTGTTAGAGCAACAGTTATATAGCAAGAGAGTGTAGTAAATTTGTGCTCAGAAATTTTTGGAAAGTTACTAAAATAATTTTAGAAATGGTGTATTTTTTAACGAAATTCTAACTAAAATAAATTTACCAGAATTCCCTATTAAATACTAGCTTTTTGGGCTTACAATACTGTAACATACATTAATATTTATATTATGATTGAAAAATAGTTATCATTAGAGTAACCTATTATCTTTCCGTTATGCGAAACTTAATATTTATTCTGTGGGAGATTGCGGGAGAATAGGCTAAAATACGCACATTCGCAACCTTGAAAATTTTTTTATGAGGACGTGCTATGCCCACCATCACCTTTGACCATTATCCGCGCTATGATGAACTCACAAAGTTGTTACAAGCCTATGCGGAGGAATATCCTGAGCTTATTACCATGTCTAGCATCGGCAAAAGTTACGAAGGGCGCGATATCTGGCTGATTACTGCGACGAACAGTGCCACCGGAGATGCAAGCGCAAAACCCGCGCTGTGGATTGATGCCAATATTCACGCTTCGGAGGTCTCGCCCACAGTTGCCTGTTTATATCTCATCAACGAGTTAACGACAAAATATGGTCAAGACGAAACCATCACCCGCGTCCTCGATACGCGTAGCTTCTATATTGTACCGCGTGTGAATCCCGATGGCGCGGAATGGGCATTGGCGGATAAACCGAAAATCATCCGTTCCAGCACACGCCCCTATCCCTATGATGAAGATCCGCTCGGTGGCATGGACGAAGAAGACGTTGACGGCGACGGACGTATCCTCATGATGCGTATCGAAGACGCTAACGGCGCATGGAAAGCTCACCCTGAAGAACCACGCCTGCTCGTTCGCCGTGACCCGACGGAAATCGGTGGTACGTATTACCGCGTTCTGCCAGAAGGCATGATCGAGAATTACGACGGTGTGACAATCGACATGAAGCCCCGTAAGCAGGGTTTGGATATGAATCGTAATTTTCCGGCAGAGTGGAAGCAGGATTATCAGCAAGGCGGGGCAGGTCCTTACCCCGGTAGTGAGCCGGAAACCCGCGCCCTGATCGAATTTATTGCCCGCAACCGTAACATCACCGGTGCGATCACCTTCCATACCTTTAGTGGTGTGCTCCTGCGTCCATTCAGCTTTCAGGGGGATGATGAAATGCCCGCCGAAGACCTGTGGACGTTCCAGCATATCGGCAAAAAAGGCACAGACATCACCGGTTATCCGAATGTGTCGGTGTTCCATGATTTCAAATATCATCCCAAGCAGGTCATTTATGGCGGTTTCGACGATTGGGCTTACGACCACATGGGCGTATACTCATGGACGGTGGAAATCTGGAGTCCGCAGAAGCAAGCCGGCATCGAAGAATACAAATTTATCGAGTGGTATCGTGAACATCCACACGAAGATGACCTGAAGATGCTCAAATGGAGTGATGAGGTGCTCGGCGGACGCGGATATATTGACTGGTACGCCTTCGATCATCCGCAATTGGGCAAGGTTGAGCTTGGTGGCTGGGATTTCCAACTGGCGTGGCGCAACCCGCCACCGGACTTCCTCGAAAAAGAGGTCGCGCCGTTTTCGGAATGGCTGATCTGGCATTTACTGATTTCGCCGGAACTCGCATTGTTTGAATCCAGCGTCACACCCTTAGCCGATGGCGCGTATTTGTTGCGGGCAGTGGTGCATAACACGGGTTGGCTTCCCACTTACGTGACTAAAAAGGCGCTTGAGAAAAAAGTCACGCGTGGGGTCATCGCGGAGATCACTTTGCCGGAAGGCGCGACCCTCAAAACAGGTAAAATGCGCGAGGACATCGGTCAGCTAGAGGGCAGAGCTTACAGCGGTAGCGCTCTGACCGTGTGGGGCATGGGTGGCGAAACGCAAGACCGCGCCAAAGTTGAATGGGTGGTGCAGGGCAAACACGGAGACAATGTAACCATTAAGCTCCATCATGACCGCGCCGGCATGGTCGAAACGACATTTACGCTCGGATAAAACCGTTCCGTAAAAATTCAGTCAAAAACAAACCAACGCTTCGTTAGGTGAAAATCGAGAGGCACAGAGATTTCTTTGTGTCTCCGATTATTTGCGCTTTTGTATTTTGTTTTTCAATACGCAAAGGAATCCAATGGCGCTTCTCATTGGATTATGACAATTGGTTTTAGGGTTAGCTTACGCGCTGTTTGCTGAGTTGGGCTGAGAATGTGATGGTGTGGAGTGGGTGCGTGGTGGAAATGGTGATTAGCGAGATGCGTACATTTTCCAAAGCGTTTCTAAGCGTTTCTCCTGAGAGCGAATGGCGGCTTGTTCAGCGTTTTTCTTGGCTGTAACATCGCCAAAATTCTGAGATGCCCAACCTGCCCAACCGCAAACCCGTGCTGAGAAAAATGAAACGGATTCCGCATCAATATCATGCTCGGCGGTTGCGCGCATCATGTTATCAAATTCAAATGCGGCGGCTTCAACAGCAGAGTTCGCCATGATCTGTTCTTTAGAGCTTCCTGATTTGCTGATCTTGTGTGCTTCTCCGCTAAGATCAATTAATTGCTTCAGGGTGGTCGCCTGCTTGATTTTTTCAGCGAGTGTTGTTTCTGCCGCTTTTTCAAGAATGAGTGCCAGCGCCGGACGTGCCTGATCCATCACACACCATGATACAAATGCTTCAACCATTTGTGTGGGGAGCGTATCTTGACTGAGTTGATTGAGTAAACTGCTCATCTGTCATCTCCACTTAACCTTACATAGACTAACTTTATCATAATTTTGGTCTTAACGGACTCATAATATTGTCAGAAGCTCTTCACACATTACGAAAAGCATCATGGTATTTTTGTACCATACTCAGGTGTCTTTAATGCTAGTTGTAACGTTAAGATGTGGGTTGACTGTGACATAACCCTTGTCGATGTTACATATTTTTAACCATATGCCTGCAAAATTGCGATTATTTTTCACCGAAAACCCTATTTTTACCCCCTAAAGTTATAAAATGGTTATTTAAGCGTTTAGTTTGCATTAATTTCTTGTGCCACTTATTGACACAGGTTCTAAATTTTCCATATAATTTTAAACGTAGCTGTAACCTTTACAACTACACCTTGAAAACCTCTAACGTCAGGCTTAACCGATGTCAAAGACACATCAGAACTATTTAAGCAACCGTGTTCTTAAGCTCAACGTTGGGTTTCTTCTAGCTGATGGTCCTGCCCACAGCCACGACTCAGAGATTGATTTCCCTAGTGTGAAAGTCGATGATGACTTGACACTCAACTACATTCGTGGACCGTTACGCCTCAGCCGGACGAAAGAAGGCATCCTTGTACAGGCGAAGTTTGAAGTTTCGCTGGATGATTCTTGCTATCGGTGTCTTGAAGATATTGACCATGTCATTCATGTAGATTTAGAAGAATTGTATGCGGCAGATCGCTACAACGCGGAAGCGGAATTCTTCATCACGGAAGATGCTGTGCTTGATCTTGCGCCACTGCTACGCGCAGAGACGATCATCGAACAAGGCTACTATAAGCCATGCCGTCTTGATGCACAGGGGCATTGTGGCATCTGCCATAAGCAATTCAATCAGAAAGACGACGACAACGATCTTGAGAAGATTGATCCGCGTTTAGCCATACTTAAGCAGTTACTAGACAACTAGAACACGGTTATTCAATGGCGCTGATTGCCTTTATTAGTCAGTGCCATTCACATAATATTTTCGATTATTCAATTATTGGGGGGTAGAACGTTGACGGACTTTAACGGTGATTTCCAGAGTGATATGGATGTCCTGCCGGGTATGAACTTCTTCGATGATGCCACCGACAGCGAACAGTCAGATGATTTTTTCACGGATTTTAGTGACGACCTGTTCGACGAAGATGTGGACGATCTTGAGGAAGATTTAGACGACGACGATGACTACGACCTCGGTGAAATGTCCTCAAGTGACACTGTCGGTTTGTACCTGAAGGAAATGGCGCGGGTTCCATTACTCAACACAGAACAAGAAGTTGACCTCGCTAAACGCTTAGAATTGGGCTTGAAGGCGGGTAAGAAGCTCGTCAAAGACCCCGAAAATCGCCGTGCACCCGAATGGCAAATACAAGTGCAGGACGGTCTTGATGCCCGTGACCACTTGATTAAAGCTAATACGCGCCTTGTTGTGTCCATCGCTAAAAAATATATGACTCGCGGCGTACCTTTCCTAGATCTTATTCAAGAAGGCAACCTCGGCTTGATGAAAGCTGTAGAAAAATATGATTATCGTCGTGGTTTCCGCTTTAGCACTTATGCAACATGGTGGATTCGCCAGACGATCACCCGTGCAATTGCCGATCAGGGACGAACCATCCGCGTCCCCGTCCATATGAGTGATCGCATCCGCAAGTTGTATCGCGTTGTGCGTGATCTTGAGCAAGAACTTTGCCGTAAACCGAGCGTCGAAGAAATCGCTAAAGTGATGGAATGTGACGAACGCAAAGTACAGTGGATGTTGAAAGTGTCCTGGCAACCCCTTAGCCTTGAACATCCGGTTGGTGAAGACGAAGACAGCGAACTCGGCAATTTCATCGAAAACGATCAATTACCCACCCCCGCTCAGAGCGCCTTTGATAAAATGCTCCACGAAAAAATTGAACAACTTTTACATACACTCAGCCCGCGTGAAGCCCGCATTTTGCGCCTGCGCTTCGGTTTACAAAACGGACGTAGTTACACGTTGGAAGAAGTCGGGCAGAAATTCGGCTTAACCCGTGAACGCATCCGCCAGATTGAAGGACGTGCTCTGCGCCGTTTGCGTCATCCGCGCCGTAGCCGTCAACTGCGTGATTATCTCTAAACTTATTTAGCGCAACAATTTTTGCAAAAGAATTCAAAGACATGGTGATCGATGCCATGTCTTTTTTGTTTGACTGTCTGTTTTCTCCTCAAAATACACCGAACCAATCCTGTTGCACATGGGGGCAATCGGCGGTATTATCCCTTGAAAATAAATTTATAAAGAGGAGACTCTCTGATGGTCATGACAGAAGTGAAGCCCATTCCCCGCAGTGAAGTGGATAAATCCTATAAGTGGAATGCCGAAAGCGTCTTTGCGGACAAACCTGAGTGGGAAGCCGCCGTTGAAACCGTGAAATCCAAATTACCGGAAATCAAAAGCTACAAAGGTCGCCTTGCAGAAAGTGCGACTGTACTGGCGGATTATCTGGATTTGCTCGATAGTGTTCAGCGCTTGATGATGAAGGCATTCTTTTATGCCATGATGAACGCCAGTTGTGATGCCACCGACACCGAAGCCAGCGCTATGTCTGATGTGGCGCGTGGGGTGTTCGGGCAATTAGCGGGTGCTTCCGCCTTCACGAATCCAGAACTGATCGCCATTGGTCAGGAGACCTTGCTCCAATGGACACAAGCAGACGAACGCCTCAGCAATCGCGGGCAATTTATCGACGATTTGTTCCGTATGCAGGAATATGTGCTTACGCCAGACGTTGAACAGGTGCTTGGTCTGGTCAATGATCCGTTCGGCGGGATTCAGAACATCTTCGGGATGCTGACCAATGCAGACATCAAGTTCCCGCCTGCCGTAGACAGTGATGGTGAGGAGCATGAAGTCACACAGGGCAGTGTGGATACGCACTACGACAATGGCGATCGTAGCCTGCGCGAATCCGCGTATATGAGCTACACGGGCGAATATCTCTCGCATAAAAACACCATCGCGGCGACTTACCTGACGAGTGTCAAGCGCGATGTCTTTTTTACGCGGGTGCGTGGCTATGAAAGTTCGCTCGATGCGTCGCTCTATCAAAACAATATCCCCAAAGCGGTCTTTCAAAATCTGGTGGATACCTTTAAGGCGAACATCCCCACGTGGCACAAATATTGGGATGTGCGGCGGCGCGTGCTCGGTTTGGATCAACTCCAACCGTATGACATCTGGGCACCGCTGACTGCTAATCCGCCTGTCGCCGAGTTTGAACAATCCGTCGATTGGATCAGCGCGGGCATGAAACCGCTCGGTGACGACTATGTGCAGGCGCTCCGTAAAGGTTGCTTGGAAGATCGCTGGGTGGATCGTTACCCCAATAAAGGCAAGCGTCCCGGTGCGTTTTCCTTCGGCACGTATGACACGCACCCCTTCATTATGATGAGCTACGATAACAGCCTCGGCGCGATGAGCACATTAGCGCATGAACTCGGTCATAGTATGCACAGTTACCATTCGCGCAAGTATCAGCCGTCAATGTATGCGGGCTACACGCTGTTCGTCGCGGAAGTTGCCTCCAATTTTAATCAGGCGATGACGCGTGCCTATCTGCGTGAGGCGAAAGCGGATGATACCCAATTCCAGATCGCCCTGATCGAAGAAGCGATGAGTAATTTCCATCGTTATTTCTTCATCATGCCCACCTTAGCCCGCTTTGAGCTTGAAGTGCATGAGCGCGTGGAACGGGGCGAGGGCGTGACGGCGGATGATCTCATCAATCTGTGCGCTGATCTGTTTGCGGAAGGCTACGGCGACACAATGAGCTTTGACCGTGAGCGCATCGGAATCACATGGGCGACCTTCGGGCATCTGTATAACAATTACTATGTGTACCAATACGCCACCGGAATCAGCGCGGCACATGAGCTTGCCAAGCACATCCTTGCGGGTGAAGCGGGCGCATCGGGGCGTTATATCGAATTCCTGAGCGCGGGCAGTGCCATGTATCCGTTGGATGCACTCAACCATGCGGGCGTGGATATGACGAAACCGGATGCTGTGACGACCACCTTCAGCGTACTATCCGATCTCGTCACCCGTCTGGAAGATTTAGCCGGCGTGTAACGATTTGTCAGTGTTTCAGCTAGTGAGCAAAAGCTAAACCAGAGAAGGTGTTGGGGAATCCAGCACCTTTTTTGATATTTGGGGATAGGTGTATCAAAATCAACATGACCAATTTGCGCGTCGGGCTTGATCTTGGCGATGAAGCCTTCGACGGCGTGACTTAACCCGCGAAGGGACTCAGCGCGATGCCCAACATTGCCCACATGATCGAGATTACTTCAGAGACCGACGTGACCGATTCGCTGGTGGATTATGTGGTGCGGGCTTACGAAAGCCGTCACTAATTTGGAACGATTCACGGTTCGGAGGGGACTCCTTTAATAGATGGTCTACAACGTCAAAAAAGGAGTCTTGAATGCAAATTCGCAAAATCATTTTGCTTACGCTCATGTTGTTTTCGCTGGCGATCCTCGTCCCCGCACAGGCGCAGGAGCAGGCATGGTCGGCTTATCTGTTCAGCGCAGATGCGCGGCAGGTATTGCGCGTCAATCAGGATGGCGCGGAAGAGGTTTTTTCGCTCGGCGTTACAAACGAGGGACAATTTATCAATACGGGTATTTCGATCTCACCGGATGGTCGTCTGGCGGCGTTCTGTGTGATCGATACCCTTAGCAACCCTCAAGCCTACACATTTATTATCCGTGAAATTGAGACAGAAACCAACGTCGTGGAGCGCAAGGATGCCGGTGCTGGAGGCTGTTTGGCGGGCGATTTTATTGAGAACAGCACGCAGGTTACGGTTGGTCAGGTGTTTGCGGATGCCGAAGGCAATGTATTCTCGAATGGTGGACCTGCGCTTTTTTGGCGCGTGGCAATCATTGATGTAGTCAGCGGCGAAATCCTCTATGAATTAAACCGTGATAGTGAGAATGCACCTGTCACCACATTTTACGATCAATCTGTAGCGATTCTACCAAACGCCGGACATCGTGCCATACCGATAGTGTTTTTCAAAGCATTACCCTATGTCGGCACGGAATTTTTGGATGTGGAGGGCTATGCGTGGGATCTCGTTACAGGTAGCGTCACACTATTTCCTGAATATGGCATCTTCAATTCGGATTTTTCTACGCTGACTGGCGAAGTCATTTATCCTGTGCTTGACGAAAACCGTCCCTCCGTGAGCGCAATCGGCATGATTCCGCCGTCGAATAGCGTTCTCCTAAAACAGGGTGTGGACGGGATACCGCAGGAAGTCTATTTCAACGGCTCGTGGAGCATTAGCCGTGTACGATTTATCAATGACGGTGCGCGCTTTCTGGTTAATCTGTTGCCTGCGATGGAAAATACTTCGCCGGATGCAATCGGTGAGCGTATCGCTATCGTCGGGCGGGATGGCACGTCTACAGAAATCACTATTCCGGGCATTCACGCGTCTTACGGTTCAACAGCGACTATGCTTGTAACGAGTTGGCTAGATTCACAGGAAAGCGCACCCTTTATCACGCGTTTGGGCGTTATTGAAGCAGGCGAATTGACCGAAATTTATCGACGCGAAGATAATGGTAATTTCCCGCTTTATTGGCAGATTGTAAGAGTAGTCGGCAATTAAGCTATTCGCCTGCCATCACCTGTGCAGACGTTTTGACAGTCGCAAAATTGGTCAGTACGGCGTTGTGGTGGGCGATGACTTTTTCAGGTGGAACGGGCATTCCATCCCATGCAGGCGTACTGTGGGCATCGCTGACGAGGGTGACATTGTACTCCATGCTTTTTGCTCTGCGGGTGGTGGTGTCGATGCACATTTCCGTCTGGAAGCCGGCGATGATGAGATCGGTAATGCCCTTCGCCTGTAGCGTTTCTTGCAGGGTAGTGTTGTGGAACGAATCAGGTGTCATTTTATCTACGACAGGTTCACTGGACTGCGGGGTGATGGACGTGTCAATGTCTCCATCATACTCTAATGCCTCAACATGGCGCACATAGATGATGGGTGTGCCACCATCCCGCGCCCATTTGAGCAGTGCCTGAAATCTTTCACGCATCGCTTCCGCTTGATAGACCTCGAAATCACCCGCAAAAAAGCCGGATTGTGCATCAATTAACACGAGTGCCCTCGTCATAATTATTGCTCCATTCTGCCCAAAATCAATTAAAAAAGGGTGTGATGATCTTAAACATCACACCCTTTAAATTTTAGATCATTTGTTCAAAAATGGCAAGTTGCGACGGAGCACACGCATTGTCTTGAGCACGCGCAGGATGAACGAATCGACCAGCACTAGCGTTGGTTTCATGCCAATCTGCTTATCAACCACGACAGATTGTGTGGTGACGAAGCGCATCAAGCCTTCCGGTCCACCGCGCCGACCTGTACCGCTGTGCTTTTGTCCGCCCCATGGCATCGTCGGAGAGTTGGCGGTAGCGGCGGCACGATTCACGCCGATGTCTCCGGTATCCATCTGCGTGGCGATTTTTTCACCGCGCTTGAGGTTTTTCGTCCATACCGAGCCGGACAAGCCATACTCGTTGTCGTTGGCATAGTGCAGGGCTTCTTCCGCATTTTTGACTTTCATAATCGGGATGACCGGACCGAACGTTTCTTCGCGCATCACGTCCATCGTATGGTCAACATTCGTCAGGATTGCGGGTTCGTAAAACAGGGGACCGAGATCAGGGCGACGTTTGCCCCCACTCAGCAGAGTTGCGCCTTTATCCAGCGCATCTTTCACATGGCGTTCTGTGCGCTCTAATTCGCGGATATTGGTCATGCTCCCCATATGCACGTCCAGTCCGTCGCCGGGACCGGGGTTAAAATTCTGGGCATAATATTTGACGCGCTCCACGAACCGATCATGGATGGCTTCTTCGACGTAAACGCGTTCCACACTGATGCACATTTGTCCGGCATTTTCCAAACCGCCGAGTAACATGCCACTCGCTGTCAGGTCAATATCGGCATCACGCAGGACGATCATTGCATCTTTACCACCGAGTTCGAGGCTATAGGGGATGAGCCGTTCCGCCGCTTGCATCGCGATCTTCCTCCCGACAGGCGTACTGCCCGTAAAGCACACATAATCCACCAATTCCACCAGCGCAGAACCCGTTTGCCCGTCACCCGTGACCACCTGCACAACCCCATCGGGGATGCCTGCTTTGTGCATCATATCGACGGCATGAATTACGCTATAGGGCGTGATTTCGCTCGGCTTAAAGACAACAGTGTTGCCAGCAATCAAAGCGGGGATAGCATCAGCAATCGCCAGCGCATAGGGATAATTCCACGGCGATATCATGCCGACGACTCCGTGTGGCTTGTAATACACTTTTGCATACTGCACCATCGGGAAGCCCGGCGTGCGACTCTGTGGTTTTAATAATTTCGGGGCGATCTGACTGTAATAATTGGCGTTGTTATCCACAAACATGACTTCTGCGAATGCGCCCGTATCGTTTTTGCCGGTTTCATCACGGATAACACGGATCATCTTCTGCTGAGTTTCCCACATTAGTTCGCCCCATTTACGGATGAGGCGGGCGCGTTCTTCGATGCTGAGTGCCGCCCAGGAGCGTTGCGCCTCACGTGAATACTCGACTGTTTCCCGCACTGCATCGGCATCCATATTCACGATTTCGCCGATGACCTCACCCGTTACAGGATTATCAACCGGGATCGTTCCCTGACGGCTGGATTTTTCTTTGCCGTTTACCCTAGCTTGATCCGCAACTGCCATAATGAGTATCCTCAAAAAATTAAATTCTTGTTTGATTAAATTATAACGACAGAATACTCACAATCCCAACAAATCATTTTACTGACGGATGCCCGCGCACTAGCCCTCCCAACGGCTCACATTTACCGATATACTAAATAGTCATCAGTTAACAGTTGTCAGTCATCAGGTTTGTCCTCTATAGGGGATATTTTATCTTCGCTGAAAGCTGTTACCTTTTTACTGAAAACCAGAACAACTAAAAAGGCAAACACTCACCATGCGACTTGGGATTATTGGCTTACCAAATAGTGGCAAGACCACCATTTTTAATGCGCTCACTGGAAGCACCTATGAAACTGCGAACGTCAGTAGCGGGCAATTTGAGCTTCATACCGCCGTCGTCACCGTGCCGGACGAACGGCTCGACAAACTGAGCGCGATGTACAAACCGAAAAAAACCGTCTATACAGACATCACCTTTGTAGACATCGCCGGATTGGATAAAGGCATCAGCGATGGTGGCTTGAAAGGGCAATTCCGGCAGGAGCTTGCACAGGTAGACGGATTCGTGCATGTCGTGCGTGCCTTCGACGATGCCGCTGTCCCGCATCCGTATATTGACGTTGATCCACAGCGCGACCTTGAAACAATCGACACGGAATTTCTGCTGGAAGATTTGCTGACGGTTGAACGTCGCCTTGATCGCATCCATGATGATATTCGCGTCAAGGGCAAGAAGGTCGAGGCGGGCTATCAGGAAGAGCTTGAAGTGCTGACGCAAATGAAAGCCCAACTTGACGCTGAAAAACCCCTGCGTGATCTCGAATTGACCGAAGAGCAACTCAAACCTCTGCGCGGATTCGGTTTGTTGACCATCAAGCCGGTGCTCGTCGTCGTGAATATCGGCGACGAAGCGAAGGAAGCCGACGCGCTTATCACTTACTCCCACAAAGACAGTTCGTTAACGGGCTTGCAGGGCAAACTTGAGGCGGAAATTTCCCAGCTAGAAGATGAAGATGACCGCACCATGTTTATGGATGAATACGGCATCACCGAACTCAGCGCCTATAAAGTGGTCCGTCTCGCCTATGAATTGATGGCGATTCAGTCGTTCTTCACCGTCGGGCAGGATGAATGCCGTGCGTGGAGTGTACGGATCGGCGCGACTGCACCGGAAGCGGCAGGGGCGATTCACACGGATTTGCAACGTGGCTTTATCCGTGCGGAAGTGATGCGCTATGATGATTTGCTGGAAGCCGGAAGCGAAGCCGCACTCAAGCAAACGGGCAAGATGCGCCTTGAGGGGAAAGAATACATCGTCAAAGACGGCGACATCGTTCACATCCGCGCCAACCCGTAAGTGTCAAAATGGGCGACCTCGAATTTACGCGGGTCGCCCTCAAAATTTTGATTAAGGTGCAATGGCATCGAAGTCCCAGATTTCTGCGACGGTAGAACTTGCAGTGGCAAGGTAATGCCCATCAGAACTGAAATCAATGCCAGATGAATAACGGTTGATACGCATAACCACGCTTGCTGTTTCTATATCCCAAAAGTAAATTAATGTCGCACGCCCATAGCCTACAACGTAATCTTCAATCGTGGTTACATCAGTCTGAAAGTCGAGATCGAGTTTAGGTAAATCAATCACCTCACCTGTATCAAGATCATATACACGCACATTTATGGTAGGGTCATCGGGATTAATCACCATTGCCAAATAGTTTTGTTCTGGCATAAATGAAACTGAAGATAACCACCGATAGTCGTCTCCCTCAAGTGCATATATCACATCGTTGGTTGTCACGTCAACAACTTCAATTCGAGACTCTCCATCATAACGCGCCATGCGGTTTGTACCACTATCGTAGGTTGAAATGTAATCCGTAAGGATATAGTCAGTATCATTAAGCCAGCCAGCAAAATATTCTTCTGTCGTCAGAATTATTTCACCTGTACTCGCATTTATAATTTGTGAATTCCCAATGTTGACGACCGCGATCTGTGTGCCGGATGGATTCCAGTGAATCGCGCATTCAAAGAATAGCCATTCGTAGCATTCGTTAACAGGGAACGTGTAGATCAAACTTGCATTTTCCTGTTCAATCGCCCATATATTAAGCAAATACTCGTCATTTTCTTGTCCTTCATAGACGGCAAGCAATTCCCCGTTGGCACTCCATCCTACGCCGAGAACATACCCTTCGTGTTGGATTGTCAAAATCGGTTCTGGAACAACAGAGTGTGATTGCCCTTCCGCAAGATGTGGGATGACATTTGCTGGTAACCAACCCGCGCAATTTTGTTGATAGTTAAGGGTACACTTGCCCAATTCACGCTGTACCGTACCATCGACCTTCATCACCATGACACCACCTCTGCAACCACCGCCTGCGAAAACCATATTGTCTTCACGCATCAACCACTGACTTTCTGGATGCCACCTATAGGAGCAAATGGCATCGTCTGCGTAACCACTATATGGACGCGTTTGGGTAACGCTTCCAGTTTCAGTGTTGGTGATCGTTCGCTCAAAATATGATGCAAGATAGCGATTGTTCGGAGAGGGTGAGAACTCTACAATGTAAAACGGGGTGTCGTAGATAGATTCTCTTAGTATGAGTTCTCCTGTGTTGATGTCATAATCATAATATCGGTAGTTGTGGTTCTCCTCATCGCGTGCTGATATTCTTAAGAGATCGGAAGTTTTTATGTCCCAGAACGCTGAAATACTCTCCTCAAAATCTGTATCATCCGGCATAGGAACGGTTGTTATTGTCTGTGTCTGTGCATCAAGCACCTGAACATGACCATCCCCTGTCTGGAATACTGCCCGATCTTGGTCAAAAGTCCAGAGGCTATAATTCGAAAACGGACGAACCATATCAGAGAGTTGAAAAAGTTCTTCATCTGGCAAAGACAAGAGGTTTAGGGAGTCGGGGCAAAATCCGTCTTCGCAGGGAGACCAATGATAAAACAGCGCATAATCACCGCTTGGACTCCACTCCATAAGACCGATATTTTCAGATGGGAGATCGAAAGATAAAGACGTTTCGCTATCACGCTCAACACTCAATGTCTGATTTTCTAGGGTTATATTCACACTATCCGGTTGGTTGATGACATGAAATTCCGGTTCAGGTGAACGCCCGTAACCACTCACCAATTCCCGATCTTCATAATGACCATCAAGATGGAGCGTCCGCCTAAAACGGCTTCCAACAATCGCTTCACCATTTTCACCCAATTGATAGTCCGAACCGGAGAAATAAAGCGACTGACCGTTTTCAGACCAAGCATCAAATGGCTCCCCAATATCCACAAGAATATCATCAAAAAATGCGACCGGTCGCTCATTATTGGCATCTACTAAGTAGGCTTCGTGTCCGGGCTTCTCTGATGTACCGCTACCAACCGCAAAGTTATCCGAATTGGCATCCATCACAAATAAATAATCTTCCGTCGGTGACCAGCTTGCTACGGCGGCATGAGAAACCTCATCCAGAAGCGTGATACGCCGCGAACCATCTGCACTGATAAGCCAGATTTTGCTCGGACTTTGATAATATTCGGTTGAATACGTACTCGTCCACGCAAACCATCTGCCGGAAGGTGACCATCCCGGTCCAGAAACGATAGTATGATTTTCCGGCATTACGTCCTGTGCGATCATCCGTGAATCGCTACCATCAGCACGTTCGATGACGATAGCATTCAGGACTTCGGAGTGATAGTAAATATAGGGAGCTTCTTCGCTTTGAGCGCGAACGGTTGTAAATCCAGCAATCAGTAAAACGGAGAGTAAAATCAAACCGCGCATATCGTATCCTCTTGTCCATTTCCCGTATTCTACATCTCGAATTTTGAACACGGTAATCTCGTAGCGCAATCGGACGGAAAGCGTTTGGTGGGAAGTAAAAATCCCTCTACGTGGACAGAGGGACTTGTGATGTTTCGCTTTATTCTTCCGGCGGGACGATGTTCCACAGCACATCGAAGGTACGAGAATAGATCGCGTTCACCCAGCGGGCGAAGAGCATCCCCGGTGTTTGCGCCGGATTGTCGCTACTCATGCCGATATTTTCTGCACCTTCCGGCGGTGAAGGATGAGTCAAGCCGACAACGGCGACGAAATAACCGTCCTCCGTTTCATAAACATAGGGTTCTTCCGGTGTCACACCCCCCGTAATATCGCTGATGATCGGTTCTGGCTGTCTTATACGGAGGAGTTCATCGGCAAACGCCAACACCCGCTGACCGAGTTCCGTTGCCGCCTGTTCCGCATCGGCTTGATCGCTATAGACGAGCGTCAACACCGCGCTGATCTGGTCGCCATCCTGACGATCTGCGAGAGCCGCCAACGTCCAGCGCGGTAATTCGCCGTAATCCGCCCATGAGTCCAGCGGAGTCTGGATGTCATCAAGCGATGGAGAGATGATGGCATAGGGATTGGGAGAGGTGAAATCAATTGTGTAGAATTCCGTCGGCGCTAAGAAAATGAGTTGCATCAAATCGCCGGAAAAATGGTCTGGATCAAGCACCGCGTCGACGATTGCGCCATAATCTACGGATTCTGCGAGTGATTCTGTTGTCCCGTTGTAGGCATCTGCCATGCCTTCGATCACTCCTAGTACGAATGCGCTGGCAAAATAGTTATCCGTGACCAGAATCGGCGGGCGACGACCCAGAGCGGGATCAAACAAGTAAGCGACATCGCGGTTTCTCAGGTCTTGTTGCATCCCATCATCACAGCCCCCTTCACTACACCAAGCCGTGATTCCGTTAATCTCTGTTTGGGTGTAATTGCGGGCGCGATGGGCGGTTTCAAAGGCAGAGATGTCGCTATCGGTTTCCAGAATCGTGCCATGTGTGGGCGGATTGCCAAACACTAGCGCACGGTCTACGCCAAACGCATCAAACCCGGTGGCATCTACGGTGTCTGCGCCAGCCGCTAGCAGATACTGGAAAAAATCAGGTCCGGTGCGCCAGCGTCTGGAACGGTGAATCCATAAACTCTGTTCATAATCACTCAGATTGTCAAACTCTGAATAATTCGCCGGATTAACCGTGAATCCGTTGATGGATTCCTGTGCGCGGTAATCAATATAGCCGAGTAATCCTTCGCGTGTCTGGTCATTATCCGGCACGAAAGATAGCATCTGGCGCAGGGGATGTCCGCGATCAAATAGCGGGAGTTGCTGGGCGGTCAGGCTGATGCTGATTGCACCCCAAACGATGCAACACATTAGCATAAACAAAATTTTCCGGTGCATAAGGGATTCCTTTTCATTGATAACTCGCTTGCAAACGCTAACTTCATTATAGGGATCGTATGAGATGGGGCAATTTTCCGCGTGAGCATGACGATTGTCCTACTTTTCTTTGCGTTGACCGGACACACGCTATAATTAGACGCATGATAAAACGATCCTTCTTCTTCATGATTTTAATGGTGTTCGCGCTGGCGGGGTGTGGTGGCTCTGGCAATAGCGAGAGCGACTTGCCTACCCGCGTCACTGTGCCGGATACGTCCGGTGGTACGGCTGTTTCTCAGGCGGAAAACGCGGATAGTGGACCGACCTTGCCCGCAACATGGACGCTCACGCCGAGTGCCACACTATCGCTGACTCCATCTATCACAGGCACGTTGACCGTCACACCGAGCTTGACGATCACCGATACACCGCGCCCAACAGACACGCCAACGCCTCTGCCTACGCGTGAACCGGGCGGGGTCAATTCCATCGCAGATTTAATCCCGTTCGTGACCCCTGTGCCAACCGGCTTTCTCAGCGGGAATCCCGTTCAGCCGACGCTCTCCAATGCGATTCAACCTACGCCGGTCAATTTACCGACGGTTACGCCTGCCGCTGGGAGTATCCTTGCCACGCCTGTTCCGATTTCTGTTTGTCAGTTTTTGCCAACGGGGGGCTTCGGGCAGATCGTGTTCAATGAACCCAACTTGCCTGTACAGATCGGTTGTCCGGTGGGATCACCTCCGGTAACGCTCAACGTTGCCAGCGCGGTACAGACCTTTGAGCGGGGCATTATGATCTGGGTGGAGACTGCGCCGGGTGCGATTTATGTGTTCTACAACACGGGCACGTTTCAACGCTTTGACGATACCTATAACGCGTCGACTGATCCGGTGAGTGGCGGCGAGACTCCTCCAAACGGCTTATTTGAACCCGTGCGCGGATTCGGTAAAGTCTGGCGCACTTTTAACGGTGTACGTGATGGTTTGGGTTGGGCGACAGGGCAGGAAAGCGGTACAAGTGCCGTCATTCAGGATTTCTTGCAGGGGCGTATGATGTACGTCGCGCCGCGCACCGATACCTTTATTATCATCAGTCCGGGCAACCCGACGCTCGGTAATTGGCGCACCGCACAGGGGACATTTTAGAGAGCTAGTTTGTAGCTTTTAGTCGTCAGTTGTTAGTGAGCAGTTTTCAGGCTACTGCGTTACAATGGGCATCTTTAGCGCGCAATCACGCCGGAAGATAATGCCATATGGTTGATCGTCTGAATTGGACAGGGTTGGTAACCCGCACCAAGAAAATAGGTATTGTGCTGTTCGTTGCGGGGATTCTTGGCGCGTTGGTCACTGGAAATGTCAGTTCTGACGCATGGGAGATCACGTTCGCCACCCGCGGCACAGACAACCTGTGGAACACGCATGTGCTGGATGCCAACAGGCGCATTTCATACGCGACTCATCAGCAGATCAACGCCAATAGCACGCAATTTGTCTCACCGGATGGACGCTACGTGGTGGATTACAATGACAGACAACAACTGCAAATCACAGATACGCTGAGCGGTAACGGCATTGCCGACCTGACGACGGGTTATAATCCGCTCTGGTCGCCGAATAGTCGCGCATTGATTTATTATCGCTACGGGCAATACGCGATTATCAATTACGTGCTGATTTCCGAAAATGGCAACGTGACCCAACCCCAACGCTTAACGAATTTGAGCGCCTTCGAGTCCTATAACGCCATGTGGTCGCCGGATGGACAGTCATTGACGTTTCAGGGGACGCATTATGATGGCGATACAAGCATCGGATTGGATGTTTTTCGGTTCGATATTTATTCGCCGGAGAGCCTGCAAAATTTGTCTTTTAGTCGCGGTAATGATGTTGACCCGACATGGTCGCCGGATGGCACGCAGATTGCCTATATCAGCAATCGTGAAGCCAATCAACGCCTCTATCTGGTCGCGCCGGATGGGGAAAATCTGCGCGAAATCACGACGGATACACGGCTGGTCATGGCGCTGGCATGGTCGCCGGATGGCACAAAATTAGCGTTCGTGAATTTGCTGGATGGCTTTCATAATCTGCATGTGGTTGATGTTGCGGACGGCTATCGCATCAGCCCGCCGTTAATCGTCACGCAATTGGAAATAGAGAGCGCCTTGCAATGGTCACCGGATGGCGAACGGGTGGCGTTTTCGACCTTATCCGGCGAAATTTTTTCGGTCAATCTGGACGGCACGGATTTGCGCCAATTGATTTCCGGTTATGGGCGGGAAGCCATGTTTATTCCGTGATGTTTGCCTCGCGTGTTGCCATCGTCGCCTGTATGGTGTGCATTCTGAGTAGTGCGCTGATTCTGGGCGCGGGCATGATCGTTAACACATCCTCCGAAAGCTGGTTGCTGTATACGCTCCAATCTTCGCCCCGCTCACAGGCAATGAGAATTGCGGTCATAGATATGGAGCGTCTGCTATCGGCAACCTTTTATGCCGACGACGATCCAACCGCCAGAACACCGCGCTTATCTCCAGATAGATCGCATATCATCTTTGCAAGTATCGGCGGTAAGATTCAAGTTATGGACAGCACCCATCCCCATGCTGTGATTGATTTTCCGCCTGCGACTATTCCTGTCTGGTCGCCACAGACTCAGAATTTTGCCCTGCGTGTGGATCGTCACCTGTATCTAACGACAGACGGCATAACCCTTGCACGTATCACCGATTACGACGATATCATGAGCGAATTTTCGCCAGATTGGTCACCGGATGGCGAACGCATCGCCTTTCAGGTGCAATTTAGCGCACCCAACGGGCAACGGTCAGAAATTCATGTGCGTGAAGCCGATTTGACCAGCCACACCATCAGCCATGATTTGACCACCAACGATTATTTCCCCGCATGGTCGCCGGATGGCACGCGCATCGCTTTTATTGCCCAGCGCAACGATATTTTAACGCTCACGATTATGGATGCCGATGGTCGCAACCGTTATGCGCCCGCAAATTTACCGCTCGTGAATGTCGGCAGTGTCACCTGGTCACCGGACGGCAGAACAATCGCACTGGTCGGGACACTTCGCCGGGGATCACGCCTGTTCTTGATTGATGTCGCGCAGGAAAATGCGACGACTTCACCCGCTTTGCCCGAACAGGTATCGAACGCGGTTGTCTGGTCGCCGGATTCCGCGCAACTCGCTTTTAGCTTACAGGGGACAGACGAAGTCTACGTGTTAACCGTTGCCACCGGAAACATCCGCCAGATTACCCCGAACGCGCGGACAAATATCATCCTTCCGTAACAAAAATCTTTCTGAAATTATGAGATAATATATACATATGTACAAATAAATCGGGTGAATCATCATGTTCCGGCTATTCGCAACCATTGGCGCATTCATCACACTTCTGCTTAGCGGGTTGATTTTTCTAGCGGTCGTCATGGGAGAAAGTATCGCCACAGGCTGGCAGATCAAGGTGACTTCCCGTGCGCGCGAGGGCTTTTGGAGGTATGAACTCATCGACCTTGACCGTCGCCTTGCCTATCCCATCCTGATAACGCAGGTTGACCGATCACCACCCTTATTTTCGCCGGATGGTCGCTATGGGGTGATGAATATCAATGAGCCTTTTGAAGTGGTTAATCTGAACGATGATACAATCGTTACCCAATTGTCCGGCATGGCGCGCATCTGGTCACCCGATAGTCGATTCCTTGCCTTTCTGGATAACGATCCTGCGAGCGCAACATTTCAGGCGATGCTCATTCTTTCTGTTGATGAAAATGGTAATATGGGCGAGGCAAACCCTGTTAGACTTGAAGGTGAGGAGGCGTTAGCCGGTTCTGTGCGATGGTCACCGGATAGCGAGAGAATGGCATTCCTCGCCTATAACAACGACGGCACAGAATTGCTGATTGCGGATGCAAACGGAAGCAACACACGCCGCCTCGTGCCAGGCATCTCCCTTATTCAACAGATGGCATGGTCGCCGGATAGTGCACAACTCGCATTTGCATGGTTCTCGCCGCAAGACACCGCCCATCTCATACTCAGCCGAATTAACGTCGACGGTATCGGACAGGAGATCATCTCACCAACGCCCGAACACAGAATCGCGTCCCTAGAATGGTCACCAGACGGCGAACATATTGCCTATATTGCTTCACAGGGAGGTGGATTGTTCGTCGTGAACGTCGTCAGCGGGCAAATTACCGGATCAATTGATGACGGGTTACAGGCATCGACGATAAATTGGTCACCGGATAGTGAACGGATCGTCTTTTTATCCTCGCGCAATAGCGACTTTTACTCGGTGCACCTCGATGGGCGCAACATCCAACGCCTAACAAACACTGACAACATAAATGTGCTTATGCCATAACATACGTGATAACCTTAAATCACAGAGGCAGAAAGAAGAACATTTTCTTCGTGTCTTCGGGACTCTGGGTTACGATTTCAGATGCGTCGTTAGAAAATTGTGAAAGGCATACATTTGAGTGGTCTTGTTGCAAAAATCAGCGCCATAATAACGTTTGTCTTCGGCGGATTAATTTTTTTGGCGCTCGTTGGCGGCGAGAATGTCGCTACTGGCTGGCAGATTAACGTGGCTTCGCGCACACGGGATGGCTATTGGGCGTATGAGCGGATTGATATTGACCGTCGCATGACCTATCGCATCCCCTTGAGTCAGGTGATTCGTTCGCCGCCACTGTTTTCACCGGATGGTAACTTCGCCGTCATCGATACGGGCGCGACTCATGAACTGGTCGATTTGCGCGACGACACGACCATCACCGAACTTTCCGGCGTGGGGCGCATCTGGTCACCGGATAGCCGTTACCTCTCTTTTCTTGATAACGTGCAGGATAGCCCCACATTTGGCGCATTCCTCACACTCCCCATTGATGAAAATAGCATCGCAGGCGACCCGCTTCCTGTCACCATAGACGGTGGAAACGCCCTAACGGGGTACGCACGGTGGTCGCCGGATAGTCAGAAAATGGCGTTTCTCGCTTATAACCAGATCACTTCTGAGTTGCTCATCGCTGATGCCGACGGCAGTAACGCGCGCCGCCTCACACCGACCATCACCCGCCCACAAACCATGGCATGGTCACCGGATGGCGAACAAATTGCTGTTGTCTGGACACCGCTGGAAGACAACGCACACCTCATCCTTAGCCGAGTTAACATCGATGGCACAGGGTTGGAGACCATCACCCCGACACAGGAAAATACGATCTCCCGTATAGAATGGTCACCAGATGGTGAACGCATCGCCTATATCGCTTTACCGGGGCAGGAATTATTTGTGGTAGATGTTGCCAGCGGACAAATCACCGTACCAATTGATTATAATTTGGGGGCATCGACGATAAGTTGGTCACCGGATAGCACTCAAATTGCCTTTTTGTCGGCGCGAGATAGTGATTTTTACGCGGTGCGGCGCGATGGGCGCAACGTCCGCCGTCTGACGAATACAGATAATTTAAACGTGTTGATGCCGTGATGTGCGATGCTGGACGTGTGAAATTGTGGTTTATTGTTAGATGGTTTTGAAGGATCAAGTTTTGCGTCGATTTATTGGACTGATGAGCGTGGTCGTCGGCATAAGTTGTGCTGGTTTGATTGTGCTGGCGCTACTAGGCGGGCGGTTTGTGCCGGAAGGCTGGCAAGTGCTTTATGTACGACAGGCGGATTTTTATTACCGTGCGTTGTGGCGGGTGGATACCTCACGCGGGCTGACCTTTCCCGAAAATGACGTGCGCTACGCAGAAAGTGTTTTTGCGCTGTCGCCCGATGGACGTTTTTTACTGGCAACCCGCTACGATGAGTCTAGCGCACAGACCCGCATCTTTGATCTGCATTCCGGTCTACGGAGTGAGTCGATTGTTGGCTCAGATCAATGGGCGTGGTCGCCGGATGGTCGATTTCTAGCATTCGTTGATGAACAAGGCGATTTATTCAAACTTTCCCGCCCTGATTTCGACAAGGGCGAGACCACATTTCGCCTCACGGATGCGACTTTGCTCGTCCGGTCTCGCGGGGATATGAGCGCCCCCGTCTGGTCACCGGATGGCACGCGCATCGCCTATCAAGATTTTCGGGCAAATGTTCAGCAAATTTATGTGGTGAGTGCGGATGGAAGCGAGAATTTTGCCCTAATTGGAGCGGATGATCGTGAGGATCGCCTCTCTTCGGCGAGTGATCCGGCATGGTCACCGGATGGGGCGCAGATCGCTTTCGTTTATGAACTAGACGGCAATCCTGAAATTTATGTGGTCGAGGTAGAGACGGGCAATTTGACGCGCATCACCCACCATCCTGCACATGATGTTGCGCCGTTGTGGTCGCCGGATGGCAGTCAGCTCGTTTTTCTGTCAGATCGGCGGTATCTTCTGGGCGAATTGATTCTGGCTGACCTGACTGAACCTTTGCGTTTCGTCCCGCTGGATGTCACCGCTTTTCTCGCAAGTTCGCCGCAATGGTCACCGGATGGACGGCGACTGGTTTATATTTCCGGCGATGATGGCGAGATTGAGCGTGTGGATGTGGAGACGGGTCGGGTGCACCAATTGACAAATGAGCAAATGAGTCATCGCTTGCCATGAGCAGGATATATCTATCAGTGATAGCGGTCTTTTTGGGATTATTTTGCGGACTCATCGCAATCTCTATAAACGCGGGTGTACGTAGCAAGTCTGATACGCTGGCGCTGGTGACGGGACGTGATGGTGCTATCGGTATCTTCCTGCTGGATTTACCCACCCGTACCCTGCATCGCCTCACGCCGCCGGATGTGCTGGCGGTCAATCCCAATTGGTCACCGGACGGCAAGCGTATTCTGTTTACAACGGTCTGGGAGAATGGCACACAGCGCCTCATGGTGGTGGATGCTGATGGCGATAACTTAAGGCTGATTCAGCAATTCAGCGATATTTTCCCGCTATACGGACAACCTGCATGGGTCAATGATGGCGAGGCAATTGTCTTTATCGCGCTCCGCAACGGCGAACGTCGATTTTTCGCGGTGAATCTCGCTAATCTGGAAACGCACGATGTCGAGGCGCGACTCATCGAAGAAGATGACGCGCTGGCGCAGGCTTTTCTCGATCATCTCAACCGGACGGCACAGGGGCAATTCAGTACACCGGACGGCACGCGGACGATCACTGTAACGCAGGTGGGTGGGCGTTGGGCGTTGATTTTGCTCAATCAAGAGTCGACTGCGCCACAACCGCAAGTCCTGCATTATCTTCCGGCGACAGCGGTCACAAGTGGCGTGATGATGGCGATTTCTAGCGATGGGCAACAGGTCGCCTTCCGTGATGTGGCTGAAGATGGCAATCTCGAATTGTTTGTGCTGGCAGTGGATGCCCGCTTAGACGCAACCGTGCCACCGATTCAGGTCACGTTCGGCGGCGGAAGCTCCCCTGTGTGGCAACCGTGAGTATATAAGGAGAAGAAACGTTGATGGATGCAAAAGAAACCCTGCACAAGCAGATTAAAGATGCTGGTCTTGTACATCTCGCGCAACCCATTATGGCGCTTGCAAAACCCGCCCTCAAGCTAAAAACTGCGCGAGTTAACGATGAAGACGATCTCCCACCCGGCATATCGAAATTTGGTGGTCAACCGGATTTACCACCGGATTACACATGGGCAACTGCAAGGGGTGAATCGCTCGCATTCGTTGGACAAATCAACCTTGCCGATTGTGCGCCGTTTGAGGTGCAACCTGCTCTGCCAAATACGGGAATACTCTATTTCTTCAATAATTATTGGGGCAGTGATGTTTTTGGATCGACAGAAACAATGGGAAAGGTACTTTATTTTTCTGGCGATATGAACCTGCTCAAGCGGCGTTCTCCACCCGATGACCTTCCGGCGTTTGCCAAGTTATTTTCCCCATGTGCGTTGAATTTTTCGATGTGCTACACCGTGCCACCGTATGAATCACGCTATATCGTTCCGAATTCCCCCATAGTCAAATCAACTGCATCTGTAGACAATGCGCTAACCCTCTCTAGCGAAGAAGATCAGAAAAATTACTGGAAGTTGGGTGGCATGGTGTTTTCAGGTCAGGGCGACCATCAGATGTTTGGCTATCCGAATCAACTCCAATATGATCTTGAAGTGAATTTTGCACCTGCGGATCCGTGGCAATTACTGCTCCAAGTGGATACTGACGAAAACCCAAATATGATGTGGGGAGGCGATAGCGGTCTTTGTTACTATTGGATTCGAGAACACGACCTCGTAGCGAGAAACTTTGACCACATTGTATGGGATGAACAGGGATATTGATAAGCGGCTTATAAACAAAAAAGCGCCAGACGAATATCCGGCGCTTTTTAATTTCAACAGTGATTGATTATGGACAGTTAATGGTTGACGGCGAAAGCACCACGCTTGCCCCGCTAGAGGTCGTTATCGTCGCGCCGGTTGCCAGCGTCGTCGGGAAGGTGAGCGACCCCGTCGGTGCAGAACCCACCAACGATTGTGGCAGTCCGAACGCGTCCAGGAACGAGACCGAGACCGTATCACCGGCAGGTGCGTTGTTGAAATTTATGACGATGATACCCGATGACTGACAGCCCCATGTGGCGGTGAATGGCGTATTGTTATTTACACCCGCCGCCGCACGCAGTAACGATACCCGTTGTGATTGGCACACCGGCTGACCGTTGAAAAGTGCCACGACATCCCATGCAAAGTCGAAGCCACCGCCGAGTGTGTTTACGCTGACATCAATGGACGCGTTGGTCGCGGGTGCATTCACCTGTGTCGTCGCAGTACGTCCCGTTTCCAGATTATAGACCGTCACCTGATAGGCAGACACGGCTCCGGCGGGGGCATCCCAATAGAAGGCGGTGATGCCGTTGTTCAAGCCATCACGCGGGGAGGTCGCCGTGAAACCCGTGCAATCAACGCCTGCTGATGGCGGTGGATTATTTGGGTCGGTAGACGGTATGTTCGGATCAACCGGAATGGCGACAAAACCACTGCCCGCGTCGGGGATCGTCAACACCTGACCCGGAATGATCGTGTTGGGATCAAGAATGTTGTTGACATCCATAATTACGCCCATATCGGCATCATAAATGCGGGCGATGTTGAATAGCGTATCACCAATGGTCACGGTATGGGTCGTTACCTCTTGCACTTCCGGTAATGGACTTTGCACCAGTTGTTCCTCAGAGGACACTGCGGACATCATCTGCATGACCATGTCGCCCATTTCAAGCTCTTCGTCTGTCAATGGACGGATGATTTCCCAGCTTAAAATGCCGCCATCGTCATCGATACGCGCTTCTAAGCCCTCACCCGCTTCCACGCGTTGACCATCTACCGTTAGCAGATGACCTTCATGCACCATGAATACGGCTTGCGTTGCAGAAACTTGCTGGAATGAAATCGTCGAGCCAATGCGAATATCGACCCCGTTAACGGTCAAATCGACCTGAAGGTTGTCAGGGCTTTGCACGCTGACCACATTCGGCGCTTCGTTACAATCTGGCTGACCGAAACCTGTCGTAAAGTAGAAGGATTGCATCGGCGTACGTGTGGTGGACGAGAATACAGGCAGGGTATCCAGCGTGGTATCTGGAATGACTGCCTGGCGGTCTAGCCAGCCCACGCGATTATTCACAAAAATACGTAGCCATTGCGTATCACGGCTGATCGCATCGACATCAAAAGTGGTGCCCGCTTCTGCGGCGGCGATGCTATTGGCGGCGATAGTCGGGTTAGAGCGCACGGCAGTCGATTGTTGCAAGCGCACCATAATCGGCGTGCTTTCCGGCGCAACGGAGGTTGAATCGACTTCGTTTTCGACCTCGGCATCACCGACCAGTAAAAACGTCACTGCCTGACCGGGAACGGCTTGTGGCACATTTGCCTGAACATTCATGACCGCGATGCCCCATTGCTCCGTCACCAGATTCAACGGCGAGGTGCGGATGGTGCGAACTGTCGTCAATTCTGCGCGGTCTGATGGGTCACTAAAATACCCATCTTCCACATCAAAGGTGAAGGTGGAATCCACTTGTTGATAGCCGTAACATGCGTTATTACGGTTGAGTCCTTCGCAATTATCCCCAAGCGCGGTGAGTGCTTGCTCAATTAAGGTGGGACAACTGCCTGTGGTCTGTGCGGCGATATGGGCAGATAGTATGAGCAACAGAACACCAGCGTAGATCATTAAACCGAGGCGGCGTGTCATGTGTGCTTCCCTCAACTCTTTATGTATAACAAATTCGTAACTGATTGTATCATAATATGTAAAGTGAAAGTTATGTGAATCCTTAAGTTTTGAGAATCTGATGACTACCTACGGTACAATGATGCTAAATAGGCGTTTAGCAAGCTATTTCGCCGGGGTAGGGAGTGTACTTATGCCCATTGAAGTCTCGTGGTACGACACTGAAAAAACCATAATTCGGCTTGATTTTAGGAAGCCACATATCACCACATGGGACGAATACCACACGGCAACCGAAAATGCCTGTACTTTAGCGCGTGAAGTCACCCATCAAGTTGCGATTGTCTATTGTGCCTATGATGCGACGATGCCATCCGGTGCGCCCCTCGTCCACATCAAACGCGCCATTAGCATCATGCCAGAGCATATCGTTGTGGCGATTAGTGCGTTAGACCGTAATCCATTTGAGCGCATGATCCTGAATATTGTGCAAAAATTGACGCGCTACAAAATCCAGACGTATATCGTCAGCACGCCGGAAGAAGCCATTCAACTTGCCCGCAAAAAGCTCAAAGAAGCCACCTACGGCGTAATGAGTCGGTAGATTGCTGACTAAAACAAAAAAGACAGGCAACCCGTACCTGTCTTCGATTCACGTTGTTTTTACTTTACGCAAACGCCAGTGGAGCGCGTTGGGTGTGCCATTCGGTTGATCGCTGGTAGGCATCCGCCGCACGGAGCAAGGTCGCTTCGTCGAAGGGCTTGGCGAATAACTGCAAACCAATCGGCAAATTCTGGCTATCCATCCCGCAATTGACGTTGATTCCGCAGATTCCTGCAAGGTTGGCGCTGATCGTCAGCACATCTGCCAGATACATCTGCAAGGGATCGCTGGTATTTTCGCCGATTTTGAAGGCGGTGGTCGGCGAGGTCGGCGCGACCAGCACGTCTACTTTTTCAAACGCTTTGTCAAAATCCTGCTTGATGAGCGTGCGAACCTGTGTCGCCTTGCCATAGAAGGCATCATAATAACCGGCAGACAGGGCATACGTTCCCATCAAGATGCGCCGTTTGACCTCATCGCCGAAGCCCTGACCGCGCGTTTTGCGGTAGGTATCCCACATATCGTCGCCTTCGATCTTCGCTCCATAACGGATGCCATCAAAACGGGCAAGGTTGGAACTGGCTTCTGAGGTGGCGATCATATAATAAACTGGCAAGCTGTATTCGGTGTGGGGCAAACTGACCTCTACCGTTTCCGCGCCGAGCGATTCCAGCTGGGCAATCGCTGTTTTCACCGCGGCTTCAACATCGGGGTGCATCCCCTCTACAAAATATTCTTTCGGGATGCCGACCTTCATGCCTTTAATGTTTCCGGTCAATCCCGCCACATAATCTGGCACGTCGATTTGCATGCTGGTCGAATCCAGCGGATCGTGTCCGGCGATGACCCCTAAAATGCGGGCGGTGTCTTCGACAGTGCGCGTGAGCGGTCCCGGCTGATCGAGCGACGAGCCGTAAGCGATGAGTCCGTAACGCGAGACACGTCCATAACTCGGCTTGAGTGCCGTCACACCACAAAACGCCCCCGGCAAACGGATACTACCGCCGGTATCTGTGCCGAGCGTTCCCATTGCCATGCCCGCCGCCACTGCCGCGCCACTGCCACCACTGCTACCGCCGGGGACGCGCTCTAAGTCCCATGGGTTGCGTGTGACGAAGAACCCGGAATTTTCCGTCGATGATCCCATCGCAAATTCGTCCATGTTGAGCTTGCCAAGCATAATCATGCCCGCGTCATATAGACGGGCGACACAGGTTGCATCGAAGATCGGCACATAGCCCTTGAGGATTTTCGACGCGCAGGTGGTTTCTACGCCTTTGGTGCTCAGCACATCTTTAATTGCCAGCGGGATGCCGAGCAAGGGTTTGTCGTCGCCATTCGCCCGTGCTTGATCCGCCGCTTCTGCCTGTGCTAAGGCACGTTCCGGCGTAACGGTGATGAAGGCTTTGATCTGGTCGTCAAGGCGGTCAATCTGATTCAGGTGTGCTTGCGTAAGTTCTACAGAAGAAATTTCACCGGCGTTGAGCTTTGCCAGTGCTTCACTGATCGTCAGGTCAATCAATCCACTCATAGGTCGTTTCCTGTAGCGTTTTTTTGATGGTCAAAACGCGCTACAGTATACCATATTGCACGGGAGCAGTTCAGCGTAATTCGAAGATTGTTTTGGGCGAAACGTATCTGCTTACAGGTGACTCATTAGATTGAGGATATTTTCGACCTCATCCAACGAGCGTGGTGCTACGAAAACTGACACATGCTAGACCTTTGTGTGTAAGAAACAGGTTTTATAGGCAATCTATATAGAGTGAAATTCAATCTATTTTCAGGGGATACCTCTATGCAAGCATCAACCATTGGCACGGTCTTCCTCAAGGTGCATGATCTTGAGTTAATGAGCCGTTTTTATCAGGATATTATCGGTCTGCATGTGCGTCATGAAGACGACGCAATTGCCGTTCTCGGCGCGGGCGACGATGATTTACTCGTCCTGCAAGCCAGCGACGGCGCGCACTATCCGGGCGTTACTGGCTTATATCACTTCGCCTTGCTCCTGCCGACGCGCCTCGCACTTGCCCGGAGCTTGCAACATTTCATCCACATGCGTACCCGCTTACAGGGCGCATCCGATCATTTAGTCAGCGAAGCTCTGTATCTGGCTGATCCTGAAGGCAACGGCATCGAAATTTATTGGGATCGCCCGCGTGAGACATGGTTTAGAGCAGGCGAACTTCAAATGGATACTGTCCCGCTGGATATTCAAGATTTAATCAACGAGCTAGCAGTCATCCCGCCGGAAGAAGATGTTTGGACGGGATTGCCAGCAGGAACGACTGTCGGGCATATTCATTTGCATGTTGCGTCGATTCAGGAATCCGAGCATTTCTATCGGGAAATTCTGGGTTTGGATGTGTTGTTTAACATCGGGTCAGCGTTGTTTATGTCCTATGAAGGCTATCATCATCACATCGGCGCGAATGTGTGGGGCGGGCGTAATGTACCACCGTCAGATGCGCTCGGTTTGGATAAATTTGTTTTGCGTCTAGCGGATGCCGATCAACGTAATACTATTGTTGACCGCTTAATCACGGCGCAAATCCCCGTTGATAAGACCGATGACGGTTATTTGACTCACGATCCGTCCAATAACGCCATTTTGCTGGTTGCTTAAGTTAGAAAGAGGAGAATTCATGCTGATAATGGGTTCTCCTTATAAACATGATTTCGTATTTCTTATACGTCATACTTATCTGAACAAACTGTAATTCCCTCAAACATTAATGCTTATTACCGCTGTTGTGCCTATAGAATCATACGATACGCACAGTTAAAAAGTGTCTGCCGATCTGGTAGATATAGAACAGTCTATGAGCATAAAAACACAAACATCGTCGCATCCCATCCATCGCTTCATTCGTTATCTGACCGTCTTATGGATTGTCACGGTGACGTTGTACGCGTTGCTAGCATTGTCAAGCAATATTCTGCTGAATACCGCATTGACCGCTCATGATGTGGATACCAGCAGAGTAAACGCGCTGGGGTTACTACGCACTTTTTCCCAGACGATTGCGCTAGATAGTATTCGTCTAGCATATACGGATAGTCCTGCTGAACGCGAGATCGTGCGTAACAATTTGCTGACTTGTGTGGGCGACATGCGTTTACATTTGCAGGGATTGCTCGCTGATGAGCAAATCATTGCTGATCTGGCAAACTTCTTCTCGGATGATGCGCGTGATTTGAATACGCGCTTAACACTTTATTTACTGGAAGCACAACAGCTTGCCGAATCGCCGGATGATCTGCTCAATGCTACCAATGCCTCATTGCGCTATATAGAAGCAAACGCCACGATTCTACTGGATGATTTAGATGCACAGGTGAATTACTATCAGACTATTACGGTAGAAAATCTTGTTGGATTATCTCGTGTGAACTTTGTACGCATGGCAATCATTTTAGGCTTGTTGGCGTTCCAATCGGTTTTTTTCTTCACGCCGGTACGTACACGATTGCGGGTAAAAGCTACGCAACTGATTACGGAAATCAGTGAACGCCAACGCATCCAGCGGGCGTTAGAAGAAAAACAACATTTTATCGATCAAATTACAGGTGCAATCCCTGATCTGGTTTATGTGTATGATCTCAAAAGCGGTCACAACATCTATACGAATCAAAGTATTCCGCAAAAATTAGGCTATTCATCGGAAGAAGCGACAGCGATGAAGGGTAAAGTCATGGTGACCTTAATCCACCCTGAAGATCGCCAGCGTCAACTTGAAGACACGAAGCGTTACGCTGTTTCTAACGATGGCGAAATCTTAGAAAGCGAATATCGCCTCAAACATGCAGACGGCAATTATCGTTTGATGTTCCTACGTGTGACTCTTTTTAAGCGAGATGAACAGGGAAACCCCGCACAGATGTTAGGGGTACTACAGGATGTGACCGAGCAACGTTTCCTCGTTGAGCAAACCATCAAGCTAAATGTACAAAACGAACTTGAGAAAGAACGCGCCCGCTTGCTAGGCGAATTTATTACGCATACATCGCACGATATCCGCACCCCGTTAAGCATAATCAACACCAGCATGTATATGCTCAAACGGCACACTGACCCGGAACGCCAGCAACATTACATTACTGAGATCACGAATGCAGTGACCAGACTCACCCATATCATTGACCAGATGCACCAGATGGCACAACTCGAACAGCTTGAACACGTAGCGACCCAGAAAATTGATCTTTGTGAGCTAATAAAAGATATTCAGGCTCGCCAGCAAGCAAAGTTTGACGAAAAACAGCTCTCGCTGATCTTGAATTGCACCGAACCCGTCTGCGTTGAAGGCGATTATCAGTGGATGTATCGCGCTATTGAGGGCATTGTGGATAATGCGATCCGCCATACGCCCGATCACGGCGAGATTGCTGTAAGCGTATTTTGTTCAGATGGAAAAGCCGTTGTGAAGATCGAAGATAGTGGCAAGGGGATTGATGCGGATGCCCTCCCGCATATCTTTGAACGATTCTACAAGTTAGACTCGGCACGCACAGGTAACGGGAGCGGTGCCGGTATGGGATTGTCTATCGCTAAACGGGTGATCGAACTTTACGGCGGCAAGATCAGTGCGGAAAGCACGCCGGATACAGGTATGACGTTTACCATCACGTTGCCCTCCGCAGAAATCGCCCAAGTTGATGCGATAATAACCTAATAATGGGAACGCATCGCCAGAACTGAATGCTGACGATGCGTGTGATTACAACGAAGTTAGAGCAAACTCAACAGTGCATAAGCCCCGAATAGCGTGATGATGACGCTGGAAAATTTATTCACCACGCCCATCATACGCGTATCAAAACGATCCCGAAAAAAGCTCACACCCGTACTCAGGAAAATCCACCACGCCGCCGATCCCACAAACACACCCAGCACGATCAGCGATGAGGTCATGATCGTGATGTTTGTATCGACAGTGGTTGACAGGGTGGTGAAGATGGCGATGAACGCGAGAATGGTGATCGGATTGGTGAGGGCTAAAAAGAGGGTAGACGTATACGCCGTAATTAATCCACGCGCACTGGCGCTTGCGGCTTCTTCAGACGGTGGTGTGAACCATGTTTTGATGCCCAGATAGAGCAAGAAAAGCCCACCAAAAAGACCTAATAGAGCGCGATTATCTACAAGTACTGTGGAGATGGCGGTTAAACCGAAGGCGGCAATCGTGCCGAAAAACGCATCCGCGCTGGCGGCTCCTAAACCGGAGACGAGACCGTAAAGCCTGCCTTTGGCGAGTGTTCTGCGGATGCACAACACGCCAATCGGACCGACGGGCGCGGCGATGGAAAACCCGATGATGAGTCCCCTAACCAGTAAATTGAAGATGTTCTGTCATTGTTTACTCCGTCTTGACGTTGCCGTCGTTATAAAGGGTCAGGAGAGAGCATATCAGGTGTTGGTTTTTAACGCAATAGGGGAAATCGTGGTAACATTTATTTGAGGGGTGCGCCATTATGTACCGATTGCTAAAGTTTAGTTTTTATCATAGACGACAACGATTAAATTGGAGAAATTCCTTCATAATCAGGATATGACTTTTTATACAGTAGTGAGAGTAGTGCCATGTTCGCTAATAACGCCAAACCAAATTATCCAGACATTCTCGGATATCTGACTAAGGGGGAGCGCTTCAACGTTAATCCGTTGGAATTTGCACTCAGCACAGGCAGAAAAGCCATCCGTGCAGGAGAGATGTTTAGTATATTTCTATTGATTCAGAATACCGTAGATGTGAGCGTTACGGTGACGATTAACTTGAAGTTACCGGAAGTCCGCTCCGAAAAAGGCTTTATGACGCGCACAAACAACCTGCATATTCTGGTACGTCCGGCAGAAATGGGCTATGTCAGGTTACCTGTGACTACCACGCCCACGTTGCCAGTGGGGAATTATAAGCTCACTGTTGAAATCACCACCGAGATCAATGGCAAACCCCAAATAGTGCGTACAACCAGCAAAGATACCAACCTCAATTATTATTTTACATTCTCAGAAGAGGCGTTGGATCATATTACGAAGCTAAAGCCGATGACATTTTATACTGGCTCACGCGGAATTTTCACCTCCACACTAGAAGCCCCGCTAAAAGTCGCTTCCGCTAGACGCAAAACAGCCTTGCCTACACGGGGCGCGAATTGGCATAGTTTATGGTCACTCAGCGATCATTCTGATGCACGCCCCTTATTAGAACGCTACCATAAAGATATTGCGACCCGCATATTACCTGTGCTCACGCGAGATCGCCTGTTTAAGCCACTCTATAACGCGACCCGAGATCGCTTCGCCAAAGCCGGATACCAGATGCAACCTGTGGAAGTCCATTTCATCACGAAATTATTGGTGCATGTGCTGGAATCTGCGGCGGATTTGCAGACCACGCAGTATAAAGGCGAGGAAATTTATAACGTTACGCGCTTGCTAAAAACGGGATGGCAAACCAACGGCTTGCCCATCCGTCTGCCGATTTGGTGTAGCCATCTGTTGCATTTGCTCAATACGCGGCAGGATGTGCTTGAGCAACCCATCGTTAGCCTGAGTACGGTACTTTATGACGAACTTCTGCGTGATGCCATCAATCATGGTTTCCGTTTAATCGAAGCCTTCAATCATGAAGCCCTCGGCACGCGTGAGGAAATCGAAAATTATGGTCGCCAGATTGTGCAAATGCTCTGGGATACTGACGTACATCTATCCTTCGTCGACATTTACCTGCCGCTGGTCATCGGTGGTCTCCTCGCCAATGAATCCGTGTTGATGTCGTATGAGCAAATATTGACAGAACTCAACACGCTTGCAGACGTTTCTGCATATCACACACACGATGAAGCGAATGCAGACGATGCCTCAGTTGCGCTGATTAATTCGCTGATCGGCGCGGCGTTGCGGAAGTATGGTTACCGGATGTAAGTTGAGCGACAAACCATGTCGCTCATGACTCACTATCTGCCACGTAGCGCCAATCGCCCGTGATGCCGAGATTTTCTAGCACGGTACGGATGCGCTTTTTGTCAGCGTCGTCACGGCTATCATATGTGCGGACTGCGATTGTCCGTGCATTAGAGTTGCGCTGATTGCGTGACGATGTGCTGACCTTTGATTTGTAGCCGAGTTCTCCCGCTTCCGTTGCTGTTTTGATCTTTGCCCACACAGCATCGACTTCTGTCACCGACGTTTCGAGTTCCCATTGTCCGCTAAATGGCGTGGGCGGTTTGGTTTCGGGCGTGTTGGACTTTGCTTCGATCCAATACACGCCCGCTACCTGCGATGGTTTGGCATCTGCGTCGTGCATCATCCGTGCTTGTTGCACCATCTGGATCAAATCTAGATTCGGTTTTTCCGGTTGTTTGTCACTCATTTGTGGGGGTAATCTCCTTTCGTTTGGTCTACGGAACGCGCCGTTCAAAAGAGTCGATCATGCGATAGGGATACAGTTCTGGCAAAACACTCGCCGCGTTAAGCGTATTCATCTCGTCTTGCGTCAGGTCAATTTCTGCCGCGCCCATGTTATCTGCGAATTGTTCCAGCGTGCGTGCGCCGATAATCACACTGCTGACAAGTGGATTCGCCCGCACCCATGCCAGCGCGATTTGCGGGTAGGTCGCCTTACGTTCGTTTGCGATACCGCCCACTGCGTCGATGATGTTCCAGTTGCGCTCATTACTACGGCGTTCCCATGTTTCTTCGGTATCCTCTCCCGTGATGGCGATGCGCCCTGACTCTGGACGTTCCCCGCGCTTGTATTTTCCGGAAAGGAAGCCCCCGCCGAGCGGTCCCCATGGGGTAATGCCCACGCCTTCGGACGCGAACAAATCCATGAATTCATACTCAATGCCACGCACAACGAGGCTATATTGATATTGTCCGGCGACAAAACGCGACCACCCGTTGCTATCGCTGACGCTTAAAGATTTCATCAATTGCCACGCTTTGAAGTTCGACACGCCGATATAACGCACCTTGCCCGCCGTCACCAGATCATCAAAGGCGCGTAAACTTTCTTCAATCGGCGTGAGCGTATCCCAACCGTGCATGTAATACAGGTCAATCGTTTCGATGTCGAGGCGCTTCAGGCTGGCTTCTACCGCCCGCATGATGTGATAGCGGCTCAAGCCCTGTGCGTTGTGTCCTTCACTGGCAGAGAAGCGGGCTTTGGTGGCGATGACTAGATCATCACGCTTGCCTTTGATCGCCTTGCCGACGATTTCTTCACTCGTGCCGCCGGTATAGACGTTGGCGGTGTCGATATGGTTGCCGCCCATGTCGACATATTGATGCACCATGCGGATCGAATCGGCTTCTGAGGTATCTCGCGCAGTCGTGCCACCAAAAAGCATGGCACCGAGCGCAATATCGCTGACCAATAAGCCGCTATTTCCAAGTCGTTTGTATTTCAAAAGTGTTTCCTTTCATGTGGATTTGTGTCGCCTCTGCTAAACCATAGAAAAGGCATAATACAGAGTATGCAAATAGCGCGAAGAATCGCAGAAAAAATTCCGGCATTCTCTAACGTGTTTATAGGGTAACATTGTCACATTAGCTGTTGATAACTAAATTGTACTAACTGTTTTAATACGCCATCATCAAGCGTTCGAGGCGCGGGATATACGCCTCGTCGTTCATGGGATCGTAGCCTTTGACGATTCGGCGATTGATAAAATAGGCGAGTACGTCCGGCTTGATGGTGAGGATGCCGTTGTTGATCTCCCATTGCGCTTCATCTAGCAAGAGCGTCGCCTGCACAATATGCGAGAGGCTGTCAATCACCCTGCGGATGTGTGCCTGTGCCTGCGCGCTGGCGGGATTTTCCAGCAGATATTCCAGACGTGAGAGTGTATCTGCCAGCGAGTTACGCACGATGTTCGCATATGGCAGGAGGTCTGTATGGTCGATGCCAGCCAGCAACCCATCTACGTATTCTGCAAACGGCTCATGCAGGCGATAACGGGCGCAATCACGTAACACTTGCACGCACAACACATTATGCGTGCCCTCCCAGCTTTCCAGCACGACCATATCACGATAGAGGCGCGGCAAAATGCTGAATGATTCAATCGCGCCGTTGCCACCGAGTACCTCAATCGCCCGATGAATCGATTCGTTGGCGCGAATACTGGTGATGTATTTGTTCATGTTGACGACCATACGATAGACGGCTTTATCCGCGTCCGTCGCCTTGCCCGTTTCGATTTTGTCCATCAAACTCGCCAGCGCCATGCTAGACGCGACTCCGGCATAAAGCTCACTTTGAATATCGACAACCGCTTCCTGTACCAGCGGATAATTGGCAATCGTCCCGCCGAAGGCTTCTCGCGTGCAGGCATAACTCGCCGCCTCGATATAAGCACGCCGGACGAACCCCATGCTGGCGAAGGCGTTCATTAAACGGGAGGTATTTAGCACCAGTTCGACGGCATTTTTGAAGCCCGCGTCAATCGCCCCGATAGGATAGGCGACGGCATCCCGAAAATCGAGTTCTGCGCTGGCGAGAATGCGCGTGCCGAGTTTATCTTTCAGGCGACGCATATAAAAGCCATTCGTCATGCCGTCATCTAACATACGTGGCACAAGGAACATGCCGAGTCCGCGTGTGCCGTCCACCGCGCCCGCCGGACGTGCCATCACCAGAAATTGATCGGCGTTGATATTCGAGCAGAACCATTTTTCACCATTTAAGCGCCAACTGCCATCTTCGGCTTGTGTGGCGATAACGGCATTCGCACCGACATCGCTCCCGCCCTGTACTTCGGTTAAAAATTGGGCGGCGTGTTGCATCGCGTCATAATCAGGGTTAAGCAGGGGCGGTAAATATTTTTCGCGCAGACCGTCATCTGCCGCGACTTGCAACGCGCGGATCATCCCCGATGTACAGGCTAACCCACAGGAATGCCCGTCGGCGGTATGGTTCAACAGATAAAACAGCGCCATCTGATGCACCGTGTTTCCCGGTTCGGATTGCAACGCCATGAGTCGGTTTTCCCAGATGATGCGCCCGACGAGATCATGATTGGGGTGAAATTCAATCTGTTCCACGCGTTCGCCGATGCCGTTATAACGATACAAACGGGGATGATTGCCGATGCGATCCTCGACCTTTACCGCCTCGTCAATGATCTGCGACACCTGTCCGCCGAAATGCTTCAAGCTATGTTCGATGCTCCGATAGCCGGCTTCACCTAAATATTTTTTGAGCACATTTTGTAAATTGGCATCTGCGGTAAAGAAATTATCCGGCTTGCCCGCTTCCCATTGATGCAAGGAGGTACGTCCGCGGGTGGCGTTATTTTCGGTCATTTGAGGTTGCTCCTGAAAAAAGTGCTTCACTGTTCAATTAGATTATAGACGATAGAAGACGATTTTTTATCAATGATTGCGAAGGGGTGGATCAATTAAATTGTAGGGTGCAACGAGTTTTGCACCCCGATTAGGCTTTATTGTACGCGGCTACCGTTCACCTGTGTTGTCGGTGGAATCGGCGTGGTACTCACGAGATTTGTAAATTCTTGCAAATAGCTTCCGCTTTGAATGCCCATTGCCCGTATATTGGTAACGTGATTATCAACATCAATATCTGCCATACAGCGCACCAATCCACCGCCGTCTTCGCCGTAAAATGGGAACCATTGCACCGTGCGCGGTACATGCAGATTAATCAAATCCAACGACCCCTGCTGTTCCAGTTGTTCCGCTAAACGGCTACCAAAGGGCGCGGCGAGATAGGCTTCACGCGCCGTCCAACCACGATCCATATTAATCCATACCCGTGCTTGCCCACCGGATGGACTCTGGTTTTCGTTGATCCATGCCTCGACGATACGGGTAAAAATAGCCTCGGTGCTAAAGGTCGTTTGTAGCATCTGCGTCACCTGTGAGTTGATAAGCTCCTGATGGAAACGAATCGCGTCCCGATGCCCGTCAGAATCTGCCTGATCGTAGCGCTCACGGACGGAAATCACATCCTCCGTCATCGTCGATTCTAAATCAACAGCGGTGGTGTTAATCAATGAGCGAATTCTAATGACGAAATTGGCGGCGGCATTGCGTTCTGTGGCGGCGACACTTCTGCGCCGTTCAGCAACGATGGCTTGCTCTATACTCTGCCCTAAACTAACAATGCTATTTGCAAACGATCCACCGGGGACGGCACTGGCGATCTGACTACGTAATTGACCGAGTACGAACGTGCCAACCTGTTGCAGGGCAATCATCGCGGGGTCTTTTGGGGCGGCTTCTTCACCGGAATCGTTGGTGATGCGCGTCTCAAAATTGTCCAGCGCGGTTTGGAAATTCATCAAACAGCCGCGTGTTGTTCGCAATGTGTCCGTGACGATTTCGGAAATATCACCCGGATGCGTCGGCACTTCCACAATGCCGACCTCAACCGGATCATCGCGCTGTAAGGTCATCGTAGGGCTATCTGGCAGTCGCTTCGTCTGGATGAGTTGTTGCGCCTGTTGATTACCGACTAAGTGTTGCAGTTGTTTCGCCATTGTCTGGCGCTGAATTGTCGGCAAGGCGGGATTATCCACCTGCGAAGCCATAAATTGCACATCGTTGCTGTAGCGATCATCAAAGGTTGTGGTGTCATTTAGCGGTTGTTTTTCTGCGTTGTGTGGAGATTTAGAGTTGTGTTGATGTTGTGCAGAGGATCGCGGGTTTTTCTGTTGATCTTTCATTTCAACCATTCCCATCTCCAAATGGATTGCCCATTCAGAAAGCTATTTGCCCGTATAACCAGTATAGCATGATTTGAAAATCGATATGCGCCGATAGACATAACAAGATTTCACCTTTAGTTACAAGTCATAAGGAACAATTTCACGTAGAATCACGTTGTAATCATAGGGCAGGCGTGGATCAACAGGTGGATTATGCGCTCAGTTAGAATCCACAAGGTGTCCTATAATAGGCTATGTATATCATCATTATGAGGATTAAGGGGGAAAACCATGATCCTAAAAACGAAACTTCGTGCATTGTTGCCTCTGCTGGCGCTGTTACTTGTGTTTACAGTGGTTAATTCCGTAACTGTGCAGGCACAACAGCGATCTATCCCGACTGCCAATTATGACTCCCAATTTGCGGCTGATTGGATGCTCTTCACATATGAGCTTGTGCGTGGTGAGACCGTCAACGCGCCCGCCGCCTCACGCGTGTATGCCTATACGGCTATTGCGCTCTATGAATCTGTCGTTTTCGGGATGCCCAGCAATTTCTCGGTTGCCGGACAAATGGACGGCTTGGATGCGTTGCCGTACCCCGCCTCCGGTGAAGTGTATGATTGGCTTTCGGTTGCGAATGGCTCAATATCCACCGTGCTACATAGCTTATTTCCGAGCATTGCGGAAGATGCCCATGAACGCATCGACACCATGCGCGAAGAACAAAACGCCCTGCGCCTGACCGAAACAGATGCTAGCATTGTCGAGCGATCCATCAGCTTTGGTGATGAACTTGGCGAACAACTCGTCGCGTGGATAATGACCGATGGTTATGTTGATATTCGCAAAAATCAATATGCCTTGCCTGCGGGTGATCCGTCTTTCTGGGTGCCAACCACGGCAGGGCAAACGCCACTCGAACCCTTCTGGGCAGATTTGCGCCCGTTCGGGATGGGCTATTCGTCGCAATGTAACGTGCCTATCGCACTGGAGTTCAGCACTGACCCGAACTCTACATTTTATCGTCAGGCTGAAGAGGTGATGAACACCTTCACCAATTTGACGGAAGAACAGCGAGAAATTGCCCGCTTCTGGCTCGACACACCGGGCATTACCGGCGCACCCTCCGGTCATTGGTTGATGATCCAAATGCAATTTGCAGAGCAAGCGGGTTTGACGCTGGATCGTACCGCAGAAATGTATATGCTGACCAGCACAGCAGTCGCAGATGCCTTCATCAGCGCGTGGGATATGAAATATCAGTTGAATTTGCTCCGCCCGGTGACGTACATTCAGACATACATTCGCCCGAACTGGCAACCTTACATACAATCTCCTCCATTTCCAGAATATCCTTCCGGTCATTCGGTGGCATCCGGTGCGGCGGCGGAAGTGTTGACGACTATGTTCGGTCAGGTCGCTTTTACTGATCGCACGCCGGTCATCAATGGACATGAGCAGATTGAACGCTCTTTTACGTCTTTTGAGGCGGCGGCATCCGAAGCGGCGATCTCCCGTATGTATGGCGGAATCCACTACCGCGCCGCGATTGAACTTGGTCTGCGGCAAGGACGCTGTGTCGGTGAGCGTGTGTTGAATAACATCCTCTTGCGTTCTATCCCACAGGGCGAATAAAACACGCTAGTAGATGAGGCGTAACACTGTGTTGCGCCTCTTTGTTTATTCCCTTATTTTAATTTCCCTATAACACACTTGATGCTAAGATGGGCATGGCGCAGATCACCCACTGGGTAGCTTGCGCCATTTTGAAACTGATTTAGGAGTGAAGAAAACGCATGAAAAAACGTGGATTGATACTTCTCGCTGTGATGATGATGCTACTTTCACTGATGCCATCATTGCAGGCGCAGGACGACTTGACGGATGACGAACTTGAGCTTGTTAATTATGTGTCGGATAGCATGAACAAGCTGAATGCTATGAATAGCGTGTATACCTCCGGCACACAATCGGTTGTGCAGGATATTCGGGCAGAGGGACAAACGATAAACCAGACGATCACACAGGATATTATGGGTTGGATGTTGAACGAGGAGATGCTCCCTGTGGCGATGGATATGACGACTGTGCAATCCATCGAAACAGTTTCTGATCCCGGTCAGAATGTTGAACTTGAATTGTCGATGGATATGCGCTTTCTCGATGATGTGCTGTATGCGCGTGTCTATGATTATTCAACACTGTTAGATGGACTTTATCCTGAAGGCTGGGTGAACCTTGTCGAAGCCGGCGATCTTTATCAGGGGTTTCAGTTGTTGAACATTGATCAACTCAGCAATATCGCCGCCAATACCGGCATTATTAATATTTATAACGAAAATACAGTTCAGAGCATCGAAGAATTAGACACAGAAACTTTAGATGACGGCACCGAAGTTCGTGTATTCTCGCTGGAATTAGACGTGTTGGCAGTATTGGATGATGAAACAACCGCCAGTGCGATGGGCGCTCTTAACTTTGAATCGCTCGGCATTGATATTGATACGTTTATAGAAGATATGATGGATAGTGTGAGCTATGTCGTCACTATTAAGGTCAATGCAGAGACCGACATCGTCATGCAGATCGACGTGCTTATGAATATCGTCGCTGAAATTACCCTACAGGGCATCTCAGTTGATTTGATACAGGATGTGATTTCTACATTTAACTACTCACGCTTTAACGAAGAAATCGAGATTGTCGTTCCTGATCTCAGCAACTCTTAGTGGATAAATACAGGTCTCAGGGTGGCTTTGAATATTAGCTACCTTGAGCCTCCCCTAAAAATCCTAATCGATACAGCGCAATTTATGAAAATCGTGACGAAATTATGAAATTTTGCCCCAAAAGTATAAATCTAATAGTCAACAAGGTATTTGCCTTATATAATAAGTGTAAGATGAGTTTTGATTAGACAGGTTGCCCAATGCTTCTAAAAACCTCAGATTCTGATATATTACACTCTAGTGGTTCAATGACCGCAGATCAATCGGGGATACTTCGCAAAAAGCGCAACGAAATTGTGTTAAAAGCGTTTTTGATGACGTTTATTTTAGGAATAGTAACCCTGTGGTTGGTGTTACAAGCAGAGGCAAGTGGACAAGGGGTTTTCTATCTTCTCGCATTGGGGATTTTCTCCCTGACCGTTTTTGTGGGTATGGATGTGGTTGATGTTTTACTTGCCATTCAGCAAGATTTGGCGCTCAACCGGATTGCATTAGCACAGGGGCAGATGAGTGTTCCAAGCACGTTTCTCCATGATGTGCTTACGGGTCAACATACGATATTCGTTAACGAAAAAGAATATCGCGTATTACATAAAACACCCGCACTTAACGCCGAATATTGTCATGTTGTTTACGCGCCCTGTTCGCGGATTGTTTTGTCGCTTGAAGCGTAAGATTGCGCCATAGCCACAGCAAATAGACGCAAAATCCCGCGCCAACCAATGGCGTGAGGAGCATCAAAAATCCAAGAAATCCAGACACCAGCGCAAGTTGGTGTTTTTGGTTCCACGCGAAACCGTTGCCACTGCGCCATAAAATCCAAACTGAGGCAACGCCCGCCCAGATCAGCAACCAGCCCACAAGGATGATCGGGGACACACCATTTTCAGGCATCAACCAAACGCTAAAAAACCAGACTAACGCAGTCACGAAGCCAGCGATTAGAAAGCGTGACGGAGGCGGAACGGTTACGTTACGTCGCGGCAGAGTAAACGGTAATCGTTGAGCGACATTAAAAAGTAGAACGACCAGCCCGCACGCAATGAGATAGTGCAAAATGGGAGGGTCATTTTCGGTGATTGCAAAAAACAACATGACAGTAAAGGCAAATAGCGTCGCCAGAAAACGAAATGTCCACTTGCCCGTCCATGCACGATGGCGATGTGCAGGAAAGGTCAATTCTGTGAGCAAGATGCTGATGGCGATGCTATAGACCATGTGAAATAGCGTAAGATGCACCGCCCACACCCAATTCACCCCCATCCAAAAATCGTACCCGACCAGCGTGCCTAAATCCTGCCAGTTCGGGTCAAAAAAACTCTTGACCGCCAAGCCTTCCTCGATGATGCCGTAAGCCACGCCGAGCAATAAAACGGTTAGCCAGCCTTTGCCCCAGCGCACTACGAGTTCTCGTATGAGGATCGCCCCCGCGCCGTATAATCCACCGAGAAAAAATAAATTCCACGGGTTCAAAAAGGCTATGATGGGCGTGGATGTGGAGAGTACTTCACCGATGAACGGCGCGAGTATAAACAGGAACAGCACAGGGCGATAGGGGACGAGAAACTTCAACAATGTTTTCCCTTGAGTAAATCATTAATGACTGAATTGACAACAGCCCGACTTATTTTACAAGTATCCTCATCAGGTGAAATCTTCTGACGTGATTGTTCTGCCGGATGAATAAGATTTCGGTAGTCACGGAGTGAATTGGAAAAATCTTTGGCTTCCTTATCAATCCAGCCACAATCGTGAGCAACGTTAATAAGTTCCACAAATTTCCATTTATTGAAATTTGGTGGCTTGCCATCTTCATCTTTAGGTGACGCTAAAGATCGATTGGATTCCTCTTGATTTTGTTTAATTTTCTCTAAAAGAAGACCTTCAACAACACTACCAAGAAGAATAATGGTTGATAGATAAGCACCATTACGCTGGGTGATTTCACTCTCATTCCATCTATCGCGCAATACACCTGCAAAATCTACGTTAGCAACTAACAAATGAAAATTATGAGGAGAAACTGTGATCCACTCTTGCACGATTAGATCGACAAGTTTATGAACCACTTGATGTACTCTTTTAATGTCTTCATCAGTAGTTACGCTATTAAGGTTACTTGCTGGTTCAACCACAAGGACTAAGTGTTTCATACTTTTAATTTGAACCTGAATTTGCACCCAGCATTCTTCAAAGATGAAATGTAAAGTTATGATATTTTTATCTATAAATTCATAACCATATCTTTTATGAACATCTATGCTACCTTGAGTAGTTACCAAGTCAGAAACCCAATTACTAAACGAAGAGTAACTCGCCTTAATCTCGATAGTCTGTTTTAGTTCAGTTTCCATTGATCTACTTCCACTTTACGGGTTGGAGCAGGGTCTTGTCGAATTGGTCAATATCATTTTCTGAGAGGGTTTCCAGAATGGCACGGACGCGGGCGGAGTCTTCCCGCAAGGCGTTGACATCTACTCCCTGACATTGATCCGGCAAGATGTTGAGCCATTGCACACTTCTTAGGAGCATCTTGCGCGCCCCGCGATGATTGCCCCGTAAAATCTGAAAATAGGCGATGCCTACCTGCAAAATCGCCCGATACAGATCACGCACCGGCGAGTCGGTTGCCATCCACAATTCCTCAAATAGATCATGCTGTTTGTAAAATTCGCCAGCGTTGAACTTTTCCACACCTTGCTTCGCTAAATCCGGCAACGCTTCCAGACAATCACACTCGAGTTGCGCCATCACAGCGGGATCAAGCATACGGGCAAAGTCTTTGATAAGGCGCGGGGCATCTTTGATCGCGTCGTCCGGCGAAAGCGTTAGATCAGCCCCCTGTAAGAGTGCCGTGCTTCGTTGATCGGCATTGTCACTGACCACAAACACCGGAATACGACGCGTGGCAGGGCTGGCTTTAGGGGTTGCAGTCCAGAATTGCGGATCATCGCCGTCACCATCGACGAGAATCAAGGCGGCATGATCGTCCGCCAAACGTGAAACCGTTCGTTCACGGTCATTCAAATGGGTAAATGTATATTCTGTGCCTAAGTTCTCGCGGAGATGTGTCACCCACACGGGCGGGGCTTCCGGCGACATTCCGGCGAGAATAATCAAAGGGCGCGTTTGCTTTGCAGTTTGCATAATGGATCAATTTCATCCAATGGTTAGGCGGTTTAATCGTTGATTTAGCGCTTAGTCTTGCTCAAGAGTGTCACTCTGAACAACATCGCTCACACGGCGATAGAGCACAACTTTCTGCAACTTGCCGAAGAGATCAGTGTCAAGTGTTTTTTCCTCTGCGGGTAGATAACCGCAACCCGGCGCAACTTCGTTCAGACGGTTTTCGATGGCGGTGTTTGCGGCAATGAAGGGTTGCTTGTCATCAACGTATTCCGTCAACAAATGAATATACGCCGCCTGATCGTTTCTTGCTACCATGCGAATAAATGATGCCGCTGTGAATGTGTCGCCCAACTTTTCCATCACGCGGAGCGCATCTTTGAATAGCAGATTAAGCGGTGTTTCCTGATCTGGCATACAGCATCCTCAAATGTAAATGGTTTATCGAAGTATAAAGAGATCGTGCGTATTGAACAATGCTGACAAAAATTTCGGCGGATCGCATTTACGCCATCCGCCGAAAAAAAGAGTTTCAGATGGGTGTTTGCAAGCGTTATTCGCCCTCTAGCTCCGCCAACAAATCCAGCGCGGCTTGATCGAGATCATCGCCTTCACTCTCTACGTAGAGATTCAGGTAATCCAGCGCCGTCTCGGTATCACCAAGCGAATTATAGACCGCGCCTAAGCCATAATAAGAATAGGTGAGTCCGCCTTCAACTGCGAATTCAAAGTCGAGGATGGCGTTCTCATACTCGCCTAAACCCCAATATGCCCAGCCGCGTGTGTCGATGGTATTCAGTTCGTCCGGTTCAATTTCCAAGCCGAGTTGGGCGTAACCCAGTGCTTCTTGATATTGTCCGAGTTGGACATATGCCCATGCCAATCCGTTGAACGATCCGGCATCATTAGGACGAAGCTCTTCTAAAACATACTTACGATCTTCCAGACTATCCGCCCAGCGTCCAAGCGTTTCACCGAGCAGGAAGGCACGGTTGGTATAGACGACACTATATGACGGTGAAATCTCTAGTGCGGCGGCGAAATCTTCCAGCGCGGAGTCGATATTGCCGAGTCGCTCATGGGTCAATCCACGCACGTTATATAGCCATGCCCGATCAGAAAAGCCGAATTCCAGCGCGTTGTTTAGATCAGCGAGAATACGCTCATTCTGGTCATAGTCTTCGGTGCGGTAGGTGGTTAATCCACGATAAAAGTAGCCATCCGGGTTACGCGGGTCGAGTTCGATCACCTGTGTGTAGGCTTCAGCGGCGAGTATATCTTCATCCAGCATTCGGTAGGAATCGGCAACGATGCGGGCGGCTAGCAAATTGGCGGGGTCAACTTCCAATACGGCTTGCGCGGCGGTGATGGCTTCGTCATAAAATCCATCTTCATAATTTGTCACTGCGTCTACGATGAGCGCCTCAATATCGAGTGGTTCGGGCGTTTCTTCCTGTGCGAAGCTCACGGCAGGTAGAATTAAACAGAGCACGAGCAGACCGCTCATAATAATTGTTTTGAGTCTTAGTGTTTGCATTTGCCTTCCCCTTTTGCTGGTAGATAAGTCATGTAAATCAACTATAGGAGAAATCCGCAAAAGGGGCAACACGCCTACGTTTAAGCGCAGGTAAAGCGTGGGAAATAATAAACCGATTTGGATTGACCTGTCACAAAAACCATCACTTGCTCGTCTACTTTGTAGATTGTCAATATATAGACGAAAGTGAAAATACTATGAATAAGATCGTAATTCTCGGTGGTGGCTATGCAGGCATGATCGGGGCGATGCGCTTGAATGGTCGGCTTAAGGGTCGGGACGATGTAGAAATCACGCTCGTCAACGGCGCAGATGTTTTCGTGGAGCGCATCCGCTTGCATCAACGGGCATCCGGTCAGCTGCTCAAAAGACACAGTCTGCCGGAGATGTTACGCGGAACTCAGGTCAAGTTTATGCAGGCGTGGATCGAAGCAATCCACGCAGAAGATCGCACAGTGGAAATCATGTGCGAGGGCAAGACCGAACAATTGCCCTATGATATGCTGATTTATGCACTCGGTAGCCATCTAGATCGTGATTCGGTGCAGGGTGTGCGCGAATATGCCTATACGCTGGATGCGACATCGGCGGAAGAACTCTATGGCGCATTACCGGCAATCGCGGCGCGACATGGCGAATTAGTCGTGGTTGGCGGTGGTTTGACGGGAATCGAGGCGGCGACAGAATTCGCTGAACGTTACCCGACTTTACAGGTGCGGATAGTCACGGCGGGCAAGGTCGGCGCGGGATTATCCGAAAAAGGTCGAGCGTATCTGCTGAAAACCTTTAAGCGTCTGGGGATTGTTTTGCAAGAAAACAGCCCGATCAGCAAAATCGATGCGGGACAGGTTGCCCTCAACGATGGACGCGCTGTACCGTTTAGCGCCTGTTTGTGGGCAGGATCATTCAGCGTGCCACAGATCGCACAGCAAGCTGGATTGCAGGTTAACGCGAAGGGTCGGATTATGATTGACCCGTATTTGCGTTCGGTGTCACATCCAGAAATTTATGCGGTGGGCGATGCGGCGGAATTCGTGACTGAGCCGGGTGCGCCAATCCGTATGGCATGTGCGACGGCGATGCCGATGGGCGCACATGGTGCTGATAATATTTCGGCGCTGGTGCGTGGCAAACCACAGACTCCGTTCGGCTTTCAATATGTGATTCAATGTATCAGTCTGGGACGTGGCGCGGGTTTGGTTCAATTGGTGCGCGGGAACGATCATCCCAGAGAGCGCGTCATTACCGGCGTTGCAGGCAAGGCAATCAAGGAACTCATTTGCCGTATTACCATTCTTGGAATCAAGCTGGAGAAGCGTTTTACAGGGAGTTATAGTTGGTTTGGTCAACCGAAGCCGGAGAAATCCGCGCAGACAACCGAAGCGAGAGAATTGACAACCCATGAACAGCCCTACAGAAACCTTTGAGCAACATCGCGGTTTATTGTTCGGCATCGCTTATCGAATGCTGGGCAGTGCGATGGAAGCCGAAGACATGGTGCAAGAAACCTATCTACGTTATCAATCAGTGGCACAGGAGGCGATTGAGTCTCCTCGTGCCTTCCTGAGTACTGTAGTTACTCGCCTCTGTCTCGATCAGTTGAAATCTGCACAGAGCAAGCGTGAGGACTATTACGGCACATGGTTGCCGGAGCCGATCCCCACGGATGGCGGTAAAAGTCCGGCACAGGTGATGGGCGATTTGGAGTCGTTATCGTTCGCAATTATGGTACTACTGGAAAAATTGAGTCCGGTGGAGCGGGCGGTGTTTTTGTTGCGCGAAGTCTTCGACTATGACTATGCAGAAATTTCGGGCATCGTGCAGAAAGAGGAGGCGACCTGCCGCCAAATTTTGAGCCGTGCAAAGCGACATATTCACGCCAATCGCCCCCGTTTTGAAAGCTCACGTGAGGAACACGACCAGATTTTCGGGCAATTTGTGCAGGCAATTCAGGTTGGGGATCTTTCTGGCTTGATGAATTTGCTTTCAGATGATGTTGCATCATGGTCGGATGGAGGAGGTAAACGCACTGCCGCCACACGCGTGATCGAAGGCGCGGAACGGGTGGCGAAATTCTTCGTTGGATTAGCGCATCGTGGAGAAGGTAGTTATTACATTGAAATCCGTGAGATAAATGGTCGTTCAGCAGTTCTCATCTATGGTAATGATGGTACATTGTTCTCGGTCATAAACTTCGATATTTCCGGTGGCAAAATCCACGCCATTCGTAGCGTGCTCAATCCAGATAAGTTGAAGGCAATCGAAGAAACGCCTTAAATCTGCACGAAGTTAACAGAAAAGGTGTCTGCTATGTCAATCATGAACCTATGTCACTTTTTTTGTTTTATGCTATGACACACTTCCTTCAATAATGGACAAATCTTCCTGAACATACCCGTGAAGATAGTTTACTATAGTTGTAGGAGATGGCTAACGGGACTTCAGATAAATGACACAGACGGCGATTGCCATACACACGGAAGGCTTAACCCGTGATTTTGACTCTGTGCGGGCGGTGGATCATCTTTCAATCGCGATTCCCACGGGGACGATCTTCGGCTTATTGGGCGAAAATGGCGCGGGCAAAACGACGACGGTGCATTTATTGCTCGGCTTGCTCCAACCCACCAGCGGACGGGCGGAAATCCTCAGCATGGATACGATGACACACGGCGATGAAATTCGGGCGCGGTGCGGGGTATTGCTGGAGCATCACGGTTTGTATGAGCGTATGTCCGCGACGGATAACCTCGCCTTTCACGGGCGCATCCACCACATGAGTGCCTCCCAAATCAAAACACGCACTCAGGAATTGCTGACACACCTGAAATTGTATGATCGCCGTGATGAACAGGTGAAAACGTGGAGCAAAGGCATGAAGCAAAAATTGGCGCTGGCGCGGGCAGTCTTTCATCGTCCGGCGGTTGTTTTGCTGGATGAACCGACTGCCGGTCTTGATCCGGTGGCGGCGGCATCCTTGCGTGATGATTTGCTCCGGCTGGCAAAAGATGAAGGCACAACCCTCCTGTTGAACACGCATAATCTGCCGGAAGCGGAAAAAGTATGTGATCTTGTCGGCGTACTCAAGGCGGGCAAGTTGCTGGCAACCGGCACCTTAGAGGCGCTCCGTGCAGGGAGCAAACCGCATATCACAATCACGGGCGACAAATTTGGCGCGTCCTTGCTGGCACAGTTGAGCGCACACCCACTGGTTGAGGAGATCAAACACGCAGATAACACTCTAAATATTGCTACCCACACCACCGATCCAACGCCGTTATTGGCGTTAATCATTGAAGCTGGTGGACATATTTATAGCGTGCAATCCGCGCAAATTAGCCTTGAAGATGTGTTTCTTGACTTAATGAATCAAGCTGAGGCGGTGACTGCATGATTGCAGATATACAAACGGTGATGTGGAAAGAATGGCGCGATCTTTTTGGTGATCTGCAACGTAAATCAACCCTCTACAAAGTGGGTGTGGTGGTTGTGGCGCTATTTTTCGCTACTGTGCTTTCACTGGTTTCAGAAGAGGGTTGGACATCTGGTGAAACTAGCCTGATGTTCTGGCTCGCATTTCCTTTCGTATTTACCTCGCAAATGGTGGCGGATAGCTTCGCCGGAGAACGTGAACGGCATACACTGGAAACTTTGCTGGCGACGCGCCTCCCTGATCGGGCGATCTACATTGGTAAATTGCTCACGCCCACGTTGATGGTCTGGGTGGGTGTGCAGGCGTGGATGCTCTATACCCTCGTTCCGTTAAACATTGCTTTTGGCAGAGATGGCTTGTTGCTGTTTTCACTGGAGACGCTCTTACTGGGCATGAGTTCATCACTTGCATTGACATTGTTGATTAGCGCCATCGGCACACTGGGGTCACTCCATGCGCCCACCGTGCAAAGCGCACAGGTGAGAATCGGGATTTTTACGTTTATCATCTTCTTTCTGCCGATTTTTGCCTTTGCGCTCCTGTTGATTTTGCCAGACAATGTACGCCAGCAAATTGTGGATTTTCTGACGACATTGGGTGTCAATCGCGGTATCATCGCGGTGACGGGCATCATCTTTTTGACCGATGTGGGTTTGGTCATACTGGGTATGCGCCTTTTCCGCCGGAGTCGCATGATCCTTGATTGAGGGGACTGCTGTGAGACTGCTATCCAAATTTGGGAAAGACCAGTAAAATTTGAGTTCATCGTTGCCCATATGGATAAAGGATCAAACGATGCTAATGCCTCATCATCAACAAACCGTTGACCGTTTAACAGCACACTTTAAGGCTGATCCAGCTTTTCTGGCGCTGATTATTGGTGGATCAACGGTAAAAGGTCTCGCCCGACAGGATTCTGATGTTGATTTTGTACTCATTGCCACACCGGAAGGCTATGCGCGACGGGTGCAGGAGAATGACTTTGGGATCGTCTCTTTTGAGTTTACTGACTACGAAGGCGGGTATGTGGATGGCAAAGTGATTGACATGGCGTTTTTGCGCGATGTTGACCAGCGCGGCAGTGAGCCAGCCCGCTCCGCATTTGATAAGGCGATTGTGGCTTTTTCGCGTGATCCAGAAATCATCGATCTCGTCACGCGTATTCCCGTCTACCCGGAAGACAGCCATAGCACGAAAATCAAACGCTTTTATGCGCAGGTACAGGCGCATCAGTGGTTCGTTGGAGAAGCTGAAAAACGGGGCGATACGTATCTGATGATGCACGCCGCTTCGCAGTTGGTGTTGTTCGGTGGACGGATGATTCTTGCACATAACCGGATGCTGTATCCGTTTCACAAATGGTTCATGACGATGTTGCGACGTGCACCCGATAAGCCGGATAACTTCATGACGCTTATTGATGAATTGCTTACACAGCCAAACAAAGCCGATGCAGATGCCTTTTGTGAGTGCCTATTTAACTTCGCGGAATGGGATATCCCTAAAGAAGGATGGGGTGTGCGCTTTATGCAAGACAGTGAGTGGACGTGGCGCAATGGCGATGGCGCACCGATCGCGGATTGGTAAACAATTGTAGGGCGCGTATGCGATTGGATGCTGTGGTCTAAAGAATGTAAAATTCTTGCCCGTTTTAGCCTACGCCCGCCCTACGCAATGCCCACGGTTGCCCTAAAAATTTGCCCACCCCCCAATAAAGCGGGTGTTTGCTTTCACCTATTTGGGATATTCTTATGGTATGAACAGCAAGAGAAAAAGAGAGCGACTCGCAATGAAAAAATTACTATTCATCTTAGTTGTCGTGATGTTGACTGGCTACAGCGCCGTCTTCGCACAAAATGATGATGACTCCGCGCTAGACTTTCCCATTCTGGAAGAAGGGGTGGTTATCACCGATGAATTTGGTGATGGCGTTTTTGCCCGTCTCTATGCCTTTTCCGGTACAGAAGGCGATCTTGTCTCTGTTGGTATGGCACCGACCCAAACGAGTGAGGTTGACCCCTATCTCGTCCTGTTAGGTCAAGACGGACAAGTCTATATGACCAACGACGATGCTGAGGCAGGAAGCCCACGTGCATTGATTGATAGCTTTGAATTACCGGAAACCGGCACCTATCTCGTTCTAGCGACCGCATGGGACACCCGTCTGGATCAATCTGCCGCCGAAGAAAGTGACCGTGATCTTGATTATGTGATCGGCATTGAAGGCAACAATGTTCCTGCCAATGCACCCATCACGATTTCACGCGGGGAGCTAGAAATTGGGATGTCCGGCGCGTTAGAGTTGACCGGAGATGCACCCATTTTCTATGTAATGTTTCCCGGCGAAGAGGGCAATGTGGTGACCATCAGCGCACAGAGCGAGGATGTGGATACCTTGCTTTACCTGTTTGACGAAGAAGGCAATCGTGTTGCTGTCAATGATGATCGGCAATCTGGCAATCTAGCATCTGCGATTGAAGATTTCGAACTGCCGGAGGATGGCAATTATCTGGTGTTCGTCATGGCGTTCAATTTCTATGAAGCCTATCAGGACGATATTGTAGATACGGGACGCGTCAATTTTGCTGTGCAGTAATAACAGCGTAGAGATAAGGAAACGCAAAGCGCAGACTCTAAATCTGCGCTTTTTTGATTCAGATTGATCGTCTGTTCGGTTAACAGCAACAAACGGACAATGTTATACTTAAAGTACGCAACTTAATTCGATGATTCGGAAGTAAGACAAAGGTAAAGATGATGGCGATTGATCGCACAGAACGACTGCTCAATATCGCACAAAATGGCGACGATCCTGAATTACGACTCAACGCGATTGAGCAACTTGGCGACGCACAATACAATGGCAATAGCGAAGTTTTGAATGCGCTGGTGAAAATCATGCAAGGGCGTGACGATCATGCGATGGCATATAAAGAGCGTCGTGCCGCGTTGATCGCACTGGCGGAAATTGGCGATATGAACGCGGTCAAGTTCATCATTTATGCGCTGGAAGATGACAGCACGCCCGTAAAAATTGCCGCGGCAAATACCCTCGGCAAGCTGGGTGCGGAAGAAGCCATCACGCCATTATTGACCGTTACACAGGACACAAATGATGAAGTACGCAAAGCGGCAGTGATGGCATTGGGCGAGATCGGCGCGAAATTCCCCATATCGGTGGAGGCGCTCATTCCTATGCTGGCTGACCCTGACGATAATGTGAGGGAAGTCGTGCGTGATTTGATAGAAGGGCTGAATCCTTCGGCGACGATTGGCTTTTTATTGACCGCACTTCAAGATACGAACAGCACCATTCGCGGGGCAGTTGTGGAAATTCTGGGTGATCTGGCAGATGAACGCGCCCGCGCATCACTCCAGAAAGCCTATGAAGATGATAGCAGTGAATGGGTGCGTAGCCGTGCACGTTGGGCGTTGGATCAATTACCGATGCCGGAATTTCCGCCACCCGCCAAAAGTCGTCCCGCGCCACCACCACCGCTGGATACGCTGACATTGATGCGTGCCAATAAACCGCAATGGCCCTCACTTGATGGTTCACCGCTCAAAGACATTGATGATATTCAGCGTGAACGGGAGAATCAGCAACAACAATCACCACCATCTAGCGCCACCACACCACAACCCATGAGTCGTGAACAGATTCAAGGAATGATTGATCAGCTTGATGTGCGCCTCGTCAACGGAGAAATCAGCGAAGCCACCTATAATCGGCTAGTGGAACGCTGGCAGGAGCGTTTGCAATCGCTCACTTCACCGCAAGACCCGAATAATCCGCGTCATGATTAGCTGGATTCCACGATCATCTGAGGTATAATAACAATCAAGGTTACGATTTGTGAGGGAAAATCATGAAGTTACGACTCAACTCACGATGGATTACGATTTTGCTGAGTTTATTTGTAGTCGCCACAGTCGCTTTTATCTTCGTTTTCAACACACCCACCTCTGACGAAAACATACCAGAAACACCAGCCACAACCACCGACGAATTCGCTGTACCGGAGACCGATCAAACACCGTGGCAGATGATCCAACCAGAGATGCAAGTGGACGCGTTAGCAGATTGTCAGGCGTTGCGACTAAGCTATCCGCCAAAATGCGTGGACATCGGCATCACGACGACGACTTTCAACGATGAAGGTCTGCCGATTCGTCCCATCGAACCCGGTCAATAAGCGACTTTTAGCGCACCATCGCTGTTATTTAGCGCACCACTTCCACGACAATCTCAGCCTGTGCGCTATTGCCGACTGAATCATAGATCACGGCGGTGAAGGTTTCCGTTCCGGCGCGTTGGATTTGCCAATCAATGCCACATTCCGGCGCGATACGGCAATCTTCACGGATGCCATATTCCTGCCCGTTATGATAGAAGATCACGCGATCAATCTGTAGGTTGTCCTGCACTATGGCGCGAATGGGAATGACCGTATCCTGCCCGATGCGGAAGACCTGACCCGCTTCGCCTGCCGTTAAGGAGATGTTCGGGGCTTCGTTATCCACACTGACTTGAATCGTCTGGGTTTCGCGGCTGTTGTCTTCATACGTCACTTGCAATTGCAAATTGTATAGACCGTTGTTTAAGCCTGTAGTATCCCAGATGCCGAGGCTTGTTCCCGGTATGTAATCTGTCTGTTGCCCGGTGATAGCGATGATCTCGCTCTGATTATCCCACGCGCTATATACCAGTTGATAATACGCCATACCATTGTTATCAATACTGCCACGTACATCAACACTGCCCCCTACATAAGAGTAGGCTTCCGGTAATGAAATGACGGCTGAACTAAAAATATCTGGACGGCTGACGGTATCAAAATCAGTCGGTGGCAAACGGCGACCATTCGCCCGCCACCACTCCTCAGCTTCCGGCGGGGGCACAAAATAGACTTCAGCGCGCACCAGCGATGGGTCGGTGTTCGGTGTGGCGCGGAGTTGCGTTTGTGTGTTGATGTCCACGACCTGCCAATACGTATCAGTGGTCAGTGAGGGGAGCCATTCAGTGGGGAAAATTTCGGTTCTACGCGGGCAGGCTTCTGTCGCCAAGCCACCGGATAGATCACACACAGTCACCTCAGCGATGTTGGCAGGGCGTTGCCAATCTTGCGTGGGCAGACCGTCACGGATATGTGCGTATTCGATCAAGGCACGCCAGACAACCGCCGCCCCTTCTAATGCAAATGGTGAAAGCGTCATCCCGCCACCGCCATCCCGCCCCATACGCACCCCGACGACCATTTGTCGTGTATAGCCGATTGTCCAGTCGTCCACGCCGTCGCTAGTCATGCCATTAACGAGTGCCACCGGACGGTTGAGTTCAAACACGTTGTTCTGGTTAAACACAGATTCACGCTTATTGGCATCCGAGAGAATATCATTGACCATGTACGCCAATTCCTGTTCCAAGAAGGGTGAGACACGGTTTCGTTCAATTTGCGCTTCGTCATATGCCCATAGCACACTGCCGTCAGTGTCTTCAATCTGGCGCACCGCCACCGGATCGTGCGTTCGTAAACCCGGTTGAAGTGGTGGTACAACCACACCATTCCTATCACCGAGCGTCGCAAACACAGAATAAGCGTAGGTCATATCCAGCACAGACACGCCCCCTCCGCGTGTCAATAACGACAGGTTATAGACACCTTCCGTCAGGCTGTTGATGCCCAATGGATTGGCGGTACGGCGGATTACCCCGTTGATTCCAGCATTGCGGGCGTTGGCGATTTGTGTGACAGGCGGGAGCAAGCCAATCGCCATGGCATCACGCAGATTAATCGGACCGCGATAGATGCCATCAGGATTCGCTGGTTGATAGATCAAGCCATCCTGTGCGCCGGGGAAGGTGCGCGGAATATCTAGCAACATCGTCGCAGGTGTATATTCGCCCGTGATGAATCCATCCAGATAGACGAAAGGATGTAAGGTTGGACCGGGCTGATAGACTGCGCGGGTTGCCGTACCGACCATACTCCGAATTTCACCCGTTTCCGCGTCCAGAATGACAATCGCGCCTTCATCCGGCGGGATCGCGCCCCCGTCCGTTAAGACCGCAGGCAGAAAATCCGCCGCAACACAGGCATTGTTATCGAGTGCGCGTAAATCGGCGATGCTCTGTCCGGCTAAGCGTGCCAGATGCGCCCGCAGAGCACACTCCGATTGATAATAGAGATCAAGGTCCAGCGTGGTCGTGATGCGTAAACCGCCCCGCGTCACCATTTCGCCACCGTTCAAACCGAGCGAGTCAAGGATGATTTCCGCCTGTCGCCGTGAATATACCGCAAAATCCGGCGCGACAAGTGGAGTTTGTCCGGCATTGGGCAGGGTGGTCGTGTTGGCATTAGAGGCGGTTTCAAATTGAGTCTGTGTGATAAAGCCAGCGACGAGCAAGCGACGGAGAACATCACTCTGACGGCTACGGGCGGCGGTCTCGTCATCAACCGGATTGTATTGTGGCGCGGTGGGGATGGCGGTCAGCATTGCCGCTTCATCAACGCTTAAATCACGCGCCGATTTGCCGAAATAAATTTGTGAGGCGGCTTCTATGCCATAGGCTTGATTGCCGTAATAATTGGTGTTCAGATGCCATTCGAGCACCTCTTCTGCGGAGTAACGCCGATTCACTTCACCGACCATCGCAATTTCCCGTGCGCGTTCCTCAACAGTGGCGAATCCGCGTTCTGGCAAGGCGACATTGTGAATCAACCTGCCCGTAAGAGATGCTTCCGGCGCGAGCGGTCCATCGACAAAGTTATCCCACAATTTACTGACGACCTGCACCACATTTAAGCGTGACGCGGTCAGAAAATCGGGGTCTTCCATCAACAGGGTGGCTTGCTCCACATAATCTGGCAATTCGTCCAGCGTGATCCATGTGCGCTGTCCGGCGAAGGGGTCTTCTACAGAAAATAGCAGAACGCGCCCGCTACTATCGTAAATTTCTGTCGGACGGATCACGCCTTCGGTAGCGATGGTTTCCTCCTGCGACGGGAGAACATCCAGCGCACTCGCATAGGCACTCATCGCCACACCGAGGATAACCGTCAAAGGGGCGATCACCGCGACTCCGCCGATAGAAACGAGTAACCATGTCCAGATTTGATTGCGTGCTTCTTGCTCACGTTTGAGGGATTTGCGTCGTCTGCGCCGCCGGATCATTTGCGTTACGGATGCCATAAATTCTTCGTCATCACTTCATCATCATATGAGCCGTCATTGTAGAAGAGAACGCACAGTGATGCAACGTAAAGCGCCGGACGCTCATTTTTAAGTGCGCTGATTATTCTCCAATAGGCAATAAGGTCGTCACGGTATCAACTGCCTCTGCCGCCCAGCCGATTTCGCCTTCGTCGGTGCGAATCTGCCACCATGTATAGCCTTCTGCGATCACCGGACCCTCCAGCAAATCCACAATCATGCGATCATACAAATAGCGCATGATCTCCCCGCGAACGGACGCTTCATCTCGCAGATAAAGCACTTCGCCATCCACTGTGTTGACCACTGCCTGAGAACCCGCAAAAAGTAACGGGCGCGGTGTGGGGAAGGGAGTTGGGGTGGCAGGAGTCGGCGTACTGGTTGCTTCGTTATAGACCGGAACCGCCAGAGGTCGCCAATCACGATAGGGTCCATAACCGGACGCACCGGAGTCGACCCACAGGATGCGCCATTCACCCTCTGCTGACCAGACCACCGCATCTGATAGTGGACGGCGTGTTTCAAAGCTCACCAATTGCGTATGTGTTTCGTGTCCATCTTCGGATTCAACCTCCATAGGCAGGGTATAAACAAAGCCCTGCGCCGTGCCATGCAGATGTTCACGGTCAAAATTTCGCAATGGGCGCACCCATGAGCCGTCGCGCTCAAGCAAAAGCCAGAGTCGCTGTTCGTTAACATCCCGCGCCACGACAAGAACCCGCTCTCCATTTTGCACGAAGTAAACATCCTGCAAATTAAGCGTCGGACTGAAGAAAAACGGAAAGTTAACCCCTTCAATCGGATCATAGATAAAAATCGTGTTGTAGTCTGCCGCATCCATATGGGCGAAACGGGTATCCAGCTGTAAGGCGATATGCTCATTGGTATTGGGAAAAGTAGCTTCGACGTTGCTCTCGTTGATGAAAGCCTCAGCGGGTAACGGCGCGTTTTCATTTACTCTACCGCGTGCATCTACCATCACGACGCGCCCGTTTTCGTCTGCCAGCCATGCCCGCCAGATCGCGTTTGCATCCGGTGATGCGGGGATCAGTGCATCACAGGCGCTGATAATCAACAACATAGCGATGAATAATGGCAATTTAACGCGTTTCACAGGATGCCTTTTCGGTGAAAATGAGTGCAAAATCTACTTTCTATTTTAGGGCTTACCGTAGATGCACGGCAACCCGCGCCTGCCCTGCGTCATGGCACCGGTTTACCAACAAATTATGTGAAGTTTGCCACAATTCACCCCCCATGTGAGATGAATTCACCCCCCTAGTGACCCATCTTCACCCTATGATGGAATACATAACGGTGTTGACTTTGATAATCTATACCTAACGCAAAGAAAGCAAACGGGGGTCATAACCAATGTACAACGAACTCCACCGGAATGAAGCGTTACAACAACAAATCGTTCAAGATCGCAAAGCCAAATTTGAACAAGAAGCGCGTACGGCGCGTATTACCCATCAGATGCGAGATGAGAAGACCACTGAGAAAAAAGGTCGCTTGAACATGATGCTTTCATTACTGGTCAGTGCACGATAAGACATGACGAGGGGAAAGGCGGTACGTCTTTTCTATTCAACAGTATCAACACAAGTATCAACACAAACTAGCTTTTTTGAGGGGAAGATTAACATTATGAGCACGGACAAAAAAACGGGCAAACCCACCCAGATCAAAATTCCAGGGGTTGTCATCGTCATTTTTAATACCAAGGACAACCGCTCACTCCTGACTGGCACACAGGTTATCTTACCGAAAGCCGTCGCCAGTTAGACACTACGATGACCTATCCAGGTCTTACATCCAACTAAAAAATTTCCCTGCCTTCTACGAATAACCCGTCGATTACCCCGGCGGGTTATTTGTTTGTGTGCTGGAGATTCATTGTGCCCTTTAGACCGTTTAAGTCCAATATTAAGGCATTACCTTTTCTTTGGGATTACACTAAAACTTGTATCCGAACACTGATTAAAGTTACATGGCAACCTATTCCCTCAGAAAAGTTCAATCTGTACAACAATTCCCGGTCTACTATGGCTGGATCGTCTGGTTCGTCAGCACCATCGGCATGGTCAGCGCGGCACCGGCAATGGGCTTCACCATCTCCCTGTTTTATGACCATTTCATTACAGATTTTGGTTTAAGCAGAACGGCTGTTTCCACATTGCTGGGTATTTCCACCTTTTTAGGCGCACTCAGCTTAACATGGGTCGGCAAGCAGGTCGATCAACACGGCAGTCATCGCATTGGCGCGATGGTCTCGCTGGTGTATGCACTCGTGTTGATGGCGCTCTCCGTTTTTATCACCGGACCGATCACGCTATTTCTCGCATTTTTCGCCTTACGTGCGATGGGACAGGGTGGCATGGTGCTGGTCAGTAACACCGCCATCACCAAATGGTGGGAAACACGGCGCGGTTGGCTGATGAGCCTGACTGTGGTGATATTGGCGCTTTCAGAAACCTATTATCTGCGCTTTTTGCAATCATTGATCGACAATCACGGATGGCGGAACGCATGGTTAGTGCTCGGTATCGCCGTTGCTGTGACCATTGTGCCGTTGTGGTGGCTGTTAATGCGTGACCGCCCCGAAGATTTTGATTTGCAACCTGATGGGGTCTTCATCCCTCCTGTGGAGTCGTCTGATCCGGCGTTGCCCATCATTGACAAAGAGTCAAAAATCACCGGACGAACGCTAAAAGAAGCCCGTCGCACGCCGATTTTCTGGGTATTTATGATCGGGCGCTTCTTTTCCGTATTTTTTGGCTCCGGCTTAATCATCCATCAGGTATCAATTTTCGCGCAAGTCGATCATAGCGCATTGATGGTCGCCAATGTGTTCGGTATTATGGCGCTGATGCGGATGGGCTTATCGCTCGGCTTGGGACGGATTATCAGCCGTGTGAATCCCGCGTATATTATGGCGACCCAGCTTTTTTCCATGATGATCGTGTTGCTCATGTCAACCGTGATGCGTCAGGAAATTTTAATCATCCCGTTTGCGATTGCCTTTGCGATTGTGATCGCCATTGGTGGCGTGTTTGATGGCACGGTCTGGGCGGATTTGTTCGGCAGAAAGTACTACGGTGAAATTCGCGGTTTCGTTTATACGGTGCTTGTTACCGGTACGTCAATCGGTCCGATTGTCTTCGGCGCATGTTTTGACGCGTTCGGGAGCTATACACCCATCCAAATTGGCGGCGCGATCAGCCTCATCTTTCCCTTGATAATGAGTTTGATGGTGAAGCGTCCACAGAATTTCTCGCCCGCAGACGTATCTTAACTCTGTAGGAAATCTAAAATCTTCGTAAAAGTTGGCGCTATTTGGATAAAGTCATGCCCATATAGTGCCAATTGTTCTATAATGGATGGAAGTACCTATTGCAACGAATTAGGCGGTAACGCATTATGAGCAAAAAATTTGCGCTGATTATTGAAGACAATACGGCTATCGGCGATATTTATGCGACCACGCTGGAAATGGCGGACTTCACTTCCGAGTTGGTAGTGGATGGCAAGTTGGCGCTTGAGCGTATTGATGACCTTACCCCTGATTTGATTATCCTCGATATGAACTTGCCGCAGGTTTCAGGGCATTATATTTATAAGCGCATTCGCTCCGATGATCGGCTAGACGGGACGCGGGTCATAATTTCTACGGCGAATAATCTCGTCGCGCAGATGATCTCTCGTGATCTGGATAAACGCGATAGGCTCATGATGAAACCAGTCGGTCCGCGCCAATTGCTGGAAGCCTTAGAGACCCTGTTGGATTAATCGTGTACGCTATGTCCGGCGTTCATGTTCCGGGTAAACAAGCAAAACATAACGCGAAGACGCGGAGCGCGCGACGAAACGCAGGAAGAAATTTCAAATTTTTTCTTATGTGACCGTTGTAGTTCATTTTTAGCTTTTTGACTAACAACTTCTACCTAATATCCCCTGTCCAGATTGACTCGATGGGGCATGGTTTGATCTGTCACCAGCGCATTCAGGCTCTCTGCAATAGCGTCCATGCGCCGATATTCCACTTCATCTGTGCCACCCGCGCCACCGCGATGGGGACTCATCACCACGTTAGCCAATTCATGAAACGGAAACTCCGACGGCGGGGTGTGTTTACGTGATTCGACATCTGTTGGATAGCTATACCACACATCCAAGCCTGCGCCGTAGAGATGCCCGTCTTTGAGCGCCTCATATAATGCTTTCTGTTCGATTACCGCGCCGCGTCCCACATTCACCAGCAGACCACCACGCGGCATCAAGCGTAATTCGGTTTCGCCAATCAAATTGTCTGTGTCGGGGGTCGCCGGTACACAGACAATCAACACATCCGCACGCGGAAGCACATCTTGCAAACGGTCAATCGGAAAAACCTGTTCGGGGTCATCGTCCGGTTGCACGCTTCTTCGCACACCGAGAATCTTCATGCCCATCGCGCCGAGCACCTTGCCGATATGTCGCCCGATTTCGCCATAGCCGACGATCAACGCCGTTTTGCCATCGAGGATAATCGTCGGTACTGTTTGATAGCGCAGAGTCCAGTCATGCTTACGGAACTCACGATCTATCGGAACGAGTTGTCGTGCCGCCGCTAATAAGAGCGCCAGCGCCATTTCCGCCGTAATGACCGCGTTGTGATGCAAATTATGGATGCTGACCTGTGGAAAATCGCGCATCAAAACGCCCGTCTCCGTAGGCAATCCGGCGAACGGAATCAACACACTTTTTAGTTCCGGTAGGGCAATTAAGTCGTCACGCGTGAGTCGTCCGGCGATGAGCACATGCGTCGCTGGCGGGATACGTTCGCCGGTGGTGATGGTAATGTTCTGGTGTAATTTCTGGCGCAGGTGGAGTTGATGCTCAATCTGAGGGGCGCTGATGAAATGGGCAAAAATCATGGGCTTCCTGTCGTGGGTGATCTCTATAAGCACTCAAGCTGAAAAGCATAACGCAAACAGGCTGAATGGCAAACGTCCCACGCATACCATTCATGTCGACTATGGTTTAAATTCGTACAACTACAAGATGGAGAGATATTATTACTTTGATTGCAATTCAGCAATTCAGCAATTCAGCTAGTCAGTTTCTCAGCAAATGCGTTCATTTCGTACATTTCTAGCTCTTTGTTTGCTAAACTGCTGATAGCTGAGACGCTAAATGATGTTTTCGACGTGAGTTTCTGAATGAAAACAGCTTTTATTACCCATATTGCAATCTCCGTGTTATTCCCCTTCCTTGAACGACGAGGAAGAGGATGGAAGTTTTGCGCCTACCTAAAACTGAAAGTACCATGTTCCGTTATCGCGCACAACGAGGCGTTGTCCATTAGGTTCTGTGATGATAATGTTGATTGCACCACTAATCGGCGAAACACGTTCGACGGTTGCCGTGTAACTCTGCTCGAAGGTCGTCGCCCAACCAAGCGAGTTGCGAATATTGGCGTAATTGCCCCACACCTTGCCGAAGCCCATAATCGGGCGGACGTAGCCGAACGGCGGGTAATAAAAGGGATTGTCCGGCAAAATGCCATAGCTATTCGGCGCATAGCTATAAACCGCCCCATTGTTTGCGAATACCCATACCGTCCCACCATCGCTCCACCAGATCATCAAGCCACGCTCAAAATATTGATAGGTGGATGCAATAAAAACAGTTTCCGGTTGCGGGAAAGTCGGTGAAGTCGGCGTTATATACGGTGGTGGTGGCGTTGGCGGGAATAGTGTAGGTGTGGCATTCGGTGGTGGTGGTTGCGGGATGCCAGTAGTAAATGACCAGCTTCCGTTGCCAATCAGAACGCGTGCGCCGTCCGGTAAGGTGAATGTGGTTTGATTGGTCGCCGGAATAATCGACACATTCGACGAAAAGCCTTGCTCGGAAGATGTTGCCCAGCCGAGCGCGATGCGAACATCCGCAAAATTGCCCCATACTTTGCCGAATCCCCGAATCGGGCGGATATGATTGGGCGGTGTCGGGTCCTGCACCGGATTATCTGGTAGGTTGCCGTAACTTGGCAAAGCGACATAACGCAAGCCACTGTTGTTATAAAAGGCATAGATCGCGCCGGTATCACTCCGCCAGATCATAAACCCGTTGTCATACGTCTGATACGCCATATAGACATCATACGTTTGTGCCTGTGCCGGCGCGGGGGCAAGCACAAACACGCCCATCATCAGCGCCAAAATCGGCAGGATGAACCAGAATCCTCGTTTGAAGTTTTTCATTATCATTTCTCCTGAAAGTCGTGTGACAGTCCAAAAATCATGTACGACGAACAGCGACATGCTGTTCTTTTCAGGCGTTCAGGAGGGTACCCTGTATCTTGAAACGTCTTGTTACTTAAATAGACCCATCGGCAATGTAAAACGTTCCAAATTGAGCATCATAAGGGCGTAAATATAGTTTTAGAGGTTGGCGCTAAACATCCACACAACAGCCACAACCACAGCCACGATAGGCAGACGGCGTGACCTCTTGCTCCGGTGGGGGAATATAACCGCCTGCGCCGAGTTGCAGACTATTTGCGCTGGCGAAATCCGGTAAATAGGGGATGAGGTTCGTTCCGGGGCATTGCGTTTCATTGTTGAATGTATTGTGTCCGGCGAGATGAGTGAGTTGCAACCGTACACTGAGCCATGCCAGCACACTATAGGTAGCGGTAATTTGGGCGGCTGTCGGGGCATCGTTGACGAAATTACCGAGCAAACAAATGCCTACACTGCCGGTATTGAAGCCGCCAACATGGGTTCCGCGTACATGAATATCGCGCCCTTCGTAGAGACTGCCATCTTTGCCCACCAGATAATGATAACCAATATCCGCCCAGCCACGTTCGTTCCGATGTGAAATCTGAACTTCACGCACGCTGGAAAGATCATCGTCGGCATATAGCACCGAATGATGGATCACAGCTGTCTGGTAGGCATCGGTCAGGTCTTCGTTGTAAACGCGCCAGCCTTCAGGATTATTCAGACTGTAATAATCCTGCTCATTGCGAGCGCTTAAATTCGGCTGGAGTGCGCCCCATTCCGCACGCGAAATAATTTGTGGGCGCAGGCTATCAATTTGCGTCTGATTGATCTGTATACGGATGGGCGAGGGCGTGCTGTCTTGAGGTCGATTCTTGAGTAGGATGAGCGCGGTGAGCGAAACTCCGGCACATGCCGCCGCCGTGCCAGCCCCGCCAATGCCCAACAGCAATAAAAAATCGCGCCGTGAAAATGCCTTTTTGCCCATAAAACCGCCTGTCATCATTATTTCATCATGACGACCTTTCGTCGTCCATAGATGATTTTAGCACAGGCGGGTAGATGCAGATTAGCGTTTGTTGCCGAACATATTTTGCACTTCTTGCAGGGTTCTACGGATGTTCGGGTCATTATCCAGCGACTCGGTGATCTTGTTGCAGGCATGGAGCACTGTTGTGTGACTGCGCCCGCCGAAGAAATCCCCGATTTGCGAGAGCGAAATATCGGTCAATTCGCGCAATAAATACATCGCCACTTGCCGCGCATTGTTGATATGGGTGGCACGTTTTTTGCCTTCAAGGTCTTTACGGTTCAAGTTGAAGTGTGCGGCTACCGCTTCGATAATTTGCGTAGGTGTTGCCTGATCTGCGGGCGTTTTGCTGTATTCACGCGGGCGCTCAAAATGTTCCAGCAAATTGCCCACATTCTCCACCGTAATCGGGCGATCAGTCAGGTGTGCTTTAGCGACGATTTGCGTAAATACACCCTGTAGCCCGCGCACATTATTGCTGGCAGAATGCGCGATCATATCAATCACAGCCGGATCAACGCGAATTTTGCGCTCCTTCGCCCACATGCGTAATATAGCCACGCGTGCCTCATATTCCATCGGCTTAATATCGACAATCAAGCCACTTTCAAAGCGGGAACGCAGACGATCTTCCAGCGTGCTCAGTTCGCGTGGATGGCGGTCAGATACCAGCACAATTTGCTTCTGGAAGGTATGGAGCGCGTTAAATGTGTGGAAAAATTCTTCCTGCGTGCTCTCTTTACCGGCGATAAATTGAATATCATCGACCAGTAACACATCCGCAGAGCGATATTTTTCGCGGAACATCGCGGTGGTTTTATGGCGGATCGCGTCTACGAGGTCATTGGTGAAGACTTCAGACGGGATAAAGACGGCGCGTAAACCTTGACGGGTGCAGACATGGGCAATCGCATGAACGAGATGGGTTTTGCCCAGCCCCACGCCACCATAAATCATGAACGGGTTATACATCCGGGCGGGATTTTCCGCGACGGCGCGTGCCGCTTCATATGCCATCTGGTTGGAACCACTGACGACAAATCGATCAAACACATGATCGGGATTCAGATCATTTTCCGGCAACTCTGCATATCCCGGACGGCGGATTTGCTCATACAGCGGTGGCAGGGTGTTGTCGGTCTCGGTGATGGCGTTTCGCTGTGCCAATAACTTGAACAGTGGGCGATCATCCTGCGTATCAACGAATAGATCAGGCTGTTTGTTGGCGCTCGGCGTGTTGCCATTTTCATGCGCTGGCAAGTCTTTCGCTACCGGACGATTCACCTCAAAACGCAATTCGACATCTACTCCACACACATCACTCAGCACACGCCGAATATTGCGATATAGCCGATGCTGGAGCATATCCCGCGCATAACTATTCCGAACGCCGATTACGTAAACACCATTTTCTTCTTCACAGATGAAAAAAGCGTCACGAAGCCATGTATCGAAATTTGCACGATCCAGTTGTAATTCGAGTTGTCCGTATGCGGCGTTCCAAGCGTCCTGAGCGTTCACAATATCCTGTCCGATAACCTTTGCAACGGGCAAACTACGCTAACAGTTTTAGGCAATATGAAACTGCCAGGCGTTGAAGCCCCCGTATTCGCTAATAAAAATGCTGTGTCAGGTGTTATTTTGTTGCGCCGCGTGCAGGCAGTAGACGACAGAGTCGTCAAAATCGGGGATACGACATCCCGCAACGCGGTTTTTGATCACCTGAATGTGATGGGTGTGTTTTGTCTGTAGGTAAATACAGTATAGCTCAGAGCAGGGATTCACTCAACTAGATTCAGCACGAATCTGGAAATTTTAAGGTTGGGATAAATACGTCATGGAATCTTAATAAAAACATAATGAAAAGTTTCACAACTTATCCCAATATTTGGGTTATTTATCCCAATATGTTGGGATAAATGGGTTATTTCTTTACTTTATCCTTATTTTAATAGCTCTAATAAGATTCACGTTATACGATGAATCTTATGCCGATTTTGGGATAATTTTTCAAGGAATACGGGCTTTTTGCAAGATTTGGGATAAGTTAGTCGATTTGTAATGGAACTGAGCGCCGTAGGCTAATCGTCATCTAATTCTTGACTGTTTCTAAGGATACATTGATTTAATACTTAGTGTTGCGATGTTAAATAGGGTCTTAAAGTCGTAACTTTTTCTGTAAGCATGTTTTCAACAACTTACCTGCCATAATTTACGACTTCAGATTGCGTATACGTTCTAGCTCAACATAGTGATTGGTCGAGGAAAATGTTCGAAGAATATAATGACACAACAACAACGTCATCCTTTAATGATGATGATGAAATCACCACAGGTTCAGATGTGATAAAGGTATCTGCACGCTCGCGTTCTACCTCGGTTGCCGGGGCGATTGCCGGTGTCATTCGGGAATCAGGCGTGGTGGAAGTGCAAGCGATTGGTGCAGGTGCGGTTAACCAGGCAGTTAAAGCAATGGCGATTGCACGCGGTTATCTTGAGCGCGATTCACTAGACCTCAACTTTCAGCCATTTTTTGTGGACGTTGATATCGAGGGGCAAGAACGCACCGCGGTTCGTTTCTCCGTGACTTCGTTCCCGCGTGAAGATATTTAACAGACACTAAACTTATCTGGACTAAAACTGAGGAATAGCGCAGTCATGAATATGGTGATTGCGCTATTCCTCGTTCTCGCGGTTCTGCCGTCTTTTGAGCAGACGTGAGCCGATATTCGTCTCCGCTGCATCCGTATCTGCTTTGGGCTTGCTAACCGCTGACGGTGCGCGGGAATAGCGCGGTTTGAGCACCTCAGCAGGTTTGGGTGTGTCGCTAGACGAGGATGATTCGGTGGCTGATGTGACGGACTCATTAGGTCGAATTACCCTGTCATCTATGCCTTCCCGCGCACGATCTCGCGCTTGCCTTAAAGAAGACATACGACGGGCGGTGGCTTCTTCATTTGCTTCCGGTCTAAATCTTGCACTGAGGTAAGCGGATAAGCGTCGTAAATCGCTCCGGGTGATAATCAAACGGCGCACGGCAATATCAAACGGCAACAGGAGCATGGCGATCAACAATAGCCATTGCCAGATAGGTGAGCGCACACTTGCCGCGTCAATGTCGTGTGTAAACACCTGATCGGGAACGCCTGCGAGAGATACCCCGCCCGTTAAATCCGCGACTTCCGCAAGTAAGGTATCGTTGGATTGGCGGATTTGATATTCCGGCGAATACGTCATGACCCAGCCGGTTGTCTGGCTCAGTACCGGCGCATCGTCAGCGTCCGCCGTTGCTTGCCCATCCGCCCCCACTTGATTGATGCGGATGAAATGTGCGCCTTCGCCGCCGGGGATAAACGTGCCTTCGTAACGCCCCGGCGCGACCTGCCGCAATTGTACCCGCGTGGCAGGTTGTTCAGGATCATACACCACGCGACTTTCCAGATTTAAACCATTCCAGAACGTGCCATCACTATTACGGGCATCCACCACGATTCTTGCTTGCTCGTCTTCCATGATGATCTGTGTTTCAAGGTTGGTGTTTACGCCTTCGGTCATCGTCCAGCGTATCGTCTGATTCCAGAAGGTTACGTAATCATCCCACGTTACCCAGTTGGATGCCCAGCGTGCTGTCGCATCACTGGTAAAGGCGACACTGCGCCCCAATCCATATTGCCATGCCGCCAGAATTGGATCGTTAAACGGTTCAGAGCCACGTAGAATGGTCTGCGCTGTCGGGCGGGATGTTGTGGCGATATAGCCCTGTAATTCCGGCAGGGCGTTGATGCCGCGAATAATCGGATGCAAGGTGCTGGCATTAATTGACGTGGCGATGGGCGTGAAGGGGTCTTCCACAATATAGGAACGGGTGGCTAAGACTGTTTCCAGCGTGAAAATCGCGGGGATGTTATCCGCATCAATCACATGATGATAATTGCCCTGTCCGGCTTCTGCCATATCTGCCAGAAACGGCGCTTCCTGTACACCAATGGAGATGACCGAGGTGGTGACGTTTTGATTGTCATACAAATCTCTGGCCATCTCGACCAATCCATTGGAGTCTGCACCGCCATCGGTGAGCAAAATAATGTGGCGTAAATCGGACGGTTCATTCACGATGTCCCGTGCCACGAGGCGCATACCCGAACGGATATTCGTGCCTCCACTTGGTCGAAGCGTGGCGACCAATCCGGCAAGCGCCTGTGCATTATCCACATTCTGAAATTCCGCCACCCAATAGGCATCAAAATCAAACGAACCCACTGCCGCCCGATCTCGCTCCTGTAAAAATTCAATGGAGCGAATAATCGCCGCTTTCGCCAATTCAATATTGGGGATACCACGCGGGCTAACCGCGCCCATACTGCCGGAGCGATCAATCAGATAGGCAATCGTCAAGGAGGGTAGGCGCTCTTGATCGGTGATTTGCATTTCTACGGGCAGAGCATCTTCTATAGGAGTCTGGAAGTAGCCACCGGGTCCATACGAAGACGGTCCACCGACCACCACCAGACCGCCACCCAAATCGCCGACATAGGTTTCAATCGCCTCCATCCGGCTTTGACCGAGGTCTAGCGCGGAGAGGTTGGCGAGGATCACACTATCATATTGTGTCAGCGGTGCGACACCAATCGGCATCCGATCCACTGGCAGATAATCGACATTTAAGCCGCTTTCCTCTAATGCGGGCAGTAAATAGGCAATCTCTGCATCGTCTTTCCCGACGAGTAATACACGCGGGTCACCCTCAACACGGGTGAACGCGCCCAGATTATTATTCTGATAAAAACCATCGTTGCCTTCTGGCTCCACGCGCACGAAAAAATCACGGAAGCCCGCTTCACCGCTCATCAACGTCAGGGTGTAATTGTTCGTGCCTTCGCGTAGATCAATCGGTTCGGTATGCACCACCTGTCCCGCCGCGAGTACGGTCACCGTCGCCGGAGCATCGACCTCGGATGAGATGGTCACGGTCAGATCAAAAAGCTGATTCTCGCCGATGACCGCTGGCGCGTGGAAATCCTGCACCTGCACTTCCGGTCCACGTCCGGTAAAAAATGGCACATAGCTCACTTCCACTCCGGCGGCGAGGGCGAGTTGTGCCGCCGCCTGTGTATCGCCAATTGTGGGCTGACCATCGCTAAGTAGAACCATGCGCCGTGCCGCATCACCGGGGAAAAGCGCCAGACCGAGGCGCACCGCTTCTGCGAGGTTGGTGTTACTAGTCGCCGGTTCTACGCGGATTTGACCGAGTTCACGGGTGTTGCTGATCGAACGCGCGACCTGTGCATCCGCGCCGAATAAGATCACGCCGGCAACATCATCCACCGCCATGCCATCCAGCGAATCGCGTACAAAATTGAGCGCCTCTTCCTGAGAGACCGCGCCCATACTATCAGAGACATCTACCAGAAAGACCACCGCAAGTCGATTAGCCGACTGCACAATCTGCACACCTGCCAAAGCCAGCACCAGCAAGGTGATAATGCTGACGCGCAAAGCAAGGCTCAGTGAATCACGCACACGGCGATACCGTTGTCGGGGCCATCCAAGATAAGCGATGAAGGGAATGACGAGTAAAAATACAAGCGCAACAGGCGTTGAAAGTGTCATACAAGCAGAATTCCATTAAATTGTCGGTTTCGCTTAATCCAAATTGTAGCACAGGCGATCCGACTTCCGTATACAGTTGTCTCTGTCATTGTCCATTACAGCTGTGAAGTGAGCAAGTTCTTAAATAAACTCAAACCAGTCAAGCCAGTCATTCATTAATTTTTTGAAAATCCTTAACGCTTTTCAATGACTTCCTTAAGCTATAATTTATTTAGGTCAATCTGTCAAAGTGCATTAGGGGATTAGAAAAAATGGGAAAAATTCTATATATTGAAGATAATGTTCAAAATATGCGTCTGGTCCGCAAGATTTTGAAACATGCTGGTCACGATGTCATTGAAGCTGAAAATGGTCTGTCGGGCGTAGATATGGCGACGAATGAATGCCCTGACCTCATTTTAATGGATGTCAACTTGCCAGATATTGATGGATTGGAAGCCACTGCCCGCCTGCGTGGAATGCCCGTAACCAGCGTTATTCCCATTATTGCACTGACTGCAAACGCGATGGTTGGTGACCGGGAAAAAGCCCTCGCCGCCGGATGTGATGGCTACTTGCCGAAACCTGTAAGCCGTGCAGAACTCATTAAAACGGTTGAAGCATTCTTGAACTAGCCGGAATTATAACTCTTATTACGGAAACTAAGAAATAGCTTGTGATGACAGGCTATTTTTTTCGCGTATGGTGCATTGTGATAATGTCGTTTGAAATGGCACTGAACGAAAAACTTGCTGTTAACGTCGCCCCCTCGTGGAATTGTCGCTCCGTTACAAAATCGCTTGCTTAGACGTTTAGTGTAAACTTCAATTAAACACCATGCCGTAGAGGGAAAGTCAAGGAAAAGATTGCCAGAATCTCCACGCGAATTCATAACACATTGCGTCTATAATACGCGGGTTTACTCTGCACAGTTATGCTAAGGTGACTTACTCATGGCAATGTTACGCCGTGCTATACGCTTACTCCCGACCATCATCTATGTGGTACTGGCGATTTTTATCGGTGCAGTATCGGTTCAACTGTTCCTAACCCCTTTTAATATCGCTCCAACCGGTGTGACTGGCACATCCGTCATCCTCAACGAACTTTTCGGCACGCCTGTCGGCTTAATGGTGCTCATCCTCAATATCCCGATCCTGTTTCTGGGGTATCGTTATCTAAACGGCATCCGCATGGTCATTATCACGCTGATTGCCGTCGTCGGCTATGCTATCGCGCTAGATACCATCGGACCGTATTTACCGGCTGAAGGTCTCAGCGATAATGTGTTGCTGAACGCGCTCTTCGGTGGCATCACAGGCGGGATTAGTACAGCCTTTATTATCCGTGCGGGCGGGACTTATGGCGGGACAAGTACGCTGGCGATCATCATTCAACAGCGCACGGGCATCCCGTTGAGCACAACCTACTTGTATACCGATATGGCAGTGATCGCGGTGGCGGGTTTCGTCTTTGGCTGGGAATCCGCTTTATATGCGACGGTAACGCTGTTCATCAGTGGTGTTGCGACAGATTATGTGCTGGAAGGACCGAGCATCATCCGCATTGTGTTCATCATTACACAAAAGCCGGTAGAGGTGTCTCAGGTTATTTTGCATGATCTGGATCGCGGGGTGACGGCGATTGATGCCAAAGGGATGTATACCGAAACCGAGCGCACCATGCTGATGATTACGATTTCCCGGGCGGAGGTCAACCAATTGCGGGCACTCGTCTCGCAGGTTGATCCACTCGCGTTTATCGTGGTCGGGCAGGGACACACCGCTTATGGATCGGGCTTCAAACGCGCCCTCCCAACGATAAACCTCGATCAATTCCGGCTATTCGGGACGGGCAACGGCAATAGTGAAACCAATCACGATACCAACTTTTAATCGCGTCAACTATGGATTATGTGCGAGCGTGACGATTTTGACATCGCTCGCTCGCGCACTCGAAGCCTCAAAAATGTAAATCCCTGCTTGACTCTCACGCCACGTTATACTTTATGATCTTTTGTGAACTCACTTGACACATTGTTATCAACAATGATACAACTGTGTCTGCCCTAATGGGACGGGTTCGTTTTGCTAATGCACATGGAGCTTAACCTCATGACCACATCTGATACACCGGAGACTTATCGCCGTATAGACGACCTGTTACCTGCCCATTGGGAGTCCACTTATGTCGAGATGCGCGACAGCACACGCTTGCACGCTTATCTCGCTGGAGACTCACAAGAACCAGCCGTCATTTTGTTGCATGGATTCATGTCCGCAGGGTTTCAGTGGATGCGCGTAGCGATGGCGTTAGAAGCTGAATTTTATCTTGTGTTACCGGATATGCGCGGGCATGGTTATAGCGATGGCGTGGAAAATGGCTTTTCGCTGGACATTCTGACTCAAGACCTCGCCGATGTCGTTGATGCGCTGGAATTAGACAAGCCGATTGTTCTCGGTCACTCACTGGGCGCGGAGATTGCGGTGCGTTTTGGCGCGACCTATCCCGATGTGCCACGTGCCATCATCTTAGAAGACCCACCCATGCGGAGTTTTAACGCCGGCATGTTCCGGCAAACAGACTGGTACAAGGATTGGATTGCACAGATGCAAGCCTTAAAAACGCAACCGCATGAGGAACGTATGACCAATGGGCGGGCATTTTTGCCACCCGGTACGACTTTGCCACAGGAAACAGATTATGTGACGCAAATCGAAGCGACTGCCTTGTTTAACCTTGATGTGCTCGACCACAGCGAGGATATGGATTATCGTGCCGCCTCGCCGGAACTCATCGGCAAACTCAGCGCGCCCATTCTGTTGCTCACCGCTGATTCTGAACGGGGCGGTAGTGCCTTGCCGGAAGGTGTAAAGGCGATCACCGCATCATGGCAAGATGGTCAGCATATTCACTTCGAAGGCGCGGGGCATTTCATCCACTTTGAACAGCTTGATCCGTTCATAGATGCCATCCGCGTATTCTTGAGCGCGGAATCATAGGTGAACAACAATGACGACATCTATACACGCAAAGTTCATCAACACCAACGCCATCTATCACGAAATCATCAACGCACCGGATGATGCCACTCGAAAAGCGCTCTTCGTAGATAAATTTGCGCGTCCGTGGGGACAGATGCTCGGCATGATGGCGGGGCGATTTGGCACAGACGCACCACAGGACGAAACCGAACGGCTTCTCGCTGGCACAAAAACATGGCTCTGGCTTCAACCGGAGCAATTAGCCACGGTGCCGGACGTTTTGACAAAGCTCGAAACTGCGAACGCATGGGTCATAGCGGAAAAAGCATTGCAAACAGGGGTTTCCCGTTTCAATCCTTACGCGGATCGCATCTCTTTTGACGAGGTGGAAGGCTGGCTCATGCTGGCGGATGCCGACTCCGCTGACCCAATCGGGCGTGGCTATACAGGCGCAACCGACTGGGCAGCACCGCGTTTTGTCGCGCAATTCGATACGCCAAATGACTATAATTTGTCGCGTTTACCGGGCTTGATCGTCCATGAAATGCACCACCTGATTCGCTTTAATGTGTTTCCGTTCGGGATGCAAACGAGTGTCGCCGATTACATCGTGGCGGAAGGGTTAGCTGAATCCTTCGCGGCGGCGCTTTTCGGTGAGCAGATTGTCGGTTACTATGTCACGGATATCAGCGCCGATGATCTGAAAACTGCGCAGGCGCTCATCGGCGAAAACCTGACCGTTACCGGCTTTGATAAAATCCGAGCCTATATCTTTGGCGATCATAACGCGGAGCAATGGGGCTGGGAGAAAATCGGGATGCCCGCCTTTGGTGGCTATGCCGTCGGCTATCATGTGGTGCAAGCCTATATGAAGCGTACGGGCAGAAGTATCGAGGAAACGACCTTTGGCTCCGGGGAAGACATCTGCGCGGAGTCGGGTTATTTTGATTAAGTACACGATAGCAATCTAAACAAAAGGAAATAAAATGCAAAAGACAATTCAAATACCGATGCAGGGAGAGAAAATTATTCTGCGTCCGTTTCGTACGGAGGATGCTGAACCGTTATGGGAAAGCATGGATCACGCAGAATTTAATAAACTCACCGGAACACAGGGTACATTTACGCGAGAGATGATTGACAAATATATTGCACGGCAAGTCGCAAATGATGATGACTCCCGTGCACCGTTTATTATCGCTCTGCCGGATGACTCGAAGGCTTTAGACGAAGTGATCATTAATGAAATTGATAGCGACAACAACAGCGCTAGTATTCGTATCGGCATGTTTACTGATGAAGGTGTGGGCAAAGGCTACGGAACAGAAGCCATGCGTCTGATGGTCAATTATGGCTTTAATCAACTTGGTTTGCATCGCATTGAGCTATCTGTATATGCGTTTAATCCGCGGGCGATTCGTGCTTATGAAAAAGTTGGCTTTAAGCGTGAAGGTGTAATGCGTGATGCTCTTTTGTGGGACGGTGAATATGTTGACAGTATCAGCATGAGCATCCTCGATCATGAGTGGACAGGACTTGACTAATCTGAACAGCCAATTGTCTCTCACCCTAAGGTCACCATGCCGACTTTGGCAGGCTGTGTTATCCTTATGATATGAGACTAAGTGCCATGTGAAAAGGACTCGCCTGCCAATGGTTAAACGAGTAGCTCTTGCCTGTTTTCTAATCACGATGCTAGCGGTTGGGTTCAGCCTGATGCAGGATGTGCCCCCATCGCTAGCACAATTTCCACCCGGCATCACCGCGACTGCGACACCACTGCCGTTTGATGTCACGCCGACGATTACACTTACGCCGACTCCACCGCTCACACCCTTGCCAACTTCCAGCGCACCCGGTTGTTCGACGACCTTACCCATTACCATTGGCGCAACCGTGACCGTTCGCCCCGGTGTGAACATCCGTTACGGTCCGTCGCCATCCTCGGCGTGGCTGGCGAATTTTCCAGAACCGCGGGATTTCCTTGTGATAGATGGTCCGCTGTGTGATAGTGACTTCATCTGGTGGCAAATCAGAGGACAGGGCATTATCGGCTGGGTAGCGGAGCGGTCTACCACGTTGAATTTCATCAGTTATATCGACTCAACCACCGTACCCGGCGCAGATTGCAACGTCGCGCTTGATTTGCGAGCAGGCGATGAAGTTGAACTGATTACCGGTGTGCGTATCCGTCAACAAGCCAGCTTGCAGGGCTTAACAGTGACCGTCGCTCCATTCGGGGCAACCGTCACCGTGTTGAGCGATACGGCTGAGTGCGTGGACGGCTATAATTGGCGCTTGATAGAAGTTGTTGTCGTTAACGTGCTCTATCGGGGCTATATGGCGGAAGGCAGTAACTCGCTTGACGAATACTTCATCGCGCAGGATGTACCAACGTCGATCTGTAGCCCGCCGATGAATTTGAGTATCGGCGAAACCGCCCGCATCCGTGCCGTTGATAATATCGCCAAAAATCTGCGCGCTATCCCGTCGTTGAGTGGCGCAATCCTCTATTCGTTGGTCGATGGTGTGCCGATTGAAGTCCTTGGCGGACCGGTCTGCGTGGACAATCAAGTCTGGTGGCAAGTCCGCATTCGTTCCAATGTGGTGGCTTCAGGCTGGGTCGCACAGGGACCAAGACCCAACTATTGGATTGATCCTGATTATGTCGGTAGTCCCTACGGGATTCCACAATTTCCGTAATTTGATTGCTTGACCAAAATCGCAACGTTTTATCGCGGGCGTAACCTCTTTTTGCAAAGGTTGCGCCCGTTTTGTGTCTCGATTAATTGTTGTCATTTTTCATGTAATGATATAAACTATGCAAATTACCCACTAAATAGGGTAATATAAATTTTGAACCTCATCTTGTACACAGCCGTAATCGAGTTAGGTGTGCATCTCTGTAAAGATTCACCCGTATCAAAATCATCTAACACGCTTAAGGGGGAATGATGCGTGTATTAAAAGCCAAAGATACCCAATCTGGCGGGATGCGAACCTTTCTCGTCGTCTGGATTGGTCAGGTAGTGTCGCTTTTCGGCACATCGCTGACTCAGTTCGCCCTCACCATCTGGGCATGGCAACTGACCGGAGAAGCGACTGCTCTCGCACTCGTGGGCTTATTCTCTTACGGTCCGACGGTCATACTGAGTCCGATTGCCGGCGCATTAGTAGATCGCTGGAATCGTAAGCTGGTCATGATGCTCAGCGATCTGGCGGCGGGCATGTCCACCATCGCCGTCGCCATTTTGTATGTCTCCGGCAATCTTGAAATCTGGCATTTGTATGTCGCCGGATTCTTCACAGGTGCGTTCCAATCTTTCCAATTTCCCGCCTATTCCGCCGCCGTCACCATGATGCTCCCTAAAGAACAATACGCCCGTGCGAGTGCGATGCTGGCAATGGCAGATTCCGCCGCCCGCATCTTCGCACCGGCTATCGCGGCGACGTTACTGGTATTCATTGGCATCGGTGGCATCCTATTTATCGACATCGTGACCTTTCTTTTTGCGCTCGGCACGCTAGCATGGGCGTACATCCCGCAACCGAAAAAATCCGCTGATGAGGAAGTCAACAAAGCCGAAGGAAACCTGTTGCAGGAAACACTTTTCGGCTTCAAATACATCATTGCACGGCGTGGATTGCTCGGCGTGCAGATGATTTTCTTCCTACTGAATCTGTTCAGCACGATGGGCTTTACCTTGCTCGCACCCATGATTCTAGCGCGTATGGAATCTGGCGGTGTATCGACGGCGTTTCTGCCCACGCCCCGCGACGGGGAAAATATCGGCGAAATTGCGCTCGGTGTGGTGCAATCCGCAATGGCGATAGGGGGCTTATTGGGTGGTATCGCGTTAAGCATCTGGGGCGGACCTAAACGCCGAATTCACGGGGTATTGTTTGGGATGATGGCTTCAAGTCTTATTGGCACAGTGCTATTCGGATTGGCGCGTACCCCGCTGGTCTGGATCATCACGGGCTTGGTGGGTAGTCTATTTATCGCCTTATTGAACGCGTCGAATCAGGCGTTGTGGCAGAGCAAAGTTGATCCCAATGTACAGGGGCGGGTCTTCGCCGTGCGGATGTGGATTGCCCAGATCACGATTCCACTCGCCATGTTGATCGCCGGACCCTTAGCAGACCGCGTGTTTGAACCTGCCATGATGCCCGATGGTGCGCTAGCAGGTACGTTTGGTGGGTTGATGGGAACAGGTGCAGGGGCGGGCATGGCGTTGATTTTTGTCATCACAGGCATATTGAGCATGGCGAGTGCGGTCATTGGTTATTTGATTCCGGCGATCCGCAATGTCGAAGACTTGATACCCGATCATGAGGCAGTCGCGGATGAGACCGTGACTCCCATAGACGAAATTTTCGATGATGACATTCTACTCGAAGGGGTGTCTCCCGTTGGAGATTAATACGACTCAAGGACGAATTCTGCGAGATTTTAAACCGAATCCCTCGATGATGCGTATAGAGTGTATAGAGAGTCTTAACTTACGCGATTAGAAGGGGGTGGGTGTATGATAGTGATATTCAATATTGAGCTTCAGGAGATCAGAAGTATGGGCGCGGGCAACTTTAATTATCAGGATGTGCTGGCTTATCTTGATGTAGAGGCACAATCGCCCTCTCTCACCTATCTTCAACAGCTCATACAAGCCTATACGCGTACCGTGCCGTGGGAAAGTGCCTCCCGCATCGCCAAACGCGCCAGCATATCACAGACCGCACAATGCCCGCGCCTCCCGCAAGAATTTTGGCGCGATGCCCTCCGCTATGGCACAGGTGGCACCTGTTACGAAAGCAATCTCGCCTTTTTCACGGTCTTAAAATCACTCGGTTTTGAAGGCTATTTGACGATCAATAACATGAGCGAAAGTATTGGCTGTCATTCCGCCGGGGTTATTTTTCTGGATGGGCAAAAATATCTGGTGGATGTCGGCTTGCCCATTTATGCGCCGCTCTTGATCTCGGAAAATGAACCCGTGCAAACAACCAGCCGGTTTCATACCTATACCGTTACGCCCCAGGGCAATGATCGTTATGAAATCTCCCGTGATAATCATTTCCGTGCCTATTGCTTCACTCTAGTTGACATTCCAATTAATGACATCGATTATCGCGCTATCACCACCAACGATTATGGCGAAGAAGGCTTGTTTCTAGATCGTATTGTCATGCACCTTATTGTGGACGGCGTACAATGGCGCTTTGGTAGCGACACCATCCCCTATCAGATGGAAAAATTCGTGGATGGCGAGAAAAGCTATTATTTGCTTGAAGGTGACCTGAAATCCGTCGCAACGCAGGTCGGTAATAAATTCGGGCTGGATGAGGACATTCTCTATAATGCCCTCACCGCTTTAGAGGGAAAACAGGCGTAAAGCGGTTGTTTTCTTCAATCTAAAGTCTGCCACGCCACAGTTAATTATCGTTCAGGGGCAAGCGATGCCGCGACATTTGCGTGGTGTGTTTGGTTCCGCGCACAGGGAGCCAGATCGTAAACACCGTGCCTTTGTTCAACTCGCTACTCACACTGATGCGCCCGCCGTGCGCGTTGATGATCTCATGTGTAATCGCCAATCCAAGCCCCGTACCGCGCTGGGGTCCGCGAGCTTTATCCACCTGATAAAAACGCTCAAATACCCGCGGTAAATCGTCTCTTGGGATGCCCACACCACTATCCGCGACGATCAATTCAATCGCACCGGGAACACCCCGCGCAAGCACGCGCACCGTGCCACCTGCGGGTGTGAACTTAATCGCATTGCCGATCAAATTCTGCAATACTTGCACCAGTCGATCCCCGTCGCCGTCAATATCGGGCATCGGTGGCGCGTTGACCTTTAACCGCACGCCTTTTTGCTCCGCATTTACGGTTAAACTTTGTGCCACGTTTTTGGCTAATGAACCGGCATCTAACGGGGTCATATTCATCGAAAGTTGACCTGCTTCCATCCGTGCGAGGTCGGTCAACTGCATCACCATGCGCGTGAGGCGAGATGCTTCGTCATGGATAATCGCCGCCGCCTTAACCGGATCACGCGCCGCGCCATCCATAATCGCCTGTGAATACCCCTGAATAGACGTTAAAGGGGTCTTTAAATCGTGTGAGACGTTCGCCATAAAATCGCGTTGAGCTTGCTGTGTGGCGCGTACTTCCGCGCTCATGCTGTTAAATGCTTCCGCGACTGCCCGTACCTCTGCCGGTCCGCTGACAGGGACACCCTGATTTAAGTCGCCCTCAGCCACCGCCGTTGCCGCCTCACTTGCCGCTTGTAAGGGGCGGGCAATCGTCCGACTGATGGCGTATGCCATGAAAATGGCGATAAATAAGCCAATACCACCCGCTTGCAACAATGGTACTGCCAACGATGTATCGAATTCGCCAAGCACACTTTGCAGAGATTGCGTCGGGCGCAGATCAGCGACGAGGATTAGATAATTATTTAAGCGTCCTGCGGAGATCGGTGCCTGATTGGTTACGCCACTGAAAAGCCATTCACCACCTGCATCACGAAAACCACCGAATACCGCGTTTGCACCCGAATAACGATCTGCCTGATAGCTATCGAAATTTAGATCAATATAGTCGCGTTGGGCGAAGTTTCCACCACTATCATAAAGCACCGCCTGCTGATTGAGATTGATAATCATGACACGCACGTTACGGGTATCAGCAAAATTATCTAGCAGGGTCGTCATGATATTGGAGTTGTCTAAATCCGGCGATCCCCTACGTTGACCCGTAAATTCAATGATGAGGTCAGTCAGATTAATGCCCCGTGCCAGTGCCGCCAGGCGTTGATAGGTCGGTTGCGGTGGCGACGGTTGGGCGCTCGTCGCAACGAATAGCGCCACCAGCATGACACTCAGCGTGACCGTTAGCAGGAGCAGATATGAGGTTAATAATCGTGTGCGAAGCGATGAGAACATGGTTTTTATTTCAGTTCACAGTTTTCAGTAATTAGTTGTCAGATTAGAAAAAGTCATCATACATTAAGTGGATTTTCGTGATCTCGATGAACAAGCAATGCGTAGGGGCGATATGCCAGGTCGCCTACCTGTTAGTAATTTCCTAAATTTTGGTCGCCTATCCCACTCATTCCACTTCCAGCTTATAACCCACGCCCCACACGGTTTCGATTTGCGCTTGCATCCCCTCCAGCTTGTGACGCAGATGGGCGATATGCACATCAACGGTACGGGTTTCTCCGGCGAAATCATATCCCCAGACGATCTCCAACAATTTCTCCCGACTGAACACCAGACCGGGGTCTTTCGCCAGCGTGAGCAAAAGGTCGAATTCTTTCATGCGTAAATCGACCGCTTTATTATCGACCTTCACCATGCGCCGTTCAGGGTCAATCATCATATTTTTATGCGTGATGCTCGTGCTGGCTTCTGATGCAGACACATTCCGGCGGTCAATCGCAGACTGTCGGCGTAAAATTGCCTTCACACGGGCGACTAATTCACGGGGGTTAAACGGCTTTGTCAGGTAATCATCCGCGCCCAATTCTAGCCCGACGATCTTATCAATATCATCACTCCGCGCCGTCAACATAATAATCGGCACATCAGAATCCGCCCGTACTCGCCGGCAAATCTCCCAGCCATCCATGCCGGGGAGCATCAAATCCAGCACGATCAACGCCGGTGGATTTTCCATGATCCTCTGATAGGCTTCGCTACCATTGTTCGAACTGCTGACCGTGTAACCTTCCTGTTCCAGATACATCTGCGCCAGATCAATAATGCGTTGTTCGTCATCTACGACGAGAATGTTGTCACTCATAGGTCATCTTCTTTGATTATCGTCTTGATTGAGAATAGTGTTTATAGCATGATGTCATAAAAGGTGAAGCGTTTATCCTTTGCCTTCTCACTTCTGACTTTCCACTTAAAACTATGTCTATTGTAGCCTCGAAATCAAATCGCTAACATAGATTTTACAGACTGTTTACGCTTTGTCCGCGTTGCTGACCAACAGCTTGTCGATGCGCTTGTCGTCCATATCCATGACTTCAAAGATTAGCCCGTGCCACTCAACACGATCCGCTGGTTTGGGAATATCGCCAAATTGGTGCAAAAAGAAGCCACCGAGAGTCTGGTATAAGCCTTCGGATTCATCCGGCATATCCTCGCGCAGATCAAACAACGCTTTGAATTCTGCGACAGGCATCAATCCATCAATCAGCCATGTGCCGTCTTTTCGTTGGATGGCTTCCGGCGTGCCTAAATCCCCCACAATCGCTTCCAGAATGTCATCGCGGGTGAGCAGTCCCTCCACACCACCATGTTCACCGAGAATGAGCGCGACATGCTGGCGTTCACGGCGAAAACGGCTCAGCGCGACATCAGCGGTTATGCCTTCGGGAATGAAAAGGGGTGGTTTGATGAGTTGTCGCAGGGTAAATAATTCACCTTTAACCGTGAATCGTAAAATATCACGCATCTTCACAATGCCGATGACTTCATCTGGTGTCCCATCAATCACGGGATAAAGGCGGTGGTCATGATCGTTAATGATTTGCAGAATTTCCTCTAGCGGGTCATCCACATCAATCCAGACCATCTCCGTTCGCGGGGTCATCAAGGCACTTACACGCAAATCATCCAGACGAAAGACTCCGGCAATCATTTCCTGTTCAGAGGCATCAAATATGCCATCCTTGATGCCCTGGTTGAGCATGATCTGAATTTCTTCTTCCGTTACAGTGGGCGCGTCGTCCTCATGGGCATTGAGTAGGCGTAATATCACTTGGGTGGAAATGCTCAAAATCACCACAAGCGGATACGCCAGGCGGGAGAGTAGGCGCATCGGTCGGGCAACCCATATGGCAATACGTTCCGGTGAGCGAAGTGCCAGCCGTTTAGGGACGAGTTCGCCGAAGATAAGCGATAGATACGTCGTGAAGGCAACCACCAGCGCGAATCCTAACGGGTCACTGTATGGTGCTAGAAAATCCACCTGTGCGAGCAAACGTGCCATATCATCTGTCAATGTTGCCCCGCTGAAAGCCCCTGCCAGCACACCAATCAACGAAATGCCGATTTGCACCGTCGATAGAAAGCGATTGGGGTCTTGTGCTAGTTCTAGCGCCGCCTTCGCGCCTGCGGTGTCATCGTCACGTTGTGCCTGCAAACGCGCTTGCCGGGCAGACACTACCGCCAATTCTGACATCGCCAGCACACCATTCAGCAGAGTAAGTAGAAAAATAATCAGAATTTCCAAAATAAGCTCCTTATGGGGCAAATAACTCGCAGACACATTACATGACTTGTTGTTCAGATTGAACTTACATCCAAGCATATCGTATTTTGTGCATGGTTGAGGAGGTTGACTTGGTTGAGTATCGCGTTAGCGATTGGCTATGTATAAAACGTCACTTTCACAGCGTCTATAAAATATCGATGTCCATAAAATTGTGAACGATGAGGTAAAAATTATGCCCATTTTTGATACACCGATCAACACCGACGACAACGCCATTGAGCGTATTCTTGGTCAGGGATTGCCCGTTTTGCTTTATTTGTTTGATAAGCAAAATCCCAATTTGGAGGAAGCGTTTAAGCGCGTGGCGAAAGAAAACGCGGGGAATATGCTGGTCGTAAAGGTCGATGCCAGCGCCAATCCAAACGTTCATGCCCGTTTTAACCGTCCCGCCTTGCCCGCACTACTAACATTAGACGAAGGCGAAGTCGAATCCAGCGCGTCGCATATTTTGCCAGAGGATGTGGATGCTCATGCTGATTTCTTGATGGGCATGGGACCATTGCCGCAAACCACGACGGCAGAAACGAACGCCAGAGCACAAAAGGGTGCGCTTCCTGTGCATATCTCGGATGCCAGTTTCCAGCAGGATGTGTTGAATAGTGATGTCCCCGTGCTGGTCGATTTCTGGGCACCGTGGTGTGGTCCATGTCATATGGTTGCGCCGGTGTTAGATCGCCTTGCGGAGCAATACGCAGGCAAAATCAAAATTACGAAGCTCAATGTGGATAATAACCCCTCAATGGCACGCCACTATCAAGCCATGAGCATCCCCATGATGCTGATGTTCAAGAATGGTCAGCAGGTCGGTAAGCTCGTCGGCGCACATCCGCAGGGTAACATTGAGCAAATGATTCGTCAGGCACTATAACGTATTGACCAGCGTGTAGGGGCGAATCAACGCGTTCGCCCCTGTCAATGCTTCGGAAATAACTCTAATCATCGTCGTTTTCGTCGCCATCAATATGCAACTCGAATTCCAGATATGAGAGCAACTGACCACTAAGCAAGTTGACCATCGCCACCTTTTGCTTTTCGCCCATATCCGGCGCAGGGTCTTCCATGACCAGCGATGCGACAAAAACATCATCTGTTTCGCGCATCACCGCTTCATGGATTCCGCGATAGGTACGGACAGCCGTATCGCCCAAACCTTTGTACATCTCCATGTAGATGCTTCGCTTCAGGTCATCCCGTAAGCGATGAACCGCCCGATAGTAGCGTTTAAGTGGATGGATTTTATCCGCCATAGTTGCTTTCTCCTTGTGTCGCTAGCGCATGAGATGCGTTTTCAATTACACTTTCCAGATAAGTCTGTAATTGTCCACTGAGTAAATTAACGAGTGCCACTTTTTCCCGATCTTTAGCAGGCACAGCTAAATCGCCTAATGTGAGTGCTGTCAGATAAGGATCATTAACCGCGTTGCTGATCCCCTCATGGATGCCACGATAAATCCGCACGACTGTTTCGCCAAGTCCCTGATAAATGTCTATATGGATGCTCCGCTTAAGGTCGAGGCGCAAGCGTTCTAGTGCACGAGCATAGCGATTTAATGATACGTTTTGCTGAATTGTGTTAATCATCTGAACCATCTCCTACAAAGTCCAATAACTTACGATTGATTTTACTGCCGGTTGCATCGAATAGATCGGCACTGAGCAGGCGACGCAGGGTGAGGCGGGCGTGATGCAAACGCGATTTCACCGTACCGGACGACACACTCATGATTTCACCAATTTCGTCCATCGAAAATCCTTCTTCCGCATAGAGAATAAGCGCCTGTCGTTGTGGTTCGGGCAATTGATCCACCGCCGCTTTCACACGCGTGAATACCAGTGACCAGTGAGCGCGTTCTTCCGGTTGCAGATAGACCTCTGCGATGAGTGGTACACTGTCATCCAGCGAAATATTTTTGTGACGCTGTTGCCGCCGGAGCGCATCGTAGCACCGGTTACGCGCCACCCGATAAATAAACGGCAATAACTTTTCCGCCGGGTGCATATGTTCCAGATTGACGAATAAAGCGCGAAAAACATCCTGCATAATGTCATCTTCGGTGGGGTGCACACCAATCAAACGGCGCACAAATCGCCTGACCGGAGGATCAAGGTGTTCGTGCAGGGCATCAAACGCGGCGTTACTGCCTGCCTGCGCCTGTTGTAAGTGTGCCTGTGCAATTGCGTCTTCCACCCGAAGCCTGCTCCTTTCTATGCACTAACACGCACAGTAAGGGTATCGGTTCAAAATTGGGTGGTGATTAGGGCAACCATGATGCAATGTGGAGGCGTTTTCCGTTAAAAAGATGTTGTCATGGTCGCCATTGAGGATCAGAGACCAGCGACAAGTTTGCGGGGGAGATGCGTTCCAGACCGCCGCCACGAGTGGAAATGGTGTAGAGTGCCGTTAAGGATTCATGGTTGGAGAGGAAGGCGATCCGTTCACCATCCGGTGACCAGCGGGGCGATTCTATGATGATGTTCCGCGTCAAGCCGAATCCGAACAATTCTTTATCGTCATTGTCGCGTAAATCCCGCACATAAACGATGCGCTGTCCATTTTGAATGGAGATGACATAGGTGAGTTTTGTGCTGTCTGGCGACCAATGTGGCAGGGATGTCGTGTTGATGGAGTCGTGAATTATTTGCGTGTCTCCCGTACTTATGTCCTCAACCACCAGCTGAAATGTGCGATCATTCCAGCGCAGATATGCCAGTTGTGAGCCATCTGGTGACCATGCAATGCCACCAACGACTTCGCCCGCGCCTTCAAACCCGGCAATTTCGCCAGTTTCAAAGGTGACCCTGACCATCTGCGATTCAGTGCCATCGTTGACGTTGAGCAATAATTGTGTGCTATCCGGTGACCATATCGGCGCATTCCTTACTTCCAGTTCAGGCGTGAGGTTACGCACATTTTCGCCATTTCGATCCATAACGAAAAGATTTTGCTGACCCACACGATCAGAGACAAACGCGATGTGCGCGCCATCCGGTGACCAGACGGGTAGCGTATTGGTAATGATTTCCCGTGTATTCGTCAGATTATACGCATAACGCCCGCTTGCATCGCTCACATAAATATCGCGCCCATAAACGAAGGCGATCTGCTCTCCATCCGGCGACCATCTCGGATTATAGACATTGCCGTTAAATGGTGTGACGGTGTGGATGATGTGGCGATCAATATCGAGCGTAAACACACTATAGTGATCTTCCAGATAAGCACTAAATATCAAAACATCGCCCCGAAACGGTAGGAGTGACCAGACCACCATAACCAGAAGTATCGGGACAAAAACGAATAGTGCGAGGCGAAACACAAGACGGCTAAAAGGCATGAGGCTTGTCGATAGTTGATACGGATGGATCGATTATAGACGAGAATGACATGAAGCTGAATATCTGAACAAAAAAGAGGCGATCTATGCTCAAAGATCACCTCTTTTTATTTCCGGTCATTCCTCCTAAGAATGTGCCGGATGAGAAACCGCCTACAACAATAACGTTATTACATCGGGGGGATGATTGTGCTCATGATGATGCAGGCGTTTCCCGTGATTAAGCTGTTTGGGCATATTGGGGTTTAGGATTGTTGAATTGTGAGTTACGTTCGTCAATATCTGTATCAAAGACGAACTCCCCAAGATAAACACCCGTCAGGTTAGTCTCATCGAAGATGGTTTCATCAAGCTGTGCGGCGCTCAGATTTGCGCCTGCTAGATTGGTGCAGGTCAAATTTGCGCCCGTTAAATCGGCATGGGCAAAGTTCACACCTGCTAGATTTGCGCCGGAAAGATCGGCATACCACAGCCTGGCATGAGAGAAATTAAACCCTGCTAAATCTAACCCGCTGAGGTTCTTTCCCTCAAAATTGCGTGTGGTGCGTAGAATATGCTTAATGGCAAATCGGTTTAATTTACGCATGGGTCTCTCTCACTCTCGGAGTAGAATTGATGTATTGATGAATGTCTTAGCGCGTCTATTTCGTTACATGACGAAATATTACCATACGCCATCTGACGCGGTCAATCAAATTTTACGGGATTAGGATCACCCTTATAAAGATTTCATAAAATGGCGACAATTCGCCATTTCTGCTCAATCCTGATTTACAAACTATGGGAAAATGTTACAAAATATAACGTTCTCTGAACACTATACTAACCTGAACGTGTTTTGTATCGTTGTGGTTGTTAACAGCCAATATTTATGATGCTATGATCTATTTTTATCCGTGTTCCCACTATTGTTCCCATAAAACCAACCTCTATAATAGCCATCCGAATAGTGACAAAGCACACAGTGAAATTCCATGACTCAAGTGGCAACTCCATCTTCACGCATACCCTTTCAACGTGCGTTAACCGGCGAAGGGCTAATCTATGCTCGCCTAATAGCACTCACAGTGATTTTTCTGGTCGCCTCCACGCGCATTTTGAACATCGACGGACCGAGCCTGTGGATTGACGAGGGCTTTACATGGTACACCTTTCGCGGGGATCTCTTCGAGTTGGTCAAGGCAGACCGTCACCCGCCGCTTTATTTTTACGCCCTCCACGCATGGTCAGCCTTCACAGGCGAGTCCGTGCTAGCGTTGCGCTTCTGGTCATTTTTGCCGGGGATGGTCAGCATCGCGGTGATTTATCAGATCGGGCGTGAATTGGCGCGAGAACGCCTCAAGGATGCGCCGGAAATCCTGCATTTCGCTATTCTAGGTGTTCCGGTGCTCGCCGCGCTGTTGATGGCGCTCGCTGATGGTGAAAATTATCTCGCGCAGGAACTCCGCATGTATACATGGCAGGTGCTCCTGTGCGCCTCCGCCACATGGTTTTATCTGCGTTGGACGCGTACCTTTAGTCGCCGTGATGGTGCGCTGTGGTGGCTATTTATGACGCTGGCACTCTACACGCATTACTTCAGCGCGTATGTCATCGCCGCCCATCTGCTCCATGCGCTGATTTTTTTACGCGGAAAACAGCGACTTTTCGCCGTTGGGATTGTCGGTCTGGTTGGTGTCGCATTTTTGCCGTGGTTTTTCGCCGTGATGCGCGAACAATTCTTTGACTCCGATGTGTGCGTCAATTGCGGGAGCGCCATTGATCTGGAGACTCTACGGAGCTTCCGGTTATCGTGGTTTGGCGAACAGTGGATATTCATGCTCCTATTGGCGATTCTTGGCTTAATCCGCGTCTATTATCATTGGAAGCCTGCCGCGGTCATAAAGATCGTCCCCTCGCGCAACACATGCTTAATTTTGTTTCTGGGTATCCTCCCGCTAATTTTTACCTATCTGCTTAGTCATCGCAGTCTGGTGTTTTTTAATCAGCACTTCGCCCAATTGACTATTCCGGTGGTACTGTTGATCGCGCTCGGCTTGAGCAATATTCAACGTCCGGCGCGTGTGATTCTAGTCGTCATGATCGTGCTCTACGGCGTAACGCATGTCGACTGGTATCGTCAGAAAGCGCCGTGGGAGCAGGTCGTCAACACGATTCAGCCCTATGTCGCATCGGACGAATTGGTGCTGGCGGAAGTCGGCGCAGAGAATGCCGCGCTGTGGTACTACATCGAACATGATCTGCCGGAGGGTGTGCAGATCGGGTTGAATCCGTGGTGGGGCAATATCGAGAATCCCGAATTTTACCAGCAAACCCTACCCGCGCTGATTTCTAGCCAGAGCGAAGTGCAGAATGAACACGTCAAGACGATCTGGTTGATCCACTGGAACGCCAGCCAGACCATGTTCACCTATCTGGCGCAATTTGGCTATGTGCCGACCATGCAGACCACGACTTATCATCTGGGGACGATTCCGCTGATTACCTATCGTTATGATTTACTGCCCGCGTCTCCGCTGACAAGCTACGAAAACGGCATGATCCTCAACGCTGTGAACATTCTGCAAGATGATTTACGCGTCGATCTGTGGTGGTCAACAGAATCAGCACAAACTACCGATTACGTCACCTCTGTGCGCGTCTTTGATGCGGATAATAGTGGTCTGGTTGCCCAATACGACTCTCAACCACAAAACGGTGCACGTTCTACCACGACCTTTGAGGTGGGCGAAGTCATCTATGATCCGAAACCGCTCGAAATAGTCGATGGGTTGAACGCGCTCCCTGCCGGAAATTATCGCGTGGAGTTGCAGGTCTATCGCTTTGATGCCAACGGAGACATCATTCCAGTGGAGACCATTGACGGTCAACCGCATACGATTATTGGAAATTTCGACGTGGAGTAATCCGGCGTTTACCCGACGCTATCGGCAACGTTATACTTGGAATAACACAATCATTGGTAACAGGTTATAATGGTGCAATCTTTACTAAATTCATAGAGGGCAGGTTACGCTATGAGCCTGAATATCATTCGTGCTGATCTGGAACATGTTGAATGGATTGTCCCGCTGTTTGATGCGTACCGCGTATTTTACAAGCAGGATAGTGATATAAAGAACGCCCGTCGTTTTCTTGAGCATCGCGTTAAAAATGGCGAATCGGTCATTTTTTTGGCGATGGATGGTGATTCTGCGCTCGGCTTCGTCCAGATGTACCCGTCATTTTCTTCGGTTAATTTGCGCGAATTATGGATTTTGAATGATTTATTTGTCGTTCCCGGTGCACGGGGACAAGGCGTTGGTGCGGCACTGCTCGAACATGCCCGCCAGTTTGCCCGTACCATCGGCGTGCGGACTCTAGTGCTCCAGACGGCGAATGATAATGAACCTGCACAGACCCTTTACGAAAAACTGGGCTGGAAACGTGAATCGGGTTTTGTCACTTATTATTTGAATGTTTAATGGGGAATTAGCCTCCGAGCATCACCTTCACAAGATCAACCACTTGCACTGCGTCGGGGAGGTCGTCTTCCCACAACGTAGGCACATGCAAAACGAAGCCCGGCAATAACGGTGTGTGATAATTCCCATCTGCATCAGTGTGCTGGGCGATGAAACTACCGGACTCATTCAGGCGTAAAAATCGGCTTTCCTCACGTAGCGGGTCAAGAATCCAGTATTCACGCACACCTCCGCGCTCGTATTCCCCTAATTTTTCACCATGATCGCGCCCTTCACTCTCCGGCGAGATGATTTCGATACAAATATCAGCTGGACCGTCCATATAGGTTGGTTTGAGGTTGCTGAGATTATCACCGAGAATCACCATGAGATCGGGTTCGCGTCGGCTGATGTCCGTTAATTTCTGAACGAAAGGCGCTTGTACGATTTTGCCCAGCGATTTATTCGCCAGAAAATACGACAGTAAGAAGGCAAGATAGCGTGTGAGTTCGTCGTGTAAGATATGCACTGGTGACATTTTTATCACATAGCCCCGTATATATTCGTAAAAATCCCCTGCGTAATGCTTCATATAATCCGCTTCGGAGACTCCCTCCGCCACGATTTCGCCATAGGGCAATTCGACCTGTACTTCTTCAGGAGAGTCGCTTTTCAGAATAGGTTGATCGACCATTATACGTTCCTCATTAGATTTGCTTTATTATAACGCAGGTCATCTTGTTTGCATCGGCAAAAGATGTTATCACAATGGGTCAGGATGGTTGACAGCACTTCAGAAATCGTGTTATACTGCCACACGAAGTCAATATTTAAACGGAGGCATTGTATTATGGCTGTATTCACTGTTGCGATTGTTGTGCAAGGATGCGTCCGCACCCTGTAGCATTTCGCTGATTCCGTTCGCCAATTGATTTTATGTCCTCACAAATTATGTGACGGGCGTTGTTTGAGTAGCTCATTGCGTGCCTATGCGATGAGTCCGGCGTACTTTCTCCTCGACTTCTACAGTCACGGGCGTATCCGCGTGTATCCATCTTTGCTTGGATAGCGGGTGCCTGATGGCTGAATTCCCTTCAAACTCCATCTCGCACATTGTAGTTCACCAAACATAGTCAAATGTTTTATTTGATGTGGTTTTCCCATATCTAAAAACGACGACCAAAAACTATAAAAGCGAGGTGCAAACATGCACATACGACCAGAAACAAAAGAGGACATCCATGCGATAGTCCAACTTCATAATGCAACCTTTCCCTATGACCCTATCGTGGAACAAAACCTACACGATATGAATATGTTTTGCCCTACCAAACCTGACCTTCATCCAGCGTTCGATAGAAAAGAGACCACGCGATGAGTACGGCTTTACCTGAACTCAAAAACACTAGACTTATCATCCGCGAATTGACGATGAATGATTTACAGGATGCCCACCAAACGTACGTTGATGCTGATTGGGTGGACACAGATGTGACCGCTGAACAGGCGCTAGACGAACGCCGTGAATGGCTTGAGTGGACGGTACGCAATTACCGCGCACTCGGTAATCTCTATCAACCGCCGTATGGTGATCGTGCAATTACCCTGCATGACGGCACATTCGTCGGCATGGTTGGTATCGTTCCGTGTCTGGGCGAATTTGGTGTATTGCCGTATTTCGCCGGGCGCGGATTTGGTTGCCCGCACACTGCTACCGCAGAAATGGGGTTGTTCTGGGCATTGCTGAAGGCGCATCAAGGACAGGGGTATGCCACAGAAGCGGCGCAGACCATCATCGACTATCTGTTTAACGAGCGCAATTTAGACCGTATTATCGCGCAGACCGATCATGACAACCTCGCCTCACAGCAGGTGATGGAACGTCTTGGGATGCGCTTAGACCGAAATCCAAACCCCGATCCACACTATATACAGGTGGTCGGTATTCTCGAAAATCCAAAAAGGAATCCTAGCAGTGAATAACTACGAACACTATTTGCAAGATGATTACGCCGAATACGAAGCTGATTTCAACCCGATGCAGATTGACCGTAAAGCACGGCGCAAACGTAAAAAATCAATCAACCATATCGCTAAAAAAGCGGAAGGCGAAGTCGTTGAAGAAATCGCCGAAGACGCTTCCGATTCTGCTTTGACCATCAAGACGACCTATAAGCCCGGTATCTTCGAGGAAGAATGGCTGATGGGGTCGTTGACCACGTTCTTTGATCGCAACCTCATCACCGATGTGCTGGGGCAGGTGAAGGGTGGTAAGGAAGCGAGTGTCTATCGCTGTGAAGCTACCGAAAGTACCGGCGTTGAGCTACTGGCGGCGAAGGTCTACCGTCCGCGCAAGTTCCGGCAGTTGAGCAATGATCGCATGTACCGCGAAGGACGTGAAATCCTTAAAGCGGGCGGCGAAAAGCTCGACGGGCGTGATGACCGCATCATCCGCGCGTTGAACAAGAAGAGCGCCTTCGGGCAACAGGTCGCGCATACCTCATGGCTGACCTATGAATTCAACACCCTGAAAACTTTACACGCGCTGGGTGCGGATGTGCCGAAGGTTTATGCGGCGGGAGATAACGCCATTTTGATGGAGTATCTCGGTGATCCGTATGTTGCCGCGCCTTTGCTGATTAACGTGCGCCTTGATGAAGACGAAGCGAAAGACCTGTTCAAGCGCGTGATGTGGAATATCGACCTGATGTTGCAGAACGACGCGATTCATGGCGATCTTTCCGCGTATAACATCCTCTATTGGGAAGGTGACATCACCATTATCGACTTCCCACAGGTGACCAACCCGCATACCAACAGCAACGCCCGCTTCATCCTCGCACGGGACATCACCCGCGTTTGTGAATACTTTCAGAGTCAGGGAGTGGAGTGTGATCCTGAACGTATTTTGCAACGCTTCTGGGAACGCTACCTGATGCCTAATCCTGAAGACCTTGCGGCGGATTTGTCCCGATTTGAAATCGAGGACGACGAGTGATTGATTTGCGTGGGGTGCAGTGGCTTTGAGGACTGCGCCCCACGTTTTTTATATGGCGGTTGCGCCACGATTATTGGCATTTATGGCAGTAAAACCCGCACACTCACGGGGGAAGTTTGTGATTTTCTGCCAGTAAAAGACACTATTTTTTTCCGCCAACTTCTGGCGGTGATGGTTTTTGCTATCGATTTTTTGTATGTCGAATATGTGCATTACCCATCGCGTCATTCCAAGTGTGAGAGTTGAACTTGACTTGATAGTATAGCACGGATGTTCTGTGTGTGCGGTTAGAAGATTCAAAGATAGGTGTACTAATTGGCGTTCTAAGATATTTCAAGCAAATCCCCCCTCTAAATCTCCCCCCGCTTCGCAAGGGGAGACTTAAATCTTCCTCATTTGCGATGTAGGTTGGTTGGGGACATAAGAGATAGCAAACACCTCAATTTTGTCGTAACCTATTTTATTTCTTCACAAGCACCATCTGAGCAGTCAGCCTATCCTCTGAGTTTCTAAAAGTCGTGAAGTAGGCTATGCTATGCGTCTTGTTCACTATTTCACAAACGCGATATGACTGATGAACGGCGGCGGGTGCTCCGCGTATATTATTTGTTCCGTGTGATCGCGCCGTTTGTGTTTGCGATGTGGCTGACGGTGGTGAGTCTGTATTTCACGACGCGGATTTCTAGCGATCCGTTTCAGCTGGCGATTCTGGTCGTGGTGCTGGAAAGTTCGACGCTGTTTTTTGAGATTCCGACGGGTGTTCTGGCGGATGTGTATAGCCGGAAATGGTCGATTGTTATCGGCTATGTGATCTGGGGTGTGGGCTTTCTGATTCAGGGTTTGGTGCAGACGTATAGCATCGTGCTGATTTCACAGGCGATCTGGGGACTGGGATTTACGTTTGTGAGCGGCGCGCCGGAAGCGTGGTTGGTGGATGAACTGGGCGACGAAGATGCTACGCCGGTGTTTATTCGTGGGGCGCAAATCGGTCAAGTCGCGTCGATTTTGGGGATTATCTGTGCGACCTTGATTGGCACGATTGATGTCGCCTTGCCGATTGTGGTCGGTGGTGTCGGCACGCTGATTCTGGCGGGACTTCTGGCGATCTTCATGCCGGAGAATGGATTCACGCCCATAGTGCGCGAGAGTCCGTCACGATGGGGGATGTTTGCCACGTTTTTTGATAGTGTGCGCGAAGTTCGGGCGCGCCCTGTGTTACGCTCGGTGATTTTGCTTGGCATGATTATCGGCTCGTCGGCGGGTGGCTTTGATGCGCTGTATGCGCCGCATATCGTCCAGAATTTTCAGTTTCCGCACTTTGAGCCGGTGATCTGGTTCGGGGCGCTTTCGGGCGGGGTGATGGTGTTGACGATTCCTTCGCTGGAGATTGCCAGACGCTTTTTACGAACGCATCCCGATTTTCCGGTGTCGTCGATCCTTGCGGGGTTTGCGGTGGGGACGGTTGTGGGAAATTTGATCTTTGTGTGGACAGGTAATTTTTATGTGATGTTGCTGGCGTTCTGGTTGAGTCAGACTTTGCGGAATGCGACCAAGCCGCTGTTTATGGCGTGGATTAATCGGCATACGTCGTCGGGCGTGCGGGCGACGGTGATTTCGATGTACTGGCAATCGAACGCCTTCGGGAACATCGTCGGCACGCCGATTTTAGGGACAATCGGGTCGTTATCGTCGTTGAGAAGCGCGTTGACGATTGCCGCGTGTGCCTTGTTGCCGGTTGTGCCGATTTATCGAAGGCATCGCAAGGATGGCGGATGAGGGTGGCTCATTTGCTGGTAGTGAACACACAATATTTTGATGGTTTATCCTCCTCTAAATCTCCCCCGCTTCGCAAGCTGAGACTTCTTCCTGCGGAGAACAGGGCATAGCGATAATCTGCTATGCCCTGTGATTGGGATTATTTGTCTGCGCTGACCGAGGGAGTCGGCGGCGGTGGGGGGGTAGTTGACGGCGCAGGCGGCGATTCAGCTTGAATTTCCACCTTGCCGGACATCGCGCCATCGCTATCACGCAAAACATTGAACATCTTCGCCACTTTGTTGATGGTCTGCTCGAAGTCTTCGCCGCTGAGGGCTTCCACTTTCGTGCGGAACATCTCTGCGACTTCGGGAATGCCGAGCAACATCTGCATAAAGGTGTTGCCCCCTGCTCCATTTTCTCCGTTGCCATTGCCAAATTGCACCACGCGGACGTTACCACCGAGTCCGGCGAGGGCTTCTGAGATGGCTTGCACCTTCTCGACATCGGCGCGGGTGACCTGCTCAATGATATATTGGCGCAGGTTGATGGCATCTTCCGCGGCGGTGGCGGCGGCGATTTCACGGCGACCTTCCGCTTCTGCGAGTAACTGGGCGCGTTCACCTTCTGCCTGTGCTTTTTTCATGGCTTCTAGCGCGTTGGCATCAGCACGACCTCTGTCCTCGACAGCGGCGGCATCGGCTTCTGCACGGGTACGGGTGGCTTTCGCCTGTGCTTCGGCTTCGATCTCAATTTTACGGCGTGCGCCTTCCGCACGGATTTCCGTCGCCTGACGTTCTGCACGGGCAGGCACGAGAATCTCGGCTTCTTGCTGTTGCTCGACGGCGAGGGCGCGTTTATTCTGTACCTCTTGATCGGCTTCCGCCTGTTGAATATCGACGCGCTTGCGAACTTCGACCTCGCGCATTTGCAAGGCTTCCCGCTGTTGCAGAATCTCGCGTTCGGCGTGGAGTTCGGCTTGCTCGGCTTCTTGCTTGGCGGCGGCGGCTTTCACACGGGCTTCACGCTCGGCTTCCGCCTGTGCGATGGTCGCATCCCGCTTGACTGCGGCGATTTGTGGTGCCGCCATGGCTTCAAGATAGCCTTGCTCATCGGTGATTTCTTCGATACCCATCGAGATCACACGGACACCCATCGCGGCGACATCATCGGAGGCTAAATCCTGCACACGCTGGACGAAATCATCGCGGTCACGGTGGATGGTTTCGACAGTCATCTGCCCGACGATGGCGCGGAAGTTGGCGCTGAGGGTTTCCTCAATGATCTGCTTCACTTCTTCGCGGGTTTTATCCAGAAAAGCACGGGCGGCGGTGTGTAGGGTGCTCTGTTCGCTATCAATTTGCACCTGTGCGACCCAATCGAGTTGGATGGGAACGCCGCTCACCGTGTAGACTTCATCTTTTTCCGTCTTGATGGTGATGATCGTCAGGTCGAGCGTTTTATAGGTTTCCAGAATCGGGATGATGAACACGCCGCCGTTGGTGATGAGGCGCGGTTGCTTGCGCCCGTAGACGACCATGACCTGATTCGGGGGCACGCGATGGTATTGATTGGCGAGAAATACACCCAATGCCACCACCAATATAAACAGTACGATTGGTACAGCGAATACGGCTAATCCATCCATGTTTGTTGATCCTTGTAAGTAGTTATCAGTAATCAGTTGTCAGTAATCAGGTTTCGTCTGACATAAACCTGATTCGGGTTATTTTTTCTTGACGCGCAGGAAGCGCCCGCTGATGTCTACGACTTCCACGAGGTCGCCGCGTTTAAGCGCCCGCCCGTCGATTTCCTGCACCGGATATTTCATGACGTGGGCATCCTCGATCATGACTTCGCCGGTTTTGCCTGCGGGTGAATCAATCGTCACACGGGCGGATTTGCCGATCGTGCTCTCGATAGTGTAGATCTCTGTCGATTGTTGCGCCAATACGTAGCGCATCACGACGACGACGACGCGTGCCATGCCCCAACCGACCACGAGAGCAAGGGCGATCATGATGGGTAAGCTCCATCCCGCCGAAACGCCGGTTAAGCCCATCGCGCCGAATCCGGCTAAGAAGGCGGCGAGGACACTACAACCTAAGCCGCTGGCGTCGCCGACATCCGCGCCGCCGAGTCCGAAGACACCGTCCAAGCCGACACTTTCCAGCGCACCGTCTACGCCAAAATCAAATGCGTCGCCGATGCCGCCGAAAATCATCAGTAGAAGATAGAGCACACCGACGAGCATTATCCCGCCGAAAATAATTTCCATAGCCCGTCCTTTCGAGAGTTAATAGTTTTCAGTAAACAATTATCAGTGGTCAGTAAAAAATAATTGTTGATAGTTTAATTATAAGGAGAATTGAAAACCCCGCAGTCCCCTAATGATTGGGGGAGTGGGTGCGGTGCATATCCGGTTTGATCGGGCAACAAAAAAGGGGAGGTGTTCAACACACGCTCCCCTTTTGGCGATTTGTTAGGGAAATAACGGCGGGTCGATGACGTAGCCGTAAATGTTGGTCGGTGGGATGCCGTCGAAAATGAGGACGTGAGTCTTGCCCTCTGCGTCGGGTCCGCTGTTGATTTGTAGCTCGCCCGTGTCGAGGATGTAGAGCGTGACTTTGCCGTTTTCGCTGGTCATGAGCGCGGTGTTTTCGCTCGGCGGATTGTCGATGTAAGGCGCGATAATGTCCTGTGTGATTTCGAGGGCGAGTGTGCCGTTGCCGTCGTCGTTGATGTCGTAGATGTGCAGGGCGGGTTCGCCATTTTTGTCGGTGGCGTTGTAGGCGGCGACTTCGTTTTCGCTATTGCCTTCGTTGATGGGTAAGCTGTTGCCTGCACCTAAGTAGGGAAGTACCCGGCAATTTTCGTTGTAGTCAGCGGGATCAAACGTATAATATAATGGTGGTTCTTCTATGATTTCAGAAGAACCACTGCTTCCGATTATCTGATTACCAAATATCACGGTAATCGTCCAAGGACGCGCAGTTGGCGGATACCCTATATGAGTTGGTGATCCTGTTCCCAGAGTTATTGCTCCTAATAGTACTTCAACGGAGCGATAAGGCGATGTTTCCCCGCTTAGACTTGTACCAAATCCACCGAGAAAGACGTTATTCGCATCGTGTATTTCAAAGTAAATTCTGGGCATTTCACCAGAAAAACTCGCCAAAAATGACGCAACTTCAATATCAAAACCTAAGTGTGTGGTCGTCGCAGAACTATCGCCTATATAAGGTGGAGCTACTCCGGGACCAACTATTATGGGCAATGTACCACAATTTCCACCCGGATTGGATTCTCTGACAAAGATGTTTCTGATGTCAATTGAATTAGCCATGACTATGGAATTGGAAATGGTGAGTATTGTGAAAATGAGTGTCTCAAGTAGAAGAATGCGTTTATTCATAATTTTTCCTATGCTAGAAAATCTTACTTAACTATTTTACAGACTATTCTTTGCAAAATATGTTAAATTTTCTGAATTTTCGGTTTGATTTAAGTTAAGGAATAAGGGGAGCGTTCTCAGTAACGCGCTCCCCGATGGTGATTTGTTTACGGAAATAACGGCGGGTCGATGACGTAGCCGTAGATGTTGGTGGGTGGGATGGCATCAAAGATGAGGACGTGAATTTTGCCCTCTGCGTCGGGTCCGCTGTTGATCTGCAATTCGCCCGTGTCGAGCATGTAGAGTGTCACTTTGCCGTTGTCGCTGGTCATGAGCGCGGTGTTTTCGGCGGGCGGATTGTCGATGTAGGGTGCGATGATGTCCTGTGTGATTTCGAGCGCGAGTGTGCCGTCGCCTTCGGTGTTGATGTCGTAGATGTGCAGAGCCGGTTCGCCGTTGTCGTCGGTGGCGTTGTAGGCGGCAATTTCGTTTACGTTATAATTGATAGGTTCGATATTCTGGGTGTCGATATACGGGAGACGTTCGCAGGCAGAATTGATAGTTGATGGATCAAACACAAATTCTCCCATTGGAATGAAAATTTCAAGGTCTTCTTCCAAATTGTCAGGATGGTCATAGATAGAAATAATCCATGGAAGCGCAGTTGGTGCTCCCGTATCCAGTTCATATCCATTGATGGGAATGTGGTGAATATGTCCACGTGCACTATGAGATCTAAAACGTCCTATAAGAACACCATTACGGTCCCTAATAAAGATACTATGATAATCGAAAGGCTCATGCATCTGGATTGTCGCAACTTGTAAATAAATCATCATGCCTTCTGTTTGTTGTTCGGGAATCCAAGTATATGGTGTCTGTCCACAATCCCTACTAACGTCATTAAAGCCTACTATTGTCACTGAAGTCGGAGGCGTGATGGCATATGCTGTTATTGTTGTCACAGACAAAACGATTAACAGTGCGATCAAAATCAGATATTTTTTCATGGAAATTCCTTTATTCCGTAGTTATGGGATCAATCACATAGCCGTAGATGTTGGTGGGTGGGATACCGTCGAAGATGAGGACGTGAATTTTGCCCTCAGCGTCGGGTCCACTGTTGATTTGTAGCTCGCCTGTATCGAGCACGTAAAGCGTCACTTTGCCGTTGTCGCTGGTCATGAGTGCGGTGTTTTCGGCGGGCGGATTGTCGATATAGGGCGCGATGATGCCCTGTGTGATTTCGAGTGCGAGTGTGCCATCGCCCTCGTCGTTGATGTCGTAAATGTGGAGCGTCGGGTCGCCGTTGTCGTCCTTGGCGTTATAGACGGCGACTTCATTTTCGCTGTTGCCTTCGTTGATGGGTAAGATGTTTCCGTCTATGCCGATATAAGGCAGACGCGCACAGGAAGCAAGATACTCGGCGGGATCAATGACAATAGGATCAGAAGAATATTCTTCAAAAGTAACGTTATCTATGAAATTCAACGTTATAGACCATGGTCTAGCTGTGGGCGCATGAGCAGATGCAAAGTCGAACGCTTCCGTTCCATGAATTCTGCCACGCAAGTCGCTTGTCTGTGGCGGATTGTTTTCAGGAATAACATAGCCAGCCCAACCGATAAACGTATTATTTGCATCATCAACGTTTAGTGTAACAACGGCTATATTAAAATCTTGCTGTAACCTGTTTATATCAACGACAACGTGAAGGAGTGTGTGGCTAAATTGATATACAGGCGATGGGATTTCTCCACAGTTACCGCCATCATCGGTAATAAAAATGTCAACGACATAATCCTGTGGATTGAATAGTTGCGCGAAAACAAAATTCTGGGAAAAGATAAACAAACCGCTCAACAAAACAATCAAGAGAAAGTGCTTTTTCATAAATCAACCTCGTGTAAAAATCTTATAGACTCATTTTACACTCGATTATGTGCAAAGTTTCTTAATTTTTATGAATTTAGCGTTTGGAAATGTAAATGTTGCTTACAGAATCGATAGATAACTAATTCCCAACCAGCCATTTGAAGCGTGTGGGGATGAGCGGGGTGAGGCGGGCGAGTTCGTCTGCATTGAAGGGACGGAGCGCCAGCAGAATCACCGGATAGAGCGTACTCCCAATAATGAGGGCAAGAACGGGAACGCTCGACCAGCCGACCAGCATCACGGCGAACATCACCCCCGCCGCAACGGCTTGCCGCCAGATGAGATCGAGCCAGCGCACGCCGTTTAACGCGCCGTGTGTGAGGATGGCAAAGGGGATGAGCAAGACCAGTTCAGACAAAATGGTGGTGATTGCCGCCGCCTGATAGCCAAAGCGCGGGATGAAAATGAGATTCGTAACGATGTTGAAGGTCACGGCGACGGCGAACGCCCGTGTGATGCGCCGTTGTAAATCTACCGCGATGAGCAGATATTGCGTCAGGCTATTGATCCAGCCGAGGGGGATGCTCCAGATCATGATTTGCAGGGCGATTGCGCCTTCTGGTAAAAATTGGTTGCCGCCGAGTAAGAGGGTGAGCGGTTGGGCGAGAAAGGTGAAGGCGACTGCCAGCGGGAAGGCTAGCGCGACCATCAGCTTGATGCCGAGTGTGTAGGTTCGGCGCAGGGCGACCCGATCTTCGTTGGCTTGACGGGACATGACAGGTAGAAGTGCCTGTGTAAAAAAGGCAGGGATGACGTTCAGTGCCAGTAGCCAGCGATAGGCGACGCTGTATTTACCGACGATGACCGCGCCGCGCATGGCTTCCAGAATCACCACGTCGATCTGGAAGAAAATGGTCGCCAGAAAATGATTGAGCATGAGCGGGTAACTCTGGTTCACCATCCCACGTATTAGTTTGGTATCGGGTTTGATATTTGTTTTCCCCTCACCCCCCAGCCCCCTCTCCCACAAGGGGCGAGGGGGAGCATCGTCAGAAGGGCTACCGGGTTCTGACGAACCTAGCAGGTCGCCCCTACGCGGGTTGATAAATTGGCGTGCTCCGACGTAGAGGATGCCGAGCGTGACCAGATTTACAACGATGCTCACCCCTGCCAGACCGATGATGCCGTAACCGAGCAAGAGGACGATTAAGCCGAGCACCGCTTTGTTGATGGTGGTGACGGTGGCGACGGCGGCGGGATATTCGGCGCGTTCAAAGGCGTAAAAGAGCGAGGTCAGCCCCTTGCTGAGACTCCCCGGCGCAAGCCCGATATAGAGCAGACCAATCGCCAGCAACGCCTCTTGATTCAGCGCGGGGTCGATGATGGATTGGCGGACGAGTAAGAATCCGAGCAGAAGCGGGACGCAGGCGACCATCAAGCCGAGGCGTAAAAAGGTGGTGTTGAAGAAGAAAAATCCACCGGAATCCCGATTGCGGGAGGTTTCGCGGATGAGAAAGACATCCAGGCCGAAATTGGTGAAAATATCGAACCAGACGAAGACGATCACCGCGTAATAATAGATGCCTGCGTCTTCCGGTCCGAGGATGCGGAGCATGACGAACGCAAAGACGAAATCAATACCCCGATTGAACAGGTTGAGGATGATTGGGGCAAGGCTGTTGCGGGCGATGCGCGAGGTGGTTGATCCCTCTCCGGAATCTGGCACGATCCATAAACGCCACAGCCACACGCCCGCCATAAAGACGATCAACGCGCCACTGATGAGCGTGCCGAATAAGCCGACCTGAAAGCTCGTCGGGCTATAGACGACGCGCAGGGTATAGCGTCCGTCGATGATGGCGGTTTGTTCAGCCTCGCCTACATCACCCTCACCATAACGCTCCGCGAGTGCGTTGGGTGCGATTTCTATGCCTTGCAGAGTCTCGAACACGCGTACCACATCAAGCGGTTTTTCGTAATCGTCAGATGCGCCCTGTGGACGGATGTACGCCCGCCAGCCGTCAGCATAGGTTTCACTGATGAGCAACCAATGGGTGGCGACTCCGTTGATGTCGACATCAACAAACCGTTCGCGTCCGGTATCGCGGGTGATGGTCGCTTGCATACCAGTGACAAATTGCGTCTCGAAGCCGGGGATTTGTCCGTCTAAGGGTTCTGTTAAAGCGGCACGCGGGTAAGCGCCATTGTTGCGATAAATATTGACCGCTTCATCCGCATAAACCAGTTCGAGCGGGGGTGCAAAACGGCGCGGATCGCTGGTGGTGGTCAAATTTTCCGCGAGGGTGATTTCGTTATGCGTGACGATGTAGCGCACATTGAGCAAATTCAGGCGTGACCAATTCACTTCGTCGGCTTCGATGCGGTCTAAATACAGGGGCGCAACACGGTTGAAATCAAGCTGTGGTTGGATTTGAATTGAGCGCATGTACTCCACATATTGCGACGAGATGATGCTATCGTAGCCGCGAATATCCGCCAGCCCGTAGCGCATGGTCATGTTCGGCTGGAGCATATTATCCAGCCCCTGCGCGGGTGCGTCTATCGTTGTGTAGCGGAACGCGCCTTCTTCCGCTTGACGCTCAAGTAGCCATTCAACGGCAGGCGGCGTGAAATCCAGCAGATTGGGGTCTGAGGCGGGATTGAATTCGGCTGAGGCGATTATGAGGTCAACGGCGATAAGGGCGATGGCGAAGATTTGGACGGCGATTATAGCCCCCTCACCCCCCAGCCCCCTCTCCCACAAGGGGCGAGGGGGAGCGACATCGGTTTCGAGAGACCCTTTACCTGCGCCGACGAGTCTATGCGAGGTATGAGGGCGACCTTTGTAGGGGCGACCTGTTAGGTCGCCCTCCTCGTTGAGTGTTCTTCCGAAAAACCAGAAGATGATGCCAGAAGCCAGAAGCATCACACCAAAGATGAGGGCGTTGACGAATTGATAGCTGAAAAACATCTGTGCGCCGGAGAACCGATCCGCCGCGACTTCGCCGCCCTGTCCGGCAAGGCTTGATAGTGCGTTGCTGATGGTCGATTCGATCTGGGGAAAAATCAGGCGACTGACGAGCAATCCAGCAAAAATGAGCAGGGCGAGTGCGATTAAGCCGTAGCCGAAGCGTCGCGCCCATTTGCGCCCGTTGATGTCCAACACCGTCAGGGCATGTGCGCCGAAGCCCGCTAAAATCGCCACGCCGAGGGTCACGCCGTAGACCCAGCGAAAGGGCGAATTGAGTTGATTGATGCCGGGCAGGAAGTAAATAGCGGCATAGGTGGGCAAGCCGAACATGAACGTCAGCGAGATCAGCGTGAGCAGGGCGAAAATCCATTTGAAGGGTGGCGGTTTGGTGGGGTCGGTGTTGATCGGTGCGGGCATAAATAAGGCGAAGATCGCCAGAATCAAGGGCAGAATGCCGAGATAGAGCGCCCCTTCGACGTAATTTTTGATGCCCCATTCGGTGTGGGTGATGGGTTCGCCAGCCATGTTGACCGTGACAGGCGTTTCTTCCAGCGTGAAGATGTCAAAATAGCTATGGTCGGCGGGACTGCCGTAAAAGTTGGGCATGACGAATTGCAGAACATCACGCGGGGCATGAGCATAACCGAGCACCTCGCTGAGGTCGGCACGTTCGGAGCGCCAGTTGTCGTTGGCGACTTGAAATAGCGGGATAAATTGCAACGCGCCCAGACTAAAGCCGAGCAGAACCATTGCCAGCATCCATCCAGCGGCTTTGAGGTGGGGCGTGTAGGGGGTGCGATTTTGCCAGATGTTCCAGAGTAAGCGTGCGCCGCCGTAAAATCCAGCGATGAGCAGGCTATAAATGGTCAATTCGACGTGTCCGGCGAAGATGTTACAGGCGACGGCAACCGCGCCAACGATCATCCACGGCAGGCTGGACGGTCTGCCGAAAAGTGGTTTTTGCTGGATGATAAATTCGATCATCAGGAGAATCAGGGGCATCCACACCGCCGCGCCGAGGATCATCGGGAAGACGGCGCTGGCGATGAAAAATCCACATAGCTGATAAGTGACAGCGGCGACCATCCCCCCAAACCGTCCCACGCCAAGCCCGCGCATGAGCATCAACATGAACATGCCCGCCAGCCATAAATTGAAGACCGTGAACCAGCCATAGGCGGCGGTCAGGGGCATGACGTAATAGATGAGGCTTAAGGGATAGAGGGTCGATTGTTGTCCCGCCGCCATGAAGGGAATGCCGGAAAATTGATGGGGATTCCAGAGCGGGACTTCTCGCTGGTCGATGCTTTCGCGGATGAAGGATTTCCACTGCATATTCTGGAGTACAAGGTCTGAGAGCAAATGATTATGCGGGACATCCGGCGCGTTGACCACCTCCCGATAGGTGGCGTAGGGTTCATATTGATAGAGGTTTTCTGTAGGCAAGAGGGTGCGCCCGCCGAGGGTCTGCTGGCTGAAGAGAATCAGTGGCAAGATGAATAGCAGGACAATCAGCGCAAAATCCGGTGTGTAGCGACGCATGAACATTCCCTCTCGTGTTAGTTCGCCCGACACTATACACATGCCAGATGGCTTTTACCAGTGTATGGCGTGAAGCGTTGAACTATCGTTGGGAAAATAATAGTGCGACCAGTCGAGCGTGAAAGTTGCGTGTTTTATCGAAACAAAACAAGAAAAAACATAACGCAGAGAGCGCAATGAACGCGGAGAAACGCAGAGAAAAATTTCAGTTTTTAGCGGTTTGTAAAATGTGACGCGATATTTTTAATCTGTAAGCACTGAAATGGTTATCCGGTGATGGCTCGTAAGATGATGTGTCCCAGATAAAATATGCCCATCCACATGCCGCCGCCAACAATCATTGATGAAACTAACATGATGGGGTTCATGCCTTCTGCGCCGGGTTTTACGGTGGGTTGAACGCTATGGATTGTGTTTTGGAGGTCGTCGTTATCAAATATTGGATTAAGCATCATCAAAGCCACCACTTAATTGACTATTGAAATTAGAATACCATAAAATTAACTTTTAATTAATTAAGGTTATTTTGTTCACCCATTTAGCTTATCATGTCCTGTTGGCTGAGGGATAATGCTAAATGTCATGTGTGTTGTTGAGGGATGTCATGTGATGGGGGAAAGCTATCAGCGGCTTTCAAGGAAGGTATTTAGTTACTTTGTTGAATTTGTTCCACATTGGGCTGAAACCCCAATGCTACGATGATCTTAGAAACCCCACTGAAGTGGGCTATTTTCACAAATGTACGGGAAGAATAGCCTGTTTCAGCAGGGTTTTGCGTCTGCGTAGCCAATGAGTTTGGTTGTGCCATTGGCGGTAACACTAAGAAATCGACCACAAAAAACCCTTAAAAGCTATCAGCGTTGAGGCGGTCTGTAGATTTCGCCTCGCCGTTGAGGGAAATGTGTAGATTTAGCGCGTGATGAGTACGCCGACAATAATAATGGCGAGCAAGCCGGAAATATAAATCATCAAGTTCTGAAATTGCCCGTCGAGTGGATTCACGTCGTCAATGGTCAGCGCGCCGGGTTGATCTGGATGGGCGCGTGGCAGGAAGAACGGGCTGATGTACCATGCGAGTGATGCACCACCGATGAAGCCACCGATATGTCCCCAATTGTCGATGCTTACGCCGACGTTGGTCAGATTACTGGCGAACCCGGCGAATAAATTAAGCGCGATAATGATGATGAGACTGCGGAGTTGCTGTTGTGCCATCGCGCCGAAGAGCTTGCGGTGCTTGTATAAGAAGACCAATTCTGCGCCGACAATGGCGAAGATTGCGCCGGATGCGCCAACGGAATTGACTTCCGGCGCATTGATGAGCACGCTCAAAACAGAGCCTGCCAGCCCGCCGAGAAAGTAGATCAGGGCAAAGCGAATAGACCCGAAGAAGCGTTCTACCGTTTGCCCGATGACGTATAGTGAGAGCATGTTAAAGGCAAGATGGGTGAGACTGCCGTGCATGAACATGGCTGTCAGCAGGCGATGAAATTCACCCTGTTCCAGCACAGTAAATTTATTGTTCGCGCCCCATTCGTAAATGTCATTGAGTTGATCGGGCGATAGGATATAAAACATGACGACGAAAATGGCGACATTGACCGCGATGAGTGCATAGGTTAAGTTGGGTTTGGCGACGGGGATTCTGAGCATCACCCGCTGGCGACCACCTTCTCCGGCAGGTTGCTCTTGTGCCTGTGCTTCTCTTGCGGCGCGACGGATGCCTTCTGCGCGGTCTTCTAGTGGATGGACGCTACGTTTTTTTTCTGGCGGTGGATCGTTCAGCATACGATAAATTGTCCTCGCTAACAACACGATTCTAATACGCGTGTTTTATGATATTTATACCCTACGCAAATTGTAAAACTTAGTTATATGATTCGCGTAATATAATCACTATTTTGCCATTTAGCCTATCATATTCCAGAGAGAAACCGTATGCCGACTTACGATTATCGCTGTGACAATTGTGGAGAACGCTTCTCCCTATTTTATAAAACTTACAGCGCCTATGACAATGCTACGCCAATCTGCCCGACCTGTGAAAGCGAAGCCCTTTCGCGGGTGATTAAGCGCATTACCGTGCAGAACCAGACGCATGATTTTGGCAAAATGTCCTCGCATGAGATGCTTTCCGTGTTTGAATCCGGTGATTCACGCGCGGTGGGCGAGATGTTCCAGCAGGTGGGCGGGAGTGATCCAGCGCTGGGCAAGGAATATCATGATGCGACGCAAAAATTGCTGAAGGGCGAGAGCATGGATAAGGTCGAGAAAGACCTGCAAGCCAATGACAAGGCGAAGAAAAGTAAGCCGTAGGTAGTGGGAAGTACGAAGTGAGAAGTTGGAAGTGGGTGTGTATATATTGCTCCGGGCTAAAGCCGCAGAGCTAAATCATCAAGCCGCCTGATGTAGATTAGAAAATTAGACACATAACGAAAATCAGTGGGCAACCTAACAGGTTGACCCTACGAGTTAACCCTTTATTTTGCCGTAAATTTGTGAAAATAGTCATCCGATGTTAATTAGAAACTTTATCACTCAACTCAACATAGGCGGGGAAGACAATCCCCTAGCGATTTAACGCCGTGACCGCCTTAAGGAGCAGTTGCTTGTCGTCCGTGTCGATATGATAGGACAATTCCATCTGCTCGGTATCGAGTGAATATGCGCCGGTGACGATCACTTTGAGCGGTTCTGTGAGTGAGAGTTTGCTCAGTTTGGCGCGGACGTGCTCGCCGATCTGAGCGCGGGTCTGGTCAATCATCATTTTCAGTTCGGTTTCGTCCAGCCATGGGGATGTTTGCGGGTTTTCATCATCAATGGCAATTTGCACTTCTACATCAATCATCGCGAGTCTCATTTCTCAAAAATAATCGCTAACGGGCGCGTAACTTCAGGTGTTTGTTTAAGAGTTTCATCAGGTCTGATTGGACATCCCCGATGGATTGTGACGCATCAATGGTTACCCAACGGGCGGGGTCTTTTTTCATGAGCTTCTGGTAGCCCTTGTAGACGCGCTGACGGAATTCCACCTCCATCGCGTCCAATCGGTTAAATTCCTCGCCGAATAACGAAGCCCGTTGACGACGGCGCAGGGCTTCTTCTGGCGTGATATCAAAATAGATCGTCAAATCCGGCTTGAGTCCGGCAGTCGCAAAATCCACGATAGCGCGTAAGGCTTTCAGGTCGAGTCCGTGACCGTAGCCCTGATAGGCATAGGTTGAATCGAAGAAGCGGTCACTGATGACGATGCCCCCACTGGCAAGATGCGGGCGGATGACCTCCGCAACCAATTGTGCGCGGGAAGCACAGAAGAGCAGTAACTCCGTGCGCGGGTTCATCGGGTGCTGGGTCGCGTCTTCTTTCTTATCAAATAGAATCTCGCGGGTTTGATCGCCGATATACGTCCCGCCCGGTTCACGGGTGAGCAAGATTTTTGCGCCCGCGTCGCGTAATTTGGCGGTGGCTTCTTTGATTTGTGTGGTCTTGCCGCTACCGTCCAAGCCTTCAAATGTTATGAACATCCGCCATCCCGTTGGTTTGTTGGAAACGCCGTGCATTATAACCGCAGTCGTTGGGATTGACGAGGTGGGAGAGAGCTATTGGCTGTTGGCTTTTAGCGACTAGCTTTTTCCCTTGTGATGATGTGTTGTTTAGCGTAGAGCAAATAGATGTGTGCTTTATTGACCAGCTGACTGGCTGATGAGCTAATTCTCTGCGTTTGTACATATCGTCTAATAAAGTTTGTGTATCCCGCCCTATTGCGTTGTGCGGTCATGCCTGTTAACATATTGCTCATGTCAAAAAACGCGCTGGAAATAAACCAAACCATGAATATCAATTTGTTCAGCAAGAAGGCGAAGAAGACGAAAACCACCTAACTCGTGGGCTTTTTTGCTTCCTGAACAAGACTGATCTTGCAAAGCGAACCTGCCTACACGGTAGGTTTTTTTATTTCTGCGTGACGATATTTTTACTAAGGATAGACCAATGTACGACCTGAACACCACTGACAGCAAAAAGAAGTGCAAGAAGACCTGCCCGAACTCGCGTTCTGGATAGTGGCGTTTGCTTGTACACCAAGTCGAAACACCTGCCGCCATCTGGAAATCGGATGGCGGTTTTTTTGTGCCGATTCGATGAACAAGAAATTTATCAATTTAATCTGACGAACGAGGAAAGTAACACATGAGTAACCCGACTGTTGAATGTCCTGAATGTGCCGCCGACGTAAATATTCCGGCGGACGCGATGCAAAACGAAATTATCTCCTGCCCGGATTGTGGCACGGAACTGGAAATCATTAGCCTGAACCCGTTGCAAGTTGAACTTGCGCCGGAAGTAGAAGAAGATTGGGGCGAATAATCATGCGGATTGCCATTCTCGTTACCCATATTCGTGCCGAAGAAAAATTGCTCATCAGTGCCTTTCAAGAGGCGGGTGTGACACCGGACATCATCCTTGACCGTGAACTAAATATCAGCCTGACGGCAGGCGCGGATCAGCTTGCGCCCAACGGTGTGGCATGGAGCGCCTATGATCTGGTGATGGAACGCTGTGTGAGCACCTCACGCGGGTTGTATATGCTGATGATTTTGAACGGCTGGGGCATCCCGACGATCAATAGTTATCAGACGGCGGCGATTTGTTCCGACAAACTCCAGACGAGCTTGATGCTGGCGACGGCGGGTGTCGATCAGCCGGAAACGCGGGTTGCCTTCGATACTGATAGCGCGATGGACGCGATTGCCGATGTGCAATATCCGGCTGTGCTCAAACCAGTCACTGGCTCATGGGGACGTTTGCTGGCACGGGTGAATGACCGTGACAGCGCAGAAGCCATCCTCGAACACCGCCAAACACTCGGCGGGTATACCCACCACACCTATTATGTACAGGAATATATCGAAAAACCGGGGCGTGACATCCGCGCATTCGTGATCGGTGATCGTACCATCTGCGCGATTTACCGCTCGTCTGCCCATTGGGTGACGAATACAGCCCGCGGCGGCGAAGCGACCAATTGCCCTGTCACACCGGAACTTGAAGCGATCTGCACGGCATCAGCAAATGCAGTCGGTGGCGGTATTCTCGCCATTGATCTGCTGGAAGCGCCGGACGGACGGTTGGTGGTTAACGAGATCAATCATACGATGGAATTCCGCAACAGTAGCACCCCGACAGGCGTAGACATTGCCGCCGAAGTCGTGCGGTATGCGATGAGTCAGGTGGAGGTGCAAGCGTGATCCGGTCGGATATCCGGGCAGGTATCGTCGGCGGGAGCGGTTATACAGGCGGGGAACTCCTGCGCCTGTTACATTTTCATCCGAACGTGGAAGTGACTCAAATCACCAGCCGCGAACATGCCGGACGCTATGTGCATACCGTGCATCCGAACATGCGCGATGTCTCCCGTTTGCAATTCGTGCATCCTGATGCGCTGGAAGCCTGTGATGTGTTGTTTCTGGCATTGCCACATGGCACAACCGCCCGCAACATCGAGCACTACGCCGCGCTTGCCCCGCGCATCATTGATCTTTCGGCTGATTTCCGGCTGAATGACCTGAGCGCCTATGAACGCTGGTACGGTGAAGCACATCCAGCGCCGGAGTGGTTGGATCGCTTCGTCTATGGCTTGCCGGAACGCAACCGTGAGGCATTACGTGGTGCGAATTATGCCAGCGGAGTCGGGTGTAATGCGACGGTGATGAACCTCGCCCTTGCGCCCCTCGCGGACGCTGGTTTGATCGAACGGGTCAGCGCGGAGATCAAAGTCGGGTCGTCGGAAGGTGGCAACAGCGCCAACGCGGGTTCGCATCATCCTGTGCGGAGTGGCGCGGTGCGGACGTACAGTGCCACCAATCATCGGCACTCAGCCGAAATTGAGATGATCCTTAACCTTGATGTGCCTGTGCGCTTCAGCGTGACCGCCATTGAAATGATACGTGGAGTTCATCTGCTGGCGCATCTTGATTTGAACACCTCCCAAACGGAAAAAGACATCTGGAAATTGTATCGTGGCGCGTATCGTGACGAGCCGTTTATTCGTCTCGTCAGCGGGCGCACGGGCTTACACCGTCTGCCGGAACCGCGCATTGTCGCCGGAACGAATTATTGCGATATCGGCTTTGAAATGGACGACGACGGGCAACATCTGGTACTGGTCGCCGCGCTGGATAATCTGGGCAAAGGCGCGGCAGGGAGCGCAGTGCAATGTTTGAACTTGATGCACGGTTTCGACGAATGCGCCGGATTGCAATTTCCGGGGATATATCCGTAGCGGGAAGTTTGAGGTAAGAAGATAGAAGTTGGAAGAGATTCGACGATAGGCGATAGGTTTTGAGGGATGGGTTAGCGTAGAATTGCGCACTGACCACTGAAACCGAAATTACTCGAATTACGCGGACGATAACGGACAGCATGTATGCTCCTTAATTAAATATGACAGTGGGAAATCCCCTCCCCCCAGCCCCCTCCCCGCTTCGCAAAGAGGGGGAGGAGCCGTTCGGCTTGTAAGTCTCCCCTTGCGAAGCGGGGGGAGATTTAGAGGGGGGATTGAAACACTCCATGAAATTGGTAAACGGCATTATCCCATCTGCTCTAATGAGCCAACGGGCGATATGGAACTAAGGGTCAAAACAAAAATGGAAGTACAAAATACATTAGTAGTGAAATTAGGCGGTGGCGCGGGGTTGGATTTGTCCGCCGCAGTGAACGATCTGGCGACGATTGCCCGCGAACGTCCGTTGATTATCGTGCATGGCGTGAGCGAACGCATGGCGCAATTGTGTGACGAACGCGGGATTCCGGTGGAAATGTTGACCTCGCCCACCGGACACAGTTCACGCTACACCCCGCCCGCTGTGCGCGATGTGTTCGTGGAAGCGGCGGGGCAGATCAACACAGAGATTGTGGACGGTCTACGCGAACAGGGAATCAGCGCAACAGGCTTGACGGATGTCCCCGTGATTCACGGTGAGCGCAAAGACGCGATCCGCTCTGTGGTGCATGGGCGGATGCGCGTGGTGCGTGATGATTACACGGGTAGCATTACGACGGTGAGCAATCAGCCGATTCTGGATGTGCTGGCGCAGGCCGAAGTCGCGGTGATTCCGCCACTGGCATGGAGCGATGATGGCTTGCTGAATATCGACGGAGATCGGGCGGCGGCGGCAGTTGCCGGAGCAGTCAGCGCGGCGGAACTGGTCATCCTGAGCAATGTGCGCGGGTTGTATCGCAATTTTGGCGACGAAAACAGCTTCGTGCGCGGCGTGAGCGGATCACAACTCGAACAGGCGATGGGCTGGGCGCAGGGACGGATGAAACGCAAAATCCTGAGCGCACAGGAAGCCTTAAACAATGGATTATCGCGGGTGGTCATCGGCGATGGCAGAGTCGCAACGCCGGTATCGCTGGCATTAAATGGTGAAGGGACGGTATTTAGCGCATGAGAGACGCAGACATGATCCAGACATACACTGATATTGAAGATGCACATACCTCCGGCGCATATCCCAAACGCCCCTTAACCGTCGTGCGCGGGCAAGGATGCACCGTGTGGGATGATGCTGGAAATTCGTATCTGGATGCGACCAGCGGACAGGGTGTGGCGCTTCTAGGGCATAGCCATCCCGCCGTTGTGAGCGCGATTACTGAGCAGGCGGCGACGCTCATCACCTGCCCGGAAATATTTTATAACGATCAACGTGCACATTTATATGATGTGCTGAATAGTGTGTTGCCGGAAGAAATCAACCGCTTCTTCTTATGCAACAGTGGCACGGAAGCGGTAGAAGGCGCGCTCAAACTCGCCCGTTTGCTGACCGAACGTGACGGCATTGTGGCGGTCAAACGCGGCTTTCATGGGCGGACGCTCGGTGCGTTGTCGCTCACATGGAATCCGAAATATCGTTCCGCGTTTTCTGCATGGCAACCGGAAGTCAACCACATCACCTTTGATGATATTGACGGGGCGCGGGAAGCGATTACGTCGAATACAGCGGCGGTGATGGTGGAGGCGGTGCAGGGTGAAGGTGGCGTGTATCCGGCGACGATTGAGTATTTGCGTGAGTTGCGTCAAATTTGTGATGACACGGGCGCGTTGCTGATCGTCGATGAAATCCAGACCGGATTTGGACGCACGGGGCGTTGGTTCGCCTTTGAACACGCCGGAATAGTGCCGGATGTGGTCACGCTTGGCAAAGGAATCGCGGGCGGTGTGCCGATGGGCGCGGTGGCTTGGCGCGGATCGTTGGGGACGATGCCCGGTGGCAGTCATGGTAGTACCTTTGGCGGTAATCCGCTGGCGTGCGCGGCGGCGATTGCGGCGATTACGACTCTGCGTGATGAGGATTTGCCAGCCCGTTCCGCGGAGTTGGGCGCGTGGTTTGTGCAGGAACTCGCACAGCTTGATCTGGCGCAAGTCCGTGAGATTCGCGGGCAGGGCTTGATGATCGGCATTGAATTGCGTGGACGGGTCACCCCTGCGCTCAAAGAGTTACAGGAACGCGGGATTCTGGCGTTGCCTGCCGGACTCAATGTATTGCGCTTGCTCCCGCCACTGATTATTACGCGAGAAGAATTGCAGACCATCCTCGATACACTGGCGGAGGTGCTGGCGTGATTGCAACCGTGACCGACACCATCGCCGAAGCCCTGATTCACGATCTGGTCGCTACGCAAAGCGAATCGCATCAAGAAGCGGGTGCGGTACGGGTATTGGTCGATTGGATGGGCGAAAACGGCTACGACGAATCATTCGTTGATGAGGCGGGCAATGCGGTTGGCATCATCGGCACTGGATCACGCGAGATTGTCCTGCTCGGTCATATTGATACGTTTGGCGGGGTGGTGCCGGTTCGTATCGACGGGCGGACACTTTACGGACGGGGCAGTGTGGATGCGAAAGGGTCGCTGTGTACGTTTGCGGTGGCGGCGGCGCGGGCAAATTTGCCGGATGATGTGCGCGTGGTTGTGGTCGGCGCGGTGGAAGAAGAAGCCAGCACCAGCAAAGGGGCGCGTTTTGCCGTGACGCAATATCAGCCGGAACTATGCATCATCGGTGAGCCTTCGGGCTGGGATCGCATGACGCTTGGCTATAAAGGGCGGTTATTGCTCCGTTGGCGCTGGGAAGGTGCGCTGGCTCATAGTGCGAGCGAAGTCACCAGCCCGCCGGAACATGCCGTCGCCTATTGGGCGCGTGTCCGTGCGTATGTGGATGATTTCAACGGCGAGCGCACGAGCATTTTCGGGCGGTTGGACGCGACCTTACAGAGCATCAATAGCGGGCAGGATGGCGCGTTTGGCTGGGCGGAAGCGGTCATCGGGTTTCGTCTGCCGCCGGATGTTGACCCGCACGCATTGGCGGACTCACTTTTGCCTGAAGACGATGCAACTGTCACAGCGTATGGGCATGAAACAACGATTCTGGCGGAAAAAGACACGGTGCTCAGTCGGGCGTTTCGTGGGGCGATCCGTGCGAATGACGGCACGCCGCGCTTCGTGCATAAAACTGGCACATCGGATATGAACATCGTTGCGCCGGTGTGGAATTGCCCGATATTGGCTTACGGTCCGGGAGATTCCGCGCTGGATCATACGCCGAACGAACATCTTGATCTGGACGAATATTTGCGCGCAATTGCCGTACTGACGGATGCGCTTTCACGGTTATAGTTGTAAGAGAGGTTTAAAACCCAATGTCATTTGAGCATTTTAGCATCATCGAAAGTACCTTACGCGAAGGCGAACAATTTAGCACCGCGACCTTTGATACTGCACAGAAAATTGAAATCGCGGGCATACTGGATGCGTTTGGCGTGGAGATGATCGAGATGACCTCGCCGTGTGCCTCCCCGCGCAGTGAAGACGATATTCGTGCGGTGGTCGCCGAAAATTTGAACGCCCGCATCCTGACGCATATCCGTTGCAATATGGAAGATGCCCGCCGAGCACTTGATACCGGCGTGCAGGGGATTGACGTGGTGATTGGCACATCGCCCCAATTGATGCAACACAGTCACGGCAAAAATATCCGCCAGATTATTGACCTCGCCGCCGAAGTCATGGCGTACATTCGCGGGCAAGCGCCGGATGTGATTTTGCGCTTTAGCACAGAAGACAGTTTTCGGAGTCGTGAAAGCGATTTGTTGCGCGTGTATCTCGCCGTCGCAGATTTGGGCTACGTCAACCGTCTCGGCATCGCGGACACGGTGGGGATCGCCACGCCGAATCAGGTGTTTCGACTGGTTGAGACACTCGCCCGTCTGACGCATCTCGACATCGAATTTCATGGGCATAACGATAGCGGCTGTGCGATTGCCAATGCCTGCGCCGCGCTTGAAGCCGGAGCGACCCACATCGACACAACCGTTTTAGGCATCGGTGAGCGCAACGGAATCACCCCGCTCGGTGGGTTGATCGCCCGTTTATACACGCTGAACCGCGACTATGTGTCGAAATATGATCTGCGCTTGCTCCCACAAATTGACCGGATGATCGCCGATTATTGTCAATTGGACATCCCGTTTAACAATTACATCACGGGCAGTAGCGCCTTTATCCACAAAGCGGGCATCCACGCCAAAGCCGTACTCGCTGATCCACGCACCTATGAGGCGCTTGATCCGGCGGATTTCGGCTTGAATCGCGAGATCGCCATCGGGCATAAATTGACCGGATGGAATACCGTGCGTAGCCGTGCGGAATCACTCGGTTTGCAGATTGACGATGATATTCTGCGCGACATTACCCAGACGATCAAATCTCAAGCGGATGACATCGCCTTTAGCTTGAGTGAAATTGACGCGCTTCTGCTCGCCGCCGGGGAACCGCAATGACGGGAGCAACTTTCGCCGAGAAGGTGTTGGCGCGGGCGGCAGGCGTAGACTCTGCAAAAGCCGGAGATGTGCTCGACGTGCGCCCTGATGTGATTTTCAGCCACGACAATTCCGCCGGAATCATGCGGATTTTCGACGAGATCGGCGCGGAACGCATCGCCACGCCGGAGCGAATCGCTATCACGCTGGATCATGCTGTGCCTGCCCCGACCACCCGCCACGCACAAAATCACTCCGAGATTCGCAAATGGGTGAAGGCGCAGAACATCGCCCATTTCTTTGAGGTCGGGCGCGGGATTTGCCATCAAGTGCTGAGTGAAGAGGCGATTGTCCTGCCGGGTGATGTGGTGCTCGGCGCGGATAGCCATTCCACGCATTTTGGCTGGCTGGGCGCGTTTGGCATGGGCGTGGGGCGGACGGAAATGGCGGCACTGTGGGCGACGGGCGAACTGTGGTTGCGTGTGCCGGAAGCGGTGCAGATCACGCTTAACGGTCAGCCCCGCGCAGGAGTTACCGCGAAGGACATCGCCCTGCACATTATTGGCAAGTGGGGCGCGGAAGGTGGCGCATATCGTTCACTCGAATTTACGGGTGACACATTCGGCTATTTATCGCTCGATGAACGCGCCGTGATCCCCAATATGATGGCGGAATTCGGCGCACAGAACGCCTATCTGCCACCGGATGACGCGGTTTTTGATTATCTGGAAGCGAATCGCAGACGCGATTATACGCCCATCTATCCCGATGCGGACGCGACCTATAGCGACCACTGGACGATTGATTGCACCACGCTACAGCCTGTCGTCGCACAACCACATTCGCCGGATAATGTCGCCCTGTTGGGTGATATTCTCGGCACGCCGGTTCAGCAAGCCTTTTTGGGGACGTGCACCAACGGGCGCTATAGCGATCTGGAAATGGCGGCGCGGGTGGTGCAGGGCAAGCAGGTGAAAATTCGTTTTATCATCATCCCTGCCAGCGCGGAAGTGCTCAAACAGGCTCTGCGAACGGGTGTGTTGCAAACGCTCGTTGATGCCGGAGCGACCATCGGCACGCCGGGGTGCGGTCCGTGCATGGGCAATCATATGGGCGTTCCCGCGCCAGACGAAGCCAGCATCACGACGATGAATCGCAACTTTCGCGGGCGCATGGGGACGGCGGAAGCGCCTGTCTATCTCGCCAATCCGTATGTGGTCGCCGCCAGCGCCTTGACGGGCGAAATCAGCGATCCGGCGGACTTTTTGGATTATTAAACGAATAGCCCTCTATCCCCCCGCCCTTTCTCCCAAAATGAGGAGAAAGGGAGCTTCACTGTGTGGCTTGCGATTGCTATTTCAAGTCCCCCTCTAGCCCTTGTGTGAGAGGGGGATTTAGGGGGTGAGGGGATATAATTTTGGAGATCAACAACCATGACGACACAACATCGCGTCTGGGTGTATGGGGATCACATCAACACCGATGTGATTTTTCCCGGAAAATATACCTACACGCTGAAAACAATCGACGAAATCGCATCGAAGGCACTGGAAGACCTTGATCCCCGTTTCGCGCAGGAGGCACAGGCGGGCGATGTGATCGTCGGCGGGCGCAATTGGGGCTGTGGCAGTAGCCGTGAGCAAGCCGTCACATCGCTCAAATATAAGGGCGTGGTGGCGATCATCACGGCGAGTTTTAACGGCTTGTATTTTCGCAATTGCATCAATCAGGGCATTCACCCCATCGTCTGCCCGGAACTCTATACGCTCGTTCAAACGGGCGACAGCATCGAGATTTACCATGACGCGGGCGTGATTCGTGCGGTGGGACGGACGTTTGCGATTCCGCCGCTGTCGGAGAGTGTGCAGGCGATTATCCGTGCGGGGGGATTGGTGCCGATGTTGCGGGCGCGTTTTGGTGAGCAAATTTCAGAAAGTAGGGTTACGGAAAAGTAAATCAACAAAAATAAAAACATAACGCAGGGACGCAGAGAACGCGAAGAAACGCAGAGAAATTTTCTGTAGTGAGAATTTTTCCACTAAAAAAGACCTTTTTAGCGTATCAGCCATCAGCAGTTCAGCTAAAAAGCGGTTGTAACGTGAAAATGAATGCTTTTTCTGAGAAACTGACTGGCTGAATTGCTGACTAGCAATCAAGGTAAGGTTACTTAATGACACACACGATCACGTTGATTAATGGCGATGGCATCGGCGCGGAGGTGATTCCGGCGGCGCGGCTGGTGCTTGAATCGCTTGGCTTGCCATTGATTTTGCAAACTGCGGAAGCTGGATTTGGCACGTTTGAGCAAATCGGAAATGCCTTGCCGGACAAGACCTTGCGCCTGTGCGAGGCGAGTGACGCGGTGCTGTTTGGCGCGACGCAATCGCCGATGACCAAAGTTGAGGGGTATGCCAGCCCAATTTTGAGTTTGCGCCGTCACTTTGGCTTGTATGCCAATGTGCGTCCGGCGGTGCAGGCTGATGTGGATATGCTGATTATCCGCGAAAATACCGAGGGTTTGTATAGCAAACGTGAGCGCGTGGAAGACGACGGGCGCACCGCCATTGCCGAGCGGGTGATTACGCGAACCGGCTCGGAACGCATTGTGCGGATGGCGTGTGAACTGGCGCTGACCCGTCCGCGCCGACAGTTGACGATTGTGCATAAGGCGAACGTACTTAAAGAAACCTGTGGCTTATTCCGCACGGTGGCGTTTGAGGTGGTCGCCGAATATCCCGACCTGACCATCAACGAAATGCTGGTGGATGCCTGCGCGATGCGGATGGCACAAGCACCGGAGCAATTCGATACGCTGGTGACGACCAATTTATTCGGCGACATTTTGAGCGACCTCGCCGCCGGAATGACGGGCGGTTTGGGCATCGCACCGTCGGCGAATGTGGGTGATGGCGTACCCGTGTTTGAACCCGTGCATGGCAGTGCGCCGGACATCGCCGGGCAGGGTATTGCTGATCCACGCGCGACGATTCTCAGCGTGGCGATGATGCTGACTCGGCTCGGCTATGACGATGTTGCGGAACGTCTGCGGGTGACGACCTACGCGACTCCGCATACCGGAAACACACAATCCACCGCCGAATTGATTTCAGCCACGATGCAGGAGCGGATCGCCCGATGATCGACGTACATTATTTTCTGGATAGCGTTCTGCCGCAACTTCCGCAGGCACAACGTGAGGCATTTTTTGCGACATATCCGCAGATTTACTTTGCGCCACAGGCGGATAGCCAACCGCTGATGACCTTACCTGTGTTGATGCTCGTCGCGCTGACGGGAACGGGAAAATCCACCACTTTGAACGCGCTGGCAACACGGCGCGAGGCTGGCGAATTGGCGTATGGCGATCAACTCCCGTCACGGCGGGAAATCGCGGATTTTATTGTCATTCCGACGGCTCAGACTCTTCTCGGTGAACACATTCAGCCCGTGAGTGACCGTGTGCGACGCTTTTTTTACACGCGCAACTTCGCACAGTATTTTTCCGGCGGGATCGCGCAGGCATTCGCATGGTTGCATTATGCGGGACATACCGGCGAAACGATCATCTCCGAAGGCGTGCGTGGCGAGGCAGAAATCCGATTTGCGCTGGAAAATTGCCCGCGCTGGCAGGTGGTTGAGTTAGCAGTCAACCCGATCACGCGCTTAAAACGGCTGTCCTCGCGAGATGATAAATTTGACCATGCAACGGGGAGCGCCGATGTGGATTTTCTGCCGGAAGCGTTGCAGGCAGTTGCATTGCAGGCGCTCAACGCGGGCGGAATTTCCCCACAGGCGTTGACGATTTTGCGGGCGGAAGCGGAAAATTATGATCTCGCGCCGGTGCAACTTGACCATGCGCGCTATCGCTATTTACAGACGGACAACCTCACGCCGGAAGCAGTCGCGGAGCAAGTGGCGCTGATAGTCAAGGAGATGGTGAATTATGCCTGAAATCGAGCGGATCGACGCGGTGCGCTATGATGTGCCGCTCAAGGGGGCGCTGGCATGGGGCAAAGGGCATGAACTCAACGCGCTGGATCATGTGTTGATTACTGTGACGCTCAGTGATGGCGCACAGGGCATGGCGGAATCCACCCCGCGCCCGACCATCTACGGCGAAACGCAAGAATCGGTGCTGGCGATTGTCGCCGACCATTTCACGCCGAAAATCATCGGTCAGGTGGTCAATTCGCTGGCGGATATTGACTCGCTGGATGAGCGCGTGAGCATCATCAAGAACAACAACACAGCGAAAGGTGCGCTGAACATGGCGTTGCATTCCGCGCTGGCGCAATCGCAAGGTGTTTCGCTGGCGAGTCTGCTCAATGTGACGAAAGATGCCGTGCGCGTCAGTTATATCGTCAGCACGGGCGGTAAAGACGAGGTACTTAGCGACGTGGGCGCGATGTTCGAGGCGGGTGTGCGCGTGTTTAAGGTCAAGGTGGGCAAAGCCATCCTGCAGGAGATCGCCACCATCGCCGAATTGCAAAACGCCTTTCCATCGGCTGATTTTTACGTGGATGCCAATCAATGTCTGACCGCAGAAAACGCGCCGGATGTGCTGGCAGAATTACATGAGATGGGCGTGCTGTATTGCGAGGAAGCTCTGCCCGTGCATCAACTGCTTGAACGGCAATCCCTGCATAGCCAAACGCACATGCCGCTCATCGGCGACGATTCGTGCTTCACCGCGACGGATGTGGAGCGCGAATTGGCGTTCGACACGGTGGACATCTTCAACATCAAGACGGCACGAAATGGCTTCAGCGAGGGGCGGTGCATCCTCAATATGGCACGGACGGCGAACAAGGGCGTGATGGTCGGGTCGCAGGCGAGTTCATTGCTGGGCTGTTTGCACGCGGCACTCTTTTCCGCGCAGGAGGGCATTGACCACGCGACGGAGTGCAGTTTCTACCTCAAAACCGACATCAACCCCGCGCACATGCCCACGCTTGAGGAGGGTTATTTGTCGATTGCGAGTGTTACGGCAAGTTTGGATCACGATTTTTTGAAGGCATAGCGGAGCGAATAAAAGCATAACGCAAAGATACTGTATTGAAAGTCAAGGATAAAATCAAGCGACTTGGAGTTGTTGCTGAAAATTAGGGTCAAAGAGGCGTTGTTTAGTGACACAAGCCCAGGCAATATGAATCAGTTTGCGGGCGACAGCACAGCGTGCAACTTTCTTGGCTTTACCGCGTGCAAGCAATTTTTCATAATAGGGCTTGAGAATGGGATTGAAGCGCGAGGCGGGAGCAGAAGCCATATACAGAGTATTGCGTAAGGCTTGATGCCCACTACCTCCAATCGAACGATAACTATTTTTGGAGCTACCCGACTGTTGTGGATGTGGCGCAAGTCCAGCAAAAGCAACGGCTTGTTCAGGGGTATCACAGCGTTCAAAGCCGTGTGTTGCCACCAGTAACCATGCCGTTGAGATGGTGCTAATGCCGGGGATGGACATGAGGCAGTCCACAGCAACTGCCCAGTCATGATCGGTGTGTAAAAGGTGGTCAATATCTTTTGCGAGTTGTTTGATTTCGGCGGAGAGTGCAGATAATCGGTGTGTCATGCGAGCGAGAATTCCGGTATCGGCATTCGGATTTTGTTTAAGGGCATGATGTTGATTGCGAACTTGCGTTTGCATTTCAATCAGTTGCTGACGATAGGTCAGATATTGACGTAATTGCTCACAAATGGCAGGAGGCGGTGTCCAGAGATCAGGCTGTTGGGATTGAGCATAGTCCATGAGCATGACCGCATCAATCGCATCTGTTTTGGCACGTTGTAAACGCATTTGTGCAAAGTATTTGGGTTGCGAGGGATTGACGACACTGACTTGAAATCCGGCATCATACAGCACATATGCTAAGTCCATCCAATAAGTGCTGGTGGCTTCCATGACAATTTGTATCTGACTGACGGGAGCGAGTTGTTTCAAGTTGTGTAGCAAGTGTTGATACCCGTCACGGCTTTGGGCAATCTCGATCACGGTCACGGAGGACTTGTCAGACTCTTGCCATGCCACAGTCGCGGAATTGAGTGCAATGTCGATACCAACATAATGGCTTATCATGGGTTTCTGCCTTTGGTTTAAATTGACTATATAATAAAAACCCAGTGGGCAGACCCAGCCTTGCCTCATAGGATACGTCGTCTCAGCGACTAGATACGGTTCAGGCTTGGTGTCTGTCCTACTCACATCAGTCAACTATCTTTGCGGCATAGTCTCAGCTATCAGACGCAAACGGTTGTATCTGACATGATTGGTTACAGACTTAGTCTACCCAATTTGGTCTTGTATCTAATATATGAGACGCAGGGAGCGCAGAGAAACGCAGAGAAAAAAAGCATAATACAAAGGCTCTAAGGCACGAAGGCGCAAAGAGATCTGAGGGATTTTTTAGTTCGCACCCTTTGTATTACGTAAAATCGTGATTAATCCGCATCCGTTTCTGTCTCACTTTGAATTGCCACATCATAGCGCGTGATGTTGCCTGAGTTGCGATCAAAAAATAATCTTAAAGACGTTGTACCAAGTGAATTGATGTAAAACGTACACGTTAAGTCGATCCCACGATCCAAACAATTGTCGAGCGCAGGGCAATTATCCAGGGCGGAAACATCCCAGCGACTTGATGATTTTGGCGTGCATTGCGGAGAGGTTGTTGACGGATAGACACTCAACAGCGGTGTTAAAGCGGCATAATTGGTATCCTCGACAGGGTAGACACGCCGTAAAGCATCTCGAAGGGTGATTGTATTTTGTTGGTCTGGATTTGCACAAAATGGATCGTCTGCTGGAAATTGTAACTGTCCGCACACCGTTGTCACTCCTTCCGCATCAAGTGTTACGCGTGGTCTGTTGAGGATGTAGGACATCAGCGGTTCAAGCGATGAGAGTTGGGAACATACCAGAAACCCGGCGAAGAGTGCCGGAATGCCCACAATAAGCATTTTCAAGAGTCTGGATTTTGTAGTTGATGAAGGTGAATTCGCTGACATTTGTTTTTCTTTCTTTGCGCCTTTGTATCTTTGCGTCTCCGCGTTACGCTTTTCTCTTTCGCACTCACTATTAAACCATAACTCAGGCAAAGTTCATCGGGATGGATTATGCTTGGGGTATTGGTGTTCACATAGCGAAGTGAGGGTGCGATGTTTGATGTGGTGGTGTTGGGGGGCGGTCCGGCGGGGGTGACAGCGGCGTTACGGGCGCGTGAATTGGGCGCGTCCGTCGCCTTGATCGAACGCAATCGACTGGGCGGGACGTGTACCAATGATGGCTGTGTGCCGACGCGTTCGCTGGCGAAAGCCGCCCGTCTGGTGCGCGATGCGGAACAGTTCGCGCTCTATGGCTTATCCGCGCCGAAGCCGGAAGTGAATTTCCGTGATGTACTGGCACGGACGCAACAGGTCGTCTATCTGGTGCATGAGAAAAAACAACTGCTCGACCATCTGATGGACATGGAGATTCAGGTCTATAGCGAAGCAGGCGATACACACTTTGTCGACGCGCACACTCTGCAACTCGGCAATGGGGACACGGTGCAGGGCGAGCGTATTATCATTTGCGTGGGTGGACATGCGCGCAAGTTGCCGTTCCCCGGCGCGGAATTCACGCTGACTCATAGCGATGTGTGGCGGCTTGACCATTTGCCAAAATCTGTCGCAATCGTCGGCACGGGCGCGACAGGCTGTCAGCTTGCGTCGATTTTTGAGGCGTTCGGCAGTGAGGTCACGCTGGTGGATATTGCCCCGCGCATTTTGCTGACGGAAGATCGGTCTGTTGCGGATTTGATGGCGGAGCAACTCGAAGAGTCGGGCATCAACATGCTCTTAGGCATCAAGGGGATTGAGCGTGTCGAGAAAATAGACGAGGGCTTGTCGCTGATATATTCCACGGACGAAGGCGAAGCAACTTGTGAAGCTGAAGCGGTGATTCTCTCCGTGGGTTGGCCCGGTAATGTCGATCATCTCGGCTTGGACTCGGCGGGCGTGGAAGTCGAGAAAAGTTACATCAAAGTCGATGATTATTTGCGGACAAGTGTGCCCCATATTTACGCGGCAGGGGATATTACGGGCAAAATGATGCTGGTGCAAAGCGCGAGTATGCAGGCACGCACGGCAGTCGAAAATGCGCTGTTGCCGGACGATGTGGAGATTCATCATACGCTGGTGCCACATGGCGGCTTCACCGATCCCGAATATGCGGGCGTGGGCATGACGGAAGCGCAAGCCCGCGAGAGTCACGATGTTATCGTCGCCAAGGTGCCGTATTCGGAGCTTGATCGCGCCGTGATTGATGGGCGCACGGTGGGCTTCTGCAAATTGATCGTCGATAAGCAGACTCAGCAGGTCATCGGCGCGCATGTGGTCGGTGAGCAGGCTGTAGAGGTGGTGCAGATCGTCTCTGCGGGCATGGCAGGCGAATTGACCGTCGATAAGCTGGCTTCGCTGGAATTGGCGTATCCCACATTTGCGGCGATTGTCGGGTTGGCGGCGCGCCAGATCGTGCGGGAATTGGGCGTTGTGCCGGTGGCGGCGGAATGGCGGGCATTGGCGCGGGTGCGGGCGGCGGAATGGGAACGGTTAGATCGGCACGACGACGTGTAAAAAGTCTGTAAATTATGCGGGTTGCTGGCGCGGTCAATGGTAGGTCTATTCATTGTCGCTTGGTATAATGTGCATATTAGATTGCCAAACATGAGTTGATAATAGAGGGAATTGTGGCTACGAACACTGAACAGATCGACATGGCTTCGACCTCAAGTCGCTTCAGCCTTTCCGCACGGACGCTGAGTTTTGTCGTCCTCTTTTTCGCCATTTTCATCAGCGCCTATCTGAGCTACCTCAAAATTGATAGCGGTGAACCTGCTATCTGTTTGAACACGGGGAGCTTTGATTGTGGTGTGGTGCTGAATAGCGCCTATTCCGAGCTTGCGGGCATTCCGATTGCATGGTTGGGATTGGCGACCAATTTAATCGTGCTGAGTTTGCTGATTCTCGAACCGCGTGTGGAGATGTTGCGTGAATTTGGCGTGACGCTGATTTTCGGCGTGGTGTTGTTCGCGTTTTTGTTCTCGATGTACCTGATTTATGTGCAGGCGGTTTTCATCGAGGCGTATTGCCCGTGGTGCTTGACGCATGAAGCCCTGATTACCGTGCTGTTTTTGCTATCGGGTTATCGCCTGTGGAGATCGCTCAACAGCGACGAGGCGTAAGACAGTCAGTTTGGGGCAAAAAACATAGCACAAAGGCTCAAGGACACGGAGAAAAATGCCTTTGTGTCTCCGTGTCCTCTGTGTTCCTGTGGTGAAAAATATTCTTACAGACTCAGCATGTAGGCGATTAAATCCGCGAAGTCCTGCGGCGAGAGTACATCGTCGTATTTGTTATACATCGCGTTGCCGTAGCCTTCCACCACATGCCGCCCCGGTTCTGCGATGGCATAGAAGGTGTATTCATGCGCGTCTTCGCCTTCCACCCGCGTTCCGGCGATTGCACCATAGCCTGCTAAATCCGGCACGGCGCTGGAATTTTCGGTATGACAGCTAGAGCAAGCAGGCGCGATGCCGTTCTGCTGGCTGAAAAGTGCCTCTCCACGTGCTACATCCCCATTTTGTGGCACATCATCATAGGGCAGGGTGCTGGCTGGATTGGCGTTGCATCCGGCAATCAACACTAAAATTAGCAGTAAACTCCATCCAAAAAGGCGCATAATTTCCCAATCTTTATAGTCAAAATTATCCCCGTAGTATAGCAACGGTGGCGGGTTTTTCCAGACTGATCGTCATATCAATGTGTGTCTTTTGGCGCTGATGACGGTGTCTATTTGGTTTATGATGCAGGCAAACGGATGACCATGTGTGTTCCTTTGCCGGGGATGCTCTCCGCGAAGATACTGCCGCCGTGTGCTTCCACGATGGATTTGGCGATGGCGAGTCCCAGCCCCGTGCCGTTGTCATCTGTGCGTGATTCATCCACCCGATAAAAACGATCAAAGATATGCGCCAATTTCTCCGGCGGGATACCCGCGCCGGTATCGCTGACGGTCAATTGTACATCCGTGCCGTTTTGCATCGTGCTAAGGACAATCTCTCCGCCCTGTGGCGTGTAGCGCACGGCATTGCTGATGAGGTTGCCGAGTACCTGTAACAGGCGTTGCGGGTCGGCAATGATGGCTGGCACGGTGGGTGATGGTTTGACCTGTAGCCGGATGCGTTGTTGCTCTGCCAGCGGTGCGAAGGATTTCTGCACATCATGGAGCAGATCATCGGGTGTGATGGTCGTCAGGTTCAGCTTGAGTGCGCCGGAATCCGCGAGCGAGAGCGTGCGTAAATCTTCGATCAAATGTTGCAGATGTTGCGCTTCGTCGTACATCGTCTGGAAGCGGGTGGAGGTCGGCGAGAGAGTGCCATCCTGCAAGCCTTCCAGATAACCGGAAATAACGGTCAAGGGCGTGCGTAAATCATGGGCGATGTCGGCGGTCATTTGCTTTCGCAGTTGATTGGCGTGGGCGAGTTCCGCGCTCATCTGATTAAACGCCTCGACCACCGCGCCGATCTCATCTTTTGAGCGCACAGCCACGTTCTGTTCGAGCTGTCCGGCACGTATCCCGCGCAGGGCATGGGTCAGATCACGTAACGGGCGGGTGAGTAACCGCGCCAACGTAATTCCGGCGATTAGTGCCACACCACCGGCGACGATTACGCCGATAATCAGCGCCTGTGTGATGCGTTGCAGAAAGGCTTCGTCGTTTGCGTCGCGTTGTGGCGGTTGATTAAGCGCGACGACATAGGCGACGGTTTCGCCGTTAATCTCTACAGGGATGCGCGTCTCCGCAATTTGCTGTGGCACGGTTGCGCCGACTCGGAATTGGGGCGCGACAGTGAGCGCGATGTTGTTTGTGTCTATCAGGGCGAAGGGCGGGGCTTGGCGTTGGGGCGGGTTGTTGTTCTGCCCATTCCCATTTTGCCCATTTCCTCCTCCATTGCGTTGCCCATTATTGTTCGGTTGTGGATTGTTACGTCCCCGATCCTGATTTCGCAAATACTCGTTTATGCCATCCAATGATCCAGTTTGCAGATAATAGGCGGTCACGAGTTCGGTGAATTCGATGCGGTTGTTATCCGTCAGCAGACGATCAAAGGCGGAGGTGGTCAATTGACGTGCGAAGATACCGACGACGATCACGCCGATCATGGCGACGAATACAAAGGCAAGCGTGAGCTTCCATGTGAGGGAGCGTCTTATTGTGGACATTTAGGAGTCTAGCTCTGGGTTAAAGCGATAGCCCACGCCGAAAACGGTTTGAACATAGTGTGGATTAGCGGGGTCAATTTCCAGCTTGCTTCGCAGATTGCGGATGTGCACGTCGATGGTGCGCTCCACGCCTTCAAAACTGTTGCCCTGCAAACTTTCCAGCAATTCAGCACGGGAGAACGCCCGTCCGGGACTCGCCATGAGGATCGCCAGAAGGTCGAACTCTGAGGGCGTAAGATCAACACTTTGCCCACTGGCTTTAACCATATGTGATTGCTTATTCAGCAGGATTTCCCCCGCTGTGAGGATGTCATTGTCGCTATCAGACTTCGATTTTTCAAGGCGACGCAGGACGGCACGAATGCGGGCGACGAGTTCCGCCATGCCGAAGGGTTTGGTGACGTAATCATCCGCGCCGAGTTCCAGCCCGATGACTTTATCGGTCTCGTCGAGTTTGGCGGTGAGCAGGATGATGGGTGTTTCGCGCTCTTTACGATGCAAGCGCATGAATTCAAAGCCGTCCATTTCCGGCATCATAATATCCAGCAGGATCAGATCAGGATTTTCGTGGCGGGCGGTAAACAGGGCTTCGCGTCCGTTGTTCGCCGTCACCACTTTAAAGCCGCGTTCGGTCAAATAATCCTTGACGAGCAATTGCACACTGCGCTTGTCGTCCACCACGAGAATCGTCTTGTTCATCTTGAGTACCTTGCTTAAGCGGGCGTGAAAGGCTTCGACTTCAGGTTGTAACATACGCCTGCCCTTAGAGAATTTAGCCGAATCATCATCATTCTACAATAAAGGGTAGATGTTCAGAAGTTGTTCAGAGACGATGTGCATGAAGAAAACAATCTGTGAATAATTAGTGTCGTGCTGGTTTCCGATTAAACAGGCGCATCATCAACATGCGGATGGTTTTGATGATGAAATTGGGGTCGTCTTCGCCACGTATCCACACGGTCTTAATCAGCCATGTATCTTTGCCCTGATCTGGCAGGGGCTTGGCAACCACATGGAGTTTCTTGCTGTCGCCGCCACGCTTCACCTGCTTGATAAACTGTGTATCGCCATCGTCTTCACGCTTGCGATCATCAGGCGTGTTCAGCGCACTCTGCACAAGGCTCTGGGGAATATTGCGTAAATACATGCGCTCGCGGGCATGATCTGACAGGATGATTTTACTCATTACGATTTCCTTCGTGGAAGCCATTCCGCCTATAATAGACCAGTATAACGGAGTTCGCTGTAGTAAGGGAGAGTGTAGATCGTCTTGATTGTACCTGTCGAAAAGTTTGAACAACTTGTGCAAAAGTTCGCGCCACAGGCAAAGGTTTTGCGCGCATGGACGCTGACGGGCGGTGTATCGGCACAGGTGACGGCGCTGGAAATTAGCCTTCCCGACGGGCAAACGCAAAAAATGATCGTCCGGCAACACGGCGCGATAGATTTGGGCTTAAATCCCAATATTGCTGAAGATGAATTTAAGCTCCTGAGTATTTTGCATTCGGCGGGATTGCCCGTGCCGCAACCGTATTTTGTCGATGCGTCCGGTGAGATTTTCGCTACGCCCTGTATCGTGCTGGAATTTATTGACGGCGAAACCGATTTTGCACCGACGGATTTAGACGATAGTTTGTGTCAAATGGCGGATGGTCTGGCGCAGATTCATCAGATGGATGTCTCTCAGCATGATGTTTCCTTTTTGCCGACCTGTAACGAAACGATTTCCGGCAGGCTGAAAGATCGTCCGGCGGTTATGGATGACTCAGTACAGGAAACGCGCATACGCCAGACTCTTGAATCAACGTGGCGGTTCACCAATATGAATCCGGCTGGCTTGCTACATGGGGATTTCTGGGTCGGCAATTTGTTGTGGAAAAATGGGCGCTTAGTCAGCGTGATTGATTGGGAGGACGCGACTCTCGGCGATCCGTTGTCTGATCTTGCCAATAGTCGGCTGGAAATTCTCTGGGCGTTCGGCGCGGATGCCATGCACACCTATACGCGCCACTATCAGACCGCCATGCCCGCACTCGATTACGCCAATTTGCCCCTGTGGGATTTGGTCGCCGCCCTGCGCCCGATTGGGAAAATGGACACATGGGGGCTGGACGCCGACACAATCGCCGCCATGCGTCAACGGCATGGATGGTTTGTGAATGCGGCGTTCAAACGGCTATCTGTAAATTGAATTTAAAGGCGAAACATAATGACAAGCTATAAAGCATTTCTATTGTGTGCGCTAGCAATCCTCCTATCACGAACGATTCACGCCCAATCGAATCAGTTTGCGGACGTTCAATACCCCATACATGGATATACAGTGTTTGTGGCTGAGAATCGGCTGCTTTTGATCGACACCTTCTCCGGTGAGATAGCCACACTTGCTGAAGGTGATGTTCCCCGCGCTTTGAGCCGACCTATTTGGAATTCTGATGGGACACAACTTGCCTACAATGATCGGCTGGACACAGTAATTATTGATCCATTTTTGATGGATGCACCCGCCTATTTTCCTTATATGTCGCGGATTGGTTTTTTCTCGATAGAAGATTGGAGTCCTGATGGCAACTCCCTTTTAGGCATTGGTGGAGACACAGATCACTATACGGTGTCGACATTCAACCTTTTGGACGAAACCTATACTATCTTGCGAGAATATATTGTCGGTGAACCACTCCCAGAAAATAGCGATTTGCAATTTAGAGAAATCAAAAACTTGTCCTGGAATCCTGCTTTTAGTGACTGGATCATGATTGAAATTGAGGCGGTGCAGATTGCTACACTTGATCTTATCGAACCAACATTTCTCACGGTGTTAGTGGCGTTTAATCACGCTACTGGAGAACCTCACCTCATCAATGATTTAATTGCGGGTTTGCCAGAATATTTACCGGATTTAGCGTGGTCTGCGGATGGTCAAGAAATTATCTTCGCTACTGAGACAGGAGGTTCACGGATAGATATACCGCCCTTATTAGATTCTTCGGGGCATTGGAATCCACAGCCATCACTTGGTGCAAATGAGCTATTTCGCACGACTCTACTCGGTTGGCTCGGCGTAGAAAGATTATTTCTGCTAAGGCGACTCAATCAAGATGAAACTCAGTACATCTATGAAATCGGGAAAATTGTAGGCGACGAGATACTCACCTTACCCTTTTTCACATTAGATCGTATGGACATTGGAGATATTTCGGGAAGCGGGACGTGGCATCTTAATGCGGACACCGCTGAGCAAGCGCAAATAAGCACCTTATTTGACTGAAGTTATAAATCTACCACTATACTTTTAAGAAAATTTGTTCTATAATGTAAAAGCGCTGAAAAGGGGGAGATTATGATGGAAAATACTGTGAAGCGTCTTTATCCAATGCAGGTTGGTTCTATGCCAGAATACGAGATTCCGGTTGTGTGCTATCTGGTGCAAACGGGTGACGGCAAGCATATTCTGATTGACAGTGGTCTACCGGCGATCATCCCTGATGATGCACAGGAGTTCGAGAATGGGCGGGATGTTATTGAGCATTTGGCGAGCATTGGCTTAAAACCGGACGAAATTGATACCGTCATTTCGACGCATTATGATGGCGACCATGCCGGAAGACACGCGGCATTCACGAAGGCAAACTATGTTGTTCAGCGAGTGCATCATGTGGATGCGGCGACCAACCCCCGTTATGCTAGCATTCGCGCCGAATGGGATCAGCCAATGGAGCGTATTCGGCTGGTGGACGGGGACACAGAATTACTGCCGGGGCTGGAGCTGATCGAGACGAGCGGGCATGTGCCGGGACATCAATCCGTGCTGTTGCGGCTACCCAAAGCAGGGGCGATTTTATTGACGATTGACGCTGTACCCTTTAGCGAGGGCTTTACCCGTGACGCGCAGGACGATGATAGCAACCCGGATGCCGGAGCGATCCGCGCCAGTACGATTAAATTGCTTGATCTGGTCGAACGGGAGCATATCGGGCTAGTGATTTTCGGTCATGACGCGGCGCAGTGGGCAGGGCTGAAAATGCTACCGGAGTATTACGAATGAGAATGCAAGCACCCTCAATCCCCATAGTCGCTTTATCAGCTAAAAACTCATAACTCCCCTATTCCGGTTGTTAATGCCAAAAACAACCTAATAATCGCTTAACAAAGGCGTTTTGTAGAAGGAACTGTCGATGAACATTCTACGTGAACCGGATATTTTGACCAAGCTCACACAAATGGGCGATGTAACGCTATTTGAGCCAGCTGGCGATGCCCCCATGAGCGAACAATCCGGCTATCAATCGCACAGTTTGACGGATTGCATCTCGCATCTACAAACGCCAAAAGGGGCTAAACCCGTCCTCAAAACGATGATAACCACCGCCTGCGAACGCAATTGCTTTTATTGCCCGTTTCGCGCCGGACACAATAAGACAAAACGCGTCACCATCACGCCGGATGAATTGGCAAAAGCCTTCGATATAATGCAACAGAAAAAAGTCGTTGACGGCATGTTTTTGTCGTCCGGCATCATCAAAGGTGGTGCAACCTCGCAGGATAAAATCATCGACACGGCGGATATTCTACGCAAGAAATATCGCTACAAGGGCTATATTCACCTCAAGATTATGCCCGGCGCTGAATACGACCAACTCTATCGGGCTATGCAATTGGCGGATCGTGTGTCCATCAACCTCGAAGCCCCGACGGATGCACGTTTAGAAGCTCTCGCGCCCAAGAAAGACTTCTCCAACGAATTGCTGGTGCAGTTGCAACGCGCTCACCAGATCAAACAACGTGACCCGCGCATCCGTGCCAGCATCGTGACGCAATTTGTGGTTGGTGCTGTCGGCGACACGGATCTTGAGTTGCTCTCGCTTAGTGACCGTTTGTATAACGATCTTGGTCTGGCACGCACCTATTATTCCGCGTTTCATCCCATTGCTGGCACACCGTTCGAGCATTTGCCCGCTGTCGATAAAATGCGCCAGATGCGCTTGTATCAGGCGAGCTTTTTGCTCCGTGATTATGGCTGGGATGTGGAGGAGATGCCGTTTATTCAGGACGGTAATTTACGGCTGGATGTTGACCCCAAACTCGCATGGGCAGAGGAAAATCTGCCGAACAATCCGGTGGATGTGATGCGTGCTGGACGCGAAGACTTGCTCCGTTTGCCCGGTGTCGGCGTGAAAAGTGCGGATGCTCTGCTTAAGGCACGTAAGCAACGCGACCTGACCGATGCGGGACAGTTGGGACGGTTGGGGATTCGTCAGCCGGAACGCTTGCTCCCGTTTATCCTGTTCAACGGACGTAAACCGCCTCAGCAATTACGCCTATTCTAAATATCAACACCAATTTTCTTACACTGTAAAACTAATCGCAACTTTTGACGTATATCACATATACGACAATCAAAAGGAGCGTGTGATGACTGCAAAAAAGAAAATTCTAGTAGGTTCGATTGCAGGTACTGTGGTGTTATTGGTTGGTCTGGGCGTTTTTGCCTTCAGGAATTATTACAGTGTTGTCGCCGATATTCGCGAATCTATGATGGACATTGATACGGCTGATCCGTATACACATGGCAAGACCTTATTTCAAACTCGCGGATGTGTCTTTTGCCACACATTGGAGGACGCAGGCTCCACCGCGGAAGTGGGTCCAAATTTAACAGGAATCGGGAGGCGTGTGGACGACGCGTATCTCCGTGAATCTATTGTGAATCCCAATGCTGTGATTGCGACAGCTTGCCCTGAGGGACCCTGTGAGGCGAACGCTATGCCGAACTTTGGCAATGTGCTAGATGAAGAACAGGTGACTGCGCTGGTTACGTATTTGAGTGAGCAAGAATAAAAAACGCCCGCGCAATTTCTCAGGCGCGGGCGTTCTTATTTAGATTCTGGATGCCGATTACTGACGCGGATGTTGCCCCGTGTCCGTCGGTGGGCGATATTGTCCGGTGTCTGTCGAACGCGGATCAGCCTGACGATATTGCCCGGTATCGGTTGTGCGCGGATATTGTCCCGTGTCTGTCGGTGGACGGAAACGGGAATCCGGTGGATATTGCATCGGATAGGCGGGTTGAGGGCGACGGTTGCGGAAAAACAGCAGATAGATGAACAATCCGATAAACGCCATAAAGAGCATGACACCCACCGCGCCACCTCCGGCGACCAATGCGCGTTCGACGAGTGCATCTTCATCCGATGTGGTGTCTGTTGGTGAGGTCTGAACGGCGCTTGTCGCTACCCGCTGACCGCCAAATTCCAGCACGGGCGGTTGCTCACCAGCGACCACGTTAACAATCATGTTATCGCCTGCCGTTGCGGTGAAATCTGCGCTGGTGACCATCATCGTGTATTGTTGCGATTCCAGCCCCAGAAAGCAGATGACTCCCCGTGCGGCAGTGGGCGAATCATCCATTAGGGCGCTGGCGATAATCACATTTTCGGCGTTCATCAGTACCGCGCTAACCCCGCGTGTAATCGCCGGATCGCCCGCGTCGCGGACTCCGTTGTTGTCTCGATCTTCAAAGGCGCGCAGGCAGAATTGTCCGCCTTCCTGAGCTTGGACTGCCGTTCCCGCCAATGCGAGCAGGCAGATCATTGTGATGGCTAAAATAAACCGTCGTAACTGCAATGACTGCATCGTGAATTGTCCTCCTAAGTTAGCGACGGCGTAACAGGAGCATTGCTCCCAGACCACCAATAAGTGTAAGTCCTGCTAAACCAAAGACGATCAACCCGCTGATTGCCAGTAAGTCCGAGTTATCGTCTTCTTCCGGCGTGCTGTCGACGGCGACTTCTTGCGCCAGATCGTTGGCATCGGCTTCCGGCACTTCCGCGACGGTCACACCTTCCGCGGCACCAAAGGCGACGTTTAAGGTCGAACCGGGTTGCACGCGCAGGCGCAATTGATCGGAGGTGGTTAAGCCATATCCAGACGGTGCGCTGGCTAATGCGATGTATTCGCCGACTTCAAGCTCATCGAAACACAGCGGATCGGGCGTGTCATCGGTGGCAATTGCGCCAACAGTCGTGCCGTCAGTGTTCAGTTCAATCTGACCGCCTGCAAGATAAAGTTCGTCCTGATCTTGAATGCGATTCATGTTGACATCTTCAAACAGCGTGACGCAGACCACACCCAATTGCGCGGATGGATCGACGTTCTGGCTGGTATCGGCAACGGCAACGGGCGCGGTTGGCGCGGGTGTTGAAGTTGCTGGAATGGGTGTTTCAGTCGGTTCAACCGTGGGTTCGTCGTCTACTTCGTCAGTTTCAACGACTTCTTCGGTTTCGGCGACTTCTTCGGTGGCGACAGTATCTTCTTCATCGTCTGTGCTGGACGATTGTTGGCTGGTGCGCGTCGAAGTTGCCCGACGTGTGGGCGTGGCATCGGCTTCATCGCCTTCATCATCTGTTTCTTCTTCGTCCGTGTTGTTGGATGTATTTGCCTGTGGTGGACGGATGATGATTTCTTGCCCGATGGACAGGAAACGGATACTGGCAAGGTTATTGAGCGCGACGATTTCATCACGCGGAACACCATACGCGACTGAGATGGCATCAAGTGTATCGCCGGCTTGCACGATATGAATGATTGAGCCGTCGTTGGATGCGCCCTGTGCGTTTACAAATGGTGCTAAGGGCGGTGCAGTCGGAACGAGTGTTGCCGCCACGATCGGTGTGCCAGAGACGTTCTGACCGCCACCTGCTGTGCCACCTGCGCCCCCGATTGTAACGGAGGCATCATCCCAATAAATGCCGTTGCCTTCTGTCGGGACAGTTTGGGTGGCATAAAGGAAGATGGTCACGGCTGTTCCGGTTGAGGTGGCGCTGACGGTCAATTGGCGGAAACCGTTGGATGAAAGCTGATTTCTGCCCCAATCTGACCAGACGACATCGACATCAAATGGGTTACTGCCCCCATTGGGATCAATGCCGACTCGTGCCTGCGAATTGGCGTTTGCCGCTTCTGCACCGGCAATATTCATCACAAACCACGCGCTTGCGATGACATTTGTGCCTTCAGGTACTGCGACAGATTGGTAAACCGCGGCGGTAAAGGTAGCTTCACCACGGGCGATTTCCTGCGAACGGTTGCCGGAACGCACAAAACCGAAACCTGCATTACTGCGGGGGAAGCCATTGGGTAAACGATTTTGCCAGCTCGCGGAACGGGGTGATTCTGTGTACCAGCCTTCCCATGACGGTGCAACGTTAAAGGTCGTACCGCCATCTCCTTCGGCACTACCGGTGGCGACACGTTTCCATACGCCCTCAAATTCAAAGCCGGGATCACTCAGGAGATTGCCGGTTGTAGTTGTTGTGTCCTGTGCGCCGGTTGCGGAAATCATCACGGATAACAGCCCCATAATGAAAAACAACGCGATCATTAGCCTATTTCGAGGCATCTATTTCTCCACATTCACTTATGTCTCTCTCGAAATGCCTGAACGCAATGCGAACGGCATGTTAAGGCGAAATTATAACATGAGGATGACGCAAGATGTCAACCGTAGTTAAAAAAGCGTCAGGTGAACGTGGGCTAGCTTCAAACCCACGCCTGACTTTTAGACCCTGCCAGAAATGTGATTCCGTGTGTTTCAGGCGAAATAATGTGTGTGGAACGATCCATGCACCCATTTTTGGCAATTAGATAGCGGTTTTACTGAAAACTGACCACTCATTACTGAAAACGTGTTTTGAAGGAGTTATTTTCTGTAATGTTTTTCAAGTGAACCGAGATAATCCCCCTCTAAATCTCCCCCGCTTACGGGCGTAGACACTCCTAGATCGCAAGGGGAGACTTGTTCTCCTTCATTACGAAGTGGGGGAAATGCTTAAACTCAAGCAAGAGTTACATAGTGTTTCATACACAAAACAAGCTCTGAAAACTTAACTTGTGATCTTTTTGCCTTCACGGAATGGTGTATAGGCTTTGATCCAGTCATGATCGCTCTCACGGATGAATTTTTCGCCCATTTCGACCAGATCACGATTGCCGATAATCAGCGGGGTACGTTGATGCAAACTTTGGGGTTGAATATCGAGCACATCACCAACGCCATCGGAGGCATATCCGCCCGCTTGCTCGGCGATAAAAGCGAGTGCCTGTGCTTCGTACATCAGGCGTAACTTGCCGTAGGGCTTGTTGGGTTCGCGAGAATCGGCTGGATAGACGAAGACCCCACCTCGCAACATATTGCGGTGAAAATCCGCGACGAGTGAGCCGATGTAGCGATGGGCGAGTGGTGCACTGCCTTCACCGTAGATGCCCTGTAGCCATTTGACGTAACTCCGCACCCCGTAAGACCAATATTTCTCGTGTCCATGATTGGCGCTGTAATACTGGGCTTTTTGGGGCATACGGATATTTTCGTGGCTGAGTAAAAATTCACCCACGCCCATATCGAGCGTAAAGCCATGCACGCCATTGCCGGCTGTGTAAACCATCATCGTGCTAGAGCCGTACACAACATATCCCGCCGCGACCAAATTGCGACCCGGCTGGAGCACATCTTCTAGCGTGCCTTCGTCACCCGTGGAGATTTTACGATGAATTGCCCAGATTGTCCCGATAGACACGTTGACATCAATATTCGATGAGCCATCCAGCGGATCATAGATGAGGACATATTTGCCTTTGTCATAATGCGGGGGGATGTCTAGAATTTTTTCATGTTCTTCGGAGACCATCGCGCATAAGCGTCCGGTGTGGTCATTGACTCGGAAGATCATTTCATCAGCGAAGATATCCAATTTTTGTTGACGTTCGCCATGCACGTTTTCACCGCCCGCCGCGCCGAGAATGTCTGCAAGTCCGGCTCGATTGGTTTCTCTTGAGATGATTTTTCCGGCGAGGGCAATATCGTAGAGCAAACTGCTGAAGATACCGGTGGCGTTGGGATGCGCCTTCTCTTGTTCAAGGATGTGGCGTTCTATGGTGACTATTTTAGACATGGGATGTCCTTTATTTTGGGATTGATTAAATTTAGTTCGTTGAAAGCACTATTCACTTAAGTTTAACATGCTTCTCTGAGATTGAATCGTGTTGAGGACGATTTGAGGAATGGCAGAGGTGGGAAAAGGCATGGTCTGCGTATCCATGCCTTTTTATTTCTGAGTCAATTTTATCTGCTTAATCAGCGGTGGATCATCTTCTTTAGACGAAGAGCAATTGTGCGCCCTCAGAGATTTCCATGAATTCCATCGCGCCGAGCACGTCCACACCCTCAACTAGATCGTCCTTGGTGAGGTGCATCATATCCATCGACATCTTGCAGGCGTATACCCCTGCGCCTGTATCGATGATGGTTTCGATAAATTCGCGCACATCAGGGAAGTCCAGCGCGGCGATTTCTTTTTTCATCATATTGGTGGCAAGGTTAGACACCCCCGGCAAACCGCCGATCATGGTTGGGATATGAAATGATGGATGCAGGCTCGGATTGCCTACGGTCGCTACATGCAGATGATCGATTTTAGCTTCGGTTACAATGTCCATTCCCCAGAAGGTGAAGAACAGATCAACATCAATGCCACTCATACGTGCCGCATTCGCCAGAATCATGGGCGGGTATGCCATATCGAGCGACCCTTTTGAACAGATGATACATAGTTTACGATTTTTTTCTTCGGTCATAATGTCACCTCCACGGGTGAATAAACTATATTTAAGGTTTTGTAAGTGGGTGATCGAAAAAAGACCACCCGTACAAGAAAATTATTTTGATCTTAAGTAGGCGTATTTCAGATACAGCCGGTTGGTTTCTTCAGTCCGGCGATGCGGGCGGCGAGTTTAGCCGGACCTTTGGGGAACAATTGATACAGTTCCTTAGTGTTAACGTCGGTTGTTTTGGTGATTTTACGGATGGTGGGTGCATCGCCATTTGCTTCAAATTCCTTGCGGGCGAAGTTAATGACGATCCAATGACGATCTGTCAGGGTCATGTCAGCTTCTGCCGCGAGCGCTTCCGCAATGTCCGGTGTCCAGTCTGCGGCATTTTGCATAAACCCATCGCTATCAAATTTCACAGTGGCGAGAATATCGGTTGAAACGGTCATGAGAGTAATCTCCTCAGATCAAATAGTTAGACGGTTAAGTTGCTTATCGTGCGATCTCTGCCGCACAGAATGTCCTTAGTTCATATTTTCTGGTTGTGTGCTCAAGGTTTTCACCGCATGGAGCATTTTCATCAGTCCTTTACGCACGGACGGATCATTAAATTCTTTGAAGAGCGCCCATGTCGAGACTTTGACCTCTTCTATGTCGTCGTCACGCAGGCTATCGATCATGGTATTTGCCGCTTGCATGACATCCGGTTGGGTCATGTTGCGGATGGTCTTTAAAATGGTGACTATGTTATCGCCCAGTGCTTTGATGTCGTTTTCGTCAAATTCGGTGACGATGCGCTCTAGCACATATTGTCCGCCTTCGGCAAAGTTGAAATAGCCACGTTGTTCCATGCCATTGAGGTGTTCGATGGCACTATCGACCATCGGTTTGCCAATTACGCTCAGTTCTTTAGACAGGTCAACCAGGCTATCTAATTGGTCGAGCAATCCCGTGAACTTACGGGTATCCCGCAGTAACCGTTTGATCAGAAACAGCACATCTTCCAGCGTAAAGTCCTCGCCGATTTCATCCAGTTCATGCACGGTGAGATGAAACATCTGATTGGCGACGGGCGTAAAATCTTGCATGAACGCTTCAATGCCTTCCTGACGGCGACGTTGTGCGTCCATCTGTTCGGTCAGGTAATCGAGCTTTTTGTGTAGGAGTGCAATATCATCCATGAGAGTCTCCTAGACCTGCTTGCCAGCCATCGTCATCTGGGATTCAATCGGGAGTTCGCTCCCTTTAAGCAAGGCGTTCCAGTAAATCCAGCGGAACATCATCTTGCCCCAGTGATTGACGGTGGTTTCTTTAAGCAATGAGAAGGGGCCGATGCCCGGTAACGGATATTTGCCCGGTAGGGGTTCAACATCGTAATTAAAATCAATCAAGAAACCTTTTCCGAAGCCTGATTCGATAAAGCAGTTGGCATGTCCATCAAAGGTGGCTTCTGCCGGCAAGCCATCGATATTACGGAGCAGATTCTCAATCACGACATCCAGCATAAAATGTGCGACAGAACCCGCTTTTGAGGTGGGAATGTTGCTGGCATCGCCGATCACATAGATATTTTCCCAATCGCGTGCCTGTAATGAGTATTTATCTGTCGGGACGAAATTCAGTTCATCGCCCATGCCGGAGCGTCCGATTACATCTGCGCCCATATGCGTGGGGATGGTGACGAACAAATCATACGGAAGTTCACGGCCATCATAAGAATTGATGACCTGTCGTTCGTTATCGACATCGCTGATGTTGAACTCTGCTTCCACCTTGATGTTTTTATCTTCTAGCAAGCCACCTAGAATAGAAGCGGCGCGTGGTTTGGTGAATGCACCGGGTAGGGGTGTGGCGTAAACCAACTCCACTTTTTCGCGTATTCCACGCTCGTGAAAGTACCAATCTGCAAGGAAGAGAAATTCAAGGGGGGCAACCGGACATTTAATCGGCATTTCCGCTACATTGAGGACTAATCGCCCACCTTCCCAGAATTTGAGGAAACGAGATAGGGCTTTCGCTCCGTCCAGCGTGTAAAAGTCGAAGATATTTTTGTACCAGCCGTCGCCTTGCAACCCTTCGATTTCTTCAGGGTGGATGGATGTGCCGGTTGCGATCACCAGATAATCGTAACGGATCACTCGATTGCCCCGTGTGAGGGTGACCTTATTATCCTGTGGTTCGATCAACTCAATATCTGAGAAGACGATTTCTACGCCTAATGGCAAGGTGTTGCGTTTGGGCTTCATGATGTCTTTTTCGGTGTAGATGCCAAACGGGATAAACAGCAAGCCCGGCTGGTAATAGTGGGTTTCGTCCTTGTCTGCAATGATGATTTTCCATTCAGATGGATCAAGCTCATCGACCATCCGGTTGGCAACCATCGTTCCACCTGTGCCTGCGCCGAGAATTAACAACGTTTTCATTTAAAAGCTCCTATTATTTCAGACTTGCCTGTACCTGTTGGGCAAGTGTGCTTTGTGTTTCTAATCGATCCGCGATGACTGAGCGGAGAAGGTTCAATGCGTCGATAATACGGTGGTCGGACAGGGTATAAAACACAGATTGACCGGCGCGTTCCGCCAGCACGATGCCTCGTTCGCGTAGAATCTTCAGATGGCGTGAAACAGTCGGTTGAGGTAAACACAGCTTTTCAGCGATTTCACCCACATTACAACTGTGCTCTGACAGAATGTATAGGATCAAGATACGATTGGTATCCGCTAAACCACTACAAAAACGTGCATAGAGTTCAGCGACCTCCTCTTTTAAATGTTGATCCATCACGTCAGCGACCTTTCTATGCACAGTTGAAAATATTTACATATTCACTTATGCGTATATATCATTCTTTAGATACATCGTAACATTCTAAGGCGCTTGTGAAGTAGTGCACAATGTCATGGGCGCATATGACACTTGTCATCATCGGCATGTACGAATCAAAAAGACACGCTTTCACAGCGTGTCTGTCTGAATGCTTTGATTGAATCGTGTTTAGCTTTAGTACGCGGCGATGAGCGATGCTTGCCCGTTGATGACCGAGTACCAATACGGAATCCAGCCGATGCCGAACATCTCTAGCTGAATGTCCTTTTTATAGGGGCTGATGACGTATTCCTGTGTGTTCGAGGCGATCTTGACCCACTTCTCATTTACTTGATTGAGCACGCCTTCAAATTCTTGCTCCAGGCTTTGCATATCCTGTTGAACGCGGTCAATGTATTCGTGGCTTTCCTGAATATCTGCCTTCGTCTGCTTTTTATAGCGCGAGGCACGGCTCATACGGGAAAGTGTGTAGTTTGTACGCCCCTTCCACAAGCTCAAGAGTGCCTCACCTGTTGTAAAGAGTTCTTCACGCTGGCGATCTTTAATTTCATCACTCTCAGCACGGAGTTCCTGTTCTTTACGGCGCAGACCGTCTTCCAATTTTTCCATCTTAGAGGCATATTGTGCGGAGATTTTGTCCATCTCGGCATCGCGCTGTTCACGGGCGAGTTGTTGCACCTGTGCCTGATATTCGCTGAATTCCCCGTCAGGATTGCCGTAAATCTTGAGATCAGGGTTGAATGGCATGACCATGCGGGCGGTGTTATAGAGCATGTCGGTAATTTCAGTTTTTAGGGATGACATGCGTTTTGCGTCGGTCAAGCCCGGTGACAAATCAGCGAAGGCGGCAGAGCCATCCGGTTCGATGCTGATTTCGCGGGTGTTTATCGGCTCGGCTTCGTATTCTTCCCAGTGGATTAATCCCGCCTGACGCAATTCTGGCACACGATAATTGTAACTGCGTGCCGTATAAACCGAGGCTTTGCGATCTTGATAACGCACGACTGCCTGCGCCAACAAAACGGGCTTATACACGAGGATTGATCCGCTCGATCCCTGTACGACCATCTGGGTGTGTTGTTCCCAATTGCTGACCGCTTGCTGACTGGAGGTGCGTATCGGCAAGAAATATTGATCGACTGAATTCGACACTGCCTGTCGATGCTGGTTAAATCCCTGCGGAAGGTTGCTCGCCGGTTTTGGTTGTGTGCTTTGAGGCGTGAAGTTTTGTCCGGTGGGCGGTAGCGGGAATTGAGGTGCCGATTGTGCGCCAAAATTTTGCCCGCCCGCAGGCATACCGGGCAGGCTGTTCGGTGTGCTTGGCATTCCGTAGGGCGGTGTGCTCCCCGGTAAATTGGCTGGCGGTGCGTGCTGTGCATAGCCCTGTCCGGGTTGCGTGCCGTAGCCCTGTTGTCCGTAGCCGCCATTTTGCTGACCGTATTGTTGCGCGATTTTTTGCATCAATTCCATACGTTGTGGGCGCATCAATAATTCGACTTGCTGACGGGTGAGCGGTCCACGCAGGAAGCTCATCGCCCAACGGGTATGCACGAGGATCGGTCCGCCGTCTTCATGGACGTTACGCATCAAAAAGACACGGGGCGCAATATCCGCGATAAGTTCTTCCACATCCTTCAAGTTAAAACCATCATCGGCGCTTGCCATTGATTGCAAACCCGCCATGATTTTCTGGCGATCATTATCGGATTGTAAGCGTCCGATGAACCACGTTCCGGCGTTGGTTAGACCTTTATAATCCAGATCGCCGGGATTTTGCGTTGCCAGAATCAAGCCTAAACCGAAAGCACGGGCTTGCTTAAGCAGGCGCAGAATCGGGTCTTTTGTGGGCGGATTTTTGGGATAGGGCGGGAAGTAGCCGAACATCTCATCAATATAGAGCAGAGCACGCAGGCTGGTTGTCCCGCTGAGGGTACGCATCCAACCGAGCATGTTCTCTAACAAGAGTGTGGTGATGAACATGCGCTCCTGCTCGTTGAGATGAGCGATGTAGAAAATGGACACGCGGGGTCGTCCGTTGGGTTGATAGAGCAAGCTCTGAATATCAATCGGCTGACCGTTCATCCATGATTGGAAGGACGGCGAGGCAATAATGCTGTTGAGTTCCATCGCCAGCTTAAAGCGGTCTTTTTCCTTCATGTATTCGTCAATCGGGAACACGCCGAGCTTATCAAAGGGCGGGTTTTGCACCTGAAGGATGATTTGCTCCAACGTCAGGTCAACGCCTTGCCGCCATGAATTCTCGAAGATGTTCGAGATGAGGACGTGTTCTTTATCCTTGACCGGCTCCGCATTGATGCCTGCGAGGGCGAGTAGGGCGGTGGTGATGCCGTTGATTTTCTCGCGGATCGCTTCTTCGTTGCCTGCCCAGCCTTCACGCGGGGCGCGGAGTGAGGCGACAATGCTGATGGGTAAGCCTGCATCTGAACCCGGTGTATAGATGCTGTATTGCGCCGATAACTTCATCCACTTGATGCGATCCGGCACGATACTCCAACTTGCCAGACCATCGCGCCATTGCTGGGCAATATCGGCTGAATAGGAGGGCACATCCATTCCGGCACGGCGGGCATCATCGATATTGACCCACGGCTGAAAATCCTGCGGTTGTAACTCCGGGAATGATAAGAGCAGGTTGGTGATGTCGCCTTTAGGATCAATGATGATGGCGGGGATGTTGTCTAGGATGGCTTCTTCTAATAGGGTGATGCACAAGCCCGTTTTACCACTGCCTGTCATCCCGACGACGACGGCATGGGTGGTTAAATCACGCGAGTCATAATACACCACATCATCTGTCAGGCGTTTTTGACGGGGATCATAACGCCGTCCCATATAAAATGTCGTGGGTGCTTCGATAAATGGCATAAGCAGTCCTGATAATGACTAATCCGATACTTTGTTCTATTTAGTATATCACAAGGTTACGCAGTTGAGCGCGGAAAAGGCGTTTTTTATCATCATTCTGATAAGTCACGCCTTTTCTCTAATTCTGGCACAAATTTCTCATCTGTGCATGGGCGATATGGGTGAAACTTACGGGCAACTCAGTCCATCCGGCACGCGAGATTCTGCCATGCGACGATCAAACTCGGCGATATATTGGGCGGCGAGGTCAGGATCGCTAATGATGATCTGATTCTCGTCGTTACTGGTGGTTGCATTGGCTGAAATGTTGAAAGAGCCGGTCATCACGATGCTTTCGTCGATGATGAACACTTTATGATGGAAGGTGAACGGGTTGCCATCCTGCCGCATATCCATGCCCGCACAGAAGAGGCGTGTCATTTCACTAAAGCTGGTTTCACTGCCACGCACCTCGAAAATTCCGGAGATATCTACCCCGGCGGCGGAGCGTTCTAGCAACGCATCGCCGACTTCATCTAACGTGAAGGAGAAGGTCATAAAGCGGATGCTTTCTTCTGCGAGTGAGAGTATGTTGACCATGTTAACATCAACATCGTCTTCCGGCGCGAAGATGATCTGTACCTGTGTGCCTTCGTCGGTGAAGAAATTGGCGGCGCTACTTTCTGAGCGGCTACTGCCAAAATCTCCACTGAGCATCTCGTTAAATTCGGCTTGATAAGAGGTGACGGCTTGTGGTGCTTGAATACGCAATAAGTTGTTGTTGTTGCGATAGCTACCGCCCTCGGTGAAGTTCATCGAGCCTGTCCAGACGATGGTACTGTCCATAATCATGAACTTGTTGTGCATTAAGCCACTGCGTTCGTCACCAACGACGGGAATGCCCGCGTCTATCAACTCGTTAATCATGCCGTCGCTGTCCATGTCCGTATGTTCGTCATCGACGACCATACGCACGGTAACGCCCCGTTGATGGGCGCGTAAAACGGCGGCATTGAGGCGGGGATTTGCCCATTCAAAGGCGGCGATGTCTAAGGTTGATCTCACGTTGTCGATGGCGGAGGCGAGCGGTTCATCAACACCGCCATTATAGAGGGAGGTATCGTTACTGCCTGTGGGTTCGGTGAAATAGACTTGCCAGAAACGCGCCTCCGCACCGAAACCACGTTGTAAGTTGATTCCAGTCACGTTGCCCGTTACGACATTGCCGCCGGTATTTTCGCCCGGAACATCGCCCGTGCCGGTATCAATCACGCCGGACAGATCCACACCGAACCACGCGGCGAGCGCGATGATGATTGCGCCGATGATGCCGGTAATGATAGACCGTGAATCGTTACTTTTGCTGGTGCTCTTTTTTTTAGCCATAGGTGCTTATTTTTCTCCGTGTGTGTTGCAATTGGTTGTGTTCGTCAAAGTGAAGGTCAATATTTTACATCAGCAGATAGTCAGTATTTTCTGGCGGGCGAGGCGGGTCAATCGTTTCAATCAATTGGCGCACGCGCTCGGTTTCTTCGAGATCGGTCATGCTGGCATTATAGGCGCTGAATTGCTCATCCATTACGTTAAAGCCGAGTTGGGTGGCAAGGGCTTTGATTTCTTCCATATAGGTTTGTTGTTTGGGCATGTCCATCTGCGCGGCGAGACCGGCGAAGGTGTTCATGGTGCGCGTGAGGCGGCGTAAAGTGGTGAACAACTCCTCAAATGCGGCTTCATCTTCGTTGTTTTCCGCGAGGGTCATGATTTGTGCTTCCGCCCATTTTAAGAGCGTTTGCGCGGCATCGTCTGTTAAATTTTCCGTCAGGCTTTCATTTTCGTACAATTGAATCATTGCGCTTTCAGGATCAATCGGTGACATCGCGTGTTTCTCCGCAGAAAGTTATTAGAAAGATAGTCGGAAAATGTGCATTCATGGGAGAATCATAACATGATATGGAGAATTGCTGAACCTTTTTGTTGATTTTGGGTTTAGAATCGGTTGTGGTGATTGCCCTCACGGTGCTACACTTAGTTAGTTATCAGTTGAAAGATACAAATAGATTTTTGATTTGAGATATGAGACAGTACCCGATCTCATGAGATTGTTAGAAGCAGGAAAACATTTTATTCAACGCAGTGTGTGCAACCTATGAAAGAAACTGAAGCAAGTATCGAACGAATCGAAGAAATCAACACTGATATTCAGCATATTCAATTGGCGGTGGATGACTCTTTAACGCGCATTAAGCCGGGACAGTCTTTGCTGGCGCGTTTGCCGGGCGATCGCTGGGACCCGTATTTGCGGGAACGCTGGTGGGCAGTGAACGTCCGCGCGGGGCAAATCATCATCGAGCGTCCGATGTCGGAAAATTATCACATCGGGCAATTGATTAATGTGCTTGGATTAGTGGGGCAACCGTATCGCTTCCGGCGCACTCTGCGGAATGTGTTGCTGGTCGCTTATGATGCACCGCCAACACCGTTATTGATGACTATTCCATGGTTACTGGGCAATAAGATTCAGGTGACGATGGTGTTGTTGGGTAGTGCGCGAGATTACAACACCGCGCATCTTCCGGCAGAGATTGAAATCGTGCATGGCATGGATGATCCTGACCCGATGACATGGGACAATCAGGTGATGACAGTTGGCTGGGCGGATCAGGTGTTTGTTGCGGTGGGGGATGTGGATGAAGCGCGTCAATTCGGGCAACTTCTGCGCCGTTTTCGTGAATTGCGGGCGGAAATCCCCAAACAATATATGTTCGGCGTGTTCCGTCCGATTTTGCCGTGTGGAACGGGCGCGTGTCAGGCATGTTTGTTATCGACACGCGAGGGGATCGTCGTGAGTTGTACCGATGGACCCGCGTTTGACCTGACGCAAATCGTATTGCCGGGGAATTCCCGACGGTGAACGTGATTGATTAGTAGATCGTAAAAAACAGAGAAAAGCATGACGCAGAGAGAATGTGTTAGAGAAAATCTTTGCGCTGGAAGCGCCTTTTACAGATCGTCCGTTGTGAGCAGAATTTAGGGTGTTAAAGATGACATTTGAAGTCACCCGTCCCGGAAAAAATAGTTTGATTTTAGACTCGCCTGTGATGACCGCCGCCGGAACATTTGGCTATGGCGATGTGTACCGTGATATGGTCAATATCGAAAAACTCGGCGCGATTGTGACCAATCCGATTACGTATGACGGGTGGAGTCCGACCCGTTCGTCACGCGTTGTGCCGTTGGATGCGGGCGTGTTGATCCATACTGGCTTGCCGAACCCCGGCTTGAACAAAGTTCTGCGGCGTTACGTGCCGTTGTGGACATTGCTCCCTGTGCCGGTCATCGTGCATATTGTCGCTACCACGCCCGATCAGGTGCGGAAGTGTGCCAGTCGATTGGATGAAATCGAGAGTGTGCAGGCGATTGAACTCGGATTGGCGGATGACATCACCCGTGAAGAAGCGGAAGAATTCGTCAAAGCGGCGGTTGCCCGTACCGATAAGCCGATTATGGTGCGCTTACCGTTACAGGACGCGTATGAAATCGCCCAACCGTGTCAGGATGCGGGTGCGGGTGCGCTGGTGGTATCTGCGCCGCCGCGTGGGGTTGCGCGTGATAAACGTACTGGACGTTTGGTGCGTGGCAGGGTGTATGCGCCGATTGTTAAGCCGATGGTGTTGCATGTGATTAGCCAATTGGTGCGCCGGATTGAGATTCCGATTATCGGCTCCGGCGGGATTCACTCCCCGCAGGATGCGCGTGATTTTCTGGATGCCGGGGCGCGTGCTGTGCAGGTGGATTCCGTCACATGGATACGCCCGCGTATTCTGGAGCGGATTGCCCGTGATTTAGGCGGTGGGATCGTCACCCGTCAGGTGGATGCTCTGCCGGATGAATGGCACGCGGATATGGGCGACACGGAACGACAGGAACTCCGCCAGAGCAGTGGTAGTATGCCCTCACTGAGCCGGAAGTAACGCAGTCATTACCGATTTGATTGATCGCCCAATTGTTTACACATTTTTTACGGGGCGAGTTACCCGTATTTTTTGATTCGTGTATAATTGTTTGAGCACTCGTAACATAAGGTTAAAGGAAGTTGTTTGATGTCCGATGATGGCGATTTGCTGTTAGCTAAGGTCACATGGGCTGACCCGACCAGCGGTGTGATTCAGGAGCACATCCTCGCGGAAGGGGCTACTGCGACGATTGGCAGGTCTTCCAGCAATGACATCTGCATTCCAGAGCATCATGTCTCCCGTCAGCACGCGGTGATTAATTATCGTGACGGGATTTTTATGATTACTGATTTGGGGAGCGCCAACGGTACGTTCATCAATGACGAGAAAATTGATGAGCCGTTCCCGCTATTCTCCGGCGATCAAATCCGGCTGTTTGTGCCACTGCTCAGTTTTTCCGCCGCAGTGAGTGATGAAGACCGTCAACGCGCACAGGAATCCGGCACGCTCATTACCAAGAGCATCCACACGGGCAAAGGCAAGTTGATTATTACGTCCGGTCAGCAAGAAGGTCAGGTCATCCCGCTGATTATCGAAGAAGTTAGTATCGGGCGGGCGACCAGTAATGCAACGTGGGAAATTGGCTTACAGGATGCGTCTGTTTCGCGCCCACATGCCAAATTGGTACGCAATGATGATACGTGGATGGTGCATGATATGGGCAGTTCCAACGGCACCCGCGTCAATAATACGCTCATCACCGAGCAAGGACGCGCCCTCCGTGACGGGGACATCATCACGATTGGCACGACCTTGATTTTGTACCGCGCTGGATAGCGGGTCAACTAGTCAGTTTGTCAGAAAAAACGCCCCCGAAGCATACATCTTGAGCATTCAATAAAAATCTTTTCACCCTAGGGATGGGGCAATGTCCTCATCCGTTAGCGTGAGTCCCGCAGGTATTCGAATTTAGCGTTTGTTCAGCACATCCAGCATCAATGGGTGGATGGTCGGGTTGGCGGCGACGATGTAGCCGCGGGAATAGATCGTCTCCGGGTCGGTTTCGCCTGTGTAATCGCTGACTATTCCGCCCGCTTCCTGAATTAGCAGAACACCACCCAGCAAATCCCACGGATTAAGATAGCCTTCCCAATAGCCATCAAAACGTCCCGCCGCCACATAACACAGATCGAGTGCCGCCGCGCCCCAGCGTCGCATTCCGCGTGTGCGTACCAGAAACGCGCCCCAATGATCCAGATTATTGTTCGGGTTGGTGGCTTTATCATAGGGGAAGCCACTTGCTAACACGCATTGATTTAAGGTCGTCGCGTCGGAGACGGTGAGGGTGCGTCCATTGAGCATCGCGCCGCCGCCTTTATAAGCCGTAAACATCTCATTGGTGATGGGGTTATAGACTACACCCACGAGCGGGTTCATTTTGGCATCAGTCAGGGCAAGGCTGATGGCGAACACGGGCAATTTGTTAGCGAAGTTGGTTGTGCCGTCCACCGGATCAACATACCAGCGATACTCTGCGGTGGCGATGTCTGCGCCAGAACCGCCGCCTTCTTCACCGACGATGTGCATTTCAGGGAAGGCGTTTAGTAAGCGTCCGGTGATGTAAATTTCTGCGTCTTTATCCGCTTCGGTCACAATATCTACGGAACTGCTTTTAGTCGTCAAACTGACCGACCCCTCATAGTAAGCGCGTAGAATACCCCCTGCGCTATAGGCGATGTGGCGGGCTTCGTCGAGCGTCTCTTGTAGATTTAATGTCATGTAATGTCTTCTTTCTGGATTGTGCTAGATTATTCTGAGGGTATGCCTGACGGTATGCAATCCACCAAATAAAAAACGAGCCTGGTTGATAGTCAAGCTCGTCATTCTAGCAATGGTATGAGATGTTTCAATTGCGGGTTGCGTTAAGCCTTGTTTAGCTTTAACCCGCTAGATGTGATTGTTTGCTTAAAGTTCACTTTTGAGTGGGACGACGCTTCCTGCTTGCGGACCTTTTTGCCCGTCGGTGACTTCAAATTCAACGCGATCACCTTCTTGCAGGGTACGATACCCGTCGGATTCTATCGCGCTGTAGTGGACGAAGACATCGCCACCGTCTTCTTTGGTGATAAACCCGTATCCTTTTTCGCCACTGAACCACTTCACTGTGCCTTGCTGACGTTCTGCCATGGGTGCTCCTAAACATGCTTATATGGTGCAAACGACCAAAGTTTAGGGGATAACAAAGAACGCTGTCAAGTGGTTACGTAAACCACTTTCAGGATTTGTTAATTATGCACGAAAACTGCTATTGAATCTACATAATATGTCTGCGGGTTAAGATCAATGGGTTGTACACTTTTTAGCCGATAGCCCTGCTTGCCCAACCGTTCACCATCACGGGCGAGGGTTGCCGGGTCACCGCTGACATACACAAGGCGCGGGATGCGTGCATCGGCGATTGCGTCCAGTGCTTCGAGTCCTAAACCGCCGGACGGTGGATCAATGATTGCGATGTCATAAACGTCGTCAAGATCGTCGAGGACATCTTCTACCGTGCCTTCGATGACCCCGATATGGTCGTGGGCGCTCAAGTTTTCCTCAGCATTGGTGGCGGCGGGAGGATAACTTTCTACGACTGTGACGAGGCTGGTCTGGTCTGCGATAAAGGCGCTAAAAAAGCCCACCCCACCGTAAAGATCGAGCACGGCTTCTTTTCCGGTGAGCGCGAGGGCTTCAACGACGGCGTTGGCTAAGGTTTCTAATTGGGGAATATTGGCGCGAAATTCTGCTCCGGCGGTCACTTTGAAAGTGTGTGCGCCGATTTTATAGTTAACGTGGCTATCTCCGATGAGGTTGATGGGTTCGTTATCCGGCAAAATGACGTTTACGCTGGTGGGCAAATCGGCATGAAGCTGGGGTGTGTTGTCCTCATCATCAATATAAACAACGATCATGTGTGCGCCATCGGTTCCCATTTGTAGCGTGAGGCGTTGCATTCCGTCGAAATCGAGATCAAGGGTATCCAGCAAATTCAACAATTCAGGGCGAATAATATGGCATTCGTCAATAATCAGTAAACCGTCTTCGATGGAGCGCGGAAAGCCGAGTTGTCCGTCCGGCGTGGCGGTTAAGGTAATGTGATAGTTGTAGCCCCATTGTTCCGGCGCGGGGATGGTCGCGCGTAAAGCCGCTTCGATGGTATCGTCGTCGAATTTGCCGATGCGGGAAAGTTGATCTGCGAGTACATCCTGTTTGAGCAGGAGTTGGGCGGCGTAGTCAATATGTTGCCACTGACAGCGCCCACATTTGCGCGGTCCAAAATGTGGACAACGTGGATAGACCCGATCTTCCGATGCACCGATGAGCTTAACACCCTCTGCAAAGGCGATTCGTCCTTTATCCTGTGTGATTTTAGCTTCTACAATTTCGCCGGGAATGGTATAGGGGATGAAGATCGTCTTTTTTTCGTGGCGACCTAATGCACTGCCACCATGCGCCATCGCAATCAATTCGATTTCAATGTTTTCTTGTACGCCTGTATCGTCGCTCATTGCTTGATCTTCCCGTTTTCGCTGAGTGGTCATTCTCAGTGTATGCTAACGGGAGATGTGCGGGTTGTCGAGTGGGGAAGGGTGTAAGTGCCCTTTTTAGGCAGTCCGTTTTTGATGGGAGAGACCTTTGACCAGACTAATCAGCGCTTCTATAGCGATGGGCTTGCCCGCAAAGGCTATATCTAATTCTAAAGCTGTTTCACGGAAGCGTTCATCACCGCTGTGAAGGATGAATTTTACCTGATTGTTCAGGAAGCTGTGATGATGACTAATCATATCCAACATATTGCCATCAATCACATTAATGTCCGTTAAGCACACATCGATGGTTTTTTCGTTAAGAATGCGTGTAGCGTCTTCAACTGTGGAGGCGACTTTGATCTCGAATCCTTCTAGCTGAAAAATATGTTGATACATTGTCGCTAAGCCGAAATCATCTTCAACAATCAGCAATGTGAGTGGGATAACCATGATAATTATACTTTCCATATTACAAAACATTACTATAAACATCATACAACGAAAATCATCAGATGCAACAAATTTGAAACAAATTTATATGATATTCATTTTTTTTATCGATTTCTCAATCAACGTAATAACTTTGCCATTAATTATTTACCACAAACGGATTTGCTTTTCGAGCAGGAAATGGACTTATAGATGGGCGGATTCTCATGGCATGGGCAGAGGTGCGGTGTTATAATTCAGGCTATACATTCCTAACACAGTATTTATTTCGTACACTGTTTTTTAGAAAGGGACTTCCATTGAGTTCTCTTGTTCTTACACTCACTGAAACACTGCGTTATCGCGGTTCAATTGGTCAGTGGAGTTGGGTTTTACACCGCGTTACTGGCTTAGGTGTTTTGTTGTTTTTGATTTTACACGTTATTGATACCTCATGGGCATTTTTCTATCCCGGATTGTATGAAAAAGCCATCCTGACATATCAATCCCCATTATTCACACTGGGCGAATTCGGTCTGGTTGCCTGTGTGGTCTATCATGCCTATAACGGGCTTCGCATCGTTGTTTTTGACTTTAAACCGGAGTGGTGGAAGCATCAGGCACGGGCGGCGGTTGGTGTTCTGGGTTTGACCGTTATCACGCTGGTGCCGGTTTTTGCTTTAATGGTAGGGCATGTACTTGACCATTACAGTAAAGATGACGTGTTTATCCTGCCGTTGGGTGAGGTCCTTGTTGACCAATTGCCGTTCGCTGTTGGTATGGTGCTGGCAATCATCGCGGCAGTGGTCTTCTCCGCCATTGCTGGCGCGATTATGGGAAGTGCAACCCATAGCAACCGTAAGGGACGGGGAAGCCAAATTGAACGCTTCTGGTGGTCTTATATGCGCGTCAGTGGTTTGTTGATCGTGCCGCTGGTATTCGGGCATCTGGCGATGATGCACGTCCTGCAAGGTGTTTTTGATCTCAACGTCGCCGGTAGCACCGTTGTTGGTACCGGTGGTGCAGTGAATTCAACCGGCACAGCGGTGGAATTTGTCGCCGCACGCTGGAATCATCTGATTGCCGGTGTCGCCGTGTGGAAGTTGTTCGATGTCGCGTTACTGTCGCTCGTAAGTATTCACGGATTTAATGGTCTGCGCTATGTGCTGACCGATTACACCATGGGCAACCCGATTTTACGGCGTGCGTCCATTTATGTGTGTATCATCGGTGCCTGTGTTTTGCTGGTGGTGGGTGCGGGCGCGTTGCTCGGCACAATTGATAGCACCGCCATCGAAATGGCTGTAGAAGCACAAGCACGGATTATGGGTGAGTAGTATCGTTAGCAAAATATTTTAAGGAGTACTGGAAGTGAAAACACATCAATTTGATGCGGTAATCGTGGGGGCGGGTGGTGCTGGCTTGATGGCGGCACTTTATGCTAGCCAACGCGGGGCAAATGTTGCCGTCGTGAGCAAGCTGTATCCGACACGCAGTCACACCGGCGCGGCACTGGGCGGTATTGGTGCGGCACTGGGTAACTTAGATGAAGATAAACCGATCTGGCACGCTTATGATACGGTTAAGGGTGGTGATTATCTGACCGATCAAAATGCGGCGATGGTGCTGGCGGAAAACGCGGTAGATGCCATTGTTGAGCTAGAGCATATGGGCTTGCCGTTTGATCGTACCTCCGAAGGACGTATTTCTCAGCGACGCTTCGGCGGTCATACGGCAAATTTCGGTGAATCATTGGTGCGCCGTGCCTGCCACTCCGCAGACCGCACCGGACATATGATTTTGCAGACGCTTTATCAGCAATGTATCAAAAATAACGTCAACTTTTTCGACGAATTTCACGTCGTCGATATGATTACCAATCAAGGCGCGGCGGTGGGTGTTACCGCCATTGAACTGGGCACGGGCGAATTTCATGTTTTCCACGCCAAAGCGACGATGTTCGCAACCGGCGGTTGGGGACGTGTGTGGCAGGTGACCAGTAACGCGCATAGCCTGACCGGAGACGGTGCGGCGATCCCGTTGCGTCGTGGTGTACCGATGCAGGATATGGAATTCTACCAATTCCACCCCACTGGCTTATACGGTCTGGGTGTGTTATTGACGGAAGGTATTCGTGGTGAGGGTGGTGTTCTGCTTAACCGTCATGGCGAACGCTTTATGGAACGCTATGCGCCGAGCGTGAAAGACCTTGCCAGCCGTGATGTCGTCAGCCGTGCGATTTATCTGGAGGTTCGTGCTGGAAACGGCATTAAGGGTAAAAATTACGTCCATCTGGACATTCGCCCTGAAACGGTGAATCGCTATCTGGCGGAAGCCAACGAGAGCCGTCGCATTGACAGCGAATATATCGCCGCGAAGTTGGCGGAAACGCTGGATACCTGCCGTACTTACGTGGGTGTTGATCCGTTGACCGAGCCGATGCCAGTGCAACCAACCGCACATTATGCAATGGGTGGTATCCCGACCAATATTGATGCTGAAGTCGTGATTGATGCCAACTGGACAGTGATGCCCGGTTTGTACGCGGCGGGTGAAGTTGCCTGTGTGAGTTGTCATGGTGCGAACCGCCTCGGCACGAATTCACTGGTCGATCTGGTGGTGTTTGGTCGGCGTGGTGGCATGAAGATCGCCGATTATGTCAAGAATGCGGATTTTGTGCCGTTGCCGGATAATCCTGCTGGCGAAATCATGGATGAATTCAAACGTCTGCGTGAGAGCAAGGGCAAGACACGCCCCTACGAATTGCGTAATGCGATGCAGGAAACAATGATGGCGAACGTGGGCGTGTTCCGCGAAGAAGCCAATATGTCGCAGGCAGTGGTTGATCTGCAAGAACTGCGTGATCGTTATAATAATGACCTGCACTTCGATGATGATGGCTATAAATTTAATACCGATCTGATGGAAGCGTGGGAACTCGGTTGTTTGCTTGATCTGGCAGATGTGACCGCACAGAGCGCCCTCTGCCGTACAGAAAGCCGTGGCGCACATAGCCGTGAAGACTTCAAGGATCGTGATGACGAAAAATGGCTGGTACATACACTCGTCACCCGTCATAGTGACTCACCGTATCCGAAGGGCACACCGGCATATGAGATGAACTTTGAGAAGAAGGTTGATCTGTCTTTGATGGAGCAGGACAAACGCTTCACACCGAAAGAACGGGTTTATTAGCGTTAGAAGTTAGAAGTGATTAGTTTTTAGTCAAATACGCTAATGACTAAACAGATAATTTATAGTCTTGTAGGGGCGCTAACTGTTTTGCGCTCCTACGGTTAACGGTAAGATCGCAACATCAATTATGAAATGGCTGATGGGCGCTGGTATAAAAATCAGCGCCCATAACAACGACAACAAAACTCTAGTACAGGAGAAGTAGTTCGTTATGGAAATAACGTTTAGAATTCGTCGCTATGATTCGGAAAAAGCGGGTAAAAATAAGCCGTATTGGCAAGAATTTACCCTGAACGAGGTAGAACCCAATGATCGTATCCTGGAATTGCTCCACCGCGTAAAATGGGAACAGGATGGCACGCTGTCATTCCGTCGTTCCTGCTCTAGCGGTATTTGCGGTTCAGATGCGATGCGTATCAATGGGCGCAACGGGCTTGCCTGTAAACAACTGATTAAAGATTATGTAAAAGGCGAAAAGGGGAATGTGCAAATTGAGCCGATCCTCGGATTGCCCGTGATTAAAGATATGATCGTCGATATGGAGCCATTCTTCGCGCATTATCGTGAAGTGATGCCCTACTTCGTCAATAACGATCCTGTTCCGGCAGATGGACGCGAACGTTTGCAAACCATCGAAGATCGTGCAGTGTTTGATAACACGACCAATTGTATTTTGTGCGCGGCGTGTACCACCTCCTGCCCGTCCTATTGGGCAAATGGGAAGTATGTAGGTCCGGCGGCGATTGTGCAGGCGCATCGTTTCATCTTCGATAGCCGCGATCAAGGGGCGGAAGAACGCCTTGATGTGCTCGCCGAGGAAAATGGCGTGTGGCGTTGCCGTACCATCTACAATTGCACCCCCGCTTGCCCGCGTGGTATTGAAGTCACCCGTGCGATTGGCGAGGTCAAATTGGCAATTCAGCGCGGTGGACCGGAAGGCATCATCGACCCGAATAGCATCCCCGTGCATTCGTAGACACAATTCACTTTTTAGGTTTTGAAGAGACGCTCATCACACATGAGCGTCTTTTTTTTTGGATGTGACTAATTCTCCATGCGACACAACTTTCATTCCCCGCATATAATAGTGGATAGTTATCAGTCGTTAGTTTTCAGTTATCAGCAAAAAATTATTTGGCATACATTCGTTAAAACAGCGTGGAGTAAACGGGTTATGGATGCAGGACGTGAAGCGCGGATACGGGTTGCAAAAGAAGTGTTCGGTCTGGTGGTGGATCGCTGGTACACCGCCGAGCAGGTAAAGCCGGAATTAGACCATTATGTGCAGAGTGGCATTTTACAGGCGTTGCAGGAGCGTCGGCTTGCAAAATTAATCGAACGGGTGAGTCAGCTTCCGCCCGCGCAAATCACGCCGGAAGAAGTGACGCGCATCATGACTCCGGCGGATGAGTCACCGGTTGAAGATGAACAAGCTCTGCAAGATCGGGTCGCGCATCAATTGGAGCAGGTGCTAGGTGATTATAACAATCAAGACCCTGAAGTGATCCGCATGTATGGCATGATGATGCAAAATCCGCCGCGCAATGATGATGAATTGCGCCGATTTTGCGAGTATTTCGTCACGACTTTACCCGCCACTTCACCCAATCGTGCCACGCTGAATCGCTATCTGAGTGCAAGCGCACCGCAGGCGACTTATACACCGCGACCGTCTGTTCCGCCGATGCAAGCTCGCCCATCAACACCACAACAACCTGTGCAACAACGCCCGCCTGTGCAATCCGTTCAGCCCGCACAGGTATCTTCGCGCCCGTACGCTACGCCCGCCCCGGAACGCAGTCGGGTTGAACCGTCGCGTAGACCCGCGCCTCAGCAAGAATCGGGGAGTTTGTCCGGCGCATTTAGTGGATCGTTTCCCGGTGGGTGTGTCTGGTTGGTTATTTATGTGGTCGGTTTAGGTATTGCTGGCGCAATCGCATTGTTAATGTTCGGCGCGTTTCTGGTGCAGAACAAGGATTTTTATCAGACGGAAGTCGGGCAGGGTCTGGGCGCGGCAACTGGCTATGTTTCTACCGGCGCGGGTGTGTTTTTCTGGCTTCGCAGGCAGGCGAGTTCTAAATTGTTGATGGCACGCTTTATGGTGATGCTTTTCGGCTCGGCGGCGGTGCTGTATTTCGTGGTGAGTTCCGGCTGGATTGACGTGAACGCGCTGGCGAATTCGTCCGCTTCGGATCGGGAGCAATTGCTGGGTATCGGTACGATGGTGGTTTCTGGCGCGACAACTGTCTTTTTGTGGGCGAAGAATCTGCTCCGGCAATTGATGTGGCTGGCAGTGTTGGCGGTGATCGGTGGCGGCGGGCTGGCATTTCTGTTTTATACCGGCGCGATTGATCTGGACGCACTTCTGGCCGGGTTGCGTTAGATCGGCATCGTCTAATAGGCTTCTTAGATGAGGATGGTATGCTCTATCTGAACTTGATGCTGAGCAGATGAAAGCAGACCATGTACGACTACGAAGACGATTATTATTCCGGCGCAAGACCGGGTGATTATTATGACGAGGAAGAAGCGCGTCAATCACGGCGCAGGCGCATCTTCCTGACGATCATCGCGATTTTGCTGGTGTTGATCCTGCTGTCGTATTTCATCTTACCTGTTATACAAGCTCTACAGCCTGAGCCGACCTCGATTCCGATCCGCTTTACTACGCCACAGCCTAGGATTTAGCGGTAAGTTGGGAGTTTGAAGTGAGTAGAAGAAGCGTATTTTAGACCGACAACAAAAAAAGCAGACGTAAGTTTCTACGTCTGCTTTTTAGATCGATGTTTGATAGTCACTGAACAACCCTAACGGCGAATACGCACATGCCGATTCGGTTCTTGCCCGTAGCTCTCTGATAGCAGGTGTGAGTCCTGCGCGAGTTGGTGTTGACGGTGGCGTATTTGTGATTCCTGCGGAGAGAGATCAACGAATTCGATACCGGCTCTCACCTGTTCGATGGCGCTCTCAGCTTCCCGCAGGGCTTCCCCAAAAGGGTCAAGTGGATTGACCTCCAGCTTGAAAAGATCAATCAGGAAGTTTTCCATCTGCGATACGGTATTGGCACGAAGCACGTAAATCGGCATTCCGCGCCGTTCTGCATCAACGATCATACGCGGGCGACGACGATAATAATTCTTTACCGTCACCACTGCATCCGCGATGCCGAGGTCTTCCACCACATCCAACGGCACCCGTAAACGACGCGCCGCCTGTTGCAGACGATTCCGCGCTACCCCATAGGCATAAATTTTTAGCTGGAGTAGCTCGCCGCCATTGGTCGAACGGGGCGTGAATTCTTTAACCGGAACAGTCTTGGTTAAGCGACCATGATTGCCATTGTCGTTACCGTGTCCGTTGCCATTGCTACCGCGTGAACCCCGACTGTTATTGTTATTCCGTCCGCCATCGTTTTCTGTGGTGATGGAGTTGGACATTTCCGGCTGGGCAGACTCAACATAAATCTGACCGTCTTCGTCACGCGTGCGGATTTCTACCGTTAACGGACGACCACGCAGAATACCATCCACCGCGGCGGATACATCTTCATGCACAACCAGCCGATGACGCGTCTGGATTTCTACTAGTACATCAAAGGTGGGCGGTGCGCGACGTTCTAGCACGGTTTTCTGCGTACCGCGTCGGCGTGCCTCATCATCAGATAGCGTGACGGATTCAATCCCGCCGATCAAATCTGAGAGGGTCGGGTTGAGCATCAGGTTATCCAATGCGTTACCGTGTGCCGTGCCGATCAACTGTACACCGCGTTCGGCGATGGTGCGGGCGGCTTGCGCTTCGAGTTCGCGTCCAATTTCGTCAATGACGATCACTTCTGGGTTGTGATTTTCAACCGCTTCGATCATCACTTCATGCTGACGTTCTGGATGTGATACCTGCATCCGGCGTGATTTACCCACCGCAGGATGTGGCACATCGCCATCCCCGCCGATCTCGTTGGAGGTATCGACGATGACAACGCGCTTGCTTTCTGCCAGCACACGGGCGGCTTCTCGTAACATGGTTGTTTTACCGACACCGGGCGGACCGAGCAATAACACGCTCTGACCGGAGCCGATGAGATGTTCAATGATGTCTATGGTGCCGAACACTGCGCGTCCAATACGGCAGGTGAGTCCGACGACTTCGCCACGACGATTCCGTATTGCGGAGATGCGATGTAAGGTGCGTTCCATCCCGGCACGGTTATCTGCGTCAAAATCGCCGATGTTAGTTACTATCGTGTCAATATCTGCATGGGTAACTTCGTGCTCAGAGAGAGGGATTTCTCCGGTGGTGAATCGTGCATTTGGCACACGCCCCAGGTCAAGAACAACCTCAAGTAGATTTTCGAGATTGCCATGTTTTTCCAGTGCATTCTGAATGTGTGGGGGCAGGACATTCAATAGCTGGTCAATATTATCTGTAATGTGTCGTTCCATAGATGAAGTCAAATTACTCCTGTTTTTCGCCTCTAACTTTCGATTGTAAGATGATTTGCCTTAATGGTCTAGTGGGTGGTCGGATAGGCACAATCCGTCGCCCATTTTCAACAGTTTCAAAGCGTGCATGGCGTACCCCGGCGGTTAAATGTCTGACCATCACCGCTTGTTCGATGCCCGGTTCAAAACCGAGCGCATGGAGTGACATCGTAAACCAATCTTGATGCCTGCGAATGCACACATAAATCGGTAATTTTTCACATCGCGGGATCATCCGCAACAGCGCGGCGAATACATCCGGCGCAACTTCTGCAATATCAGTGTGTAGGAAAGGCGTAACATAAATGCCATGCTTCCCTTCATAGATCGAAAAATAGCCCTCGATACGATCATCCCGACGATACACCAACCCTTTTTCTTCTGATGGTGTCACGATTTGTTGCATCAAGCCCGGCACGGTTGCCGCAAATAACGCCATGATCCCCGGTATATCGGCTTCGGTCTGCTCGGTGAGTGTCACCAAACGTCCAGTGGGATGTTGATAGGTGCCGGGTAATCTGCGCCAGATGATTTGGCGGGCATAGACCGCAAAACCACAGGTACGCATTGTCTCGAACAATAAACTATCTTCGTTCACTTCCGCAACGAGCGTGTGTGCTTGATGTTTACCCGCTTCCCGCGCCATGGCATCAAACACATGTAACCAGGCTGTGTCATCTTCGCCATCTGTTAGCCCCGGTGCCACATATAGCACATGGGCGTTGTGGTCGTCCGCCTTAAACCGGAATTGACCGACGACCTGCTGTTTATCCGACCTCGCAATTAAGGTATGCAAACCGCGTTGCGGGAGCAAAATGCTCGATAGTAACGCCCCGTTGGGTGCCTGCACATCACGGGTAAAGCCTAATGCGCTATCAAGGATGACACTGGCTTCCGAGAGTCGCATTACGAGCGGAATATCCACCAGCCCGACGAGGCGGGTATCTGTATCACGCGCTGACATGCTTCACCTCACAGTTCCGGGTGATGGTCATTGTTGCTGAGGCATAGCGTTGATGCCGTTTGGCTTGAGAATGATGACTATACACGATTATATCTTCTTCATTGACTTGTCCTCAACAGGTTGCTTATAACTTATGCTATAAACACCCGCTTACTTATTATAACCCGTTTTATGGTTAGAAGTGCCGGAAGAGCACGTCCGGCATCAGGATATGGCGTTTTTTTGCGAGATTCTTATAAAAAAACGCCCCGATATTGGGACGTTTTCAGAAAAAATTTACATCTCGCTGGCGTAACACGCCTGTTTATGAGTTCGTCACAGTGCGATGATTACGCTTTAAACGGATGGAAAGCTCGATACGCGGTAGTCTCAAGAAGGACTCTTTGCGCGTTTCGGTCTGTTCCTCTTTCACGTCCTCTAGTCGTTGTTCGTGCAAAGCCTTTACGGTTTGCCAGTCTGAAATGAACATTGAATCACTTACCTCTCAGGGTTGTGCTATTTTTCACAGTTAATCTCTACTTACCCTGACGCATATCATATCACAAATCTTACTTGGGTCAAGAGGGTTCTTTATAAATTAAAAAAGCTCTAATCTTGAGTTTTGAGGCGAATGGCTGGTTTGAGTATATTGCGTGTTGTTGAATGAGTAATCTGTAAGAAAATTTAGCGGAGCGGATTGAACCCGTTCACAAATTCAAATAGACTTCTTATGTTAATCGGGAGTTAGCGGAGCATTTCACGATACACGTTGACGGTGTCGGCGGCGACTTGCTGGTGGGTATAGTGATTCTCTACATGGTCTAAGCCCATAAGTGAGAGATGGGCGACTAGGGCGCGGTCAGATTGGAGTTGTGAGAGCACGGTTGCGAGGGCATTTACATCGCCTTCTGGCACAATCACCCCTGCTTCGCCGATCACATCAGGGATTGCGCCACTATCCGAGCCAATAACGACCACACCGCTTGCCATCGCCTCGGTGATAACGCGCCCGAATTGCTCTTTCCAGTTGGGGCGGGTGAGCGAAGGCAACGCCAATACGTCCAATTTGTGGAAATAGTCTGGCACTTGCATCGACGGGATTTGTCCATCGAAATACACTTTATGCTCGATCCCATGTTGGCGCACACGCTCACGCAGAAAATCAAGCATGGGACCCCCGCCGAGAATGCGGAGCGCCCAATCACCGTCTAACGCCGAAACCGCCTCGACTAGTAGATGTACACCCTTTTCTTCGATCAACCGTCCCACATAGCCAATCGTAAAAGGGCGGTCAGGGCGATTTTCCGGTGGTTTAAACAGCGTAGTATCTGTGCCGAATTGCGGAATGACCGTCATCGGTTTGGTGTAGCCTTTTTCTCGCCACACTTCTAGCGCGCTTTGTGTTCCAGCGATGGCATAATCCACATTTTTCAGCACATACCGCTCACCGAGGCGGAAGGGCAAGGGATAGGTGCGGGCGATATTTTGCCATGTGAAAAACACCGTTTTCGCTTTGATCCGGCGGGCATGATAAAGCGCCTGCCATGAGGCGAGATTATAGGGTTCTTCGTCAATGTGGACGATATGCGGGCGAAAGGCGCGAATCTTTTCTTTGAGTTTGAGATAATGATGAAGGTGGAAATTGCCATTGAAACGCATATCAATCGTTTCGAGGCGATAGCCATCGGTATAAGCGCGTTCGAGGGGGGTTGTGCCACGTTCATCACGCCAAAATTCAGGGACGAGTACCAGCAGATCAATATTGTTGCGGGCGATTTCTTCCAGTTTGCGCTGATAGATGCCAACCACACAGGCTTTAGAGAGCATCAATACGCGTGGGCGTTCAGTTGTTAAGCCAGTTCCCATATAATGCCGATGTGTCCTTAATCGTCAAGTTTAAGCGATTGTGTATCACGCTTGCGTTTCGCTTTGCGCTGACGAGCGCCATGTACTGCTTCAACAAGTTCGGCTTCTAGTGCCATTTCGCCTTCAATTTGGGCGGTCAGCAGGAATTCAAGCATCACTTCAGCAACCGATTCTTGCACGGTTTTTTTGATGAGGCGTTGTAGTTGATCAACTGTTAGATCAGTGACGCGGATCGGTGTTCCCATAAGGTTCCTCATATTCATTGCTATACTTGAGTCTATCCCCACCATCAATAATTGTCTAGCGAATTGGGGTGGTTTTTGGTTTCATATCCGAAATATTGGTAAAAAATTCGTATATTCTTGATTGTTTTTCGGTTAAGACTCTTACGCATGTTACAAAGTTTTCGGAAATCCCAATTTACGAACATTCAGCATATTTCAAGTTTAGGGGGATTTGATGATCTGCGCCATTATGGGGCGTAGGCAAAGGGCTTCGATGCTAAACATTATAAAAGCGGGAGGGTGACCCGAATGCAGGTTAGAAAATTAATCACATCACGAAAATAAGCGGATGAGCACGTTGGCTCATCCCTACGAAGGACATGTTTACTTTCTTAAAGCGCATTCAGGTCACCTCTGCGTGTTGCATACTAATGTCGGTTCAACCCTATTATTTCTTGTACGGCAGAACTTCACGCGGTTTACTGCCCTCAGTAGGCGGTCCGATGATGTTCTCTGCTTCCATCATATCGATCATCCGCGCCGCACGGGTATAACCTATGCGTAAACGGCGTTGGAGGAGCGATACGGACGCTTTGTTCAGGCGGCGTACCAGTTCGACAGCGTCGGTGTAGAGTTCGTCTTCTTGATTCTGTGCATCGACCTCGCCCTCGGTGAGATCATCGTCATTATCGTTATTGTTATCCCAGAAAGCGCGTTGTGTGCTTGCTGGTGGCGGTTGCATAAAGCGTTCTCCGCGTGGCATGACCGTGCGTGATTGTGCGGGCGAGTCGTCCATCACAAGCGCAGTAATCGGTTTTTGCTGGATGTCCGGTGGTGCCTGAGTGCGCCAATAGCGCGTGATGTTGTTGATCTCCATATCGGACACATACACACCCTGCAAACGTTGCGGTGCGGGTGAATCACCACTCATATAGAGCATATCACCACGTCCAAGCAGACGATCTGCGCCGGGCTGATCGAGAATAACACGGCTATCCGTACCGCTGGCGACTGCGAAAGCGACACGCGCCGGGAAGTTGGCTTTAATCAACCCCGTGACGACATCCACCGATGGACGCTGGGTAGCGATCACCAGATGAATCCCTGTCGCACGGGCTAACGCGGCGATACGGGTGATGACGCGCTCGGTTTCGTCCGGTGCGAGCATCATCAAATCCGCCAATTCGTCAATAATCACGACGATATAAGGCATGTGATCCATCGATTGCGTCAGGTTTTTGTTGTAGTCTTCGATGTTACGTCTACCGGCTTCGGAGAATTTCTTATAGCGTTCGTCCATTTCCCGCGTGACCCATTTCAACACGCCGACGATACGCTCCAATTCCACAACGACGGGTGCTACAAGATGCGGAATGCCGTTATATCCGGTCAATTCCACGCGCTTGGGGTCAACCATGATGAATTTGACCTGTTCCGGCGTGTTGCGGATGAGGATACTGGCGATGACCGCGTTCACACAGACGGATTTACCAGAACCCGTTGTACCGGCGATGAGCAGATGGGGCATGGAGGCGAGATCTGCCGAAATCGGCGCACCGTCCACACTTTGACCGAGTGCAATCGCCAGCGGAGATTTTTCCGCGATCTTAGTAAATTGGCGGGCTTCCATCACATCACGCAAGCTGACGAGAGAGGCTTCGTCGTTCGGCACTTCGATACCGACATACCCCTTACCCGGTACAGGCGCTTCCACACGGATGGATTTCGCGCCGAGAGCGAGCTGAAGATCTTTATCTAACTGAGCGATGGCGCTGACCTTCACGCGGCTTTTCTTACCACCACGTCCGGTCAGATAATCCGGCTCAACACCGAATTGCGTAATCACCGGACCGGTATTGATCTCTACCACGCGTCCCGGTGCGCCGAAACTCTGGAGCGTTTCTTCGATGATGCGCGCACGTTTCACCAGCCCTTCACGGTCAAAGTCCTGCTCGGAGCCGGACGCGAGTAAGGTGCGATAATCCGGCAAACGCCAATTCTTACGCGAAACCGCCGGTTGTTGTGATGGGCGGGGCGCTTGTGGCAGGTTAATCACCGGATCAGGCTGTTGTTCTGCTGAACGCTGATTGATGTTTGGTTGTTGCGGCGGCGGCGACACAGAAGTTTCTTGTGCAGCTACAGGGCGTTGCGCCGGTTTTGATTCTGTTTGCCACGGCGGTGATGTTGATGATGCGGCAGGCGCGGTTGGTTGGGTCGGTGTTGTACGTGCGGTGTTGTTTGTGCCACCTGTCGTTACCCCATTACCGGAAACTGACGCGGCTGTTTGCGTACCCGTAGTCGCCGCACGATCACGATTGAGGTCGAACGGACGGACGCGTGCGCGATCCTCCGCATTAGTGCTGGCAGGCGTAGTCGATGAGGTTGGTGTTGCCGGACGTGCTCCAAAAATACTGCTGGAGGAAGGTCTGGCGAAATTCACGCTTTCGTCATCGTCGTCATCATCTTCTTCGTCGAAATCATCAACGAAATCTGCCTTAAATTCGTCATCGTCCACTTCTAGCGAGCGCGGTGTTTCTGTGCCTGCTGGCGGTTGAGTCGAACCGGCGCGGATGGCGTTCATCCGGCTGATGCGATCTGCGATGGCGTTGCCACCTCCTACGCTGGCGGCGGGCATTTCGGTTGAATCCTCGTCGTCATCCTCGTCGCGGTTGGTGCTCGTCGTCGGACTATAACGGGACGCAAGGGTGTTGGTCGGTGTTGGTGTGCGGGTGATGCCCTTGGGTTGTGCCGGAGGAAGCCGCGAGAACAATTCGTCTTCCGGTGGGGCGATGCTAATTTCTTCGCTGTCGTCATCGTCGTCATCTGCGTGATTAAAGAGCGCCGCGCCCGCACCTGCCGCAACTGAGGCGACACGGTTAAACGGATTCTGGGCGGCTCCTGCGCGATTGATGCTGGTCGGCTTCTCTTCTTTATCGTCATCGTCGTCAAGATCACGCGCAAAACGATTCGCGGGTGATGTGGGTTGCGGTGAATATGCTGATGCCCGCGATGGTGATGTCGGTTGCTGTGTCGACGCGGTTGGTGATGATCCAAGCGAAGCCGCCGGACGTTGAGTAAAGCCGGAACGATCACTTGCGCGTTCGTTTGCGAAACGGTCATTGGTGAGACTATCCGCAGTTGGTTGTGTGCCGCGCATCAAATTACCAAGTGATGTGGAGGCGGGCTGTTGTGTTGTTGGCGATGTGCGCGGTGGTGGCGTGGTCTGGCTGATCGCTGTAGATGATGGTGCGGGTGCATCCGATGTGCCGGATGAACTACTGCGCCGATTAAACAACCCGCCGAGTAAACCACCACTATCCTCTGATGAAGACGTGTCTTTTGCATCATCATCCGAATTACCCGAACCGCCAATCGAAGGCAGGGCAGGCACAGCACTTTTTAGACGTGCCGCGATGCCACCAAAACGCCCACCGGACGTGTCTTCGTCAGGTAATTTGGCGGGCGGTAGGGTGCTAGGTGGTGCGGATTGCGTGGCAACTGCGTGTTGTGGGTTAGCACTCTGTGCCAGGACCGGCTCATTGGTGTTAATCATCTGACCACCCATGCGGATGGGGATGGCACGTTCTTCAATCGGGATGTAATCGTCATCGTCCGACATTTGCGTAGAAAGTGCGGGTAAAGCACCTGCTGACCCTGCGGCGAGTTCACCTGCATTCGGTCTGGTGACGCTGATTTGTGCGGCTTCCTGTGCTTCTAACTGGGCGATGGCGCGGGATTGTGCGCGTTGTTGTACTGAAACCTGAAAACTGCGCCAGATACTAATGACGAACACGGCGAGTTCACCGGCGGAGGTACGGGTTGCCAGCATGATGCCGATAATCATCCAGCCGAGAATCAACGTAAAGCCGGGTAATTCGCCGACGTTGCTAATCACCAGATAATAGAGTTCCGCGCCGACTGTTCCGCCGCCGCGTCCCTGTTCAATAGATGCTTGCACGAACAGATAGAGGTTATCCGGTGTGGCGAATTCGTAGATTTCGTTGAAGGTTTCGATGAATTGGAAGACCATCAACCCGCCGATATAGAGCATGACGATGCCGGAGACACGCACAGGGTCTACTTCCGGCGCGTCTTCACCAAAGTGGCGGACAATCAACCATAATCCGACTGCCATAAACGCGATGGGTACGGCGAACGCGCCCCAGCCGACAATCTGTTTAATGAAATCATTGATTGAGCCTGTGATTGCACCCTGCTGAGGGGAAAGGCTACTTACGAAGAGTACGAGTGCCGTCACCACCAATCCGACCCCTAATATGTCTAACTTGTCATCCAGAGAAAGACCGGAATCGTCTTTGGCTCTGGGGATTTTACTTTGCGCTTGACGGGTCTTGCTTACCCGTTGTGATTTGTCTTCGCCACCGCCACCGACAAACGGAATACTGGATGTGAAGCGACTGAACAAACCGCCCCCACTTTTATCCGCTGATTTTTTACCACGATCAGCCGGTGCGGAGGTTGCCGCGTTCGCATTGCGATTGCGCCCGAAGGAGGACATACCGCCAGATGGGGCATTGCCTGATGTGGCGCTACTGCTTGATGTGTCGCTTGAACCTCTGAAACTGCCGAATGCACCTGATCTTGTGCCGGTGCTACTGGACGAACTACCGCTCGTTGATGAGGAACGCGGACTGGACTTTGCGCCACCATCATCTTTGTTGCCCCCTCTAAAGCGCGAGGTAAATCCGCCGAGGGTTGCGCCGATACCGGATTTTTCGCCATCGGTGGTTTTCGGTGATTTAGGTTTGCTTTCGCCTCTGTTGCCACCAATGGGCAAACTGGAAGAGACGCGACTAAATAAGCCGGTTTTTTCACCGTCTTTGGGAGGGGATTTTTTTGCAGTATCGCCACCACCGCTGACGCGTGAGCGAATATTGCTTAAGCCTGCGCCAAAGCGAGAGGTGACAGAACTGCCGACTTTATCATCTTTTTTGGTGTCACCTGATCTTGATGAAGACGCGGATGAAGACGGTGACGAAGTAGACCCACTCGTCCGGGACGGGGGACTGGATGTCGCACTGCTGGATCGAAATCCACCCGTGCCAGAGCTAGAACTTGATGGACTACTACTGGATGACCCCGACGACCCTGCTGAACTCGATCCAGACGAATAACGCCCGAATGTTCCGCTTGATGAAGACGACGAAGAAGTCGGTGTTGGACCGGGAGAAACCCGGCTACTGCGGTCATCACTGGAGCCAGATGAACCGGATGAATAGGAACTGCGGGATGGCGTGGATGAACTCGATCCGCTTGAGCTAGACCCGTAACGGCTACTTAATCCGCTGGAAGAACTTCCACTTGAAGAACTCCCGCTGGATGCACCGCTACCTGATGAACTACTGCTGGATGTTGATCCACGATTAAAAAAACTTCTTGCATCGCCGGAAGTGCGTGACGCGCTAGACTCATCGCCACTGGAACTACCTGCGGAATAAGGACGTACGCCGGAGCGCCCTGAACTAGACGAAGTTCCGGATGCATCACTCGCCCGATCACGCCCCGGCAATCCGCCGCCGGTACGATATAAGGGATTGGTAGACGGACGTTTATACGTCGTTACCGATTCATCATCATCATCTTCGTCATCATCTTCATAGTCATACTGGGCATCATCGTCATAGAAATCGTCACTCATGAATTAAGCCCAATCTCATAAATTTACGATTTTTCACACAACATATCATATCATATTCCATAGACTTGTGCGATAAGAATAGCACAAAAGTTCTGTTAGAATAGTATCAATAATCAAAAAAACCCGACATAAGCCGGGTTAAGGTTGCGTGTGAGTAAAGTAGCGGCGATAGAGTCGATCAATCGACCTTTTCCATCATGTGGATGTCTTCGATGAGGACTTCGCCGAGACGGATCGCTTTCAGTGCGGCGGTGTTACGGTCTTTCGCGTCCAATTTATCCATGATGCGGGCGATTTTTTCGATCAACTCCATCATAGAGACACCGAGAATCTTGGCGATTTCATCATTTTCGTAGCCAGCCGCAATATGAATGATGATGGATTGCTCAAGATCGTTTAATTGGTCTTCCCGCGCCGCACCACCAGTTAATGCCCCCGTGACGACTTTTTCCGCCACGCCACGCCCTAAGATCAGTTGTCCGGTGGATACTTTACCTAAGGCTTCTAGCAGATCGGTCTCGTCTGCGGATTTTAGCATGTAGCCGTGTGCACCTGCGCGTAATGCCCGCATGATATAGGCATCTTCGTCGCGTCCGGTGAGCACCAATACCTTAACGCTAGGCGCTTCTTTTCTTACAACAGGTAGAACTTCTAAGCCTGTTTTACCCGGCATATTCAGATCAAGCACGAGGATATCCGGTTTGAGGTTGAGCACGACGCTAATGGCATCATCCCCGTTGCCGGCTTCACCCACCACGAGAAATTCATCGTGGGTTTCTAGCAGACCCGCCAATGAACGGCGCATCAGGGTATGGTCGTCCGCGAGAACGACGCGTAAGGTACTCCGTTTGCCGGAGGGTTGCGTTCTGGGTAATTGTGAGGTGCTGGTCGCGTTCGGTGTAGAGATTAGCCCATCATCCCCGTCTCCCGGTGCGATGGATGCGCTGAGTGATGATGCAAACGCGGCACAAGATTGGAAACGGCGCGACGGATTCTTTTCTAATGATTTCAGGATCACCGCTTCAAGTGCCATCGGGAGATCGGCGACAATCAGACGCAGAGGTGGTGGTGGTTGCTTCACCTGCTGTAAGAGCAATGCGCCGATGTCATCCGCGTTAAAGGGCAGTTGACCGGTTGCCATTTCATAAAGCACGATGCCGAGCGAGTAAATATCGGTTCGGTGGTCGAGCTTTAAGCCCTGTGCTTGCTCCGGTGACAGATAGGCGGGCGTGCCGATAACCATGCCGGTTGCCGTCACACGTTTGGCTTCTCGTGGGAGCGCCAAGCCGAGATCCATGATTTTGACTTTGCCTTCCGGCGTAACTTTGATGTTCGCCGGTTTGATGTCACGGTGGATAATTTGACGCTCATGCGCGTATTGCAACGCGAGTGCGATCTGTACACCGAGATCCACCACAAGCTCCGGCGACGAGGGCACGTATTGCGTCAGTGAAACGCCGTCCACATACTCCGTGACCAGAAAATGGCGATCATCGTCTTCATCCATATCGAAGATTGCCATGATATTGGGATGATTCAGTTGTGCGGCGGAAGTCGCTTCCTGAAAAAAGCGTTTCCGGGTTGTTTCACGCACATGCGGTAGCAGTAGCTTAAGGGCGACATCACGCTCTAAACGTTCATCGAGTGCTTTGTAGACGGTTGCAGTTGAACCATCGCCAAGGTGTTCGGTAATTTTATAGCGGTTGCGTAATCTACGTCCGATCATTTTGGTCACGAGCCTATGGAATGCGATATGTCTTAAGAATACCACAGGCGTAAATTCCGCGCATATTTTCTGACGTTGGTTTTTCGTAAATAATTCGATTTCTTGCCTATTTCATCCATATTTCGTCTGTACCAACTACGCTATGGGCAATTATTGTTTGTCGCGGTGAGATTTTTTTCTTTGATGTGCGTGGCGGGTGGATTGAAATTCTTCAATCAGGGCTTTTCATACGCCTGCCCGATTCTATGATTTTTCTATTTGAACCTGCGCTAACATGGGCGTATAATTAAGTTAGAGGTGGCAACTTTTCATTTTCTTAAGCTACCTTAATTTTCCATTCTTGTTTTATTTATTGCGTGAGCCTATCTGTGGTGATGCTGTCGTTATTTACAGACTGCAAAGCCTTCCGTCCCATTTATTCAAACGGAAAAAGCGGATACATGCACGCGGGAGTACCAACATGATTTCAGCAGATTTTGTGGCACGCCTTATTGGCATGGTTTTTTTTGCGTTAGTCGGTGCGCGGCTGGGTTTAGATGCCTCCGTTGCATTTGATCTTCCTGAAGCAGAAGAAGCCTTCTGGTTTTTCTTCTCCTTACTGGGCTTTTTATTCGGATTGATTATCACCCCGTATATCACGACCCGCCCCATCCGCCGCTTAAGCCAGATGATTAAAGAGACCCCGATTGAAACGTTATTTATGGCGTTAATCGGTGCAACGATTGGCTTGTTCGTGGCGCTGTTACTGGCATATCCACTCGCCCAAATTGTCCCGCCGTGGAATTCTTATATCCCGCCGATTGTCTCTGTGCTCAGTGGATATTTTGGCGCGACGATTTTTAGTGTGCGGGCGCGTGAGATCGCTGATTTGCTCGCGGATCAATTGGGATTTAAACGTGGGCGCTTGCTGGCGATGCAATCAGATCGTAAATTGCTGGTCGATACGAGTGTGTTGATTGATGGGCGACTGGTGGAAATTAGCAAAACGGGTTTCCTCGGCGGCACGATCCTCATTCCGCGTTTCGTGCTGACGGAATTGCATCAGGTAGCGGATTCATCGGATACATTGCGACGCAATCGCGGGCGACGTGGCTTAAATATGCTGAACGAATTGCAACGTAATAACGTCGTTCCTGTCAAGATTATTGACGATGACATTGAAGAGATTACCGAGGTTGATAATAAGCTGGTGGCGCTTTCCCAGCGTATGGATGCCGCTTTGCTGACCAATGATTATCCGCTGAGTAAAGTCGCGGAGGGTCAGGGGGTGATGGTGCTCAATATCAACCTGTTAGGCAATGCGGTGCGTTCCGTTTATATTCCGGGCGAAACCTTCCCTCTGCACATCATTCAAGAGGGTACGGATAACGATCAGGGGGTGGGCTATCTGGATGACGGCACGATGGTCGTCGTCGAACGCGGCAAACGCTTTATGGATCGTACCGTGAATGTGGAAGTCACCAAACTGATTAGCCGTGAATCAGGGCGGATCATTTTCGCCGTGCCAGAATCCGATAAAGCACGCTAGATTTCAGGCAATCGACTGAGATAAATTGACATCAAATAAGACAAAATCTAAAGATCGGTGTATCTCCTATTATTGGGATATGCTGGTTTTAGGTTCTGCGTTACAATTTTAAGCGATTCATTGAGTGGGTAGATATTAAGGACAAACAATAGGATGACGTTGCGTATCTTCAACGTGCTTGGACGCGAAAAACAGGACTTTAAACCGATCGAAGAGGGGCGTGTGGGCATGTATGTCTGCGGTCCGACTGTGCAGGATTATGCACATCTCGGTCATGCCAAAACATATGTCTCTTTTGATGTAGTCGTGCGTTACCTGCGCTATACAGGGCTGGATGTGCTGTATGTGCAGAATTTGACCGATGTGGGGCATCTGCTGGATTCCGGCGAGGATCGTGTGCTTCGTAAAGCACAGCAATTGCAAGCACGCCCCATGCAAATCGTCGAACAATACACCCGTGAATATTTTGCGGATATGGACGCGCTCGGTGTGCAACGCCCTGATATTTCGCCGCGTGCTAGCGGGCATGTGCCGGAACAGATCAAGATGATTGAGGAGTTAATCGCCAAAGAACACGCCTACGAAGCAAATGGTAGCGTGTATTTTGACGTGACCTCTGATGAAGATTATGGCAAGCTCTCTAACCGACGTGTTGAGGCGCAGGAAGCGGGCACACGCGAAGAAGTGCGTGGTGAAAAGAATAATCCGCAGGACTTCGCGCTATGGAAACGTGCAGAGCCGGAGCATATTTTGCGCTGGGATAGCCCGTGGGGAGAAGGCTTCCCCGGTTGGCACATCGAATGCTCGGCGATGGCGAAAAAATATCTCGGCACCACCTTTGATATTCATGGCGGGGGCATTGATAATATCTTCCCGCATAATGAATGTGAAATCGCGCAGAGTGAATCCGCGAATGATGCGCCATTTTCCAATTACTGGATGCTGGTTGGCAGTTTGAATGTTGCTGACGAAGAGGGAATTCCGGTGAAAATGAGCAAGAGTCTCGGCAATTTCATCCGTATTAAGGATGCACTGGAGAAACATCGTCCCGAAGTGGTGCGAATGTTCGCCCTCAGCGCCCATTACAGTAATCCCGTTACCTATAGCGATAAGTCAATGGAAGCCGCTTCTGCGGGATGGCAACGCTTGTATAATGCCGTCCGATTGACGCGCCAGATGATGAGCGGTGCGCCGGAGGGTGATGCGGGCAATGGCTTTATTGAACGTATCGAAAAAGCGAAAACAGAATTCAGAACCGCGATGGATGACGATTTTAATGCGCCGTCCGCGATTGCGAGCTTACAGGAACTCACCCGTGATGTGAATAGCTTGCTCAACGGTGATGCTGAAATTGGCTTATCCACGCTGGCGGCGATCAACACCACTTATAATGAATTGGGCGGCACGGTGCTTGGTTTGATCCCCGAAATCGATTCGGCTGAAAGTGGGAATAGTCAGCGAGAAGCGGGTTTGATTCAGATGTTGATTGACCGCAGAGCACAGGCACGCGTCAATAAAGATTATGCGGAAAGTGACCGCATCCGTGATGAGTTGGATGCGATTGGTGTGGTGCTCGAAGATCGTGCTGATGGTACGGTCTGGAAGATAAAATAATGCCTGAATATTTATATGGGCACTGGCCCGTTCTGGAATGTTTGCGGGCGAATCGTCGGCGGGTGGAGCAACTCTTGGTTGCCGAGCGCGTGGAAGATCGCGGGGTGATTGCCCAAATTCTGGAATTGGCGAAACAGCAAGGGGTTGCCGTTCGGCGTGTGAATAAGGGCATCATGGATGACCTTGCCAACGGCGCGAATCATCAAAGTACCGTCCTGCGCGTGGGGGATTACCCGTATGTGCAGGATGTTGAAACCATGTTAGAAATATCGCGCAGTCGTGGGGAGAAACCTTTTCTGCTTCTGCTGGATTTGCTGAAAGACCCGCAAAATGTGGGGGTATTGTTGCGTATTGCCGATGCGGTGGGCATTCATGGCGTGATTATGCAGGAACGGCGCAGTGTATCGGTCACGCCCTCAGTGGTTGCGGCATCTTCCGGCGCGGTGGAGCATTTGCACGTCGCGCAGGTGACGAATCTGGTCAACACGATGAAAGACCTCAAAAAACAGGATATCTGGTTTGTGGGGTTGGATATTGGTGCAGATTTACAACCGCTCGGCAAAGCTGATCTGGATATGTCGCTCGGATTGGTGCTGGGTAGTGAAGGTGAAGGGATGCGTCGCCTTGTGCGCGAAACCTGTGATCTTCTGCTGACGTTGCCGATGCGTGGTAAGGTCGGCAGTTTAAACGTGGCAACGGTGGGGTCGGTTGCCCTCTATGCCGCGTGGCAAGCGCGTGGATGGGATGGCTGGACGAATAGTTAGCCATAAATTTGATAGTTATTGGCGTGGAAATTGATATACACTTTAAATGGCGCTATTGTTTGGATGAAGTGGGTATCATTTCACCTGTGCGATCTTAAAGGATAATCACAATGATAAACGATATTTTGAACGAAACTAAAGATAAAATGAAATCGACCCTGTCCGTCTTCGAGGAAGATATGCGAGGCATTCGCAGTGGACGGGCGAGTACCGGTATGGTTGATAAGCTCATGGTGGAGTATTACGGGCAGGAGACGGAATTACGTCAACTGGCGAATATTTCTACACCGGAGCCGATGCAGATTTTGATTAAGCCGTATGATGGTGGTGCGGTGAAGGCGATTGAAAAGGCGATTCAGATTGCCGATATTGGCGTGAATCCTAATATTGATGGGCAAAACATTCGCTTAAATATGCCCCCGCTGACCCGTGATCGCCGTCAGGATTTGGTGAAACTGGTGCATAAGCGCACGGAAGAAGCGCGTATTTCGATCCGCAATATCCGGCGTAGCGCAAATCAAGACCTCGCCGAGTTTGAAAAAGAGAAGATGATCTCCGAGGATGATCGCAAACGGGGTGAGGACGAAGTTCAGAAATTAACTGATGACCACATCAGTAAATTGGAAGAGGCGGGTAAAGACAAAGAAAAAGAAATTATGGAAGTCTAGGTCGCGTCCACTTTTGGGGAACGGTCTGCTGGCATCACTCGCGTTAGTAGACCGCCCTTTCCGCACCCTTTGATATAGGCTTTTTCTGGATAGCCCTAATCTACTTTCGCCCACAATGAGAGAGGCAAATTCACCATGACGCTATTTCAAGGTGATACACAAAATGCCCTGGAAGCTGAAATTGAACTGCCCGAACGTGTCCCTAAGCACGTTGCCATCATCATGGATGGAAATGGACGCTGGGCAAAAGCACGCGGTTTACCCCGCGCAGAAGGACACCGACAGGGTAAAGAAAATCTACGGCGCATTCTGGAAGCGTGTGTAGAATTTGGTGTAGAGGTGTTGACCATCTACGCGTTTTCCACCGAAAACTGGGAACGCCCCCCCGCAGAAGTCCGCGCATTGATGTCCATTTTGAACCTCGTGCTGAACCAGGAAGTGAAGAAACTGCACAAAAATGGCGTGCAGGTACGACATATTGGTAAAATGGATGGGGTCGACGCAGGGCTTCAGAAGAAAATCTTGCACGCTTGTGAATACACAAAAGATAATTCCAGGCTCATTTTGAATGTTGCCTTTAATTATGGCGGGCGTGATGAGATTGTTCGTGCGGTGCGGCACATCGTGCAGGATGGCATACCCGAGGAAGAGATTACAGAAGCCCTCATAAGCAAATATCTGTATACGGGAGATTTGCCCGATCCAGATTTGATTATTCGTACCAGCGGCGAATTCCGCCTGAGCAACTTCTTGATCTGGCAGGGCGCGTATTCTGAGTATTACACCACACAGTCATACTGGCCCGAATTTGATAAAGCTGAACTCCTGAAGGCGTTAAATGCTTATAGCCAGCGTCGCCGTCGATTTGGGATGACGGATGAGCAAATTGACGAGTTAGACGATCATGAAGAATAAGAACGTATAGTTTATTGTGGAGAACCGAATGTTTAATGATGTTAACCAGGTAACAAGTGCGCTGAATTCACAAAAATATATCGCCACGGATGAGATTTCTACTGTTATGTTCCTGGCAAATAAACTTGGCAAGCCCCTGTTGGCAGAAGGTCCGGCGGGTGTGGGTAAAACTGAATTGGCGAAAGCATGGGCGGGCGCGACGGGTAAACCGTTGATCCGTCTCCAGTGTTATGAAGGGCTGGACGAGGGCAAGGCGCTGTATGAGTGGGAATATGCCAAACAGATGCTCTATACTCAACTCCTCCGTGATAAACTCAGCCAGTTACTCTCCGAAACCGATACCCTGACCGCCGCCGCAGATCGCCTTGCACAAGAAGAAAACGTCTTTTTCTCCGAGCGATTTTTGCTGGCGCGTCCGTTGCTTCAAGCGTTGACCTCTGATGTGCCGGTGGTGTTATTGATTGATGAAATTGACCGCGCCGACGCAGAATTTGAAGCCTTTCTGCTAGAAATTTTGAGCGACTTTCAGGTGTCTGTGCCGGAACTCGGTACGATCAAAGCGAAGCACATGCCCGACGTGGTTTTGACCAGTAACAACACGCGTGAGCTTTCAGAGGCGTTGAAGCGCCGTTGCTTGTACCTGTTCGTGGATTATCCCTCACATGAGGCGGAATTGAGCATCGTCAAGTTGCGCGTGCCGGAACTCGGTGAGAAATTGGCGCAACAGGCGGTGGAATTGGTGCAGGGGTTGCGTTCGCTTGACCTCAAGAAGAATCCGAGTGTGTCGGAGACGATTGACTGGGCGAAGGCACTGGTGATGATTAACGCCAACAGCCTTGATAAGCAAACGCTCGAAAATACGCTGACCGTGTTGCTGAAGCACGAAAGCGATGTGCAGAAGGCGCGCCGGACGCTGATAGACGGCGGCAAACCGAATGCGTTGGATCGTCGTCAGCGCGGCGGGCGTAGCTGGAATTAATCCAAAGACGAAAAAGCCTCGTAGGGGCGAACTGCCAGTTCGCCCTTACAAATCGACCCCTTGTGTTCTTTTATAGAGCCTGAACCGCATCCCGGATTCGGAGGAGGGCTTGCTCTAGTGTAGATCGGGGGCAGGCGAGATTGATGCGGGCAAAGCCAACGCCATCTTCGCCGAACCACGCGCCATCATTCAAAGAGACCCGTGCTTTTTCCAGCAGGAAATCGCCAATTTTTTCGATATTCAACGCACGAAAATCCAGCCACATCAAATACGTGCCTTCTGGACAGGTGAACTTGACCTGTGGCAATTCTTTACGCAGAAAGTCCGCTGTGAAATCTCGATTGGCTTGCATATAGGTGAGGGCTTCTTTCAGCCATGCGTCGCCGTGCTGATATGCCGCCAATGTGCCGACCAACCCCATCGTGTAGGCATGTGCGCCAATGCTCCATAACGCCGCGCTAAATTTTTCGCGCAGTCCGGCATCCGTGATGATGGCATATGCCGCTCCCAAACCGGGCATGTTAAAGGATTTGCTGGTCGCCATCAGGGTGATTGTTTTCGCGGAAACTTCCGGCGAGAGCGAGGCAATCGGGATGTGGGCGTAATCGTCGAAGATCAGATCGCTATGGATTTCGTCGGAGATAATGAGGGTGTCGTGCTTCAGGCAGGCATCCGCCATTGCCGTGAGTTCGTCCCGCGTCCACACGCGTCCGACAGGATTATGTGGATTACAGAGGATGAAAATATCGGTCTTGAAGTCGATTTTTGCCTCGAATGCCGCTTCGTCTATGGTGTAGTGGAGCAAGCCGTCATTGTCATTGAGCGTTAGCGGGGCGAGATTATGCCCGACTCCCTGCTCGGTGGTGACGTTGTAAAAGGGAAAATAGACGGGTGTTTGGATGAGCGCCTTATTGCCGGCTTTGCTGAACGCTTTGACTGCCATGCTCAAGCCGGGAATAACGCCGGGTAGAAGCATGATGTCTTCTGGCGTGATTGTCCAGTTATAAAGCCGTGATAACCGCTCAACAATGGTTGTTTTGAGCGTTTCTGAGCCGAACTCATACCCGAAAAGCCCGTGTTCGGCGCGAGTTTTCAGCGCGTCAATGATTTCTTGTGGCAGGCGAAAGTCCATATCCGCCACCCAGAGCGGTAGCACATCCTCATCAAAATAGCCCCATTTAGCACTGCCTGTTTCACGACGTGGAATGATCTCGTCAAAGTTATAATTGCCCATGAAGAAAGTTCCTTTAAAAGTCTGATGTTGCGTAGATTTTAGACAAAAGATGGCGCGTCGGCGAAATATTGGTCATAGCGTGCTGGAAGTTGCCGGAAAAGTAAAAAAAGAGGATGTCATTTAACTTCAGTTCTGGATATGCAAAATATTGTGATTGATAGTCGTTTTGGGTAAGAAATCATGAGTGTCGTAGCTTTTGGCTCTTAGCTTTTAGCAAAAGCGGTGTTTTTTAACTAAAAGCCAAAAGCTCTTTTTCGCAGATGTTCACCTAGAACAGAATTCAGGTTATTTGTGAACATCCTCTGGCGTGTACGCGATGACTGTTGCTTAAATCTCGCCGATCACGATATGCGGGGCGGTGGGTTCGCTACTGCCGTTCGCCGGTTCAGGGCTGACCCCCATCGCGCTGAAATCTTCAATGTTCTCGTTCGACTCGAAGATCAATGTGCCGACACCGTTTTCATCAACCTCGAACGTACCGAGGCTGAGTGAATGCCCATCACGGACGAGCCAGAATTGATACACCTGTTCATTATGCAATGCGGGTAAGCCAGTGACGTACAGCGAGCCGACGCGATTTTCCGAATTCCAGAGCACGGTTGCCTGTGCGTCGCTCGCGTTTTCCTGCGGCAATAATTGGCGATGTTGCACTGTTTGTAGGCTGATGTTGGTCAGCAGGTCGTTGCTTGTCGGTTGCATGGCGAGTTGATTTTCAAGGCGGGTTTGCTGATCTTTTAGTGTGTTGACTTCGCTAAACCAGTACACATTCGTAAGCAACAACACGGCGATTGCCGCCGCGACTGCACCCATCAGTAGCCAGCGATTGCGACGCGGTGGCAGTGCAATCACAGGTGGAACTGATGCCGAATCTAACCGGTTATGTCGGTCTTCCCGTGCAATCGGCTCATCTAGGCGTGCAATCAGCGATGCAGGTAAGGCTTTGGGGGCGGTCTTTGCCGGCGTGACGACGCTTTGCAGGGCGTTGGCAACGGAGAGATAGTCGGTTAGCTCCGCCATCACCTCCGGGCATTCCATAACAGCGCGGTCGACGATGCGTGTTTCATCCGCGTCGGTTGCGCCAATCGCATAGGCTGGGATGAGTTGTTTTGCTTCATTACAATCCACGGGCGTTTTCATTGTATAACTCAAATTAACTTGCCGTATGTCTACCATTAAAGTCTGTTTCACTTACTATATAGCTAACGCTTAGAAAACAGCGTTTAGTTTATCGTAGTCCAATTTTCTAATCAAATGCAAATGTTTCTTAATCATGTTTCTCATGTTTATTTTCGCTCAGCCACTCTTGTTTGAGCTTTTCCATGCCGAGCCGAATGCGTGATTTGACAGTACCGAGCGGAAGATTGAGATGTTCGGCGATGTCGCTGTGGGTCATGCCACGAAAGAACGCGAGAAAAATTACCTGTTTCTGATCTTTGGGTAAGCGCGGGATCAGTTTACGCATCAACATGCCGTCATCATATTGACCATCCTGCGGACGGGTGTCGGGTGTGGCGCTATCACCGAGTAATTCATGAAATTGCTCTAACGGTTTTGCCTCTAAGGTGGGGCGGCGCTGTTCGTGGCGCAGACGGTCAATAGCGGTATAGCGCGCAACGGTGAGTAGCCAACTGCTGAGTTGCCCTTTTGTCGGGTCCCATTTATCCGGCGTTTGCCACAGGCGTAAGAAAATATCCTGCGTTACTTCCTCTGCAAGGGCTTCATTCTTAAGAACACTCATCGCCATACTATGGACGAGCGGTTGATAACGTGTATACAGTTCTGTTAACGCATCCTGATCGCGCTTATGAAGGCGTTGAACAAGGCGAGAATCATCAGACATTGACATCGCAGTACGAAAAAACGGATAAAGAATCGTGCTATGTTCCGAATTAAGAAACAGGGACACTCAATTATGAGAGCTATATTATCCCAAGTTGTCAAAATTAAAAACCGATAAGTAAAGCACCCGTGAAATGATCCAATCCACAAACGGAAAGCGGTAGCTATATGTAAGACCATAAAAATGGTTAGACAGTTATGTATTCGCTAAAAGTAAAGGAGTTCTATATGCGTCGTTTATCTCTTTCCGTCATGATGCTGATTATCATGACCATGATGGCGTTGGTTGCGCCTGTCTCCGCACAGGATCAATCCATCGTAGACATCGCAGTAGGTAATGAAGATTTTTCCACACTGGTTGCCGCGATCCAGAATGCTGACCCGGCTGTGCTGGAAACGCTAAGCGGTGAAGGTCCGTTCACGGTGTTCGCGCCGACCAATGATGCTTTTAATAATTTACTGGCAAGTTTAGAAATGTCTGCCGAGGATTTACTCGCCCAGACCGATCTGCTGACCACTGTGCTACTCTATCATGTGGTAGATGGCGCGGTATTGGCTGAAGATGTGATCGGGTTGGATGGTCAAAGTGCGCCGACCCTGCTTGAGGGTGCGTCCATCGGCATTGAAGTGGTTGATGGTGGTGTGGTTCTGAACGGAATCGTCAACGTCATCCAGACAGACATTATCGCCAGCAACGGCGTGATCCATGTGATTGATGAAGTCTTGTTGCCCCAGAGCGTGCTGGATTCACTCGGTGCGATGGACTCTATGGAAGAAGACGACATGATGATGGCGGAAGACTATGTCAACATTCGCGTCGCGCATTTCTCCCCGGATACCCCCGCAGTGGATATTTACGTCAATGGTGAAGCCGCCATTACCGAATTAAGCTATCCAAACGTCACCGATTTCGTGACCCTGCCTGCTGGCACTTATGAATTAGCAGTTGCTCCGGCGGGTACGTCGATTGAAGATGCCGCGATTGGTCCGGCGGAATTTGATCTGCCTGCGGATGCGTACATCACCGTTGCGGCAGTTGGTTCCCTGGAAGCTGGTACGCTGACCGTATCTGTGATTGTCGAAGATTTTTCTGAGCTTGCCGCTGATACCGCGCATGTTGTGGTTGTCCATGCCATTGAAGGCGCACCCGCTGTAGACGTGCTGGCAGGTGGTCAGGCGATTGTGTCTGATCTGGCGTTCCCCGGTACTTTTGTGACAGCGAGTGGCGCACCGAACGATGGCGCATTCGAGCTTGATGTGCCTTCAGGGAGCTATGATCTGTCTGTCGTTGCTAGCCCCGACAATAGCGTACAAATTCTTGACCTTAGTGGCACAGTGCTAGAAGCCGGTTCCTATTATCTGGTCGCGGCTGTAGGTACACCGGATGCACCTGAAGTTGCCTTGACCGTGATTGATGCTATGACCGCCGCTGATCTGAGCGCCGCACTCGAAGATGGTGGCATGATGATGGAAGACGACTCGATGGATAGCATGGATATGGGCACGATTGTCGATATTGCCAGCGCTGATGAAAACTTCAGCACATTGGTTAGCGCGGTTGTCGCGGCTGATCTCGCTGAAACACTGAGCGGCGAAGGTCCTTTCACCGTGTTCGCGCCCACCAATGATGCGTTTGATGCGGCTTTCGCGGCACTCGGTATCACCGCTGAAGATTTACTGGCAGATACGGACACACTGACGAATATCCTGCTCTATCATGTGGTTTCCGGTGAAGTCCTTGCCGCTGATGTGGTCGGTTTGACCTCAGCGACAACCGTACAGGGCAGTGACATCACCATCAGCGTGGTTGATGGCAACGTGTTCTTGAATGATACCGTTCAGGTCATCATGACGGACATTATCGCCAGCAACGGCGTGATCCATGTCATCGATGGTGTGCTGTTACCGCCTGCCGAAGAATAAAGCATAAACGGCAAGACTGATAGTAAACTCCTTTTGAAGGTGGGGATGGTTCATCAGTGATGGGTTCATCGACGATGGATTTGTCTCCACCGGATAGAAACGGAGTGGACGTTAGAGGAAGACAGGTTGCCGTCAACGATGCCGCACTTCTGCCAGAACATACGGCACCGCCAACAGCATAAAGTAATGCGTTGAGATGGGTTCTGCCAGCCCATCTCATTTTTTATTGTAACGCGTTTCCCATCAGATTGGTGTTAAACTCGTGTTATATTCTCCTATGGACGCACGGCGCGGATGATGGACTCGCCGCGTGGTGGGGCGTGGCGTTCAATGTCATTAAAGCCCGCTTCGGTCAACCATGTACGATATTCGCTCTCTGTAAACGCCCGACCCTCATCGTAAACATTCAAGAATACGAGATTAAACGTCGCGGATGTCGGCGGTGTAATGCGCGAATCGTCCAGCATTTGCGCGATGATATAGAGGACTCCGCCGGAAGTGAGTGCATCATAGGTATGGTTTAATGCTGATTGAATCTGCTGTGGAGATAAAACCTGTGTGAAGGCACGCATAAGTGCGCCGTCATAAGTTCCGCTGATAGGCTGTTCGACGACGTTGCCGCTCACGAAATGGATGCGCTTACGGTTGGGTGCGCTTGCTAATTGTGCCTTCGCTATTGGCATCACAGCGGGTAAGTCAAGAATGGTGACTTCAAGGTCGGGTAAGGCACTCGTCAAGCCGATGGCTAATCCACCACTACCACCGCCAATATCAGCAACGTGGCGATGATGCGAAAAATCAAACAATTTCAGCAATTCACGCACGGACATCAATGATAGTTTGTGCATTCCGGCGAAAATGCTCATCTCCTCAGGTTCGAGTTCGTCCACATCGTATTCAATTTTTGCCTGTGGCGTGCCGGTTCGGATGGTTTCCGCCGTGAAAGGCAGGGCTGACCACATGCCGGAAATGATATGGTGAATGTCACCGAGATAGGCGGGTTTGCCGCGCACGAGATAAAAATTAGCTTCGTCCGTGTTGGCGAACAGATCACCTTCGAGGGTCAATAAGTCCGCCGCGACCAGCGCAAAAAGCAGGGGACTCAATTTATCTTCGTGGACGTTGAGTTTTTCCGCGATGGCTTGTGCAGACATTGCACCGTCTTGAAGCGCGGTAAACAAATCGAGTTGCATTCCGGCGAGCAGGGCAAAGGATGGAAAGACCGCATCCAGATATTGTCCGATTCGTATGGGCTTGGGTGGGGTGGTCATGGGGGTATCCTACGTTTTCAAGTAGACGATGAGCGCCCATTTTAACGAATAACGCAGGATTTCCCCCGTTTGGATGCCTACAACAACTTCCCCGTTTCAGCGGTGCCTTTTTTGGAGCGGGCTTCGATTAGGATTTCCTGTGCGCTTTGCTTGCCACCTTCGCCTGTCGCGCCGAGCATATCCGCGAGTTCGGTGATGCGTTGCGCGTCATCATCCAGCCATGCGACCTGCGTAACGGTGCGGTCATTGCCAGCGAGCTTCTTCACATGGAAATGCTTATCCGCGAAACCTGCGAGTTGGGGCAAGTGGGTGACGACCAACACCTGATGCGAGGTGGTGAGTGACCAGAGCTTTTCGCCGACGACACTGCCGACGCGCCCACCGATCCCCTGATCGACTTCATCGAAGATCAGAGTGGGTGTGTGATCTGCCTGTGAGAGCACGCGCTTTAGTGCCAGCATGATGCGGGCGGCTTCACCACCGGAGGCGACTTTTGCCAGCGGACGCAAGGGTTCGCCGGGGTTGGCGCTCATCATGAATTCTACATGGTCGATGCCGGTCACATCGAAGGCGTAGCGTTTATCGCCGACGAAACAGCCATCCGGTGCTTCTACACGGTTGAGTTCCACCTCAAATTGGGTGCGCTCCATCCGTAAGTCCTGAAGTTCGCCGACGACACGTTTGCTGAGTTGCCTGCCAATTTGCCCGCGCACTTTGCTGATATTTTGCGCGAGATCACCAATTTGCCGGAGCATTTGCGTTTCTTTGTCGCGTAATTCCGCCAGCCGTTCTTCGCTGTTTTCGATGTTGTCCAGTTCCACGCGTGCTTTTTCGGCATATTCCAGCACAAGTTCGATGGTCATGCCGTAACGCCGTTTGAGTGCGCTGATGAGTTCCAGACGGGTTTCGATTTCATTCAGGCGTTCCGGATCAAATTCGACCTCTTCGCCATAACGGGTCATTTCCAGCGCGATTTCCTGTGCCTGTGCGCTGATGCCTTCTGCCATGTCGTATAACTCGTCAAGTTCGGGATCAATCACGGCGAGTTTGCTCAGGCTGGACGCAACCCTCATGAGTAAATCCACCGCCGGACTCTGATCGTCTTTGGCATCACCGTTGAGCAAATCCACCACTTCGCTAGCGAGCACGGCGAGTTGCTCACTGTTGGAAAGGCGCTTACGTTCGGCTTTAAGGTCTTCGTCTTCGTCGGGTTTGATGTTTGCGGCTTCAATTTCTTCAACAGCACGGCGCAACGTTTCTGCACGGCGCTGAAGTTCGGCTTCATCTTCTAATAGGTGATAAATTTCGCGTCGAACGCCACCCAGATTGGTGACGACTGTCGTCAGGGCTTCGCGGATTTCCAGCAAATCGGCATAGCGATCCAGCAGGTCAATATGTCCGCGAGATTTTAGCAGGGAAAGATGCTCACTCTGCCCATGTACATCAACCAATTTTTCACCGATGGTGCTAAGGACATCCAGATTGGCGCTAAAGCCGTTCACGCGGGCGCTGGAACGCCCATTGCTACGGATTTCACGCGAGAGGCTGATGAACTCCGATTTTTCATCTTCGAGCAGGTCTTCGTCCTTAAGGAGTTGAAAGAGACTCTCGCGGGTGCGTTTATCAAGCGCAAAGATGCCTTCGATGGTGGCTTTCTCCGCGCCGGAACGTACCATAGCAGAATCCGCCTTGCCGCCAAGCAAAAGATCAACGGCATCGACGATGATGGATTTACCCGCGCCGGTTTCACCCGTGATGACGTTCAACCCGTTGGCGAATTCCAGTTCGAGGTAATCTATGATGGCGAAATTACGTATGCGAATTTCTTCAAGCATTCTGGTTTACATCCGAAATCGACTATAGATAGCAAAAGCAACCATACCCATGAACAATAATATGCCTATTGATGTGACATCGCTAATAATGAAGTCCATCAGTGACGGGATTTCTGACGGGACTCGTCTGCCGACGGCTTCATAGGCGCTGACAATTTCCCCGTAGCGGTCGTTATAGCCAAAGAAGGCACGCACCGCTACGCCCATGAGCATACCGGCAACACTTGCCGCGACCATAATTTGCCCGCTGTAGCGTCCGCGGCGGCGTTCAGTTGCGCGTAACGCCGCTTCTGAAATTGCGCCACCGATGGGAAAGCCGAGCACCAATGCAAGGAAAATAAAGCTGATGGCGCTCATGATGCCACCTGCGATGGCACTCAGTACCAGACAGACCGCCGCGGCGATCACGTAATCGTTTTGTGTGCCTCTGAAGAACTTATCCTCATGCTGGCGCACACATTGCCGACAGCGATAGCCGACGGGTGTTTGTACCGCACATTCCGCGCACATCAAGCGACCACATTTGTTACAGCGCAAGCCCGTTTCCCGATCTGGGTGGACTTCGCAATAGGTGGTGTCATCATCAGCATGATTGAGCGTTAATTCATGGTCATGATCGGTCATTATGTCTCCTGATTCAGTTTTTATACTTACTTTTTCTTACTGTATGACTGAATCATTGAAAATAAGTTAGCAAATCGCGTTTTGTTCACGATTTTGCATTATTTTTACACTTTTAGGGCAAGTTTGCACTACCCGTCTTGCTCCTGGTTATCTTCTTCTAACGTATTTGCCTCAAGTTGCCCATTATTGACATGGGTGTGCTGATCTACATTGGTGTCCTGCGAGCGTGGTTCAAGGCGATCTAAGAGTGAACGGTAGAAATAATTGCGCCCGCGCAGACGCACAAAACTGCTGACGTATTCGCTGGCTTGAATTTTAACAACGTCGCCTTTTTGTAACGATGTTAGGATTACCCCATCTGCTGAAAGCAAGATTTCACCGCGATTGCGGGTTTTTGCGCTGATTTCTACGGTTGAGCCTTCTGAAAGCACAATTGGGCGATCCATACTCAGGTGAGGGGCGGCAGGGACAATCAGGATGTTCTTTAAATCCGGTGGCAAAATCGGACCGCCGAGCGACAGCGTATAAGCAGTAGAGCCAGTCGCCGTTGCAATCACGAGCGCATCTGCATTATAGGAAGTCGTCCAATCCTGATCGATATAGCAATCAAGCTGAATCATACGCCCGAAGACATTGGCACTAACGACGACATCGTTGAGCGCGTCGCCAGTAGTCACCACTTCTTCTTTACGGATAACCTGTGCGCGTAGCATCATACGGCTTTCGATCCAAAAATCATCTTCGAGGAGTTTGTCGAGCGCATCATTCCAGCCACTCATGCCGTTAATTTCGGTCAAAAAACCGAGCTGACCCATGTTAATGCCTAGCACAGGGATACCATATCTGCCGCAAACCCGCCCCGCCCGTAGCATCGCGCCATCACCACCGATGGCAATGACCATGCGCGACCCCTGTACGGCTTCAATCACATCGTCGTCCTTCCAATCGGTAAATACCCACGTTGCAATATCATGCTGACGCAAGGTCTGCGCGATATGTTCTGCGAGGGGGAAGGTATAAGGACGTAACGGATGGGCAAGTACACCAATACAATTCATGATCGTCAAAGGTCAGTTATCCCTGTATAGACAAGACATCCCATCAGTCTACCACGAACATCATTAGTAAACTATTTTAGTACGAATGTTCTGAATTGTGCAGGGGGATTTTGGTCACAGCTGGTTAGTTATTGGTTTGTAGTTATTAGTAAAAGGCATCTCACGTCAGATAAGTACGTGATTTTCTACAGATTTATGGTTTGCATAAATGGCAGATAAGGGAGGCTTTAGCGGAAGTTAAATATGAACGAAATTTAAAGTTTCTCTTAATGGGGGCTTAAATCTTCAGAGATGACCTTTAAAGTGCGACATGGGTTCGCTTAACAGTCCACGACTAACATCACTGTCGAAACGAAAAATAATTCGTTTCTAAATATCGTAATCGAAAATTGAAGGAGAAAATTTAGGAATGTTGAAAACTCGTCTTTTTGCACTCGTCGCGGTACTCATGCTGGCTATCAGCGTGATGAGCGTTTCTGCTCAAGATGGCACCATTGTGGATGTCGCCGCTGGTAATGAAGATTTTAGCACGCTGGTTTCCCTCGTCCAAGCCGCCGGTCTGGTTGATACACTGTCCGGTGAAGGTCCTTTCACCGTTTTCGCACCGACCAATGAAGCATTCGCCGCTTTACCCGCCGCAGTCGTTGATTATCTGCTGGCAAACACAGATCTGCTGACACAAGTTTTGACCTACCATGTCATCGACGGTGCAGTCACCTCCGACATGATCGGTGAAGACATGATGGTTGCTTCCCTCGATATGGGTAACGAAATCAGTGTGACAACCGAAGGTGGTATCGCGGTTGACGGCGCAAACGTCGTTATCGCTGATGTCGCCGCCAGCAATGGTGTGATCCACGCCATCGACGCAGTGTTGCTCCCGCCGATCCAATTGCCGGAAGTTGTTCCTGCCGCTGTCACCGGTGAAATCGTCACCGCTGGTAGCTCCACAGTAGGTCCGTTGACCATCGCCATTGCCGACAACTTCGCTTCTGATGGGTATGCCGGTAACGTTTCTATCGACATCATCGGTTCCGGTGGTGGTTTCGCCCGCTTCTGTGAAGATGGTGACAGCGACATCGCCAACGCCAGCCGCGCCATCCGTGAAGGTGAAGTCGAAGCCTGTGCCGCGCTTGACCCGGCTCGTCTGCCGATTGAATTCCGCGTTGGTACCGATGGTATCGCCGTCGTCGTGAACCCCGCCAATGATTTCGCAACCGAACTGACCGCAGAACAACTCGCGGCTGTGTTCACCACCGCTACCACATGGGCAGATGTTGACCCCAGCTGGCCCGATGAAGACATCATCCGTTACATCCCCGGTGAAGCCAGCGGTACATTTGGTTTCTTCGGTGAAGTTGTTCTGGATGACGAAAATGGTGAAGCTCTGCTCGCCGCCAGCAACATCAACCCCAACGAAGATGACAATATCCTCCTTAACGGTGTTGCCGGTAACGAATTCGCAGTTGGTTTCTTCGGATATGCTTACTATTCACAAAATGCTGATGCGTTGACTCTGGTCTCCGTTGACGGTGTTCAACCGACTGCCGCAAGTGTAGAATCCGGTGAATATCTGCTGGCACGCCCGCTGTTCCTCTACAGCGACGCTGGCATAATCGCCGAGAAGCCGCAAATTGGTGAATTCGTCAACTACTATCTGACCACAGTTAATGATGTGATCGACGCAGTGGGTTACTTCCCCGCCAGCGAACGCACCTTGCGCTTCGCTCGTCTGCAACTGCTTGTCGCACTTGATGCGATGATGGGCATGTAGTTTTAGGTTAAACAAACCTTTAACGAACCTTAACACAGAGAGGGGTATCACTTATAGATACCTCTCTTTTCGTTTTATATAATCCGAACATCAAGTTCAATAACCAAGTTATTTGATGAAGAGCAGATTGAAAATATTTACCGCGCTTGCATACAGATCAAAGGAACGACAGGGGAAACCATTTATGGAAACACCGATTGACGCAGGTCAAACGGGTTTTGCCGCATCGCCGATGAAGGCACGCGCCGAAAACCGGGATGCCACACAATCCTTAAACAAACGGACACGTCCAACAGAGATTGTTGTCTCAACAGTCCTGCTGTTTTGTGGTGTGATATCCATTTTCACCACGATTGGTATTGTCTTTGTACTTGGTCAGGAAGCACTCCACTTTTTTGACTCCCGCGCATGGGTGCTCGCCCGTGCCCCGGTTGCTGATGCGGAGTCCAGCGCGACTTTGACGACTGGTATTGATGCCAGCGAACGCCAATTTGCGATTACGTTTGAGGGAGAACGCGTTCCTTATAACAACGAGCAATTCATCCGTATTGGTGCCGAAACCATGCAGATTGTTGAGCGTGGACGGAGTACGATTACGGTACAACGTGGCGCAGATGGCACGACGGCAAGCGCACATACGGCTGATGAGGCGGTTTTTGGGATGACAGCGGAGCAGATAAAGCCCCAAAATGATTTAACTGCGGAAACAGCGGTTATCGAACTCCCAGAAGATTTTGGGCGTGAATTTGAATCGGGGATGCTGATACAGCTTAATCTCGAAGTGATGCGCGTCACCGAAGCGACGATGGACACCATCACCGTAGAACGTGGTGTGCTTGATACAACTGCCGCAGAACACGACGCAGATGATGATGCGTTCCGCTTAGAACAACCTGTAAGCATCGGTGAATTTTTGACCTCAACGAGTTGGTCGCCACAGGTCGGGCAGTTTGGCATCTGGCCCCTGCTTAATTCCACCCTGCTAATTACGTTCGTCGCGTTGATTGTTGCCATTCCGCTGGGTTTGGGCGCGGCAATTTATCTGAGTGAATATGCCAGCGACGGCGTACGGTCAATTTTGAAACCGGTGCTCGAAATTCTGGCGGGTATCCCGACTGTAGTTTTCGGCTTCTTCGCGCTCACATTTGTCACGCCGACGTTGCGCGTCGTTTTTGGTGATGCGGTAGGGTTTTACAATATTCTTGCCGCCGGGATTGTCGTCGGGATTTTGCTGGTGCCGATGATTAGCTCTATGGGTGAAGATGCCCTGAGCGCCGTGCCACGCGCCTTACGTGAAGCGAGTTATGGTCTGGGTGCGACGCGCTTAGAAACCACCGTGAAGGTCGTCCTTCCTGCCGCTATTTCCGGTATTGTCGCCGCTGTCATTCTGGCGATGTCCCGTGCGGTTGGTGAAACGATGATTGTAGCAATTGCCGCCGGTTCTGGTCCGAACTTTACATTCAACCTGTTTGAAGGTGCAGAAACCATCACCGGACACATTGCCCGTATCAGCGGTGGCGACATCACCTACAACTCGATTGCCTATAACAGCTTGTTCGCGCTGGGTCTGGTGCTGTTCTTAATTACGCTGGTGTTGAACATTATTAGTGGCTGGATTGCCCGCCGCTTGCGCGAGGAGTATTAGAACCTGTCTGAATATTCCGACAGGTTACGATTGTTGAGTAGCGGATGTGAAAAATCACATTCATACACTGCCCAATGATTTTTGTAGCGGTACCGAAATTTTTCGATGACAAATTCAATTACTAAACAGGTTCTTAAAGCCAATGACACAATCCTTTATCGAAAACGGCGTTTATCATACCAATATCGCCGCCCGTCATAAACGCGGACAACGCATGAAATGGTTCTACATGGGATCATTGCTGTTCGCCCTGCTGGCGCTGGTTGCTCTGATGTTGACGATCATTAATGGGGCATTTGGTCTGGTTGCCGTAACCTATGATGTACAACCGGAAGAAGTGACGGATCGCCCTTTGAGTGATCTGAATGAAACAGAACTCACTGGCATACTGCTGGAATATCAACCTAACCGGATGCTGGTGTATATCCGCGATGAAATGAGCCGCGTTGCATCAGATCAATTTGTGACCACGCCACTCAGCCGTGCCATTGATGGTGATGTGCCTGAAGCATTTGTCGATAACACCATCACCGAATTGTCTTCTGAAGAGCAGGCGCAAATTGTGGCGACGAACCTATCAAAAGGCACATTAATCGCCCTGATTGACCGCGATATTTTGAAGCCTGTTGTTCAGCAAAGCTGGGAGTTACAGGAAAGTCTGCTGAATCGAGCTGAAATCAACTCCATTGTCGAAGATCAATATCCCATGGCGGATTTAAGCTGGCGCTCGTGGGTGAATTCGGGTTTCGTGGGCAACACACTCAGTAATACGCCTGCATTAACCGGTATTCGCCCCGCGTTGATCGGATCAATCTATTTGATGCTGACCACGATTGCGATTGCCTTTCCGCTGGGTGTTGGCGCGGCGATTTATCTGCAAGAGTATGCCGCAGACAACTGGTACAATCGCATCATCGAAACCAATATTCGTAACCTCGCCGGCGTGCCGTCCATCATTTATGGGATGCTTGGTCTGGCGATTTTCGTACGCGTATTCGATGATTTTACTGGCGGAAGGACGATCCTTGCGGCAGGCTTGACGATGGCGTTGCTAATTTTGCCCATCATCATCGTGAATTCGCAGGAAGCTCTGCGGGCGGTGCCGTGGTCAATCCGTGAAGCCAGTTATGGCATCGGCGCGACCAAATGGCAGACGATCTCCCGTCAGGTTTTGCCTGCCGCCGTACCGGGTATTATGACAGGAACCATTCTGGCGATGTCGCGTGCAGTGGGTGAAACCGCACCGTTGATTGTTGTAGGCGCGGCGACCTTCCTGACGGTTGACCCGACGGGTCCGTTATCCCGTTTTACCGCGTTGCCCATCCAAATCTGGTATTGGACGCAACAACCAAACGATCAATTCCGCAATGTCGCCGCCGCCGCCATTCTGGTTCTGCTGGTGCTATTGCTTACCATGAATTCATTTGCGATTATCCTGCGTAATCGTGCACAGAGAGCGAGAGTATAAACCTTATGGCTACGACGATGACAAACGAAACCAAGACAAAGAACGAAACAACCTATGCGATTGAAACCAAATCAATCGACATCTTCTACGGCAGTTACCGCGCCGTGCATAATGTGAGTTTAGGAATCGCACCGCGTAATATCACCGCGTTTATTGGTCCATCCGGTTGCGGTAAGAGCACGGTGTTACGCTCCTTAAACCGCATGAATGACCTTGTTCCGGGAGCGCGGGTTGAAGGTGAGATTATGTATCGCGGGCGTAACCTGTATGCGCCGGAAGTTGATCCGGTGGAGGTGCGTCGGCGCATTGGTATGGTTTTCCAGAAGCCAAATCCGTTTCCCAAGAGCATCTATGATAACGTGGCGTATGGTCCGCGCATCCTCGGTGTAAGTAATCGTAAAATGCTGGACGAAATTGTGGAACACGCGTTGCGCTCCTCCGCATTGTGGGATGAAGTCAAGAACGACCTCAAGAAATCCGGTCTGGCACTTTCCGGTGGACAGCAACAACGTCTCTGCATCGCCCGCACGCTGGCAACCGAGCCGGAAATCATCCTGATGGATGAGCCATGCTCCGCGCTTGATCCGATTGCGACACAGCGCATCGAAGAGTTGATGCGTGAATTGCAGACTCAATACACCATCATCATTGTGACACACAATATGCAACAGGCGATCCGCGTTTCGGATTACACCGCGTTCTATAACATCCGCAAGGAAGATCAGAACGGCAAAGAAACCCGCTGGGGTGAATTGGTTGAATTCAGCGACACGCAAGACTTATTTAACTCCCCGCGTGAGCAGGAAACCGCTGATTATATCTCTGGACGTTTCGGCTAAAACATTGGTCAAATACTGGAATTTTGAAGCGATTGGCAGACGATGTCAGTCGCTTTTTTTATGGGGTGAAAACAAGCGAGCCTTCGAGATAGTCGCTATATCGTTGGGCGACGGGGTGGATTGCTTCGATTTGTTCGCCCGTAAGCGGTTCAAATGGCGCAAGGGTGATTTCGACTGCGTGCTTCTTCAGCGTGCGTTGCCAAATCCCGACGATGCGCCCGTTGATGACGATGGTAGGTTTGAACACGCCATTGTTGCCGGGGCAGACGTTATTCATGTAGATAGGATCAATGATGGGACTCCGGTCTTTATATCCGAGATAAAATTCATCAAAACCGGGGAGCAAATAGACTTCAGGTGAATCGGTTTTTTGTGCGATGGGCGTTTTATCTTCCGCGGAGCGCCAATAGCTGACATCATCAATTATGTCTTCGATCAGCAGGGACTTGATCGCCTCTAAGCCTTTGCGCGCATCGGTGAGCGTTAAGCCTGCCCACCACGCAAAATCCTGCACAGTCGCCGGACCACGGCTGATGAAATAGCGTTTTGCGAGTTCCATGAGGGCTTCTTCACGCGTAAATTTCGGAGTTTTTGGGTGACCGTCGAATAAGAAGAATTGGGGATCGTTGCGTTCGGCGATGCTCTGGCAGATTAAGCCATCGAGGGAGGCACGCTGGAGCATATGTACGCCGCGTTGACCGGCTGTGGAGATGCCGTGTTGTTCCAAAATTGGGAAGAGTGCCTTACGAGTGAGGTGTTTCCCATTTTTGAGCGCATCCGCCAGAATTTCGTTACTTTTCATCAAGGTGGTGTGGTCAAGTTCAAGCTGTTTGTAGCGTGATTTATTTCCAGAAATGATGCGGGATGAGAGTAGATCAAGCATCCAGTAAATATCGGCGTGAGTGGCAAGATGCAATGTCCCGCGCATCAGCCATGCGCGGATAATGTCATGGTCAGCGATTGCCTGTTCAACCTGTGCGTCGGTAGCGCCTGTTAGCCGTAAGCCAACTGACCACTTCGCGCCATAATAATCCTGTCCCTGCAACGCGCCAAGCCACGCGACAACCCCGGCAGGCGTTTGCTCTGTGGATTGCGCGATGTGCTGACTATAAAGTCTGTGAATGCCAATAGCGGTCATGTGTCACTGCTTTCATCGTGTTTGGGTGATTGCAAAACGAGTATGCACGATTAAAATCTTCTCGCATTACTCCGCATTGGGATTGTTTAGCACGGCAGAAAGCACGCTTAATAATGCCTCACCTTCGTCAATAATAATTGCTTTTAAGGCGTTTTGCGCGGCGATGGTATCGTTTTCACCGATATGCGTTATAAGCAGGTCATAAAAGTTTAAAATACCAGCTTGTAATACGTGTTGGATTGCGTGCGAATTACGTAAATTGTCTAATAAGCGACTGTGATTATGGATGCGGGCGAGAATGTCGGCGGTCTGGTTTTTGCCAGTCATGGTGACGATATGGTTGTGAAATCTTGAGAGCATATCGCGCGCGGCGTGGACATTTTGTAAATCAGCGAAATTACGCGCTTTGTGTACAAATTGGCGCAATGTTTCGAGATGTTCCGGGGTCATATTGTCTAATGCCCAGCCAAGCGCCAATTTTTCTAGCACCGCACGGAGCATCACCAATTCATGGACTTCATCAACGACAAACGTTTTGACGAACGTGCCATGCCGCGCCCGCTTGACCACCCAACCCTCGTTTTCCAGGATACTCAGCGCATCACGGGCGGTGTTCTGGCTCACATTCATCTCCTGAGAGATGGTCAGTTCGACCAAACGATCACCGCACAAATAGACTCCATCATTAAGTGATTGCCGGAGTACGTCGGCGACAATATGAGAAAGTGGTGCATTTCTTGAATCAGACATTTATTATGGCACCCATGCGGGAGCAAACCCGCCCTCAGTATCAATCATTACCGGATTATCCCCATTGAGTGGCAAATAGTAAATTTCACTTACCAAGCCCTGTTCAGAATTATAAAGGATGAAATTGTCATCCGCACTATACTGCGCGCCCCATTCTCTGCCAATTTGATCTTCGATAATTTCCGGCTCGCCCGAACCGTCTGTATTTAAAGCGGCTAAGGCTGAACCGCCGTCGCCTTCGGTTGCATAGACGATGCGCGTGCCATCTGCGCTGAAATTCGGTGAGGCATCACGTTCCTCGTTTTGTGTGAGCTTGATGACTTCACCTGTAGCAATTGTTAACAGCGCAATTTCCCATGTGCGGGCATCTGTGCTTAAGCCAGTGGTAAATGCTAAATAGCGCCCATCGGGACTGTAGCGCGGGTGGCTGTTGCGTTCGCCATTTTGATAGACGAGTTCCGGCACGCCACTGCCATCGGCACGAATGCGATAAATATCGAGATTATCGTCGTCGAAGGTATCCGCAGAATAGACGATCCATTCACCGTCCGGCGACCATGCGGGAAGGCGATCAAGAAAGTCATTATTGGTTAAGCGCCGGATATTTGACCCGTCAATATCCATCACGTAAATATCAAAATCGCCATCACGGTTTGATTGGAAGGCGATTTGCTGACCATCCGGTGAGGGGATGGGGTAGGAATCGACGGCGAGATCATCTGTAAGGCGGGTTTCGGTCTCTGATGCAAAGTCATAATAATAAAGATCGTAGTTGATTTCATCATCTTCGTATTCACGCAAAGAGAAATAGACAATGCGGGCAGTATCCGTGTCAAAATCGCTGGAAATCTGGGTGACGCGGATTCCTACAGGCGCGGTGGTCGCGGTGGCATCGTCTCCTTCAGGCGTGGCTAGTGTCACTTCGTCAGTTGGATTGGTGGTGATGAGATCGTCGCGGGCGGCTTGACTGGTTAAATCAAGCGGGGGCAGTTCCGCGTTAGGATCGTCAACCGATTCCGTGACGACAGGCGTTGCATTATCATCCCCGCCTGTGAAGAAATCGCCAACTGCATATGCTCCGGCGATGATGATGACCATTAACAACCCACAGCCAATTGCACCGCCGAGGATGATCCCCCACCACATATTGCTGGACTTTTTGCGGGCGCGAAGCCGTTGTGAGACATACGGCGGGCGTAAGGGTTGGCTATTGGTCGATGGCGGTGAAAAATGCTGTCCTGATGACGGGTTTGATTGTGGCGGCGACGGTGCAAAATTCTGCCCGCTACTGTTGCTTACCTGATTAGGTTGAGTATGTTCGATTTGATCGGCGATGACAATCGGGCGTGGCTGGGTATCGTGAATGCTTTCCGGGCGCTCAACCGCCTGTTTTAGCGCCTCCGCGAATTCTACTCCTGTGCGGTAGCGATTCTGTGGATTTTTGCTCATGACCTTGAGAATCACTTTTTCTACCGCCGCCGTTAACGTGGGGTTAAATCCACGCGGGCTAGGGGGTGGGGTGGTGACCTGCATGACGGCGATGCTATAGGGCGTGTCGTTTTCAAAGGGACGGCGACCCGTTGCCATTTCAAATAGCATCACACCGAGCGAGTAAATATCACTGCGCCCATCAAGCTCATGCCCCTGTGCTTGCTCAGGACTCATGTAACTGGGTGTGCCTACAACGCCCTGTGTGGTGATGGTGTTGCCTTTTTCCTCCGTGCCGATGATGCGGGCGATGCCGAAGTCGGTGATGTATGCGCCGCCGTTGTCGTCTAGTAGCACGTTGCTCGGCTTAAGATCACGGTGGAGAACGCCTTTGGAATGGGCATAATCCAGCGCGGGGGCGATCTGGTCAATAATGCTCAGGATTTTATCAATGGCGAGTGCACCATCAACAAGAATATCATCCACCGTGCCGGAAGCCATATAGCGCATGGCAATATACGGCTGGTTCTCGTATTCGCCGTAATCATATACGGAGATGATGTTGCGGTGTTCTAATTGGGCGACGATTTTCACTTCGCGCTCGAAACGCTGTAAGTAGGTATCGTCCTTCATAAAATGACGCGGCAACATTTTTAGCGCAACGGTGCGGTTCATGGATGTTTGACGCGCACGATACACGGTAGCCATGCCACCCTGTCCGAGCTTTGCCTCTATCTCATAACCGCCAACGGTTTTGCCGATAAACTCATCAACCATACGGTATCGCTCACCTTGTCGTTACCTGCCATCATCCCCTAATTATACGGCACGCATCAAAACATGACCAAACCCAATTCTTTACATACTGACTTCAGGTTACACTAACAATAAGCATGTTGACTTTTACGGTGGAATCATCGAAGAAACAGAGAACGACTAAAGGAGAACATCAATGGTGAAATTGAGACTCAAAGACGGTGTGGACGGCTTACGTCTGAGGGAAACGCCTGTAAACGGCAAAGCGATTGACCAGATTTTTAAGGGTGAATTACTGGAAGCGTTAGAAGACGATGAAAGCCTGCTCAATAAAATCGGCGTAGAAGGCGAATGGGTCAAGTTGAAAACACCGGATGGTTTTACCGGATACACGGCAGGTTGGTTGTTGGTTTTTGATGGTGAACCGCCTGTTCGGAAAGGTGAAGCGCATATTAACGCCGAAAAAGCCTCACCCGTGCAAGAAAAAACGTCTACCACTGAAAAAGCACCTGCACCATCTGCCGCAAAGATTAGTGTGAGCGATAGTAGCGACGCGCCAAAATTCGCCGTGAGACCGACAATTAAGGCGTTACGTCTGCGGCTATCTCCTGTGGATGGTGAGCCGGTTGGCGTGGCGAATATGGAAAGCATACTCATTTGTGAAGAAGACGAGGAAACAATCAATCGCAAAGTGGGGGTTGAGGGCGAATGGTTGAAGGTCAAGACGTTGTGGGGGCAAAGTGCGTATGCGGCGGCGTGGTTCGTGCAAAAGCATATCGGCGACATTCCCGAAGTAGGCAAAATTCCGACGGCGCTCAACACGACGGGTGTAAATCTTGATGTTCAGCATCCGCTCGGCACGCCTGATCCCGCGTTGTTGAAGGGCATGGGCTGGGTGCGTTTGGGCTATAACGTTTCCGCCGCGAAAGGCTCTGAAGACCTGCAAGCGGCGTATGATCGCTACGCGCCACACATCGAACGCTATGCCCGCGCCGGACTCAAAGTGATGCTGGTCTTTACGCATCAGACTTATGGCGAGGGTAAGAATGAATTCTGGCCCTGGCCCCAGATGACCACCACCAAATGGCGCAAATTGAGCGGGCGATTGAGCGAGATGGTCGGCAAGATTGTGGAGCAATATCGCGGTAAGGATTTAGTCCATGCCTATCAGGTCTGGAATGAGCAGGACGCGCACATCGGGGCGGTGGCTTCTGTGCCGATGCTCCCATCGGATTACGCCATCATTCTAGGCGATTTGATCCGCACGATTAAGCGTGTTGATCCAACGGCGTATGTCATCACGGGTGGGCATACGGGTGGACCCGGCAAGGGCAGTGATTATGCACGGGCGGCGATTAACGCATTGCCCGCAGGAGTTTTGCCGGACGGAATCGCCTTTCATCCCTACGGACGCGGCATCACCCAACCCGCACCGCCCTATACGATTTTCGGGCATATCGATGATTCGATGAACGCTTATTTGCCGATTTTGCCGGGTAAGCCGGTCTGGATTACCGAATGGGGCGTGCTGGATCGTCCGAATGATGCACCGGGCGCGATTTTGAATTATGCGGCGGGCTTCACGAAGCACCTGAAGGACAAATATCCGGGGGCGGTGGCTTCGATGATCTGGTATGCGTGGGCGATGACCATGCACAACGGCTATGGTCTGGTTAATGCACAGAGCCAACCGCTACAACCGCTGAATGATGGCTTCCGTCAGTTGTAAGTAATTGAGACGTTACCTGATAATGAAAGACGACCTCACTTTGTAGTTAACAAAATGAGGTCGTCTTTTTGCCTTAAAAGTCGCTTTTGGCGAGGTAGTCGGGGCTACGTTGTTTAAGGACGAGCCTGCCTAGTTTTGCGTCGCGCTGTTCGGTGAGCGGCTTAATGACGATGCCCTCACGCGCTTTGTCGGCAATTTTTGAGCGTCCGTCAGATGCCTGCTTGAGCGTTGCGCCGTTTAGCCAATCCCGCAAGGTGACATCTATGCTGAGTAGAGGCACGGTTGGCAATTGATGAGCTTCTGCGAGTTGCAGAAAATCCTGTGCGGCTAATGGCACTCCATTGATTTCCGCTTCAAATAGATGCACGCTATGATCGTCGAGCTTATAATAATTGTGCTGAACGCCCGGACCGAGTGCCTCTCCGCGTAAGGTGATGGTTTGCGGATTTTCACCTGTTTTTGCCTGCCAATAGGCGACTATCTCGTGTAATTTGTCTGGATAATTGCCTTCGTGCGCGATTTTGTGCCAGACGTGTTCTTTGCCATCAATCGATTCAATCCGATAATTGCGCTGGCTGACCATAACTGCATCTTCATCTGCCTCTGCATCGGCACGCCATGCAATACTCCAATGTGAGCCTTCCAGCTTTTCCGTAATGTAAACGGGCTGATCCATCAGCGATTGCGTGAGTTCAACATAATTCTGTGCACTCTCAATATCATATTTGCTCACGAAAGGCGGCAAGGGCAGTAACGTGCCGTGCAAGATGTTAATAGGTGGCGGATCATATTTTTCCACGCCGAGCATTTCGGTCACATCAGCGCCTATCTGTGCATCTGCCATGGTCGGGACGCGTCCGGTAAAACTCTCTGTAGACGCGACGATCCCCTGCGAAATATTGCCCCGTAGCTTGATCGTCTTGACACGATTTTTATCTGTGCCGGAGAGCTTGCCGGTTAAGTTGAGTGCATCGGTGATCCACTCTGGCAGGAGGCTGTCTATCGGAAAATAGACGACTTTATCGCCCATTTGGAATTGCCCTTTGCCGACGACAAACTCATAATCCTTGCCCGTTAAGGTCGCCATTTCCAGACGATCCGCGTTGGTGTGCTCCTGAATGGTGCCGATGGTTTCTATAGTTACAGCGAATAGACTCATGAATTTATCCTCCGATTATCTTTGAGTGATAAATCTATCATAAAGGGTCATTAAAGTCCATAATGTTTCTGATAGCGGTTTTGGATAGATGTACAGACCTTGTTGGTTACTCATCTTCGTAACATAAGTGAATCCATAATATTGCATTAGAACCGCCAAATTTTGTTTACAACACGGGGGAATTATCATATACTGTGGTCAGTTGAGTTTCACAATATTCAGAATTTTGTGAACGTTGTGATGATAAAGCTCACCTGAGAGTGATGGGTAGAATGTGTCTGAGTGTGTAACTGTAATAACCAACCCCTTGTGCAGAATGTCGAATGAGCGTGTGTGTAATTGGTAGCAAACGCCCATCACTCTTTTTACCGGTTGAAATCACTGGATCGTTTATCGGTCTGTTGTGATACGTCGAAATTAGGGCTTCCCCTCCCTGATGGCTGACGGATAGATGACCCCTCCTTTACGAGAACGTCGGATCATGTGTCCGGCGTTTTTGTTTCTCATTATCGTCATACTCCCGTGCTACAATAACCACCTATTAAATTCTGTCTGCCAATTTCTGATGAAACGTTAGGTGATAATTATGCCTTTTGTACACAGCGCCCACTTTCCAATCCGCCATTATGAATGTAATGCTGACGGCGACGTGCATCATGCCAATTATTTGCGTTACATGCAGGAGGCGGCGTTCGGCGGATCGGCGGCGGTGGGCTATGGCGCGGCGCGTTATGTGGAAATCGGGTTGCAATGGCTTGCCTATGAAACGGAAGTGCACTATCTACAGCCACTGCATTATGGCGATGTGCTGGAGATCAAAACATGGGTGCAGGATTTCCGGCGGGTACGCTCTTTGCGGCGCTATGAATTTTTCCGTGCGGGGGAGATGATCGCCCATGCCAGCACGGATTGGGTACTGCTCGACATGAAAACCAACTATCCGACCACCATCCCGCAGGAGATTATTGACGCGTATTCACAGGGCGATCCCGTCGATCAAGCTGACCCGCGCAAACCGATTCCGCGCCTGCCGCCTGTGCCAGAAAACGCCTTCACGCACAGCCATGCGGTCGAATGGCGTGATATTGACGGCGCACAGCATGTGAACAATGCCATTTACCTGCATTATGTCAGTCATTGTGAGCGGCTGTCGCTAGCGAGTTTCAATCAAAGTGAGCCTACGTTAAAATTCCGCACAAATAATCACCTGATCGAATATAAATTTCCGGCGATGTTAGGCGATGAGGTCAAAATCAGCACATGGATTGCTGATGTGGACGGCGCGACACTCAAGAGGCATTTTCGCGTCACCCGTGCCAGTGATGACAAATTATTGACGCGCATTAGTGCCGAACAAACGCTAATCAACAGCACGACACATCAGCCACAGCCTATCTCGTCGGAAATTCAAGATAGGCTTCACGGTAATTAAGGTGTGTTTCGGAGTATAATAGAGACAAGTGTTTAAAAGAATAGCCGTTTTGAGGAAGAATAATCGTGCCAAAGTTAACCATTAGCCTCGCACAGATGAACATTTCACTCGGTGATGTCAACCGTAACCTGTTGACGATGGAAAAGTGGAGTAAAGAAGCCGCCCGTCGTGGATCGCATCTGGTGGTTTTCCCTGAGCTATGGTCTACCGGATATGCGCTGGATCGTGGTCAAGAGCTGTCGCAAACGTTGAATAGTGGCATCTTTACGGACATCTCCGAAAGTGCTGTGCAGAACAAAATTAGCATCGTCGGCAGTGTGCTGGAAAAACGTGGTGCAGAAGTTGCCAATAGCGCCACATTCTTTGCCCCGAATGGACGCTTGATGGGGGTGTATCGTAAAATCCATCTGTTTGGCTTGATGGAAGAAGATAAGTATTTGCAGGCGGGATCGTCTCCCTTGACGATGGATTTGCCGTGGGGAAAGACCGCCTTAGCCATCTGCTATGATCTACGTTTTCCGGAGTTGTTCCGGCGCTACGCGGTTGACCAGACGGAGATCATGATTATTTCGGCGGAATGGCCCGCTGTACGCATCGAACATTGGCGGATGTTATTGCAAGCCCGAGCAATCGAGAATCAGTGTTATATCATCGCCACAAATTCTACCGGAGAAACGGGTGACACGGTGTTTGGCGGTCATTCGATGATTGTAGACCCGTGGGGAAAAATTGTCATTGAAGCGGGCGATGAACCGATGCTGGTAACGGCGGATATTGAAACCGAGCGTGTGGAACAGGTCCGCAGACAAATCCCCGTATTCGATGATCGTCGCCCGGAAACCTACGAGACGATCAACCTCGGCTTTTAACTGTTACTTTGTACATTGAATAATAGTTTAACGACAAAAAAAGCGGACGATTGCACCATAGTCCGCTTTTTCTATTGATATGTCGATTATTATTCGCTTAGTCGCCTAAATCTTTGAGCAAATCGGCGAGTTCTGGGTCAAGGAAGAGTGCGCCGGTATTCATGCCTTTTTTGCGCTTAAGTACCTTGTACACGAGCGGGATGTTCTCGCCTTTGGTTTTTTCAGGCACGCGTTCTTCACACTCAAACAGGTCTTTCACACGCTCATAGGTTGACGGGCTGATGATAATCTCGCCCGGTCCCGCGTTGGATTCTAGAATTTTGCTGATGGTCGTGGCTTCACCGATTGCTGTGAATTCCTTACGCTCCTCACTGCCGACGTTGCCAAGAAATGCCGGTCCGGTGTGGATGCCAATGCCATAAAATAGGCGCTGATCTTCCGGCAGAACTTCATGTAGGGCGTACAGATCATAGATAACGCTCCATGCCGCACGAACTGCCCGCACTGCATGATCTTCCTGCGGGTTGAGTTGCGTGTTATAGAGACCTGTTACCGCATCGCCCATGTATTTATCGACAATGCCTTCATAGAGGTTAATAGCATCGCTGGCGACGCTCAAATATTGGTTAATGATCTTCATCAACTCTTCCGGCTCTAGCTTCTCGCTGAAAGTCGTAAAGCCACGAACATCGGTTGAGATTGAGCTAATTTCGCGTTCCTGCCCGATCACACTGACATCATCCAGACTACGGATATTTTCGACCAGTGCAGGTGGTAAATATCGCCGGACTTCTGCGAGGGTCGCTTCACGCGCTTTTTGCTCGGTCATATCATCCAGCACCAGCGCCAGACCCTGCCGTTCACCCGCCGCATTCCTCAGCGCACTGATAATCACGTTCCAGATCATCGCTTCGCCGTTTACTAACGGGTTGACCTCGACTAACCGTTGTTCGCCATCTTCAAAGACCTGCGTCAAGACCTCGAAGAAGTCTTCTTCCATGCGTGGGAGCACATCTTCCAGCGTGTGTCCCATCAAGCCCTGTCTGGCGAGCATAACCTCGGAGGCGGCATTGGCGGTGATAATTGTCCCGTTCTGGCTGATGGTAATCACACCGCTCGAAATCGAGTCGAAAACATTCGCCAGCAGATCGCGGATTTCCGTCAACTGCCACAGTTGATCGCGCATGGATTCGAATAAGCGGGCATTTTCGATGGCGACGGCGGTTTGTGTGGTAAAGGATGTGACCAGATCAAGCTCGCTCTTCTGGAACAAGCCGGACAGGATGCGGTTATCACAATACACCACGCCGATGACCTCGCCACGTACCTTTAATGGCACGGCGAGGATACTACGCAACGCATAACCGACGACACTCTGTTGACCCTGAAAACGGGTGTCTTCGCTGGCGTTGTCAGTCAAAATCGGTTCGCCACGTTCCGCCACTTGATTGACAACGGTCTTACTGACGATCATCTCGCCTTTGCGTCCGGAGGTATCGACAGAGTTCACCAATTGTTCACGATCAATGCCGCGCGCCACTGCAAATTCAAACTCACCCGTCTGGCGATTCATGAGCACGATGTAGCCACGTTCTGCGCCTGTCAGGTTGATGACTGTATCCATAATTTGATTCAGTACATCGTTGACCTCTAAAGAGGAATTGACCAGCGCGGTTGTTTCTGCCAATCCACGTAAACGGCGCAATTCGAGCTGTTCGCTCAGTAATTGGCGCGAAAGTCCCTCGACACGTCGTTTGAGGGTGGTCAGGCTATCGAGCGAACCAGAGGGCAGATTCATGCCACGTTTTTGGAGCATGTCCCGCTGGCTGGTCAGCAATTGAATCAAATCACTGGTGCGTTGTCCGATTAAGCGCATCTGCTCCTGAGTGCGCGACGTTTGTTCATCCGCGCCCGACGATGGTGTAGGGATTTTGTTGGTGTGATCTTGTTCCATTACGCTCTAAACACCTCATAGATGGGGATTTTCTGTACACGCCCCTTGACCTGAAGTGCCCCGCCGTCTTCAAAGCGGATGCCTTCCGGTAATCCTTGTGCGTGGATGGTGTCGTATGTATCCTGACTGATGATAATTTGCCCTGCTTCGGCATTTTCTTCAAGACGTTTGGAGCTATTAATGGTATCGCCGAGTGCGGTAAATTCGCGGCGGCTTAAGCTCCCTACGTTGCCGAGCGTGGCAATGCCCGTGTGCATCCCGATGCGATAAAAATGGGGATCAGGACTGATGCCCAGTTCCTTGTACAGTGCAAGGAATGCGTCCCGCACATCCAATGACGCGATTACGGCTTGGACAGCATGATCGTTTTCCATCGGGTTAAGCTGGGTGTTGAACAATGCCATGATCTCATTACCCATGTACTTGTCGATTACACCTTTTACACGATGGACACAGGCTGTCGCACGCGAGAGATACAAATTGAGCATCTCCATAATTTGTGGCGGACGAAATTCAGCTGGGAAGGTCGATAATCCACGCACATCAATGAACACACAGGTGACTTCACGGCGTTCCCCGCCCAAACCCATCTGGGAGATCGCGTGGATGTTATCAATTAATTCCGGTGGCAAATAACGTTTTACACTGGCGATGGTTTCGTCACGCTGTTTTTTCTCCGTGAGGTCATCCAGCACCAGCGCCACACCCTGCGTTTTGTTCATCGCGTCTTTGAGCGGGTTCAGTTTGATGCTGACGGCGATACGTCCGCGTACCGGCATTTCCATCTCGGCTTCGAGCAATTGGCGTTCGTTGGTTTCGCGTACTGTCGCTAGATGCGAATTTAATTCTGAACTTACACCCTGTAAAACCGAGCCTACCGGCTGATTGATCGACTTGTCTTCCGGGCGCTCAAGAATCTGTGACGCGGCACGATTATACATCGTCACATTGTCTTCGGCATCTGTTGTGATGACACCACTACCAATAGACGCGAATACGTTATCAATCAGTTCTTTGGTTTCGCTAATTTCCGCCAGTGATAGCTGAATCCGGCTATAGAGGCGGGCGTTTTCAATGGTGACGGAGGCTTGATTGGCGAAGGCGACCAGTAGATTCTTCTCGCGGGCTTCAAACAAGCCACTGCGAAGGCGGTTATCCACATAGACCACGCCAATGGTCGTGCCTTTATATTTCAGCGGGACGCACAGCACCGACCTGAGCGACAGGTTAGCAATACTGACATTGCCCTGCAAGCGTTCATCTTTATAGGCGTTGTCGGTCAGCAGGGGATCGCCGGTTTCCAGCACTTCACGTAGAATGGTCTGGCTGATTTGCGGGATGCCACTGCCACCCTGTTGAGGTAGCAATTCACTTTCCTGCCGGATGCGATAATCGAGTTCGCCCGTATCCTGATCGACCAGAATGATGTAGCCACGTTCCGCACCGGTCAGGTTGATGACCACATCCATCGCTTGATGCAACACCATATCCAGATCAAGCGTGGTGCTAATCAGGGCGGTGGTATCCGCAAGGGCGCGTAATTGACCGAGTTCGGTTTGATCTTCTAGCACGGCACGTTCGAGTGATTTCAGGTCGCCTTCAATAGAGGAAAGCGTCTGTATTGCCATTGGCGGAAGGGACATGCCACGTTTTTTGAGTATTTCGCGTTGACTGCGTAACGATTCGCCGATTTCCTCACTTAAGGATTTCAGATAACGTAATTCGCCAATCGTCGTTTTTTGTGGGGTGTTTTCGTTTGACATAGGTTCATCATTACCGGATCATTTGGGCGGCAGTTCGTTACATCCAACACATTCAGCATGTGTTTAGTAGGAAAGTTGGAACAACAAATCGCTGTACATATGCGTATAGTGTTCAGTACACTTTAAAATCATATCGTCAGTATATAGGTTGTAAGGGTGACGTGCAACTGATGGTTTGTGAATTTCGGTGTAACCATACGCTTTCCTTACTGTAGACCTACGCTACTGTTATCTGACTTAACATTTAGTTAGGTACTGACATTATGCAGAGTAAATATTAGGATGATGTTGGGCATGAAGTGGCTGTTCAAACACGAGTAAGTCAGTTGGTCAGGTAATCAGTTTGTCAGAAAGCACATACTTCCAACGTACAATGAGTGTTGTTGCTGAAATACTGATTTACTGAAGTGCTGATTTACTTACTATCGTTTATTGCTTAAAAGTTAAATATCCTGTTTGATTATTTTGCGTAACATCACTAGGGTATTGGTTTTCCTTTGCTTGAAGACGCACACTTTTCTCACTCATAGTTTTGGGATGACGCATGTTTCAACGTCAGGCTTTCTATTTACAATATGCACTCCGTAATTTATGGCGCAGTCGTCGCTGGTCGGCGTTCGCGGTGCTGTCGGTAGCGGCAGGCGTGGCGACGATGGTGGCGCTTCGTAGTTTGGGCTTAGCCATTGGCGATTCGCTCACGGATAGCGTGCGGGCAAGTAATCATGGGGATATTACCCTGAGCATGGGGGCGAACGCGGGCGGTTTCGGGGCGATTTTCTCCGGGCGCGGGGATGATGATGCTAATTTTTCGGATAATCAGGTGCGCGTTATCGAAGATTGGGTGAGCAGGCGCGGTGGCACGATGGCATCCTATATTTCAACGACGGTGCAGGTCAGCGCCCTTGATTTTAACACTGCCGGACGACTGCAATTTACCGCCTCTTACTTTATTGATCCACAGACCTATCCACCCACGCAGGACATCCGCGCCATTAATCCGCGCGGGGTGCCACTGGGAGAATTATTTGAAGGCGGCAATGAGGTCGTAATTAGCGATAACCTCGCCGATCAGCAGAATATCGACGTGGGTGATTTTGTGCGCGTGAGTGGCACCGATGAACCCTATATCGTGCGCGGCATTGTGCCAACAGATGCTGAATCCGGCTTGCGGGATTTATTGGCGGCGTTCTTCGGGTTTGCCTATTTTGATATATCGCAGACGGAAACGCTTGCGATCACGCCCAATCCCAACCGCATCAGCCTGACGTTGCCGGAGGGCACCACCAATGAGGAAATAAGGCAGGCGGGTGATGAAGTCTTCGGGCTATTGCAACGTAACGGGCGCTCTGCCAGTGTGACCACCGTGCCAAGTTTATTGGAGCTTAATGAAGCCATCGCTGATGTTGTTAGTCGTTTTGTGGTGGTGATGGGCTTGGGTGCGATGCTCCTCGGTGGGGTAGGTATCATCAACACGATGCTGGTGATCGTACGCCGTCGCACAGGAGAGATTGCCGCGCTGAAGACCTTCGGCTTAAAAGGGCGACAGATCGGTTTGCTGTTTATGACGGAGGCGGTTCTGCTCGGATTCATCGGGAGTGTGGTGGGGTCAATTATCGGCGTAATCCTCAGCTACTTCACCAACGCATTCGGCGAAACAGTGATTCAGCGTTCGTTGACCTTTCGTATTTATCCCGAAGCGATTCTGTTTGGCACGATTCTGGGCGTGGTCGTGACGGGGATTTTCGGCTTGTTGCCCGTGCTGACCGCGCTGAGGGTTCGCCCAAATATTATTTTGCGCCCCAACGAAACCGTGATTCCGCGTGCGAGCATCCTACAGACGATTTTTGCGCTGATCTTTGTGGTTATCTCTCTGGGGTTGATCGCCGGCCAGATCATTGGTCCAATCCCTGAAGAAGTCCCCGGTCCGAACAATGTCGAGATTGGCTTGATTGGTGTGGCGGTGACTTTGACGATTCTGGCGGTGCTGGTGGGGTTGTTGTGGATATTGGTGTGGATCGTCAGCAAATTCCCCTCATTTGGCGTGGTGGATTTACGATTGGCGCTACGTAACATGACGACACAGCGCATCCGAACCGCGACGACATTATTGGCACTTAGCGCGGGGATGTTCGCGCTCAGTAGCATCACGTTCTGGGGCGCGGGAGTGCGTGAGGTCATCTCGGTGACATTGACGGATACATTGGGCGGTAATGTGATTATCATTCCGTTGATTCCGTCGGAGCTTGCCCAGCCAATTATTGATGGTCGGCTAGATCAAATGGAAGGTGTGGACTTTCGGACGACGATTATCCGTAGCGATGTGCAGATTGTCAGTATTGATGGGCAATCTATGGGGCAAATCCGCGCACAATCGCCGGATAACTTTATCCGGGGCTGGCTGGACACGTCCGTTTACAATACAACAAATCCCAATTTGAGCAGTGGCACACTACAAAGTGGTCGGTCTTTACAGTTAGCAGATCATGGTCAGTCCGTCGCGGTCATCAAGATGAATAGCACCATGCTGGCGGCGGGTGCGGGGGTGGGTTCCACGCTGGTGGTTGAATATCGCGGGCGCAACTACACGCTTGAAGTTGTCGGGACGATTGCGGAAGATCAAACTTTAGAATCCGGCTTGCGGGGCGATATACAATTGCCACCTGAGACGATTCCTGACATTGCGTCGGATAATTTCCAACTCAATGTTGTGCAGGTCTCGCCGGAAAATTTGAACGATGTGCTGGTGTCAATTTCCTCTATTCCGCTGGTGTTCGCGCTGGACATCACCTTTATTGATGGCTTTTTCAGCCGACTCATCGAACAGTTCAGCGCCTTGCCATTTCTGGTCGGCTTACTCTCTACCGGCGCGGCGGCGGTGATTATGGCGAACACGGTTGCGCTCTCTACATTAGAACGACGGCGACAAATCGGAATTCTGAAAGCAGTGGGCTTAAAGGGAAAGCGCGTGCTCCGTATTATGTTGCTGGAAAATTTGATTGTGAGCTTGCTCGGCGGGATCATCGGTATCGGCTTGAGTGCTATTGGCGTAGCGGTGATGACGACATTTGGCTTGGCGGATGTGGTGTTTATCCCGAAACAAGCGACCCCGATTGCAATTGCGCTGGTTGTGGCGGCGGTGATGATCGCCCTGACTGCAACTTTCTTGAGTGCGAACGTCGCCGTGCGGGAACGTGTGCTGAATGTTCTGCGCTATGAGTAAGGGGTTTGTCGCGATTACTTTGAAAATTGCGGATAGTTTTCTGATGATATAGACATTGCTGGTCGCGTTCTGGTATTGATCCGCTTACTTCATACCCGGATCAAGCGAATCGCGCAGTCCATCGCCAAGGAAATTGAAACCCATCACGCTGAACATAATTGCCACACCCGGAAAAATGCCGATCCAGATTGATTGGTTGAAGAAATCTCGCCCTTCAGATAGCATCCGCCCCCAGCTAGCGTCCGGTGGTTGTGTGCCTAGCCCGAAGAAACTTAACGCGGCTTCTGCGAGGATGGCGAAAGACAGACTCAGGGATGTTTCCACAATAATTGGGGCAAGGATATTGGGGAAAATGTGCCGCCATAATATATGAATATCACCTGCGCCCAGTGCTACCGAAGCCATGATGAACTCTTCTTGTTTAACGCTTAAGACGGCACTTCGGGCAATACGTGCGAAGATAGGGATATAGACAATACCGATGGCGATCATCGCATTGTTTACCCCTTTCCCTAGAATCGCCATGATTGCCAGTGCCAGCAAAATCGTCGGGAATGCCAGAAGTATATCCATACTCCGCATGATTGCCTCGTCCACGATACGCCGACCGTATCCCGCTAGCATACCGAGTACGGTGCCGACGGATGCCGCCAAACTGACTGCTACCACACCGACTCTTACAGAAACGCCTGCCCCGTGCATAATGCGACTCAGGATGTCCCGCCCAAAGTCATCAGTTCCAAGCGGATGTTTTAATGAGGGTGCCAGGAAAGCCGATGAGAAATTCATCTTATTGGGTTCGTAAGGAGCAAGTATAGGACCTACCAGCGCGGTAATCACCAGAACACCAATAATGAATGCACCAAGCATCCCTACACGATGCTTCGAAAAGCGTTGCATCACATCCTGCCACAGGCTCCGGCGCGGCGGCATATTATTACTCATTTGGTTGTTGGAGATTTGCATGGTCGCCATATTAACTTACGCTCGCCTTCTGAAGTACTTACGGGACGATCATTAATACTCAATACGTGGATCAAGAAAGAAATACAACATATCAACGCCGAGGTTGATAATGGTGACCAACAGTGCCATCACAAATACTGATCCCTGAAGTAACGTATAATCTCGATCAAGCACAGAATCCAGCACAAGTCGCCCCAAACCCGGTAAGTTAAAGACGATTTCGATAACAACAACGGCACTTAACAGCGCGGTCACCTGCAAACCTATGATGGTAACAATCGTAATAAGGGCATTACGCAACGCATGTCGCCGGATTACGACGGATTCTCGTAACCCTTTGGCGCGTGCCGTTCGTATATAAGTCTGACTAAGCACTTCCAGCATCGCACTGCGGATAAATCGTGTTTGGATAGAAGCACTAATGAGTCCGGCGGTTAGGGCTGGCAAGATCATATGCGACAACCAATCACCGAAGTCTTCGCTGATTGGTGTGTAGCCACTGGGCGGTAGGACACCCAGTGTAGAGGAGAATAACAAAACCAATAAAATCGCCATCCAGAAATCTGGAACGGCAATCCCAAGTTGGCTAAGGATTGAAGCGATGACATCGATGGGGCTGTTAGGGCGCATTGCGGAGATTATACCCAGTGGAAACGCAACCAACATGCCGAAAATAATGGATAATCCTGTGAGTTGGAGCGTGGTTGGTAGTCGTTGCATGACCATCGCTGAGACAGACTGTCCGGTCAGCATACTTCGTCCCATATCGCCCTGAGCCATGTTCGTCACCCATGTGGTATATTGCTCCAAAACCGGACGATCCAGCCCCATGTTGATTCGGCGCTGTGCCACCAATTCTTCAGTCGCTTGTAGCCCTAAAGAAACCCGCGCCGGGTCGCCGGGGATCAGTTGAATAATCATAAAGACCACAAACGTAACTCCCAGTACCACGAAGCCCGCAAACAGAAGTCTCTGGACAACAAAACGGTAGTTCACAGCGACACCTTTTAATCAACATTCAATAACTTCCAGGAATGATTTCGTGACCTTTCGCGCAAGAAAAGGTGACACCAAAAATACTCGATCCTGCTCCATAATGCTGTTGCCGTCCGGTACAAGAGCAGTCCGGTACAAGAGATGGAGACCATAGCCTCCACCTCTTCGAAAATTCCGTTTAAAGTGACTTACTCCGCATCCATCCAAACCGTCCAGAAGTTATTCGCGGAATCCGGACGCACACTGTAACCGTGTACATTGGATGTCCATGCTTTAACTTCGGACTTAGCGTATAGATAGATATAAGGTGCTTCGTCTACCAGAATCTGATTTGCTTGCTCGTAAACCGCGAAGCGTGCGTCGAAATCATCTAAGGTGCGACCTTCATCAACAAGTGCATCGAATTCTGCGTTACTGAATCCGGTAAAGTTGAAGCCCTGTCCTGTGCGATGCTGTAAGAAGAAATAATCTTCAGCATCTGTAAGCCCCAACCAGCTCCACATGAGTGCATCAAATTCACCCGTGCCCTGTTTTTCGATGATGATCGTGGCTTCTTCAGGCTCAACCGACACGGTGATGCCAATTTCAGCCAGCATTTGCTCAATCACCTGTGCACCGCGAATCGTTTCCTCAAAGCCGATAACAGGATTAATGACCATCTCAAAACCGTCACCGTAGCCGGCTTCTTCTAAGAGAGCGCGTGCCGTATCAAGGTTTTGATCGTATGGGGCATACGGGAAATACCATGCCGTTCCGCTAGCAGTCGGACCATGCACAGGTTCGCACAGGCTGAAGAACGCGAAGTCACAGATCACCTGACGATCCAGTGCATAGGCAATTGCCTGACGCACACGCACATCGTTGAAGGGTTCGCGGCTGAGGTTTAAGCCCACATAGTCATAAGAAAGGCGCGGTGATGTCTCAACAACATTGTCTGGATTGTCCTGTAATTGGGATAGATTTTGTGGTGCGATGGTGAAAATCCAATCGACCTCACCGCCTTCTAATGCCAGTTCGCGTGCGGTATCGTCGGTAATCGGGGTGATTTCTACCGCATCCAGATAGGGCAATCCTTCTTGCCAGTAGGTGTCATTGCGTTCGAGACGGATTCGAGTCGTCCCTTCAACTTCAGCAATCACAAATGGACCTGTACCGATGGGCACGTCGACAAAGCCTTCTTCATTGAGGCTTTCAGAAGCCATGATTGCAATAGATTTATTTGCCGCGATAGACGCGGGCATGGTTGCCGACGGCGATTCGGTGGTAATTGATACGGTGTATGTATCAACAACATCAATATTTGTGCTTGCACCGCCGATGCGCCATGCGTTGCCTGACGCAGTATCTGGATTAATCAGACGATCTAATGACCACTTAACATCCTCGGCTGTCATCTCTCGACCATTGCTGAACATTACACCCTGACGGAGGTTGAACGTCCATGTCAGCCCGTCTTCTGAGCGTTCCCAGCTTTCTGCCAACCACGGAATAAGGTTCATGTCATCGTCGAAGAATGTGAGTGTCTCAAGGACGTTATTGAGTACTTGAAAGGTCGCCTCTGAACTGGCGACATGCGGATCAAGGCTTTCCCATTCAGATTGCCACGCGGCGCGTAGAACGCCACCCGTCTGCGGTACGTCGTCTTGCGCCTGTACCATGCTGAGTACAAACACAAACATTATGAGGACAAGTAGTCTCCGCTTCATGAATTGCTCCTTTAAATTAAATATGCATTCACCATAGTTGATTGTTGAAGAAATGAATTTCCAATCATCAAAGATAGTGTTATTACCTAATTCAAGATTTCAAAGATGACCTGCGCTTCCCTCTTAAGTAATGTGATGTAGTGATTCACTTTAGAGTGATCCATACGTGATTCCGGTGCTTCTATACTGAGCGCCGCAATCACCTGGTCGTGTCGGTTAAAGATTGGTACGGCAACTGCCCGCGCTCCGATATCAATTTCGCCATCCGAAACCGCGTAGCCATCTCGTCTGATTTCATGGAGTTGAGCATACAATGCGTCACGTTCGGAAAGTGTACTTTCGGTAAATCTGGTTAGGGGGAAATCCAGTAGATTATCCCATTGTGATTCACTCGAAAACGCCAGCAGTACTTTTGACGATGCACCACTATGTAAGTGTTGTGTGCGTCCGTATTCAATGGAAACACGTAATGCGTACTGCCCCTCTATTGATTCGATGCAGACTGCACGCCGATTTGCCAGGCGCATCAATGAAACTGATTCACGCGTTTCATCTGAGAGACGATTCATGCTGGGCAAAGCGGTGATGCGAATATTACGATCAGCCTGTAGCGCGGTTCTGCTCAGGGCAATCATGGTTGCACCCAGCCGATAGTTACCTGTATCCATCTTTTGTAGAAAGCCCCGATCAACCAGAATACGGGTGTAGCGATAGGCGGTACTCTGGGTGAGGTTCAGCTCACTTTGAATTTCATTGATTGAAATCTGCATACGTTCCTGTGAAAGTAAGAGCAAAATATCCAGAACTTTGTCAACGGTAGATGCAGGCTGTAATTCCATATGCAACTTGCTTATATTTTCCCAAATAATGAAAATGCTTTTTTATATTATGAGAATATACCAGATTACAGCAGGGTTGCCAACTTTCTTGAGCGCTAATGTCGCTGTGCGCGAACGGGTGCTGAACGTTTTACGCTTTGAGTGAGTGCGTTGTATAAAGGTTTCAAATTTTTAGCTATTTGAGCGATGATTTTCCTCAAGCTGTTGGTCGGTTTATAATTAGCGTACACATTTCCTATACTTGATTAGGAGGGCTTATGGAACGTTGGATTATCGTACTTCTGTTTTTATTCGGGATCGCTTTTTCTTGCGCTATTCCGTTTTCACTCACTCCGTTCTCTGAAGACTTGGACGATCCTGAGACATCCGCTGACCTTATATCAGACGAAAGCACACTGGAAATCGACATAGAATATGAAGGCGGATTTTACACGGAAGCCTTCGACTACTCACCTGATGCGCCGAATATACGGCATTATGTGCTGGTCGTTCCGGAAAGCGAAATCGAACGTGCTACAGAAGATGCGCTCTGGATATTTATCAGTTTATTACCGCAAAACGATGGATCAACGTTGATGCGCGAAGATCGAATCGAGGACTACGGTTGGGCACTGGAATATCTGTATGATGCGCCTAATGCGATATTCACAGGAACCTTTGAACCCGGCACTTATGGCGTTGCTACAGCTTTTATCGCCGCCGCGATACCGCGTGAAGATGCAGAAGTTGGGGATGACGCGGTTCTTTGGGCAGGTGTTACGGGGGGTGGCGCAAACACCGATATTGTGCCTGTTCAACTTCCTGCCGGAGAAACGATAGCACTTGATGTAATGATGGGTGATAGTGATGGCTGGGCATGCCCGTGGTTATATGTCTATGATGGAGAAAATTATGTGCGTTATGCAGAAATTCTTCGCAATCTACGCGGTATTGAAAACGCACAATCTGAAGTCACGGATCTGATCCATTACACGGTCGTTGATGGCGAGATCCACTTACGAATCGTCGAAGAAAAGGACGAAATTAGCTATATTGACTCGTTCTATCTGCTGGTGGATGGTGCGCCAATCTATGCGGATGATCCGCGCCTGAGAAATAACGACGCTAACTATGTTATTTTACAACGTGGCGACTCTCTTGATCTGAGCTTTTCGGTCAACGTTGAGTCCGATACGGTAATACAGGTTATTGCAAGCGGATATTATGAAACTGTAGAATAAGTATTAACAGGCTAAATTCAGTGACGATGGCGGGGAAATGTAGGAGTAGTACAACAAATCCTGCCATCGTGTTGAAGTATCGTGATGATGCGTGTTATTCATCCCACAGCGGATTGTTAATAACCCATCTTCAATCGTTTAATATTCGCTGGCAAAGTGTTTATTTTGCATGGTTTGACCTGTTGCACAAACTATGGTATATTGACGGCAAGCTAATGTACTGTAATTTAAGCGTTAATTAGTGAGGGTTTCCCCAACATTGGGCTTTCCCTCAAACATTAGGGGTTGTTCCCTCATAATCCCACAGCATGTAATCCTAACATCCCAACAGATAACCCGCTTCAATGAATAATGGTTGCTGTCATTAATGGGTGTGTCTTAGAGACAGGTAGTTCATTCGTAAATCCCTTATCTGGTCTATTCCGGCGAAGGTGCCGTGAAATCACCGGGCAACACGGTGTAGCTATGTTGTATATCCTGATTTGTTCTCATATGAAAAGGTTTTGAAAGGAGACAAGCGGCGCTTGTTTGTCTGTCGCCTAGCGCGACTTGCCCCCTGCCGCTTGGTTTAAACTCATGGACATTGCACAATTAGAACCAAAAACACTCGAAGAATTGCGTGATCTTGCGCGTGAAAACGGCGTGGCACGCTTTAGCCGCATGAAGAAGCAGGAACTCATCGTTGGCTTATTGCGGGCAGAAGCCGAAAAACGCGGGCATAAATTGCGTGGCGGCATCCTTGAAATTGTCGATGATGGCATGGGTTTTTTGCGGGCGGAAAAATATTTGCCCGGTCCCAATGATGTCTACGTCAGCCAATCGCAGATCAAACGCTTTAACCTGCGAACCGGCGATATGGTCATCGGGCAGGTGCGTGCGCCGAAGGACTCGGAAAAATATTATGGCTTACTGCGCGTCGATACAGTAAACGGCATTAATCCAGAAGATTCCAAATCCCGCGCCTCCTTTGAAGATTTGACCCCCATCTTCCCACTAGAACGTTATGACTTAGAAACCAACTCACGCATACTTTCAACCAGAATGCTCAACCTCATCGCTCCCATCGGACGCGGTCAACGTGGTTTGATCGTCTCGCCGCCGAAAGCGGGTAAGACCTCCGTATTGAAAGATATTGCCAACGCCATCAGCCATAATTATCCTGATGTCCATTTGATGATCGCCCTGATCGGTGAACGTCCTGAAGAAGTGACGGACATGGATCGTTCGGTGGATGCGGAAGTGATCGCGTCGACGTTCGATGATCCGGTGCATCATCATGTACGCGTGGCGGAAATGGCGCTGGAACGTGCCAAACGCCTTGTTGAGATCAAACGTGATGTCGTGATTTTGCTTGATAGTATCACCCGTCTGGCGCGTGCTTATAACCTCGTCGTGCCGACCAGTGGACGTACCCTTTCCGGTGGTCTTGATCCTTCTGCTGTGCAACCGCCGAAACGCTTTTTTGGCGCGGCGCGTAATGTTGAAGAGGGTGGTAGCCTGACGATTATCGCCACTTGCCTCGTGAACACGGGCAGTAAGATGGACGATGTGATTTACGAAGAATTCAAGGGTACGGGTAACATGGAACTACACCTGAACCGTAAACTTCAGGAACGCCGTATCTTCCCCGCCTTCGACATTGAACAATCCTCTACCCGCCGTGAAGAATTGTTGCTCGGTCCGGATGTGTTACAGCGTGTGTATACGCTACGCCGGATGTGGGCGCATCTTTCTGAGCGTGAAGAAACAGGTAACGTGGGCGCGACAGAGCAAATGTTGAATAACTTCCGCCAATATGAGACCAACGAAGAATTCTTGAATACTCTGCCCGCCGGCGCATCGGTCAATGGTCGCTCACCCTTCTGAGTAGGCTAGAGTTCGGGATACACAGCAGGTAGAAGAGTTTGCTATACTACATCAGATTATATGGCGAACAACTAAAAGCAAGTAAATAAAGATGAACATACAAGCGATGATCGCAAGTAGTAGTTCAGGACGAACGTGGTTCGGGACGAATGATTGCATCATCGCTTTTCACTTGTCAATGTTGAAGCAAGTAGAACTAGAGAATGAAGAGGAAACCCCATGATTGATGTAAACCAATTACGTAAAGGCACCACCTATGTAGAAGATGGTGAATTGCTGAAAGTGCTGACCTACAACCACATCAAAACCGGACGTGGTGGCGGTACGGTGCGTGTTGGCGTGCGTAACTTACGCAGTGGCTCCAGTACAGAAAAAACCTACAACACCGGCTCCCGCGTGCAAGATGTGCGGATGGAAGCGGTGGAGATGGAATTTCTGTATGAAGATGGCGAGTTCATGACCTTTATGGATAGTGAAACCTACGAACAGCCACAGATCAACAAGCACATTTTTGGTGATGACACCGTTTACATGAAGGAAGGCACCGTCATCAAACTTCTGCGCTATGAAGGCGAGATTATCGATTATGAACTGCCATCCAATATGGAGTTCAAGGTCGTTGAAGCGGAAATGGCAGTCGTGGGGGATCGTGCCAATAACCCCACCAAGAAAGTCACCGTAGAAACCGGATTGGTTATTCAGGTGCCGATGTTCGTCAGCGAAGGCGACACGATCCGCGTAAAGACCGAAGATGGTAGCTACGTCACCCGCGTCTAATCGCAGATTTTCAATTGGTTTTACCACTCAAAACGCGCTAATCTCTATGCAGAAGCGCGTTTTTTTATTGGAGTTTGCTATGCGTATTATCGTCACCGGATTTGTACCGTTTCCGGGTGTGGAGATCAACCCGTCGGAGAAAATCATCCATCGCCTGAACGTAGAATCGCATCCGTTCGATTTCATCGCGGAGGTGTTGCCGACAGCGTTTGCTCCGGCAGGTGAGCGCATCCGTGAGTTGATCCGCACGCATGAGCCGGAATTTGTGTTGTCGCTGGGTGTGGCGGCAGGGCGGGAAGCCATGAGCATTGAACGCTTTGCGCTGAACATCAATGATGCGGATATACCGGATAACGACGGCAATCTCATCAGTGGACAGCCCATCGTCGCGGATGCTCCCGCCGCGTATCGTCCGACGTTGCCGATAGAGCAACTTTATGCGGTGCTGGAAGCCAAAAATATCCCCGTTGAATACTCTAATCATGCGGGGGCATATGTCTGTAATCATGTGATGTATAGCGCCCTGCATGAGATTGACCAGCTTGGTTTGCTTACACAGGCGGGCTTCATCCATATCCCCATGATGACCGAAGCCGAAGGGCAAAAAGGCGCAGAAGATGGCTTGCCGTTAGAGACCATGCTCACTGCTGTCAAAGCCTGTTTGGGTGTGCTGGCGGGTGGGGAAAATCAGGATCGTGTGGCATTTTTGGAATAACTTCTCACGCATGATGGGTTATGCTATGATTGCCGTCTAAACTTGAACAAGCGAAAAAGGTCAGTCATGAGTAAACGCCCGAACAATGTGCCATCAAAAAATAGACGTAGCCCGTCCGGATGGGATGCCGTTGCCGCATGGTATGACGGTTGGATGGGGAGCGGTGGCAGTGTGCATCATCGTAAAATCGCCGTGCCTGCGGTCATCAAATTGTTGCAACCGAAAAAGGGCGAACGTGTGCTGGATATTGGCGCGGGACAGGGTGTACTTGCGCCGGATATCTCTAAAGCGGGCGCGGATTATACCGGCGTGGATGTTAGCAACAAGTTGCTCGATATGGCGCGGGAGCATCATGGGAAAATTGGGCGCTTTCTACCAGCGGACGCGGCACGCCTGCACGAAAATTACTTTATTCAGGCGGAAATGTTCGATGCGGTGGTGTTCTTGCTGAGTATTCAGGATATGGACCCGCTCGGAGATGTGGTCAAGGCGGCGACGTGGGCGCTTAAACCGGGTGGACGCATGATTATCTTGATGACGCATCCGTGCTTCCGTGTGCCGCGACAGAGCGGGTGGGGCTTTGATGAAGGGCGCAAGTTGCAATATCGCCGTGTGGATCGTTACCTCACACCGTTGCCCGTCCCCATGAAGCAACATGATACCGGCGTAACGATCAGCTTTCACCGTCCCTTGAGCCTATACGTCAATACCCTGTCGGAGTACGGGATGCTGGTGGATCGCATCGAAGAAATTCCGGCGGAAGACCCGTTGAACAAGAAATTGACCAAAGCGGAAAAAATGGCAGATGCCGAGATTCCACTCTTTCTGGCATTGCGGGCGCGTAAAATTTCTTTCGACTAAAAATACGATCAGAAAACAGGAGCACACAATTTTCAGTAGGTCAGAATTTCAGTAGGTCAGCACATATCTAAAGGCAGAGATGATGTTTTCTGACAAACTGATACGCTGACCCACTGACTTGCTAAATACCTGCGTCATATTCACTATTGAGCAACGGAATTTTATGCTTTAGGTTGTGTCGTCTGCTGATTGATTACGGCGACGGCGGCGTTTTTGTTGTTGTCGAAGCGTTGTAGGAACAGGTCAATGAAGCTATCAATACTATAGCCGATGAAGAACGCCGTTTCCCAGTTGATCTCAGACGGACTGACCGTCAATAAGCCGAAGAAGCCCACCCACAGCGAAAATACGCCCATCAAAATATCGACTTCGTGAATGTGAATCCACAATAGCCAATCTTCAATCGCCAGTAGTGTACGATTTTGTCCGGCGCGGGCTTGCTTTAAGCCATCCACGCCGAGATGGATCACGCCACCGAGGATGACAAAGGCATAACCGGAAACGAGTTCGAGCGTGCGTCCTTCTTCGATGGGCCAATTGCTCACGCCGAACCATTCGCGCATGTTGGCGACGATCAGCGCAAGTAATGCCCCGACGACAATAGCGAGCGCAATGTAAAGATAACTCAAGCGTCTGCGAGCATAGCTGGATGACGCATGGAAGACGACCCCGTTTGCGACATCAATAATGCCGTTACGCACCACCATCGGGCGGGCGCTGAGATACTCTAAAATTTTCCGGCGATCATCCGCGCGATCCACTTCATCGCTAAAGGTGGCATCAAAATCCAGCTTTTGCCCGATGCGTAATTGTTCAAGATGCTGGTTTAGCCTGCCGGGGATGGTCAGCAGGGCGGCATGATAAATAATACCGTCCAGATGCACAATCGTATCTGTGGCGCGGCGGATGATGACATCTGCTTGCATAATTTTGAGCAATTCCGCAGTCGGTGGCTCAACGCCTTCCGGTGGCGGATCAAACATAATTTGATCGAGCGGAGGAGGCCAATCTTGCGTGGCGCGTTCCCAAAAGTTTTCAATATGGGTGACTTCATCACCGTAGCGATCATACAGCACCGGATTAGCGCGGATCAGGCTACGGAGTTCGCGCAGGCGCTGGTCAATTTGCTCTTTGTTATAGGTGTAGAGTTCACGTCGATTTTCCGTGACTTTAAGCACTTCCTGAGCGCGTACCGACGCATCTTCGATCTGGCTATTTTCCTGCACGCGCACGAGCACCCGTCGCAGATTTTGCACTTCTGCCCGTACATCGCGCAATATCCCCATAAAGCGGGAATAGCCTTCAATTTGTTGGGCGGCTTCCGGTGATAAAAACGCACCCGGCGGAACCATTTGTTGTTGGGCTGGTGGACTGATGCTCATGATGCCCCTGTCCCTTCTTCAATAAATTAGGCTAAAAATAGCGTTCATAAGTTACTCACTCATTATAGTATACGTCTGAGAGGCAGAAACGTCTTGCGTCAAACGCATCTATAACCACATTCGCATCTGGAAACGACCTTTTTTGCTATGCGAGAGATACATTCTGATGCGAGAGTTTCATCCCAATGATAACCGACCTCTCCGGAACTCAGATACTTTTGAGTTACACGCTATCCATGACAACAATCATCTCAATGACGCGGCAATTTACACCCTCAGCAATTTACACTTACTGCGAGGTTGCAACCGCTGATTTCGCCCTCTTAATCCCCTCAAAACCACCCTGTAACGCGCATCTGGCATACTGCTATCAACAGCGGAATTGACGCGACTTTGTAACAGAATGCGAAAAAGCGCGAATAATTCTATAGAAGCATGTTGAAAAGCAGGCTTCAAAAACCGGACTAGTCTGAGCAAGTCGAGATCGATCTCAATTCAGTAAACGCATATTTAACTGAGGAGAGAATCAACATGAAGAAGTTTCTAATGGCAATCACAGTGGTCATGTCATTACTCGCAATCGCAGGAGGCGTGGTATTCGCCGATGAAGACAGCAGTAGCATTAATGATGGACGCTGGCAGAAAAATGCGTCATCGTTGGCAGTCGTCTATCAGGTCGATGCTACCTATGAAGTGTGGCGCTATGATGTCTCTAGCGAAGTGGGCTTGAAAGCCTTTGAAGTGTCTTATGATGAGGTCAACAGCGCGGTGCAAGATGCGATTGCCGCCGGAGAAAATCAGCTTGTCGCCTCTGATGGGGACATTACATTCTGGGCATTGACCAGCGAAGAATGCCAGATCAACAGCGTGTTCCCGAATGGCGAAACCGAAACCTTCATCTTCGCCTGCCCGCTCATTCAAGACGATGACGCGGCGTAGTTCCCACACATCGTTCAACTTGTAAATCACTGGAACCATTCCCTTTCAAAAGCCAACGCGTGTGGGCAGAGTGTCCGTGCGCGTTGGCGTTTTGTGGATCAACACGCGTTATAATTTATTTTTGCCATACATCGGAAACGCGCCATGCCCAATACCCCACCCGCCCAAATTCTCGCTGAAAACGCCCATCGTCCCTATCCCATTTCCACGCAACCGTGGGTGATGGCGCAGACGTGGCGCGATCTACTGTTCGCGCATTGGGCAGTTGCGCCGGAGATGCTCCGTTCGCTGATTCCGCCCGCGTTGACGCTCGATACGTGGGATGGGCAGGCATGGGTGGGGATCGTGCCGTTTCACATGTCGCACATTCGTCCGCATGGATTGCCACCCACGTTGATGTCGCGCTTTATCGAACTCAACGTGCGAACCTATGTGATCCACAATGGCAGACCGGGCGTGTGGTTCTTTAGTCTGGATGCGACCAGCCGATTGGCGGTGGAAGGGGCGCGCAATTTCTTTCATCTGCCGTATTTCATGGCGCAGATGTCCGTCAACAAGGATGCAGACGGCACGGTGACGTATGGCAGTATCCGGCGGGATAAACGTACTGGCGCGGGGGTGTTTTTTGGCACGTATCGCCCGACCTCGCCCGTTTATTTGAGCACACCGGATTCGCTGGATGCGTGGCTGACGGAACGTTATTGCTTATACGCGCAAATGGGCAAGAGTGATCTGTTTCGGGCAGAAATTCATCATGCACAATGGCAGTTGCAACATGCCGAACTCGACCTTGAGACGACCAATGTCGCCAGAGCACACGGCATTCTACTCGAAGGTGCGCCGCTCATGTTGCATTATGTGGAGAAAATCGACGTGTTGACGTGGTATAAGAAGAAAGTTGACAGTGAACGGTAGTCAGTTTACAGAATTTTCAGGCGGAGAAATTGCTTCGCTTTTTGAGATCGTAGGATTTTAATTATTTGTCGAATTTGTTTCTCATCCGGTTGAAAACCGAATGCTACGAAAATCTTGAAAACCCAATAAATGGGTTGTTTTCAGAGTCCATTTATTGGACTTTTTCAAAATGCTAGGCGAAAGTCTTCAACTTTTGACGACAAACCTTGTTTTTATCGTGATTTATCAATACCCCTGATTTCTTTGTATCGAATGATAGCCTCTTTAGCCAAAGGGTGGTCATAGAAACAGTCATCGTGGCAGGCGGCATCGCTAAAGATTCGTAAAGGATCATCCTTATTAGCAATGAATGGGGCAAACTTTTGATATTTGTCCCCATCATAAATAATCTTTTCACATATTGAACATTTAGTTGCGCCTAATATGACAAGTGCCATCAATTAATTCCTTGTTAAAGACTATGGAACTATGTATTCAAGTCGAATCAGTTCCCGCATCCCTACTGAAAACTGATAACTGAAAACTGTTCACTGATAACTGTCAACTATTTATGATGTTGATGTTGACTCCGCACCCAGCCACCGGCGATAAAGCGTGATTCTTCAACGGTGATAAACACCCCCGGTTGAATGCGCCTTGCGGTCATGATTACGTCGCGGGTTTCACGATGATGGGCGACCACCCGCAATTGATGCACCTCACCCCGCGCACCTTCACCATACATTTCTGTTACGCCGTGTCCATCCTCACGCAAGGCAGTGGCGATATCATGCGCGACGGTGCTAGAGGCGATTACGTCAATAATGTTATAGAGATTCAAGAAGCGGCGCTCAATAAACATGCCCACATACCCACCCACAGAGAAGCCAAGCACATAGGCGACGAGATTCGGGACATTGTTGAGGTTGGTGAGCACAATACCAGCAGTGTAGGCAAACATCAACGATTCCAATGAGGCTAATAAGAATCCCCACACTTTATATTCGCGGTGCATCACCACGATACGAATTGTCCCGACAGCGTTATTTGTTACACGTAGCAAAAAAACCACATAAGGCATCGCCGCCGGATGAAACAAATCTTCCATAATCTGCTTTCTGTTTAACTACAGGAGGTTGACTCATACAAGAGTACACAAAATAGCGAGTATGCACCAATTTAATTTATTAACGTCAGTTCTGGATAAGCAAAGCATCGTGATTGACAGTAGTTTTTTGGTAAAAGACCATGAATATCGTAGCTTTTGGCTCTTAGCTTTTAGCAAAAAGCGGTGTCTTTTCAAACTAAAAGCCAAAAGCTAACGGCTAAAAGCTCTTTTTCGCAGATGTTCACCTTAAACACAATTCAAATTGTTTACAGCATTCAACTAAACCGACCCCCATAGCAAGTGTTAAAGGCATACGGTACAATGCCGTGTAATCTACAAACCTATTGATGAGCAATTTTATGGCTGAACCCCTATTACTTGAAGATACCACCCGGCGCAAATTAGACCGACTAACACTGATTTCAAATCGTGTACGGGCTGGCTCTATGAAGGGCGAACGGCGCTCTAAGAATCGCGGTACGAGCATCGAATTCGCCGATTATCGCAATTACGCCCCCGGTGATGATCTGCGTCGCCTTGACTGGAATGTATACGCCCGTCTGGAACGTCCGTATATCAAATTGCTGGAAGACGAAGAAGATTTAGCCGTCCACATTTTGCTGGATTCTTCCGCCAGTATGGATTGGGGCTTAGACGGCGAAGAAAACACCAACAAATTCCTGTTTGCACGGCGCTTATTCGCGTCATTGGGCTATATCGCGCTTGCTGGCAATGATCGCCTCATCATGACTTCGATGAACGATCACGGGTTGGAGAGTTTCGGTCCGGCACGCGGGCGCTACCAAACGGTACAGATGCTCCGCTATGCTCATGCCCTCAAAGCGCGTGGCATAACTGATCTCAACGTGACGCTCAAGGATTATTCGGTGCGTTCGGGTCGTCCGGGGTTGTGCTTCATCATCAGCGATATGTTCTCCACAAATGGCTATGTGGATGGCTTGAACGCGCTCGTCGGCAAGGGGTATGAATGTGTGCTCCTGCATGTGATGTCACCGGATGAACTCACGCCACCGCTTATCGGCGATTTACGCCTCGTCGATGTGGAAACGGGCAACGGGCAGGAAGTGAGCATTGATGGCGGGATGCGTGATCTTTATATTCAGCGCGTGCAAGACTGGCTGACGGACATCCGCGCAGAATGTAATCGGCGTAACGTCACTTACATGAACCTGACCACCGATATGCCGTGGGAAAAAGTGGTGCTGTATGAGATGCGCCGCAAGGGATTGGTTAAATAGGCACGGCTTTTGGTCAGGTGAAAAATGTCTGAAGCGGATACGATTGATCCTAACGCCCTCCCACTGACGGTTGAGTCTCTCGCGGCGCAATTTGCAGAGTGTGGATTAGCCGCCGGACAAACCGTAATCGTGCATTCCCGCATGAGCGCGCTCGGCTGGGTAGCGGGTGGCGCGGTGGCGGTTATTCAAGCCCTGTTGCACGTACTCACCCCTTCCGGCACGTTGATGATGCCGACATTCTCGCCGGAGACAACTGATCCCGCCTCGTGGGATAATCCAAAGATGCCAGAACATTGGCTACCCATCATCCGTGACCATCTACCCGCTTATGATTCACGTTTCACACCAACCTTTGAAATGGGCAACGTCGCAGAAACATTTCGGACATTTCCGGGAGTCATACGCGGCAACCATCCCTGCGCGTCATTCGCGGCAATCGGACCGAATGTACGTTATCTTGTGGAAAATCACATCTCCCTAGCCCGTTTTCTGGATGACGAATCGCCTGTTGGCAAGCTCTACAAACTGGATGGCTATGTGTTTCTGCTTGGCGTAGATCACGGCAAAAATACATCACTGCATCTGGCGGAATATCGCACCACGATTCCCAAACGTATTATTAAAGAATCCGTCGTTATGCTGGTGGATGGGGTGCGCCAATGGGTTGACTACGATATGGAAGATGTTGACGACTCGGATTTCCCTCAACTTGGCGATGCCTATGAATCCGCTTACAATATCCCGCGTGGACGGGTCGGCAAAGCGGAGATACGCTTCATGAAGCAAAAGCCACTGGTCGATTTTGCGGTGGAGTGGCTCGAAAAGAATCGTAATCCGTAGCAAATTACAAAATTTGAAACCTTTTTACAGGAGAAACACGAATATGGATATTAATGGTGGATTGGTCGCGCTGGTTACGGGTGGCGCGTCTGGATTGGGTGGCGCAACAGTACGACGTTTGGTTGCAGGTGGCGCGAAAGTCGTCATCGCAGATCGTGATACAGAAAACGGGCAGGCACTCGCCGACGAACTCGGTCATAATGCGGCGTTTACATCTACCGATGTCACCGACGCGGAGCAGGTGCAAGCCGCACTCGATACCGCGATGGAACGATTCGGCAAATTGAATGTGCTGGTGAATTGTGCCGGAGTGGGTATGGCGATGCGAACCTATCATCCCAAACATGGCGCACACCCCTTAGAGGTCTTCGCAACGGTCATTCAAATTAACCTGATTGGCACGTTCAATTGTATCCGTCTCGCCGCGGGTATGATGGCGCAGAACACGCCCAACGACAATGACGAACGCGGCGTGATTATCAACACCGCGTCCGTCGCCGCCTATGATGGACAAATCGGGCAGGCGGCATATTCAGCGTCAAAAGGCGGCATCGTCGGCATGACACTGCCCATTGCCCGCGATCTCGCGCAATCAGGCATCCGCGTTATGACGATTGCACCGGGTTTATTCAATACGCCCTTGCTCGCCGCCTTGCCGGAAGAAGCCAAAGCCTCGCTCGGTAAACAGGTGCCTTTCCCGCCACGTCTCGGCGATCCTGCGGAATACGCCCAACTCGCGCAAGCCATCATCGAAAACCCGATGCTTAACGGCGAAGTAATAAGACTCGATGGCGCGATTCGAATGTCCCCGAAGTAGGATTGATACAATCAAAAAGTGCAGGCGATTGCTCCGCCTGCACTTTATTTATTATTTCATTATAGTAAATTCAATTAACTCGTTGATTACCTTCACAGTCAAATTTTTAATATATAGGTTGGTAGAAAATGATGGCTGATTTTCCATTCGGTAACGATGCAGATTCAGACTCAACAAGTAATAATGATGAAATTATTCAGCTTATCTGCCCCATTTGCCATGAGCAGAATTTTGAAAAAGTCCATCTCGCAGGAAACAGTGAGTTGGGATGGGCGAGCAAAGGAAAGACTATGTGGTATTTTCGGATGCAAAAAGTAGAGGCATATCGCTGTTTACACTGCGACTATTTGTTGATGTTTGGACGGGAATAAATAGCTCTGTATAAACTGCATTGCACTGATCAGTATCGAAGCGAGAGCACAAATCAACGCAACAAAAAAGGCAGAAAGTGTGGACTTCCTGCCTTTTGCGTTTAGCTCATCTTCTTATAAAATCATCGGCTCATCGTCGAAGAACTCGTCGTTGTTGCCACGTTTCGGTTTGCCTTTGGGCTTTTCGGCGTAATAATCATCTGCGTCATCGTAGCCACGAAATTCATCATAGCGCGGGTCGCCTCGCTCATCATCATTGCAAGACCATGACCAGGCGTTGCCCCGCATCATATTACCCTTCATCATGAAAAGCACGAAGAAGATCAACGGTGCGAACAGAAAAACCTTCCAGCCGATGAAAAACATGAACATCAGCACGAAAAACACAGGGCTAAAGAAAAATGGACGGCGGTACCTATGCGGGTGCATCATGTGTCTCTGATAACGGTGATGCTTCACAATTGAACGCTTTCTTTTAAACGAACGGTTACTCTTATTTACGCGAATTCAACCGGAAACGTTTTACGCTTTTATGTTTCTAATATGTTTTTTATCATTCGCCGACCACCTGCACGACCACCACTCGACTGCGCGGGCGATTATCAAAATCCACGAAAATAATCTGTTGCCACTGACCAAGCAGGAGCTTGCCATCCGTGAACGGGACGGTCAGCGACGGACCGAGCAATGCCGCCCGTACGTGACTGTGACCGTTGCCATCGCCCCAACGTTCATTATGGGCATAATCGCGCTCAGGGTGGGCGATTTCGTCGAACAGTCGTTGAAAATCCTTGACCGCGCCTTCTTCAAATTCAATCGTGGTCAGTCCGGCGGTAGACCCCGGCACAAACAGGGTTGCCGTGCCTGATTGGATGCCACTCTGTCGGATGGCTTCCTGTGTTTCTGCGGTGAGTTCCGTGATATGTGCGTCGCCTAAGGCTTCAAAACGAAGCGACATCGTTTCTACTGGCATTTACTATTCTCCAAATCCCGACGGCGGGGACGAGTAATGATCTAACCCCTCCGCGAAATCTACATCATCGTCAATCCGCGATTCTCCGGGCGCGAAATAACGCGAATTCTGGTCAGCGAGTGCATCATCAGGATCAAGATCCATTGCCCGCCGATAATCACGCTGTGCGCCTTTTTCATCGCCTAAAATCTTCCGTACATTACCCCGATTATTATAGACCATCGCGCTTTCCGGCAATAGGTCTTGCGCCTTATCGAAATCGGCTAAGGCGTTCTCAAATTGCTCAATCCGGCTATAGGCATTCGCCCGATTAAAATAGGCTTTACCGTGTTTGCTATCGCGCTTAATGACTTCGCTAAAATCCGCAATCGCCGCCTCACTATCACCATCAGCGGCATAGGCATTCCCGCGATTATAATACGCGTCCACATCATCCGGCATAATTTCTAGCACGCGGGTGTAATCACGGATCGCGGCTTCGTAATTGCCCTGTAACTTGTGCATCAGCGCACGGTTAAAAAGCGCATCTGTATCACCCTCATCCAGCTTGATGACCTGCGAATAATCCTCTATGGCGTGGCGATACTCGTTTTTGATGCTGTGCAGTACACCGCGATTATATCGGCTGGTCGCATCCTGTTCATTACGGTCAATCGCGTGTGTATAGTCGTTGATGACCGCCTGCAAATCTTCGTATTGCTGGTAACGTGCAAACGCACGATTGGCAAACGCGTCCGAATTGGCGGGGTTGATCTGCACCGCCTGACTGAAATCCGCGATTGCGCCGTCCATATCACCCACAGCCAGCCGTGCCTGCCCGCGCAGTGCATAACTCGCATCATCGCGGGTATCGCGCTGGATGGCGGCAGTAAAATCAGTCATCGCCTTGTCCGCATCGCCCTTTTTCTGATACGCCATGCCACGATTACGGAGCGCCTCGGCATCTTCTGTATTGAGCTTAAGCGCGGCAGTATAATCGTTGATCGCACCGTCAACATCGCCGCTATAGAGCCTTACCGTCCCGCGTCGCACATAGGCTTCGTGATTCTGGCTATCGTTGTTGATGGCGCTCGTATAATCCTGAATCGCACCCTGATAATCGCCCTGTGTGGCACGCGCCGTCGCACGACTGATATAGGCAATGTGAAGCGAGGGGTTCAACGCCAGCGCACGGTCAAAATCCGATTGTGCGGAGCGATGATCGCCGATTTTCTCGAAAATTTTCCCGCGGGCATCATAGGCGGCGGCAAATTCTGGATTGAGCTTAATCGCACGCGTAAAGTCCGTCAGCGCACTCTGATCGTCGCCATTCAACACGCGCACACATGCCTGAAAATACGCCCATTCCGCGCCGACCATCTCCACAGAAGGCAAACCCTGTTTATCAAGCTCCTCGGTCAGGCGTTGAATAATGGCTTGCTCAGAAGCGGGCGATGGGTTGGTTTTGGCGATCACTTTCGGCTGAGTTAGTTGTTCGCTGATACGCTCTACAGTCGCATCAAAATAATCGAGGATGTACGTCACCACATCGAAATTACCGAGCTTTTTATAGGTTTCTGGCAGATGCGGTTGCGCGTTGTTCAGATCATAGCCACTGACCATCACCGGCACGAGATTACGATTTTGCGCCAGCGCGGTTTCGACCTCCTCACGCATGAGTGCCGCCATCTTGCCGGATTGAGTCACGGCATCCGGTGTGAGAAGAATCACACAATGGGCGCAGGCGGCAATTTGCCCGATCACGGCGGCACGGGTCGAGTCATTGATCGACCTGCTGGAATCCATAAACGGCGCAAATCCCCGTTCACGCAAGGAAAAATAGAGCGCACGGGCGGTTGCGCTGGCGGTGTGGCGCGGATAGCTGATGAAAACGGTATTTTCAGTCATAGTCACATTTCACGCGGGCAAAATCACGCAAACTCAGCGTTACAGTTTACCTTGCGATTTTAGTCAAATTTGTCTACCACAAACAGTAGCACAAGTCATCTGGCACGGCAACTGAATAGCGTGTCAGTGGGTCAGTCGATTAGCTATTTAGATTGTTCGCATTTCGGGATGTATGCGATGTAGGAACGCAATAATTGAGTTTAACCTTTAAATACAGTGTTAAAGCAATCCCCCCTCTAAATCTCCCCCGCTTCGCAAGGGGAGACTTTTTCCCCTCTTTGCGAAGCGGGGAGAGGTTGGGGGAGGGGATTTTTTATAAAGCGTTCACCCGACAAACGATTCAAATTTACACTCATCTACACCGGAATCAAGCGCAACGTCACGATTTTAAAGGGCGTGACGGTGAAACTGACGCTATGTCCATCGTCGCCGATGCTGAGTTCTTCCTGATTTTCTTCAAGGATGTTCGTCCGGTACGCCGCCTTCATCGGGAAAGCTGTTATTACGGTCACGTCTCCACGCCAGCGCATATATTCGTATCCACGCACAATTACGCCTTCACCATCCTCGGCACGTTTGATTGTTTCAATGATGAGGTTGTTACCATCGTCAACCACAAACGGGCTTTTCAGAAGAGAGTTTGTTTTCCTGACACCTGCATCACCGTTCGTCACGATATGAGGGTCGTTTAGATGATACGCCTCTTCATATAATGCTTCCATATAACCGTCGTGTACGAACAGGCTATACTTAAAAGTATGCTCCCCTTGATCGGCTTCAGGATCAGGATAAGTGGTTGACCGGAGCAAACTCATCCGCATCACATTATCGTGGATGTCGTAGCCATATTTGCAATCATTGATAAGCGCCACGCCGAATCCCGCTTCGCTCAGATCCACCCATTTTTGAGCGCAGGTTTCAAAACGCGCCCAATCCCAACTGGTGTTGCGATGTGTCGGGCGTTGCACACGCCCCCATTGAATTTCATAGGTGGCGACAGGCGATAAAATATCCACCGGAAACGCTGTTTTCAGCAAGATGTGACGTTCGCGCCAATGTATCGAAGTATCGAAGTCAATACGTTTCGACATTGCTGACAAACTAACCCGCTGAACATAATCGCTATTCAAGATGCGTCGTTTGATTTCTATGGTCGCCCGTAAAGGATAATCTTCGACCAGTTCAATCGAAGTGGCGGGTTCGGCAAACCACGATTTATCGTCGTAGAACATATCCACATCCCACGCATCCCAATTGTTGGGACGATCTTCGAAGGCGATCCACTGATTAGCGATTTCTCCTTCTGGCAAAACTTCACGCTTTTGCAATTTATCATAAATCCGCGTGATGTCTCCCGCATCGTTAATTTCGACACGCAAATACACATTTTCCAGCAGATTGGTGGTGGCGATCAGTGCCGCGTCTGTGAGTTCCGGTTCATAGGTTTCGGTAAATCCCTGAACACTATACGGCATGACATTGACAGCAACCGGCTCTGGCTTTTCTGGGAAAGTCGCTAATTCCCATGATCCACTTGAAGTCGGGTTAATCACCAGCACATCACCCGCGATGTGTTGACGAATAACAGCCAGCGCATCGTCACGGGCGGAAGTCACCATCTCGCGTACCTGCTCATACTGTTCCAGCGACTCCACATACACCTCATGGATACTGCTACCGGGGATGATGTCGTGGAATTGATTAAGACACACCAACTCCCACGCCTCGTTAAACGTCGCATAGGGATAGGCGTAAGTCTCATCGAGCAGACTCGCCACCGTCGCCAGAAATTCCGCGTCATGGAGCATGAATTCGCTTTTGCGGTTGGCGCGTTTGTTGCGGGCTTGCGTGGTATACGTCCCGCGATGAATCTCTAAATACAGTTCGCCGTTCCAGACGGGCAAATTTTCCGCCTGTGTTTCCAGATTACGGAAAAAATCGATCACTTTGCCGGTTTTGTGTTTGGGCAAACCGGGGAAATCTTGCATCTCGCGCAGACTGTTGAGCATCTCACGGGTAGGTCCACCGCCACCATCGCCCCAGCCATATGCCATAAGCACATCTTGCGGACCGGCTTTCTGATTGTAATTCAGCCATGTGCCAAGCGCGGTTTTGGCGTTGGGTTCGGCGTTATACGTGGCTGATGCACGGATGTCATGAGCTTCCGGCGTGGTGCTAAAATGCGTCAGGACTTTTGTGCCGTCCAAGCCCTGCCACCAGAACGACGAATACGGCAATTTATTGATCTGATTCCAGCCAATTTTGATGGTGAAGAAATATTCTAAGCCCGCTTCTTTGATGAGTTGTGGCAAATTCCACGCATAGCCGAAGACATCCGGCAACCACAACACGGGCGAATCGGACTTTTCGCCGAAATGCTCGCTGAAAAATTTACGTCCGAGCAAGAATTGCCGCACCAGCGACTCCCCGCCGGAAATGTTGCAATCCGCCTCAATCCACATCCCGCCGAGTGGCTCCCAGCGTCCTTCCGCCACGCGCTCTTTAATTTGCTCAAACAGTTCGGGGTCGTCCTGCCGGATGTAATCGTAGAGTTGCGGTTGGCTCTGCGCGAAAATATATTCCGGGAATTGATCCATCAGCCGATTAACCGTCGTGAAGGTACGGGCGGATTTGCGTCGCGTTTGCCCCAACGTCCACAACCACGCCACATCAATATGGGCATGACCAACCGATGTGACAGTCAGATCAAGTGATTCGCCGGCTTTAGCGATTCCGGCGCGGAGTGTTTCATGCGCGGTGGGGATGCTGGCGTAAAAATTGTCGCCAATCGGTTCACGGATGTCCAACAACTTAAAGGCATCATCCAGCGCATTCAGCAAGAAATGTTTGATCGGGTCGTTTTCTTCCAGATGGTCAATTAATTCGTGTGCCGTCTGAGCAGTCACATAAAATTCACGGGTTGCCTGATGAATCTGCACGACGGCGTTATCTCCCATAAACAGGCGTTGCCCATCGCGTGGCATCATGCCCGTCCAGCCGTGCATTACGATGAGATGTTCCTCACCATCCAGAAATGGCTCATCGAGCAAAATCTCTTGATGAAAACGATCTACCGTCGCATAACGTTTGCCATCAACATAGATCAGCGCTTCGGGATGCAAAAAATTATGCGCGTTACCAATCGGTAAATGGAGCGCAATCGGGGTAGCGGTATCCCACCCCTCCGGCACGCTAAAATGCCCGCGCAGGATAAAATTTTCACCCTGTTGCGCCCAATACGTACGCGGTTCTACGAGATGCCAGTGGCTATCATTGACTTCTGTCCCGATGTACGAGGCAGGATGAATGTTCACGTCCGGCAATTCAAGATAGCGGAAGCCTGATAGCAGATGCTTCCGGCGATAGATCAGCGGCGCGATAAGCTCTAAACGGCGGGTGATCTTCTTATGCGTGGTGCGGACATCATGATTCATATGTTAATAATTTTCCTTGTGTGAAAGCGTTTTCAGTTCACAGTAATCAGTTTTCAGTAAAAACAAGTATTTACTCAATCAACGATTTATGAACCGCATCCTATGCTTCTGCTTGCGGAATCGGTGACACGCCACTACTGCCCCGCGCTTCTAACATCTGCTTGAGCGCTTCCATACTGTTCTTCGTCCGGCGCATCACGGCACCGCGTATAAATGGCGAAAATAGCATATACAAAAAGCCTATGCGAATATCAAGTGATTGTGTAAATTGGGTTGTCCCACGGCTGAACGAAAATTCATAGCGTCCGAGCACGGGAAACTGCCCGATCACCCCTTTAAATTCGATTAACTTATTCGGCTGATAATCAACCACATCTGCATTCAGGTCGAGCCGCCATGTCCACACGCGGGAGTTGCGCGTTTCGGTAATCATGGAACCAATGCGCGTGGAGCCATCGGATTGATGCACCTCAACCACATCTTTTTGCCATTGAGGGTCATTTCTAAAATCCGCGACAAAGCGAAAAACTTCACCGACAGGGCGGTTAATGGTGATGGAGTGTTCAATTTGTGGCATATGGGTCGCCTTTCTCTGGTAACAATGCCTAACTCTACATGAGGGAGATTTTAACACATCCCACATCAACGGCTAGCATTGCAATATGACACATAAAATTTATTCGCGCGTTGAGAACGGATGTGCTAAAATAAAGACGCTTTAATTACTATCACCATCATGAACGAAACAGGAAAATGAGCATGTCCCGCACACTCACCTTGCAAGATGCCCGTCGTTTATTCATTATCCGTCAACATCTCAGCGGACTGACGGACGGCACACCCATGCTTGATGTCATCCGTGATCTCGGTTGTTTACAATTAGACCCGATTAGCGTGGTCGCACGTAGCCATCAAATTGTGTTGTGGAGTCGGCTGGGGAATTATGACCTCGCCGAGCTTGACCGTCTGCTGTATGAAGAGCGCGCCCTGTTTGAATATTGGGCGCACGCGGCATCCATCGTGCTGACAGAACATTATCCGCTTCACCATCATATGATGCGCGATTATCCCTCAAAAAACGGCTCTGCATGGTCAAAACGCACCCTTGAGTGGGTGGAAGAAAATAGCGACATGCGCGACCATCTTATGGAACGCCTCCGCGCTGATGGACCTCTTTTTTCACGCGAGATTGATTATGACGCGGGTAAATGGGGCACGGAAAAAGGCTGGAGCGGGAGCAATCTGAACCGGATGCTGGACTTTTTGTGGACGCGCGGCGAGGTGATGGTCGCCGGACGGAGCGGGGTGCAACGTGCATGGGACATTAGCGAGCGCCTGCTACCGGACTGGACTCCGCGCCACACCTTAGACGACGACGCGCTCTGTCAACAAGCCATCAGCACCTCACTCATGGCGTTAGGTGTCGCGCCGGATAAACACATCAAACGGCACTTTTTACGCGGGCGTTATCCCAATTTATCCCACAATTTGGGATATATGCTCAAAAACGGCGAAATCGAACGCGTAGATATCAGCGACGATGAACACGGCACACTCCCCGGCACATGGTACATTCACAAGGACAACATCCCGCTGTTGGAGCAAATTCAAGCCGGCACATGGCAACCGCGTACCATGCTCCTTTCGCCCTTCGATAACCTCATCTGTGACCGTGAGCGCACCGAGCAGATGTTTGATTTCTTCTTCCGCATCGAGATTTACGTCCCCAAAGAAAAGCGACAATACGGCTATTATGTCCTGCCGATTTTGCAGGGAGACAGGCTCATCGGGCGGATTGATCCCAAGCTAGACCGCAAGAAAAAAGTGCTGAACATCAACGCCGTGCATCAAGAAGATGGCGCACCGGACGACGCGCAAACAGTGGAGGAAATCAAAACGTCCATCTATGATCTCGCGGAATTTTTAGGCGCGGAAAAAGTCAATTTCAGCAAACAAGTGCCGGATGAGTGGTCTGCGTTGCGATCATAAACGGTTAGGGTTACTATCTAACATTTTACTAGCGCAGATAAAATAGGACTTATTTATGCCCGAAGAAAGCAGTCGCACCTACACATGGAAAGACCCGCGTACCGGCGCAAAAGCCGCGATGGAACTCAGCGGGATGGACTATCTGACGAAGATGCTCAACGGAGAAATCCCCGGCGCACCGATTGCCGATACGATGAATTTCTGGCTGGAAGAACTTAAGGAAGGGTTTGCTATTTTCAAATGCAATCCGGCGGAATATCTCTACAATCCCATTGGTACAGTGCATGGGGGTGTTGCGGCGACCCTCTTAGATTCCGCGATGGGGTGTGCTATTCACACAACCCTCGAATTAGGCACCATCTACACTACAGCCGAACTACACGTCAATTATGTGCGTCCCATCACAGCAAATACGGGCACGCTGACCTGCACAGGCACAGTCATCCATCGTGGACGCAAACTCGCCACCGCAGAAGCCAAGCTCACCGACGAAGACGGCAAACTCTACGCGCACGGCACCACCACCTGCATGATTATGGAGTTATAGAGGAGACAGTTTTCAGTCAACAGTTTTCAGTAAAAGATGGCAAAAAGGCGTTTGCTGATCGGCTGAAATGCTGACCCGCTTCCCCTAAATCGGCTCACGGGTGGGGATGCCCGGTTTACGTGGATAACCCTTCGGCGTGGGGTCGGTCTTTTCAATAACGACCAGATAATGCGTTTGCTCCAATTCCGGCAATTGCACCGGATCAATGCTCACGATCTTGCCACCGAGAATTTTGAGCGCCCGTTTTGAATCATCCGCTTCGGTCTCTGCTGTGTCGCCTTTCATCGCGATGCACCGTCCACCCACCCGCGCCAACGGGAGCATGTATTCCACCAGACCGGGCAGACGTGCCACCGCCCGCGCCACGACGAGATCATAGCGTGCGCGATGATGCGAAATATGCCCCGCGTCTTCCGCCCGTGCATGGAGGGTTCGCACATTTTTTAAGCCGAGCGTGCTGACGATATGCTCCAAAAAGGTGATTTTCTTGCCGGTTGCATCCACCAGCCGGACGCGAATATTCGGGAAGGCAATCGCCAAGGGCAACCCCGGAAAACCCGCCCCTGTGCCAATATCAACCACATTCAAGCCGTCCCGCATCGGGTGACTGAGCACTAAAGAAATTGAATCCAGAAAATGGCGCACGCGCACTTCATCTGGCGCGACGATGGCGGTGAGGTTCATCTTTTCATTCCACGACGCAAGCTCACTGGCATAGGTATCGAATTGTGCCGACTGCTCATCCGTCAAGGTGATGTTAAATTGTGCCGCCTGTTCCTGAAGTAAACTCATCATCTGCTCAATCTGCCTGCGCGGGCATCCACATTCATCCATCGCATTATAGCACTACATATCCTGACTTAAATCACTAGATTAACACCCGAAGGGCTGGGTAATGTTGGGATTCACGCCAATCTCGAACAAATCGTAGCGCAAAACCACCTGTCCACTCACCGGCAAGGCAGAATCGGGATCGTCGGAGAGGAAGGTGATGACCACATTTTCCACATCCATTGTCACCCAGAAACGAACGACAGCACCATGCACCGGCGCGACCCAGAATTCACCGGATAAGTTAGTAATCTGGCTATTTTCGCTGAACGCCAGCGCGGGAATGTTGAAATCTTCCGGTGCGAATTCGTAACGCCACACTTGCTCACCGTTGATCGTTGCGCGTTCACTTGTCGAACTGGCTTGCGTCAATCCGCCGATGATCTCGCCAGCCCGTAAATTCGCCAATAGTTCTGCATCCGGCGAGCCTTCACCCTGACACACACTGTCAATCACGTAATACACATCCGGTCCAAGCCGCACGCCCTCACGTTGAATCGGCGCTTCTGCCTCACTACCGAGCAAAATACCGGACGCATTCAAGACCACCCGCCGCGCTGTATCCAGCTGATTAAACCACACATCCAGACGGGTTGAGGCGACGGCTTCTCTTGGTGTTCCGGCATACACGCCCTCAAATTGCAGGGTCATGGTGTAATGCCAGTTGGGGAGGGAGGCTAAATTGGCATCCACCTGTGGATAAGCGACTGTCTCACGGAAGCCTTCCGGCGGGGCGTTCTGTGTCAATACCTGCGACGTGGCGAGTGCATCCAGCGAAGTCACACGCGTAGGTAAATCACTCACATCCTGCCCTGTACCGCGATTACAGCCCGCCAAACTTCCAGCGAGGAGTATTAGCATGAATAAGCACACGATCATCCGTCTCATAAGGTAAGGTCTTTCCCGCTGACATTGTCCTGACTATGACTTCGCATTGTAGCCGACTCCGTCAATGGGGCAAGTGCGAACGACTCCCTGAATCTGTACAATTCTGTGCATTGACAAGCCCCAAGCCGCCCATTACAATTTGCGCCGTCCACTAAACAGGCGATCACAAAACAAAAATTTGTGTATTGAAAGTAAAAAAGTTTCAGTGGTATAATCCTGTCACGCAAGCGTGGCAATTACGTTGCGACTGCGAACCCGCCTCCATAGCTCAATTGGCAGAGCGACGCACTTGTAATGCGTAGGTTTTGGGTTCAAGTCCCAATGGAGGCTCTTGGTGGAAACACCAGAACTTTACCATAATAAAGTAAGTTATTTCATGGGGTTGTGTCCCGAGCGGCAAAGGGGGGGGACTGTAAATCCCTTGGCGTAAGCCTTCGTAGGTTCGAGTACTACCGGCCCCACATGAAATTCCTGGTTAGTGTCATCTACCTCCAGCACTAACGCAATAAGCAGTGCCTTCGTAGCTCAGGGGTAGAGCGTTCCCTTGGTAAGGGAGAGGTCATGGGTTCAAATCCCATCGAAGGCTAATAAAAGACGATCTAATACGCCACATTTCGTGGCGTGTTTTACCTGAGGGAAAGGAACACACTCATGGCGAAAAAAGGCAATCGCACGCTCATCAAGCTCCGTAGCACCGAGAGCGGACACATGTACATCAGCTATAAAAACCGTCGTAATGACCCCAACCGGCTCGAACTGAAAAAGTATGATCCGCTGGTGCGTCGTCACGTTCTTTACCGCGAAGACAAGAAGTGATTGATTTCTCTACCCTGTCATGATACGATTGGTCATGATAGATATTGTCTTTTGTGGCGGTTGCAAATTGGCAAAATCAGCATACGTGTTAACCCATATCACCGTCAAAACGGCTGGTCAACCGGGACACTGGCTGTTAAATTGAAAACATTCACTCAATAAAGAGTGTTGTTTGTAAATAGGGGTGTAGCTCAGCTGGCAGAGCGTCGGTCTCCAAAACCGAATGTCGCGTGTTCGAACCATGCCACCCCTGCTAATAACGAGTATCGAAACACCGTCCCTGTGGCGGTGTTTCTCATAGTAGAATTTGTTGTTAAAAATGGTGTACCACCTGAGAATTAAAGCAGGAGAACTTTAGATGACCGCTGAACAGGTTGAAGAAAACTCAAGACGACGCAGACGGCGTGGCAATGCCGACGGTGATATGGAAGAAGAAACCGATGAGGAACGTGGTCTTTCCGAAGCGAAAGGTCGCATTACCCCCGGACGGCGCAATCGTGCCGCAGTGCAAGAAGACGGTAATTTTATTACCCGTCCCTTGCGTGGAATTTTTGAATATTTTGATGGCGTGCGGGATGAACTCCGCAAGGTAACGTGGCCCACACGAGAAGAACTTCGTCGCCTAACGGGTATTGTCGCCCTGGTGACCGTAATTTCTTCACTCATTTTGGGGGCAATTGCCTTCGCATTCACCGAGCTATTTGTCCTCGGCTTCGAAAATGAAATGGTGTTCGTGGTTGCTGGTGCCATCACCGTTGTGGGGTATTTCGCGTTCCAACGCTACTTGAAAAACTCAGAAAACCTCCCCTATTAAAAAAAGAGTATTTTGGAGGTCATAATGGCTGACGATAAGCAACACGACATGGATTACGATCCTGAACCCGTATATATGGATGACGGGGATAGCACGATTGATTACGATGATCTGGACAGTGGTCCGAGTTTGATCGATACGATTCAAAGTGTCGATGATTTAAAAAATCAAAAACACTGGTATGTCATCCACTGCTATTCCGGTTATGAAAATAAGGTGCGTCATGGCATCGAACAGCGCATCGAAACAATGGGCATGACGGACAAAATCTTTGATGTGATCGTCCCCACACAGGAAGAACTTGAAGTTAAAGATGGCAAGCGCCGCACGGTTGAACGTCGCGTTTTCCCCGGTTATATCCTCGTTGAGATGAAAATGGACGAAGATTCGTGGTACGTGGTGCGTAATACACCGGGCGTAACCGGCTTTGTGGGCATGGGTAATGAACCCACCCCCCTGCGTGCTGATGAAGTTAAGGTCATCATTGATCGTATGTCTAAGGGCGAAACGGTCATGCGTATCGACTTTAAAGTTGGGCAAAAAGTTCGTATTATTGACGGACCGTTCAACGACTTTCATGGTACGGTGGCGGATATGGACGCGGACAAGCAGAAGGTACGCGTCATGGTGAGCTTCTTCGGGCGGGAAACGCCGGTGGAAGTGTCCTTCGACGAAGTTGAAAAAGTTTAGACGCACAAAATACCATAGACAGTCACGCAAAGACTGCTACAATTCTACGCAATAGACAAACCCAACGGGCGAGGTGAAAATCTCGCCCGAATGTTGTCGGTTTTGATCCCATTCTAAGTGAATTCACAGCATGTCACTGGTGGTTTATCGGCTGGATTTGGCTGGTGACGCGCTGAGGATATGAAGTCCTATACAAATAAGGAAAAACAATGGCTAAGAAAATTAAAGCAATCGTCAAGTTACAAATCCCTGCCGGTAAAGCGAATCCTGCGCCCCCGATTGGTCCGGCGCTGGCACAGCACGGTATTAACTTGATGCAGTTCTGCAAGGAATATAATGCACGCACCAGCAATCGCATGGGCGACATCATCCCTGCGGAAATCACCATCTATCAGGATGCTTCATTTAAGTTCGCGCTGAAAAGCCCGCCAACTGCCTTCTTAATCAAGAAGACACTCGGCATTGCGAAGGGTGCGTCCAATCCCAAAACGGAAAATCCCGGCACACTGTCCCGCAAGCAAATTCAGGAAATCGCCGAAACCAAAATGGAAGACCTGAACGCGCATGATCTGGATTCCGCTATGAAGCAAATCGCTGGTACTGCCCAACAAATGGGCGTTAAAGTGAACTGGGATTCCTAAATCTTAGTAATCGTGTGGCGTTGATCTGAAAATCTCAGCACGCCACTCAATTTCATTTTCTGTATTTGTGGGAGGGCATGTCAAATCAATGACGATAACGCCCACCTGTACCACATAGGAGACAAAATAATGCCAGCAGGTAAACGATATAACGACATTATGAAGAAGGTCGACCGCGATAATTATTATCCGATCGACGAAGCAATCACACTCGTGAAGGAAATCGCCAACACGAAGTTCGATGAGACCGTCGAAATGCACTTCCATCTCGGCATTGATCCGCGTCATAGCGATCAGCAAGTCCGTAGCACCGTCATGCTCCCCAACGGGACAGGTAAATCTGTGCGCGTGCTGGTATTTGCTGAAGGTGAAGATGCACGTCTGGCAGAAGAAGCCGGCGCGGATGTCGTGGCTGATGACGAAATATTGAATAAAATCCAGAATGAAGGTTGGCTAGACTTTGATGCCACCCTCTCCACACCGGACATGATGCGTAAAGTCGGGCGCGTTGCCCGTGTGCTCGGTCCGCGTGGTTTGATGCCGAATCCTAAAGCCGGCACGGTTGTACAGGGTGAAGACCTTGCACGCGCTATTGATGAACTCAAGGCAGGGCGTGTGGAATTCCGTAATGATAAAACCGGCAATCTGCACATCCCCATCGGTAAAGCGAGCTTCGAAAACGCCAAATTGCTGGAAAATGCACAGGCGGTTGTCGCCGCGGTTGAAGGGCAGAAGCCATCAGGCATCAAGGGTATTTATATCCGTCGTATGACCATTGCCTCGACCATGAGTCCGGGTATTCGCGTTCAATCTAGCAACGCAACTGAATAGGAACGCCAGCAACACACAAGTAAGACTTTTAGAGGATGGGTGCGATCAAACGTACCCATCCTCTTTTTCATTCCATCAAAGTGTCGCCATAAATTAATCTGCGCGACGAGCATTAATCACAATCGTCATCGCATCATCACTAATGCTAACCGACTGCTGGAAGCCCGGCTGTTGCAAGTTTTGAGAAGGCGCATACACTGAAATTAATGATCCATTCACCAGAAAATATGCATTTATGACCATCACACTCGTTTCCGGCGATCCATTGTTGACCCGTACACAGGCGCTCGCTTTTGGACACAACGCCCGCGGGCGCATCGAAGTCGGTACCATGGAAACTCAACTGTATACGCGCTATCCGACAGCCTTCGCCGCCTATCGTCGTAAATGCCAGAGCAACCGCATCAAAGCAGGCGAGTATTGGGCATGGTCACAGGGTGCGCCACATCTTTATTTTATCGTCGCCAGAGAAACACCCGTCGGCGCAACACGGATGCGCTATGTGCAAAACGCAATGATGACCCTCGCCCGTGATTACACCTTACTCGGGCTAAAATCGCTGGCAATTGCGCCGCTCGGTGATGCGATAGAATGGCGTGAAATCATACCAACCATCACACATTGGCTGAACATGATTTCACTGCCCGTCGTCATCTATGAACAGTTTCTACCGGATGTACAGGCAGACGAACCGTTCTAACGAATCATCAATGATAAATCACCCGTTGTGGCTTGATCTTGTATAGCACACGGGTTTCTTTGGCTTTTTGCTCTGGATTATTGGCGTAGTAATCATCACGCCCGAAATATTTCTTCGCCATTTTGCTGATGTGCTCGGTTGCGCCTTCTTCGGTGATTTCATCCACCACACCGCGCACTTCGAGATAACGATAGGGGTTTTCGGGGTCAATCGAGAGCACCGTCACCTGCGGGCGTGCTTCCATATTCCGATCTTTCGCCCGTCCTCGCGCACTGTTGACCAGAATATGCGACCCATCATAGTCAATCCAGATGGGTGTGGCTTGAGGTTGATTATCCTCCATCAACGTGACCAGCGTCACCACAATCGGGCGATCCAATAAATCACGGGCATCTTCAGGAATCGTTGCGCTCATCTTTAATTCAACCTCCTCATTACAAAAAATTGACTAGAAGCGGAATAATAGCATAAGAACATCGCTAACCTGTAATATTCTCAAAATAAAATCATGAAAACCTGAAATTTTTCCTAAATTTTGGCTACTTGCCTTTTAATGTTGACGTATCACGTCTATTATGAAGTAAATTGTGCTGAATAAACTGAGTTTTGGAACCAAATCATGATGTCAATTCATCGCTTACGCCGATTATCTACCCGTTTCGCTGTACTTCTTATCGCCCTCACCTCGATGTTAGCATTCGTCTTTTCTGCCCATGCCGCACCACCCGGATTCCTGCCCCCAGAATTAATCGCCGGCGGATTAGCAAACCCGACGGCTATGCAATTTGCTCCGGACGGGCGCTTATTCATCGCAGAACAGGGGGGAACGTTACGTATTGTGGATACGTCTGGCACCTTGCTTCCCGCACCCTTCATCACATTAACGACCACAAGTGTCGGGGAACGTGGCTTGCTCGGCATCGCATTCGACCCTAATTTTGCCAGTAACGGCTACATCTATCTCTATTACACCGTCACCACGCCAACCATCCACAACCGCATCAGTCGCTTCACCGCTGATCCGGGTAATCCGAATCAGGCATTAGCCGCAAGTGAACTAGTCCTGATGGAGCTTGATACCGTCACGGCAACCGATCACAACGGTGGCGCGATGCACTTCGGACCGGACGGTAAACTCTATGTTGGTATCGGCGATAGCAAAGGTGGCGTTGGCGGCATCAATGCACAGGACTTAACCAACACACACGGGACTATTTTACGCATCAACCCAGATGGCTCTATCCCGACAGACAACCCATTTTTCGGGACGTTGGTCGGCAACAATCGCGCCATTTATGCCTATGGCTTCCGCAATCCCTTCACCTTTGCCTTCCAACCCGGCACCGGTCGCTTGTTCGCCAACGATGTGGGCGAAGGCGCATGGGAAGAAATTAACGAAATTGTCGCCGGTGGCAATTATGGCTGGCCCTACCGTGAAGCGGATGATCCCGGTCTAGTCGCACCTGAACCGCCCGGCTTCACCTATATCAGCCCGATTCATCAATATGTGAACGATGGTGGCGCGACTGCCTGCGCGATCACAGGCGGAACATTCTATAACAATCAGGTCTATCAATATCCTGTGAGCTATCTTGGCGATTATTTCTTCGGTGATTTTTGTGGCGGTTTCATCCGTAGCTATGACACCGCGACAAATACCGCCACGCCGTTTTATGACATGCTCGGCTTCGGTCTGGTTGATCTTAAAACGTCGCCCGCCGGAGAAGTCTATTATCTGACGCGTGATTCATTCGCTGGACCGAATCAGGGCAAAGTCTTCCGTCTGCGTTATGAAGGCGCACCAGAAATTGTGCAGGGTCCAGCCAGCGTCACCGTCAATGAGGGGCAAAGTGCCACCTTTACCTGTGTGGGTACGGGCGGGCAAACGCTCACCTATCAATGGCAAAAAGATGGTGTCGATATTCCCGGCGCAACTAGCGCAACCTATACGACACCCCCAACTACATCTGCCGACAACAACACATTATTCACCTGTACAGTGACCAATGCGGCATTCGGGGCCGTTGGCAGTGCACCCGCTATCTTGACCGTGAACCCCGCAGGTGCCGCACAACCATCTATCGGCGTGTTTGATCCCGCCATCAGCAAGATCGGCTTCTTAATCCCCGGTCAATTGGGTGTGAGCGGTGAACAACTCGAATGGGTCATCACTGTTAGCAACACGGGCGCAACGGCAGGCTTTAATATCGTCATCACCGATACCCTGCGCGATGAACTCCGCGTTGATCGGGTCAATTTACCGATTGGCACATCAACCATCAACGGACAGACGGTCACAGTCACCATCCCGTCATTGGCTCCATCAGAAAGCATTCAGTTCAGCATCTTCACCACTGTGCTCAACGGCGAACAAATTGATAACACAGCCTGCGTCACTGCGGATAATATGAGTGGCGAAGAATGTGTCTCCGCCCGTGCGATCCGCGCCTTGCCGTCAACAGGGGAAACCCCATGGTGGCGCTTATGGGTGATCGTCGGTGCGTTCGGCAGTATCGCGCTTGCAATCGCCGGATTAGCCATGCTGATGGTCATGGATACCGCCATGCAACAGCCCGTTGAACTCGACGACAACGACTTTTAACGGTTAATTGCGACATTTCAACTATATAGGGGTGAGCCAGCTTGGTTATACACGTCCTGTTGCGGCTTAAGTACGCCAAAATCCTCACCCTTGTATCTTAGAGTGAAGTGGCATTTGTTAAATTAGAAACAAGAGACAGGTCAGAGAGAGACTGTTCTCACCCTATAGAGCGAGCATTATGCCATTCGCCTCAAAGGCAATTGCTATTTTTATGATCCTTCTTGGGGACACCCTTTCGACTGGTGGCAACTCGATCAGATGAGTCCGCGACCCGGAAATCGCTATGCAATCCCTGATTTGCGCTTAGGAATGTCCGAGTTTTTCCCTTGAGACTACAGCCTTTTATGACAATCCATCGGAACTCATCATGTTGATGGGTTACTTATAGATGACATCAACACAAATCAGATCTCATTCATGCGTAACGATGAGGACATCCTCAATGCGAATTATTTCTTTACGTCGGATGGCACATGGTTAGCCGTTATGCACAGTGATTATAGTCGCTTTGTATTATTGACTGACGAATACGTCCATCTTCATTTTCGCTCACACGGAATGCGCCTATACTGAAATAAGCACCCATTTTATCCGCCATATTTGGAGAACCTACGTACCATGAAACGATGGGGTTTGATTATTCTTGCTGTACTTTTACTTGGCATCGTCCCGACATTCGCACAGGATGACGAATTGCCGATATTTGAAGAAGATGATTGTATTTTTCCTGAATTAGACGGCGTGACCTGTGGTTATTTGATCGTGCCTGAAGATCGCGCCGACCCCGATAGCCCGGAAATTTATCTGGCGGTTGCCATTATCGGCGCACGCAACGGCACCCCGCTTCCCGATCCGGTGATTTATCTGGAAGGTGGACCCGGTGGCGCGGCGATCTTCGCAGTTGAAGATTTCATGACGCATCCACTTGCGCAGAATCGTGATTTAATCTTGATCGATCAGCGCGGGACGGGTTTTAGTGAGCCGAGCTTAAATTGCTATGAGATGGAAGAGGGCGAAAGCGAAGACCCGACCACCGATTGCTATGAACGCTTGCTGGAAGAAGGCATTAACCTGAGCGCCTATACCAGCGCGGATAACGCCGCCGACATCGCTGATTTACGCGTGGCGCTTGGTTATGATGAAGTCAACCTGTATGGCATCTCCTACGGCACACGCCTCGCACTGAGCGTCATGCGTGACCATCCAGAAGGCATTCGTTCCGTCGTGATCGATTCCGTGTATCCGCCGGAAGTAAATTCAATTACGACCGGTCCAGAGGATACCGTCCGTGCCTTTACCTATCTGTTTGATGCCTGCGCCGCCGATGCAGATTGTAACGCCGCCTATCCTAATCTTGAAGCAGATTTCTACGCGATGATCGAAGACTTCAACCTCAATCCGCCGACTTTTGTTTATGATGACGGCGAAGGCGAATCTGATGTTGAGTTGTATGGCGATGATATTCTGGAAGTGATGTTCCAGACGCTCTATGTGACGGACTCAATCCCGATGTTGCCGTATGGCATCACCCTTATGCTGAACGCGGCGGATGATTTCGATTATAGTGGCGCTTACGAGATTCTCAGTGGTTTCTGGACACCAGTCTCATGGATTGCGGGCGAAAGCGAAGGTTCTGAGTCGGTGTTCACGGACTCCGACGCAGTCAATCAAATTTTAGATGAACTGGGCGACATCACCGATAACGAAGGTATGTATAACTCCGTGACCTGTGCGGAAGAAACACCGTTCGAGGATTTCGATAGTGCCTATGCCTCGGTTGAGAATGCACCCGCCGCCATTCAAGAATATTTGTATCAGAGTATCGACACCGCCGCGCTAGATTGTGACATCTGGCAGGTTGATCCCTCCGCTGGCATTGAAGCTGAACGCGTGGTTAGCGATATTCCGACTCTGGTGATCTCCGGTGGATTTGATCCGGTCACGCCACCGAGCTATGGCGACAGTGCCGCTCAAGGCTTGAGCAATAGTCTACACCTCGTCTTTGCGAACGGTGGACACGGTATTAGCGGTTCACCGGGTTGCGCCGCGAATATCGTCCATGCGTTTGTGGATGATCCTTCCGCCCCAATAGACGATTCCTGCCGTGGCGCAGAAGCCCTCGTAGAGTGGTACATCGAGGACTAACACGAAAAGTCAATTTGCAAACAAAAATGGGCGACAGAGTTATATGTCGCCCATTTTTTTATGTTGATGTGACTTTCAAGCGTGTCTTATTTTTTGGTTTTGTGTTCCGCAAGGATATTTTCGTCCACCACGCGTTCCATCAATTCGACTGCCAGCATGATGAGCAGGGCATCGTCAATTTGCCCGACTACCGGAAGGGCGAAAGAGATCAAATTCATCGGTGAAAGAATATAAATCAACGGCAAAAACGGAATGGCTTTTTGCCAGAGCGGGACGCGCTCATCTTTAATTAGTGCCCACGCCAAGTTCAATCGTGAGCGTGCCGTCCATAAGAGTGAGAGCCATTTACGAAGCATATGCGTTACCTTTCTTGGTCTGTTTATGATGATGCGATGTGCGTACTAAGGTTGTTTTCGCGTATTTGCGTGATTCTTTATACGCGATAATCTGGTCAAGTTGATTCGCCAAACGTGCAATATAGGGATTATTGATAATACGCATGGTCACGACAGTTTGTTCAATTCTGAGTGTGAACACATAGATGGCGATAGGTTGTGTGTAGCATTTTTGAGTGTCATCAATGGTATAGTCGACGATTCGCCAACCACGATCCAACGCCGTAATCAGGCTATCTGCTCCGGTGAATGTTTCGCTTTGCGCGCACCAATGACGATGTAAACATTGTTCATATAATGGGGAATTTTCTTTTAAGTTCATTTTTTACCCTCATACTCTCTTGAATGTATCATACCTTAGTTGAGAGAATTTTCTTTGAGCCACTTGACCTATTCGCAATGTCTTAACGGGGGATTTTAAGGAGTCAGATGGATAACTCGCGGCTATCCATCTGCTGATAGGGATCTATTGTGTTACGCTTTGGGTTGCCATTTATAGATATAGGCGGCGGAATCCTGTAAGACGAAATTGCTGATCGTGCCACCGGGTAGATGCAATGCGGTTTCCTCCTCGGTGGTATTGGTGCCATCCGGCGCGATGTCGTTCACAAGATTAATCGTCGCCAACCGTACCCATGTGCCGGGTGTGCCGAACGGAATATCCACCTCGACATCATGATTTTCCAGATTGATGAGGATGACCATGTGATCTTCTGGATCATTCGATGGGGTAGCTCGCCAGCCGAGAACACGCTTGCCTTTTCCGTGCCGATCATCCAGCCACGCCCCTAGCAACCACGTAAACTGCCCCTCCTCAATCGGGTTGTACCCATGCAATTTGAGCGCGGAATACCGCCGCCGTAAGCTGATGAGGCGCGAAGCCCACTGGAAAAAACCGTGTTCGTCCAGATTTTCGGGGAAGTCAAAATAGACGCGGTTGCGTTCGCGTTCCGTGCCGAATTCCTGCCCCATATAGATCATTGGCTGACCGAGCGCGATTATCGTGGCGAATATTCCTAACCGTGATTTGCGATCCTTCGCTGACGGATGATTTAGCGCCTCGACAAAGCTGATTTCATGGGCGACGCTATGCTCGTCATGGCTTTCACAATAATTGACCGCGTTGTTGGTATGGGCGGCGAATTTCCCCTTAGAGAAATAAAACATATCACCCAAATTCTCTGGATGATCATCCGTGCCTTCAAATTTGCCTTCGCGCAATAACGCTTTGATCGCATCATGGAAGGGGTCGCACCATTGGGCAAACCCGTTATACCCCTCACGGTTGAGGTCGGCTTCATTCGGCAGATTCTCCGCGATTAGGATGACGTTTGGTTTGAGTGCCTGTAGCTCGCCCGCTAAACGATGCAAAAAGCCATGATCCATATAAAAGGTATGCGTGGCATCAAAGCGGAAGCCGTCTATGTGATAATCAACGATCATCATTTTGCAGGCATCAATCAGCATATTTTGCGTTTCGGTGCGCTCCGTCGCCATGCGATTGCCCCAGGGCGATTTTCCACTGAAGTACAAGCCACCTTCTTCGCCTTGCATCGCCTCGTCGGGATGATCGAGGATGAATTGCCACAGCGGATTCCAACTATTCGCGGAGTGATTAAAGACCTGATCGATAATCACGGCTAAATTGTGCTGATGGGCAGTGTCTACCAGATGGCGTAATTCATCCGGCGTGCCGAAATCGCGCTCGATTGCCATAAATAGGGACGAATTATAGCCAAGCGCCTCCTCGCCTTGTGGGGTCGGGACTTCGGAAATTGGCATTAGATAGAGGGTCGTGATGCCCAGTTTATCAAAGTACCCGGACTCAATGCGATCTACGATGCCCTGATATTTGCCCTGATGTTCCGGCACAATGTCGGGATGGTTTTGCGTAAAGCCGTGAACGTGCAGTTCGTAAATGATGAGTTCCTGCATGGTATGGGTGTGATAGTCCGCGTCGTTCCATGTATATGCCGAAGGATCAACGATAATGCTATCATTTCGCTCATAATCCATGCCTAAAAAGCGTGCATACGGGTCGACCATCAGGCGATTATCGAGCGTGCCGTCACCTGCGAGTGTGTCATAAACCACATAAAATTTATAACCTTGCCCGACCAGTGAGCTATCAACCTTGAGCAACCAGACATTCGGCATATCAAAGTAGCCGGTAACCAAATCCATTTCCATGAATTTGGACTCGTCAGGATTTTCGCAATCGGGATGTTGCCAGTCATTAAAATCACCCGTGACGTAAATCCGCGCCGCATGAGGGTGGAAGATGCCGAATAACACCCCGTCACCTTGCAATTTGGATGCGCCTAATGCGAAACGCCCGCTTGTGTCACTGATAAATGTGCCGTCCGTAAAGGTATACTCCGCGACGATTTCACCCGCATTTTTGGGCTGTGCGGATTGTGGGCGTGAAGTATAAACAAAAACATGCCAGCTACGGCACCAGATTTCTTTAACGTTGGCGAAATGCTGTGCGGATACATGATGATACACATCCGTATCTTGTGTCGTTTCGGTCTGTGCATCGTAGAATTTCAGTGTGAGTGATTTGTCTTTTTGGGTTGCGACCTCAAAGATCGTGCCGAAATCGTCCTTTGAATGGGCAGAAATTTTTTCGAGGTCTTTGCCCGCGCCATGCTGGACAAATAAAGTTGGCTCCTGAAAGCCGTTAGCGTTATCGTAATGGATAACGAGTTTTTGAGACATTGATTTTCTTTACCTCTGCTATGCGTTGATAGTGTCTATTTTATGATGTTTCCAACCCATAATGAAACATCTGGCGGGTAAATGGCTACTGATGATAAGGTAAGGGCAGGCTTAATGCCGATTAAGTGTCGATGTGCGGAATTCTCAGGCTGTGCTGTTCGGGCGTGAAACCCGCTATAGTTAGGTGTATATGCGTTTGTACAAGTGCGGTAAAATCAGACGAAGGGGATGCGTTTTGGCGCTCAAAAAAACCAAATTATCGCAACTTTCAACCTGACCCTTGTAACCGGACTCGCAGTGCATTATAGTACAGCACATCAAGGCAAGTCGCTTAATGGTAAAAGCGTCTTTAAGCAAAATTTTAGAGAAGATAAGAGGTTCAATTCCTCTATTGCCTACACTGTGTTTAATTTAAATACAGCCCAACCCGAACAAAAGCCAGCTTACTCTAGCTGGCTTTTGTTTTTCTCGTGCATGAAAATCCGCAACGAAACCCTTATAACTAAAACATCCAGAATTTTTAATCCGTTTTGAATTGACTATTCTTACAATATTGTTATAATCTCCAACAACTACGACACATCACAATTCATCATCGGCTTATCACTTTGCGCTTAAATCATCTGGAGAGGGTAGGAGTAACAATCATGTTTAAAGAATTTCGTGAGTTTATCATGCGTGGCAATGTCATTGACCTTGCCGTTGGTATCATCATTGGTGCGGCGTTCACCACCATCGTAAATTCGCTCGTTACAGATATTATTACGCCTCCGCTTGGACAACTCTTGAACGGTGTGGATTTTACAGACCTGTTTATCGTGCTCGGTGAGGGTAGTTATGAGTCACTCGCGGCGGCGCAAGAAGCAGGCGCGGCGACCATCAATTACGGCGTTTTCATCAATGCGGTCATCAATTTCTTGATCGTCGCTCTGGCGATGTTCCTCGTGATTCGTGCGATTAATCGTCTGAACCGTAAGGAAGAAGAAGCACCTGCTGAACCCGCCGAACCCACCACAGACGAAAAGATTCTCGAAACACTGACCAAGTTAAACGCTACATTGGAAAAAATGGACAGCGCCAGCTAAGTTTTGCCCAACTTATAATTCATAAAACCGGATGCTCACCCATCCGGTTTTTTGTTTTCACGGCGAAATCTTCACGATCTTAACGCCATGTGTGCGTGGACGGCGTTACGATAGACTCATGGATTCCCTACTCGTAGCGCTCATCGTATTTTTCGCCTGTTTTGTGCAGACCGCAACCGGCTTTGGCATCGGCTTGGTCGGGATGCCCTTACTTGCCGCCACCATCGGCTTACCCATCGCCCGCCCGTTGATGGCGCTGGTTTCTTTGCTCAATCGTTTCATCATGATGGCGCGTTACCGTGACCAATTGACTCTGCGTGCGGCGTGGCGTTTGATGTTCGGCGCGGCGATAGGGATCCCGTTGGGCTTTCTGTTGCTCCGTACGCTGGATAGCCATTGGGTGGAGGTTGGCTTAGGCATGTTCGTGACTATCTACGCGCTATATGCCCTGATCTCGCCACAAATTCCCGAAATGCACGGGCATGGTTGGGCGCTGGGGATGGGTCTGGCATCAGGCATTCTCGCGGGCGCATATAACGCGGGTGGTCCGCCGGTAGTGATTTATGCGACGGGGCAACGCTGGGAACCGGAACGCTTCAAGGGCAATATTCAGGGCTTTACTCTGCTGAATAGTGTACTGGTCATCAGCTTGCATTTTGGCGAGGGCAATTACACGCCTGACGTGCTGACGCTATTTTTAATTGTCATTCCGGCGATTCTGCTTGGCTTGTATTGCGGCTTTAAAGTGGACGGACTCATTAATCCGGTGCTGTTCCGCAAACTCGTGCTGATTCTGCTCATCGTGCTCGGTTTGTCGCTGGTGTTTTGAATTGGTCTATGTCGATTTCAGGGAACGTCAGTTAAACTCTGTCCTTTGATCTCGTGTACATAAGGACAGACCCATGACCTCCACACAGAAAATTCCCGTTTTTGACGGACACAACGATACCGTTCTGCGCTACGATCGTGAAGACGGTTACGACTTTTTTAAGCGCAACGCCACAGGACACATCGACTTGCCCCGCGCCAAAGCATCGAGCTTCGCGGGTGGATTCTTCGCCTGTTTTATCCCATCGCCATTACCGACGGGAAAAATGCCCCGCCCTAAATTGTCAGATTTTAAGCAAAAAGATGGCAGTTATCTGATGCCCTTCCCGCCGGAAATTTCGCAAGAATACGGTTTGAATATGGCGGTAACGTTGATGGCGCATCTGTTCCGCATGGAGAAGCAATCCAACGACGATTTTGAGATCGTCCGCACGGCAGATGAACTGGAAGCCAGCATCCCTAAAGACAATGTGACGGCAATCGTTCACATCGAAGGAGCGGAACCCATCGACACGCAATTTTATGCGCTGGAAGTGCTGTATCAGGCGGGATTGCGCTCACTGGGCATGGTTTGGAGTCGTCCGACTGCATTCGGTTACGGTGTGCCGTTTGCCTATCCGAGCACGGGCGATACTGGCAAAGGCTTGACCCCCGCTGGCTTTGAACTGGTGAACGCATGTAATGATCTGGGCATTATGCTTGATCTGTCGCACCTCAACGAAAAAGGCTTCTGGGATGTGGCGAAGACGACCAGCGCACCCCTCGTCGCCACGCATTCCAACGTGTATGAATTGTGCAAACTCTCGCGCAACTTAACCGATAAGCAATTCGACGCGGTCAAAGAATCGAACGGGGTGGTTGGATTGAACTTCGGCGTGAGCTTCATTGATGCCACCGGACCGGAAGCTCAGGATGCCACCGTCGCGGATATGGTCAAGCACATCACCTACATGGTGGAGCGCATGGGGATCGACCATGTGGCGCTCGGCTCGGATTTTGACGGCACGGGCGTTTCATCGGAAATCAAAGATGTGACAGGCGTGGATGTGCTCATCGAGGCGTTGCGCGATGCCGGTTATGATGACGACTCGCTCCGTAAAATCGCCTATCAAAATTGGGTGCGCGTTCTGCGGGACACATGGAAAGACTAAGAAGTAACCGGATTTGATAAAGCGGATGTCGACGCGGTGCAGATGATACTACTCTGCACCGCTCACATTACCTCTCACTCAAAAATATTGTGAAGTCCATGTCGCCGGGGGATTTATCGAGGTCTGTTAACATCGCCCCACATTCACTGCGATGCTGAGTCCCATGATTAACAACGTGCACTAAACAATGCCACAGAATGCGTTTGCGTATTGTGCCGTCTACCTCATAGCTAATAGGTTCTTGTAAATTTTCATCTGTGAGCTTGTTCAGGTATGCCCACATCGCCTTTTCTTCTTCGTTCCAGCGTATCTGGATTGAAGCGAGAGTTGGGAACTCTTCCGGTTGCCATGCAAACGTAGTTTTGCCTTCATCACAAACTACACGCCAGCCGTATTCCGTGTCTAATAGGTGGACGAGCGTCTTATGTAGGCTATCCCAGCTGAACGTCGTTGGCATCATCAATTGCGCTGGTGATACCTGTTCCGCCATAGAAAGGATGCGTTTGTTCGCCCAATAATTGTATTCATAGAGCAGTTTAATATCGTCAGTAGTCATGGAATTCCCCTTCTTTAAGATACAAGAGTATATCGTAGAACAGATGTACTATGCCAGTATTTTCGTGGAGATGATTCCATTATTAGTGACATCTGCCAAACATGGATATTGTCAAGCGGGTGAGGGTGCGTCACAATCGGCATATTGATTTCGCTATGCACGTTTGGAAAAACCTTATGCCTACCGGATTTTTCGATGTTATTCTCGCCATCGCGCCGCCGCTGGTTGTACTTGTATTGATGGTTGGTTTTAGCTGGGGCGGGAGCAAAGCCGGTCCGGTAGGGTGGATCGTGGCGCTGGTCATCTCGCTTTTATTCTTCGGCGCAGGCGCAGAGGTGCAATTTTACGCGCACATCCGCTCACTGATTTTAACCGCCGATGTCGTCTATATCGTCTTCAGCGCGCTTTTGCTGTATATGGTCGTCGATCAAGCCGGGGCGCTAAAGGTCATCGCTGATTGGTTCACCGCACTCACCGAAGATGATGTCTTGCAGGTGCTCTTGATCGGCTGGGTTTTTACCTCATTTTTACAGGGCGTGGGCGGGTTTGGCGTGCCGGTAGCGATTGCCGCGCCCTTACTGGTCGGTCTGGGATTATCGCCATTAAAAGCCATCCTCGTGCCGTCGCTTGGTCATGCGTGGGCGGTGACGTTCGGCTCGCTCGGCTCCTCGTTTATCACGATGGTCGGCGTAACCGGTCTGGACGGCGCATATCTCGCGCCACCCACGGCGGTCATCCTTGGCATCTGCGCGATTGTTTGCGGTGTTCTGGCGGCGCATGTCTATGCTGGCTGGCGCGGTGTTCAGCGTGGATTGCCCGCTATTTTGATCGTCGGTCCAACGATGGCGATTGTGCAATATGTGGTGGCGACAAATGGTTTATGGAACATTGCCTCCGCCTGTGCTGGTCTGGCTGGTTTGATCGTCGGCTTGGGTGTGACGCGCTTACCGTTTTATACACGGGTGCATCATGTGCAACTGGTCACGCCGGAAGGCTTTGTCGTCGAGCAGATCATTTCAACAAACGAGCGTGGTGATGAGGAAAGTCCCTCGCCTTCTATGGGAGAGGGATTTAGGGTGAGGGAAGAAACATCGCGCCCGACACCGACTTTTCCTGAAGCCATCGCCGCCTATGGGATTCTGGTGGTGCTGGCAGTGTTGATTGTCGGCGTGGAAGTGGTGAAAAATCTCTTTCGCTGGAAACTGGGCATCGACATCCCCGAAGTGGAAACCTCAAGCGGATGGATCACCTCCGCATCACCTTTACTCGGCATCAAGATTTTTGGGCATACTGGCGCGGTACTGCTCTACAGTTCGATCATCACGTTCTTGTATTATCAGTGGCGTGGGTTTTATCCGCCGAATGTTTTGCCAACCATCATCAGCGGTGTGCGTAAAAAGGGCGTGAATCCGGCGATTGGCATTCTGTCGATGGTAGCCATGGCGACGATTATGCAAAATGCAGGCATGACGCGTACCCTCGCCGAGTGGTTAAGTAATGCGCTAAGTGCTGATCTATACGCCTTTGTCGCCACGATGATCGGCGCGTTAGGTGCGTTTATGACGGGGAGCAACACCAATTCCAACGCGGTCTTTTCAAATTTGCAAATGGATACCGCGGCTTTACTGGGAATCAATGTTGCGCTAGTGCTCGGCATTCAAAACGCATCCGCGGCGCTGGCGAGTTTGCTCGCGCCGGCAAAGATCATGGTGGGCGCGAGCACGGTGGGCATGGGCGGCGATGAAGGCACGGTCTTGCGCGGATTGCTGGTGTATGGTGGCTTTCTGCTTCTACTGATCGCCACGCTTGGCTTTATTTTCATCCAACTCGGCACAACCTTTTAGAGGATTTGACGGTCAATTTTCAGTAACGGCGGATATGTCATATCATAAAAATTTCTAAATTAAGGTCAAATCACATGGATTTTGAATCGGCATTCTGGCAATATCTCGTCCCCATCGGCGCATATTTTTTCTTCGCGTGGATTGTGCATATGGTTGCCAAACGAGTCACCCCACATTTTGTTGGCTTGTCTGGTTATGCGCCGGAAAACTTGCGCCCCCGCGAAGAACGGCAACTGACGCTCAATGAGTTGCTCAGTAGCGCGATTAGCTTTCTCGCGTTTTTGATCGCGTTCATTCTAACACTCGGATTATTCATTGATACAACCACGCTCGTCTGGATGATTGGTCTGTTCAGCGCGGCGTTCGGGTTGGGTGCACGTCCCCTCATCAGCGATTATCTGACCGGGGCGACCTTTATCTTCGATGACCAATTCGATATTGGCGAGAAGGTGGAAATCCTCGGCGTGGAAGGCGTGATTGAGAAGATTTCTCTGCGTACTGTCACACTACGTTCCCCCACGGGCGAGCTTTACACCATCCCGAACGGTGAGGTGCGCGTGGTGCGGAACTTTAGCCGTGGGCGGTTTTCTCCGGCAGATATTACCATCAAGCTAGAAACCGTCGATCTCAATCGTGCGATCCCATTATTAGAAGCCCTTGGCGTGGAAGCCGTAGAGTTATTGCCCAATCTGCTGGAACCGTGGCATGTGATTAACACGTCCGGAGCGATGGGGCAACATGCAGAAATTACCTTGCTCACAAAAGCACGCTTTGGCAAAGCGGCGGAGATGCGCCCTCGTTTATTGGCACTCATCCAAGAGCGACTGATTCAACAAGAAATTAGCATTGGCGATTAGACTCTCGTGCCTCAACCCGCCGAAAAATCTACAGGAATGTGGTGATTTTCCTATGCTGAAAATTGACTCACTTTGCCACTCACAGTAAGCTAGTAGGTATTACTTAGATACTTTGTGGTTAATCTTGTGGAAAATGAACTTACAATCTGGTGTGAAAATGTCGATCAGACGGAAGTCATGGCGGCAATCTTAGACGAGCCACGGGCAGTTCGTTTAGCAGAAATTTTTAAACTTCTTGGTGATCCAAACCGTGTGCGTTTGCTCTCGCTATTATTTGATCGTGAAGTGTGTGTTCAGGTGCTTACCGAAGCCCTCGATATGTCGCAATCAGCAGTCTCGCATCAATTGCGGGTGCTCCGGCAGATGAACCTTGTCCGGCATCGCAAAGATGGGCGACGCGTTTACTATACGCTTGATGATGACCATGTACGTGGCTTGTTTCAGCAGGGCTTATTGCATGTCGATCATAAAGCGCCCCGACTCAGCGACTCTATTGAAGATGACCAGTAAGAGCGTGTTTTGTATATGAAATGGATTGTAATTTTTATCGATTTACGGCATTTTCCCCATCCTCTAGCCCCTTCCCCGCTTACGGGCGTAGACACTCCTACATCGCAATAAAGGGGAACAAGTCTCCCCTTGCGAAGCGGGGGGGAGATTTAGAGGGGGGATTTTTTCGGCTTACTTGATAAACATTACAGAAAATAACTTCTTCAAAACACGCTCTAAATGCAAAAACCCCTCTAACGGTGTAGAGGGGAAGAGTTAGTTACGTGAACTATTCGTAGTGATTGATGAATAGCCTAATGTGCCATTCTCTCAGGGCTTTGAGAGATGGTCTTTAAGCCATCCCGCAGAAGTTCGACCTGCGCTTCTACTTCGTCCAGCACAACCGACATATGATCGCTCTTTGGGGTATCAACCGCCAATTCTTGCGCGTAATCTACCAATTGTTGCATATTTTCTGCCACACGGGTCAGCATCTCCAACACCGCTTTGTCTTTCTTACGGAACATGGTCACTTCGGGTTCCGGCGGGGGTGTTTTGTCGACCATTTTTTCTGGCAGACCGAGCGCACGGGTGGAGGCAACAGCAAATTTAAAGGTCACATAACGTCCACGATCCAATTTATCACTGGGGCGTTTGAAAATGGCGACACGCGGATCAATATTTTCGATGCGCTCTTCCATGCCCAATGTGCGGAGGGTCGCCGTACGATCACGTAGATACCGTGCGGTAAAACTACCATTGCGATGCGCGGTAAAATCATCCGGAGTCATCTTCGCCTGTTCCAGAATGGCAAGTGCATCCCCACGCGCAACCTTCATGTATCGTTTGGTATCAATGTCAATAATCATACGATTAGACCTCATTTTGGCTGTGATGTTCACTTATATGTGATGTTTCACCCATATATCTTATTCTAACGGTAACTGATACTTCGTGTGCTTGGTTCGGGTTATAAGCCCGTTTGAAAAAGGTATTATTGGGAAGTTGTAACAAATTTTTCATAACTTTTATGCGTGAATCAGCGTTGTCAGCTTATCATAAGAAGAAACGTAAACGATAAATCACGGCTAACTTCATGACAATAAAACCACTTGCCCCGGAAAAATGCCCGCGTTGTGGCGACCATCAGAGTTTTGTGATTAGCGAAAAGCAAATTTCCTGTACTGTGTGCGGCTATGTGGTGCGGGATGCCAACGGAAAACCAGCACCACTGCGGGATATCACATCGCCAAAACGCCCCATGCCAGAAACAATTCGCCGACGCAACCTGAAGCCGACCTATCGCGTCATCACGCACGGCGAGATTGATACATGGGCGCGGGCGGCATTCGATACCGGCATTGACTATGTACGGCAAGAAAAATGGGACGAAGCCATCAAGTCATTTTTGCGGGCGATTGAGAATCAGCGGGATTTTATTGATCCGCATCTGTGGATTGCTTATGTCTCCGATGATCCTGTAGTCAAAGAAGATCATTTGACGACAGTGCTTTCCTATCAGCCTAATTTGATGGAAGCCATTCAAGAATTGATGATAGTTCGCGGTGAATTGGATAGCAATGCCGTTGCCGCTAGCAATGATCCTCATGCACAGGCGCGTATGCAGCGTTCCGGTGGTGCGGTGGATGTTCAGTCGATCAATGTGCGCTGTCCACGATGTGGCTCTACAGAGATGACTGTCGATTCTCTGACCGGATTAGCGACCTGTGGCTCCTGTAATTTTGTCGATGAAAAAAGCCGTCAGCGTGAAGAGGGTGGTGGCATCCTCACGCTTGCATTGCTCAAACGACGCTATCAGCCTGTAGTGTGGGAGGTGGGCGAACGTTTTTTGGAGTGCGATACTTGTGGCGCAAAACGGACGATTCCCGCGCGTGATCTCGCCGCACGTTGCCCATTTTGTAGCTCGACCCATGTGTTTGAACGGGACGCACTCGATAGCTTTCAGCAACCGGATGGGCTGGTCCAATTTCGTCTGAAGCATGATGCGGCAGAGGCGGCATTGAATGAGAAATTAAGCGGCTGGCAGGAACGCATGAAAGGTTGGCTGAGTGATAATCGCGTGAAGCAGATGACGCTTGAGCCATTGTTTTTGCCGTATTGGGTGTTCGACGCGGGCTTAGAAATTCGCAAATCGACATTTCGTGAAAATACCGGAGTGGGCATGACGCGTAATTCTAGCTACAGTTTTACGCAAACCTCCCCTTATGAGACCGCGACCATCGCTGATGCCATAAACAACGTGCCGGTATGCGCGGTAAAATCACCCTCGCCCCACTTGACAGGCAAACTCGGCGATTATGACTTGAGCGAGGTAGTCGCGTATTCACCCAAATTGCTGGCAAAAGTCCCTGCTGAACTGTATAGCATGGATTTTGATAAAGCGTCGCTGGAAGCACGTAAAACCATCGGCGATGTAATGAAGGAAAAATATGGGACGGACACAAACCCGAATACGCGCATCAATATTTTCACATCGGTCAATCAAATGAGCTTTCGTTTTTTGTTATTTCCCGTGTGGGTAGCGACAATTATGGAAATAGACGGAGATAGTCGCTCTGCATTAGTGAATGGTCAAAATGGAACCGTGGCGCTAGGCAAAGCACAAAAGCCGGGTCAGTCTTAAGACCCATACATGACCATAAACGGCAACACCCCCGGAGACCGGGGGTGTCATTTATGTGCATTACTGCACGTTGGCGGGTCACCTCTAAAAAGATAGCCCTAGAGGACTTGCTAGAGGCGAACCCCTCCACACTTTTGATCTAACATTATGTGATCACCCCCTCTATATAAACCAACAGATAAAAGTAGTGTAGCATGAATCGTTTTAAGATGCAAATAGTCATTTTAAAAGTCTATGAAAGGTCATGAGTATTCAGTCAAAACCCTTATCGTCATTTCGAAAAGCAGTGTGTACAATTATTACACATGAACTGTTTTAAAAGTTATTCGAAATAGTGGGCAATCCGATGAACTTACAGAAATTGGCGCAACTTTCTGAACAAGAAAAGATTGAGCGTATCATCACATTAGAAGCACGGATTGCGGAATTAGAGACACAAGCCAACGCACACGAAGATTTAAAACAACGTGAAACCCAGTTTCGTACCCTTGCTGAAAACAGTCCCGATCTGATCGCACGGGTAGATCGGGAATTTACCTATATCTACGTGAATAAAGCCTTCGCAGAGTCCTTCAAAATGTCTCAGAAACAGATTATAGGTGTAAAAACGAACGCTGTTCCTGCTCATCCAGAGACAATAGCCCGATGGCAAGAAATTCGTCAGCGGGTGTTTGCTACCGGGCAAACACTCAAGTATGAGTTAGAACATAAAGACGCGGAACGGCAGGAGGGACAGATTTACTATGAAACTTATGTTGTGCCGGAATTTGATGAGGATGGTATCGTACAATCTGTCCTTAGCATTACCAGAAATATCACCGAATTAAAGCTCACTCAGCAAGCCCTTGAAGCAAATCAGTCGAATCTGCGTGCTCTAATCGAGAATATTCAGGACAGTGTGTGGTCTGTAGATCAAAATTACAATTTAATTGTTGTCAACGAAAATATGATCGACATTTATTATAAATTCTTTGGTATTAATCTTGAAGTAGGTATGAATATTTTCGATGCTGTCGACGATGATGACTATCGTAACCATTGGCAAGGGGAGTATGATCGGGCGCTGAGGGGCGAATACTTCCACAGGGAATTCACGTTTGGCGACACAATCTACAAAATCTCTTTCTCGCCGATTTTCGCTAAGAGTGGTCACACGGAAGGCGTAATTGTTTTTGCCAGTGACATCACGGAACAAAAACAGGGCGAACAACAACTTAAATTTCAGGCAGATGTTTTAGAAAATATTCAAGACGCAGTGGTCGGTATTGATAACAATTATTGCACGACCTATCTTAACCGTGCCGCACTAGAACTTTATGGCTTAGACCCTATAGATAGTTTGGGTAAGCCGTTATCCAAACTTTATGGTTATGAATGGTACGATGAAGAAGATTTACCCCGCGCCATGCGGGACTTAGAAGAAAATGGTTTTAGCTTCACTACATTGCGCCATAAAAAGCAGGATGGCAAATTTATTGATGTAGAAGCAACAACGACCCTGCTCCGTGATGCGAATGGTGAGCAAAGTGGTTTTCTGGCTGTCATCCGTGATGTGACCGAACGCCGTAAAATAGAGCAACTCTACCGCGCGTTGGTGAATCAATCGCTTGTTGGCTTTGGTGTTATTGCGAAAGACGGTACATATATTTACGTAAGCCCTGAAATGGAGAATTTGACCGGTTATAGCACAACCGAACTGCTGGCGATGAACAGCGAACAGGCAATGAATTTGATTCCTCCTGAATACCGCGCCATCATGAATGTGAATCGTGAAAATCGTCTTGAGGGTAAGCACGCGCCGAGTAATTACGAAACTCAACTGATCCGTAAAGATGGTGAGCACATCTGGTTAGAATTGAATATTACAGTTGGAGATTATGATGGGGAGAGTGTAGTCTATGCTGCCGGATTAGATGTGACGGCACGCAAATTAGCACAGGAGCAACTCAAAGAACAGGAAGCACTGTATCGCCTCATGGCAGAGAATACAACTGATATTGTTACTCTGACCAATGCAGAGGGAATAGTCACATATGCCAGCCCATCTGTTACCCCGGAATTGGGATATGCCCCTGAGGATCGGGTTGGAAAGACGATAATGGACGCTATTCATCCTGATGATTTGCAGAATCTATTCAGCGAACGCGATAGCTACATTCAGACAAATTCTGGATTAATCGAATATCGTTTACGGCATAACGAGGGACATTATTTATGGATGGAAACGAGCATCCGTGTTTTGCGTACAGAGGACGGATCTGTAGACACGATTATCGGGATAACACGTAATATTGAGGATCGTAAGCAGGCAGAAATTCGCCTGCGGGAAAGCCAGCATTACATACAGCGCATTACGGATGCCGCGCCCTATATTATTTATGTTCATGATTATGAAAAACAGCATGATGTGTTTATCAACCAGTTTGGTGCGCGTTTTTTTGATATTTCACAGGATGAACCTTTTAGAATTACCCCGGAAGTGATAGCTAAACACTATCATCCCGATGACCTTGACTTTGCCCGTGAGCAGATCAAATCTTTAAATGGATCAACAGATAATCAAGTAGCAATTTTTGATGCTAGGGTCAAAAACATTTCTGGTGAATGGCGCTGGTTAAACTTTAGGGTGGTTCCGTTCAAATTCTCCGATGATGGGCAACTTCTGCAAGAATTGGGACTGTGCCAGGATATCACCGAACGGCGCGAGGCAGAAGAACGCATATTTAAGCTGGCGCTTGAGCAGGAAAAAGTTAAATTTCTGACGGATTTTATTGTTTCTGCATCACACGAGTTCCGTACACCGCTTTCCGTAATTAACACCTCGCTTCATATGATTATGCGGCATAACAATCTGCCTGACGATTATCCTTATGTGATGCGTATTCATGAACGCGTAGATGACATTTTAATGCTGGTAGAAGCCATCACCACATTTGCAAGGTTAGAGCGTGACACGCCGAATCTTACGATGGTGAATCTGCGCCATCTCGTAAAAGATACAATCACATATATGAGTCAAAAGGCGGCGAAGCGTAACATTCAGCTATATCTTGAAGAACCATCTCAAGAGGTAGTCATCGAAGGGGATATTCAAAATATCATGCTTATGCTACGTAAAGTTATCGAAAACGCAATATTATTTAACGTGGATGGTGGTGAGGTCTTTATCAATGTTGGTCTGACAGATAAAAATAATCACTCAGTTATCTCAGTTCGGGATACGGGGATAGGCGTTCCTGAAGAATTTCAACAGCGCATATTTGATAGCTTCTTCCGTGTAGATTCGGCGCAAACGGAACGTGGGTTTGGGCTGGGTTTGGCGGTTGCTAGAATTATTGTCGATCAGCATCACGGCGACATTAGTGTGGCAAGCACACCCGGAAAAGGCACAACCCTCACTATTCAGCTACCCGCCAAGCAGGATAAATCATGACCGACCCTATCATCCCGCGAAAGTGGATGCTCCGCGCACACGAGCAACATAATGTTTTTGTGTGGGGAGGGCGCGAACGTAGTGTGCATACGCTGATGAAAGCCTTTCTGTGGGCACTCTATCTGCCGAGGTATCCACACATTTCAGTCGAAGTGCGTATCGGTGATCGCTATAAGCCGGATGTGGTCGCTTATGCTGGCGATGAAATCGCGCCGGTTGGGGTGTTTACCGTCAAGCAAGAGCCACTTTTCTGGGGCGAAGCAGGCGAAGTGGGACGTGCTAAGATTCAAGCCCTTGTCCGTCGCTATAAGCACACGCATTTTGCCGTCGCCAAATGGAACACACGCCTCTCTTCAGTCGAAAAGACCGTGCGCGATGCAGTCGCCGATGTGAAACGCGATGCCCCGTTTGATTTACTGACCTTTCCGCCGGATAGTCATACGCGCTTTATTGATGATGACGGCAACATCACGCTCTCCCATGACGACATCGAGTGGCTCCGCATCGAGTGATTTTTCTAATAACAGACTTTCCTTCTCATCCCTTGCGCGGATATTTGCTACAATGGGCGCGTGATGAAATGATAATTTTTGATGAGAATTAGGACACTTTATGGAAACCCTGCTTTCACAACTTAACCCCGCAGATGAACGCTTTCAACAGAATGCCGAACACAATCGCAAACTCGCACAAGAACTCTCCGAACGGTTGGCTTTGGTGCGCGAGGGGGGAGGGGAAAAGTATCAACAACGTCACCGTGAGCAAGGCAAGCTGTTTGTACGGGATCGCATCGACAAGTTGATCGACCCCGGCTCGGCATTTTTGGAGGTCGCGCCATTCGCCGGATGGGGCTTGTATAACGATCCACCTCCGTCCGCAGGGATGGTCACGGGGATCGGGCGGGTGAGCGGGGTGGAGTGCATGATCGTCGCCAACGATGCCACCGTGAAAGGCGGTAGTTATTATCCGATTACGGTGAAAAAACATCTGCGGGCGCAACAGATCGCGCTGGAAAATAACCTCCCGTGTATCTATCTGGTGGATAGTGGTGGGGCGTTTTTGCCGATGCAGGATGAGGTCTTCCCTGACGTGGACGATTTCGGGCGCATCTTTTACAATCAGGCGACGATGAGCGCGGCAGGCATCCCGCAGATCGCCTGTGTGATGGGATCATGCACGGCGGGCGGCGCGTATGTTCCGGCGATGAGCGACGAAACGGTGATCGTCAAAGGGACGGGGACGATCTTTCTCGCCGGTCCACCCCTCGTGAAAGCCGCGACGGGTGAAGAGGTCACGGCGGAGGAACTGGGCGGTGCGGAGGTGCACACGCGTGTTTCTGGCGTAGCGGATCATTACGCGGAGGATGACGACCATGCACTGGAAATTGTGCGCGGGGTCGTGGAGACGCTCAACATCCGCAAGAAAATTGATCTGGATGTGCAAGCGCCGGAAGACCCCTTCTACGACCCCGAAGAGCTTTACGGCATCATCCCGACGAGCTTCCGCGAAAGCTACGATGCGCGGGAAGTGATTGCGCGATTGGTGGACGGCAGTAAATTCCGCGAGTTCAAAGCGAATTACGGCACGACGCTCATCACCGGATTTGCACGGATTGAAGGCTATCCGGTGGGGATTATCGCCAATAACGGTGTGCTCTTCGGCGAATCGGCGCTTAAGGGGGCGCACTTCATTGAGCTGTGTACCGCGCGTAACATCCCCCTGTTATTTTTGCAGAACATCACCGGCTTCATGGTCGGGCGCGAATACGAGGCGGGCGGGATCGCCAAAGATGGCGCGAAAATGGTTCATGCGGTTGCGAATGCCGCTGTGCCGAAGCTGACAGTCGTGATCGGTGGGAGCTTCGGCGCGGGCAATTATGGCATGTGCGGGCGCGCCTATTCGCCCCGTTTCCTGTGGATGTGGCCGAATTCGCGCATCAGTGTGATGGGTGGCGAACAGGCGGCGAATGTCTTGTTGACCGTCAAGCGCGATCAATTGGAACGGCGCGGCGAGGCGGATATGACGGAAGAAGAACAGGCAGAATTCAAGCAACCGATTCTGGATAAGTATGAGACCGAAGGCGAACCGTATTACTCTACCGGGCGCTTGTGGGATGATGGCATCCTTGATCCGGTCAAGACGCGCCGTGTACTTGGTCTGGCGTTGAGCGCCTGTTTGAACAAGCCGACGCAAGAGACGCAATTCGGTGTGTTCAGGATGTAGGGCGATAGCTTTTAGCTGTTGGCTTTTAGCTAAGTGCTTCGTCGTCCAAACATCCCTTAACATGGGTGAAAAGTGGTTCTCTATGGCAGTATTGTGCCGTGCCACGTAAATTTTTTTTCTGCCATAGTGCCAATTTTTTCCTCATTTTGAGGGGAAATTCGGGCAAAAAGGGTTGGCAGTGGTGTGGCAGTTCTGCCATGTCGTTGGCAGTTTTCAGTATTTAGCAAACAATACCCTGTTATTCGTAAGTTTGGTATTTACACAGGATAGCACAGATTGTTTGGGTGAAGTGAGCCAAATGCTCCGCCAAAAGGACTCAAGTTTGGTGCTGAGCAATGAGCAATGAGTGAAAAGCGTAACGCAGGGACGCAGAGATCGCGGAGGAACGCAGAGAAAAGTTCTGAGTGCTGAGCAATGAGATGAAAAGAGAAAAGCGTAGAGACAGAAGATATTAGATTTTAGATGATAGATAATAGTAAAAACGTGTAGCGCGATGAGGAGTGAATGATGGTCGTCGGATGGTATCGCGTTCGACCAGTGTTGAAGGGGATAGCATGAAGGTTCGAATTATCACGCCAGTGATCGTATGGTTTATTACGTTGATCGTGACCTCGTTCGGTAATGTACAAGCGCAAACAAGAGATGCCGCGTTGGTTGCATGGCATCCTGAAGGTGTGATGCTGGCTGTCGCGTATGATAGCCGTGTGGATATTTACGATATTGAGTCGCTAGAGGTGCTGAATTCCCTTTCGATGGACGAAGAGTCGGGGAGTTTCATCACGCCACCTGTATGGAATTCTGGCGGGTCACAACTCGCGGTTGCCTACGGACCGGATGTGTATGTGTGGGCGGAGCCGTGGTCGCCTGAAAATGCCGAAGAAGTCATTCGTTATCAGTATTATGAAGATGAACGCGGCGCATCTATTAGGGCGATGGCATGGTCACCTGACGACACAGAAATCGCAATCGGTGTGGGCGAGCTTGTGCGCGTGTGGGATATAAACTCTGGTACATTGCAACGCCAATTCTGGGATGAATGGGGAATTGTAAATGATGTTTTGTGGCACGGAGAACGTATTTCGATTGCCACATCCGCAACATATGCCTTAAATCTTGATCCCGAAACTGGCGCGATCATCAATTATTTCTATACCTTCACTGAACATGTTACAGCCGTGAAGGCGATAGACTTCAGCCCTGATATGACAGAAATGGTGATCGCGCTCTGGGATGATGGTTCGATCCGAATTTGGGGAGATACCTACTCATCTGAGGAATACAATGGCGCACCTAGACTCACATTTCAGCATGAGGATGTGGTTACCGATATTGATTGGAATCCTCAGTCCTCATTGATTGCGAGTACAGGTTGGGATGCGCGTATCATCATCTGGGATGCAGAAACAGGAGACGCTGTACAGACGATCTCTACCGAAGTACAAGTCAATTCCATCGCGTGGAGTCCCGATGGGACGCGTTTGGCGTATGGTGTAGCATCCCACACGCCCGTGATTGTGGACATTTCGATAGAGGAGTAACCACAGCGTTTACGAAGTATCGCTGGAGGGCAATGTGTTCGGCGAGTTTTGAAGGGGATAGCCCGTCTGAACAAACGATGCAGGAAATATGATTCGGCTTGTTCAGGATATAGAATTATTTGAAGCGATGTATTGATCCGTGAAATGAAATCGGAAACTCATGTCTGAAAATCGTTATTTGAGCGCGAAAGAAGCCGCTGATCTACTGGTTATTAGCCTGCCGACGCTTTACGCTTACGTCAGTCGTGGCTTGATTCGCAGTGAATCCGCAGACGAGAGCAAACGTCAACGGCGTTATTATCGTGAAGATGTGGATAAGCTCCTGCTGAAAAAAGAAGCGAGTCGCAATCCAGAAAAAATGGCGGAATCGGCGTTACATTGGGGTGCGCCTGTGCTGGACTCTGCGCTGACGTTGATTCTCGATGGCAAGCTGTATTATCGAGGCGAAGATGTGGCGCAACTCGCCCGCACCGAACCGCTGGAGGCTGTCGCCACGTTACTCTGGGCGGATGACCGGACGCTGTGGCGCGATTTATTCAGCAGTCCACCGACCACAATCGCCTTGCCGGAGTATTTGATTTCTCAGCCCGCCTATACACGCCTGCAAAGTCTGTTGCCGCTTGCCGCTGTGCAGGATTTCGCCGCGTATGATCTGCGTCCCGAAACGGTGATGCAGACCGGTGCGCGCATCCTTGCTTTGATGGTCACGGCATTGACGGCAGGCTTCGCACAGAACAGTAGCACTCATGCGCTCATCGCCGAGAAATTGGAGTCTGCGTGGTCGCCTACTGATGAAAGTGCGGCGGAAATATTGAATGTGGCGTTGATCGTGTGTGCGGATCATGAATTGAATGCGTCATCGTTCACGGCGCGGATCGTTGCCTCGACTGGCGCGACCCCGTATGCGGTGGTGATGGGCGGATTGGCGGCGCTGACGGGCGTTAAACACGGCGGGAATACCGAACGGGTGGAAGCCTTTTTGAATGAACTCAGTGCGGCGGGCGATGTGCGGCAGGGGATTGCGGGGCGCTTGCGACGGGGTGAAATGGTCCCCGGCTTCGGGCATAAATTGTATATGGAAGGCGATCCACGCGCGGCGATTTTGTTTGATCTGTTGCGCGGACAGGGTCGTGATCTGCATTTTTATGAGGCGGTTAGTGCGGGCGTGTTTGAGGTCATCGGTGAGCATCCAAATGTGGACTTCGCGCTGGTGACGGTGGCGCGGGTGCTGAATTTGCCGCCGGATAGCGCGTTGACGCTGTTTGCGTTGGGGCGTGCTGTCGGATGGATCGCTCATGCGCTGGAACAATACCGCGACGACACGCTTATCCGTCCGCGTGCGCGGTATGTGGGCAATCAGCCTTGGCTCTGAAAAAGGCTATTCGTTAGGCATCGCGTCCCGCGGTTGAAAGACCGATAAACGCTCTTTTGGACGAATTTTCTCCCTGATTTTATTCTCATCTAATATGCCAAATTCCTCATGGATGAGGGTTGATCCGTCCGCAAGGTCTTCAAGGATTTCATGTAGATCGCGCAGTCCCTGAAAGCGAACAATCACGGGAATTCCGTCTGACGTAAACGTGCCTCCATCATCCTGATTGTATTCTTGCCCGAACGCAATAGATTTTGTATATGCGTCTTCAGCATCAGTCGCCTGAATAAGAATCCAATTGATCCACAATAAACTGGTTTCTGCATCTATAGCGCGGAATTCCTGCAAGAGCTGTGCGATGAACCATTTTTGTTCGCTGGTTTGTTGTAGGGCAGTCTGTTTTTTGCTAAAGGCGGCAAGTTTATCTTTAGGGGTGATGTATCGCTCGATTTCTGCATCGTTTATTTCTTCACGTATCTCAAAAATCAGTTCAGCACCATGTATGAATTCATCATATATTTCGTTCAGTGCATGTAATCCACGAAATTTGCTTGAGCTGGTATCGTATGAGTCAGAATTCAACTGCTCGCCAAAAGCAAGTGATTTTGTGTATGCGTTTTCAGCATCAACTGCTTCCACAATGATGATGTTATTTTGTAGTCGACTCATATTTGTATGTGCGGTGCGCCACTCTTGTAAGAGTTCGGCAAAGTACCATGTGGTGTTCATGGTCTACGTCCTGTTTCTCTACCACATAGTATAGAGCAGAAGAGAGATGAGTTTAGATTCTTGACAGAAGTCTCAAATCTGCATATAGTTTACATAACTAATACGAATTAGTAGCCATTTGCCATGAAAAAACGTAGCTCTGTTACGCAAAAACAAATCGCAGAACGCGCTGGTGTTTCCCAGACCGTTGTTTCGTTGGCGTTGAATAATTCGTACGAGATTGCCCTCAATGATGAAACCAGACAGCGCGTGGTAGATGTTGCCACGGAGCTAGGGTATGTGCCTCAAGCCGCCGCCAAAGCATTGGTACGGGGACACAGTAGCAACATCGGGCTTATCCTCATCCAACCGCATTATCAAGTGTTCCGTGATCCTTTTATCCCGAATATTATCACCGGTATCAGTGGTGTGGTACGTGCACATGATTATCGCCTTCTGGTTGAGCATATTGATAATGTCAATCAACTGCACACCATTCCCAATATGCTCAGGGGCGGCGAAGTCGATGGACTGGTACTCTCTACTTTTGATACGCTCGAAAGCATCATCGAACCACTGACTAAAGACGGTTATCCGATTATATTTTTAGACAAACCTGCAAAAGGGCATTATGCGGTGACGATAGATCATGAATTCGGTGTGCGGCTTGCCGCGTCTCATTTGCTCGCTTGTGGGCATCAGGATGTTGGGGTGATCCCATTCAGCCCGGCTACACCACATACATTGCGGCGATTAGACGCTTTCAAAGACGCTTTTGCATCGGCTGGTTGTCCGATTCCAGAAGACCGTGTTCGCTTTGGAAATTACGATCCTGAAAGTGGATATGAGGCAATGAAAACGCTTTTGCAAATTCGCCCGTTACCCAGCGCCGTTTTCGGCATGAATGATTTGATGGCAATCGGTGCGATGCGTGCGATCCACGAAGCAGGGTTGAGCATCCCGCAGGATATTGCCGTGATTGGCTACGATGATATGCGCTTCGCTCCGTTTACACGCCCAACCCTGACGACCATCCGTGCGCCCGAAGTAGAGCAGGGTCAGGTTGCTGGCGACGCGTTAATCAAACGGATTGCGGGCGAGGCTTTAGCTGAACGGCAAATTTCCCTGAAGCCACAACTTATTATTCGGGAGTCGTGTCAATAAGGGGACATCTGGTAGATTTAGCAGGAGCGCGACCTCGGCAATCCAATTGACTCGACAGCTCTCAGCAGGGGATTTAAAAGGTAAAAAATATCGCTATACTAATACGCATTAGTCAGATTCTTTTATTCAATAACTACAACCCTTGAACCCTGAGCATTTAATTACGGTTAGCCGTTAACGAAAGAAGGATTATCATGGCAAGAATTGTTTTTATCGGTGCTGGTAGCACGGTATTCGCCAAGAATTTGATGGGTGACATCCTAAGTTACCCTGAATTGTCGCACAGTACCATTGTGCTGATGGACATCAACGAAGAGCGCCTTGCTGTATCGCAAGAAGTCGCGCATCGCATCAACACCGCGCTCAATGCGAAGGCGACCATTGAAGTCACGATGGATCGTCGACAAGCTCTCAAAGGCGCGGATTACGTCATCTGCATGATTCAGGTGGGCGGCTACAAGCCCGCGACGGTGATCGACTTCGAGATTCCGAAGAAGTACGGTCTGCGCCAGACAATTGCAGATACGCTTGGCATTGGTGGAATCATGCGTGGCTTGCGGACGATTCCTGTGTTGCTGGACATTGCCCGCGACATGGAAGACCTCTGCCCCGATGCGCTATTCATCAATTATGTGAACCCGATGGCGATGAATCAATGGGCGCTAAGTCGGGGATCAAGCATCAAGACGGTGGGGTTGTGCCATAGCGTGCCACATACCGCGCATGAATTGTCAGAAGATATTGGCGTGCCTTTTGAAAACATCAATTATCTGGTGGCGGGGATTAATCATGTGGCGTTCTTCCTCAAATTTGAAGATCGCGTCACTGGCGAAGACCTTTATCCGCGTATCCGTCAGGTGGTTGACGAAGGGCGCGTACCGGATTGGAATCGCGTTCGGTATGAAATGTTCCAACGTTTGGGATATTTCGTGACGGAAAGTAGCGAACATTTCAGCGAATATACGCCATGGTTTATCAAGCGTGATCGTCCTGAACTGATCGAAAAGTTCAACATTCCGCTGGACGAATACATCGCACGCTGTGAAGCACAGATCACCGGTTGGAACATGGCGCAGGAAGCGCGTGAAAATGGTCATGCGCCGAGCGAAGAGGCGATCCGTGATGCGCTTAAGGGGATCAAGCTGATGCCGCGCATGGTCGATGGCACCGTAAGTAGCATCATGAATTACGATAAGTTCGAGCGCAGTGTGGAATATGGGTCGCTGATTATTCAGAGCATGGAAACCAGCACACCTCGCTTGATTTACGGCAATGTCCCGAACACGGGAATCATCACCAATTTGCCGGATGGTTGTTCCATCGAAGTGCCGTGTCTTGTGGATCGTAACGGCATCCAACCGACCTACATCGGGAACATACCACCGCAACTTGCCGCGTTGATGCAAACCAACATCAACGTACAATCCCTGACGGTGGAAGCCGCCATCACGGGTAAGCGTGAACACATTTATCATGCCGCCATGCTCGACCCGCACACCTCATCGGAACTCTCACTCGATCAAATCTGGTCGATGGTGGATGACTTGCTAGAAGCGCACGGCGAGGGAATGCCAGCTTACGCGTAAGTAGATTCTAAGTTACTTCATATAGCAACTAAAAACGGCTGACCCAATTTTGGATCAGCCGTTTAAATTTCTACCATGTTTAAAAATCGCTAAGATGCTTCCATACTGACGAGCGTAAACTCGCCCATACGAACGATCCGGTTTACATAGGGGTTGCGTAAAACGGGCATCTTAATCGTTTCGCCGTCACGCTCAAGTTCCATATGATACACGGATACAGAACGCATACCCGCGAAATAACGGTCTTCGACTTTCACCTCAGTCCGCAACGCCCAACCATTTGAGAGGAAGGTAACGAGTGCGTCTCCGCCGGCATATTTGGCGGATGTGGGTGACCAATGTTGGACTACATCTAGATATTCTGCATGAAAATTGTTAATACGAGTCTCTTTCGTCAACATAAATGCTCCTTATTTAATATCTATCGTAGTGTAGAAATGTATAAATTGTACAAGAAGTAATTTAAAAGTGTTTTAAGTATATGTATAATTTACACGAAAACGCGACTTAGAGGCAACCACCGAGATTAACAAATAATGAAACATCTTTTTCAGCACATTCACCAAACAACGCCACGATCATGCTATAATATCCGTTCAAATTAGTGGACATAAACAAGGATTAGGTCACGTGGCAGAGATCATCCAGATTAGTGACATAGCGAAGTATGATGGGCAGGAAGTGATCCTGCGCGGTTGGGTTTATAACCGGACGGGTAAGGGCAAACTCCAGTTTATTAAATTGCGGGATGGGTCTGGCGTTGCACAGTGCGTCGCCTTCAAGCCGGATATGGACGAAGCGCAATTTGAGATCGCCAAATCCCTCCCGCAAGAGTCGTCCATCATCATTACCGGATTGGTTCGGGCAGATGAACGCGCCCCCGGCACGCCCGGCGGATATGAAGTCGGCATCAAAAATCTTGAATTGGTGCAGGCGGCGGAAGAATATCCGATCACGCCGAAAGAACACGGCACAGAATTTTTGATGGACAATCGCCATCTGTGGTTGCGCTCTAGCCGTCAATGGGCGATTTTACGCATCCGTGCGACTATCGTGCGCGCTCTGCGGGATTGGATGGATGACAGCGGTTATCTGCTGGTGGATACGCCCATCCTCACGCCTGCCGCCGGTGAAGACACGACCACATTATTTGAAATCGACTATTTCGGTGATCCGGCGTATCTGGCGCAGACCGGACAACTTTATAACGAAGCCAACATGGGCGCATTCGGTAAGGTGTATTGCTTCGGACCGACTTTCCGTGCGGAAAAATCGAAAACGCGCCGTCATCTGATGGAATTCTGGATGCTGGAGCCGGAAGCCGCGTATCTTTCGCTAGAGGATATGATGGATTTTGAAGAGCAGATGATCGCTTATGTGGTGGAGCAAGTCTTGGCGAAACATCAGGCGGAACTGGAAATCATTGAGCGCGACGTGACCAAATTGCAAGCCATCACCGCGCCATTCGCCCGTATTAGCTACGATGAAGCGATTGAACGTCTGCATAAGCTGGTTGCCGAAACCGACGACGAAGACCAGAAGGCTGTGCTGAAAATCGACTGGGGTGAGGACTTCGGCAGTCCGCATGAAACCGCGCTGGCGGAAATGTTCGATAAGCCGGTGTTCGTTTATCATTACCCGTCACAGGTGAAGGCGTTTTACATGCAACCCGTCGAGGGTCGTCCTGAAGTTTGCCGGAGTGTGGATTTACTCGCGCCGGAAGGCTACGGGGAAATTACGGGCGGTAGCGAACGCATCTATGATCTGGCATTGCTGGAAGAAAAGATCAAAGAGAAGAAGCTCCCCATCGAAAATTACGACTGGTATCTGTCGTTACGCAAATATGGCTCCGTGCCGCATGGTGGATTTGGTTTGGGCTTGGAGCGCACCGTCGCATGGATTTGTGGCTTGCCGCATGTGCGTGAGACCATCCCTTACGCCCGTATGCTCAACCGTAGAACGCCGTAAGCTATCGTTTTGGTGGAGCTATACACGAACTGTATAGCTCCACCGTGATCGTTAAGGATACCTCGCATGAAACGCGCTTTGATTCTACTCCTGCTGATTTTGTCCGGTTGCCAGTATTACAACTTGCTGGAAATGAGTCAGCACGAAATTGACCCTGAACTTCAACAACTCTTCACCGATGCGTTTTACAGTCCTGAGTGCGACAATCCCTGCTGGCTTGGCATCGAAGTCGGGGTGACGCGGGGTGATGAGGTCATTCCGATCCTTGAGTCACACGGTATCGCCTATGGTGTACCGGGTGTTATCCACCTGCATTCAATTCCTGCTGGCACAGTCCCCGGCATCGTTTTGGAGGGTAGTCCGTCGGCTGATGGTTTTCCCGTTTTCGGTGACATCAATGTGAACCCCTACAGCGAAGATGTTGTTCCTTCAATGGATTTCGTTCTGGACTTATGTGTGCAGACCGTCATTGATGCTTATGGAATACCAGAAGTACTGTTTACCGAAAGTGGTATCCCTTCAACACTTATCTACCTTAATGATTCAACCCTGTTTTCTGTGGATACAGAGACAATGCGTATTGACTGGATGATTCTTCACGACCGTCCTTATTGGCTATCCTTACCAAACGACTTCGAAAGCTGGTCACTATACGCCCACCTCTTCCCCGACGATTGCACGGATGCGCTCACCGAAACGGCAGAAGGTTAATCTTATTCGCCGTGAATGCGCTTTTTCATCTCGATGCCGAGTGCCTTTGCGGTTGTGTCTTTGAGCTTGACCAATTCTTCGCTGATGGATTCTTGCTCTGCGAGGTGCTTGTTCTGACTGAGTTTCGCCTTGCCTTCTATACGGCTAACGGTGAGTTCAAAGCCGACCACGCCACGTAACATGCCTTCACGGAAGCGATCTGACAGATCATCCCAGCGCAGTTGATAATTCGGCTCGTGCAGGGCAATCAACTCTTCAATGATCTCCTGCAACTGTTCCCGCGAGTCTTCATAGGTGACAAGTTCCGCCTGTCCATAGGCATGAACGGCGACATAATTCCATGTGGGCACGCTCTCCCATTGTTGATAATGCCTGGGGGAAATATAGGCGTGTGGACCGGAAAACACGACCAGAACATCCTGTCCGGCGAAGGTTTGCCATTGCGGATTTGCCTTGGCGAAATGTCCGCGCACGATCACCTGTTCATCCTGTACGCGCACGGTGAGGGGCAAATGAGTCGCGACGGGTGCGCCATCCGTGTTGGAAATCACCAGCGCAAAATTATGCGTTTGCATGAACGCGAAAAGCGTCTCGAAATCATCTACACGATACAAATTAGGGATATACATACACGCTCCGGTAACCCATAACATTTTTTATGAGTTTACTGTGTCATATTTTGAACGACGACTATAGCACCACCCATTGCCAATGTGTACAGTTTCTGTGCAAGTGCTCATCGTTTATGTCATGTTATGGAGCGGAGCTAAACCGTGAAAAGGAGGGGATTGTGTTCGGCTAGTTGAATGTAGGGCGCAACATGTTGCGCCCCTACGAGAACGAAATTCCATTAGGCGATGGTGACGATCACGTTGCCACGTCGCTCGCCGGATTCATAATAGCGATGTGCGGCGGCGGTTTCTTCCAGCGGGAAGGATTTATCAATTGTAGTGGTGATCGCGCCTGCTTCCACAAGGTCTTTAACGGCGATCAGGTCGTCCTGTGATTCAAACGCCATCGCACAGACCACTTTTTTACTGCTCATGCGGGATGTCCACAACATCTGAAACAGATGCTTTATCTTAAAACTCGCCAGCATGAAGCGCCCGTTTGGAGTGAGCGACTCTTTAGCGCGTGCAAATGAACTCTTGCCGAGGATGTCCAGAATCAGGTCGTATTGTTGACCGTTCTGTGTGAAATCCTCTCTGGTGTAATCAATCACATGATCCGCGCCGAGTGCTTTCACAAAGTCCATGCGTTGCGTGCCACAGACTCCGGTGACTTCCGCGCCATAATATCTGGCAAGCTGTAGCGCATATGAGCCTATCGCGCCGGATGCACCGTTGATAAGGACTTTTTGTCCCGGCTTAATAGCGGCTTTCCTGAGCAGGAGCAAGGCAGTTATCGCGCCATAGGGCACAGTGGAGGCTTCTTCGTAAGTCAGGTTTTCCGGCTTTATCGCTACATTGCCAGTTTCAGGCACACAAACATACTCCGCGTTCCCGCCAAAGCTCGGACCTGTGTAGCTGAAAACGGCATCCCCAACTTTGAATTGCGTGACATCTTTGCCAATCGCTTCAATATCGCCTGCAAATTCTGCACCGAGAATTCGTATCTTGGGCTTGCGAATGCCAAACATGATTTTCGTCGGGATCAGCAGGGGCGCAGGCATGGTGAAGGTTCGGAAGGTGATTGCCTTAAAATTACGCGCCAGTGTATCGCCAAAATTGACGGATGTCGCCCGAATTTTGATGAGCACTTCGTTGTCTTTGGGGGTCGGTTTTTCAACGGCTTTGAGGTGAAGGACATCCGGTGAGCCGTATTCAGTGTAGACAATTGCTTTCATGATTTTTCTCCAGATTCGGGTTGATTTGGTCAGTTTTTGAATAGTCGATATTGTGATAAGCGAACAAACTAAGGTTGGGTGTGACTGCGCGTTTTCGTTTTACCGGTCAGGATGCGTCGCCCGGATCGTAAGTGAATACCTCTTCTAAGGGCGTTTTGAAGATATGGGCGATCCGAAAGGCGAGTTCTAGCGATGGTGAGTATTTGCCTTTTTCCATGGCGATAATCGTCTGTCGCGTCACACCTGCTTTTTCTGCCAATTGTTGTTGGGTCATCTCGTCATGATGAAAGCGTAGGGTGCGAATGTTGTTGTTGATTATGGGCTTACCCATCCTAAAACCCCCTGCGATAGAAATAAAGCTGGGAGAAATCGCCAACAATCGCGGACAAAATCGCAAAGAAAAAGAGTAGATTGAACATCGTCAGGGGAGGCATATCCACAATCTGCGATGCCATTGAGATGAGCATTCCCGCGCCCATCACATAGGCGGTGTTGCGGGTTCCTTTTAAGTCAATGAGTTCGTCGCGTTCATCGGTGACCTGTGAATCGGGTGGATCGCCCTTAATCACGATGTGGAAAATTTCCAAAACGATATACGTGATGATCGTCGAGGCAATATTCACCACGATCCCTAACACGACGATGATCCCCCACAAACTGTAAACTTCTGCCGGATCAATGCTGTCTTGCTGGAGTAGCTGAAACATCCGCGCAAGATAGTAAGCAAAGATCAGCAAGGTGCTAATCATTGAAACGGTGATGTTTTTTTCTTGATAGGACACGTAATTATCCTCTTGTCAGTTAATTTTTACTTATAGTCAATTGAACTTTACACATAGTATGTTTGTTTTTACATAATGTCAAGTATTTTTTACATTATGTTGTAAAAGAAAGCCCGATCTAATTGCGGATCGGGCAAGCGTGTTGTTGTTTTAGAGGGAAATTCAGTCTAATTTACTGCCTTTTCACATTCCTGTCTGTGTGTTTACTGGTTACAGCTTTATGCCCGTAAAAGAAAGCTATCGTATTGTGCTCCCGTGAGGGCATTGTTCGCGTACAAATTTGCCATGAAGCGCATCACACAGACTGCGCTAAAAATGGTGAAGCCGGTAAGGTAGTCAATCCTGCCATTAAAAGTCATGATAATGGGGAGTAACCACGCCGCATTATAGGCTAACCGGAATAAGGTAAGCCCGCATCCCGGATTGACTGATTTTTCACCTGCTTGCTTTTTCTCCCATACGAACCGCATGGTCAGGTGACCTTCGCTCACAATTCAGAACACACAGCCGATCAATACCAGCGGTGTAAAGATTTGGGATGTAACTGGCTTACCTGTAATCACCACAACAGTGATGAACGAGAAAAATAGTAAGCCCATGCCCATTGACAGCCGATTGTTCCACTCTAAGGTGAGAAATTTTTGCATTGTGGTTGTTAGCTCCTGTGATTTCTCCAAATTGGAGGGTTATGCCTCTCTGGTCGTCCAACGCCATGCGTACCAGACGATAAGCAAGTTAATCGCACTTTCCGCAAGGTTGAAAAAGATGATGTATGCCCAGGGGTCTGCAAACGAAAGCAGATTAGCCATGTTGACAAGGGCATAGACGATCCCCAGAATGATATTTGCCCGGCGATTCCAGCGAGCAGGCAATATAAGGCATAGGAACACCATCAGACTTGGAATGCTCACCAAGATTGCCGCGCCAAACAATACTTCCTGTGTGAATTGAACGCCATGTAATGTCCCTGACAGGAGTCCCTGAACTGTGCCCGGCTCAAATACTGCCAGCACATCAGCGAAAACATACATAAACATCATGGCAATCCATAGTGCGGATAGCTTAAATCTGATGTTGATTGGAGACTGATCTACCGTTGAATATGGATTGGTGGTCATGTTTTAGCTCACAGGTGCCACGTTGATAATCACTTTGCCACGGGCGCGTGCGGTTTCGAGATAGCGGATCGCATCTGCCGTTTCGGTTAAGGGATAGGCGCGGTCAATCACGGGGACGACTTTGCCGCTTTCGAGTAGCTCTCTTAAGATCAGCAAATCAGCTTTGTTGGAGTATGCCGTTTTCATGATGCCGACCTGCCGTTGACCATTTCTGGAGCGCAACGGACCGAGAATCATATGTTCAAGCAGGCGTGGCATGGTCGTAAATCCGGCAATGCTACAAATGCCATCAGGGGTTAGGGCGCGTTTATAATCCGACACGGAATGGTTGCCGACTGCATCAAAAATCAGATCATAGGTCTTACCGGAGCGGGTAAAATCTTCTTGTGTGTAGTCAATTACATGATCTGCGCCAATGGAGCGCACAAGGTCTAGATTGCGCGTACTGCACACGCCGGTGACTTCTGTGCCGTAGGATTTGGCGATCTGCACGGCGAATGTGCCGACACCACCGGACGCACCGTTGACGAGCACTTTTTGTCCAGCCTTAATCTCCCCTTTGTCACGGAGTCCTTGCAACGCAGTAAACCCGGCAACCCCTACACCGGCGGCTTGCTCGAATGTGATGTTGGCAGGTTTCAGGGCGATTTTATCTTCGGGGACGCAGACATACTCCGCAAATGCGCCTAAACCAACGCTAGATACATCGCCAAAGACCGCATCGCCCACATTGAATTCGCTAACGTTTGCGCCGACTGCTTCAACAATCCCTGCGATGTCCGCGCCGAGTTTAGGATTTTTAGGTTTGCGTAAGCCAGCTTCTAAACGCGCTAAGAAGGGTTCCGCCCGCATCAAGTGCCAGTCCAGCGGATTTGCAGATGCCGCAATAATTTTTACCAGCACCTCGTTGGCTTGTGGTGTTGGTTTTGCTACATCTGTATATTGAAGAACATCCGGTGATCCGTATTGTGTATAAAGTATAGCTTTCATTGATTCCCTCACTCTGGTGATTCAAGTTATGGTTGATGTAGTGTTTACGTAAGCAATTCTGAGAACGTTGCACGCGTTTGAATCAACATGAAAAAATATGAGGGGATTTGTAGTGCTAATCGTCGTCGATTTCACCGTCGATGATGTTATAGACTGCTTCCATCAAATCCTCGGTGATGTCGAAGAATTCCATCGCGCTTTCATCCTGCGATTGCATCAAGGCGATGGCGGATGAAAGTAGTGAAGCGGCGGCTTGTGCGGTCAATGAGGCAACATCCTGATAATCATGCTCTGCGAGTAAATTATCAATGACATCGGTAGCGCGTTGGGCGGCATCCAGCGCATCTTGCAATTGTTTGACGGCTTCTGTTGATGTATTCATAATAGCGTGTCCTTAATAGCGGTTGTATTTTGTGTCACATTATACTCAACGTGTGTCAGAAGTGTGAACTGCACAGCCGTGTGTCGATTCCGAGTCTTCCGATTGCGCTACGTAACCATGACGATCACCTGATAGATATGTAAGCGGTCATTCCGATTGCGGCTGAAACGGTTATAATGGGTGGGGTAGTATGGACGTGTAATCTGGTAGATGAATTTGGGGGTAGGGTAAGAGTATGCGTAAATTAATAATTATGGTGTATTTGGCGGGTCTGATGATTTTGGCGGGTTGTAATTTGACCGGTACACCTGAGAATAACGAACAATCTTTACCCGCAGATACGCCGGAAATACTAGAGATCGAAGAAACGGCAGAAGTTCAGTCTGTTCAACCGACTCGCACACCCTTCCCTGATGCGCCCACTGCGCTCCCGCCACTCAATAATGGTGCGAACAATTCCAGCGGAAATACCTCGTCCGGCAATACAGACACAACATCGCAACAGTCCGTGCAATTTAACTCACCCGTGCTTGATGTTCCCGGACAGGGCGAACATGCTTTTTCCCTGCGCGTGGATGGCGGAGTCAACGGTGACGGCTTAAACCTGCTCCCGTTGCCGACGATGTATTACGCGCAGAATCCCGTTTCGCAAGATACCTTCGCGGTGATTAATTCCAGCGGGATGCTGTTTATTACCGGAACGAACGGGCAAAATGCCTATCGTATTGACCAGAGTCCGTATACTCAATTTGATGTGACCTCGTTGGAGACGAATAACGCCGCCGCCCGTGTTGCCGCATGGTCACCGAGCGGGCAATATCTGGCGTTTATCGTCCGTGCGGAGCAACAGGCTAGCGATGGCGTGTGGTATTTTGAGCCGGGGCAGTTCGGTCCGTTGCAACTCATCGTCGATTGTCCGTTTGAGGGCTTCATCGGCTGTAATATCGTCCAGCCGAGTCCGCAAGACCCGATCTCGATCCGTCAATGGACGAGCCGTGAAATTTATTGGTCACCGGATAGCAATACCATCCTCGTGAATGTCAATCTGCCCCAGCATAATCGGCGTGGTATCATCGCCATGCAAATTACCCGCTTCGAGCGCATCCGCGATATGCGCCCGCCGATCTGGCTTTATGATTATGGCACATGGGGCGCGGATGGACGTATTCTTGCTAGCGGGAGTGCGCCGGATGGCACGGTGAACGTGATGTGGTTGAGCGCAGATGGCACCCCGCAAGAGGTTGTTTATCCGGCTAGCCAGAATGGGCTGTGGATGGGCTGGGCGGTGGAGCGCCCGAACGGGGATATTATCGCGCTCGGTGCGCCGACTGCTAATCAAGCGGTTGCCCTGTATGACATGAACGGTAACCCGCTGACTGAACCCATCGGCACTGGATTCCCTGAACGCGTGGAGTGGAGTCCTGACCGGAGTGGTGTCATCGTCGAGATGCAAGGACGGCAGTACATCGCCACTATTGACGGTCAAATCACGGACATCACCGTTCCGACAGGCAACACCGCCATCAATTGGGTGCAGTAAATATCATCACGATGTAGGGGCAATCTGCCAGGTTGCCCTCATCATAATAGACATTTTATTCAACACTATTGAAGGAAATTCATTTTGGAAACAGGCGACACAAAACACCCCATCGGCGGATCAACGTTTGTTTTTGGGGATGTTCCCGCAGGCTTTGGCGCACAATTTTATCTCGATGACGAAGGGACGGTCACTGGCACGGTGAAAATTGATTCCAGCAAACAGGGTCCGCCCGGTCACGCGCATGGGGGTTCATTGGCGACCCTCATCGACGAGGCGATGGGTGCGGCGTGCTGGCAAAATGGCTATCGGGTGTTGGCGGTCAATCTGAATTTTAATTATAAGCGTCCGGTGCCGCTGGGCGCGGAGGTGACCATCACAGGCAGGGTGGAACGCAAAGATGGGCGCAAAATTCATACCCGTGGCGCGGTGATTTTGTCCGATGGCGGGGTTGCGGTGGAAGGCACGGGCATCTTTGTGGAAGCGCCGCAATATTTCGGTGGTAAAGACCCTTTCACAACGCCACCGACGAGTCGCTGATAAGCTCAATCGTGTAGGTATTGGGTTTTTCGCGTCGCCAAGATAAACATCAGGCACTGACTGTACGCAGAGCCATCAGCTTGGTCAACTTTCCGCGATGAGCTAAAATCTCATCGCTAGGTCATTTCAAAAACCCCACTGAAGTGGGCTGATTTGCACGATTGTTAGATCAAAACAACCTACTTCAGCAGGGTTTTAATCTCAATTTAGCCAATGGGTTTGAGCCATTGGCGGTTTACCCACGCACACTGTTTGTATTCTATCCCTGTGCGTAACGTTAGTTAGTTAGAAGGAATTTTCTATGAAACTCATCGCCATCACCGGATTGGCGGGGATTGAAAAAGGCAGATTAACGCTGGATATGGCGACGCATCTACAACGGCAGGGACAGCGCGTGCTTGTGCTGGACAATGGCGAAAATAATCCGCTGAACACGCTACAGGATCATGCACTATCACCGATCACAATTGAGCGCATTACGGGGGATTTATCCGTTGCACTGTATTCGCATCTCGCCGAAATATCAAAGCAGGATATGGACATCGTTTTGTTGAATGTGGCGGAGTCGCTGAATCCAGAGGAACTTTATGCCAGCCTGACGGGGATAGCCGAAATCAACATTGAGGATGTGCGCGTGATTGCCGTGTTGGATGATCGCACCTGCAATTGCTTCCCGCATGTGCAGGACTTGCTGGAACAATTCGCAGATTTGACCCTAACTTATCCCTTTACATTGGAGGAGGCGCTTTCCGTCTTATGAGTGATCGATATGAGTGAACTAAATGAAGCCCAACGTCAAGACCTCGCACGGTTGCGGTCTGTCGCCAAAGAGCGCCAATGGACAGACTTACAGGATACGCTGAAGCGTCTGCTGGCAAACCTCGAACCCTTGATCGCGCTACAGGTGGCGGCGGTACAGATCGAGGCGTTTATGCCCATTTTTAACGCCTATTATCCACAGGCGGGGTGGGTACGCGAGTTGACGATGACCGTCATGGCGTATGCCTCCGCGCCGGATGAATTGCCAGAGCAAGCCGTGAATCAATTTCCGAGTCCCGGTTGCGGTAATTATGTGATCGCCGTGCTGGATCTGGCGCGCTGTGTGCAGGATAAATACTCAACATTCGAGCGGTATAGCCACATTGTTAACGTGGTGTCAAATGCCATCCTCGCCCGTTTGCAACATCGCTATTTTGCAGACCGCCCCGGCGAATTCACGTTTATCGTTGATCTTGAAGGCGACGACACGAAGAAAGCGAAAATCTATCAAAAATTCTGGCGCAATGCCGATGTCGCCCAATTTGATACGCAATTATGGCTGGCAGTCGCGGATGATGTTGAGGCGAAACTCAAACAGGCGTAGGCATCAAAAACGCCGAATTCGAGTAATGAATCCGGCGTGGTGAATTAGAGATTTACTAAATTGCCTTAACCCACAACGACAGCAGGTCGCTCAGTAGTGATGAGCAAGTATGCACCGACAATCATAAACCAGAGCTGAATAACCAGCACACTGATGGTCAGGAATATTCCCGGATCAATCCCAAAAATCTCCAAAGCAGGTATCAATAACGCGGCAAAAGATATGAGTGCGAAGTAACCCGTCCACGCTGGCATCGCTTTGTTCTGAAGAATCAGTACACCAATAGATAAAATAGCGAAGGAGGCGAACATGCTCACACCAAGAATCTCGCCGATAGAGCCACCAAAGTTATTCAACACATCAAATATGATAGAGATCGTCGCTTGTGTCTCGCTGGTGGCATCCGGTGCTGTATAGGCAACTGCAAGTGCAGGCATTGGAATTAACCAGCGAATAATGCCAATGCAGCGAGCCAGCGCAGAAGCGGCACCAAACCCAACGGCAAGTCGCACATACAAGTTATCCTGGTCATTGCCAACCGCAACCCGTGCCGCCAAGACGACTACCGGGAAAAATAGAACTGAGTAGACGAGATAGATGAAGTAGCCCAGGCGTGTGGCATCTGCTTCTTCAAAAATGAGTGGTAGCATCGAGCTAGCCGGGTCACTCAGGGTTTCGGGCCAGCCAATCGCACCACCCAAAATAATCAGCGGTACAAAGAGAAGCAAACCCTCAAAGAGAAGTAGTGCACCTGTGGATTTTCTCAGCTTTAGCATAGTTTTGTTGTACCTTTTTTTATCAAGTCAATTCATTGCTGTTTCATAAGTTCATCTATCGCTAAGGGACGCTTACACATGGCAATTAGAGCTTACGAATTTATGAGATAAGGTAATCGTCAATGTTTCTGCGCGGGGCGGTATATGCCCGTTTTGCACGACCTATCCGCACCGCCATCTGCACACGCGCAGGAGCCTGAATGCCTAAATGCGCGTGGAATTTGTCGTAGAGGTCTGTCATTTCAGGGAATTCTTGCAATACCTGGCTGTAGACATGGGCGTAGAAGTCCAGTTTGGTGATTGCCAGATGGAAACGGGCATAGGTTCGCCCGGTTTTGATCCAATCAGGTTGTTCATTGGTCTGAGTCTTCAAGTAGACGATCCCCTTCGCGGTATTGAGACCTTTCTTGAAACCATCAAGGTAACCATTCATACCAAAACTAGCGTGCCAACGCTTCGGATTGCCGTTAGCGAGAAAGAACTCCGTCAGGTATTTCATGAAACCGTCGACACCCGTTTGTGGGACACTGAGACCATCTCGCTTTTCGGCACGTTCTTTTTCAGAGTAGCGCATCCAGATACGGGTTTCTTCATAGAGATGGCGTGTTTTGCACTCAATTTCCATCGCACTGTAGAAAATATCGGTGAGGGGTCGCATTTCTTCAGGTTTATTGATGAAGACGATTTCTGCTTCACTCTGACCAATCCACTTGCGTATTTGTGCGATTTCTGCATCCGTCACCAGTGGTCCAGAATAATTTTTTCGGTTTGTCTGACGGGTGTGCATTGCGTCAAACAAGACATCTTGTTGAACACTGACATTGGGAAGCAATGTGAGTTTTGCGACGGGCTTTTGACCGATTTCCTCAAATGAATATGTACCCTCTGGAAAGTAATCCACCTGTGTTTCATAACCCATAGATGTTGCCCCAACTGCGAGGGTTTCAATGAAACAACCGCTACCCATATGAATCTGGCGTGCAGGCGGATCGGTGGCGGGCAAAAGGCGATTTTCGTCGATAAAGATAAGCATCTCAGTATCGGATAGCACTTTGAACTTCCATGCCTGTGTATTGTGAGGACTGGGGGCATTCACCCCAAGTGTAATTGCCTTGCGAATAGGCGTGTCTGAACTAACCACTGTCGGACGATACGACATAGTTTTGCTCCTAAGACTAAAATTGGCTTGTTGTGAAGGGATATTCAGATGAGCTTGCTAGTTGAGACTATGGTTCTTCCATACCTAACCCCCTGAAAAATGTCTCGAATGTTTCACGATTATTCAGACCCTCAATTGCCTCCGGTGCCTCCAAAAATGTGATTCGCAACATTGCGACCCCATGCACATGCGCCCATGCCGCATATGCCATATTATGAGCCTCGAAATCAGGCTTTGGTTTGAAGACACCTTTATCGATCCCACGTTGAATTGCGTGAATCAACGTATCAAATACGGAGCCTTCCGCACGAATTTCGGCAATCGCTTCGGGGGACGGTACAGTGGTAAACATCACGATGTAGTAATCTGGATTTTCAAGGGCAAATTTCAGGTACACGAGGGCAAGTTCAGTTAGATGTATCTTTGGAGGCAGGGACTCATCGACGGACTGAAAATAGCTTGCCAGATATTCATATCCTTGTGTGGCAACTGCCTCGATAAGAGCCTGTTTATTGTTGAAGTAACTATAAATTGATCCAGGACTGTAGCCAATACGCTTGGCGATTTCACGCATGTTCAAATCATCTACGCCATTCTTGCGGATGATTTCTCGTGCTACTTTGAGAATTGACTGTTTCATTTCTTCGCGACGTTTCTCACGACTGGTCGATTCTGACATAAAAATTGAACTTTGTTTAATTTTTGAACATAGTTCAATTTTATAGATAAACCAAGTTTTGTCAAGCTAGCATCAATGCTGGGAGTAAACTTCTAATTCCTTGGGGCAGATACGCTTGCTTTGAACAACCAAATCGTCAGCGTTGATGAAGCTCAGGAAGCGATGGATCGGCTGACGGTGCAGGAACTTATAGATGTAGTTTCCAACACCGTTGCCATCCAACTATTTATGAGGTGCCAGCTAAATCCCATGATTATTTCAGATCAATGTGACTAATTCCCAGCTTTAACGAACAACTGAAAACTATTTACTACTTAACGTGCGTTTTCCGGCTGACTGGTCAGGATTTCTTCTAATTGGGCGATCCCATCCGCGCTCAGTTCGACTTCTGCGGCGGCGGCGTTGGCTTCAATCTGGCTGACTCTGGTTGCGCCGGTGATGACACTGCTCACGCCCGAATCACGGAGCAACCATGCCAATGCCAATTGCGCCCGCGTGATGCCCAGATCATCGGCAATCGGTTTCATCGCCTTCACTTTTTCAACATTGCCGTCATTCATATAGCGATCTTTCGCCCATTCTTCTTTGCCGAAGCGCGAATCTTCCGGAATGCCGTCATCATATTTGCCTGTTAACATGCCCATCGCCAGCGGTGACCACGGCACCAGCCCGATGCCGCGTGGTTTGGTCACCGGGAGGATTTGCCCTTCCACGCGCTCACGGAACAGCATCGAATATTGCGGTTGATCGGTCACGGGCGGATTCCAGCCGTAGCGTTCGCAAATTTCATAGGCTTCCACGATCTGCGCCGCTTCCCATTCGGACGTTCCCCAATACATAACCTTGCCAGCGGTGATGAGGTCGTTCATGGCGCGGGCAGTTTCCCGGATTGGTGTTTCAGGATCGGCGCGGTGGCAGAAATAAATGTCGATATACTCCGTGCCGAGGCGGGCGAGGCTTTTATCAATGCTCTCAAAGAGGTGCTTACGGGAAAGCCCGCGATCATTAATATCATCGCTCATCTCGCCGAAAACTTTGGTGGAAATCACCAGCGTGTGGCGCGGAAATTGCTTGAGGATGCTCCCCATTTGTGTTTCCGCTTTGCCCTTACCATAAACATCCGCCAGATCGAAGAAATTCACGCCTTTATCATAGGCGGTCTTGACGATGTTGTTGGCTTCGTCGTCGGCTATTTTGCCTTCGCCATAATTAATCCAGCCGCCCATCGAAATCGCGCTGACCTTCATGCCTGCCTGACCTAAATTGCGATATTTCATGTGTAATGTGCTCCCCATGTTTACATAAAACAAAAATTATCCAGCACAGATCATAACGCGTAGATATAAACGTTTGGTGAAACGGGCTGATATGGACTTATGGATAGAAGTGGTTAGTTTTTTGATTACCTGTACATATCAACCATGACTACGTGGACAGTTAATTGTGTAGCTCATCACATCACCCCAGGACATATGATCGGGCAAGTCGTCGTCAATACCTTCATCTGCCCATTCTAGAGAATAATAGTATCTGTCGTGGTCACTTTGCCAGAGGATGGTGCGGTTAGCAAACGGCGCAGACTCGCGCGTGTTGACATAGACAAAGTCAATCACCCAACCGGTTGTATCCTGATAAAGTCGGTAAACGAAGCGATCGTGGGTACTGCGAACTTGCGGATGCCCGATAACATCAAGCTCATCTATCACTGTGCCATCACGTTCGATTAAGATCATGTGGTATGCGGAGGGGTTTTCAGTTGATCTTGCCCACGTTACGATCCGTTCGCCATTTTGTACAAATTGAGCAGAGTCTAAAGGTGTCACGTTTTGAAAGAATACTTGACGTGTGTTTCCCTCTGCCAGCTGTAAAACATAAGCACCATAGGTTGGTACATCGGCATCACCCGTTTCAACAAGGTCTCGCTGGATCGCTGTTTCGATGACTTCCCCTGTAGGGTTGTATGTGATTTGGTCGAGGTGCGTATACACACAATTTGGCGAAAATGTATCCGTCGTGAAATCCCAGTCAAGCGTATCATAAGAAGCGTTTTCAAAATCACCGGGCGAGTCGAAGGGTGTCGTATTGATGAAGGTGATGGTGTCGTTGGCAAAATGATAGATGAATGGATATTGCCCGTGGTGAATATACGTATTGGGGAAGTCCCCATCCGTCATTGTGCGGATAAGTTCCCCCGATTCCAGATCAAAAACCACTATTTTCCAGCTTCCCAGCACGCTGTCATAATAGCCAACTGCCAGTTTTGAGTCGTCTGTGCTAAAGTTACTCGCTCTAAGGTAAATAAAAGCGTCATCACCCTGAATATCATATTCAATTTGTACTGCACCCGTTAGGCGATTAAACACACGAATTTGTATCGCTCTGGTTGTGCTATTTCGAGAACTATAGACCACAAAAACACCATTATGTGAAATTGCTACATCTCGTGTTTGATAATTTTCTGAAACGGGTAAGGGTATTTCCTGTACGTCCTCTTGCTCAGAGTCTATGACCACAATCGAGCCAGAATTTCTCATAATTGCGACGATACGTTCACGTTCGTCGTTTTGTTGTACAGATGTGGCGAGTACCTGATGAGCTTCAAAAGACAATAGACACGTCAAACTCGCCACCAGGAGCATTAATCTAAGCATTTTTCCCTCTTTGAGTACAAAATAGGATTTTAATCGAGTTAACCCACCCGCCATACGCGCACCGTGCCGTCGCCTGCGCCGGAGACCATCTGTGTGCCGTCGGCGCTGAAGCCGATTCCCAGTACCCAGCCGACGAAATCACTTAACAGGGCGCTCTGCTCGCCTGTGCTTGCATCCCATAATCGCAACGTGTTATCGCGCCCGCCGGAAGCAATCGCCGTGCCGGACGGATGCCAGACGACGCGCCATACATCGCGCCCGTGTCCGGGTTGGATAAAGCGCCCGTTGCCGCTAGCGACTTCCCACACGCGCACGCTGTCATCGGTACTGCCGGACGCGATCAGCGTGCCATCTGGACTAAAGGCGACGCTCCGAATTTCTTCTGTGTGTCCGCTGAATTGCCCGCGCCGTGTCCCGCTGAATACATCCCACAATTTGACAGTGCCATCACGCCCGCCGGTCACCAATGTTGCGCCATCGGGGCTAAAATCCACGCCGAGCACGCGGGTGGTATCGGCATTAATCGTGTTGATGCTATTGCCCGTTTCCACATCCCATACGCGCACTGTGCCATCTTCCGAGGCTGACGCGAGAAGTAACCCATTCGGGCTAAAGACGACATCGCGGATTGTGCCTGTATGCCCGTTCAACACGCGTACTGTTTGCATCGTGTCCATCGACCATAACCGGATCGTTTGATCGGTTGAGCCGGACGCGAGCAGACTCCCGTCGGGGCTAAAATCGACGGTTTCGGCGATGTTGCTATGCCCCACGAGCTGAGTCGGTGCGCCTCCGTTCGCATCGCGCCACACACGGACGATATTGTCGCCGTGTGAGGAGGCAATCATGCCGTTGGCGCTCCATGCCGCATCACGCACAGGCACTTGAATGTCATTGTAAAGCGTGCGTTCGCCGATCACGTTAGTGATGCTACTGACGGCAATCGTCGAGGCAATCGCTATCGAAGTTGGGGCGTTATTATCGTCAAGCGTTTCGCCACCTGTATCAATCACTTCTGCACTGGTGTCGCCGTTGTCACTTGATCCACCATTATCATCGTCCCCGCGACTGAGTAAAAGGACGACGATCAGGGCACAAATAATCACGACGACGATAAACAACATCACCAACCCGACGATTCCGCCCGTCGCAAATTGATTAAACAGCGTCCGATTACCCGGCGAATCATCATCCGGCAATTGGGTGCGTGGCAAGGGCTGGTTTGCGGACTGGCGTGACGGTTGCGCTTGATTCGCGGGGGCCTGATAGCGCGGATTGGGCATGGTTTCCTGTGCAGGGGGCGGTTGGTATTCCTGTGGACGCACTGCCCGCGCCTGAATGGTTGATTTTGCGGGCGGAGGTGGTGCGTCTACCGCTTTGGACGGCACGGTGTAATCGCCTGCGGATGGGTCTGTTTTAGGGAGTGGATTGGGCGTTTGCATGGCTTGCTTGAAGGCGTTGGCGAAATTGGTCACTCGCGGGTAACGGTTTTCTGCCTTTTTGGAGAGCGCCTTCATGACCACATCAGAGACTGCATGGGGCAACGCTGGATTGACCTCATGCGGTGGTGGTGGCGTGTCATTCATATGCTGGAACATCAAGGTATGCGAGGTATCGCCATCGAAGGGCAATTTTCCGGTGAGCATGGCATAGACCACCACTGCCAGCGCATATTGATCGAGCGCCGGAGTCAGTAAATCCGCACGCCATTGTTCCGGTGCCATATAAGCGGGTGTGCCGAGCACAATATTATCCGCCGTTAGTTGCACATCTGCATTCACCGCTTTGGCGATGCCGAAATCCACCAGATAAACGGTGCGCTGATCGTCAAACATGATGTTGGCGGGCTTAATGTCTCGATGCACGATGCCCCGACTGTGCGCGTAATCCAGTGCTCTTGCCAGCGCATCCAGTAGATCGTTGACATCGCGCAGGCGCAACGGCTCGCCATTTTTAAGGCGATCTTTCAGTGTGCCACCGGATAACAGGCGCATGACGACGTAGCTCATGCCGTCTTTTGTGCCGTAATCATAGACAGGCACGATATGCGGATGTTCGAGACCTGCCGCCATCTTCGCCTCGCCACTGAAGCGTTGAATATAGCCGGACTCTTGCGCCAATTTGGACGACAGCACCTTAACCGCCACATAACGCTCAAGTTCTTCCTGATACGCGCGATAAACGGCGCTCATCCCACCCTGACCGAGCAGATCGCGCAGGGTATATTCGTCTAGCTGTAAGCCGGAAAGATTTTCTAAGCTCATAATTCTTTTACGGCACCTTTATTTGGAGGACATGATGCCATAATGATAACATGCTTGGCGGTTTGGCGGTTACGATAGAAAACAATAGAGGCGCATGTTGTGATGCGCCTCTTCTGGTGAATTGTTTGTTAGATGGAGCTTAACCTTACTTATTCGCTCGTTAGCACTTTTTCGATGCGTTCCATCGCCCAATCAATATCTGCACGGGTGATGGTCAACGGTGGGGCGAAGCGAATCACAGTTTCATGTGTTTCTTTGGAGAGGATGCCCTCACGTTGAAGTGCCTCACAGAAGCGACGCGCACCGCCGGCTTCCGCCTTCAGTTCAATGCCAATGAACAAGCCACGTCCACGAATTTCTTTAATGTGCGGGCTATCAATCTCGCGCATACGGGCAAGCAAATACTCGCCCATTTCGAGCGCGTTTTCGGTTAAGTTTTCGTCGATCAAGACCGAGAGCGCCGCCTGAGCGATTGCCGCGCCCAATGGATTACCGCCGAAGGTCGAGCCATGATCGCCGGGATTGAACACGCCCATCACGTCGTCATCTGCCAGCACTGCCGATACCGGATAAAATCCACCGGAAAGCGCCTTGCCGAGCGTGACCACATCTGCCCGCACATCTTCCCAATCCGATGCCAGCAAACGTCCGGTGCGCCCTAAGCCGGTCTGCACTTCATCGCTGACCAGCAACACATTATGACGGGTGCAAATATCGCGTACTTGCTTCAAATAGCCGTCGGGTGGCAGGACGATCCCCGCTTCACCTTGAATTGGCTCCACGATGAACGAGACGGTGTTCGGTGTAATGGCGTTTTCCAGTGCCTCTGCATCGCCATAGGGCACACTGACGAATCCCGGCGTGAACGGACCGAAGCCATCGCGGTATTGGTCTTCGCTAGAAAAGCCGATAATCGTTGTGGTGCGTCCGGCGAAATTGCCTTTTGCGATGATGATTTCCGCCTTGCCTTCTGCAACGCCCTTCACTTTATAGCCCCATTTGCGCGTCATCTTAATGGCGGTTTCTACGGCTTCCGCGCCACTGTTCATGGGGAGCATTTTGTCATAGCCGAGTAATTCACATAGTTGTTTTGCTAAGCGGGGCAGTTCTGTATTGCGAAAGGCGCGTGAAGTCAGGGGCAGACGTGCCGCCTGTTCGACCATCGCCTGTAAAATGCGCGGGTGGGCGTGTCCCTGATTGACCGCTGAATAGGCACTCATAAAATCAAGATAGCGATTGCCTTCTACGTCCCATACCCAGATGTCCTCGCCACGTTCAAGTACGACATCCAGCGGGTGATAATTGTGCGCGCCATATTGATCTTCTAGCGCAATGTAGTCTTGTGTCTGTAACGTTGTCCGATCTTGCTGGTTTACCGCGACCATCGCTAACCTCCATGTTTCGAAGAAATGATGTTTTCACTTGTATTTAATGCCCAAGTTTATTTGTGCATATTATACACTATAAAACGGCGCATATTTCCTCAAAATCCGTAAAAATTAAAGTTGAGATGGTTTGCACGATGCTCTTGAATTTCGGTCAGGCGGTGGATTTGTGCAGGTCTCACAATCAATCGCGCGGTGAAAAGCGGTGCAATGCAAACACGGTGAGCGAACCGACCAGCCAATGAACAACGGTAATGACCGCTAAATTTGCCACAGCAATACCATACAAAAAGAGGAGTCCTGCAATGCCCAATTGATCCGCACAGGTGGGCGCACCAAAGCAAAGGATTAGGCGCACCGTGATGCTGAAAGCGGCGCAGACGATGATACCTGTGAGTGCTCCGGCGATCAGCCCACCACGCAACAATTGTGCCGATTCTTTTGCCGGATTTCGCCTGAATGTCCATGCGATTGCGCTCACCGTGACCAGTGGCGGGAGCAAAAATATCAGTCCGGTGAATGGGCTAAAATGGGTCAGCGCACCCAGCATTATCGCCATGACCGCCACCCCTAATCCGATCCCGCCTGATTGGATTGTCCAGCGTTCCGGCAGGAGCACATAAGCAATCATGCCACCGATATATGCGGGCAATGTCACTCCGAAGATCATGCCGAACAGGGTTGTCAAAATCCCACGAAAGCCGAATAAGCCATTGCCGAACAGCAGAAGGGCAAAATGCACAAGCAAAAAGACTGCTGTAATCGTTAAAGAGAGGCTCAAAATGCCAGAAAACAACGCCTTCTCATCGTCAAACGCGTCTTCTTCTAGTAGTAGTCCGATGCCTACAAAGCCGATCAATGGAGGCGAAAGCACGATCAAGGCGCGATAAAAATAAGAGGGCAACAGGAGGATCAGCAGGAATGCAAAAATCAACCCACCGATCAAGATAATTGGCGGGAGTCGGCGTAGGGATGTGATTAGATGGGTGACGATGGTCAACTACCGCGATAGGTTTGATACGCCCACGGCGAAATCAGCAACGGCACATGATAATGCTGAGTGGCATCATAGACGGTAAACCGGATCGGCACGATGTTCAGAAATGGTGACTCCACAGGCTCGCCTTTAAATTGCTCAAAATACGGGCGGACATGAAAATTCAACTCATAGTCGCCTTCTTGAAACGCATGATTTTCCAGCAACGGTGCGTCACAGCGTCCATCGGCGTTGGTGTGGACGGTCAAGAGATGAACACGCGCATCATCCACGCGCAACAGATCAATCGTCATGCCCGCCGCGGGCTTGCCGTGATAAATGTCGAGTACGTGTGTTGTCAGCTTGCCTTTATCCGCCATAAACGTGTTCCCCTCCTACCCATGTATGATTCACTTGTCCGCGTAGAGTCATGCCGATATACGGGCTGATTTTGTGTCGATATTCGAGATCGTCCGCCGTGAGTGTGTAGCTTGCGTGAATATCAACCAGCGTCATATCCGCGTCTGCGCCTTCGATCAGCTTGCCTTTGTGCTCCAAGCCGAAGCGATTCGCAGTATTGGTCGAAGTCACGGCGGTGATTTGCTGAAGACTCATGCCCAGTTGATGATGCCCGAACGTCAGGAGCAATGAAAGGGTGGATTGGCATGAGGAAATCCCGCCCCAAATGGCGAAAAAGTCGTCGCCTGTTTTGATATCCGGCGGCGCGGGCGAATGATCCGACGCGATGATCGGCAGGTCGCCACTCATCACAAGTTCCCAGAGTGCCGCCTGTTCCTCCGCATCGCGGATCGGTGGGGCGCATTTTGCCGACGCGCCGAGACGAATCACGTCTTCATCGGTCAGCACCAGATAATGGGGGCAGGTTTCGCAGGTTACATCCACGCCCCGCGCCTGTGCGCCCATCACCATTTCCACACCCCGCGCCGAACTCACATGCACGATATGTAATTTACAGCCTGTCGCTTCTGCCATCAGGATTGCCCGTGAGATGGCTTCTTGCTCCGCGATTGCCGGACGCGACTCCAGATAATCCCGTGCGCTGATTTTTCCGGCGCGTTGTGCGTCTTTCGCTAATCCGCCCGTGATGCCGTCATTTTCTGCATGAACGGCGAGGATTTTGCCCGTTTCCGCGATGATTTCCATGCCGCGATAGAGCGTGTAATCATCAACTGCGGGAAAATCCGCCATGCCACTGTTGGACATAAACGCCTTAAAGCCGATCACACCACGATCCGCGAGTGGCTTGAGGTAATCGAGATTGCCCGGAATCAACCCTCCCCACAAATAACAATTTACCAGCGAATGCGCCTCTGCCAGATGCTGTTTGGCGTTGAAATCGTCGACGGTGGTAGTCGGTGGAGTGGAGTTCAAGGGCATGTCGAAGAAGCCGGTCATGCCGCCTTTAGCGAGTGCCTTAGTGCCGGTGATAAAGCCTTCCCAATCGGTGCGTCCCGGCTCGTTAAAATGTACGTGCGGATCAATGCCACCGGGGAATAATACCTGTCCCTGCGCATCAAATTCGTTGGCGATGTTGAGCGGGATGTTCGGCGAAATGTCGATGATTTTGCCGCTCTGCACGGCGACATCGGCGAGGTCATCACGGGTGGCATCCACCACGCGGGCGTTGCGAATAATGAGATCAGTCATGGCGTTTCTCTGTATACTTCGTGTTTGATAGCGAAATCGGTGTATTAACCTGAATTCTGATTACGGTGAACATTTGTGAAAAATAGCTTTTAGCCGTTAGCTTTTGGCTTTTAGTTTGAAAAACAAGGCTTTTGCTAAAAGCTAAGAACCAAGAGCATCCAATATTCAAGGTGTTTTGTCGCAAAACGACTGTCATTATCCAGAACTGACGTTGTTGAACCTATCAACCCCGCTATTTTAACGACTTATTGGACGAATCCACAGTCATTCCGGCAAGATGCCCATTTTTTCACGATAGGCTTTCGGTGATTGCCCGCACCGCGCCTTAAAGACTGCATAAAATCGGCTGAGTGAGCCAAATCCCACCGCGAGCGCAATCTCTAGCACACTTTCTTGCGTGGTGACGAGTAACCGTTGGGCATGTGCCAGCCGATGTTGGGTAAGTACGTCGCCCATACTGCGCCCGAAGGCTTGCCGGAAAATCCGCATGGCGTAATTGGGATGCAACCCGACGGACTGCGCGATGTCATCAACGCCAATGGCTTCCTGATAATGCCCGGCGATCCACGCACTCATCGCTTCCGCATGGCTGTTGCTCATTGTGTTCTTCTGTGTGCTCACCGCGCCGACGGATAATGCCAGCCGTGCCAGTCGTGCCTCAATTTCCATCAGCATTACCGCTTGATGATCGCTTTCCTGTGAGGCGAAGTCATCACGCCAGCGCGGGAATAACGTTGCGTCCAACACGCGATTATCAGGGGAGTTATCAAACAGCCACGCACCATTCAAAACGGAATCTGTTAGCAGGGGAGGAAGTCGCCAGCGCAAAAACCAGTTCAGCGGAATCGTCACCCAATAAAAGCGGGTTTCTGGTTCAGTGTAAATCAGTTGATGCGGGATGGTCGCCCAGAAAATCACCAGTGTTTGCCGGGGTAGTTCGATAGACCCCTCGCCCAGCCAATAGTGCATCGCGCCCTGTTCCACAAAGTTGATTTCCACTTCGTTGTGGCGGTGTGGCGTGTTCATGAGCGACGGCTCGCCGTACCAGCAGTCAAAGCCGAGATCACTAAAGTTCGTCATAAAAGTTAGGATTCAAGAATAATTGGCGGTATTTAGGAAGATTTTACTACAAAAGAGGATTAGGATGGAGGGAAGTAATAAGTTTGAAGTGATCAGTGGGAAGAAAAACCATCATGTCGATTGTAACCGCCGAAAGCCAATATCATCTGACGGGCGAACAGCTCGAATTTTTTGATACACACGGCTATGTGTTGCTCAAAAATTGGATACCGGAAGCCCTGCTGACGCGCCTGCAACGTGCCAGCGAGATATGGATGGCGAACGGTGCGAATGCGTCGCCGGATGATCCGCGCTCAGTCGATTACAAATTCGCCCGACGTGAGGATAAGGATGTGTTCTGGCGCGTGGATTATGTGCATAACAAAGGCGAAGCGGCTTCGCTGGAATTGCTCGGCAGTCCCTATGTGCTGGGCGTGGCGGAAAGCATGTGCGGGCGGAACTTCGTGCCGACTTACGAATCGCTGGTTTTCAAGCAAGAGGGCGATGGCGCACCCGTACCCTGGCATCAGGACGCAGTGCATCCGCGCAAGCATCGCATTTTCAATTATGACCTCTATCTGGATGACTCGCGTTCCGGTGCGGGCGCATTGCGCGTCATTCCGGGGACGAACGTGCAGGCGCATGATGTCTGCGCGATTGCCGATCAGTACGGGTGGGATCATCCTGACGCGATTACAGTCGAGGTAAATGCCGGTGATGTCTTACTCCATGATGTGATGGTGGTGCATGGCTCAGAGCGCACGCAGGGCAATGCGCTCCGCCGGACACTCTATTATGAATTCCGCGCCGCCGAAGAAATTATCGACGATGGTCCGTGGGATGAAACATGGATTGATCGCCGGATGCGCCTGTTGCCGATTGCCCTGCGCCGCTATCAAGAAGCCTTCCCGGACTCTGCCCAATTTGAATGGCATGTCGACGCGCAGTTCAAACCGGAAGCAAGCAATGACGACGAGATCGAACTCAAGATCGCGCACGAAGTCCACATGAACGGGTCATGGTGTAGCGCGGGCGACGCGTTGAAGAAGCTGGACGTGTAGAGTTTAGCGGGGAATTGTCTCTCATAGGGCGCAGTAATTTTGCGCCCGTTTGAACTTCATGGCAAAAAATTTATTGATGAAAAATATTTGTGTCTAAAGAAAGAAATCCCGCAGGACATCACGCACTTCGTCGACCAAATCTTCCCATGTGACATCAGGATCACGCGTGATGGTCAGTGTGTCTTCGGTGATGGTCAGCGCACGGATGCCTTCCACCGCGATGAACAGGGCTTGCGCGAGGGTTGACCCTTCATCGCCTTCTTCGGCATTTTCGTAAACTTCTTCGTCATCGGTGGTTAGCGTCTGATTGACAATGATGTTGATGACATCAGGTTTGTTGGTACGTTCGGTTTCCACAGTGACATATTCTGACATCGTTATGCAAGCTCCATGATCTCGTCTATTGTGTTCATAATTTTTACGGGGTCGCTAAGATGCACCTGACCGTCACTCAGTACCCGAACCATCACACCCATCTGACCGACAGCTTCCTGTGTGGAACAGTTCTGTGTGGTTTCAAATTTTGGACAGCCTGCACGATGTTGTGTGACTTCTACGCGGGCACTGTGTCCCAACTGAATCACTGTACCGACAGGTAGATCATCAACCTCAATGCCACTGACGATCATTTGCTCACCCATCGCCCCCGGTTCTGTTTTATAGCCTTTCGCAGTCAGTGCGTCTAGTGTGGATTTTCCCATCAGGTTGATTTGCCGCTTAGGATGCCCGCCTTTACGATCCCCCTCGATGCCATAATCTGTGATGAGATTGGCAGATTCCACCGCGACGCGCAGGAAACCATCTGTTTCAGTGGTAGCGTTCATGGGTTTGTAGGTAATGCTTAAAATCTGTGCTGTAGCGAACATCGGGAGCGCTCCTTGTGGTTTGTTTTTCGTTTTTAAACGGTTATAGTTTTATAATAATCGGCTGTGTCTGGTGTGTTGTACGCAAAATGACTTAAAATAAAGATAGTGTCGTAAGTTACGAGAATAAAACTGTGTTAATGCCCGAAGAAGTTCTGGAAGACGGTGAAAAATTACAGGGGCAATTTAATGTTGAGATTGCCCGCCACTTACATGGTGAATGGGTTTCTACCGTCCCGCCACTCTATTTGATCCTCACAGATCGCCGGATGATTATGCAACCACAGGTTCGCAAACGTCATCCGCCGGCAATTATCCCCATCTCTGCCATTCGCCGGATTGACGATATGGAGCATCGCTTTCGATTCGGTGTGTTGATTCACCTGAGCAACGATATGGTACTCAGCTTGCTCCTGCCCAGTAATCAGAGTAAAGCCTTCTTGCGTCACATCCGCGCTGTGACTCTACCGCCACCACCGGTTGCATTCGTAGAGAAAATCGCGCTCGATAATCTCGAAAAAATCATCAGCTTCGTCAAAACGCTTTAATCTACTAACATCAGTTCTGGATAAGCAAACGATCATGAATGACAGTCGTTTTGCGGCAAAAGACCTTGAATATCAGAAGCTCTTGGCTCTTAGCTGCTCTGTTGCAAAGTGCCGCCAATGGCTGAAACCCATTGGCTACGCTAGTATAAAACCCTGCTGAAGCAGGCTATTCTTCCCGTACATTTGTGAAAACAGCCCACTTCAGTGGGGTTTTGAAAATCAT
>JAVJSU010000037.1:0-43544 GCA_040219275.1 Aggregatilineales bacterium | reverse complement strand
TGGTCTCACCTTTTACTACACCTCGCAACAATAACACCACCTGTTGTGGTGTCAAATGCCGCTGTTGAAAGACCGTATTTGTATAAAGGTTATAGACCGTTTGGCACACATTACAGCGATAGACCTCAAGATTGCTCTTGTCGGTACGTCGAAACAGGTGGGCATCAGTCACATCGGTCTTGCATTTTGGACATTTCAATCCTTCAGGATGAAAGTACTCCAGTAGCCAGCTTTCACAGTCTCTTTGATCTAGTAGTTCTGTAATTGGAAATCTCATATCCGCTACTTTAATTCATTCAACTCACACTTTCTAGAGTTGAGCCAAAATGATTAATTAAGATTCTCCGGTGGCGTAAACCGCTACGGAACAGCCACAGTAGCTTGATCTTGATTAGCATCTTCGTTCCATCCGTTTTCACAGATTTCCCGTACCTGTCGTCCCGTAAGATTCACCTGAACAATATGTTGAACTATTTCTGATTGCGCCGGAGCAGGTAACTGTAAAATCGGTCGCAGACGAAATTCATCCCAATCGTGTCGATCAGCTAATTCCATCGCATCATCACTTAATTGCAATAGGCTTTTGTAGTGATAAAGTCGACCTTTGTTTATGCCACCCATCGCAGACAGAATCACTTCGGTGTACTCACGTTTCCCGCGCAGATCGAGATCCAATGCCTGACGATAGAAGTCGTTGTTCACTGCATGGTTTGGGATTTCGTAACCATGCACAGTCAGCAGGAGAAGTGCCGCCTGACGTGCCATCGCAATCGCGGTCAACCCTTTGCGGGCGGTGTTTTCCTTCGCCTGACGAAAGACCGACGATCCCTCAGCAGGCACGACGATACAATCGATCATGCCATTGCTGTCATATCCGGGGATGAAATCGCGCAGAATCCACGCCGCCCAATAACGCCGTTCGCCAGTCTCGATGCGATACTGGCGCACCACACCCTGCGACACATCAACGACCGTCAGCGGGTTGACCTGACCATCATCACGGATGGTGACTGCCAGATTCACCAGATCACGGAGCGTGTATTCTTCGGGCGAGAATTTATGATCGTTATTTTCCGTTTCGCTTTCGGGATCAGGGAGCAATTCGAGAACGTTACTAAACGGTCTTCCCTGCTGACGTGCCGCCACCTGCGCCATCTGCACCAATTCGCGTAGTGATTGCGTTGGGGTGAGCTGATTATTGTGGAATTTGTAGTGCAGTTGTTCAGGCAAAACTCTGCGTGGTTGGATCGGATCAGGACGCACGAGTTCCAGCAGGATCCGCTCCACGCGCACGCTATCATCGTGGAAAAAGTCGAGGTTGTCACCGCCACCGAGCATATCAGCAGTGACGCTATCGAGCAGGCTGGTATTGATTTCCCGTTTCTTGCGCGTCATACCTACACCGCCTTCCGTTGAGCCAGATGCCGCAGGAGATTGGCGACCACTTCACCATAAGCACCACTTGCCGAAGCCTGTGGATCATAATGGAAGATGCTCATGTGGTGATGATGCGAATAGGAGACTGCTTCATTCTGCGGGATCACTCCGCACAGGAGCGGTCCAAGGATGCTATGCGCTTTCAGTTCTTCTAGCAGTTGATTGTGTCCGCGAATGCGGGTGTCCATTTTGGTGACGATGATGCCACTCACGTGCAGATTGGGGTGTCGCCAGCCATCACGAATGTCGTTGATTTTGTTGATGACACTCAGTAATCCGACGGTCTCCAAATAACGGGGTTCTACCGGAACGATGGCATCGGTTGCGGCGAGTAAACCCATCTCAGTCATCAGCGAAAATGAGGGTCGGGTGTCAATGACGATGGCGGCATAATGGGGAGCAATTTTGCCTAATGGGTCGGCAATTCTGTACGGTGCTCCCGCCGTGCCGGTGAGTTCTCGCTCAGCACCTTCGAGCATCGATGAGGCGGGCAGAATGTGCAAATCCGAATCCCAAGCACTCTCGACAATGCAATCCAGCATCACGTTAGATGCGTCTTTTCGATCTGCCATCAGCACCGTATAGAGGCTGTTGTCAGCACCGAAATCGTTGCGTCCGGTGGTCTGGCAATACCCTAATTTAAGGCTAATCTCCTGAGAGACCATATGGAAAGTCATTTAAGTAAGAGTATAATTGAAAATTCAATCATCATTGAGCATAGAGTGTGATATGACACGTCGTAGCTATGCCACAGATTTAAGTGATGAAGAATGGGCGATTGTAGAACCCTATGTGCCACCCCCGATGTCAGGTGGCCGTCCAGCCGAATGGTCTCGTCGAGAGATTCTCAATGCTATCCTTTATGTCTTGAAAACAGGCTGTCCATGGCATTTACTGCCTCATGATTTTCCACCCTATAGTACCGTTTTCTGGTATTTTCGCCGTTGGCGTAAGGAAGGTGTTTGGGAAACACTCAATACCGTTTTGCGTGAAAAAGTGCGTCAACAATTAGGTCGTGAAGCGCAACCGAGCGCACTCATCATTGATAGCCAAACCGTCAAAACAACGGAAAAAGGGGGCTAAGGGGCTACGATGCAGGCAAGAAAATTAATGGACGCAAGCGACAAGTTGTTGTCGACACACAGGGGTTTCTAGCCAAAGTCAAGGTTCATGACGCTTCCCTATCAGATACGGAAGGCGGTCAGTTACTTTTGACCAAACTTGATGAGCAATTTCCGCGAGTAGCGTTACTCTGGACAGATAATGGCTACAAAAGTACGTTTCAAAATTGGGTGATGAAAACGCTCAAATGGCGTGTGGAATGTGTCAAGCACCCCGTTGAACCTCAAGGCGAGTACGCTCAACTCGTCCGTGACTTTCTAGGCGATGATCTCTATGAGAAACGCTACGCGAAAGGCTTCAAATTGTTACCGAGGCGCTAGGTGGTTGAGCGAAGTTTTGCATGGTATTACCGACAGCGGCGCTTAAGCAAGGACTATGAGTTATTACCTGAAACCAGCGAAGCCTGGCTTTATCTCGCAAGTGCAAGACTATTATGGAAACGGTCATTACGCTCTTAGCGAATACCCTTTCCATATGGTCTCTAAGGAGTACAGGTAAGCACTCAGGTGAAGGGATTCTTCCTCATTATAACGCTGAGCGTCAGCATGGCTGTATCGGTTTTATACCTTGTGGATTAATAATCCATCCAAGGGGGTTATTGGCTACCAGCGCCATACCGCCGAGATCAGTCTGTCAGCTCACCTAATTCGGACCGCCTAATATTAGCAAACCTGCGCCTTGATGCTAGCGTTGTTCAAATCTTATGAGATGTTGCTGGACGATCTTAGCATAATAGTGAATCGTTTCATCATCCGGTGCGGTGACATATAACAATAAGTCGCTGAATACTGACATCAGGTGTTTTAGCACACGCTCATCATTTTTGGCATATTCAATGATTTGTACGTAACTGAGTTCGAACATTTCTGGATAAGTTATGACGGGTGCGATTACCCGCAGATTCCCGTTTTTATCAAAGCGATAGCGCGACGGCAAATCTTGCAGAGCCAGCAGGATGAGTGCTTCTTTGAGGCGGTCAATACACATCATTGCCGTAAACGGATCATTTAAAGACGGTGAAAGTGAACGTACGGCAATTTCAACCAACTGCACAAACATAAATGCCACATCGCCGGATTGCGTGCGGGATATGCCAATGACAAATGCAGGATGTAGCTTTTTTGCAATGGCAGTTGTATCCGGTCTTTCGTCAGATGATTCTATATCAAACCAGATCGTCGCTAAAACATCTGTTTCGGTCACAAATTGACCTAAATGATGTTCTATCCGCACGATATAATTATGATTAACTGCTTGATCTAGAACCCGGTCTATACGGATAAGGCGTAGATAACCGCTGTGAGATGGACGAATAATTTCCTTTTGCGCCGCTTCACGCTCCAGTTTTTCTTCAAGCGCTACATTGATAAGTATTTCCGATGATACGCCTGAAAGCGATTCCCCTATCTTTTCAGGAAACATAATTTCCATCTCCTTTTTTAGGTTGTTCGCTAACTTGGCTAGAATATTTGTCGGTTGGATCGTACTGGCGACGTGATGAATAAAAAAAATGAGCACACCGAGACTTGCCAATGCCATCCCAATACCGATTAGTATCGAGAGGTGTGGCACGAAAGTAAGGGATTCCGACCCTCGGATACTGCGTAAGATTAGCAAGCAGTAGACAAACGTCGCAACAAACGTACCAAGCACCAATTGGTTGCCCCGGTCACGCAAAAAATGAACCAGAATAAGCGGGCCAAATTGCTGGGACGTAAGTGATAATACCACCATCGTGATCGAGAACACTACCCCCGCTACGGTAATCATAGAACTGGCAATCGTTGATAAGACATCACGAGCACCCTCCGCACTATCGACGTAAATAATGTCGATAATCCACGCAGTGTTATCGCTTGCAGAGCGATCAATTTGTATGGTGAGGACGGATAGAACAATCGCTATAAGCATCATCACAGTGGGGATAAACCAGTAACTGCTACGTATGCGATCTATGAGGGTTTCAAGGTATTCTTGCATGGTATAGGCTCATCTAGCTCTGGCGGATCATCTCGCGGATACTTTCCGCAAGAATATGACGGTCTGTATCATAAGCATAGGCGATACGCAACCTACCCTGAGGATCAATCAGATAGCTGTGTGTGGAGTGATCGACCAGATAATTCCCCTGCCGCACTGTATCTTCTTGACGTTGGTAATACAGGCCAAACTCTGATTGAAGCCGGGTAAGAGTAGCATCATCACCGGATAAACCAATAAATTCCGGGTCGAAGCGTGCCATATAATCAGACAATATGTCGGGCGTATCCCGTTCACCGTCGACACTTATAAAAACAACCTGTAGCTGTGCAGAATCGCCTTCTAGTATTTCCATAACCTGACGATACTCTGTTAGTGTCATCGGGCAGAAATCCGGGCAATGCGTGTAGCCAAAAAACATAAGCACCCATTGACCCTGTAAGTCACTCAGGCTGACATTCATGCCTGTACTGGCAGGAAGGGTAAAGTTAGTAAGCTCCAGTGGTGGATCATAAACTGTACCGCGATAAGGTGACGACGTGACAGATATGCTATTCTCTCCGTACCTGTCCAGCATGAAAGCAACCGTTACGATCAGCGCACCGCCTGCCATCAGCAGTATTATTATCAGAGCGAGACGGTTCTTCATCCGGATGACAATTCGATTACGGCAGACACTATAGCGGTTAACATCAACTTCCTTCTCAATACAGCCCCGGTCAATAACCCATTGGTGCGGCAAATTCCAGAGGGCGTTCTTATATAATTCGTAATAATCAATGTATCATTCCTAAACTGCGATATCAACATTCAGGTGGCTAGCATTAGGTAGGTCAAATGGGCTAATACTTATGCCTTTGTACCAGATGTGTTGTCACCCCCTCACTATAGCAGTCCCTCTGTCAAAACCGGAAACCTAATGACTGAATAGTCCAATCTGACCATAAGACCCTGCCTAAAGAGTCTATCTTCAATAAGATCAAGTGACCCCTGTGTACTTAGACTGGAAATATTATCATTATAGTGATGCTATCTTGCATCAAACTCCTGTGTACTTTGATAACCATGATAAAGGAGTTAAAACAATCAAAAGGAGTGACTTGATGAAATACAAATTCAAATTCAAATTCATTACGATGATATTTATTATCCTATTGATGGCAACGAGTGTATCAGCGCAGGATGATGGCCCGCCATCAAGTATTGGTTTGGAGATGATCGCTGAAGGGTTGACGACACCTCTTGACCTTCAGCAACCAAATGATGATAGTGGCAGACTATTTATCGTCGACCAGATCGGTGTAATACACGTGATAACTGGCGAGGGCGAACTTTTAGAAACGCCACTTTTAGACATCACCGATCGGCTGGTAGGTATCGCCGGGCGCTATGATGAACGCGGCTTGCTTGGGATGGCTCTTCACCCTGATTTCGCCAACAATGGTCGTCTCTTTGTGAATTACAGCGCCCCACTACAGGATGGCGCACCCGAAGATTGGAACCATACCACCCACATCTCCGAATTCACAGTTTCTGCTGACGATTCAAATCAGGTTAATCCTGGTTCTGAACGTGTCCTCTTGAGAGTCAATCAACCACAGTCAAATCATAACGGCGGGGATATTGAGTTTGGGCCGGATGGCTATTTGTATATCCCGCTGGGTGACGGTGGCAATGCAGATGATGTAGGTCTCGGCCATAACGAAGATATTGGTAACGCCCAGGATCTTTCCACAATGCTGGGTAAGATATTACGCATTGATGTCGACAATGGTGATCCTTATGCCATACCGGAAGATAATCCCTTTATGAATAATGAAGAGGCACTGGATGAAATCTGGGCTTATGGTTTTCGAAATCCCTGGCGCTTCTCTTATAACGATGAATACGGTTTCTTAGTCGCTGATGTTGGCCAGAACGTGTGGGAAGAAGTTCACATCATCGAGGCTGGTGATAATGCTGGCTGGAACATTATGGAAGGGACGCACTGCTTTAGTACAGAAACCCCCGATCACAACCCGCTAGAGTGCGACCAGACAGGTGCAGATGGCGACTCGCTACAACTGCCAATCATTGAGTACAACCATCAGGTAGGTATCACAATCATTGGTGGCTATATCTATCAGGGCGACGCGATGCCATCCGGTTTACAGGGCAATTATGTCTTCGGTGACTGGAGTACCGCTTTTACTGTTCCGGAAGCACAAATCTTCATTGCGACACCGCCACCGGATGATCCCATGAACAATATGTGGAAAATGCAAACTTTGCAGATTGCTAACACCGGCACCGACAGTCTGGATACTTTCATTCTGTCCTTTGGTGAAGATAGAGACGGGGAACTCTATGTTCTAACGTCAGAAACGACTGGCCCAAGTGGCGATACCGGTAAAGTCTGGCGCATCGTCCCTGCTGATTCTGTCAATTAAGATAGTGAATAACTTTTCCGGAAGCCTGTCTTTGTAGGGCAGGCTTCTTCTATTTGATAAATTGAAGTGGGATGATTTGTAAGCAACATTTGCTTGCGTATCTAACATATCGGGATTACAAATAAGGGAGCCGTTTGCACCAGAATTGCAACTGTAAATAAGGTTGCGGCCAGCATCCCGAAGAGCGCCATAAAACGCTGGCGTTCATGGGACGCATAAATTTCATCCTGAGTTTCAAGTTCATTTACCTGTTGCCAGATGCGATAAGCGATAGCACCACTGGCAACAGCCAAGATCAGCGCTAACAAAGTAACGATCAAACTCAGTCCAAAAATCAGATTGATTCCCAGAACGGTCTGATTGCCAAGCCCACCCAGACATCCAACTTCCCCTAAAAACCAGATCGCTACAAAATGACCCGTCCAGACAATCGCGCTACCGGTGAATGCAAACCATATGCGACGCGATGAAAACTCAGGCGCTGTTGATTTATCCATAAGGCCTCCCTATAACAGGTGTGGTAGTGCAAATAGCGTAAAAGAACCGAGCGTTGTCGTACCTGCAATCCACAGCGAAAATAACACTAGATTTGTCACCGAGGTATGTTTATGGGCAGGTCTGCGAGACCCGTGTCGTAACACCCCGAATAACAAAATCGCCATGAAGACTGTACCCGTGATCTGTATCATCAGTATGAAGACGGCAATCACATAAAACGCGGACGCATAGGCATTGACCGTTGCATCAAACGGCAAAAAAAGATAAAAACGCAACTGTAAGCCGATGGCGATTGCCGCCACGACAATGCTCGCCCCTAAAAATATTCGCAACCGTGAGAGCGCATCGTTTTGAACAGCCCGCCCGGCCATATACGTCCCCCATCCAGAAATCCACAGTAGCACCAGACCAATCAGCGCTAAGCTCACATCAGGGATAGACATGCTCGGTGGGGGGAAGTTCTCAAAGTTCAGGCGCAGATAAAGATACGTAAATATGAGCGTCACAAACGCGATTGAGAGCGTGAGCAGGGTTAGGAGCATACTGCCACGTGCGACACGCGGGCTTCCGTCTACATGCACGGGTAGGCCGGTTAATTCTTCGATCTGGTCTTCTACCTCGGTACGATATTCGTCGGCGGTTTTCGGTTCATAATGCCACCCGATCAGTGACAGAATGCTTCCCGCAATCGCAATGCCTCCTAATACATAGAGATCAAAGATGAGGAAAAAAGAAAAAGCTGTCATCGAAAATGCCAGAAGCAACGGAAATATGGATGGACCCGCCACCCTGAAGATTTCAAGCGGCTCACCATCAAGTACCCCGGTTGTCAGTTGAGCACGATAGCGATAAGGTCGCTCCGCCATGACCTCGATAATCTGCGTCGTTTTCGCGTCGGCCTTATGCAGATCATCTTGATCCCATAGCGTATGACGACTGCGAACAATGGGCAATTTGCGATACCCATATTGTGGCGCGGGTTTAGGTACACCCCATTCTAACGTGTCCGCACCCCAGGGATTCGGGTCTGTGACGGGCGTACTAAAGTAGCTGTAGAAAATATTGAAGAAGAATACAGCGAATCCGGCGGCGATGATAAATGCGCCAATCGTTGAGATCAGATTGAAAACTTCTAGCTCCGTACCAGCCTGATACGTATAGTAGCGGCGTGGCATCCCATTCAGCCCTGCGAGGTGCATCGGGAAAAAGGCGACGTTAAAACCTATGAAAACCAACCAGAAATTGATAGTTCCTAAGCGACTATTGAGCATCCGACCCAGATATTGAGGCGCCCAATAATACACGCCTGCTAGCACCGGGAAGATCATCCCACCGAACAGCACATAATGCAGGTGGGCAACTACAAAGTATGTATCATGCACCTGCTGATTCACCGGAACCGCGGCTAGCATAATACCCGTGATCCCGCCCAGTACGAAGATGAGGAAGAAACCCATCGCAAACAACATCGGGGGTTTAAGCTGAGGCTTACCGCGCCACATGGTTGCAATCCATGAAAATACCTGAATAGCCGTCGGTATTGCAATGACCATGCTGACAGCGCTGAAAAAGGTCAATGAAATTTCCGGCAGACCCGTTGTGAACATATGATGCACCCACAGCCCAAAGCTCAGGAAACCGGTTGAGACCAGCGCCACTATGACCAACGGATACGCAACAAGGCGGCGGCGTGAAAAAACAGGGATGATCGTTGAGAGGATGCCGGCAGGCGGGATAAACTGAATATAAACATCAGGATGACCGAATATCCAGAAAATGTGTTGCCATAACAGCGGATCACCACCCCCATCTGGTCCGTAAAAATGCGTGCCAATTTTACGGTCAACCTCTAATAGCAGGCTACCAACCACAAGTGGCGTAAAGGCGAAGAGCATCATAAAAGCAGTGACGAGCATCGCCCATGCGAAGATCGGTATGCGGCTCAGCGTCATGCCGGGTGCGCGGCAGAACAGCACCGCAAGGATGATCTCAAACGCTCCTGCGATGGCGGCTATTTCCGCAACGTTTAAGCCCAACAACCAGAAGTCCATTCCCCTTCCGGGGGAAAAATCAATCCCACTGAGGGGTGGGTAAGCAAACCAGCCTTCTTGTGCGAGGGCATCCATACCGACGATATATTCAAAGAAGAAGCCAGAGTAAAAAATCAGCCCGCCAAAGAGAAACGTCCAGAAAGCGAAGGATGTTAAGCGAGGGAAAGGCAATTCTCGTGAACCTAATAGTTGAGGCAAAACCAGCGTCGCAATGCCTTCAATCAGCGGTATCACGAACAAATACATCATGGTACTGCCGTGCATGGTGAACAGTTCATTATAGGTGTTGGGGTCAATGAGATCATTTTCCGGACTGGCGAGTTGTAGTCTCATCACCAGCGCCATAATCCCCGCCAGTGCAAAGAATAAAAATGACGTGGCAATAAAACGCAAGCCAATAACGCTGTTTTGTACGACTGTTAAGCGCCCCCATAACCCTTTGGGAATCTCCCACACGGCGTGAAAGTCGTCCGATGAGATGTGAGAAAATGGCATTGATGAAGATTCTGTATTAGGCGTTGACACGGATTAGCTATCTCCTGTACTTATTCCAGCGTTTGCAAATAGTCGAGCAAACTTTGTAATTCTTCCCCGGTGAGGTCAATGTCCGGCATTTCATTACCCGGTTTAATCGTCTGTGGGTTGCTGATCCACCCGGCTAGATGACCGCGTGTATTGGGCATAATACCAGCGGCAATTGTCCGGCGGCTGGCAAAATGGGTTAAATCTGGACCGATACCCCCCGGAGCTTGATCGAATCCCTCGACGGCATGGCAACCGGCACAACCCGCACTCACGAATACCTGTTGCCCTTCAAGCGCGGTATCGGCTTCGGGCGCTACGGCTTCTCGTTGTTGATTTATGACCCACTGTTCAAAGTCTGAGGGGGACAGTGCCACCACAAGGAATTGCATATTCGCGTGCTGGATGCCGCAAAATTCGGCACATTTGCCTCGATACACACCCGGCTCATCCGCATGAATCCAGAAGCTATTTTCTGCACCCGGTATCATATCCATCTTTCCCGCCAGTTCTGGCACCCAAAAACTGTGAATGACATTATCAGAGCGTAACTCAATGCGAACGGCCTCCCCGGCTGGTATCTGTATTTCATTTGCAGTCACAATGCCCTGCTCAGGGTAGCGCACATCCCACCACCACTGTTCGCCATATACTTCAATCGTCAGGGAGGTTTCCTGTGCTGAGGGGATAATGGTATTGATGACACTCAGGATAAGCGCGAAGATAACGAGTAAAATACCCGCCGGAAGAACGACACTATTAAACACAACAAAGCGCAATGTCCCCGGTAAATCCTCAACTTCCGGTATCTGACTGTCTTCATCAGACTGATGAGGACCTGAAAAAAGGGCGTATATAACTAGCCCGATGACATAGATATAGATAGGGACTCCGATAACCATCAAAATCCAGAATAAATTGTTCGTACTCTCCGCGATATCGCCCTGCGGGTTCAGGGCAGAAATTTCATAGTCCATATGGTCAGGAGAAGCAGGCGAAATGTCACCAGCCACCAGCCCCGTCTCTTCCAGCGTGCTCTCAATCGCTTCTTCTGTGGCTTCTTCGGTAACTGCCTGCTCTGTGACCGTTTCTTCGATAGTCCGGGTAGCCTGAGGGATAATTCGATCTGTGACATTGCTTTGCGATGTGGCTTCAATCGTTGGCACTGGCTCGTTGTCTACATTACTGCGAGATGTGGGACGCAGGGGAATGATGCGATCTGTGACATTGCTTTGTGATGTGGCTTCAATCGTTGGCACAGGCTGATTGTCTACATTACTGCGAGATGTGGGACGCAGGGGAATGATGCGATCTGTGATATTGCTTTGCGATGTGGCTTCAATCGTTGGCACGGGTCGATCTATAACATTACTCATGGAGGTCGGAGTAACGGGTAAAATCCCTGATTCGCTCACATTATCTGACTCTGCTACCCCTGTTGGCACCGGACGGTCAATGACGTTGCTCATTGATGTAGGTGTTGCAGGAATGGGTTCATCCGTTGATGCGTGCGCCATCATCCCTATCGCCAACCCCAAAAAGACGAACAGCCATAGTGTAAGATTCTTTTTACTTAACATCGCCCCTCCTCATTAGCATGGTGATGATGTTCCCATGCCCGGAGCATCATCACCGTTCAGACTTAAACTCATTGATTTCGCAGGAAAGCGATAATATCTGCAAGGTTTTGAACTGTTAGTAATTCTCCATAATTATCCGGCATGATGCCCGCGCTATGTCCTCCGACAACGTAGGCATCTGGCTGAACAATGCTTTCAATGGCATATTCTTCGGCTGTATAATCAGAAAGTTGATCCTGTGAGAGCCGGTTTGATTCAATGTTTGACCAGACTCCTTCCAGGGGTGGGCCATTTGAGCCACCTACGTGACAACTAGCACAATTCACGATTGAGCCAGTCCCTGTTTCCGCAGAAGCGTTATAGATATCGCCACCGTTATCCGCATCGCCTTCAATGCCTTCCAGTGCTGAAACAATCTGATCTACATCCGTGCCAGCAGGAGAGTCCGGTTCAAGAGAAGTAGCTTCAGCTTCTTGAGTGGCTTCGGCTTCTTGAGTAGCTTCAGCTTCTTGATTAGCTTCAGCTTCTTGAGTAACTTCGGCTTCTTGAGTAGCTTCAGCTTCTTGAGTGGCTTCAGTTTCTTCCTCAGCGATGACATCTTCCTCTGGTGATGGCTCTGTCATCGCGGATTCTACGGTGCCAGTTGCTCCAAGGCGGAGCGCGATTAGAACGGGGTCCTGACCTGCACCGGCGGGCCATATGATAGTGTCTCCGGCGACGGCAGGCCACGCATTGATGCCTACAGGCGATTCATAACTCCACACCACATCACCCGTAAAACGGTCAAGCGCATAGATCATACCATCGTAAGTAGCAGTAAAGACCAGATCATTGACAACCGTTACACCAGCGTAATTATCAACGCCGAATTCCGTGCTCCAGTAAATATCACCGGTAGCCGCATCCAGGGCGACAATTTCGCTTGTTCCCTGCCCATATTCCTGAGTGTTAACGTTATTTAGCGCTTCTGTGCCTGTTGTTGCGCCGTAGCTCGTGGCTTCATGCTCTGACCATAAGTTGAGTACGGGAGCATATATTACGCCATCTATGTATGCCATTGGCGTTTCCACACCGCCAAGCGTACCGGGATACACGCGAACGACTTCCCCAATCGGGATTTCAGCCAGATCATCATTCAGGTGGATGCCGACTTCTCGTTGCCACAAAAGCTGGCCGTCATCACGGGTTAAGCCGTAGATAACCCCGACTTTGCCGGATGCAATGAGGATGTCCTCTTCTACGTTGTTCACCAGCGCAGAGGCTAAAATGGGTGAAATCTGTAAATCCAGATCAAAGAGATCATTCGGGTTGAGGTAATTGTACCAATCGAGTTCTCCATCTGGATTGAGCGCGATTACGGAATTTGCATACAGATTGGGTTCGGGGCGGCTACTGGCATTAGGGTAATCAACTGTGCCGGGGAACGGCGCAGGATTGCCTGTACCCCAGAATGTTGTCCCTGTGTTGGTATCAATCGCGGGTGAGAACCATACGCCAGCACCGCTGTTAATTTCTTCATTGCCCCAAAAATCGTCGGTTACTGTCTGGAATTCCCAGAGTGTTTCTCCTGTTTCAACATCCAGCGCATAGATGAAACCGCTGGTTCCGCCCGCATAGCCGCGATAAGATGTTTCACCCTGACCACCGACACCCGCCTGTGTCGTGATGTAAACTTTATTGTCGTATACATACGGTTGAATTGCCCCTGTGGGTCGACCCTGTGTATCAACAGACCAGACCTCTTCGCCACTGTCTATATCCAGCGCCGCAAAGGTATCGACACCACTAGCGACATAAACGCGCCCATATCCGATTGCCGGGCCATTCGGTCCAATTACATCGTTGTCATAAAGCTGTTGCCAGTTCAGGCTACCGTCTTCTAAATTCAATGAAAAGACATTGCTCGACAAATCCTGTAAGTAAACGACATCATCAGCGATGAGTGGGGCGGACGCGGCGGCACCAAATTGAGCACCGCCCGGTATCGGGAATGCCCAGGCAACACCCAGATCATTTACATTTTCAGTGGTGATGGGAGATTGACCCGCTGTGCGCGTATTTCTGTAATCATGGTTAGCCATCGGCCATTGATTCGCATTGTTGCTCACTTCCGGTGGAATACCGTCTGCGTTCTCCTGACTATGAATAGTAACCGACACAGAGAACAAGACAATAAGCGAACAAAATACGAGTAGCGTTCTACCTTTCGACGTTATAGTGGTTTTCATATGAACTCCCTATCACTGAGTATGTATCGTTATCATATTGAGTTGAAGCTATTGACTGAGGGCTGTCTCATGGGCTAGCCCAGTCTTAATAAATGGAACGATCAGATGCACGAAGATGCTAAGAATAAGATGAAATACATGATAATATTAGCCATTGAACGCGGCATAGATTTTGATACCACTTGAATAAGCGGTAACAAGGACGTGCTGATTATGAAGGTGATGAATAAGAGGATAGACTAACTCTGCCCCACGATGACAAACTAGCGAGAGGTGGGTGAGTTGCCTTTTTTAGTCTCTTCAGCAATAACTTCCTTTCCCTACAACAAAGCTAGAGCTACCAATTCAAGCCATTGCCAAAAATCATCTAAATCTCTTAACACACTTCAAATGTAAGTTCACATATCAACACCCTGGATAGACGATCCTGCCTTAGAAGAGATTAGCATTTATCTTTCAATGCGACATGGTCTAGTCAGGATGCTTTATATAGGTCATCCGGGCTATTCAAAGGTTAGACGAAAGTATAATGAGATTTGGCTTTATCACAGACGTAACAGATGAATATGGGATGTGTCGGCGTTTCCTGTGACCGAAAATATGGAGTTGAGGCAAGTAGCGTTTCCCCGCACTCAACCCTATAAATATCACCTTTCCCAGCACGAATAGTAACCATTCCCACTGTGGTGCAGAGCGCGTTCAGGTTCCTAACCTTTGGTTCCTAACCTTCGGATTCTTCAGGCGTTGGCGTGCCTTGTTGATCGGTCAAACGCAATGCCAGCAGAACGGGATTACTGCCGATTCCAATGGGAAAGAGAATAGTATCCTCCGTCACCGCAGGCAACCCGTTAATGCCACCCGGCGCGGCGTATTCCCACACAATCTCCCCGTTCTCCCGTGAAAGCGCATAGATGATGCCGTCCAGCGTGGCGACAAAGACTAGATCATTAACCACCGTAGTCCCTGAGAAGCTCGCCGTACTGAGTGCTGTTTCCCAGAGAATTTCCCCTGTTATGGTATCAATCGCGACTACATCACTGGTGCCTTCGCGCTGGTGCATCCGCCCTTCTGATCGCGGGACGGACTCAGGACCAGTCTCCGCATCCCATCCAGTAGCAGTGTGGGGTGTGCCGAGGTTGACGGCAACCGCATAGACGGTATCATCTGCCAGCGCCATTGGATTTTCGACACCCCCCAGTTGCCCCGGATAAACAATAGTCGGCTCATCAGCGGGGATTTCCTGACGTTCATCATTCTGGTGAATGCCAACCGGTCTATCCCATATGGTTTCGCCTGTTTCACGATCTATCACGACCACGCGCCCTAACTTACCACTTCCAATGGCAATGTTTCGCGCCTCTCCGTCTATATCTACAGTCGTCAATATAGGTGAAATATGGAAATCAAGATCAAATAGATCATGGGGTTTGACCTGGTTGTACCACAATAGCTCACCGGACTGCCCATCCAGCGCAAGCATGGAATTGGTGTAGAGATTATCGCCAGGGCGACTGCTCGCATTAGGATAATCTACCGTACCGGCAAAGGGCGCAGGATTGCCAGTTCCCCAGTAAGTGACACCGGTCTCCACATCAATCCCCGGCGGATACCACACGCCCCCGCCACTATTCAATTCCGGATTACCCCAGAATCCTTCCTCAACCGTTTGAAATTCCCACACGGTTTCGCCATTTTCCGGATTTAACGCATAAATATGTCCACTGGTGCCACCTCGATAGCCCACATAATTTTGCTCACCTTCTCCTGCAACACCGGCCTGAGTCGTGAGATAGACATGGCCGCCAAAGGCATACGGTTGAAACGCCCCCGTCGGACGCCCGTCCGTGCTTACTGACCAGAGTTCTTCGCCGGTGTTGATGTCCAACGCGGCAAAGTGGTCGATATTGCTACTGATAAACACCCGCCCATAGCCGATGCCTGGCCCATTCGGCCCTAACACGCCCCTTTCATACATCTGCTCCCAGATGATCTCGCCCGTCTCGAAATCCAGCGCAAAGACGTTGCTCTGCAAATCCTGAAAGTAGACGACTCCATTGGCGATCAATGGTGTGGTTGCCGCCGCACCCCATGCACCGATCCCCGGTATGTCAAATGTCCACGCGACATCAAGCATATCAACCGTTTCCGATGAAATTTCCGCATCCAACACCGCCCGCGTATTGGCATAATCCCGGTTTGCCAGCGGCCATTCATTGCTCGCCTGCTCAATTTCTGGTGGGATTGCGGGCAGGTCTTCTGATTGTGCCTCAACATTAGAGAACACAATGATGATGAACAAAAGTAAACTCACAATACGCATTCGCTCTCTCCTCCAGCGCGATTAACGGGTCTGTTTGGGAAATACCGTAGACGCTTCATTCCCCCATGTGTTGCGGATATAGGAAATCACAGCCGCCAGATTTTCATCCGAGAGGGCATTTTTGAACCCCGGCATTGACCCCTGCCCATTCAGTACGATGTCAATAATCGGGGCAGGATCATGTAAGGTGACGAGCGGATTACCCGCCAGATTGGGATAAATTCGGGGGAAGCCTTCACCGTCCAGTTGATGACAACGGGAACAATTCCTCAGATAGACGGTTTCCCCGCTTTGAATAAGATCATTAGGTTCATGAACGAAGCCGGTATCAAAGGTTTCTCCCGCACATGCCGTCATCAGCAACAGCATCAGCAGTCCACTAAGCCACATTATTCGCATGGTGTACCTCCATCTCGTAAAGCCAGCGCCACAACACCAGCAAGCCTGCAATCAAAAAGATAATGCCACCACCCATCCACATGATTAAGCCAGCGATTTGCTGATTTTCGAGAGACTCATAAGCGGGATACCATGTCTGGTTAGAAAAGGTCATCAACACGCCCAACATACTGCTGTGAAGGGCGGTTGTAAAAATGACGATGAGTGCGGTAATGTTTTGAATGCTGACACTGTGCCAGAATAAAAATGCGGCGCTAAAAAAACTGATGTGTTCAAGTAGATGGACAGCGCTGTTTTCTACCGCTGTTTGATACAGGATCGGCACATGCCAACCCCACAAAACCAGCGCATACAGCCCCCAGCTAACGCCCGGTGTTGTAGCACCATGCCACAATGTTTTGAGCAATTTACGGCGCAAAAACCACCGCGCAACACCTTTGCGCCAGTCCATCGGGAGTGTTCCCATAAGCGCGACGGGGGGCAAACCGGCAACCAGTAAGGGCGGGGCAATCAGGGTTAGGAGCAGGTGCTGTACCATGTGGACGGGGAGGGATGTTTCCGCGAAGGTTTCAATGGGTGACAGTAACGCGGTTGCAATGCTGATTAATCCCAGCCAGAAAGCCACCACCTGCCAGCGATGCACCCCGCGACCAGTCCCGGCACGTCGCCATAATCGCCAGATACCATCCATATAACGCCAGCCGACAAAGGCTAAGAAGCTTCCCGTTATCGGATCTAAATGCCACGTACTCCAAAATTCTGTCATAGTCGCGTTAACCGCACACTGGCAACGCTAAAATGGGTACAACCGCAAAGGCGATCAGGCCAGCGAAAATAATGTTGAGCGCCAGCCCCAAACGCGCCATAAACAGGTGACGGCTGTTTTGTGGGGTTAAGTGTCGTTGAATGTTAAACGCGAAATAACCCGCCTGAAGCACAATGGCAAGGGCGACCAGTGTAATCAAAATTTGAATGAATCGGAGTCCATGAAGTCCCGCGATTTCAGACGGGAACCAGTCCCATTCACAGGTCAGAGAGGTGAGTGGATACACTGTCAGCAAGTGAAGCACCCAAACAAACGTCCCGGCAAATAGACTAAACCACAACTGCCACCTTTTTACCCCTGCGGGAGTGGGGTTATCATGCGGAAGTGAATGATCCATTATTTAGCTCCCTGAACCTAACACATAGGGCGAGAGGTAAATCGTCGCGTATAGGGGTAGCCAAATTAGCACCACAAAATGCCAGTACAGCCCATTGACCTGTAGCGCCGCATTTCGTTCAGAATCGAATCGTTCCTGAAACGCCCAGATACCGACGACGCATGTTTTAATAAGTAGGGTAATCACATGGACAGTGTGGTACAGAATAATCATCCATACGATGGATGTGTAGGCGGTGCGCGTCCACCCGTAGGCATAATTGACGTTGCCATACTCAATGAACTTAATCACGACGAACATTGCACCCAAGATAAAACTACCCACAATGCCCATTTTTAACCTGCGTTGATTGCCGCGTTGTATCCCGTGATCGGCTAAATAGATGGGGATGCTACTCAAGAGTAAAATCACGGTGTTAATGGTTGGCAGGAGCAAATCTGGTCTGCCAACCAGCTCAGGCGGCCACTCCTCCGCACCGGCACGCAGATAAAAGTAGGAGACGATGAGCGATGCAAAAACAACGGCCTCAATCAGAATTAGAAACAAGATGCCCCACCAGAAAGTCGGATGCCTACCCTTACTGCTGATAATCGCGCTTGAGGGCAAGGCTCCCTCCGGCTCCTGTTTTACCTCTTTCGCCTTATGGTCTTCAATATCTGTCCAATGCCACGCCACAACACTGAGCGCGATCAAAATGCCGCCAATCGGCACAAGCACGATATTAACCATTAAGCTGATAAAGGTGAACGCCGTCGCCAGCGCCAGAATAAAGGGGGTGATTGTGGGTTTGGGTAACTCGACCCGTTGTTCTGGTCTGGCATCAAGCACACTGGTACCGATGGTTTCGCGCCGCCCTAAATAGGGTTCAACCGCGTAGGTTTCAAGCTCACCGTTTGCATCCCATAACGGATCCCGGCTGTGAACAATCGGGATGCTTGCGAAGTTGTATGGTTGAGGTGGAGAAGTCGTCGCCCATTCTAATGTTGATGCGCCCCAGGGGTTATCGCCCGCAGGTTTTCCACGCCATAAACCGAAGATTAAATCAATAAAGAAGACCCCGATTCCGGCGGCCAGCACAAATGAACCCAGCGTAGAGATCAGGTTGAGCATGTCCCAGCCTAAATCCGGCAGATAGGTATAAACGCGGCGGGGCATTCCAGCGAAGCCGGTAAAGTGCATGGTAAAAAATGTGACGTTAAAGCCGATGAAAGTGAGCCAGAAACCTATCGGTCCCAACCGTTCGTTGAGCATCTTTCCCGTAAATTTCGGGAACCAGTAATACAAGCCCGCAAATAGCGGAAAAACCGCACCACCGATCAGAACATAGTGAAAGTGAGCAACGACGAAATACGTATCGTGAACCTGTGTGTCAAGTGGTACGGCGGCAACCATCACGCCCGTGATGCCACCAATCACAAAGATGATGATAAAACCGAGTACATAGAGCAGGGGTGTTTTGAAGACGGGTTTTCCTAGCCGAATGGTGGCGAGGGAGGAAAAAATCTGGATGCCGCTCGGAATGGCAATCATCATACTGGCAATGGTGAAAAAACTCAGTCCGAGAATGGGTAAGCCGGTGGTAAACATATGATGTACCCACAGCCCAAAACTGACGATGCCGATTGCTACTAAAGACAGCACAAGGTAGAAGTAACCTACGATGGGTCTGCCCACAAATGTCGGTAGTACAGTAGAAACAATTCCCAGTGCCGGAACGAAAATGATATACACTTCCGGATGACCGAAAAACCAGAATAGGTGTTGCCAGAGTAAGGGATCGCCACCGTTGGTCGGGTTAAAAAATTGGGTTCCCATCGTGCGATCTAAGGCAAGTTGAGCGCTGGCGGTGATGAGTGAAGGCATGGCGAACATAATCATGAAGGACATCACAAGGATTGCCCACACAAAAATCGGCAGGCGGTTAAATGACATCCCCGGCGCACGTAATTTTAAAATCGTGACCGCCAATTCCACAGCCGCCACCAGTGCCGCTAGCTCCAAAAAGGTGAGTAATGTTGCATAGAAATCAGTGCCGATGCCGGGAGAATAACGCGGGCCGGTTAGCGGTGTATAGGCAAACCAACCGCCATCCGGTGCGGAACCGAATAGCAGACTCACCCATAGCACGATGCCGGAAATCAAAAACACATAATAACCAAAGGCATTCAAGCGGGGGAAGGCCATATCACGGGTGCCGATCATCAGCGGAACAAGATAAATGCCTACACCTTCCATAATCGGCACCGCGAAGAGAAACATCATGGTCGTGCCGTGCATAGTAAAAAACTGGTTATAGAGTTCCGCATTCATAAAGGTGTTTTCAGGGAACATCAGTTGCAATCGCATCAGCAACGCCGCAATGCCTGCCAATATGAAAAATGTCAGCCCTGTTATGATATAGCGCAGTCCAACCGTGCGGTGATTAACTGCCGTAAAAAAGCTCAGAATCCCCGCTGGCGGTTGCCAGATTTGTTTTAAAGTCTCATTGTCCTGAGCGCTTAGAGTTGTTGCCACACGAGTCTCCTACTGTAGTGTCTCAAGATAAGTGACTAAGGCTTGTAAATCTTCGCCGGGGAGCAAGGTCGCAGGCATGAGGACACCGGGCTTAATTCCATGCGGATTCGCGATCCAGCCGCTCAGGTTGCCACGATTATTTTCCAGAGTACCAGCGGCAATGGTCGTTCGGCTGGCTAAATGGGTCAGGTTTGGACCAAGATCAGAATCACTACGGTCAACAGCGCCATCATCCAGACCGTCTATCGTATGGCAGTACACACAACCAGCAGAGATAAAGACCTGTTCACCACGCCGGGCAAGTTCGCCTTGTGGTTGCACAGCCACCGCTTGTTGTGATTCAATCCACTGCTCAAATTCTTCTGTTGTGTGGGCAATCACCATGAAGTGCATTCGCGCATGTTGCAAACCGCAAAATTCAGCACACTCACCCCGATAAATCCCCGCTTCATCCGCCTGTAAAATAAGGGTATTCTGCCGACCGGGAATCAAATCCATTTTGCCGCCAAGTTGTGGTACCCAGAAGCTATGAATAACATCATTGCTCCTCAAAATAAACTCCACAGGCACGCCCACAGGAAGATGAATTTCGTTGGCGGTCACAACACTGTGTTCGGGATAATGCACCTCCCACCACCAGCGATGTCCCACAACCTCAACCGTGATTTCCCCCGTGCCGACCTCATTTGCGTTGAGTACGGCGCTTCTTATGGTAATGCCGAACACAACCAGCAGAACAATAGCCGGCATCACAATACCACCCAGCATAATCCAGCGCAGTCCCTGCTGTTCGTTAGGCGCGGATTGATCCTGACGACCAAATAATCCAAAGAACATCAATCCTGCAACGAGTAAAAAAATCGCCGTCCCTAGAAAAAACATGATCCACCAGAGGTCTGCAATGTGAGCGGCTCCGGGACCACGCGGATCCAGGCTGTACGGTGGGTTTATCTGTAAAGGGAGTGGCATCGGAGTCAAAAATTGTGTCGTCTGCATTATTTATTCTTCTACCCTGATGTACATAAGTCGTTGCAATTAATTCCCCAGTGAATAAAGGTAAGCGCTCATGTGTCTTGCCTCTTGTTCATTCACGCCGAGGATGGGCATGGCTGTACCGGGTTCAATTTGTTGTGGATTCTGAATCCACGTGATGAGGTTCTCCGGAGTATTCGGTAAACTGCCCGCGATGTAATGCCGTTGTGACCATTCATTCAGCGGAGGACCAACATAGGTATTCGCACCCGGAACACCGGGAATTGTGTGGCAAGAACCGCACCCATAATCGTAGAGTAACTGCTGTCCGCGTTCGCTATCCCCTCCCTCAAGAGATTGGTGCTCACTCTGCATCGCCATACTGGATTGGTTTGCATCACCCAGACATGCAGAGAGACCCAACACTAAACTTAAGAATATGGTGATGAGAATCAGCCGTTGATGTAGTCCAGCTTGTTTTATATGTGCCTGGTTGTCGAGCCGCAAAACACGATCCTCCATGTTTATCTCGCCTCAGTCTAATTGCGTGTCTGTCGGTTTGTCGCGTAGTATGGTTGACCCGCTAAACAGCTTCTTGAGGTTGGTATAGCTTGAGTATCTAGGTATTGTCACTTAATCCGGGACTTCTGAAGCAGGTATTGCTTCCTTAGTCGCTTCAGGCTGATCCGGTTCTGGTGTCATCTCAGTAGTCGCTTCTTCTGTGGCTTCATCGGGTTGCTCTGTTGGCTGAACATTGGTCTCTTCTGGAGTTGCTAGGTGTTCCCGTATAACCAATGTGTTGAACGCTAGACCAGACTGGCGTTCAGCTTGATCTTTAATCAGGATAAAGCCCACCATGACAGAAAGAATCACGACACCAATCCCTGCCAATAGTAAAGTTGGGCGGTTAATGGGCATGGCTTACTTCCCGTGTAAGTTCATATGAATAAGGTAACGGCTTTGAAATATTGAGAAAAATTACAATTAACATTAATTTAACATGTTCGTATTGGTTACAGCATGGGTCATGTCACCTAATCAGGGTTATGCGTTTGCCCTATTTCATGTTTTGATTCGAATAAGCGTGACTAAGTACCTTCAAGCATGTTCGTTGATAAAAAATCCAAGACACATCTGTTAGGAGCAAAGGAGAAAGTAAACATTTGAACTGAACGCGCATGATTAAACAGCGGTGTGTTAATTCCGGAAGGTAAAATCAGTGTGACGCTAACACCGCTGTTTGCGATTTCTTGCTCCATGCGTGTTTGAAGTCAGGCTAATTCGGACAAATTTTATTAAATACAACAACGTTTTAGTGATTCCAAAAATTACTTTTTGGAAACGACATGTTCGACTGCTTTCGTGATATGACCAACCGAGATACCGTACTTTTCAAAGAGCGCATCCGAGTCGCCGGATTCGGCGTACTGATCCATCACCGCGACATATGCCATAGCCGTCGGATATGATCGCGTAACGATCTGGGCGACTGCCGCCCCCAAACCACCTGAGATAGTATGCTCCTCAGCCGTCACAATGCCACCTGTTTCTTGTGCCGCACTCAGGATAGCCTCTTGATCGAGAGGTTTTACCGTATGCATATCAATCACACGGGCTTCAATGCCCATTTCACTTAATTGATGAGCGGCTTCCAGCGCCGCCGCAACCATGATTCCACAGGCGATAATGGTTACATCTGTGCCCTCTCGCACCTTGAGCGCTTTACCCATCTCGAACTGTGTCTCATCATTATAGATAATTGGCACATCAGGACGACCAGTACGTAAATACACCGGACCATTGTGCTGTAACATTGCTTGAGTTGCCCAGCGCGTTGCAAATTCATCTGCGGGAACAAGTATTGTGAAATTCGGTAATGAAGCGGCAAGTGCCAAATCTTCGATTGCCATCTGGCTTACACCATCTTCACCAATACTGATGCCACTATGCGAACCAACAAGTTTGACGTTCAGTTGAGGATAAGCCACGCCCATCCGAATTTGATCGTAGCTATTGCATAGAAGAAAAGCGGCAAAGCTTGACACAACCGGTTTTTTACCTGATGCCGCCAAACCACTTGCAACCCCAATCATGTTGCTTTCAGCAATTCCTAAATTGAAGAAGCGATCTGGGAAGGTCTCTTTAAAAGCTCCTGTTCGTGTAGAATTGTTTACATCGCCATCAATAACAACAAGGTCTGGATGTTGCGTTCCGAGTTCTTTCAGTTTTTCCCCAAACGCATCCCGCGTTGCACTCCCATAAGGTAACCCGATACTTTTCCCAATATCCATAGTGCTATTCTTCCTTTAATTCTTGATATTTACGGTCAAGTTCGGCACAAGCTACTTTCGCCTGCTCCTCAGTGAGTGCTTTACCATGTAAACGATTCGTGTCATTTTCTTCAAAAGGAGATAATCCCTTCCCTTTTTTTGTATGGGCAATAATCACTTGTGGCTGATCCATGACACTTTTCATCATTTCAAAACTACTGATGATAGCATGAAGATCATGTCCGTCGATTTCATGTGCATACCACCCGAATGCACGCCATTTATCAACAAAGGGAAGTAAATTGGGCATCACCGTTTCAACAGGTGCTGTTTGCTGGAATTTATTATTGTCGATAATCAAAGTCAAATTCTCCAAACGATATTTTGCGGCGGCCATGGTAGCTTCCCAGATTTGCCCTTCTTCAGCTTCGCCATCCCCGATCAGTACATAAACCCGGTACTGTTGGTTATCAAGACGAGCGGCAAGTGCATGTCCCACTCCAATCGACAAGCCCTGTCCTAAAGAGCCGGTGGATGCTTCCACGCCCGGTAGAGCCTTCATATTTGGATGCCCTTCCACTGGACTCCCAATTTGACGAAGTGATGTTAATAGGGTCGGGTCAAAGAAACCGGCTTCCGCTAATGTGACATACAGTCCGGGTGCACCATGTCCCTTACTCAAAATAAAACGATCGCGCATTTTCCAACCCGGATTGTCAGGATCGTAGTTCATGACTCCACTAAAATAGAGGCATGTCAAAATATCAATCATGGATAGCGAGCTGGAGGGGTGTCCTGAGCCAGCTTTTGTTGTGATATTGATAATTTGTTTACTCAAGCGATGAGAAATCGTTCTCAACTTATGTATATCGCGAATCTGAATATCGGTTTGCATGCGCGTGTCCTTTGTTACGGCTGTTGCAGTCGGCATTTCAGATACTGCCAATTATCCACCTGCTGTCGCCAGAGATAATTTGAAAGGGGACGAGTTGCTAGACCCTCACCCGTTGCTTACTTTCGGGGTATGAATGGTGGTAAAACGATGCTGTGCGAGTAAGTGATTTAGCATCATTATCACTTCGATTCAACAGTTAGCTAATCCACACATCTTCACTTTTCTGCTCATAATGCCTAAAAGTGGATTGGAGACCGCTAAGAACTTCAGCGGCGGTTTCGAAAAGTGCCTGTGCTTTGGGATCATTAAACTTATCCATATCGTCACGTAACTGTGTAATTAGGTCACCTAACTGGTTTTCAATGCGTGTCGCATGGTAGCGAGGATCACCTTCTGCAAAATCTGTGTTCTCTACATTCATGGTAAATTCCCCCCAAAAATATTTTGTTACTAGACTAACACCAACAACACTTTTTCGAATGGATCTTTTGGATGATTCCTGCGTTATTCCAAAGGGTAATCTTCTCCACGTCACATGACCTAATTTATGAGCACGACACCATGCAATTTTAAATGTAAAAAAAGACCAATCCTAATGATGGCATTATCATACCGTTGCTCTTAGAGCACTTCGCCGGTATCAAGACTTAAGGCAAATACATTACTCGCTAGATCGTGAAAATAAACAACATCGGCAACGATAATTGGCGCAGAAGCCGCCGCATCGAACGCCGCACGTCCAGGAAGAGGAAATGTCCATGCAACCTCAAGATTGTTGACTGTTTGGCTGTTGATATTCGATGTCGTAACTGCTCGTGTATTGCGATAGTCGCGGTTGGCAAGCGGCTAATCATCGCTGTAATTGGCAATTTCTGAAGGTATTTCATCGAAAAATTCCGGGGATGGCGTTGCCTCTTGAGAAACTGTAACAGAACTAAAGATTATGAGAATCAAGACAGAAGTCAATAAACCCCTAATTGGTTTATCACGCATTATATACTCCTCAAACATTAGATTGTAATGAAGGTATTTGGCGAAGTTGCTATCCCTATCCGTACAATCTTCCTAGATTTAGAGTTTTCATTATTTGAGGATAGCCAAGCCCAAATTAAAGACCATCCTACAACTGACCTATATGGTGTTGCCGGAAAGCATAAATTCCACCCCAATTAGGGGAGTTTCGTGCTTCAGTACATCTTTAACCAGGATAGTTGACTTATGTGAAATGGCATTACAAATGTTGGCTTGCTGTTAATAAATCAAAATAAGGGAACTCATATATCTCCGCATCAAGTTATGGACGACAGAGTACGCGGGAATTATGATCATCAAGGATCCGATTTTTCGCGTCCGATTTATGAAGATGCGGGAAATTTGACTTTGCTGTCCAAATGTCAACATAATTGAGTTATAGATTAGCAACTCAAATATATTACAAAGATTTAGTCCGGTTTTCTAACGGGTGTAGTCTGCTCTTGATGAGAACCCTTAGGAGGAGATGCGTGTGTAAGGTTCCGAATGAAGGGTGCAAAAACTCGCAAGATAATTACTTTTAAGACGGCAATAAGCGGCACAGAAATGAGCGCACCCAGGACACCATATAGGATGCCGCCTGCTAGCACAGCTAAAGGTACGAGGAAACGGGGTACGCTTGCCTGGCGTTGCATGACGTTGGGCGCAATAACATTTCCTTCAATTTGTTGAACGAGAAGGACAAATGCTAATGTAATCAGGAAGGTTGTGGGTGACTGTACTAACGCAACCAGCAACACAATCGTACCCGCAATTAGGGATCCAACAACAGGTAATGCCTCCATTAATCCTGCAAAAACACCCAGTACAAACGCATACGGTATGCCAATGAGTGTCAATCCAACAGAGGTAAGCGTCGCAATAAGTAGCATATTAATGACTAAACCCCGAATGTAACCACCCAACACATCCAGTATTTCAGTACCGATGCCGCTAATCTGTTGGCGTAAATCACCGCCAAATAATGAGAGGAGAAACGACTTTATGTTGGATGCTGAAAGTAAGAGGTAGAGCGAGACAACCAGCACAAGAGCAGAATCAAACAAGCCTGTCAGAACCGATACAGGCACCTCTACTACCTGTTGCCCGATCTGCCCGGCACTCGCGGCAATACGATCCAATAGTGAACTAAGCGTCTGGTTCCGATTCAAAAACTGTTCAGATTGCTCCACAAGAGCAGGAAGTTGGTCTATAAATGTTTGCAGTTGTGTTGCTAAACGTGGTGCTAGCACCACCGTAAAAAGAACTAAAGCAAGAAGAATGAATAAATAAGTGATCAAGATCGCTATGGAATGGGACATAATGCGTGACAAACGATCAATAATTGGTGAGAGCGCGGCGGCAATACTGATTGCTAGAAAGAGAAGCGCAAAAGGACGTATCAACAAAACCACAGTCGCGAGCATAATCACAGCAACGATTAAACTGATTGCCATGACGCTCACTACTGCCCACCAGGAACGCATCCAGGGTGGAAATTCGGAATACGAGCTTATTTGCTTCTGATCCATATTTCATGCCCTTCCAAATTATCAAGTTAGGTACTTACAGCAAGTGAGGTATCCCATAGAAGGGTTAGTGTGATCATGCTAGCACTGAAAATTTTCAGCAGACGAACAAAGCTGTTGCTGAAGCCACAAGTAGAATCGCGTTTAAGTCACCAACAACCTTAGCAGGGAATGTATAGCACAACTATGGGTCAATAGGAGGGAATTATGATCGTACTTTATGTTAAGGAAAATCCGGGAATTGCTCGATAAGCATGTCCAACGGCAAAGGTTATCTCATAGGACATCTGGACGAAGCGCGATAGGTTGAAGGGTTAGTGCATCACGGCAAAAAGTTCATCCTAAGTCCCTCTGCTTGCCTCATGTTGATGAAATACCGCACTTATATACTCACCATATCTGAACAAATACTTTAAGAAAGGTTAGCAGTCATGTTTTATACCGACGGCAAACTTCAGTTTGAGGTTCGTGTAGAAAAACCAAATCCACTATTCGCCAAGATGCTCCAACAGGGGATCGGCGGCGCAGAAGGTGAAATGCGCGTTTGTATGCAGTATCTGTTTCAGGCATGGGCCATCCCGGCGAAGATGGGTAAATATCGCGATATGCTACTGCAAACCGCCGCAGAAGAAATGGGGCATATTGAAATGCTTGCTACTGCGGTTGCTAAAAATCTCGAAGGTGCGCCCATTACGTTACAGGAAGATGCCGCCAAGTCAAATCCAATTGTCGAAAAAGTGATGGGTAACGGAGATGCTCACAACAGTATCCATGAAGCCATTCTCGCCGGGATGCAACCGCGCCAGTTTCTCTCGGCAGGGTTACATGCGATGCCGGTAGACAGTAATGGTGTGCCGTGGACGGGTGGTTATGTGGTCGCGAGTGGCAACCTCGCCGGAGATATGTACGCTAATGTGATGGCGGAAGCCACAGGGCGCACACTGGCAACCCGCCTGTATGAGATGACGGATGATCCAGGCATGAAGCACATGCTTTCCTACATGATCGCCCGCGACACCATGCACCAGAATCAATGGCTGGCCGTGATCGAAGAACTTGGCGAACACCTCCCCGTTCCGGCCACCTTCCCCCAGGAACAAGAAAATCAGGAATACAGCTATGCCTTTATGGAAACCGGCGTCAATGGGATGAAAACGCCGGAAGGTCGCTGGACCAGTGGTAAATCTATGGATGGCAAAGGTGAGTTTTCCGTAAAGCCCCAGCCCGGTGGCGGTGATGCAAATCTTAAAGAACCCGATCCGCGCACTTACGATAAACCCTCGAAAAAAGCGTAGGAACACAGAACGCATGGAGGACATAATGCACGACTCTTTAGATGGACGAGTCATAGTAATCACCGGCGCTTCTTCTGGAATCGGACGGAGAACCGCGCTGATGTGTGCTGAAGAAGGCGCAACCATCGCTTTAATCGCACGCAACAAAGAAGCGCTCCGCGAAGTCGCCCATGAGATTGAACTTCAAGGCGGCAAAGCACTGGTGATCCCCGCCGATGTAACAGATTGGGTAAAAATTCAACGTGCGGCTGATACGACCATTGGCACCTATGGGCGGATTGATGCATGGGTGAACAATGCCGGCGTCTCAATTTATGCGACCGCCGAGGAAACGACGGTCGAAGAAGCCAAGCGCGTGATGGAAACCAATTTTCTCGGCATCGTTCACGGGGTGAGTGCAGTCCTCCCTTATATGAGGCAACAGAGGTATGGCGTGATTGTCAATGTGGGATCGGTCGAATCCCACCGCGCTCTGCCCCTACAATCCGTCTATTCAGCCTCGAAACATGCTGTAAAAGCCTACACGGAAGCCTTACGTATGGAGCAAGATATCGCGAAAAGCGGTGTGGATGTCACACTCATTTTGCCTTCCGGAATCAACACCCCACTATTTAATCATGCGCGTTCAAAAGTGAGGGTCAAGCCTATGCCGGTTCCGCCGGTTTACTCGCCAGATTTAGCCGCACGAGCCATTGTAAGCGCGATTAAGTCGCCCCAGCGTGATATCTTTGTGGGTGGTGCGGGCTTAGTCTTCTGGGCGGCACAGCGCATCAATCCCCAATTGGTCGATAAAATCATGACCGTTAATCGGGCGATGGTGAGACTGCAAACCACCGATGAGCCGGACAACAAGACCGATAACCTGTTTCAATCGGTAGAAGGCTCCGGACGTGTATATGGCGATTTTGAAAATATGACCAAATCCAGCCTCTATACCCCCATGTTTGAACTTGCGCCCAAATGGTTGCAGGCGGTTGTGCTTTCTATTGTGCCAGCCTCAATTCTCGCGGCGCTAATTTATCGTAAACGCGATTCATAGTATGGATAATTGAGCATACAAGATCATAAACACGGACCAATTAAAAGCACCGTATCTGTCGCAGGACATCTCATCCACCCTATTCTCGTCCCGTTTCCGATTGCTTTTTTGAGTGCGCTATCATCACCGATATCGTCTTCACAATCAGGGGGAGGGATTTCTAGGCGGAAGCCTCATGGTGCTTCATCCTCGCTGGCTTAGTAACGGGCGTACTGGCGACAATCGTCCGTCTAACCGACTTTTTGACAAAATCCGCTATCCTAGAACATCAAGTGGCATGGATTCACTTTCTGGGCAATGCGGGTATGGTAATCCTGACGCTGATTAATCTGCTCACGCGAGATTCAGAGACCGTACTGGGTTAGGACTGGTTCTGTCCATCGTGGTGGGCGCGATCCTCATAGTTACGGACTTGTATGGAGGCTACCCAGGCAGGCAACTATGATATGTCTCGTTTTGGCATGGAACTCAACCGTGCCAGTCCACGCCAGGCGGATCTGATGAATCTCGCGGGGCGTGTTTCACGCAAGATGGCGCCGGTAGTGCATGAACTTTATGACCAGATGGCCGAACCAAAATGGGTGATTATGATGGGTGCATATGCCGCTGTCGGGTGCAATTTCAACAATTATGCCGGTTGCCTGCCCCGTCTGGAGCAATTGATACACGGGATTCTCCCCTGCACGAAAAAAATTCTCACGGAATATGTCAATCTCTAATCATTCATAAAGGAGAAAGAGGACACGCGCTATGCTGAATTTCTACGGTATGTTGCTCCCCGTGCGGATTATGCGTGTTCTAAGCTATTCTTGCTCCTGCTCCGTGAGGGAGTCTTCATACTGATTCAGGCGACGTGCGGCGGAACGTCCCCATGTGGTAGCGAAATTGAAGAAAGGCGCCTGAATATTTTCTTGAATATCCATCCCGCGCTTTTTCTGAGTATTTGTCCCCTCCGGTAGGACAACCCGATTTATCAAACCAAGCAATTTTGTCGTCAGCACAGGGAATACCCCATGAAACTTAACGAGTATTTTTGCAGGTAAGGTAAGCACGAGTTCGGTATCACCGCGCCGGATGGCTGAGACGATATTGTGTGCCGCGACCTCGGCATCCATCGACATAATCGGCAAGTTATCAATCAGGGCGAACCATTTGAACTCCGGTTGATGATTGCCCTTAAAGAAAGCATTCAAATAGGAACCGGTACGCATCAAACCTGGCACAACCGTTGTTACCTGTACCCCTGAGCGCCAGAGTTCCGCGGCTAAGCCTTCTGAGAAGCCCACAGCAGCAAACTTCGCCGCCCCATAAGGTGAAAGGTGCGGCACGGCGACCTTGCCTCCTACAGAGGTTATATTCACAATATGCCCGGATTGACGTTGCAACATCCTGGGTAGTAGATTCAGCGTGGGATATACGCCACCCCAGAACATGATATCCATCGATTGCTCAAAATCTTCAATTCGCTGGCTCCGGATCGGCCCAGTCTGGATAACGCCCGCGTTGTTGATGAGCAGATCAATCGGCCCGAATTGTTCTTCAACTGAGGCGATGAGTTGTCCCACCTGATCTTGATCGCTCACATCGCAGGTTAGCGTCAGAACATCATGTACATCCGCTTGCGCCAGAAAATTCTGAGCGTCCTCAAGTTCCGCTTCATCACGCGCACAAATCGCCACACGACATCCTTTAAGGCCAAGATCACGCGCTATGAGCAGGCCAAGCCCGCGTGAACCACCCGTCACCAGCGCAACTTGTCCTGTGAGATCGCGCTTCGGGCGAAGTTGGGTCATGATCCAGCTTAGCGAGGAAAGTGCTGATAAGCCGAGGATAATTTTTCGTCTCGTCTTCATGCTTGCTCCTTTATAGGGATAGCTGGTAGTAAGTGTTTCTGGAAGAAATTGAAGAACCCTTCCTGATCTGGCCCGACCTGATGGATATAAATGTGGTCGTAACCTGCATCCGCATACTTCTGGATGCCTTCGAGAAAGGGTTGCGGATCGTTGCCGCAGATCACCGATTCCGCGACATCCTCTTCGCTGATGTTCTTCGCGGCGGCCTCAAAATGGGACGGTAGTGGTAATTCTTGTGCCAGATCTCCCTTCAGTCCTGCATTGGGGAAATATTTGTAAGCGGTAGCGCGGGCTTTGTCCACGCTTTCCGCCCAACAGACCGTCAATTTGCCGTATTTGGGGCGTTCTTGATCCGAATGTTGTTCAAAAGTCTTTACTACTTCGGCATCCGGCGCGGTATTGATAAGACCATCCCCGATTTTGCCCGCTAACTCTGCGGATTCCGGTCCTGCCGCCGCAATCATGATCGGTGGGGGATTTTCCGGCAGGGTGTAGAGACGCGCATTTTCTAGCGTGTAGTGTTTGCCATAGTGGGATTGCAAACCGCCTTCCCATAATAAACGGATCACATGGATTGACTCTTCAAACATCTCCGCACGTATCTGGTAGGCGGGCCAGCGATCTCCTAGAATATGCTCGTTCAGGTTTTCGCCCGTGCCTAACCCTAAAAAGAAGCGTCCGGGCATCATTGCGGCGACTGTCGCCGCGGCATGGGCAATAATTGCCGGATGTGTACGGATCATAGGGCAGGTCACCCCGGTACCGATGTGTAACCGTTCGGTGTTATGGGCAATCGCACCGAGCACCGACCACACAAATGGGCTATGTCCCTGCGCATCCACCCACGGATGAAAATGATCCGAAATTAATGCATAAGTAAACCCGACTTCCTCCGCGCGCCGGGCGTGCTCCACAATATTAGAGGGGTGATGCTCCTCGCTAGAGATTGCATAGCCAATTTTGAGATTTTTCATGGTTTCAATACCACCTTTATACAGTCGTCTTGCTTATCACGAAACATTTTGTAGGCACCGGGCGCTTCATTGAGTGAGAGGCGATGAGAAATGACAAACGTCGGATCAATATCCCCGTTTTCGATGTGCTGGAGCAGGGGTTTTAAGTAATTGTGTACATGCGTTTGTCCCATACGAAAGGTTAGACCTTTAGCGAACGCCGTGCCCATTGGAACTTTGTCGAGCAACCACGCATACACGCCGGGAATGGAGACCGTGCCTCCTTTGCGGCAGGCCTGTATCGCTTCACGCAGGGCGTGGGGACGATCCGTTTCTAAGCGCAGGTTCTGTTTTACGCGATCAAAAAGTCCGGTGAGTCCGGCGGAATGCGACTCCATGCCGACGGCATCAATGCAGGCATCCGGCCCCCGCCCGCCGGTCATTTCCTTTAATGCGCCCACCACATCATTAATCTGCGCGTAATTAATCGTCTCTGCACCATGCATCTGTGCGAGTTTCAAACGTTCCGGAAAGCGATCAATCGCGATCACTCGTTCCGCACCGAGCAGGCGTGCGCTCTGTATAGCAAACTGCCCTACTGGCCCACATCCCCACACCGCCACGATATGCCCAGGTTGAATATTGGCATTTTCCGCCGCCATGTAACCTGTCGGGAAAATATCCGTCAGGAAAAGCACCTGATCGTCTTCCAGATAAGACGGCACTTTAAGCGGGCCGACATCCGCGTAAGGCACACGCACATACTCCGCCTGCCCACCCGCATAACCGCCGAGCAGATGCGAGTAACCGAACAAGCCTGCGGGAGAATAACCGTACATTTTCTCCGCCAGTTGTGCGTTCGGATTGGAGTTATCACACAATGACCACAAATCATGCGTGCAGTAGTGACACTTGCCGCAGGCGATGTTAAATGGAACAACCACACGATCACCCACGCTCAAATTTTTAACCTCACTCCCGATTTCAACCACTTCGCCCATAAATTCGTGGCCGAGAATATCGCCGGGTTTCATCGTCGGGATGTACCCGTCATAGAGGTGCAAATCCGAGCCACAAATGGCCGTGGAGGTAATTTTTAAAATCAAGTCTCCCGCGTTTAATATTTTGGGATCGGGCACGGTTTCTACCCGAACATCTTCAACACCATTCCAACAAACTGCTCTCATAAAATTAGGCCTTTACTTCCGCTCGTCCTGAGCTTTGTCCTTCGATTGTGGTCACTTCACCGACTTCCAGAATCTGTTTTAAGTGCTGTAAGGCTTCATACGTTTGCTCCTCAGGGGCATTCCCCGCCAGCCACGCCAGCGCCGTACCCACCACACCGGCAATCGGGCGGTATTCCATTTCTACCCGAACTTCCGTCCCTTGATCGCCCGGCGCGGTTTTAAAACGCACCGAACCGGCGTGATCGACATAGGGATTTTGCAGGGAGCGCCAACCAATCACGGAATTCGGCTCATCGTTGATAATTTCCGCATCCCATTCGATGGTCATACCTACGAGGCCGGCGAGCTTCCAATGGGAGTGGGTGTTGTCCTGCACCTCGACTGTTTTCAACTGGGGTATAAAGCGCGGCAGGTTATTGAAATCACGCCAGAAGGTATAAACCTCTTCTACCGTGCAGGAAATTGTGATGCTCTGGCTCACATGGACACCCTGCTGATGAGGCACGCTAATTGACGCCTCGCGGCTATGAATAGCTGTATTTTTGTTCATAAGTTTATAGATGGGGGAAATTCCAGTCAGACCGCGATAAAGTAGGGTCGCTCCAGCGGTCGCAATACCGAAGCGGAATTTTCGCTTGTTTTGAAGGCTAGCTAACAGTAAAAGTGCGCCACCAAGGGTTGATAATCGACGCTCATTCTGTGACACATTGACGAGCGTTTCTGTGGTAGAACGTTGTGGTTGTTCTGAATTCGCTTGTTGCATATCGTGCGTTTCGCTTTCTTCAAAGCAGGAGAGCAGGCGTGTTTCTGGTACAGTGAACCCACTTTAACTTATTCAATATGTAACTATATTAGGGGAGATACGACTGAGTGAGATGGGTCACCCGAATGAAGTTAATATTCTACTTGTCCTATTCCCGCATAGAACTTCATATCTATGATGTGAGAGTCTGGTGGTGTACCCCCGGTTCTTTACCGTTTTTCTCATTGTGAAGCATCGCGTAATGCTCGATAAATATCTACATCCAGTGGTGTCCATGTGCGGGTTGAAATAGTATCCAGGTCAGCGACTTTCCCCACGCGATCTGCCGGAATATGTGTTGAAGTGGAATAATTACGCAAAATCCTTAGGGTCATAACATACTCTGCTTCGTTGCCTTCAAATGTCATAACAGGATGAGTGCTTTGTAAAGGCCAATTCTCAAGTTTTTGAAATATGTTATCCTGCACAATACCTTCCGCAACAATCGCATAGACTGGGGCGGATTGAAACACAAGTACGCGACAACCTGTTTTGATCTCCTCGTGCCATTGCTGATACTCGTTTTGACTAAACCCAATGGGTCTATTGATATTCCATGTTGCGGGTACAGTAATTATGCCATATTGCATTATATGCCCTTTCTATTTCAATATTTCCAGTAGCACGCCATTATTGAGTCGTATCAAAGGTCTTATTGATTGAGTATAAGATGGAACTTATACGCAGACATCCCCACATGGGTGGATTCTGACCTACCACGAAGTAGCAGATGTAATAGGACAAATCACCGAATTAGTATGTGAATAAAGAGATGCGCTAACGAAGTTCTATTTACCATCTGAGGTTAAATAAATAAGTGCTTTTACGTGAAACTGTATCGTTAGAGGTTAAAGCCATCTGGTTACATGACAAACTCTTGAAGGAGACTATTTTCTTGACTGTTTCTACCATAGTGATGTTGAGGTGAGGTTTGCTCTGTAAAACCTCACGGATAGTATAGCGAGTGCAACACTGATTCCGGTGTCCTAGTATAAGGTAAAGGCACCAAGAAACGATGCGAATTATCCCATCTCCGAACTCATTTATGCCCCACCAGAATGACGATTGAGCGTGGAGAAAGAGATATTGACGTTTGCTTTTCAAGACGTGGTTCTGTGTCTGGAAGATGAAAAAACTCGTTCGGCTTTCCTGTGTTTACAAAGAGATGCCATGCTTGTTTCTCTGGTAAGGTGGGGAGTTCAAACCGGTGCCGCTTCCAGTGCATATTCATTGCCATATAAATGTGGTTGTCCTGTGCCAATCCACCTTTAGCATAATCCCCATACAGCATAAACGCGAGCGAATGGCTATCGCTGGAAAAATTCGGTTTGCCAACCTTATATCCATGCCATGTTATATCTGGATAACCTTTTTTTGCATAATCGTGTCCGCGTAAGAAATAGCCGTTGCGTAAAACTGGATGTCGTTGCCGGAAAGCAATACATGCCTTGAAAAATTCAAAAATATTCCAGTTTTTCTGGATGAATGACCAATCTAACCAGCTAATAGGCGTGTCCTGACAATAAGCGTTGTTATTGCCTTGCTGGGTGCGCCCCATTTCATCGCCCATCAGCACCATAGGTACACCCTGACTCATCAGCAGGATAGCCAGCGCATTTTTAACCTGACGATGGCGTAACTCATTGACCTTAGGATCCTCCGTTGCGCCTTCAACACCACAATTCCAGCTGTGGTTATCGTTTGTTCCGCTGTCACCCGGTTCGCAATTTGCCTCGTTATGTTTTTCGTTATAGCTCACTAAATCCATGAGCGTAAACCCATCGTGTGCCGTCACAAAATTGATTGTGGCAATAGGTCCCCGTCGGGGATACAAATGGGGCGAAGCAATTAAGGCTTGAGATATGGCGCGAACCTGACCGGGGTCGCCTTTCAAAAATTTCCGCACGGTATCCCGATATTCCCCGTTCCACTCCGCCCACCGCCCATATGCGGGGAAACTTCCCAGATGATATAAGCCATCCGCATCCCACGGTTCGGCGATTAGTTTTGTTCCTGTTAAAACCGGATCATCCACAATTTCACGGAGTAAGGGTGGGTCATGTAATGGCATCCCGTTCACATCTCGCGTCATCACAGATGCCAGATCAAACCGAAAACCATCGATATGATACTCGCTGACCCAATAGCGCAGACAATCTAGAATAAGATGGCGCACGCGCGGATGATTGCAGTTAAATGTATTTCCTGTGCCGCTGAAATTGTAATAATATCCGTCTGGGGTGAGGATATAATAAATTGAGTTATCAATCCCTTTAAATGAAATTGTCGGTCCTTTTTCATTCCCTTCTGCGGTGTGGTTAAATACCACGTCGAGAATCACCTCTATCCCGTTGGCATGTAATGCTTTTATCAGCGCTTTCAGTTCATTAATCTCGCCACCCGGTCTGTTACTGGCGGCATAACCGGCTTTTGGGGCGAAGAATGCAATGGGCGCATACCCCCAATAATTCAGGAGGAGTTCCTCTGTATCCGGGCAATATCGGTAATTCTCAAACTCATTAAATTCGAAGATTGGCATGAGTTCTACACAATTTATGCCCAATTCCTTTAAGTAGGGGATTTTCTCTTGAATGGCTTGATAGCTACCGGGGTTGGTGGCTCCTGATGAGGCATGTTTGGTAAAGCCTCGAACATGCATTTCATAAATAATAAGATCCTCAATAGGCGTGCGAAGCGGGCGATCCTCTCCCCAATCAAAAGTCTCTTCGATGATCCGTGCACGATGATGGAAAGGGTTATCTACAGCAAATTGCGTTCCCCATATAAGTTGCCCTCCAATGACTTTTGAATAGGGATCAAGCAGAATCACCGATGGATCAAAAATCTTGCCATCTTCAGGCGCATTTGGACCATCCAAACGATAGCCATACTCAACCCGCTTTGGATCAAGTCCTTTAATGCTAACAGCAAAAACATCACCAATACGATATGTATCAGGGATCGAGATTTCTGCGAAGGGAGTTATCTCCCCTTCATAAAATAGTACTAATGTGCAGTCTGTCGCATGACGAGAATAGATTGAAAAATTGATACGATCATCCCGAAGACTTGCACCAAATGGTAAAGGGTCTCCGGGAAAAATTTCATATTGTTGGCTCATATTGACTTTCTTGATAACCATTGAACTTTAAGTAGAGCATAATTGCGTTTCAGTGCAACAATTGGTTAGATAGTTTTACACAATGTTAATCCGGTAAGGTTGCAGAGGGAACGTATTTTATCAGAAAGAGCCCACCAATGAGCATCAGAGCGCCCCATGCCAGAAAGCCAATATCCCATAGCACTTCATTGGGACCTGAACGAACATGATGAATTGTAAGAATGTGATGATTTATAAACCCTTCAACAAGATTGAATAAACCCCAACCGACGAGGATCGCCCCGAACAAGAGACGCGAAGCATGATCCCCCACGCTGATTTGTCGTGATCGCCACAATCCATAAATTCCCAAACAGGTAAAGAAATAGGTCATTGCATGGAAAAAACCATCCGCTAAGGTGTTGAGTTCCAGATTTTCTACTGTGTTAGCAGGGTACCCGGCACTTGTGAGCATGTGATGCCACTGTAGAATTTGATGGAGTACGATACCGTCAAAAAATCCTCCGATACCTAAGCCAAGTAAAATGCCAGAAATGAGAATCCGCCTCGGCTTATTCTGGTTTTGCATCATCCGGCTCCATAAATTTAGTAGCATCATTCTGATAAAAAATTACGACGAAGACCCCAAATACCAGATGCGTAAAAATATATACAAGGCTGTTTGAAGAATCCCATGTCTGTGCGGGACGAGGGTGGCGCGGCAGTAGGAACCGCAGCAACAGATTGGCAAGCACCCCATGTATTGCACCGAACACGAATCCCCAAAAGTAGGAGGCTTTCCCAACCGATGACTGCCATAACCTGACATAGGATAACGAAAAAACCGCCCCTGATAAGAAGTGTAAAATCACTCCCATAGCTGTAGACATCCAGTATTTTGTTGTGAACAAATTCCCCAGAATATGGAAAATATCAATGTGAGGGAACTGAAAAATCCGCCCGGCATACATTGCTATGGTCATAAAGATTGTGGCGAAAACGCCAGCACTCATCGCATGTATATTTTGGGATGATTCCGACTGTTTAACCGTTTGTTTTGACTCCAACATCAATTAATGCACCTTACCAATTTACGATAGATGCCCCAATAATAAGGGAGTTAAACGACTCATCCAACATACACTTGACCTAATCTCTTTAGTCGAAAGGCTAATCCTGAATATAGAACTCGGACGCATGGCATGGCGAAGTCAATATCCCTCACCGTTAATTTAAGGTTTGCTTCCGCCTCAATTCAACTTAGCCTATTTTAAAGAGCGCAATCGGTAAGACACTTAGAATTTGCCCCGGATTAAGATGTTGTTGAGCATCCATCTGTTCACCCGTCAGGATATTTTCCATACGCTTTCCCGCAACAGATTCCGGTAGAATTAATCGTGTGTCTCCCCAAATACCTGCATCGGGAATGCCCGTTTCACCCTCCATCAAAGTCGCAAGCAAGCGCGGGACGACGATCACGACGGCTTCCGTTTCATAGGTTCGTATAAACGCACAAATGTGCTCTGCGCGTTCACCCCCGACTTTCACAGGCACATAGTCCCCATCTCGAAACAGTGCTTCATGCTGACGACGGTACTGGAACACTGTGTAGATCAGGTACAACTTAATCGCGCCGGATTCAGCATTCTCCAGCAACGATTGCGCCAGTGCCTTGCGATCATCCGGTTCACGTAACCCCTCAAGCAAAGCGTGACGGCTCTCAAAATCTACCGGACGTCGGTTATCCGGATCCACCAGACTATAATCCCAGAGTTCTGTCCCCTGATAAATATCCGGCACACCGGGACAGGTGAGCTTGAGCATGGTCTGTATCAGTGAATTCAAGCGCCCGAAGTAGGCGACCCGCCCATGAAAAACATCAAAGGACTCCCGAAAGGCGGCGCTTTCCCAGATTTGAGTGATAAAGTCTGTAATTGCCTGAGCGTATTCTTTGTTGGGATTAATCCAATTGCTATGGACTTTGGCTTCATTAATGGCTTTGTGCATATAGTCGACGATTCGTTGCAGGAAGGTCTCATCGTCATCCACACTGGCTAGATATGTGCCGAGCAAGGTCTGATAGATCAGATATTCATCGTTACGGGAAGGCGCAAGTGTTTCGCCCAGTGTGGTCCTGGCATCCGCATTGATCGCCGCCCAGCGTTCAACCATCGTGCGCCATTCATCCGGCATTTCCGATAGCACATTGATGCGCGCCCGCACATCTTCGCTCCGCTTTGTATCGTGTGTGGAAGTGGAGAGCATGGCGTGAGGATAGGCTTTCTCCATATTATGATTGTGGAACTCCCCGGCAGTCAGGCCGAAGCGCGTCAAATGACCACCGACTTCATTCAATGAAACCAGACGGTTATAAATATAAAAGGCCGTATCCTCCATACTTTTCGCCATCACCGGCCCGGTAATCTGCTGGAATTTCATCACAAACTCACGCAGATCACCCCGCTGTTCTTCCGCGAACTCGTTGAAGTTCTGCATTAACAAGGTATCGCGAAGGAAGTCGAAAATCTCACTGAGGACGAGTGGATTGCGCTGTTTCGCTTCTTCAATGGCTTCGTCGATATAGGTTTGATCGCGCTCACTCACAACACCCGGTCCTGTGATATAAGTGCGATAAATATCCAATCCGGCAACAATTTCGCTCAGACCAAACGCCAGACTATTCTGTGTGAAGCCCCTATAGCGGCGGTTCTGCTCGACAATGCGGGCGAGTTCCGTACTCCGGCTTTTCAATTCGCTGGTGAGGGACTGTCGCATAACCAGCCGTTTAGTGTAATCAGCCAGTTCACGCGGGGTAATATCTTCACCGATAAAATCTGTGTACAACGCATTAAAAGCATCTTCAGAGTCCGGATTCACCAGCAGATTGTTGACCGCATACATAAAGTCATAGCCGGTTGTCCCGCTCACCGCCCATGAATATGGCAAGGGTTCCGATTCGGATAAGATTTTCTCAACCAGCACAAACAACGGCCATTCCACCCGCTGACCCGTTGCATCACGCAGAAGATTCAATCGTGCGGCTATCTGACCGGAAAAATCCGCCTCATTGCCTAAACGCTGTTTCAAGGCGGTATCCAGATAACCCTGCTGTAGATTTAAGAAATAGCCCTCCGGGTCCCACAAACCATCGGGATGGTCAATCCGTAAAGCGTTGACCTTACCCTCCGCCAGTAATTCAAAGGTGCGGCGGTGAACATCCTTAAACACCTGCAAATCTTCAATCCGGAGCGCCACCATATCATTAATGTCGAAAAAGCGCCGGTAATTGATCTCATCTGTCGCCGCACGCCAATATGCCAGACGATACGGTTGCTGTGAAAGAAGATCATCCAGCAGGTCAAAGCTCGCCGGGGCATCAGAATTACCGTTGATTGCATCCAATGCGGTCTGCATCGTCGCACGGAAGACCTCACTTTTGTCAAACAGTCCCAGCAAACGCCAGCGAATAATCGTCATTTCACGCTGACGTATCTCAATGGACTGTGGCTCAACATCCGTGTAGCTGGGAAGATAATCCAGTGAGCGGATCACGCTCGCTAATTCCATCGGCACCCATGCGTCATCATTACCGAGTTCATCGGGCAGGCACTCCAGCACCTCTGCGAGAATTCGCCCATAGGTCTCAGGTGTCATCGGGAATTGATGCTCATAGTAATGCACATAAAAGTCGCCATGCCAGTAGACGATCTTTAGCTCGCCCGCTTCCAGCACTTGCCCGTAGTGATTCCCCAAAATAGGCAACAACACCTTGTTATCTAAGGCGCGATTTTGCGGTTGCCAATCAATATCAAAATAACGGGCATAGGGGGAAGATGGACCCTGCTTAAGCACATCTGTCCACCAGTCATTTTCTGTGCTCGCCCCCATATGATTAGGAACAATATCCAGCAGAAGTCCCATATCGCGCTCAGCCAGCGCGGTCGAAAGCGCTTCAAAATCGGCGTCCGTACCCAGAGCGGGATTAAATTCCCCGTAGTCAACGGTGTCATATCCATGTGTACTACCGGAACGGGGCTTAAAAAGTGGTGAGGCGTACAAATCACTAATCCCCAGCGCATCAAGATAGGGTACAAGCGCCACCGCATCCTGAAAGGTGAAATCAGCGTTAAATTGGAGCCGGTAGGTCGCACGTGGCACATGCGGTTGTCGAAGTAAGTCGTCTAAAATTGCGCTCACGGCTTCAAAATCAGCGCTCATTGTTGTCTCCTTGTTCATAAATTACGAATGATTTTGGCCGCAATGTCACCGTCAGCGGTTCATCCGTATCAAATTGTGTCGGTGCGGATGGGTGACTGCTCTCGTTTATTGACCACTTCAGATCATGTGAGTCGTGAATTTTATTCCAGCGTGTGCGCCCGATATTCAAGACACGCAATGTTTGTTCATTTTCCAGATCAAAATTCATGAACATACGTAGTGCTGTATCGCCATCGCGCCGCTCAAGGCACAGAATTGGCGCGGTATCATCCGCATAAACATGTGTCTCATCCCGATTCGGGTTTGTCAGTGCGGGATGATTTCGTCGTAACGCCAGTAAATCCTGATAGAACGCGAGTAAGAGCGCATGTTGCCCCTGTGTGCGTAAATCATGATTGAGTTTACTACGCTCAAACGTCTCCTCCGCTTGTGGATCAGGTGGGGACTCCGCCCAGTTAAACGCGGCGAATTCTTCTTTACGCCCTTTACGTACCGCCGCTACCAGATTCTCATCCCCATGAGATACAAAATAAAGGAACGGCGCGGTTTCACCATATTCCTGCCCCATAAATAACATCGGCACATAGGGCGAACATGCCAGTAATCCCGCCGCCAGCTTTAACCCATCGAAATCAGTCAATTGTGATAAGCGCTCACCTAACATGCGATTGCCCACTTGATCGTGATTTTGTGTCGAGACGATAAAGCGATCCGCAGGGATGTCTGCGGCGGAGGTGCCATGTATACGTTGAAAGACCTGTGAATATTGTCCGGTATAGGCGAAGCTCTCCATCAACATTTTGGGCAAAAGCTGAAAATCCTGATAATCAACATAATAGCCAGACTTTTCGCCGGTAAGCGCCACATGGAGCAAATGGTGTAAATCATCCAACCACTGCCCATTTAAGCCGAGACCGTTCGCCTCACGGGAAAGCGTTAAGCGCCGGTCGCTGTCATGACTTTCTGCGATAATATGCACCCGCCGGTTGTGGCGTTCAGCCCATTCCTGTGCGCTTTTCGCCAGCTCGCTCACAAAGGGGCGGGCAGAAAAATCGTAGAGCGCATGGATTGCATCAAGCCGCAGACCATCGATATGAAATTCATCCAGCCAATAAATAGCGTTCTCGATAAAAAAGTGCCGCACCGGATCGCTCTGTGGTCCATCAAGGTTGACGCTATCGCCCCATGAGGAGTGATAGCGATTGGTGAAATAGGAGCCATAATCCCACAAATAATTACCTTCCGGTCCGAGGTGGTTATAAACCACATCCAGCATGACGGCTAATCCCAGTTGATGGCAATTATCAACCAGTTTTCTTAATCCATCTGCGCCACCATATGCAGAGTGTGGCGCGTAAAGTTGCACGCCATCATAGCCCCAGTTACGGCTTCCGGGGAACTGTGCAACCGGCATCAGTTGCAGAGTCGTCACGCCCAATTCAAGTAAGTGGGGTAAATGTGGGATGATCGCTTCAAATGTGCCTTCTGGCGTGAACGTACCCACATGAAGCTCATAAATCACGCTGTTGCGTAAAGTTGGAGGATTCCAGCCAGCATCTGACCAATTAAATGAGGTATCAACAACCTGTGAAGGCCCGTGAACCCCCTCTGGTTGACTTCTACTCGCCGGGTCGGGGCGCTCTTTACCACCATCGAGCCGGTAAAAATAGCGTGTACCTGCCGCAACATCCGGCACTGTGCAGGTAAAGTAGCATTTTGCATCGCGTTGCATGGGGATATAACGATCATCATCCAGAAGATGCGTTTCAACCTGTTGGACAGCAGGCGCCCATACGCAAAAAGTCGTTTTATGGGGTTGATAAGCCGCCCCGAGTTTATGTTTTTGACGCAAGTTCAATTCCTTTATCTTTAGCAATCGTTCTCCTAAGGTTACCTTGCTTACGTGGACAGAGGATGAATGTCGCCTAAATCTAGTTTTAGTATCATCTCATTGTTAGGAGCATCTATAAGCATACTGTGATTGAACATGAGGAAGGCACTCATGTCAAAAAGGGAACGGCCTGTATACAATTGATCTTGGCTCAACTCTAGAAAGTGTGAGTTGAATGAATTAAAGTAGATGATATGAGATTTCCAATTACCGAGTTACTAGATCAAAGAGACTGTGAAAGCTGGCTATTGGAGTATTTTCATCCCGAAGGGTTGAAATGTCCAAA
>JAVJSU010000036.1:0-10401 GCA_040219275.1 Aggregatilineales bacterium | reverse complement strand
ATGGGGTGCGCGTGACCGACTTTTGAACATGTCCAGCGAGGCTTGTCCGGCTTCATGAAACCGTTTGAGCCATTTTTTGACCCAACTCAGGCAACGCCCCACTTCCTCAGCCAGCCGTTTTAATGTCCAATCTGGATGATCACGGCGAAGTTGATACAACTGTATCCGATCCAGTTCCCATTCACTTTCCATATTCAACACTCCCTTTTACTTGCTTGCAATCACTTGCAATTTTACCGGGCTACGATGTCAGGAAGCCAGACAAGGGGATGTACGCGAAAAACCATACAGTTGTGCTCAGCTGGGCTGGACAGAATTCCAGCATGACGGGGAGAAATCGTCATGTCAGAAGCTATTCGCACGAAAATTCGCCAACAGATCAAGCCTTTTCAAAGAGAAGTAACGTATACCACCGGTTGGGCGGGAGAACTCAGTTTTGAAGAAATACATAAACAGCTGATTCCAAACATGAACCGATTATTACGCTACTATCGCAAACCCGCCGCTTACATTCCCGACATTCTTCAGGAAGGCTTCATGCGGTTGTGGTGGGATTTGTGTGAAGAGCCAACGATGCTGGCGGATGCCAACAAAGGCGACGCACTACGAATGGTGTTGGATCGGACGCGGACACCCGCATTTGTCCGTAGAGCATACCGTCGTGAGGTTTATCTCGAAGACCTGGCGATCCAGAGTGGTGATCCCGATGAATTCATCATCGAGGGTTATGAAGGTCGCTATTTCAAAGATCATTCTGAGTTTTCTCGCGCCATTGACATCCGTGTCGACTTTGAGTTTGTCATCCAGCATTTAGTGGAGAAATATAAGGATAGTCTGCCTCATCTGGCGGCACTCTACTACATCACAACTGATGTTTCAGTGCAGGCATGGTGGCAAACCCGGATCGTCAAGCCGATTGCCGCTCCGCATGAGCAGTTTTTTGTTTCTCCAGCTGGTGAGCGTGTTATCAGCACGTTCACCAGCTATTTTGCAATTGGATATTGGCAACTGGTTCGTTCTGGTGTTCGCAATAGGCTAATCACTTTACCGAAAGCGAAGATTACTTACGATAGAACCAATGCACATTCCCTGCTCTATACCACGTTCAATTGCAACCCGGTAGTGAATACCACCATAGAGACGCGAGATGGCCGCTTCATCAGCAAAGGCGTAGAAAGACTCAAACGAACGCGGCGCTAATCCACGTACTTCGTGCGTATGATCTGTAAAAGCGTAGTCGTCACCGAATAGATCGGTTAAGACCTGTGCCGCTGCACCAGACTGTACCGAATGCCCGGATGGGTACTCGGGGAACGGCGGTGTGACAACCGGATCAGTAATGATTGGTGTATTCCAATCTTCATCGATAAGGTTTTGAATGTAGGTGATTGGTCGAATGAGATTGTAGTGATATTTGTAGTACCAGCTGAGGATAAACGCATCCGCCTGAGATATGCCTACTTTCGCATATGCCTCGACTGCTATATCCAGCGTTGCATCTTCCTGACGTAGCACCTGATTCATGATCGAAATGGAGTGACCCGGCGGTGTGGCTGTTGTCCCGGGATCATCTGCCCAGAAAAGTGCGATTTCATTTTGCTCACGCGTAAGGGATTGTACTGTTTCATACACTTCGTAGGCTTCTGCGTAAAAGGCAGTCCCCGCTTCTTCGGCGTATTCTGGCGGGGGTTCCAGTAAACATTCTACATCTGTGTCGACGACAAATGTCCGGTTATCGCCCCAATACGGTTGCAGTGCAGGTAACGGATCACCATTGGGACGCGGGGTAGGTATCCACAATCCTTCTCCGGTAGGAGCCATGTATCTGTCCGGGAAGTTTGTTAACTGCCCCTCGTGACCACGATCAGCCAGCGACCAGATCAAAATGGCATTCGCGATGACCCGTCCCTGCGTCAGTGATGCTTCCATTACCGCAGGTTCAACCTCATTAGAAAGTATGTCGTGCCATTCATGATAGACTGCCTCCATTTTCGCGAAGTTTTCCTCTGACGTATTGAAGTACATGTAATGGACGATTTCGTAGAGTGCGCGATTGGCAACAACGCGCCAGTCATATTCGACACCAGCGATGGGTTGAGGAAGATCATTTAACCCATTGAGCTGACCAGCGAGAGATTGATAGCCCGGCATTCCCGGCACTACCGCTTCATAAAGCGTTACGCCGCTGTAGGCAAACGCGCGAGAGACAACTGGCGGCGTAAAGCCCGGCGTTGATTGTGCCAGTTCAAGCTGTAGCTCGAACCAGTCAATGGCAATATCACTGGGATATTGATCGGCGGAACGTCCCTGGGCAACTGCCTGTAACGTCAGCAGTGCTGAGACAGCTACCACAACAGCGAATACAATTAGTCGTTTGTGCATAATTCCTCCCTTTTTGCACCCTCCATAGAATTTATTCAATTCATCAAGCGATGAAATATGCTATAGTCAGGGTGTAGTTTAAAGGAGGCGACTGTGTTTAGCTTCTTTCCACGGACACTGAACACGAGTTGCCTCCAGTCTCTTTCTATTTATGTTACTGCTTCACGATCTGCCTGCTAGCCTACTGCTGAAAAATCGCCAATTGTATGCCTCGGCATGTGTTTGGACCAGGATCACCGTCATTTTGCCCAACTTCTGGATATGGTGGTGGAACACTTTCATCTGTACAACCACCTCGCACAGTATTCAGCATCGTACCAGCCATCTCTGGGATCAATTCACCATGATCTTGAACTGTGAGATGGATCTCTGCTCCCATTGGATTTGTCAGTCCATTCCCGAACCAACCTTCGCCTTCAGGTGCATCACCAACTGGAATAAACGTGGTGAATTCCATGATGGCTTCATCCGTGTAAAGCAGGTTATCGCCTTGTAACATTTCCGACTGCACCACATCCGGGTTGCCAAGCACATCAGGTCCACACGGACTATTGGTACAGGCTTCTGGATTGTTGATAATCGCCACCCATACCGTATAGGCATGATTGACTTCAAGATTCTGGGACACGAATCGAACAGCAATGCCTTCCTCAGTAGAGATCAGGGTCGCAGTCGCACCTTCAATATCTACCACTTCACCTTGCGAAAAATGTGTCGTGACTTGAACGGTGCTCACCTTAGCTGTGGTTTCCATTGATTCTTGTGCGACGACTGTTGTTGCCAGCAGGGTCATCAGCACCATTAGGACGAAAACTAAACGTTTGTGTTGCATGGTCTTACTCCTTATTCCTTCTGATTTGAATAAAATTTCTCCAGCAGGTTGCGGTACCTTTCAACCTGAATGGCGACAATAAAGGTGTGGGATATTCGAGATCTCGGGCAAATTGGCACATTGAACATCCCACCTGGAATTCTAGGGTGACATTGCCGGTGGGAAGATTGCAATCTGAACATCGTCACAGGGCGAGCGATCCATCGGATCAGGGCAACCACCCCAAGCGGTCATAAGTTGTTCGTTCAAGAGTTCCGGGATAATTGGGCCATGAGTGCGAATGATGAGATGTACTTCTGTGTTCATGGAATCGAGCAGTCCCGGACCGAAATTTACATGATCGGTGGTATCTCCAATCGGCAAATGTGCTCTGAAGACGGATGTTCCATCTATATAACCAATATTCCCTGTAGCTCGCAAGCTACTAACTTGCGTCATTTCTCTTCCCGCGACATTCGGTTGACGCATCCCATCCTCCGTCAAGGCAAATTCGCCATCTTCCATGAGGAACACATCCTCAATATTGCAAATGCCATCTGAGCATTCCTCTGGATTGTTGAAAATAACCCACCAGACGGTATAGGCATCTCCGGGTTCGAGTCCTGTCGTTTCAACTGTCATACTCAAACCATGATGCATCCTAACGAGAACTGCCTCAGCATCTTCAACAACCATGTCGGTATCGCTCCAGAACACATTCTGTACAGCGACAATCGGCTCATCCATCATGTCGTCATCCTGTGCCATACTTGTTCCACCGAGAACAATCAGGAAAATGATGACGACCAATTGCAACTTAGCAAAAGACTTCATTTGACTCTCTCCTCATAAATAGAATTGATTTAACTATCAGCGATACGTTGATCGCATGCTTCGTAATCATCAGTGATCTGGTATAAATCACGCTCCTCTGGTGTGAAATCACTTGGTATCTTTTCACACGCGAGTTCGATCACATCTTGTAGATTTGCATGCCACAGATAGGCACTGTTTTCGTCACCTGTCACGATGAATTTTCCATCTGAAGATTCATATAAGGTTTGAATGCCGCGATTTTGTCCGATAAACGCTCGGATCGTTTCGCCTGTCGCAATATCCCAGAAGCGCACGGTTGTGTCCCGACTACCAGTCATGGCGATTTGCCCATTTTCAGAAAAGCGCACAGCTTCAATTTCGCCAGTGTGTCCGACAAATTGCTGAATCATCTCCCCACTTTCTACGTCCCAGACCTGTGCGGTATTGTCATCGCATCCCGTCAGCAGGAAGCGCCCGTCCGGTGAGAGGGCAACGCTCAGGACAATTCCCTCGTTATCAACAGCATATCGACGAATTTCCGCGCCATTCTCTACATTCCACAGGATAACGGTGCCGTCCTCGCTAGAGCTGATCACCAGATGTTCATCTTGAGAAATTGCCACATCCGTAATGGGGACATTGTGACCGGTGAATTGGATCACGGGCGTTTCATCATCAATCGTCCACAAAATCACGTCGTTATCGTCACTACCTGTAATAAACATACGTGACGTTTCTGAAAACTTTACACTCGTGATCCTTTCCGTATGCCCCGTGTACTGTCGAATCTGCTCTCCGGTTGTGGCATCCCAAAGGTCAACATCGCCGTCATTCGTTCCGGTGACGATGAATTGTTGTGAGTTCGAGACAGCCGCCGCAGAGACAGGATTTGTTCGCATGGTCACAAATTCGTCAACAACAGTCTGTTGAGATACACTCCATATTCGAACAACGCCGTTATCAGAGACCGTCGAGAGATGTTCGTTTCCGTCCGATAGACTTGCTGCACGAATGGTGTTAGCATGAACTGAGTCCAGAACACGAGTAAATAACCGGGGTTCGGTTTCGTCCTGCATAATCCATAATCGGGGAACGCTATCCAGCGATCCACTGAGCAAGTATTGTCCATCAGAAGAAAATGTAAGCACCGTCCCCCCGTTTGAGTGTCCATCCAATTTCCTAATTTGTTGACCACTGGCAACATTCCACAAGAAAACCTCTAAATCCTCAGGACCGCTTGATGCGACAACCTGTCCATTTGGTGAGAAGACAATATTTGTGGCAACACCGGTGTGCCCGATAAAACGCTGAACTTCTTCACCTGTTTCTGAATCCCACAGTCGTAACGTTCGATCTATGCTGGCGGTTGCAATGAGCCTTCCATCCGGCGAAAATGTGGTTGCCCACACGCCTGCAGCATGACCATCTAAATCCTGGATTATTTGACCTGACCGCATATCCCAGAGCTTAACGGTTCCATCGTTGCTGGCTGAGGTAAGGATAGTTCCATCCGCCGAAAACTCCAGTTGATTGACAAGTTCGGTATGACCTATGAGTTCGAAGCGTAACGCCATACCGTCTACTTCCCATATACTGAGTCCACCCGCTTGATCGCTCGTAGCCAGCAGGCTGCCGTTGGGTGAAAGATCAAGATTCCGAATCCGCACCTCCATGTCCAACAAAATCTCGACCTCCTCGCCTGTATTCAGATTCCACAAACGAATCGTTCCATCATCGCCACCAGTCAGCAACGTTTCCTCATCAGGAAAGACGCGGAATTCACTGACATTGCCCACATGACCAACAAAGCGCCGCAGTTCTTCACCGCTGAAGGTATCCCACATACGCACCGTCCCGTCTGTACTGCTGGTCAATATCCGGTTATTATCGTTAATGAAGCTGACACCTGTGATGCCCTGTCCTGTGTGCCCGATATAGGTTTGTCGTGAAAATGTTCGGCTTAATGCCTGTAACAGAGCGCCATCTGCTTCGGGCGAATAACCTAGTTCAAGACTACGAAGAGCGAGGAGTGCTGGGATGCGAACATCTTCCCCTCTATCAAGGGCGATCTGTGCCTGTGCCGCGAGACGGATACGCTCCGCACGCAGGAAATTCTCCTCGGCGTTGTCGCGCTCTCTGGATGCTTCCGCGCCGAAATTCACGGCAACGATCGACAAGCCTATGGCGACAATGGCAGCGACGGCAAACACACCAACAAGCAGCCGCAGGATCGTCTGAGAACGACGTTCGAGCGCAGATTCACGCTCCAATTGCCTGGTTTGGGCTAGCTCTTTCGCCTGAGCCTCTTCTAAGCTGAAGCGAATATAGTCCTTTTCAAGTGGTGTTAGGGCTAATTCCGTTTTTTCGCACCACTTGTGTGCCTGTTCGAGACGGGTACCGGTCAACAAGTAACTATTGTCCCGTTTCCCACTTTCCCATGCCTCGGCTGCTCCGGCGACCAAACGCTGCTGACGGATGTCCTCGCGCGAGTTATTCAACCACTGGCGCAGTCGTTCCCACTCACGCAATATCGCCTCATGTGCCACTTCCACCGTCGGGCGGCGACTACCTGGATCATGATCCAGAGAAAGTAGCCGTGAATCCGCATAATGATCAATGACCTCGTCCATCAAGTCCTTGTTTGATGTGATCTCCAGTAATTCAGAACGCTCCACTCGTCGACGGGTGTCCTCAGCCCCTTCGCCCAAAGTGACCAGGCGCAAGAAAAGCTGTCGAATAAGTTCCTGACCTTCTTCGGCATATTCTTGGTAGACTTCATCGGCACGATTGGCAAGCGCACCGCCGGTTCCGCCAATTTCATGGTACGCCTGAAGTGTCAATTCTCGTCCACTACGGCGTTCAAATAATTCTGTAAGTGCATATTGGAGAAGGGGCAACGAACCGGGTTGATAGTGAACATCAGATACGATACGACTGACGAGACCATCTTCAAATGTCACACCCTGTTGGTTTGCTGGTTCGCTGATTGCCTGCTCAAGTTCTTCTGCACTGAGTGGCAGTACCGTTTCAACACGATCGCGAATCAGATCCGCAATTTCTGTGTATTGAAGTGGACGATCATAATAATCTGCACGAAGCGTGGTGATGATCCGGACCCGACTGCGTGGATCAGTTACAGACTCTCTGAGCAACCTGAGAAGGTGCCGCCGTTCAGGCTCGTCATTGACCAACGTGAATACTTCTTCGAATTGATCAATGACGATGAGCAGTTCACTACCATCATCAGGAAGTACCATGTTCGCCACCCGCACCAAGCCACGTGCATCCCGTTCAAGCTGTTCGCGCAAGTTGATGGTTTTGTCCGCTGTGATCTGGAACAGAGCCACCTCAAGTTCATCGATTGGATGTGCTCCCGGCAGAAGGTCGATAATGTACCAGTTTTCTGAACCCGGGAAATCCCCGCGCCAAAGTGCAGGTATTAATCCCGCCTTTACAACACTTGACTTACCGCTACCTGACGGACCAACAACAGTAAGAAAGCGATTATGCTCACCCTCATCTACCAGTCGCTTCAATAGCTTTTGTGTGAGATTTTCCCTGCCGAAGAAGTTTTGAGCATCTGCTGCCTGAAATGCGCCTAAGCCTTTGTAAGGGTTTTGAGGTTCCGGCAAATGTCCGGTCGATATGGGTACCTCGGGCTTCCTAATAACGAAGTTCAGGTCACGCGCCCGCGCAATCGCCTGTACCCGACTCCGTACTTTGAGCTTGCGATAGATACTCGAAATGTATTGCTTAACTGTGCCTTCTGCCAGTACGAGGATTTCCGCGATCTCACGGTTCGTTTTCCCATCAATGATGAGTTGCATGACCTCCTGCTCGCGCGGTGTCAACAACTCAACCAGGTTGGCTGGCGTAGGAAAGACATCGAGTTTTGCCGCTTGTCGCAAGGACGCGGTCATCTCTGCAACATCTTTGAACCGTTGTCTGGGATCTTTCGCCGTCGCTTTCTGGATAACGTCATTTATATCGTCACGGATGTTCTCATCCAGATCTAGAACTTCCGGTAGGACATCGTTTAGGTGCTTGTAGATGAACGTAACCTTGTCCACGCCGGGGAACGGGTGCTCACCGACCAGCATCTCATACAGCACGACCCCTAAACTGTAGATGTCAGTCTGTGGCGTGACAGGTTCGCTACGTGCCTGTTCGGGTGCGAGGTATTCCGGCGAACCGATGAAAGCATCGGGTGCCGTGATACTGTGTGTAGCCTGATGATCTTTGGCGATCCCAAAATCACCTAGATAGGCATTGCTATCTTCATCCAGCAGGATGTTACTCGGTTTGATGTCACGATGCACGATCTGATTACGATGTGCAATATGAAGTCCCTGTGCAACCTGAGTCAGCATATTAACAGCTTCCTCAATGTCGAGTTTGCCGTGTTCGCGAATATAATCGTGTAGACTGCCACCACGCAGATAGCGCATGACAAGGTATGCACCATCAGGATCGCGCCAATAGTCGTAAAGTGGCACGATATTCATGTGTTCCAGACGCGCAATGAGTTGAGCTTCCGCCTCAAAACGGCGTATAAATTCTGGCTTATTGGCGAGACTGGGCAAGATAATTTTTACGGCGACTTCGCGTCCAACGGTGGATTGGAATGCACGGTACACCGCACCAAAACCACCAGCCGCAATGCGATCATGTAGTTCATAGCCTTTGATTTGTTGACCGGTTGTGATTTGCATTGCCCTCTTCCAGATGCCTTTTTGTTTTATATTATATGGGTTATCTCATAGCTTGTGTGTGCATTACTAACTTTTTACCCCCCCCCCATTCAGCACAGCTCTGACACCCAAAAATGAAACATTAGCACCTGTTCTGAAATACTACTCCGCAACCATGTAAAACTGCTGGCGCGAAACTGGAGAATTTCACGAATCGTGCAGTTGTACCATCGCCTGTTCGTCGGACACATAGAAGATGAACGTGGTCGACTTGCCACCGTAGTTCGGCTGGGTGAGCAGTTCATGACAGAGAATCAAGGAAGTGAACTTGGCTTCGGGGATATTTTGCATAAAGGCGCTATACATGCCCGTGTTACCTTCACCTGCGGTCAGTTCGATGCCCGGCGCGTCCCACGGCACACAATTGACGATCTCGCCTTTGCTCAACCTTGCACGGATCGCCTCCACAGCCATACGCGGTCCCCCACAATTCACGTAGACGCACACATCTTCGTGGATCGCGAACCCGTAACACCACACGTTGCCGGCGATGCTTCCGGTCAGTTCGCCGCAGGGAGATTGCGGAATCTGCGCCAATGTCCGTCTGTTGGAAGATGTTCCGCTTATTTTCTGGATGATTGGCAAGCTCTCGGCTTTTGTTTAACGGATAGCAGTCGTCACGGCATCCGGTTCACCGTCCGATACATCGAAATTCGGCTTGATGACGCGGATTTTCGGCGCATCGTCGGGTGATTCGGCTGTAATCTCGGCAGTTTCTTGTTGCGCAACAACCTGATTTTTGTGGGCTAATTCACGGATCGGCACACCCAGAATCGCGCTTGCTTCTTCAACCGAACGCGGTTCAAAATCATCGTCGGACATTTCGGATTGTGATTGGTCGTCGTCTGATTTCGCCTTCACATCGTCAATCAGAGTCTGCACCGCATCCGGCAAATCGTTACCAATCAAGTACCATCGCTTTTGCCGTTTGCTCCAACGTCCGCCCCACCGCTTGAGTGTATCCCGATGAGGATACGTATCTCCGGAAATCCACCACCACGGAGTGTCAGACGGGTCACGCTGACTTTTCTCGACAGTAATTTTGAGCATGATTATCTCCGTGTAGAATAGTCAAATAAATAGGCATATATATGGATTATGAAATTGCGTGGGCGTTGTTGAATGAATGCATCCGATATAATGGGTGCATGAAAAAGAAAACACGAAAAGCAAACACCAAAAACACAAAGAAAGGCACATACCGAATACGCAATTGGTCAGATTACAATAAGAATCTGGTACAACGTGGATCAATCACCCTATGTATCAGCGAAGATAGTTTAGCAAACTGGCATCCACAAGTAGCAGGTAAGCGCCAACGGGGTGGTCAGGTGAATTACTCAGATCAAGCGATAGAGTGTCTGTTAGTGTTGAAAGCCGTTTATCGACTGCCCTATCGTCAAACAGTGGGCTTTGCGCAATCTGTGCTTGATTTAATGGGAGCAGATGTGCGCGTACCAGATTACACGACCCTGTGTAAAAGAAGTGCTGAGTTGAGCGTCGACTGTATGGTTTTTCGCGTACATCCCCTTGTCTGGCTTCCTGACATCGTAGCCCGGTAAAATTGCAAGTGAGTGCAAGCAAGTAAAAGGGAGTGTTGAATATGGAAAGTGAATGGGAACTGGATCGGATACAGTTGTA